>JAXGMN010000036.1:0-140520 GCA_040768665.1 Thermoguttaceae bacterium
CTTCGGCAAGTTGCTCGACTACCGCCACCCCATGTTCCTCCCCGGCGGCGCGAAGTATCTCGACCTGCCCGGCATGATCGCCCTGGCCGCTCCCCAGTCCCTCTGGCTTGCCGGCGAGGGCAAAGAGCCCGAGATTGTGGTCGCGGCCTATCGCGGCGCCCCCAAGGCCGACGCACTGGCCACGTACACCGGCGACGGCGCGGACAAGGAGGCGTCGGCCGTCCAGTGGCTGCTGAAATAGGGCAAAGCTGGACTTATCCGGCTGCGCCGGAACCCGAAACCCTAATCTTCCACATAATCTTTCACTTAATCTCTTCCTCCTGCCTCGGAGCCGGGGGTTAGGTGAGAGATTAGGTGAAAGACTAGGCCAACTTGGAAAGTAGAGAAGACATGAATGCAGAAGCTGTTTTGTCTGTGATGGCCCTTGTAGGGATGATGGCATTGGCTTCGACCGCGACGGGCGGCGAAGGCCCCGACTCCGGTGTGCTCGGCCGCTGGAGCTTCGACGAAGGCCAGGGGGTTTACTCAGCCAATGCAGTCGATCCCACAGGCGACGCCGAACTGCACCAGGCATCCTGGGCCCAGGGCGAGTTCGGGACCGCGCTGCGGCTGACCGGTTCGGACAGCTACGCGATCCTCCCGGCGATGCCGCAGCTCGACGGCTCCGACGAGATGAGTCTGGCCGTCTGGGTGTACTGGGAGGGAACCGGGCAATATCCCAACATTCTCACCGGCGGAACGTGGAGCCCGGGGGGATTTCTGATCTTCGTCCGCGACCGCACCTGCTCGTTTCGCATGGGCCGGCCTGGGCACCGTCACGGCGCCGCCGACGAGGCTTGGACGGAAGCCTCCGCTCCGTTTCTCTCCGAGTTGCCCCTGAAGCAGTGGGTCCATCTGGCGGCCGTTTTCAAGCGGCCGCAGATCACCACCTACGTCAACGGCAAGCAAGTCGGCTCTGCCCGGTGGGACTATCCGGTCGGACAGAACGGCGATCTCCAGGTAGGGCGGTGGTCCGGATCGGCCAGCCACGCCGGCTTGATCGACGAACTGCGGATCTATCGGCGGGCGCTGGAGGCCGAAGAGGTGCTGGCCTTGGCCAATCCGGCGGGCCGCCAAACGGCCGATTACCGAGACCTGGGCCCTGCCAAGAGCGAGGCCAAGGAACTCGCCCGCTATGAAACCCGCTGGGCCACGCTGGTCGTCGGCGATGACGGCTCGCTCCTCTCCCTGAAGGAGAAGGGCACCGGGCGCGAACTGCTGGCCACGCCGCAGCCCGTGCTGGCGGTCGAGCAGGAGCAGGGGCGGCGCCTACAGGCGCGGCAGATGCGATCGGACAGCGGTCTGCTGATCGCCGATTTCCCGCGCGGGGCCGGCAGCGCGGCCATCCGCATCGCAGCCAAGGACCAGTATCTCACCGTGACGGCTGCCGAACTGAAGGTGCCCGACGCCGAGCGGTTCACGTTCTTCCAACTCTCGCCGGCGCCCAAGGAGTACATCGGCAACATGGCCGGCCTGGCTTCCGACGACGCCTCGGGCGTATGCCTGCGAAGTCTCGCCTTGGAGGTCGACACGTCATTCCACTCGCCGGTGCCGCAGTTCCGCGCGTCGACGACGGCCCAGCACGGTCTAGTCGGGCCCAGCATCGGCCTGGCCGCCGGGCCGCGGCCCCAGCTGATCCCCATGCTCCGCTCGATGGCGGAGAACGAGCCGGTGCCGAAATCCCGCGTCGGCGGCCCCTGGTCGATGGGCGCGGAAGAAACCCGCGGCTCTTACCTGTTTGCCGACCTGGCCGCGAAGGATACCGATGCCTGGATCGAAATGGCCCGCCGCGGCGGCTTTACCAACCTCCACCTGCACGGCTGGTGGTCCACGCTGGGCCACTACGAACCCCGCGCGGCCTATTTCCCCGGCGGGCTGGACGAGATGAAGGCCACCGCGGAGCGGATTCGCGCGGCCGGCCTGAAACCGGGAATCCACACTCTCACCGCCTGCATCAGCCCGAACGATCCCTGGGTCACGCCGGTACCCTCGCCGCACCTGATCGCGTCGAACCACTATACGTTGGCCAAGCCGCTTTCGGCCACCGACAAGACGATCTTCGTCAACGAGCTGCCCGCCCAGAGCCACGACGTGATCTGGAGCTATTCCGGAAACGGCAACGCGCTGCGAGTGGGAAGCGAACTGATCCGCTATGCGGCCATTTCGCGGGAGCAGCCCTATGCCTTCCTGGAGTGCGAACGAGGCGCGTTCAAAACGCAGGCCGCCGCACATGCTGAAGGGGCCGGGGTCGATTACCTGCAACAGCGATACATCGCCTTCTATCCCGATCCCCAGAGCCCGCTGGCGGACGAGTTGGCCGAGCGGATCGCCCGCGTCTACAACGCCTGCCAGCTGGAGATGATCTACTTCGACGGTTCCGAAGGCATGCGGAGCCGATTCGGCATCGACACCATGCGCTGGGCCATTTTCCAGCGGCTGTACGGCGGCGTGACCGAGGGCAGCGAGTGGGGACACAACAGTTGGTGGATTCACTCGCGGCTGGGCGCGTGGGACCATCCCGTGTGGGCCATGAAGCAGTTCCACGACGCGCACATCCGGCAGGCATCGCGATTCCGGCTCACCGACCTGCTGGAGCCGCAGCTGGGCTGGTGGGCGCCGCGCGGACCGTCGGCGATCGCCCGCGGGCATTTTCCCGACGAGCTGGAGTATTTCGCCGCCCAGAATCTAGCCATCGACGGCCCAGGGTCGATCCAGGGCGTCCACGCAACCGCTCGGCCCTGGAACGCTCGAATTGAAGAACTGTTCACCGTGCTGGGCTGGTACGAGCGGCTCCGCCTGGCGCGCTACTTCGATCAGGCCACGTTGCAGCAGGTCGGCCAGCCGGGCCGCGACGTTCGTCTGCGTCAGAACGCTGCCGGCCAGTGGCAGTTCACCCCGGCCTATCTGGCCAAGCACCGCATCAGCGCGGTGGGCAATGGCTCCGAGCATTGGGTGACCGAAAACCCGTATGCCGCCCAACCGCTCCGCGCGCGGCTGGAAGCCCTGTATAGCGTGGTGCCGTACGACGACGCCACAGCCACGGTGCTGGCCGATTTCGCCGATCTCGATGCGCTGGACAACCGCCGCAACGCGGCCGGGGTCACCGCCCGCGTCGAACTGGAGACTACGGACGTCAAGGCCGGCAGTCGCAGCCTGCGGCTCCAGGCCGCCAACGCCGGCGACAATCCCCGCGGCGCCTGGGCGCAGATCGGCAGGACGTACAAGCACCCCTATTTCAGCATGATGCCCGGCGACGCCCTGGGTCTGTGGGTCAAAGGCGACGGCAGCGGCGCGTTGCTGAACGTCCAGATCCGCTCGCCGCGGGAATACCACGACTGCATCTCGGACCACTACATCGACCTGGATTTCACCGGCTGGCGCTACGTGGAGATCCTGCTCCGCGAGCGCGATGCGGAGCGGCTGACGGATTACGTGTGGCCTTATGGCGGCGGCGGAAGCCACGCCATCTACCGCAACGCCGTAGACCGGGCGCATATCTCCGAGGTCAACCTGCTCTTGAACGAGATTCCCGCCCGGGGCAAGGTCGACATCCTGGTGAGCCCGATCGTCTCGCTTACCGCCCGCCGGGCCGAACTGGCCAGCCCGTCGCTGGAACTCGGCGGCAGCAAGGTGCTCTTCCCGGTCACGCTGCAATCCGGGCAATACATCGAGCTGGAGGGCATCGACGACTGCGTGCTGTACGACGAACGAGGCGAACTGATCAGCCGCTTCCGGCCGCAAGTCGAAAAGCTGCCGCTGCTGGCCGAGGGCGCCAACGCGATCCGGTTCGGCTGCACACCATCGCAAGGCCACAGCGCGCGGGCCGAGGTCACCGTCGTGTCGCTGGGCCAGCCGTTTGGCGGCCGCAGGCCCGAGGCGGAGATCGACTGGAAGCGGCTCGATCGCGAGTACGACATTCCGCGGATCGTCACCCGGCTCGATGGCGCCGACAACGTCTGGAACATCGTTCGCCGATCGGATGCGCCCGGTGGCCAAGAGAACCCACCGGTGCTGGAGATCGAACTCGTGATTCCGCCGCTTGCCCAACCTGAGAACCAAGCCGGGGCCAAGGCGAGCGAGGCATTCCTCGCCGAGCCGGTACTGGCGATCGGCGAGCAATCGGTGCGATTCCCGGTGCGGCTGCTGGAAGGCCAGCGGCTCGTCTGCCGCGACCAGGCCACCTGGCGGGTGTTGGGCGCCGACGGCGCCGAGGTCGTTGCGGGCCAAGTGGCGGGCGCATTCCCCGCACTCGTGCCGGGCGCCAACCGAGTCACGCTCGCTTCCCAATCGCAGCCCGCCGCAGACTTCCGCGTCATCGTGAAGACCGTGAAGGTCTATCGTTAGGAGTTTGTTTAAGATTGCTCTCAGCCGCGAGTACCGGCAATTGACCGGCGTCTCCGCGAGGACCGCCAGCCGCGACCTGGATGGCCTGACTTCGAAAGGGGGTTTCAGCAAGGTCGGGCGACGCGGCCCAACCACACATTACGTGCTTGTCGGACGCCAAGACGCGGATGGGATGAAGAAACGGGAGTGATCAGCCGCCCCCAGGGAATCGCCCTCCAAGGCAATTCGGACACAATTCGGCCATCGCATCTGACGCGAGACCAGCCAGAGAACCGTAAGTCCCTAATCGGAATGGACTTGCGATGCCATACGCAGCTTGGATAATTCGGCCATAAATGGACCAAATGGGCCATGAATACTGTCATCCGTTTGTCTTCGCCTGAACTCGGTCATTCCCGGTCGAGAACGTCGAAGATGTGTCGCAACGCCGTGTCTTCCGAGTAACGCCGTCCACGCTTGGTCTTGGTGCGGAGCGGTTGACAACGTTAGGCAGAATTCGTCAAGTGGTTGGAATGACAGCGCTGGCCGGTCACGTGCGGGATACGTGCCCTTCAAACTGGCGGGCGCCGACGAGGGAACAGAGGATTTGTCTTACGCGAAGGAGGTTGTTGTGATGAATGCGAACCGGACAGCGCCCGACCTCCTCCACCATTACACTTCCGTCAACGGACTCAGGAGCATTCTCGATTCCCGCAAGATCCGCGCTACCCGCTACGATCAGATGAATGACACGTCCGAGTTGAGAATCGGGCAGCAAAGCCTCCTGCGGGCAGTTAGAGAATACGAAGTGGCTGACGCACTGCGTGAGTACAAGGAATTCCTAGTTTCGGGCATTGAGGGCTTCGGCGACGAGCCCTTGGACGTCTACGTCCTTTCGCTGTCAGAGGACGGTGACTCTCTAGACCAGTGGCGTGCTTACGCGCCGCAAGGAGGCGTGGCGATCGGTTTTGATTTTCAGCAATTGCAGCGCGGGTTCCTTTGCGACATCACAAGACGCGCCGGCGGGTGCGACGTCAAGAATCCAATCAGGCCCGACCCGGCTATTCAGTTGATTCGGTGCAAGTACACGGATCGGAACGGTTCGATCGACTTGCGGCCGCTCGTTGAGGAACGGTTTTTCCGGGAGGATTCGTACTGCGCACTGTACACGAGACAAGAGCCGCTCGCCAGGCATCTGTTCCTAGCGGCCCTTTCTGTGGCGATCTACCAGACGATTTGTGGCATCAAACATGGTGCGTATGCCCAGGAACAGGAATGGCGGTGCGTCTGTTTCCGACGGGATCCAAGCGACTATCCGATACGATTGAGCGAAAGTAATAGGTGGTATATCGAGTTGCCCTTTGCCCCCAAGGACTACGTCCGGGAGGTTCATATTTCACCGCACGGCGATCAGGAGGCTTGCGAGCGAATTGTGAGATATTTCATGCAGCGAGACGGTTTAGGCATTTCAATCCACAAGAGCAGCATCCCGTTTCATGGATGAAGCGCAGAGAAGTCCATTTTGGGAATTGTTCGTATGGCGGCGCTCACTTGGCTGGACTACTCGGAACAGGAACGGCGGCAGGCGATGGAGGTGATCGACCTGTTTCGCGAAGAGGATACCCGAGACGAATTGGGGTTGGGAACGATCCGGGACGCATTCGCCGATCTGCTGTTTCCTGGGACCAGCACGATCCAGACGCGGGCCCGCTATTTCCTGTTCATTCCGTGGGTATATGCGGACATCGAACGTCGGCGTTTGGGCGGCAACGAGGCGGCCCATCGGGCGCGGTTGCTGCAAGGTCGGCTGCGGGACGGATTGATCGCGGGCGGTGAATCGGTCGGCGTGATCGGGTTCCGGGCGGGCCTGCACGTCCAGCGGCTGCCGAGCAGCGTGTATTGGAATGGGTTGCGGCAGTGGGGCGTGCTGCGGTTCAGCGGCTCCGAGGAGGACTATCATCGCTGCCTGGCGCGGCAAGGGACGCGGCGGGCTGAGCGCGCGAGGCCGGATGCCGGCGAGTCGCCGGACGCACCGACGGCCAACTGGGACCCGCACCTGCCGGCGCCGCCCGACGACTTCCCGTCGCAGGTCGAATTCGGCCTGAGATGCGGCGAGGCTGAGTACCTGATTCACCGGGTGGCGAGCCGCGCGCCGCGGTCGTTGCTGGCGCACCTGCTGCTGGCTCGCAGAACGATCCAGCACGAGGAATTCCCTTGGGACTTGCCCCCCAGTGAATTGAGCGCCGAGTTGGCGACGCAACTGCTCCACGCCCGCAACTTCTCGGAAATGCTCCACGGTGCCGCGCTGTTGTACAACCTGATCCTGGCGGAACTGCGGCCCGATCTGGCGCTGGTCGACACGTATCGAGAGCAGCTTGCCGACTGGTGGGACGTGATTGGCCTGCGCCGCCCCGCGCTGGCGGCCTGGGACCGCCGGGCTTTCTGGACGCTGGTCCGCGCCCAGTCGGCGCGAGTCCCGCAGCCGACGCGGGACTTTGTGGATGCGTGGCTGACGCGAACCCTGGCGACCGAAACGTTGGGAGGGCTGATCGACGACCGGTCCTGCCGGCAATTGGTCATCGCTCGCGAGCAGTGGCTGAAACGGGGCCGCGCCCGCGTCGGCAACCTGCGGGCGTTGGAGAACTGGAACGGTTCGTCTGGCACGGCGCAGATCGACTATCGCTGGAAAAAGCCGGTGCGGGAGATCGTACACGACATTCTGGCGCCGCCTGCCAATGGGGAGCCACGTGATGCTTGACCCACACGAACGGACGCTGCTGCGCGATGCCTTTCGGCCTCCGCCGGGGTATACCCTCGACCGTGCGCTGCTGACGACGTTCAGCCTGGACCTGATCGCGCTGCTGACGGTCCCGGTGTCTTTCACTGTGTTCCAGCTTCAAGATCGGCGCGGGCCGCTCGCCGCAGATCCGCTGGCACTGCTGGAAGCCCTGCGCCGGTACGCACGCCGCGTGACCGTGTTCTGTCAAGCCGGCCGAACGTATCTTCCGCGCCAAGGGCAGCTCTTGCTGGCTTACCTCGATACTTCGGTGTTTGAAGTCACGGCACCGCGCGGCGGTGTTTTCCACCCGAAGCTGACCGTGCTCCGTTACGTGGCGGAAGACGCCGCCGAGGACGGCACTCCTGCAACCGTCCGCTATCGTGTGCTCTGCTCGAGCCGCAATCTGACGTTTGACCGCTCCTGGGACACGCTGCTGACACTCGAGGGCACAGTCGCGAAACGCCGCAAGAACGCGTTTTCGCGAAACCATCCGCTGGCACGGTTCGTTCGCACGCTGCCGAATTGGGTGCAGAACGCTCCGGCAGCAGGAACGTTGGACCACGTCAACGCCTTGGCCGACGAATTGCTGCGAGTGGATTTTGAGACGCCGGACGGCTTCGATGATTTCGGGTTCTGCCCGCTGGGCATAGAAAGCGCGGAGGCTTGGCCCGTCTGCGGCTATTCTCGGACGCTCACCGTCGCGCCGTTCGTCCAGGACGGTTTTGTCCGGCGTCTGACGGCGGACGATAATGATCATCAATTGGTGTCGCGGATCGAGTCGCTGGACGGCCTCTCGGTCGAGTCGCTGCAACGTCTGTCCGGCGCGTGGTACATGAATCCGGCCGCCGATCCCGCGATGGCCGAGGAGGAATCGAGTGAACTTCCGGCAGTAGCGGACGATTCGCCGGGCGGCGACTCGGCTCCAGCCACGCCGATGACGTCGGAAGTGCCGAGCGAGTTGACAAACTCCGGCAGCGGCGATGGCACGGACGGCCGTCCATTGGAATTCGCCCCCGCTTGCCAGTTGAGCGGTCTACATGCCAAGCTGTTCCTGGCCGACGATGGGGCCCGGGCCCACGTCTGGACCGGTTCCGCCAATGCGACCGAAGCGGCATTCGAGCGGAATGTCGAATTCCTCGTGCGGTTGACCGGCCGGCGGAACCGCTGCGGCGTCGATGCCTTTCTGAGGCCGGCGGACGACGGCGACGGCGGACGCGGCGGAGCGAGCGACCGCGCCACCGGCTTCGCTGACCTGCTGTTGCGGTACGAGCGGACGACGCCGCCGGAGACGGACGCCACGCGACAATTGCTGGAAGATCGATTGGAGGAAATGCGGACATTGCTGGCGACGGCAGGAATGCGGGCACACGTCGAAGCCGTCGCCGATCGTCCTTCCTGCTATCGGCTGGCGATCTCACGGTCGGCGGACGTCCCGCTGCGTTGGCTTCCTGGTGTGTGGGGCGCGTGCCACCCTGTGACGGTCGCGCCGACGGCGGCCGTCCAACTGCTGGACCCGGTGCCCGGCGAGGTCGCAGCCTTCGAGTCGCTGTCCTTTGAAGGGCTGACGTCGTTCTTCGCATTTCACTTGACGGCCCGGGAGGGTCCGGTCGAGCAGTCGTGCGCGTTCGTGTTGAACCTACCGCTGAGCGGCGCGCCGGCCGACCGCGAGGGACGAATCCTGCTCAGCCTGCTCCGCAACCGCGCTCAGCTCCTGCGATATCTGTTGCTGCTGTTGGCCGACGACGATGAAGCGGCCGCGCGGCTGGCCGAGGCATTCCAGGAAAGCACGATGCGCGACGCACCCGGCCGGGACGGCGGGTTTGGGCTGCCGCTGCTGGAGCCGCTGCTTCGCGCATTGGACCGCCAACCCGCACGGATCGACCAGATTGCGCGGCTGATAGAGGACCTGCAGCAGACACCGGAGGGCCGCGACCTGGTCAGCGAGGAGTTTCTGAGGATTTGGCGGCCGATCTGGGCGGCCCGAAGGAGCGTCGAGCATGACTGATCGCCAACCGGCCGCTCCAGCGGCATTCCAGTTTCCCGACACCGAGAAGGTCCTCGCTGGGCTGAAGCCGTTCCAGCGGCGGAGCGTGGATTACGTCTTCCAGCGGCTGTATGGCCCCGGATATACGCGCCGGTTTCTGCTGGCCGACGAGGTCGGGCTCGGCAAGACCCTGGTGGCCAAAGGCGTCATCGCCCGCGCCATCGAACACTTGCGCCACCGCGTCCGCCGCATCGATGTGGTCTACATCTGCTCGAATCACGATATCGCCCGGCAGAACATCAATCGGCTGAACTTGACCGGCCGCGATGACTATGCCTTGGCCTCTCGGATAACCCTTCTGCCGATCCGAGGAGGAAATGATCGCCATCGGCTTGGGCCGCTGAACTTCGTGTCGTTCACGCCCAGCACTTCGTTTGACCTCAAGTCGCGGCTGGGCGTCAGCGAGGAACGGGTGCTGCTCTATCACCTGCTGCGGGAAGCCTGGCAGCTTCGCGGCGCGGCGCCGCTGTACGTGCTACGCGGCGACAAGAAGATCAATGGCTTCCGCCGACACGTCGAAAACTTCCCGCAAGAAGACATCGACCGAGAGATCGCCGCGATGTTCGTGGCCGAGGCGGCCAAGACGCCTCGACTGCAGGACGAGTTTGCGGAGTTGTGCGGATGCTACCGTCGCACCCGGGACTCCGATGCGGAATGGTGGGAACGCAGAAACGCCTTGATCGGCGAACTGCGGGAGCTGCTGGCGCGGACGTGCCTGGACTCGTTGGAGCCGGACCTGATTATTTTGGACGAGTTTCAGCGGTTCAAGCACCTCCTTCGGGAATCGGATTCGGCCGAGGCCCAACTTGCGCATAAGCTGTTCCGGTACTCCGACGAGGAATCGTCCGACGAACACTCGCAAGCCCGCGTGCTGCTGCTGTCCGCTACGCCGTACAAGATGTACACGTTGAGTCAGGAGTCCGGCGAGGACGACCACTACCAGGATTTCCTGGATACCGTGCGGTTCCTGCTGGACGATGCGCCGCAGACGGAACGGGTCGAAAGCCTGCTCGCAGATTACCGCCGCCAGTTGTACGGTCTGGCGGCTGAGGACACCCGGCCGAGACTCGGCGAAATCCGCCGGGAACTGGAAAGATGCCTGCGCGGAGTGATGTGCCGCACGGAGCGGCTGGCCGTGACGGCTGACCGTAGCGGCATGCTCCGCCAAATCGACGCCGACCTTGATCTGGAGCCCGGCGACGTTCAGGCCTACATGGGTCTGCAGAAGATCGCCCGGCAGTTGGAGCATCACGACACGGTCGAGTACTGGAAATCGGCGCCGTACCTGTTGAACTTCATGGAGCACTACCAGTTGAAGCAGGAGTTCTGCGAGCGCGTGGCCGACCCGTGTCTGTGCAAAGCCGTGCAGGATGCCGATCGCACCGGCGGGACGCTGCTGCCATGGGCGGCGGTACGCCGGTATCGCGAGGTCGCCCCGCAGAACCCGCGGCTGCGCGAACTGATGCGGCAGACGGTCGACGCCGGCGCTTGGCAGTTGCTCTGGATCCCACCCGCACTGCCCTACTACGACCTGCCCGAGCCGTTTGCGGAGCCGGCCGCCGCACGTTTCACCAAACGCTTGGTGTTCTCCAGTTGGCACGTCGTCCCGAAGGCTGTCGCGACGCTGCTGAGCTACGAGGCAGAGCGGCGGATGGTGACCAGTTTTAGGGCCGATACCGAATACGCAGCAGTTGGCAAGGCCATACGCCGTTTGTTGGAATTTCGGCGGTCGCGAGGCGATCTCGCCGGCATGCCCGTGTTGGGGCTGCTGTACCCGAGTTTCTTCTTGGCTGAACACGTGGACCCGCTTCGCGTTTTCGCCGCCCAGGTATGCGTTCAGTGTCCCGACCTCGACGGTGTCATCGCCCAAGCCAAATCGGCGATTGCCGAATTCCTGGAGTCTTTGACCCGCAACGCGCCGTCGGCTGGGGCCGAGGACAAGAACTGGTATTGGGCCGCTCCGATCCTTTTGGACCAGTGTCTGGATCCGACCGCCGCTCAAGAGTGGTTTGCCGACGAGTCGCTCTCCGCCCTCTGGTCTGGGTTGGACTATGACAAGACCGATCGAGACGAAGAACCGGAAGCCGAGGAACGCGACGACGCTGGATGGCCGCTGCACGTCCAGCACGCTTCGGAACTGTTGCGGCAGGGACCGCATGCGCTCGGCCGCCCGCCGACGGATTTGCCGGAAGTCGTCGCGCAACTGGCCGTCGCCGGACCGGCCGTGGCCGCCTTGCGGGCCTTGGGGCGAGTCAGCGGCGGCGCGGCGGTACTTCGCGATCCCCAGCGACGCCATGCCGCCGGTCGGATCGCGTGGGGCTTTCGAGCTTTGTTCAATTCGCCCGACGTAATCGCACTGATCCGCGGCCGGAATCGAGCCGAACCCTATTGGCGGCGCGTCTTAGATTACTGCGCCGACGGCTGCCTGCAGGCGGTGTTGGACGAGTACGCCCATGTCCTGCGCGACTCGCTGGGCGATACGAGCGCCGACGAGACGAAAGCCGCGCGGGACGTGGCGGAGGCGATGTCGATCGCCCTCAATCTCCGCGTGGCCAATCCCGGCGCGGATCGGATTGAGGTTGACGACGCAGCACAGCAGGTCCGCATCGATAGCGAGCGTTTGCGGGCGCGGTTCGCGATGCGATTTGGCGACGAACGGTCGGACGACGGCCAGTTGGTCTCGCGCAAGGAACATGTGCGACAAGCGTTCAACTCGCCGTTTTGGCCCTTCGTGCTCGTCACCACGTCGATCGGGCAGGAAGGCCTGGACTTCCACACCTACTGCCGCGCCGTGGTGCATTGGAACCTGCCGGCCAATCCCGTGGACATGGAGCAGCGCGAGGGCCGTGTCCATCGGTACAAAGGCCACGCTGTGCGCTGGAATGTGGCCCTGCGTCACGGCGCGTCCCTGCGGCTCGACGGGCATCTCGACCCTTGGTGCGAGTTGTTTGCCGCGGCCGCCGAGTCCGGCCCGGAAACGAGCGATGCGACCGGGTTGTGGCCCTACTGGGTCTGCGCGGCGGACGGCGGCGTGACGATCGAGCGGCACGTTCCCGCCCTCCCGCTCAGCCGTGAAGCCGAACACCTGCCCGCCCTCCGCAATTCGTTGGCGGTTTACCGCATGGTCTTTGGACAGCCGCGTCAGGACGACCTGGTCGCCTACCTTCTGGACCGACTGACACCGTCTGAAATCGAACAGCACCTTGACCGGCTCCGGATCGACCTCAGTCCGCCGATCGTGGACTTGATCGCCGCTGGGCTCGGGCCGTGCGCCGAGGCTGAATTCGCCGCGGAGGCCGACGATCAGGTGGAATGGGCGCCGGCCGGCGCGGGCCTCTCGGCTGCCAGTGGCGACAGTACAGCCGACGACCAGGCGCCGGACGAGGAAACGGGACCGCCTTCGTCCGCAGGCGATCCAGGCCGCAACCCACCGCCGCCCATCTGGGAGACGGAGCGTGTTGATGTCATGGCCACGATCCGAGAGGTGTTTTCCTCGGGTGGACCGCGCGACCGAGAGCAGGCTTTCCGCGACGTGGCGGTTGCGTTGGGCTATCAGCGAACGGGCTCCCGCATTCGCGAGGTCCTGAATCGCGACATCCAAACCGCGGTCCGCCGCGGCATCTTGGACAATCGCGGCGGACAGTTGTCGTTGTTGTGTCGCAGCATCGACCAGTACACGTTGGACCACCTGATCGACATGCTTCTGGCCGCGATGGGTGGGACATGGTGGGACCGTGAGCAAGCGATCATCGCAGCCGCGCGCCATCTCGGCTTCCGGCGCACGGGCCATAACGTCCGCGCGGCCTTCAAGTCCGCGATCAACGCTGCAATCCGCCGCGGACTCTTGGAACGTGGCGGCGCGGACGAGATCCGAAAGACCCGTTAAGAAGTGTCGCGGTACCTGGACTAGTGATCAATGAAGAGGTTGTCCACCAATGTCGTCGTACTGATGCTGATCCCCCGGACAACAGGAAAGACTGGCGCTCACGCAGCTGGAGCCTTGGAAGTGGGCGCAATTGGCGTGTTAGCGTGGGGGCGACGGTTGCGTTGCGAACCACGACCCTTGAACAATTGCTTTTTCGCTATGGAGAGATCATGCCACGCACCCTTCTGCTCTTCACCGTCTTTTTGCTCGCATCGCTAGCCGCGTCGCACGCCGCCGAGCCGCTGACGATGGTGGCCTTTGGCGATTCGACCACCGCCGAGCGCGGCTCGACGCGGGTGTACGCCTCGCTGTTGGCCGGGCAGTTGCAGCAGCGAGGCGGGGGCGACGTGCGCGTTGTCAACGCCGGCGTGGGCGGAAACACCACCCCAGTCGCCCGGAAGCGGCTTGAAAAAGACGTGCTGGCGCACCAACCCGCGCTGGTGATGATCCAGTTCGGCATCAACGACGCGCTCGTCGACGTCTGGGCGACTCCGCCCGCGACTGTGCCGCGCACGGACCTGAAGACCTTCGAGGCCGACCTGCGATTCTTTGTCGCCGAGTGCCGCCGCACCGGCGCGATGGTCCTGCTCCTGACGCCCAACCCGCTCCAGTGGGCCGACGTCACACGGAAGCTCTACGGCAAGCCGCCGTACAACGTCGAAGACCCCGACGGATTCAACGTCGTGCTGAAGGAGTACGCCCAGGCCGTGCGACGCATCTCGGCGGAGGAGCACGTGCTGCTGGCGGATCGTCGACGCAGCGTTTCGCGGCGAAGCTCGCCCGCCACGCCGGGCGCAGAGTCGAGCAAGAAGGACAAGCCTTCTGGTTCGTGTGGCTGCTGCCCGACGGCATGCACCCCGGCAACCCAGGTCATGCGCTCATCGCGGACCTGATCGTCGATGCGCTGGGGGCCGAATCCGCCAGTCCTGTTGAACGCAAGCCATTCTCGAAGTGGATCCGGCTGGACGAGCACGTCGAGGTGCATCCGCGCGCCACGGACATCAGCCCGGACCTGCCGCATTCGGGGGTGCTGGGCGTGGCGATGGTGAACCTGGACGGCGGCGGCGTGATGCACGTCTACTCCGGCCCAAACGGCTACGGCACGAAGACCGCGCGCACGTTTGTCGCCTGCCGCGTCACGCACGACGGCGGCAGGACGTGGGGGCCGGAGCAAGTCATTACCCGCCATGACGACCGCAATGCCTCTCACCCCACCGTGATGCGGTCGGCCGACGGCTCGCTCCATGTTTTCTATCTTGGCTACAACACGTGGGGCTGGACAAAAGACGGCGAGCCCGACGGCTGCGACTCGCCCATCTGGACCATCCGGTCGCTCGACGGCGGCAAGACGTGGATGGACCGCGTGAAAGTCTTCGAGGGCTACAGCGGGGCGACCAACGGCGCCATTCAGACGGAGACGGGGCGGCTGCTCGTTCCCTTCTCGCATTACGTGTCCAAGCCCGGGCGTCTGCAATCGAGCGTGGGCGTCAGCGACGACGGCGGGCTCACGTGGCGCACCACCGGCTTTATCGACATCGGCGGAGCGGGACACCACTCGGGCGCGCTGGAACCGTCGGTACTGGAGTTGCGCGACGGGCGGATCTGGATGCTCATCCGCACCGAGCGCAGGTTCTTCATGCAGTCTTTCTCCGCGGACGGCGGACTGACCTGGTCACCGGCGGAGCCCACGCCCATCGCCGCCGTTTCCGCGCCCGGTCACACGGCCCGCCTCCACGACGGCCGCATCGTGCTGGTCTACAATGCGCTGGAGAATGGACGGCAGGAGGTCGAGTTGGCGTTCTCGTCGGATGAGGCCAGGACGTGGACCGCGCCGGTCGCCGTGGCCCGCGGCAAGGGCACGACGTATCCGTTCGTGCTGGAGCACACGCCCGGAGAACTCTGGGTCGGGTTCTTCAGTGTGCCCAGAGGGTTCAACCAAGCCAAGGCAAGGCTGATGAAAATCGCTACTGACGCCGTCGCTCCGACTCGCTAGAACGGCCTCACATCCGGTCGATGTTGTTGCCAACTTCGGTCGAATCCAATAGACTTCATCAGTGTGGCCCAAACACGTTGGGGAGTAGGTCCGACTGCGGATCCTTCGGGCCCGCAGCCCCTTTAACAGTGGAGCAGACCCATGCAGATTAGCCTTGGTGAATTCTCGGCGCGTTTCGCGAACCGCACCAAGCCCGTGCCGCGCGAATATGCCGGCCAGTGGGTCGCGTGGAACGAAGACTGCACCGAAATCTTGTCGCACGGCCAGGACCTGCGTGAGCTGCGGGCGCGAGTTGTGGCCAGCGGTTGTCCGCGACCAGTTCTCCAGAAGGTCCCACGGGGACCGTTCGTAGGCGGCGCATGAGGTTCGACTACTCCGCAATCCTGTCTTCCGCGCCCGACACCGGCGAAGCTGTCGTCATCTTCCGACCCGAAGTGCGGATCAGGCTTCCTTGACTACTTCACCGCCACGTTCGACGGTGAGAACTGCGTCCTCGACTTGAAGCCAAATCCCCACTTGCCGAGTCCTGGGGCCGGTGGCTAAAGCTTGAATTGGCCCCCCGCAGGGACTGTCAGGCAACCGGAAGGAACCGGCAGCTTTCTTTCCGTTGTGCCCGATGCTCAGCAGCCTCGTGCCGAGTTCGCTCCGGAGGCGTTGAGCCGCTTGGCCGACAGCCTTCGCGAGCATGGCCAGTTGGCCCCGATCCGCGTGCGCTGGTCGGACGAACTGGGCAAGTGGGTAATCATTGCCGGCGAGCGGCGTTGGCGGGCGGCAAAGCTGGCTGGGCTGCCCGCGATCGAATGTTACTTCCATGCGGACGAGATGTCCCCGTCCGAAGTCCTGGAACAGCAGCTCATCGAGAACCTGTTGCGCGAGGACCTGAAGCCCGTCGAAGAAGCCCGAGCCTACGCCGCCCTGATGGAGCTGAACGGCTGGACCGGCAAGCAGGTCGCCGAAAGACTCCGCGTGCCGGCCCCCCAGGTGAGCCGGGCCCTCGCGCTGCTGCGATTGCCGGACGACATCCGCCAGCGCGTCGATGCCGGAGAAATTGCCGCCCGGGCCGGCTATGAGCAGTCGAAGCTCGAAAACGCCGACCACCAACGGCAACTCGCCGATCGGGCTGCCGCCGACAATCTGACGCACGAAGAGACCGCCCGCCTGGTTCGCCAGCATCGTGGCAAACGCCGTCGCCACCACCGCGCCAGTCCCTGTCATACCAGGTTGTGCTTCCCCACCGAGCAGGGTTGGGAAGTGATCGTCTCCGCTCCGCGGAAACCCTTGATTCGCAGATGGAGCGACGATCCCAATCTGGCTGACGTGGTGCGGCACATGAGCGACCACGGGCTTGACAGGGGCGATGATGCGCTTCAAGATCGCAGTTGTTCCCTGACGCTCGGTGTTCAAGTAGGTACACAGTGGTCAATGAATCGGGCAAGCGGTCGGTAAACTCCGATGACGACGATATCGTTTGTTGCAAGCGACGGCGAAAACGTCCTGTGGGACCGACTTTCAGGCCTCTTCGAGGGCGCATCTGTCTTGCGGATTGCGTCAGCGTTTGTCGGCGCACACGACGACATACTTTTTTGGGTCGACTCGGATTCAAAGAGGCATGTCGAAGTAATCCTCCGGCTTGAGTTCCCGACCAATCCCACTTCGGTAGCCGCGTTGCTTAAGCACCCGCGAGTCGCCATCCGTGCGGCCGACCCGGCAAGCAATATGCCGTTCCATGAAAAACTGTTTCTTGCAGTTGCCGCGGATGGTGAGTGTATTGGGGCATACATAGGATCAGCCAACTGGACCCAAAACGGCCTGAGAAAGAACCGGGAAGCCGGGGTCTGGCTGACGGAGCGAGACGTTCTTCGTCAGATCGCGAGCCACTTTACTGGAGAGTATCACGCTGCTCTACGAATCTCAGATCAGATGTTGGCGAAGTTACGCTCAGATTTTCTTTGGCAGACGACTCATGGGAAGAGGCCGAAAAAAGACCGCGGCACAATCATCTCGTCCTGGAGCAACTTAAGGGCGGCAGGCGATGGACGCTTCATTCTCAAGCAGAATGGCGTCAGTTGGAATCCTTTTGTGGAAGGCAGGGATGAGTTTTCCGATCTCGTACGAAACCAGGGCTCGCAGACTTTCAGCCGGATTCCCTCAACACTTCAACCGGGATTGGGGTTCATCGTCTCTCGAATTGCCAGACGGCAGGACGGCTCGCCAGATCGAGTGATTTATGGGAGAGGGCGTATAGCCGCCTTCGACCGAAACCGTTGGAGGCTGCCGGAACGATACGTGGCTGAGCTGCGTCTGCGCGGAGTTGATAAAGAGAAATGTGAGTATCTCAGACGGTGGCCGGAGATACTTTGGCTCGACCCTGCGGAATTCATCGACTATCCGCGAGGATTTACCGGGCTGTTGTGGCTAAGCGATTACATGGCCCCTTCCTTTCAGGGAGGTTTCCGTTGGATATCTGCCGATGTCTGGAAAGCGATTAACCGCTCGCTCGATCAACACACGGACAAGTATGGCGTATTGCCTCTCGACCGCCAGGGCATCTGGTGGAACGAGTACGTCGGAATAACTGAGCCTGACGATCCCCTGTTCATGACAAAGGCTCGTATTGAGGAGATGAACTGCGGGGCATGAGGCTCATCGGAAGAAGATCGGAGCGGCCAAAGGAACCCAATCGGGCAAAGCGCATTACAGCAACAGTTTCGAGCCAGAACCGAAAGAAGAAATGCCTGTCCTTTTCCTTCGCCGCGCGCTCGAGACGGCCGAATCGCTGGGCGCGGTCAATCTGGCCCGGCCTACCGACGTCCAGGTCGAGCGGCCGCGGTAGACCTAGCCGCCTACCGACCGAGCCCGCAGCGTTCCTCGCCCTGCGGGCTTTCTTGTTGCCGCCGGTTTAGTTCAATGCTTCACAAGGCAGACTTCAACGTGGTGGCAGATCTCGTCTTCGTACCGGTTGATCGTGTGCTGCACCGCCGTCACTCGGTACAGCTTGCCTTCAACGGCCGGGATGTCCGACCGAGAAGTGATGAAGTCGCCCACGCTGATGGGCATGAACGGCGTGGTTGACTCGAATCCGCACGAATCGTTCTTAAATGTTCCCTCGTAGAAAGTAAGGGCGTATCGCACGGGCCGCGGGCGGTCGTAAAATGCGTCCTCGCTGGGTCCACCTAGGATTCGCTGTAGCTCACCGTCAGGCATGGTCCCATCATCCGCCTCCTCGTTGTTGCGTGTTTCGTTGATGGCAGCCAACTCCTTCGCCTTGGCGATCGCCTGAGCGTGAAAGTGTCGCAGGGCCGCCAATGCCACTTCCGGATCCCTGCATATCCCCCCTCCCAAAGTCTTGGTGCCACCCATAGCGTGACACTGCCAGACGAAATGCCAGTCCTCGTGCAAGTACATCTTCGACAGGGAATACCCATAGCGCCCGCAGTCTAGGACCCAGTCCGGTTCGCCTTCGGTGCCTTCGTTCGTCCACTCGTCCAAGTCTGGCACGGACGGGTCGTCGGCTTGGTGGGCGAACGCGATGCCGTGCCTCTCATCGTCACGATTACCACCATTGCTACAGTTCCGCCGTGTACCATTCTGACTACTCATGGTTCATCTCCTTTTGCTAGTGCTGATTGGAAAACTGAGTCCACAGTAACCATTTTAACCGACCCGGCGGGAGGCTCCCCCGAAGCGGCACCCGCTGGACATGGCTTCGGCGGGCAGGTAGCCTGAACCCCTATGACGTTAAACGTCACACCGAAAACCCCATGACATTAAACGTCACAGGAGACATTAAACGTCATGCCTAAGAACTCGTCAGTTCAGGTCCTGAAACGGTGGATAGCGATGGACCGCGCCTTGGGCGACTCTGGTCTTGGTCGAGGGCTGGTTATTCCTTTGTTCGCCAAACAGCAGGGCGTCTCTCCGCGAACGGTTCGCCGTGACCTGAAAGCTTTCCAGGACGTGCGACGGAAGGAACTCAAAAGGATTACCGAGGAGATCGGCAAGCCAGTCCCCATGTGCGTCCAACAAGAACTGGACGGAGTGCGGTATCTCTTCCACCGGTATCATTCCCGCGTCGCCTGCCTGTTCACCAGCAACCAAGCTTTCTACGACAGGATGCGGGAGAAGCGGGCAGCGGCCAGACGGAAGGAGGACAGGCACGCTGCCGACGTGACCGACGGAGAGGAAGCGGGCACGTAGCGTCCGCCAGCGCGGGCAGGTCGGCTAAGGCGATTAGCGGCAGGGCTAGGCGAGGTTGACCTCAGTCCTACACTTCGGGCAGTAGGTCCGGTATCCGGAGAAGAACAGACCATAGAGCAGACCCGGCGGCATTGCCAGAAGCCAAAGGAAGGGTGGGATTGCTAGTAGCCAAGAGAACGGAACGCGGCGGTTCTCCATTTCTGCGACGTGCTGCTCCATCCATGCAATCCGCCTTCTCGTGGAGTCAATAATCTGGTCTAGTTCACCTATGGACGACCCGGCGAAGTCGTAATTGCGGAATAGCTCTGCCTGCTCGCTCAGTTCTTGGCTTATGCGGTTTGCGGTCCTGGCGTGCTCCGTGTTCTCGTAGGCTGCTTGCCCCAATGAACAGCCAATGGGGAGCGCAGGCAGTAGCAGAACGATGATCGCGAGCTTATTGCCTTTGGGCTTACTGATCGGTTCTCCGCTGTATCCGCAGTTAGCGTTGGGGCAGATCATCGTCTTGTCGGACCAGCGATAGCCAAATGGCGGCGAAAGTTCAATCCGCTGTTGTGGCGGCCAGACTGACTTGCGCCCGGTCATGGGCGGTGCTGAGTATGACGGCATGGCATTGGGGTCCGAGACTCCGGACGTTTGCGGTGTGTCCGTAGGCGAAGCGTCGTCGGGCACAATGGCCGTTCGCTGATCGCGTTTGAGCGGCGGCGGGCCTCGGGCGGCCGTTGCCGGCGGCGATTGTGGAACACGCACGGGCGCACCACAGGCTGGGCACTTTCCATCCTTTCCAGCGCCGGCATCGCTAACTCGTATGCCCTTACCGCATGCCGGGCATTTGAAGTGGATCATGGACGGCCTCCCTCCTCAACTCTACGCGACGATATCAGTAGCCAGTCCATTCGCGAATGAAATCGTTTACGTCTTCTGATTGCTTCTGGAGCACTCCAAGCCAGCCACCGGACCATTCGTTGTAGGGGCGGCCACCCGACATTGTGCGGACCCTCGCCGGCACGTTGTTGAACGCCCAAACACGACCCCCGCCAGCGTATGAATCCGCCAAAGGCCGGAGGTCTGCGGCAGAAATGTAGAAGACGTGCCGGCCGTTACGCGCGAGCACTACACGTTCGATAGAATACATGTCCAATCTACCGGCAAACTGCAATAGGAGGTGAACCGGATCAATCCTCCTAGCCGACGGAGACCCGCCGTCGAGAACGTCGAATACGACCCCTTCTGTCGAAATCAGTCCTTCGTAGGTCACGTTCGCGTGGATGACTCCGCTACTCTCACAGGCATCCAATTTGCTCCGCAAGCCTGAATTACGAAACCAGGAGTATCCGACGGGTAGGGGCACAAGGAAAGCAATGGCTACCAACACAACACCGACCACGGCGCGTCGGTCTGGTCGTTTAGTCGGTGACGCTGAGGTCTTGCACGCGTCACAAAATTGGTCGTCTCCGTTCAGCAGCTGAGCACCGCAGGAGGAACACTTCCGATTCTCTACCATTTTCCGTTCGCGCTCTTGTTGGGCAATCGCTTGGACCTCCATTTCCCGCGCCCTGGCGGCGGCTCGTTCTTTCTGTTCGTTCAGCTGGTCCTGGCGACGCTGTTCGCGGGCAGCCGCTTCCACCTCCCGCTCGCGCGCTCTGGCCTCTGCTTTTTCTTGTTGTTCCCTCAACTTGGTTTCGCGGCGTTGCTCCGCTTCCTCACGCTTGCGCCGTGCGTCCGCTTCCTTTTCGGCCGTCATCCGTTGAAGGTTCTCGGCCCCCGGAACGACGAAGCGTGCGTTGCAGTTGGGGCAGGTGTCCGGCTTGCCGGCATCGGCCAGAGGCGACCGCAGATCATCTCCGCACCGTGGGCACTTGTAGCTGACGTGGTGCCGCCCGAAGACGCTCTTGGTTATTTGAACCCCGCCGGCTGGCGGCACTGTGGCAGTAGCTGCGGACGATTGGGGAGCGTGTATGGCCGCGCCGCAGGCGGGGCAATTGCCGTGCTTGCCCGCACCGCTATCTTCGATTTCCAACTCAGTCTCGCAGCTTGGACAAACGAAGTGGATCATGGGTGGCATCCCGACATCGAGGGTCGAAATGACGGCGAGAACACGGGACCTTATTCTACCACCGCCGCCCGGCAGTCTGCCATCCCCACGGCAAAGATGCGACACGCCCGGCTACCGCTCGCCCTTCCGCCAGTCCCACGGGTCGCGGCGGAGTCGTCTCCATTCCGCAAGCGGCACGGCGATCAGCGGCGGGGTTGTCCGTCATTGCTGGTTGTCAGCAAACAACTGCGCGAGTTCGTCGGGCGACAGCGCACGGCGCAGGACGAAGAACTCGTCAAGGGCACCGACGAGGCCGCGCGGCTCATTCTTTGGACGCGGGCCGTAGAAACCGACAACTTGCCGTCCCAAGTAGGCCGAACAATTGGCAAGCATCGCGTCGGTGATCGTCCCCTTTCCGTCCCCCTCCTCAGCCAGTTGCTTACCGTCGAGATAAAGGCGCGTTATGCCGTCCGCCCAAGTGCCGACAACGTGATGCCAACGGCCAGACAGGTTGCATCGGCCGACGACTTGGCTGCCGGGCGCACTAAAGGCAATCTCCTGCTTGTTGAACATAAGCCGCAGGACCCACGGCTGCTTCCCGTCCTCGCTTCGCATGTCCAAGACAAAGTTATCGCGTCGCAGGTCCCCCGCACGTATCCACGTTCCGACCGTCAGCGCCCTAACGCCCTTGAAGTCCTTGGCCAAATCGTGAAAGGTTATGAAGTCGTCCTTGCCGTCAAACGCAATGGCGGTTCCGAGCCGTCCGGTCGTCGCGGTCGCCCCGTCCGCCAAGGCATCGTTTCGGCACTCGCTCAAGTCGCGTACGACAACCTTGCCATTCGCAGTTTTCGTCATCGTGTCGGGCTCAAACGTCAGCCTGACGATCGCATCGGCAACGCTGGAAACTGCAAGCGGCGGACGTTGCGTTGCTGCTGCAGAAGCGGGCGTTGCTCTAGCAGTCGGTTCAGTCAGCGTAGGGCTGGTGGGAGTGGAGGCGGCCGGTGTCCCGCTGGCTATTGCCGGCGCGGCACGTTCCGGCGTGGACGGCGCCGGGGACGGGGGCTGCTCAAGCCACTTCCGGTTCCGAATGAAATCCTGATCGGCCTGCGACAACCGATCCTGATTGACGTTGATGCGTTGGCCGTCGTCTTTCTCCAGACTCACGACCCCGCTAATGACGCCGACGAACTTGGCGTCCACCGTGAACCTTCCGTCAGCGGAAGTCCACGTCCTCCGCTTGGCATCTTCGATCCTTTTCTTAGCCGCCTGTATGGCAGCTTGTTTCGCCATCTCGGCATCCTGTCTTGCTTTCTCGGCGGCCAGACGGGCCTCTTGTTTGCCCTTCTCGGCGGCCAAACGGGCTTCTTCCGCTTTCGCTTTTATCTCTTGCAGGCTGTCTGCAGAAACGCCGATCGCGCTGGCAATCACGGGCCGAGCCCCGCTCAGATCGAACGAGGTTTCCCGGCTTTCTCCACCGAGCAGATAGTAACGAAACAAGATGGTCTTCCCTTCCATGATGTCGCGCAGATCTGTTCCTTCAGTCGGTTCGCCCTTGCGGGCAAATAGAACAAAACTCACGCTTGTTGAATTGCTGAAGTACCCAACGCCTAAATCCCTGCTGATCCTCTTCTCTTCTTCAAGGTTGTGCGCTTTCAGTTTGTCGATACGATAAATTGGTGGCGTTGAGCCCAGGACTTCTGCGCTTTTCTTTGACAGGGAAAAGTACCCGTAGACGTCCCCTCTCTCCGCGCCCCCTGTCTGCGCGCGGAATATCGCGAAGAGATGGCCGTCCTTGTTCATCGTTACGGCACGCTTGACTAGTCGATCGGTCATCGTGTCAGTGGACTCGACGAGCCTCCACCCCACGTCCTGAGTCGGGTCTGTTTCGGCCTGCCCGTAGCCGGCTGCTACGGCCAACGTCCAAACAGCCGCCGTCAAATAAATCGTCTTCATCGCCCACCTCCCGAAACAAAAAAAGAGCGTCGAAACCAAGACTGTCCCAGACGCCCTCGCCAAAGGGCACAGAAGAACAGCACAAGGCCCGACGCTCCCTTGCGGGAGCGTGGAACCAAGTGACTGCTTCTTCTGTTAAAGAGCCTTGCGGCTCAGTTTGGCGATTTGTCTGGAAGCAGAGACTCGACCACGCAGGTCAATCTAGTTGTCGGTTCGCTCTAGTCAGCCGATAGAAACCTCCCTCGTTAGGCCGTCGTCCGTGGCCCGCTGCGCGGTTAACAGGAACCGCAGAACAGCGCACGAACGCGGACGGCACGTTGATGATCCTACCACTTGGCAGAGTGGATTTCCACACCCTGGCCACCGGTTGGGAGAAGAAAGGAGACGGGCGATTATCCCTTACTTGAATCCAAATTGGCTGGTCTGGCCTTTCGGGCACAGCGTCTCCCAGATTCCCGGCATCCGGGGCGGGCTCAACGGCGGGGCGAAGACCGCCGGAGCCGTGGCCCCTGCGGGCTGTTGATTTATTTCGGCGAACACCACCAATGCGTTAGCTCGCCGAGCGATCGCTTGCCTTTTTCCGAGCCGCGGAGTGAACGGGGCGGTTTCCCGATGCCCAGGAAGCGTCCTGGGCCGCCGAAAGACGCAAAAACCCGGCCGCGGGGATCCCCCAGCTCCCTCAATTCACCTCATCTGCGGCCAGTTCCGCAAACTTGGCGCGCAGTCGTCCCACCTCGCGAATCAGTTTACTTAGATTGTGGGCGGTACATGCCCACAGCCACTCCGTTCGGACCTTCTCCAGGCCCCGCAGCAGGAACTGCCGCAGACCCAAGACATGCTTCAGCCAACCAAACGGTGTCTCACCGGCATGAAAGCGACGGGCGTAACGCGTGCGGGCCTCCGGCGTGCGCATCTTCGCGGCGTGCCGCTCGCGATCGGCGGCAAAATGGTCGCGGGTGATCGTCCGGCCGCCGTGGCTCTTGTCCGACACGCAGCGATCCGCCAAGGGACAGCCGGCACACGCGGTACCGCGATATACGTCTAAGTCAATCTTCTGCCCTTGACGCACATCCGGCTTGGTCTTCTCGAAGGGCATCGCTTCACCCTGAGGGCAGTAGTAGACGTTCTCTTCGGGAACGAATACGAAGCAAGACTTATCCAGTTTCTTGGTCTGCGGGCTGATCGGCAGTTGAGGCCAAGCCGCTTCCGGAACGGGCTGTCGAGGATCCGGCCGCAACGCCGGATTCCCCTCCCCCGGTTCGCTCACAGCCAGCGGCGAAAGGAACTCGACACCGCGCGCCTCCAAGTCCACGATATTGGGCCCGGTCGCGTTCAAGCCATCCGCCAGGACCGCTTCCGGCCGTTGGCCAAAGGCTTCCTCGACCCGCTCGACCATCGGCACCACTTCCGTATTCTCGTTGGCGTCCTCCAGCACTTCGGCATCGACGATGTAGTCCCGATGAGTATCCACCGCGGCCGTCGGCGTGTAGTTCGGAGCATAGCCGCCTTCCTTGTTGGGCAGGACGCTCGAATCCGGGTCCGTGGACGGTAGCTGGGCGGGGGTCTTGATTCCTTCGCGACGCCGGGCCGCGTCGGCCGCAGCCAGTTCCTTCTGGGCTTCCAGCAGCCGTTGCTGACGGGCCTTGGCATCGGCCAATTCCGGCGGCAGGTCGGTCGGGTTTTGCAGACCAAAGCGTTCATCCTCGGCCGCATCGACACGTTCCGACTCGTTCAGCAACTCACCGAATTGGGCTTCCAGTTCGTCCAGTTGCTTCTCCACATCCTTGGCCGTCCAGGTCTCGTACCGATCATTGTTGGACTTGACCCGCGTACCATCGAAGGTCACTTCTCCCAAGCGAACCACTCCCATCGCCAGGGCCAACCGCCCCAACCCGCGAAACAGGGCTTTCAGCTGCTTCTTGAATCGCGTGCGGAATCTACAGATCGTGCTGTAGTCGATCGTCCGGCCTTCCGTGAGCCACATGAAATCGACATTGTGGCCGGTCATGTACTCCAGCACCCGACTGGAGCGAATTCGCCGCATCAGTCCATACAGGATCACGCTGGCGATGATTCGTGGATGAATGGGCGGCTGTCCCCGGACGCCATTGTATTCCGCCTCCCACTGGGACCAATCCTGCGCGCGCAGCAGTTCATCGAGGATCCGGACTTCATGCCCCTCGGGAATCCGGTCGTCCAGGGTCGTCGGAATCAGCACAAATTGCTTCCGTCCCATGACTGGCTGTGCGAAGTAGCTCATGCCCGCGGACCTCCTGAGTTCACCTTGCCGGCTGCCGCGAGCAGTATACCATATACGCATTTATGTGCAATAAGAAATACCCGAATTAGCTACCAAATAAATCAACAGCCCGCCTGGCCGGGAGGCTAGGCCGCACCATCGCGAAAAGGGTACAGGCACAAATCGTCCTGATTTGAGTCAGTCCCTTTCGCAGAAATGGCCCGCGAAATGCCCCGCAACAACCCGCTGGTGATGCAGGGCGTCCGCCGCCTGATCGCCAACGTCGTCGGCCGCGGCTTCGTGCTCGACAGCGACAGCGGCGACAAGGCCATCGACGACGTGAACGGCTACTGCTGCGCCGAATGGTCCCGGTCGCCGGAAGCCTGCGACGACCAGCAACAACTCGATTTCCACGGCCTGTAGAAGCTGACCCTCGAACACGTCAGAGCAAAGCACACACCCATGGATTCCGGGGACACCATACCTCATGGATTCCGGGGGCACCATACCTATTTCTGTCGCTCTTGCCTTTCCGGCCGGGTTTCCGTGCCGCAAGACACGGCCGACGCTATTCTCCAGACGAACCAGGGAATCAACGGAGCGATCATGCCACGCACCATCCTGCTCTTCACCGTCTTTTTGCTCGCATCGCTGGCCGCGTCGCACGCCGCCGAGCCGCTGACGATTGTGGCCTTTGGCGACTCGACCACCGCCGAGCGCGGCTCGACGCGGGTGTACGCCTCGCTGCTGGCCGGGCAGTTGCAGCAGCGAGGCGGGGGCGACGTGCGCGTTGTCAACGCCGGCGTGGGCGGAAACACCACTCCCGTCGCCCGGAAGCGGCTTGAAAAAGATGTGCTGGCGCACCAGCCCGCGCTGGTGATCAGACGGAGACGGGGCGGCTGCTCGTTCCCGATCAACGGGACTCGCCGGAAGACGCCGCCGCGTCCATTCCGCGACACTCCAGAATTTCGACGCCCAGCATCTGGTCGCCGTTGATTCGCCGCGAGATTTCGCCGAACGACAGCCCCTGTTCCCGAGCGACGCGCGCATAGCTCGCAAACGGCTTGTACTTGTCGATCAGGTCCATCGGCTCGACGCGTCTCTTTTCCAGCGGGTTCGGTCGGTCGATGACCCCGTACTTCAGTCCGTTGTCCGACGCCGATTGCAGGGTCTGGCCGAGCACGTTGGTCAGGAACCAGAACGACTCGTCTGACGCATCCTTCGAAACCGTCGGGGCGAAGACGATCGCGGCGGCGCCGTGGACCGCCGGGGGCAGAACGCGCGGGCAGTCGCGGGTAAGAGCGTATACCGGCGCGCCGGTTTGATCGTCCGTCTTGAGCGCTTTCGGAACCACCTGGTAAGTCATGCCCTCGGATTCCGCCTTCGATTCGTCCGGATAGAACAACGCCGCGATTTCGACGCCGTCGTTCTTCAGCCGCGCAGGCAGGCCGCCGGGACGGCCGATTTCCGCTTCGTCGACGATCAAAAGGACTCTCGTCCCCTTCAGAGCGGCGGGCAATCGGGCGGCGGATTTCGGCGATCCCGAAGATTCGCGCCGGACCGCGTTGACCGCGATCACCCCAACCCGCGCGGCAGTCGGATAGATATTCGGCGTCTTCCCGAACGGATGGCGGCGGTTGCCCAGGACCACGACGAACAGGTCCAGGCTCGGGTCGATCCAGACGGAAGTTCCGGTCCAGCCGCCGTGGCCGATCGCCCGCGGGGTCATGTTCCAAGGCCGATTCTTGCTCCCGGACCGTTTGTCCCAAACCAGCCCGCGGAGTCCGGCGGATACGGTTTGCGGGGCGACCATCTTCTCGAACGTCGCTTCGCTGAAAAGAGTCACCTTCTTGCCATCGCGCTGGACCAGCGTTCCTTTTCCCAGCCAGAGGGCCGACAGGATGGCCAGGTCCGGCGCGGTCGAAAACAGCCCGCAATGCCCCGCGACGCCCCCGAGATGGTACGAGCGGTAGTCATTGACGACCCCCTTGAACCAGACGTCGCCGCGCGTTTCCGTCGCCGCCGCGCGTTTGCGGCGCTGGGCGTCGGGATTGTGCATCGTGTCGAGCATGCCCAGCGGCCGGTAGAGGTTTTCAATCGTGAACGTCCGCAGGTCCTGGCCGGAGACTTTTTCGACGATGTGCCCGAGCATCAGGGTGTTGTTGTCCATGTAATCGAACCGCTCCCCGACCGGATACCGCAGTCCCAGGCCGCACAGCAGCTTCCAGAGTTCCTCCTTGGTCCCTCGGGTCTGGTTGTAGTAGTCCATGATTCCCGACGTATGCGTCATGCAGTGCCAGACGGTGATCCGGTCCTTGCCGTTGACGCCGAATTCCGGGAAGTAGTGGACGACCGGATCGTCCGGCGAAACCTTGCCCTGATCGACGACGAGGGCAAGCGCCGTCGCGGTACAGGCGACTTTCGTGACGGACGCGAGGTCGAACAGCGTGTCGAGGGTGATTTTCTCCTGTTCGGGATAGAACTGCCGATAGCCGTACCCCTTGAGAAAGCAGAGCTTATTGCCGCGGCCGATCGCGACGACCGCGCCGGGCGTGTGGCCGATTGCGATCGTCTGCTCGACGACCGCGTCGATGTCCTTCAAGCCCGCCGCATCCATGCCCACGGAATTCGGCTCGACCCGCTCGAGCCAGTGGGGAGAATACTCTTCCGCGCCCGCCGCTGGAGCGAGCAGGAGGCAGATCGTCAACAGGAGTTTCTTCATGTCTTTTCGTGTCCGCGGTCGGCCCGGAGGCCGTTCCCTGCCTCTTCTTCCTTCATCCTTCCTTGGTCCATCTCCGTCATTCTGCCCTTGGCTGCTGCGACGGATTGCCGCTCACGACGATCTCATACCACACCGTCCGGTACTGCGGGCCGATCTCGATGCAGCAGCCGCCAGGCGCGGGCGTAACCGGCACCTCGCCCTTCCGCTCGCCGCGCTCGTCCAGCGCGAAGCACGCTGTCCGCGCCGGGTCGGAGGGCAGCGTTACGGTCGCCGGGATGCCCTCGGCCAGCACGGTCCCGTCGCCCCAGTCGAGCCGGTCAGCCAGCGCGACCGAGCCCTCGCCCGTGGCCTCCAGCACCGTGCCTTGGTTTTCCGTCACGCCGGTGGCAGCCAGCAGGACGGTTGCCGCCGCGCCGCGCTCGCCGAAGCCCGTCGCTCGCCGCGAGGTGAGCGAGACCGTGGCCCAGCCGAGACGGGTCTCGCCGAGCGACAGCTTCACGCCGCCCAGCGCGATCTCCCGGCCTTCGGGGAAGCCGCTGAACAGCTTCGTGTTCGAGGTGTTGACGGTCCAGTAGGCTTTGCCGGGAAGCTCCCGGTTCCACACCAACTCGCCGGTGTCGCTCGCCACGATCTTGCCGTCCGGTTTCGCGATGGCCGCCGCCTCCGTGCCGGGCTTGCCGGAAAAGTCCATCGCGGTCTTGTGGACCAGCGCCAGCCGGCCGTCAAGGCCGGCGGACGTGATGCCGGCGGCGACGGAACCTTGGCGCACGAGCCGGTCGAAGTAATCCGGCAGCGGCAGCGCTCCGGTCACGGTCTGGTGCGCCTCGCGCACGTCGCCGCGGAGGTAGATGGCCGCGCAGGCCGGGAAGTGCGCCAGGACCTCGGTCCGCGCGATCATGCTGAAGAAATAGGTGTTGCGCCGCGGCTCGAAATCGGGGCTGTGGTTGTAGGTGTACTGGAACACGCCGTCCCAGCCCTGCAGCGCCCCGTAGGCCCGCAACATCGGCTGGCCCTCCGCGCCGTACTGGTTGGGGAACGGGTGGTTGTATTCGCTGACCGTGTACGGCTTGCCCGCCACGCGCTGGCCGGCCTGCGCCTGGATGCAGTTCATCGAGTTGACCATCGCCGCGTTGTGGATCTCCCAATTCGCGTGGACGCTCGGATGGCACCAGTAGGCGTGATTGTCCACGTAGTCCAGCTCGGCCTGCAGCATCGGCGGGCTGTAACCGCAGACCTGCGTCCCGGAGATCGGCGCCTTCAACTTCAGCTCGTCCTTGAGGTAACCGGCGATGCCGGTCCAGTAGGCCCGCTCGGTGTCGATGAGAAACTGGTAGAAGTCGCGTCGGGTCTGCAGGGGTGCGAACTCGCGGCGGTTCACGACCGGCACGGCGCCGAGTTCGAGATCCGCCCTATCGCTGAACGCGCCCACCGCCCCGGGTTTGAACGAAAGGTCGTCGATCTCGTACTCGCCGGTCTTGAAACGCGTGAACTGGATCTCCGCCAGATCCGTGGTCTCCGTCGCAAGGAAGGTGTGATGGATGGTTCTCCACTGCTTGCCGGCGCGATACGGTGCGATCAGCCCGAGCGATTGCCAGCCGCCCCGCGTCCGCGCCACGGCGAAGCCGAGATCGGGCGCGGGCTGGCCCGCCACCTGCCGGACGCGGAAGGAGACCGTGTAGGGCTGATCCTTCTCCAGCGACACGAGCCGGTAGATCTTGGGGAACCGCTCGCTGCCGTCGCGCGTGACGGTCACCTTCAGCACCCCGCCGGACGCGGCGACCGAAACTTCGGCGGTGCCTTGGTCGAGAATCCACCGCTGGCCGTCGAAGGCCACCGGCCCGTCAAACTCGCCCTCCGTGATCAACTCGTCGCCCAGCGGCACGGGCGTCCAGGCCCACGCCGTTTTCAGCGCGTCGCTGGAGGCGTATTTCCTTTTCAGCCAGGCGTTCCATTGGCCGCGGAATTCATCGGCTCGAGAGCCGGTCAGCTGATCCAGCGCCCCGCCGAGATAGTTATTGATCAGCGCGTTTTCGTTGTTGATCTCGACGACCGCCACGCCGGGGTCGGCCGTGTAGGACAGGCCGGTGTAGGGGTTAACTCGGGTCAGCAGATCCCGCGCGTAGGCCTTTTCCGAGGCGATCATCAGCGGGTCGATAAAGCTGAGTCCTTTGGGGAATCGCGCCACGTGCAGATTGACGTTCACGTAGACGCCGCGTTTCTTGAGCGCGGCGATCAGATAGTCCTGGCGGTCGACGGTCTCGGGCGCCAAGGGCGGCATCGGCGCGGCCGGGTCCGCAGAGAACGCGCCGGGGAGCTTGTCATCCTTGCCGAAGATGCCGGTCTCCTTCGGCGTCATGAAGTTGCCGTACTCGGCGTCGAAGTAGTGCAGCCGGACGCAGTTGATGCCGAACCGCGCCAGTCGCTCGGCCAGCTTGTCCGCCTGCGCGTGCGTCGGGAAATTGGCCGGGCCGGTAAGGTTGGTGGCGTGGAGCCTCAGCCTCCCCGCGTCGTTGACGAAGTGCCCGTCCTCGACGCGGGTGAAGCCGTGTTTGCCCGCCGGCGCGTCGAGCAGGTGCGTCATGCTGGCCGCATTGTCCGGGGCGTCATACGAGATCAGGAACGGAAAGAGCGGCGGGGGCTCGGCCGCAGCGGCCGAATTTGCAATCAGCCCTAGCACACAGACCCAGCCACCCCGGATAGTAGTCCTCATGTCGCGTTCTCCTCAGCATACCGGCACAGGTCATCACGACCAGCGTCACTATAAAGGGCGCCGCATGTGCCGTTAACAGGTGGTCATTACTCCTCGCCGACGGGAGTAACAATGACATCATCCAGCCGGACGGTTCCTTTCTGGTGGAAGAACCGGACATAGAGTCTGGGTTCGTCCCCTTTGTCAACCGTCAAGCTGTAGGTTTTCCAGACATCCGAATCGGCGGCAAATTCAAGCACTCCGGTCTGCCCTTTGAAGGGATATCCCTTGTTTTTTCCATGCTCGTATCTTCCGGTCCAGAGCCGGGCCTTGCCATTTCCGGAAGCCCGGAAGGTGATCCGAAGTTTCCGCACCGGGGCAACATACCAGTTGCCGATGATCCCGCCTTCGAATTCGACAAAATAGTTGTCGCTGGAATCCTTATGCAGCAAAGTGCTGCCGGCGGCGTTACTGTCGCAGCTCCAATGGACCGGAACCAGAGAGGTCTTCCAATGGCCTTTCCATTGCCGGAAAGGCGGCAGCTTCTCGTTCTCGCAGACTTCATTGAACGAGGCATTTTTCCAGGCGGCGGGGTCATGCCCCTGGAACAGTCCGGCGATTCGGGTTGGGGTAAACTTGATGATGCCGAAATTATCAACACCGTGAAAGTGGCCGCCGCACCAGCTGGACAGTTCACTCTTTTCCGACACTTTCCGACAGCGCGCGACATTGAGTTTCCAGGTCGCGCCGTCAAAACACTTCATGCCGATGCCGGCCGTGGGAATGCGCATTTCCAGGGTCCAGCGGTCCGGCAGGACTTTGACCGCATATTCCACGCCGCTGTCATATTCGATGTCGCGTTTATTCAGTCCATGCCGGGCGTCAATGAGAGAGCCTGCGGAATTAATGATGTAATGATAGTACTGATCGGCCATTTCCGGATAATGCAGGAAAACCTCCAGGTTGTTGCCGATCTTGCTGTAGGGCCCATCTTTCGGGAGTCTTTTTGCGATGATCTGGCCAGGTGCCGGTTCCATCGCCTCGACGGCCAGATAGAAGGAATCCGGCTCATAGATGGCCCGGAAGTAAGTCTGCACCGGTTCTGGCTCGGTGTAGGTCCAGGGCGGGTGTTTGAATCCGGTCATGACATCCGCCGTTTTCCAATCCTGTTCCGATAGCTCTCCATCGATTGTGATCGGGGAAGTCCGCCGGTAGACATTGAGTTCCTTATAGTTTTCCAGATAGGTCTTGCGGGCGGCCTCCCAGGTATAGGCGAAGATATCCCGTTCCCGCCGGACATGCATCCGGGCCCGCGGGTCCGGATCGCCCGCGGCAGCCTCTTCGGCCCGGACCAGCAGGGCTTTCAGCTGATCTTGAACGCCGGGCTGATCCAGGCAGCGGCCCAGCGGAGCTCCCAGCCCCCAGCCCATACAGCCCGGGGTCTCGCGGAAGGCCTTGCTGAGCAGTGCCCGGAATTCCTTCATGCCGCCGTCCCAGCCCCTCCCATAATAAAGCCGATTGCACTCCTCGTAGAGTTGATCGAAATCCTGATGGATGTCAAACATGAACTGGGCGGAGAGATAATTCGTCTGCCACATCGCAGCCCAATTCAAATTGTGTTCTGAAATCGGACCGCGGCGTAGGGGTTTGTAGACTTCGGCATCCGGCGGGGGCGGAACGATGCAGAAGCCCGAGCCGATCAAGCCGAGCCCGGGATAATCCTTGAAATTCTGGTACAGGACGCGTTCTGCGGGCAGAAAATTACTGCCGACCGAGCCGTCTGCGGCGATTTCGTCGCGGTTATAGGCTTTGACGCCCAGTTTCTTCCAATCGAGATACAGTTTGAGGAATTCCCGGTTGACCGAGCAATTCGGATCGGTGATCGGGTGCCGCCAGCATTGGTTGTTAAAGCTCAGGCAGACGGTCAGGCGGCGATCAAGTTTAATGCCGCTGGGCGGCATCCAGAAATTCTGGTAGGCCCAGCCGCCGAGACTCGCATCGGGTTTGATTTCCCAAACCCGTCGGGCGAGGTTTTGCACCAGCGTCCAATAGCGGGTGGCCATGCGGTTCTTGGCCGCTTCGTCCGGAGGATCGATTTTCCGGCATTCCTGGCATTCGCACCAGCCGGTGCCGTCATTATTGCCGATGATGATCAAACCGTCACTGCCCGGCTGAATCGCATAGGAAATCAGGTTCTTCGCCATGATGTTCAGGACTTCGGGATTGCTGGTGCAGGGCTGATATTTCTGATCATCCAGCAGGATGCGTTTGCCATTGATCATCGGGAAATATTCTGGATGCTGCGCAAAGAGCTCCTTCAATTCCGCTTCCTTGGGATATTTGCCGAACAGCAGGACCGTCAGAATATGTCCGCCGATCGGGACGCCGCGGGCGCCCAGTTCCTGCATATGCTTTCCATACTGGGGATGATTCAGATGCATCAGGCTGCATTTCACGGTCATCCCGTTGCGAACCTGCCATTCCCGCGTGTCGAAATAGGGTTTGTTGACCACGACAGAGTTTAAGTCCATCTGCCGGTGTTCGAGATAGGGATTGCGCACCGTGTTCTGCTCTGACACCGCGATCGTCGTGCGTGGCTGAAAGTACTCGCCTTCTTCGCCGGGGAAAATCCAGCGGATGCCGCCGTATTTTTTCAGGATTTCGTAGGCTCCATAGAGGGTGCCAACTGGGTCTCCGCCGATAATGTAGAGGCCGTCCCTGCCGGCCCGGATGGCAAAGCCTCCTTCTTTCAGTCCCGAAACCTGCACCCCGGCGGCTGCGGTCAAAGCCTGGTCCTGGACGGTGCCGAGAAAAACAGGATAAAGATTGCCAGTTTTCGCCGGTGCGATGGAAGGAGTCTCCCCGGCCAAGATTTTCGCCAGATACTTTGCCAGTTCCCGGGCAGCATACTGCACGGGAAGCGGGGCATCTTCCGCAACGATAATCTGCGACACCGCCTTGCCGTCCTTCAGCAATGGAAACTCCGCCGCCCAAAGCCCGGGCGCCAGCAGAACCGGGAAAAGTGAAAGCAGAATGTTGCGCATGACTTGTTCCTTCTTTTTGTGGGGTCCCCTTCGACATCTTGGGGTGAGAATGCGCCAGCCGCCTTGGTCCCCCGTCCGGTTTCTTCGTCCTTCGGCGGTTCACCTTATCGCACCAGCAGGACGCGGTCCACGAGGACCTGGGGCTTGGCTGGGGAGTCTTTCTGGTACGGACTGCCGACGAGCTTGATGGAGGCGTAGACGTTCCACTGGTTGTCGGCTTCGGGGAGGTAGGCGGAGTCGATGCCGATGCTCAGCAGCCAGGTCCAATGCACCCAGAGGATCGTGGTCGGTTCGATCGCGAATTTGCCGAGAGGATAGAGGTGGAACTTGCCGTCCTGGGGGATCTCGGCCTGCGGGACCGTGCGGTTGACGAGGATTTTCTTTTGGGCGCGGTTGTAGACGCCGAGGTTGAAGGGGCGGGCGTGGTACTCGGGGCCTTGGCCGTCAGGCAGGATGCCGGCCTTGCCGCCCAGTCCGTCGGGGTCGTCGACGACCTGGATGCCGCCGCGGAAGTTGGCCCAGTTGATATCGACGACTTCCTGGCCCTTGAACTCGGCGGGAAGTTGCAGGGCAGAGCCGGTGAATCGCAACTTGTCGGTTTCGATTCGGAGCTTGGCCTCGGCGAACTTCGCGCTGTTGCGCGGATAGGCCTCGGAGTTGTAGAAGATCTCCGCTTGCAGGAGTGAGTTCTTCTCGTAGCGGCCGAAAAGCGTTTGGAGGTCGGCGGGCGGATTGCCGCCGGCCGGGAGCTTGTCCTTGTAGCGACGGTTGAGGTTGAGCAGGGCCGCATCGACCGGGACTCGCTCGCGGCCGATGTTCTTGAGCAGCACCGGGTCGCCGGCGGCCAGGCGTTCGGCTTCGTCGAGCAGGCCGTTGACGGTGGCGAAGAAGTCGCGGTCAAGATAAGCCAGGGCGTTGGGCGTGGTGAGCCCGAGGGCCGTGTCGGCGGCCTTTTCGCGGTCCTGGAGGTAGTTGAGGTATTTGAGCATCGGCGCGGCGGCAGGCCCGTAGAGAGCTTTGCAGAAACGTTCCGCCAGTTGGTCGTAGGACTGGTCGGGGTCCTCCATCATCTTCAGCCCGAACCAGACTTTGAAGGGAAAGAAGCTGGTCACGTCGGGAGCCTCGCACTCGACGAACAGCGTTTTGACGTGGTGGTCGCGGTAGAATCGCATGTCCTCCTGGAGATGGCGCGCGTTGAGGTACGGCGGATGATAGGGCTTGGTGTATAGGATCCAGTAATCCCAGACGGCCAGGTTCGGGGAGATCTTCGCCCAGCGGACGAAGTTGTCGTGGCAGTCCTGGTTGCGCGGATGGCTGACGGGGAATTGCGTGTCGGCCTTGCCGGACGGAGAGAACTCGCAGCCCAGTTTGCAGACGCGGACGAGCACGTTGCCGGCCGGCTTGATATGCTGGGGCGCATCGAGCGTGAAGGTATAGGCGAACGTCTGGACGTAGATGTCGGGGTAATCCTTGGCGATGTCGGCCGCGACAAAGTTGATGAAGTCCAGGAGCACGCCGCTGTAGGCGCCCTCGCGTTCGAGCACGGCCAGGCAGCCCGGGCACTGGCATTCGCCGTGGCAGTCATTATGGCTGATGTCGTAGATGCGCGGATATCCGCCCCCATCTTGCCGCCGATGGCGAGCGTGACGGCGCGCGTTTCACAAGCGTGGCCGTTGTCAATGGGAATCGTCAACACGTGCGGCTGCCAGGTCTCGGAGAGGGCAAACGGCGAACTGACGATGACCCCGTTCCACTGGCCCTTCTCGCCCCACCGGTAAAACGTCGTCCAGGCCAGCCCTTTTCCCTTCGCCATCAGCGAAATGCGGCCGACGGAGCCCGAGCGGGCGGAAAATCTCGCGCGGGTCTGGATGGCGCCGCCGTCGTCGCCCAGGATGTCGGTGATGCTCAACGCCGTGTTGCCCTCGCAGGCGTTGGGGATGGTCTTGACGGTCGGGAACGGTTTGTAGCCGCCCCATTCGTGCAGCACCCAGGCGTCGGGGAAACCGCCGGGCGTTGGGGATCGAAAGCGACCGTTGACGTCGATCTCCTCCGCCAAGAGCGAATCGCACACCAGAGCGATCAGCAACGAGAACAGGGTGGTTTTCATGGATGTGTCGTCCTTGCCCGTTGATCGGGGATTCAGCTTGCCTCAAGGGGAGTTCCAGGAACGACGCTAGCGGAAGCCGCTTGGCGAAACAAGCTGAGCAAGGAACTTTGGACCGCTACGGCAACGGCGGCCCGTGTCAATCCACAGAAGGATGGCACGTTGCCACGGTTCGCGGTATCATGCGCGCCTGCCGCAGTGAGCATGGCAAAAGATCGGCAGCAACCGGAGAACATCGCAGGAACGTCCCTGCAGTCCTGGGTTGAAAGGAGAATTGGATCATGATCGGTTCTTGGGAGAACAGGGTGGGATTACGAGGCAGACGGCCGCTGGCCGGTGCCGGACGATGCCTAAGCCTTGCGGTGTTGCTTCTGACGGCTGTGCCGACGGCGTCGCACGCTGGCGACTGGCCGACCTACCGATATGACAACGCCCGTAGCGGGGTGACGGCGGAGACGGTCAAGCTTCCGCTGACGCAATGCTGGGTGTTCCAGCCGCGGCATGCGCCGCAGGCGGCTTGGAGCGAGCCGAATCCGCGGCCGGTCGGCGGCTGGTTTGGGCAGACCGAGCTGCGCCGCGTGCATTTCGACGACGCTTTCCACGTCACCGTGTCCGACGGCGCCGTCTATTTCGGCTCGTCCGCGGACGGCAAAGTGGTGTCGTTGGACGCCGCCACGGGCCGGGAACGTTGGAGCACGCTGACGGGCGGCCCCGTGCGGCTGGCGCCGACCATCTGGCGGGACAAGGTGTACTTCGGCTCCGACGACGGCTTCGTCTACTGCCTGCGGGCCGGCGACGGCGGCGAGCAATGGAAGTTCCACGCGGCCCCGGACGAGCGCAAGGTGCTGGGCAGCGGCAAGATGATCTCGCTGTGGCCCGTCCGCACCGGCGTGCTGGTGGATGACGGCACCGCTTACTTCGGAGCCGGCATTTTCCCGGCCGAAGGCGTGGCCATGTTCGCCGTCAACGCGGAGGACGGCAAGCTGACGTGGCGCAATGACTCCTGTGGCGAAGCGCCCCAAAGCCGGATGTCGCCGCAAGGTTACCTGCTGGCCTCGAAAGACCGCCTGTTCGCTCCGTTGGGCCGCGTGTCGCCGGCGGCGTTCGACCGCCAGGACGGACGCCTGCTGTACGAGGCCTATGCCGAGCACATCATCGGCGGAACCCATGCCACGCTGGCCGACAACCAGGTGTTCACCGGGACCGAGCAGATGATCGGCTTCGACCAGGAGAACTTCCGTGCCCATTCCAGCTGGTTCTGGGGCCATCAACTGATCGTGACGCCAAACGCCTTTTACACGGCGACCGGGCGCGAGCTGTTCGCGGTCAATCGCGAGGCCTATGCGGCCGCCAGCCTGCGCCGCAAGGGCCTGCTGGATCGTCAACGCGACCTGAACACGCAAGTCCAGCGAGCCAAACGCGGCCCGGAAGCGGCGCTCAAGGCACTGGAAAAACAACTGGACGACGTCAACTCGCAGCTGAAGGAAACCGACAGCCGAATCGCCTCGGGCCAGATGTGGCGCGTACGCTGCGATTGCTCCGAAACGCTGGTCATGACCGGCAACGTGCTGTTGGCCGGCGGCGACCGGAAGGTCCTGGCGTTCGACGCCGCGTCGGGCGAAGTGCTGTGGACGGCCGAGATCGACGGCAAGGCCCGCGGCCTGGCCATTGCCGACGGGCGGCTGTTCGTCAGTTCCGACAGCGGTGCGATCTACTGCTTCGGCGCGGAAGGCTCGCCGACGGCCGGCGTGGTGCGGCAGACGGTCGACGCGTCGCCCTTTCCGGCGGACGAACGGACTCCTGTCTTCGCAGCGGCGGCCGAGCACATCGTCCGCACCACCGGGATCCAACGCGGCTATTGCCTCGTCCTCGGCTGCGGCACGGGCCGGCTAGCCTACGAGTTGGCGAAGCGGACGGAACTGCAGATCTGCGGCATCGAGCCTGACGCTCAAAAGGTCCAGGCCGCTCGCCGGGCGCTGGATGCCGCGGGGCTGTACGGGGCCCGCGTGCTGGTCGAGCAGGGCGAGTTGTCGCAGGTTCCGTTCTCCGACTACTTCGCGAACCTGGTGGTTTCCGAAGAGCCGCTCGCGTCGGGCCAGTTGCCCCGCGGCGCTCAGGAAGCGTTCCGCCTGCTCAAGCCGCTGGGCGGCGCGATTTGCATCGGCCAGCCAGCGGCAGCCGGCGGCAAGGTGAAGCCGCTGCAGGCCGCGGCGATGCGGCAGTGGCTGGCCGAAGCGGAAGTCGAGGGCGGGAAGGTCTCCGAAGAAAACGGCGCATGGATTGAGTTCCGTCGCGGGCCGTTGCCGGGCGCCGGCAGCTGGACTCATCAATACGCGGAGCCGGGCAACACGACCTGCAGCGACGATGAACTGGTCCGCTGCCCGCTGGGGTTGTTGTGGTTTGGCAGACCCGGACCGACGCAGATGGCCGAGCGGCACTTGCGGGCCGCGGCTCCGCTGGCCATCAACGGCCGCATGTTCGTCCTGGGGGAAGGCATGGCGGACCGGGTGGGCGTGGGCGAGAACTCGATCACGGCCTACGACGCCTACAACGGAGTGGAACTCTGGGAACGGAAGATCCGCGGGGCCCTGCGCGTCAGCGTGTGACCCACGATGCGGGCAACTCGGCAGCCAACGCCGACAGCCTGTTCGTGGCCGTCGGCGATGAGTGCCTGCGATTCGACGCCGCCACGGGCGAGACGAAGCGTACCTACAAAGTGCCGGCGGCGGACGATGGCACTCCGCGCCGCTGGGGCTACGTCGCCGTGGTCGGCGACGTGCTGTACGGCTCGCGCACGGCGGAGGGCAGAACGGCCGACTGCGTTTTCACGCTGGATTTGGCCACGGGCCAACTGCGCTGGAAGCACGAGGCCAAGGACATCGGCCAGGGCTCGATCGCCATCGGCGACGGGCGTCTGTACTTCGCCGGCCCCAACGTGACGGAGGAACAACGCACGGCGGCGCTGGCGGAGCAGGTCAAGCAGGTGCATCGGCTGAGCGACGCCGAGCGCGCCGCGCTCTTGAAGAAGCTCGAAGCGGCCGCGGTTTACCGCGTGGTGGCCCTCGATGCCGCAACGGGCAACAAGCTGTGGGAGAAGCCCGTCGAGATCACGGGGGCCAGCGGCGGCAACTACTGGTGCTCGCTGGGCGCGATCTATCACAACGACGTGCTGGTCCTGTTCGGCGTGTTCCTCGACGGCCACTACTGGACGCAATTCATGGCCGGACAGTTTGAATCGCGGCGCGTGGTCGCTTTGTCCGGCAAGGACGGCGGACTGTTGTGGGACCAACAGATCGGCTACCGCGTGCGCCCGGTGGTGATCGGCGACACGCTGCACGCCGAGCCGTGGGCCTACGACCTGCGGACCGGCCAACAGCGGACGCGGGTCCATCCAGTCACGGGGCGGGAGGAACCCTGGCAGTTCGCCCGGCCCGGACACCACTGCGGCTGCCCTGCCGCGGCGCCTCATGCCTTGTTCTTCCGCTCCCTGACGCTGGGCTGGTACGACCTGGACAACGACTTCGGAACGCAGCATTTCGGCGCGCAGCGGCCGGGCTGCTGGATCAATTTCATTCCGGCCAACGGCCTGCTGATGGTGCCCGAAGCCAGTTCGGGTTGCATGTGTCCATTTCCGAACATGTGTACCGTGGTCTTCAAGAGCCGCGAGGAGAACCGGCAGTGGGCGTACTTCAGCCAGCCGGGGCCCATGACGCCGGTCAAGCGATTGGCTCTGAACCTGGGAGCGCCCGGCGACCGCAGGGACGCCTCCGACGGCCTGTGGCTGGGCTATCCCCGGCCCGCCGGGTCGCTGGTGCTGCCGCTGCAAATCGGCGTCACGCTCTTCCCCGGCGGGGGCTACTTCAATCATGACGCCGCGCGACTCAAGGTCGAGGACGCGGCCAATCCGTGGCTGTACTGTTCGGGCGTGCGGGGCCTGCGGCAATGCACGATCCCGCTACTCGATCCGGCCGACGGACGGGCGCGGTACACCGTCCGGCTGGCGTTTGCCGAGTTGGACGATGAAGCCGTCGGCAAGCGGGTCTTCGACATCAAGCTTCAAGGCAAGATCGTGGCTGAGAAGGTCGACGTCTGCCAGCAGGCCGGCGGCCGGAACAAGCCGCTGGTCAAGGAGTTTCAGGGCCTCGACGCAGACCGGGAACTGACGATTGAATTCGTCCCCGCGGCCGCCGACCCGGCACCCGATCAGTTGCCAAGCCTGCAAGGCATCGAAGTCGTGCGCGAGCAAGTGCTGACGCTCGGCTTTGCCGTGCCGTCCTTTCTGCTCAGCAATGCCCAGCCGGAGCAGGCGGGGGAGGTCGTGATTGCGAACCACAAGGAAGGTGATTTCGCGGGTACGCTCCGCGTCGAGGCTCCGCCCGGCTTCGCCGTCACGCCGGCCGAGACGCAGGTCCATATCCCCTCGGGCCAACGCATCACCTTAGCGCTGAAGGCTGTTCTGGGCGACAAGGCCGCGCCTGGAAAACACCGGGTCACGGTCAAGCTGCTCCGGGCTGACGGGACGGTCGAGAGCGACCAGCAGGCCGAGTTGGAGCACCTGGGAGACCTGCGGCGCGTCGTTCTGCAAGCCGTCGAGGATACCCACGCCAGCCAGTCTTCACCGGGGACGAACCACGGGGAAAGCAAAGGCCTGAACGTCGACGGCGGCGACGCCAAAATGGGCGATCACCATCACAGCATTGCCTACCTCAAGTTCCGGATCGCGGTCGACGGCAAGCCGCGTTCGGCCACGCTGCGGCTGTACAACCGCGACAATCCCTCGAACGATTCGGGACAAGTCCGCTTGGTGACGGAGCCGTGGAGCGAGAGCGGCGTCACGTACCAGGCCCGGCCCAAGCTGGGAGACATCGTGGGGAAGATCGGCCCCGTTGCCGAGAACCAAGTAATCGAGATCCCGCTCCAACTCGCGTTGGAAGCAGGCCAGGAGTTGAGCCTAGCCCTCGATCCCACCAGCTGCGACGGCCTCGGCTACCTCTCCCGCGAAGCCGGCAAGCCTCCGGAACTCGTGGTTGAGTACGTTAAATGACGTCTTGAGTGTCCACAATTCAACCGCAAAGGAGAAAGACCGCAATGAAGACATCCTTGACACGACGCGATTTCGTAACGACGGCCGCCGTCGGCGCAACGGCGCTGACCTTCACGGCGCGCAGCTACGCCCGTATCGCGGGCGCCAACGACCGGATCCGGATTGCCCAGATCGGTTGCGGGGGGCGCGGGCGGCTGGCGCACATGGACGGCGTGCATAAGCACGATGCGGAGCAGAACGTCGAGTTTGTTGCCGTGAGCGATCCCTGGCGGCTGGCGCGCGAAGAAGCCGCCGCGATGTGCAAAGAGTGGTACGGCACCCAGGTGAGGCAATTCTCCAGCTACCGCGACATCCTGGCCTGCAAGGATGTGGACGCCGTGATGATCGCCTCGCCGGACCACCACCATGCCAGCCAGTTGGAAGCCACGGCCAAGGCCGGAAAACACGTTTACGTCGAGAAGCCGATGGCGAGAAACATGCAGGAGCTTACGGCCGCCGTCGACGCCGTCAAGGCGGCGAAGATCGTCGTCCAGGTCGGCACCCAGACCCGCAGCCTGCCCGTGATGACGGGCTGCCACGAACTCTGGAAATCCGGCCTGTTGGGCAAGGCTTCTCGCATCGAACAATGCCGCAACAGCGACAAGCCCTATTGGTACGGCTACGTCAAGGCCCACCTTCCCAAGTCGGCCGACGTCAAGCAGGAAGACGTCGACTGGAAGGAGTTCCTCGGCAACGCGCCCAAGCGGCCGTTTTCCGCCGACATCCTCACCGGCTGGTACGGGTATCTCGATTACACCGACGGTCCGGTGACCAATCTCGGCTGCCATTTCATCGATCTGTACAGCTACATCACCGGCGCGCAGTTCCCCGCCAGTTGCGTCTGCAACGGCGGCATCTTCACCTGGAAGGACGAATACCATTTCACCTGCCCCGACCACGTCGAGGCTTTGTGGGTCTACCCCGAAGGCTTCATGGCCGCCTACTCCAGCAACCTCGGCAACAGCGGCGGCAGCCGCACTCGCTTCTTCTGCGAAAAGGGTCAGTTAGTGCTGGACAACCTGAGCGCGCCGAACTACACGGCCGAAGGCGGTCCGAAACGCGACGGAACGATCCGCGGCGTCAACGACGTCAAGGCGATCGACACGCCCGACCATTTCCTCGACTGGCTCCAGTGCCTGCGCTCCGGCAAGCCGACCCGCGCGCCGATCGAGGCCGGCTACCTGCACTCGGTCGTCGGCCTCATGGCCGTCGAGTCCTACAGGAACGGCTATCGCACAACTTACGATCCCCAGACTCGCACCATCGGCAAGGCCTGACTTGCACGAGTGCTCCGTCCGCGTCACGCCGTCAGAACGTGTCGCCGTGAAGCGGCTCAGTCAGCCGGGCGAAAACAGGTGTTGGGGTGCGGCGTGGATTGCGCCATGTCCTTATCCTCCTTCGTGGAAATCTACCGTCTGCAGTCTTGCTGGTTCAGCGGGGCGTGCTCGCGATGGCTCAGTCGCCCGACGATCGGCGCAACGACTCCAGTTCGAGGGCGGCGTAGGCCCGGCGCATTTCTTGGAAGTGGCTTCACCGAACACGGATTGGACTAGGCGCGTCCGATCAGCTTCGCGTTAGTCGGCGCTCGGCCAGTACAACGCCCGACAGATCCTGGATCGCGACGCGCAGCAATTGGGCGTCGGCTTCCAGAACGATGAGCGTGGCTCTGGGAGGCTCGGGGCCGCCGCCGACCACCTGCATCGGCACGCCTTCGGCCGGATCGTCCACGCGCCAGGCATGCATGTGACCGCTGACCACCAGCGGGACGCGAGCGTCACGCAGCGCGGGCATCCAGGCCCTGGCCCCGTCACCTGACCAGGATGCAAAGCCCTCCAGGCTCAGCCCGTCATTCTGCTTCGGCAGGCCACGCAGCGGGATGTGGCAGAAGACAATCTTGAACGGAGCCGAGGCAATGTCAGGCCGGCGCAGAGCCTCGCGCAGCCAGGCGGCTTGTTGCACGCGGTACGGCTCGTATGCTGCTGTCCCGGCGAATACCGGGTGGGCATCCGGCTTGTCTTCGCCCGTGTCCAGGGTCAGCAGGGCCAAGGGCCCGTAACGCCGAGCCACGTTGTAGGGCAGCGACGCATCCGGGCCGTCTGCCAGACATGTGGAAATCTCTCGCGCACAGGCTCCGCGCACGTCGTGATTGCCCGGCACAAATATCAAGCACCGGGTCGCGGCCCAGCCCGGCTTCAACAGCACGCGCGGCAGGTCCGCCGGCGCATCAAAGGCCGAACCGCACGTGTCGCCATTCCACACCAACACGTCGGGCTGGACCGCCTCGATCCGCGCGCCAAGGGCTTCGATGGTTGGCCCGTGTTCATGCGTGTCGTTGACGACGGCCACGCGGACTCGGCTGGCGGTCGGGTCTGGGATCACGAGGCTCTGGGTGGGCCCGGCCACCGGTTCGCCTCGGCGCAACTTGTAGGCTGTCTGGTAACTCAGCGCCTGTGCGACCACGCGATAGAAGACCTGTCGCCCGGCGCCGCCCCGGTCACCGAGCGAGACTGGCACCACCAGCGCCCGGTCCGACGCCTCGACCAACCCGGCGCGGCTGGCGACCGCTCGTTGGTCGAGTCGCTCGGCCGATAGTCCCCATTCAATCCAGCCCGTGGCCAACTGGCCGACAGCAAAGCTGACGGCGAACCCCTCCGTCGTGAGATGCTGCACGACCGGCGGGCCAGCCAACAGTGGGGCGGCATCGGAGCGTGGGTCTGGCGCGGCCTGAGCGGCCCCAGCGGTCCCAGCCACCTCCAACCATGCCAGCGACGATGCGGGAACCAGGCGAAGTACGTCACGACGGTTTAACATGAATGACTCCTCAGGCAGTAGCCCAGGAACCGGCGACGGCCGAATCCGATGCCGCGCTGCACGCCTGGGATTATGGATGCTCGATCTTCAAGTCGTTTCATTGTAAGCCTCCTGGTCTTGGTTCCCTCAGGTCGCCGCGCTTGGCGAAGGCGTAAGCGGCGGCGCCCATCCTTGTCTTGAGTTGTAATTATACTGAGGACTGATAGGAGGTTTGATTCGCGTCTTTGCGAGTGAGCGTACTTGGTGAGAATGAGTGGATGCCCGTGTTGAACGGGCGGGCTTCGCGATCCGTTGTGCGCTGCTCGCGATGGCTCAGTCGCGCGACGATCGGCGTAACGACTCCAGTTCGGCGGCGGCGTAGGCCCGGCGCTTTTCTTGGAAGTAGCTGTATTCGGCCTTTTCCGCCTCGGTCCAGGTGTTGTGCTGCGTGTAGGAACCGCAGAACGGAATGAGCAGGTCCAGCCAGCAGGCGAAGGTGCGTTTTTCGTTCTCGCTGGCCTGCACGCCGTAATGGGCGGGCTCGAAGAAATCCATGATTTTGCTCTGGCAGGCGCCCGTGTGGTACGGCGGAAGCATCACGGCGCGGCTGCGGGGTTTCAGCCACGTCATCCACGGGTTCTTGTCGGGATCGCCCGAGGTGGTAATCGTGACGTAGGACTGCGTGTAGGCCCGTTTGGGGTCCACGTGACCCGCGCCGATCAGAACGATGCTCTCCGGCCGGGCCAGCTCTCCGGTCAGGCTGAGCTTGCTCTTGGCGATCTGTGACTCGTTGTGGCAACTCACGCAGTGCCGGTCGAAGATGGGCTGGATCTCCTGCACGTAGCTGAAGCCGTCCACCGGCGCGTTCGGGTCGAGGGTGCGCGGGGCGTTGACCCCCAGGTAATTCTCCACACTGTCCAGCCAGGACTGAGACGCCAACCGGCGGATCAACGGATGCTCCGTGCCCGCAAAGGGCCGGAGCTTCTGAACCGGCTTGGAGAGCGCCACCGTAGTATTCCCGGTGGGCATCTCCTGCGGTCCCGCCTCGAGCTTGTTCTCGTGGCAGCCGATGCAGGAGAAATGCTCGCCGTTCTGGAGCGTCGACCAACTGCGCATCGATTGGATGGTGTAGCCTTTGGCGTCGAGCACTTGGAAGTAGACCGGGGTGCGAGCGGGCACCGCGAAACTGCAACTGCCGTCCGCCTCGATGTCGACCTCCCCGAGCACATGCTTGACGTCCCAACTGCCGCTATTCAGCGAGATCGGCGTCTGGCACAGTCCGGTCTCGCACTCGCCGCCGTTCTGGCCGTAGCCCATGCGCGCGACGCGGTACTCCAGCGCGATAACACGCAGTTTCTTGGCGGTGCCGCTTGCTATGCCGGCCAGTCCCGGCCCCTGATATACGTCCTGGATGGTATAAACCCCGCAGTTATCTTGCGGGCGCACGAGCGACGCGCGCACGGCCGGCCGTTGCCGAGCCATGACCGGAATGGCCTGGCCCGTGCCTTGCCAGTCATCGAACGCGAGCAACTCACGCTCGCCGTCGGGCTGCATGTAGTACAAGCCCAGCGGAGGATGGAATGGACCGAAGGGAGGCAGATAGCCTTCGGGGCAGAACGAACAGAGATAGTTTTCCTCGTCGAACGCATAGGGATGCGCGTACTGCGGGCCGAATTGTCCGAAGACGTCGATCTTGAAGTCGAGGTAGGGTCGGGACGGGTCGGGCGGCTCGGGCCGGATGAAGTCGGCAGGCTCCCGTCCCGGAGCTCCATTGAGCTTTGTGTTCACAAACTCGATCCCGCGGCCCGCCTGGGTCCCTTGGCGACGGTCGATCAGGCCGAGCTTCCCCTTGTAGATCGAGTGGTGCCCGGCGATGACCGCCAGCGCTTTCGCCGAGCCCGGGATGCCATGCGCGTGGATCATCGCCGCCGGAAACATGCTGTTGTTCCCGTAGTACTCTGTCTGGGCCGTTCCATCCGGGTTCATCGCGATGAGCGGGTGGGTGAACAGCGCGCTTCGGTCGTTGTATTCCCAGCGGGTAAAGACGACACGGCCGTCCTCCAAGACCTGGGGGTTGTTCGTCATAAGCTGGTCGAACGTCAGACGGCGGATGTTGCCGCCATCGGCATCGCAGCAATAGATGTTGCCGCCCGCGCGGTGCCAGCAATCGCTGATATGCACGTCGCGCGTCGACGTGAAGACAACCCGCCCGTCGGGCAGAAACGCCGGCTCGCAGTCGGCGACCGGGAGTGGCCTGCCATCTTTGAGGATGGGGAAGGTGATCTGCCTCACCCGGCGCGTCGCCAAGTCCATCGCGTAGAGGTAGTAGGAGTCGGTTTCGAAATTCTCGCGCATGGAGAATACAAGCGTGCGCGCGTCCCATGACAGGGTTGGATAGCAGATCGCCCCGGCGGGCTTCTCCAGCAACACCTCGTGCTGGATCTCGCCGTCCTCCAGCACCGCTGCGAGGCAGAGCTGGCCGCCTGGCTTGAAACCAAAGGTGAAGTCGCGCACCTGTTCGTCGGGAAGGTCGTATTTTCCGACCAGGCCCTGCATGCAGCCGAAGATGCCGTGCTTGACGTAGATGAATTGGGCCGCCCTTGCGCGGAGGGCCTGGAGGCGGGTCTTGCGCCGCGCCGCACAGGCATCGATATAGAGCGACCGCCAGCGCGGATCGCAGGCTGCAACTCGCTCCCTGACAAGCTGCTCCAACCGCTGTCGCAAGCTGCTCACGCCGGAATCCCCCGCGGGAACGCAGCCTAGCACGCTCTGCACCATGGCCCGTTCTTTTTCAGCGTCGTGACTCGACGTGAAGACATGAGCAATATCCAGCCCGGCATCCTGATAAAGCCAGTCTCGTTCCAGACGCTGGCGAGGCATTGCGACGTCCGGCGGGTTCTTGACGGGAAAATCGGCCGGGCGGGCGTCAAAACAGGTGGTTTCCGCAATCTGCGTGTTCAGGTTCCTCCCATCGCCCGCCGTCGGCAGTCCCACTTTGCGGCACCAATGAAGCTGCGACTCAGACATCCACGGCCCGGGATAACGTTGCTGGTACGAATCGTTGACGCGCACCGTCAAGTACCGAGTGGTGCATGGCGGCCATTCCACAAACGCGGAGTTCGAGTTGGATGTGGCGGGCAACTCCTGTTTCTCCGCCAACGTCCGGGTTGGCCCACGGCCCTGGGCGTCGGCACAAGCGAAGACGCTCACGTTCTTCGCCAGCACATAGACCCAGGCGTTTCGCGCCACGAAACGCACCCCGGAAACCGTCCGCTCCGATCCGAGATCCAGGACGAAGGTCGCGGTCACTGGCGGCGCCGCCTTGGGCGGGCAGACTGTCGGGGCCTTTCCCGTGCGGGTGTCGTCCAGCAGGCAGGCGTAGGTGCCCAGGTCGCCGTCGATCATCTTCTCCGCCGCGTACTTGCCCGGGGGATTCGAGTAACACTCAGCATCGGTCCACACGGCGACCGGCCGGAACTCCGCGGCGCCCAGCGGGCAGGCGAACAGAAGCAGCGACAGGATGGCCGGGACGCCCTTGATGCTCGTATGGCGGTGGTTCATGAAATCAACTTCCCCCTGTCGTGGTCGCGTGGCCACCGTTGCGGGAATCGGAATTCTCAGCGGTCGCGGCCGGTGAGTTGCTTGATAAAGGCGGTTTCTTGGGGATCGTAGGGAGTCCCGTCGGATCGCAAGATGTCGTGGTGCCAGACCTTCGGCTCCGGCGAACCCGGCTTGCTTCCCCAGGGGTAGTAGAAGTTCCCCTTGCCCGCGACCAGCCCGAAATTCATCGCTCCGACGTGCTCCCGCTTGAGGATCGGGAGGATGTCTCGAAACGTCGAGTGGGGACGAGCCATGTACTCGGTGCAGAAGATCGGCCGGTCGAAGGCCTGCAGCAGCTTGATAAATCGTTCTACGTCTTTCGGGCCACGGTAGGAGTGAAAGCTCATGACGTCGCAGTTTTCGTAGAGGAAAGGCACGATATCGAGCGAGGTGGAGGGAGCGGATGGCAACGCCCAAATGGGCGCTGTCAGCGGTTGCGAGGGGCCGGCGCTCCGCGCCCACGCGAAGGCGTTGCGCATCAGCGGCAGGCTACGGGCTCCTTTGGTGCGATTCTCCGGTTCGTTGTAGATGGACCATAGCAGGATGCGGTCGTCTTGGGCGAACGCGCCCACCACGTCCTTGATGTACTTTTCAAGACGTCCCCACTTCGCCGGATCATTCACGTTGGCGGCGCCGGGGGTTTGCACCCAGCCGGAATTGTGCATGCCGGGCACCGGAGCGGGTTGCTTGCCTAGGTGAGCCTCCTCGGCATTTCCGTAACATCCATTGGTGAAGAAGGTGACGATCACCCGGATGTGGTGCTTTTGGCAGATATCCAGGAACCGTCCCAGGCGACCTTTGAATCCGACCGGATCGGCCTCCCACACCAGGTCGTGCAGGAAGATTCGCACGGTGTTAAACCCCAGGTCCTCCGCCCAGTCCAGTTCGCGGTCGATCGTCTGGGGATCGAACGACTCGGCTTGCCAGGTTTCAATCTGGTTGACCGCCGTGGACGGGATGTAGTTGCATCCCACCGGCCAGGGCTGGGCCTGGTACCATTGTTTGGCCTTCTCGACGGACCAGCGTGGAACTGGAGGTGCGTCCGCTGCCATCGTCGGAGCGGATACCGCCAGCGCGATCGTCAACATCAGAGCGGGGCGTTGATAGGGTGAATGCATCGCGGCGTTCCTCGTTTTCGACTTACCCATCGTAACCCGACGCGTGAGCGAGGAAACGGGCCGATTCGGCCGCCGCCTCGCTCACGCTTCGGGTTGCTTTGTTTCTTCCGGTCGCCTTACTTCGAAGCAGTTCCCACGACGCTCCTATCGGTGATAAACACCGGAGCATCGTAGAGAGGAATGTCTCGCAGCACGGTTTTGTCCCCCTTGGTCACGACGCGGTCAGGCGGCAATTCGTAGATTGCGCCCGTGACCGTGTCCACCCAGACGGGCTCCGCAAACGTCACGCCCGTCAGCGTGATCTGGGCGGGCGTCGTCTCGTTCGCGTTGTCGGGATGGTCCGAGCAGTCCCAGAAGGCCAACAGCCTCTGTTCGCCGCCGGCCTTCTGGAACAGGTAAGCCGCCGTCTTCTTCGCGCATTGAACGTCGCACGAGAACCCGGTGACAGCCTGCAGCGAGCTGTCAAAGACGGAGGCGACGTTCTGGACCGTGTAGTAGGCCGGCTTGACCTTCAGCACCTGGCCGTCCTCGTTGCACTTGACCAATCCCATCCGTTTCATGAACCGATCCTGGCGCGTGCGAACCCACAGCGGGTCGATCCGTTTGCAGTAGCGTTCCGGCTGGTCGTAAGCGGGATCATAGAAGGTGAACACCAACGACTCGAGACCATGCCCCAGATCGCCGAGCATCCGCCGCGCGTTCCACTTGCACTGCGTCAACTCGCTGTTCCACGCTTGCGAAGAGATCGGCGCGGAGTAGTGGGGGCTGGACGTCGCGCCCGCCTCGCCCTGCCAGATCTTCACGTCGGGCGCGTAGCGGTGAACCATCGTCACAAACTCCTCGACGCGGGGGTACACCGCGTCGGGATTGAGCGAGTAGTCGTGATAGATGATCCAGTGGAAAAGTCCCGTCTTGCCCTGCGCGCTAAGAATCTGCAGGTAGGGCTCGGCAAATCGCACGTTGGGCGAACTCAGCACCAGGCCGGCGATCCGCGCGTCCGGAATGTGCCGCTTGATGATCTCGGCCGTACGAATGTTGTTGTCCGCGACGCTCTCGGGCGTGTTGCCTTTGCTATTGCTCGGTTCGTTCCAGGTGGACCAGTCCTGCACGCGGCCCCGGTAGTGGCCGGCCAGGGCGTCGATCCAGCGATCCCACGCGGCCAGCCCCGTGTCGCCGGACGGCAGCCCGTCGCTCAGCGAGGCCCCGCCGCCGCCGGGATAGATCGGATTCCCGTAGGACGTCTCAAGGAGCACGTCCAGGCCTTGAGCGCGAAGGTAGTCAACCTGGCGGTCGAGCCACGCGAAGTCGCAGACGCCTTGGACCTTCTCGGTTTTGGCCCAGCCGGCCTGCAGGCGGATGCGTTTGATTCCCAACGGTTCGATATAGGCCTTGAACTGCTCGAAGTCCCCGTAATCGCGGTCCAGCATTTCACAACCGATGGCCAGATTGGAGCGGCCGACTTCCTTGGCGCCGCGGGGCTTGATCGTCCCGATCCGCTTCAAGCCCGGCGCCAGGGTCGTCTGCACCCGGTCGTGCGTATTGTCGATGATCGGCCGCTCAGAGGCAGCGCGGGCAGACGCGCAGGCCGGTCCCAATAACATGGTCAGCAGCGCTGCACAAGCTGCGGTCTTCATGTGCGTTTCTCCCGGTTGGGGTTGATGTTGGGTTAACCCGACTGCTGCGAGCAGCCTCCATGTTAAGATAGCCGATTTCGTTGCGTTTGGCGAGGTACTCGCGCTCGGGGAAGGTCTCCCGACCTCGCCTGTCTGCCGACAGGCAGGCCGAGACGCCGACCCCAGGCACCGGATTTCGGGAGACCTATCGGTCGGGACGGGTGCGCGGTCGGAGACCGCGCACAGCAGGCTCTGCATGGCTTGGCCAGGCGAGAGCGGCTGGCTAAACTTGGGGCGTGCGTCTTATTCAATGACACCAACGCCGAGGGTCAAGTCGATGAAATCCCAATTGTCTCTGACGATCGTTGTGCTGGCCGTCGCCGCCGTGGTTGCCCGTGCCGACGATGTTGTCGGCCGTCCCATCGAGTCCTGGCAACCGGGCATGCTCGAGATCCACCAGATCAGCACGGGGCGCGGCAATGCGGGCCTGTACATCTTTCCCGATGGCACGACCTTGCTGGTCGATGCGGGCGAACTGCCGGGAGCGAATCCCAAGCACACGCCCGCACGGCCGGATGACACGCGGCGGGCCAGCGAGTGGATCGTCCGCTACGTGCGTCATGCGCTGCGGCACGATCCGCAGCCGGCACTGGACTACGTGCTGTTGACCCACCTCCACCAGGATCACATGGGCGAGATGGCGGCGGGCATGCCGGTTTCACCCCACGGATACACGCTCAGCGGCGTCACCCGCGTGGTCGAAGACCTGAAGGTCGGCAAGGTGCTGGATCGCGGCTGGCCCGACTACACCAACGCGGTTCAAGCCGAATCCCCGTTCATGAAGAACTACCTGGCGTGCGTGAAATGGCAAGCCGAGAACAACGGTCTGCAGGTCGAACGGTTCGTGCCCGGGCGCAACGATCAGGTGGTTTTGCGGCGCCAGCCGCAGAAGTACGCCCAGTTCGAATTCCGCAACGTGGCGGCCAGCGGCGAGATTTGGACCGGCCAGAGCACGGCCACCGAGCACCGGATGCCGTCCTTGGAAACCATCCCGCGCAACAAATGGCCGGACGAGAACGTCCTCAGCATCGCGTTCCGGCTGAGTTACGGCAAGTTCAAGTTCTTCAACGGCGGCGACTTGCCGGGCATTCGGCCGAAAAGCCCGGCGTGGTACGACATGGAAACGCCGGTGGCCAAGGTGGTGGGTCCCGTGGACGCGGCCATCCTGGACCATCACGGTTACCTGGACTCGATGAACGAGTCGCTCGTCGCCACGTTGAGCGCCCGGGTCTGGACGATCTCGGTCTGGGACGCCCATCATCCGACGCCGAGCGTGTGGGAACGCTTGCAGTCCGAACGCCTCTATCCCGGTGCGCGCGACATCTTCGCCACCGACGTACATCCCGACGCGCGCTTGGCCATTAAGGACATTGACCGCATGACCAGCAGTCACGGCCACATCGTCTTGCGGGTTTCGCCGGGCGGTGACGAGTATCGCGTGACGATCGTCGACGACACGTCGGAGAGCCACAACGTGATCAAGGTCTGCGGACCATACCGGTCCCGCTGAATGGTCTTTCACGATGCGGAGACAGATCACTGTGCGCAGACGGCAGCGTGATCGCTTGCGTCTTATCCGCCCCCATTGCCTCTCAGCCATTCTGCCAGTGAACCGAGGATGGCCATGTTGTCCGGGTGGGATTCAAAGTTCCAGGCTTCGTGCATGTCGATGCCGTCGAAGCCGTGCTTTCGAGTTGTCTCGGCCCAGAAGCGGGCACGCGTCCGCAGTGCCGCGGGTTCGCCGGGCAGCCATTCGGAGAACAGGTACAGACGCGTCTTGCCCTGGCAGTAGGATTGATACTCTCGGGCTGCCCAGGCGTAAAGATCCTCACCCGCCCTGCGTTGGATGTCGGGCTTGGCCGTCCAATACGCATGGTCGGGACTCGACATCAGTTCGTAGTCCCCCAGGATAAAGGCATCGGCCAGCCGTTCATCGACCATGCGTTTCCAGTGGTTCGTGAACCTGGCGACCACGTTGGTGCTGAAGTGGGGATCGACCGCAAACTGGGTGTAGCGTCCGATTTGTAGGCCGATCCACAATTGCCTGCCGCGGCCGTGGCAGAGCGTGGCCAGATCGCGGTACAACTGGACCATCGCGTCTCCCTTTAGGTCGTGCCAGGCCGTCCGATCGAAGTCGCCGGCCGTTCGTAGATCCACGCCATACTTCGCCTTGAACGCTTCGACGATCGGCTGGCTGTAACCGAAGAAATCGGCCTCGTGACGATTGGGCATGTGGCGGCCGTGGGCACTGGTCGAACAGTGAATGCCGTCGGCGCCCAGATCGAGCAACTCCCGGGCCTGCGTCACACGGAATTCCCGTGCCTCCGGCCAGGCATAGTCCATCAAGCCCGGGAAGTACGTCGCACCGTCCTTGCCGACCCATTGGCAGTGCGGATGCTCGTCGAGGAACTTGGAGCGGAAACCGGGGAAGCCGTCATCGAACAGGTCGAGCCACGCGAACACCTTCACGCCCTGTTCGTGTCCGGCTCGAATGAATACCGCCGGCGGGTTCATGTCACGGATGACTTCCGCGTAACGTTTGTTCCAAGCCGTCCGTTGGCCGACGTAGGCTTCCACGTCGCCGATAAATGGCCCTGCTTTGGCGCGGGCGTCGGCAGCATCGAAGCCGAACGGATACGACAGATCGGTCCGGTAGGGCAGAAGCCCCAGGCAACCGCAGCGGACCAGGAGCGTCTGACAGCCGTTCTGCTTCAACTGCCTGACGAGCGTGACGATGTCGGCCTCGGTCATCGCGTGCTCGCGGAGCCAGACTTCATCATTGACATCGACATCCACGACGAGTTCCGGGACGACGGTCTTCCTCGGCAATGTCGATTCGTCGGCGCCGTGGGACAACGGAAGGCGCGACGAGAGCGCCGTTGTTGTGCCGAGGGCCGCCGCGGTGGTCAGCCAATCGCGTCGTGTCAGTCGCAGCTTGTTCAAGGTTGGCCTCCTGTAGTGGCATTGAAGGATTCGTTTGGGCGGCCGGCCATTCGATCATGGTTTGCGCTCTTGTTTCGGTGGGCCGAATACGCCGAACTCCCAGATCGTTGGTGCGAAGGTGGCATCCAGAATGTGCAGCCGGACGTACCGGGCTTGGACGGGCGCGAACTTGGCCTCGAAACGCCGGCCGGCCTTGTCACCCGACAGCGCCGTTTTCCATGCTTCGTCCGGGCTCAGCCGATATTCGATCTGGAACTTGGTGATCCGAGGCTCTAGTTCCGCGATCGTGATGCGGTCGATCGTTTGCGGCTGCCGCAAGTCGACTTCGAGCCAGCACTGGCGCACCTCGTCGGCGGTGGCCCAGCGCGTATCGGGATCGTCGTCGACGGCTTTGTCAGCGCCGAAAACGGTGCCACCGCCGTGGACGTTCGACGCCTCTGTCGGCTGATGCGCGGCCAGCGATCCGGAGCCGGCGGGAGCGGCCAACTCGCTGTGGTAGGCCCCGAAAGAACAGATCGCCGGACAGGCGGCCGCCTCGTCGATCACCAACCGCAGGGCCTGAGCGGTCACAGCGGGAATGCGCAGCAAGTTCCTGTGTCCAATGATCGTGCCGCCAGCCACAGTCCCCCATTGGCCAGCCGTTTTCGCTTCGATGTGATACCGCCGCACTCGCTCGCCCAGCGGAATGTACTCCTGGACGTTGATCACGTTGATCGGTTGCGCCGCCTCCAATTCGATCTCCACAGAACCGGTCGTCACGCCGTCGTCGGTCGCCCAGTAGGTGTCGAGGTTGCGGTCCGTCACGTTGGCCGCCGCGAATCGGGGATCGTTGCCGCGAATGTTGCTGCCGTGCGCCGGGCGGCCGGCGCACAGGTCGGTCTTGAATATCTCGTCCAGCGCCGCGCGGAATTCGGTCAACCGCTGGACGTCGAACTTCGAGATCTGGCCGGCGCGGTTTGGCGGCACATTCAAGAGCAGCACGCTGTTGCGGCCCACCGACTTGAAGTAGATATCCAGCAAGTGTTCGACGCTCTTGACCTTGTCGTCTTGCGAGGCATGATAGAACCAACCGGGCCGAATGGACACGTCGCATTCGGCGGGATACCAGACTTTGCCACGGGCTTCGCTACCCTGGTGAGCACCGGCGTCCCGGACGCTCGATTCGCCCGGACGAGCGACGCCCGATTCGTTGCCCACCCAGCGTACGTCCGGGCCGCAGATCGCAATCAGCGCCGTCGGTTCGAGCTTGCGGATCGTGCCGTAGTAGCTCGGCCAGTCGTACTCCTGCCTCTTGCCGTTGGGCCCTTCACCGCACGCTCCGTCGAACCAGACCTCGGCGAACGGGCCGTAGGTCGTTAGCAGCTCGGTGAGCTGATTGACGAAGTGCTGGTTGTAGCGGGGGCTGTCGCCGTAACTTGGTTCGTGGCGATCCCACGGCGACAGATAGAACGCGGCGGGCATCTGCTGCTGGCGGCAGGCCTCGACGAATTGGCGCACGACGTCGCCTTGGCCATCCTGCCACTTGCTGGACCGGACGCTGTGGTCGGTGTATCGGCTGGGCCACAGGCAGAACCCGTCGTGATGCTTGGCCGTGAGGATCATCATCCCAAACCCGCCCGCCCGCGCCTGACGCACCCACTGCCGGCAGTCCAGGTCGGTTGGGTGGAACACATCGGGCGACTCTTTTCCGTCGCCCCACTCGCGGTCGGTGAACGTGTTCACACCGAAGTGCAGAAACATGGTCATCTCCGCGCGTTGCCAGCGCAGTTGTTGCGGAGACGGAACAGGCAGTAGCGGCGCCGGAGGTTCCGCCGCCCGAACGGCCGGCCCGGCCAGGACAACGAGGAGTGTCGGAATCAGTCGATGCATGTTTCACCTCATACCAATTTCGCGAGCGGTGCTTGCGCAGCGTCGGCCGGGCGCAGTCTCTCAGCGGCTCTGGGCGCCGAACGTCCGCTTGATGGCCTCTACGCGGGCAGTGCCTGTGCGCTCTTCGGGCAACAGAAAACAGCCCTCCGTCCATTCGTTCCAGGCGTTGATAAGCACCGCAAACGGCTGACGCGGATCCCGTTCCACGTGCCGAGCCGCGTCGCGCAGCAGTTGCTCGAACCGCTCGGGAGTATTTCCGACCACCACCGGGCCGTAGGGATATTCGCGCCTCCCGCTCATCGGCGCCACGGGGAATGGCCAGGGCACTTCCTGGCGGCAGCGCGGCGTGACGTCCCAGCCGGTCGTCACCACAGGCACGTTCACCAGCGGCGATTCCGCCGTCATCTTCTGCCAGTGATCCCGGTGCGCCTGCATGAGATCCTCGTACTGTTCGATGAGGTCGGGGCCGGCTTTGCCTGTCGTATTCACGTTGTAGCGGCTGGTACTGGAGAACCCCGCTTCCTTCAAGATCGCGGCCGACTTCGGATCGGCCACCATGCCGTTCCAATGCATCGGCGGCAGGCCGGCTTGGCCGAGGCGCTGGTCCATCTTCTGCAACAGTTGGGCCGTCTCCTGCGGTCCGCCCAGTTGCTTCACGAACTCCGTGGCCTGGAAGATGCTGAAGAACATCCGCCCATCTACGCGCCAATAGTTCGGCTGTCGGAAGTAATGCTCGACGCAGTAGTCCAGCGCACGCTCCAGGTCGCGCGGCGAATGCCGCGAGGGCAGCCAGACGGTGCGTTCCTTGGTGATGTCCGGGCAGAACTGATCCCGGCGGTGGTGATTGGCCCACATCAGTGCGAACTTCATGCGATCCCGATTGGCGGCTTTCAGGAAGCCCTGCTCCAAGGCTTCCTCCATGTTCTTCACGCCGCTGTACCAGTACCAATCGAACAAGAAGACGTCGATCCCGTGGTCGGCCGCCAGGTCGATTTCACGGGCGGACCACTTCGGATCGCTCTCGTCGAAGTAGCCCCACGTGGGCCGTAGCGGCTGCTGGTGTCCGGGAAAGCGGGGCACGGCGGCCTTCACGCCTTCCCACTCGGTCCAGCCCTCACCCTTCCACGCGCTGCCGTGGTCGTAGCTGTGCCAGTGCGGGTAGTAGACGGCAACCACTTCCGGGCGCCGCGGGGCATCGTCTCCCGCAGTTCCCACGGAGCAGGCACCGCCCAGGACCACTGCGCCGACAATCAGCAGCAGGCCCCGGCGCAGACCCTGCGGACGTTGATCCCGAGCAATACAACTCATCGCTTGATTCTCCTGCCTGCTCTTTGCGGCTCTGCCGAGCCCGGTTGCGTCACCTCATCAACCCGCAGCGGCGCGCCTTCTAGTACGCAGATCTCCGTGCCTTCGTGTTTCCCTTTTTGCTAAGTGCTCGCTGTCGCTCCGCGCCCCATCACTTCATGTGCTGGATGCCCAGCGCCTGGATTCGCTCCTGGACTGCCGGATCGTTCAGTTTCTCGTTGGGGCGCGGATAGACGGTCAGGTGGCCGGTGTCTTTGAAGTGGTAGCCTTCGTATTTCGAGCCGTATCCACCCGGGTGGTAGGTCGCAGGGGCGGGGACTCCCTGATCCAGCATCGCCTGCAGTTCCTTCCACCTCGATTGGTAAATGTCCCGCGGGTAGATCTTCTCACGGGCGCAGACCGTCGCGGCCATGCCTACGACCTCGCCGAGGATGCCCAAGGTGCGCATCACCCGGACGGCGCCGAACGCCACGTGCGAGGCGCTGATATGGCGCCCCGCCAGGAACAGATTCCGGACGTCCTTGGCGTATAGGCAGCGGTAGGGTACCGGATAGGGATGGAGGATGTTGCGGTGGTAGGCACACGAACGGAACGGTTCCGCGAACTTCTTCACGTGTTCCGGATCGGGAAAGTGCAGGTCCAGGTTCCACGTGATCGAGCCCGTCGCATCCGGGTAGACCACGTTGTTCTCGATGTCGTTCTGGGTCAGAATGTAGTCGCCGACCACGCGGTAACTCTCGCGTTTCCCGCCGATCGGGGAAATCCAGGCGAGCGTGTCGCGAGCCCATTCGGCTTTGCGCTGCGAACGGTTCTTCAGAAAGGACCAGTTCGCGTAGATGGTCATCAGCCCATAGTCGCGGATGTACTCCGTCTCTTCCGCCTGATTGCGATATTGGCCCGTTTCCCATTCCCAATCGCCGCTGCGGACGTAGTAGACGTTGTCTTCCGTGAACTCGATTCCCCAGTCGATGTCGGGAAACGAGGTCGGCTGGTGGGCCGGCTTCGAGTTCCAGATGACCGACATGCCCATGACCTGCCGGTCGCCTTGAACCGGCGCGAGCGACTCGTGGAAATTGTCGCGCGATTCGCGCCCGTACATGACCTCGGCCCCCATCATCCGGGCGATGACGGCATCGCCCGTGCAATCCGCGAAGAGCCGCGCTCGAAACCGCGTCTCGGCGCCCGTGCGGACATTGTGCGTGAGGTAGGCCGTGATTTTCTGCGGATCATCCTTGTCTCTTTCCACACCGACCACGCGCGTATTCAAGACGAGCCGGCATTGTTTGGAACACGTGCGGAACACGTTCGCCTTGCGCGTATCCTCGTAGAACTCGGTGGGATAGACCCCGGGTCCACCCGTGATGGGTGAGATTTCTTCGACAACGTTCCCCAATCGCGGGTACGGCGGCACGTGGATCAGGCCGCCCAGCGGGACGCGGACTTCCGAGCTGTTGTTCCCGCCCAGGACGGCCCGATCCTGGATGAGGACGACTTTCGAGCCGGTTCGGGCCGCGGCAATGGCTGTGCAGATCCCCGAGATGCCGCCTCCGGCCACTGCCAGATCGTAGACGACCGGATCGTCCTGGCAGACGGTCCTAGTGATCTTCCGGCGGAATTCGGCCAGCTTCTGCCTCTCATTCTCCGGCTGAACCTGAGGGTCCAGGGTCAGGAAGATCGCGTCGCAGCGGCCGTTAAAACCGGTCACGTCGTGCAAGGCGACGACGGCGTTGCCTTTTTCGAGCATCACCGTGCCCGCTTTTTGCCACGCCCACGTCTCGCCGTTGGTCCCCAGCGTTTCCGCCAGCTCGCGGCCATTGATCACGACCTTGAACGTGCCCCCTGGCTTCCCGCGCTTCCACGGCGCCGTCCAGTCTCGCGTGCGGACCCAGACGGTCCACTGGCCGCTTTCGGGGATGGGGCAGTCGGTTTGGGCATCCGCGACGGGAACGCCCATGCCATGCGCCATCACATAGGCCGAGCCCATCTGGTCCATGGACTGCTGGTCGATGACCCAACCGCCCAGCGTCTCGAACGATTCGGCTTCGAGCCAGACGTCTCGCTCCGGGCCCGCGGCTTCAATCGACGGGACACAGAGGACAAGGCCAAGGAAGAGGAAGGAGCATCTGCCGACAACTCGACAATTCATGGCGGACCTCGCTGCACTTACCATGCGTTTCTAGCCTCAGTAACCGAACGCATTCCCCTCACTGGCGAAAGACCACGTCGGCGACGTGCGGACCGATCTGGACACATGGGGAGTCCTGCGTGACGGGCCGGCCGAAGTAGGTCAGGTTCTCGAACAACAACCGGCTGACACTGTGCTTTGGGCTGTCGCCCAGCATGTACAGCAGTCCGCGGAAATTGCCCTGCTCGCCGACGACCTGGATGTTCTTGAACGAGCAGTTCCGCAGCGTGCCGGGTTCCGGATTCTTGTGGATTCCGTAGGAACACCGCATCGGCTTGGCCATCAGCATGAGGATGTCTTCTCCGTTGGAGCGGACGCGGATGTCCTCGAAATGGCAATCCTCCATCACCATGTCCTGGTTCGGCTGGAGCCAAATGATCGCGTTGGCCCAGTAGTCCGTGGGCTCACGGTAGTTCTTACTGTAATGCAGCACGTCGAGATTGCGAGCACGGATGTTCCGCATTCCGGCCGTCTCACATTCGTAGCCGATCCGGAAGATATTCGCGACATCCGTCCAGAACTCGCAGTCTTCGATGAGGATGTTCTCGCACGGCCGAGGCATCTTTGCCAGCCCCTTGATGGCGATGCTGTCGTCCTGGGTGCGGAAGAAGCAGTTGCGGACCCTGGCGTTCTGGGTGTTGACCAGGTCCAGTGCGTCGTCGTTGATCATGCGCGAACCGCAGATTTTGACGTTGTCGATCACAACGCCGTCACAGTTCCACGTCACGAAGGTCCAACTCCAGGGATTGCGCAGGATGATGTCGCGGACGGCAAGATTCTGGCAATCCTGACAGTCCAGCAGATATCGCCCCGGCCCCTGGAAACGAGGCGACTCCTCGCCGGCAAGCACGCCGCGGCCACGGATCGTGATGTTTTTGCCTTTGGCGTGAACGCATCCCTTGACCACGGCGCCGCCCGCCAAGTACAGCGTCTGATCGTCGGTCAGCATGATCTTGCCCGGCCGATGGACGCCCGGAGCGAAGTAGACGACGTTGGGATCGCCAGGCCTCGGCGTATCGGCCTCCGGCGCATTTCCAAACAGGAGCAACGGCTTCTTCCGGCCGTCCCGCTCTACGGAGATCCGAAAGGGGGCCTCCGCCGTAAGTGTAATCTCGCGGTCGCTGTTCCGTTCGAGCCGCACGTTGAAGCGGCTGGGCTGCACCTGAGCCTGGGCCAACGATTGGCTCGAGGTCACGCGAATGGCCGCCTTCCCCGAGAAGTCAAACGTCGCAAAGTAGTAATCGCCCTCGAAGAATTCGCTTTGCGCGGCATACACATCGACCGGCTTACCGTTGACCGTGACGGCATAATTGCCGGTAATCGCCTCCCCTGCCGGCGCAGGATAGGTTGTTACGTCTGCACGAACGAGCGCGGGAACGAGTACCTGCACAAGACCAAGCCAGATCATCGAACGTCTCAGGGCCGGAACCGGGTTGTCCATTGCGAGTCCTCTCTTGTTGGCGGTCCTCATCCTTATATCTTCCAGCCCCATTCATATCTTCGGGTTGTGGCCGAGCCACATCGGGGCGTCGACGGTTTGTTGAGGAATCAGGCCGTGATTGTCTGGCGGCGCGTCGAATATCCGTTTATTGCTTCTGGTAGAACACCAATTGAAACGACCGCGGCTGCAGTGTGACCGTCCAGTCCTTCAGTTCGGAACTCGGCACCGTCTTCTTCGAGCCGTCGTAGCCGTCTACCTGGTACGTCGCGTTGGGATCGATTCCTCCAGGTTGGAAGGTGCGGGACTCATCCGCCGCCGCGCCCCGGCGGAAGACGATTGCAAATCCCGCTTTCAGGTCCGGCCGGTCGCACTGCCACGCACACCAGACGTCGTCGCCGGCGGCGGTCTCGTCGGTCAATTGGTAGAAATCGCCCATGTAGAACGGCCGCATGCGGATCGCGACATCGAAAACCTTTTTGAACCAGGCCGTCTCGTTGTCGGTGATCTTGCGGCGGATAATGCCGCCGTCGAAATCGGACGGCGTGATGACGGTTCCCGACGAGATGATGCTGAAGGCCGCGTAATCGTCGCCGACCGGCACGCAGTTAAACTCGCAGCCCTGGAACGGCAGATACGGTATGAGGTTGAGCGTCGCGTTCTGCCCCAGAATGAACGCAGTGTCGTTCGGTTTGCGCCCGATGTAGTAGTCGCTGCGGCAGTACGTGTGGGCCCGCGAGATCATCTCGATGTCGATGCGCCGACCGCCGGACGAGCAGTTCTCCTGCAGGATGTCCGGGAATCGCGATCGCATGTCATCCAAGAATCGGTACATCCCGGTGATGTGCTTCGCTTCGGCGATGCCGACGCGATCCGCCGCATCCATGCCGCGCCAGACGGGGCCGGGGTCCATGTTGAAATCCTGGCGATAGACATCGATCTTGTGCTTCGCGATGATTCCGTAAACGGTATCCTGGATCCAGCGGAGTGCATCGGGATTGCTATAGTCGACCAATTGCCCGTGCCGGTACTCCGGATGCGCCTGCAGAATCGGCGCGGAATCGGTCATGCGTTCCGGCTCGAACCAGAGCAGGAATTTCATCCCGGCCTGGTGGACGGCATTGGCAATCGGCAGCAGGTCGCCGGTCGGGTGCGTGGTCGTATTGACCCGCCAGTCGCCGACGTACTTCCACCAGTTCGGCCCGCAGTTGGAATACAATTCGTCCTCGTGCGGCGCGCCGTACCAGCCGGCATCGACCCAATACGTGTCGAACGGCAGCTGGTTGTCGAGGCAGTATCGCAGGATGTCGGCCATCATTTTCGGCGTCTTGTTCCCGCCGCCCGATGCCACGGCCAGAATCGGCGGGATGACTTGCCCCTTCGAATCACGCGGGACCTTGTTTTCCAGCATGAACCGATGGACCAGCGTCTTGAACTCGCGCCGCGTCTGGTTCTTGCGGGCCAGCACGAGGACGGACGGCTGGCGGGTCGTTTCTCCGGGCAGGAGCCGGAAGTTTGTCCGCTCCATGCCGATCTCGACGTCCACCGCCTGGCCGGTATTCGCAAACCGCGCCTTCCACGATCCGGTCCAGCCTACGGCAAACAGATAGCCGTTCTGGTCGTCGAGACTCAGTTCGAGGAACGGAATGAAGTCGTTCGATGAACGCCCGCACGTCGTCGTCAGGATTTTCTCTTTTCCGGCTTCAATCGGAAACGCTTCCGGGATGAAGTCGGTCGCCTTGCAGGTGGAACCGCGGAGGACGTTGAGCACGATCGGCTTGTCCGATTGCTCCTTGTCTAGGCAAATCTTGAGCGACCGGAAGTTGGCGACAATTCCCGTCGGTTCCGTCTTCGAGAGATTGGTCAACAAGACGGCGTATTCCTCCGCGGGGAAGCCCTTGTAGTTCCTGCCGTCGAGCCGAACTTGAAGTCTTCCATCCGCGGCGGTCATCGTTCGCGTCTGGGCGGCATAGCCCGCCGTCTCGATCTGCGAACCCGCCACAGTCGCTTTCGAACACGAGCCGTCCGCCTGCGCTGGTTTCCCGTCGTAGTCAAAGGCTGGCCAGGAGGCGTTCAACCGACAGGTTTGTGCCAGGCCCATAGTCGGCAGGACGTGCGCCGTCAGCAAGACGAGCAACAGCGTCAATCGCAGATGATTGGGAGAGGCCGTTGCGCACGCCGTGACCGTAATGGCCTTCTTGAACTTGTTCATGGTCGTTCTCTTTGCGCGAGTGAATCGAAAGAGCCGGGGCTTCCAGTAAACCGACTCAGCATAGGCTTGTTGAAGCCTCGATTCAACAGCCTGATCATTCGTCCCGTGTCCCATGGACTAGCGTGACTCAACAGCGAGTTGCCGCGACCTCCGCCACGCGACGTGCGAGGTCCGGGAAGTTGTCGGAATGCCCGCCGACGAGCGCGTCCCGGCCACCTGCCGGCCGCGCCCGGCCGATCTGCGGGATCTTGGCCCTCGCGACACTTCTGGCCCATTCTTGGGGCGGTTGACGAGCGCAGTTCCGCCGTTCAACATGACGATTATCGACCGGCAAGGCAATCAGTGTCGCCTTTCGCTCCGCGAAAGAACGTCCTTTCGCGGAGCGGAGGCGACAAGACAGCGGTCTTGTTCTTGGACAGGTACTAATCGCGTTCGGTGTCATGACGGCGGGTGTCGTGCGAACCAGATAGGCCTGTTCTGCTGTATTTCCCGCGACATGCAGGCAACCCAGCGCAGCGAAGGTAGCCCTTGAAGGAGTGACCATGATCTGGAGAAGCGTTGTTTTGACGTCCTTGCTGGTCGGGGTGTGTGCCGCTTCATCGACGTCGGCCGCATCTTCCCTCGATGAAGGTTTAGTCGGGTATTGGCCGTTCACCGAAGGCCAGGGCGAGCAATCGGCGGACAAGGGGCCGTACCGGGCCCACGCCGTTCTCAACCGGGTGGGATGGGCCACCGGGGAGTTCGGCACCGCCGTCAGCATCGGCAAGCTCAACTCCAACCTAGTGATCCCGAACATCGCCGCGTTGGACGGATCGACCGAGATGACGGTGTCGGTGTGGGTCTACTGGAACGGCCTGAATGGGAAGTACCCGAACGTTTTGACGGGCGGCTGGAATCCGGGCGGGTTCATGTTCTTTGTCAACGAAGACAACCTGTCGTTCCGCCTGGGGCGACGGGGGCATCAGGCTGGGAAGGTTGGCGATCGGTGGGAAGAGGGGAGCTGCGGCATGCAGCGGATTCCGCTGCGGAAATGGACGCACCTGGCAGCGACATTCAGCTTGCCGAATGTCACCACGTACATGGACGGGAAGAAGGTCGGCCAATCCGCGTGGCAGTACCCCATTGGCTTCACCGATGCATTGGTGCTCGGACAGTGGAACACCGAGAAGAGCCACGACGGGTTGATCGACGAGTTGCGGCTCTACAAGCGGGCGTTGACCCCGGCGGAAGTCGCACTTCTGGCCGAACGCACGGGGCGGGACAGCGGTGAGATCAAGGTGGTTTACCCGGTCCAACCCCGAACGCTTGTCTCCTTTGAAACGCGGTGCGCCACGTTAACGCTTAACGAGGCCGGTTGGGTCACTTCGCTTCTGCAGAAGGCCCTCAAAGGAGGGGCGCGCCAGGGAACTGCTGGCTGCCGAGACGCCCATGGTTACGGTTGTCGTGGAGGGCAACCGCAACGTCGAGTGTCGCAAGATGTCGGTCGACAATGGGATTCTGACGGCGACCTTTCGAGGGCTGGACGGCCATGCCAGGCTGCGCTGCGAGTCCAAGGGCGACTACCTCAAGTTCACGGCGTTGGAGGTCACGGTCCCGCGGGTCACGTCGTTCGTCTTCTTCCAGTGTGCCCCGGGTGTGAACCGGTACCGCGGCGGGTTCGCGGGGCTGGTATCCGACGACGACTCCGGCATCGCCCTGCGGGCTTTGGATTTGGAGGTCAACTGCAGCACCGCGATGCGCGCAAGCACCTCCGCCGACCTGGGCCTGACCGGTTACAGCGCGGGCCTGGCGGCAGGTCCGCGGTCCGAATTGCGCCCCATGCTGAAGGCCATGGCCACGCAGGAGGATGTGCCGCGATCGCAGCATGGCGGTCCGTGGGCGGCCGAATCGCCGATGGCCCGCCTGTCGTACCTGTTTGTCCAAGATGCATTCACCGACACCGATTCCTGGATTGATCTGGCCCGTCGCGGCGGCTTTGGCATCCTTCACTTTCGGGAGCCGTGGTTTCGCACGTTCGGGGACTACCGGCCCAACCCCAAGAACTTCCCAGGCGGCATGGACGAGATGGTGGCCGCCGCGGATCGACTGCACGCGGCAGGCCTCAAGCTGGGTCTGCACACCTTGAGCGGTTGCATCCGCACCGAATCGCCCTACATCACCCCAGTGCCTTCGCAGGAACTGATTTCCCTGGCGACCTACACCCTCGCCAGAGATTTCGGCAAGGCCGATGACGCCCTGTATGTCAACGAACCGCCAGTCGACCGGCATTCGACCGTGTTCACCTACCACGGCGCTACCAACGTGTTTCGCATCGGTACCGAGCTGGTCCAGTACACGGCGATCTCCCGCGAGCAGCCGTACTGCTTCGGCAAGTGCACGCGCGGGGCCTTCGGCACCCAGGCCCAGGACCATCCGGCCGGCGTCAAGGCGGAGTTTCTCAAGCAGGTTTATCTGGCCTTCTATCCCGTTCCCGGGAGCGGCCTGATGGACAAGCTGTCCGGCGACATCGCCCGCGCGTACAACACCTGCAAGGCGGACTTCCTCTATTTCGACGGGGCGGAGGGCATGGGCGTCGGGTATCCCGACAACTGCATGCGCTGGACGACCTTCCGCAAGTTCAACCGCGACTGTCTCAACGAGGCCAGCAACTGGGGACATCACAATTGGTGGTTCCATTCGCGCACCGGCGCCTGGGACTCGGCACACTGCGCCTGGAAGCCGTTTCAGGACCAGCACGTCAGCAGTGCCGGGCTCGCGCGGATGAACGACCTGCTCGAGCCGCAGATGGGATGGTGGTCGCTGAACGGCCCGGGGCCTCGCCACCGCAGGCAGTACCTGGATGAGACGGAATACTGGATGGCGAAGAACATGGCCCTGGATGCCCCGATGTCCCTGGGAGGCCTGAGCGTTGGCGGCGCCCCCGCAAACGCCCAGGCGATGGACATGCTGACCGTCATCGGGTGGTATGAGCAGCACCGCCTGGCCAACTACTTCGACCAGGCGACCATCGACCGTGTTCGCGAGCCCGGCAGGGACTTCCGCCTGCGTCTCAGCGACCGCGGCGCGTGGCAATTCACGCCGGTCGAGTATTTGCCGCACAAGGCGGTCGTGTCCGGGACGGAGCCGGCGCAATGGACTGTGGACAACCCCTGCGGGCAGCAGCCGTTCCGGGTCCGCATCGAGGTGCTGCAGTCGCCCCTTCCGCCCGACCCCGCCGCGCCGCGGCCGATCATCGACTTCAGCGACGCGTCGCTGATCGCCAGCCGGGACTGCGCCGCCAACGTGACGCAGGAGCTCCTGACCGAGACGGCGGACGTGAAGGGAGGCCCGCGAAACCTCCGGATTCAGGCCGTCAACAGGAACGATTTCTCCGTTGGCGCCTGGACGAGCCTGGGGACCTCCTACAAATTCCCCTACCGGGACATCGGCGCCTGCTCCGGCGTCGGGCTCTGGGTGAAGGGCGACGGCAGCGGAGCCGTCCTCAACGTGCAGTTCCGAACGGACCGCACGTTCGGCGCGGCGATCTCCGAGCACTACGTTGACCTGGATTTCACCGGCTGGCGCTATTGCGAGCTGCTGTTCCGGGAACGTGACAGCGATCGCGCTTTCGGCCTGAAGTGGCCCTATGTGCGCGGCGCCGGCTACGAGCTGTGCCACCGCGACCTGCAAACCGCCCGCGTCTCGGAGATCAACCTGCTGCTGAACCAAATCCCGGCCAAAGGCCGGGTTGACGTCACCGTCGGACCAATCGTGGGGATGACGGCGGTTGACACCACGCTCCGAGACGTTGCCCTCTCCGTCAACGGTAAGCCGCTGCGGGTTCCGGTAGCGATCTCCTCCGGGGACCTGCTTGAGCTGGATGAGGATGGAGTTGGCGTACACTACGATCCGCGCGGGGCGCTGCGTAGCCGTTTCCGGCCGGAATGCCCTGAGGGGATACCGGTCCTGAATGCCGGCATCAACCAGATTGCGTTTGGCTGCGTCTCTCCCGGCGCCGCCCCCGGCCGGGCAGTCGTATCCGCGGTCGCACTGGGCGAGCCCTTCGGTACACGCCGCCGACGTTGACTGGTCGAAGCTCCGATACGAGTACGACATGCCTCGTGTCATCACCCGATTCGACGGCCGGGACAACTGCTGGACCTCCGTGCTGCGGGACGAAGGCGGCGCAGGCCCCGGGGACCAGGCGACGCTTGAATTCGACATCGCCGTCGAACAAATCGGGGCAAACAAGGTCAAGCCGATGTTGGTCGTCAACGGCCGGGAGCTGAGCATGCCGGCTGTGATTGCCAGCGGACAGGTCTTGCGGTGCCGCGATGAAAGAAGCTGGACACTGGTCGAGAAAGGGCAGCCCCTTCTCCAAGGGGAATTCGCCGAACCGTTGCCCGCACTGACGAAGGGAGTCAACCGTCTCCAATTGCGCTGTGACGAGTTGGGCGGTACCGACTGCCGGATTTCCGTCAGTTGCGTGAAAGTGTATGGGCGACAGAGCAGCCGCCCTGAGTAAGCTGCAATGGGCCTCAGGCCAGATGGGCTGAGGCGCGGCGAACGACGCTCCGCAAAGCGATTGTCAGTTTTGTAAAGGGAGAACGCAATATGTGCAAACTGGGGATGTACACGACGAAGGTGTTTTCCGTGCTTGCGGCGGTGGGGACGGTGGTCTCATGCCCTACGTATGCCGCGGATCGTGCGGTGATCGAAGTTCGCGGGGACTCGCAAGCGGAGGTGATGTGGTTCCGATCCGGTGCGGTGCTGTTCACCGATCGCGGTTACAGGCTGACTGATTTCCCGGCTGCGTTGGCAGGGGAGAAGTTCTTGAGAAGCTCGATCGATGCCACCGAGTTCGATGTGGTGCGAGGCGGCCGCCTGATCGTACTCACCCCTCAGCTCATACCGGGCGCCGCCTCTCAAGCCGAGGCCCTCGAGAAACAGGGGTTTGTGCGGACCAAGGAGGACCGCTTCCAGTTGTTCGAGACGCGCGAGATCGATCAGGTGCTTGTGTACGAAAAGCAGACCACGTCCGGAGAATCCTATCGCTTTGGGAAATGGACGGTCGTGCTCGGGTTCGAGGACGCTCGATCCGCGCGAAACCGGACGCGAGCAGCTGAGGGAAAGCCGTTTTTCGTCTACCCTGCGGACATCCCCAATACCGGAGTGCTGTTCGTGGATCGGCAGAAGGAAAACCATTCCGGACACGGACACAATTCGATTGCCGAATGCCGGAACGGGGACATCATCGCCTTCTACAGCGTGACGGGAACGGGCGCCGACAATTGGAATGGGCACGGCTCGGCGGGATGGTCGGAATACCGGCGTTCGACCGATGGCGGCTTGACCTGGAGCACCCCCAGCGTTCGAGTATTCAAGCGGATGTTTGACGGGACGGAGATGTGCTCCGCCCTGGTTTACTCGGTCGTCACCGCGCCGAACGGGACCCTGGTGGCCACCGTCATCCACTATGCGAACGAAAGATGGGAGAAACAGCGGGCGCCGGCCTACTTTCTCAGCAAGGACCAAGGGCAGACGTGGCAGGGTCCGCGGGCGTTTGACGAATCGGCTACGGTCCAGGATATCGCCTACACGATGGATACGTCGTTCGTGCATGCCGGAGAGATCTTCATCGTCTTTCGGGGCGGCGGATCGAACATGACGCCGGGTGGACCGCAGACTCTGTGGGTCTCCAGCGACAACGGGGAGTCTTTCCGTCAACGCAGCGTGCTGCCCTTCGATCACGCCACTTATTACTGGGCCGCCGGCGCGCTCGACCACGGCGAAATCATTGTCTACACCTACGACGCCCATCTGAAGACAGAGGACCCAGCGGCTGAACAGAACATTCCCTACACGATCAGCCGGGATGGTGGACGGACCTGGTCGGAGGTCCGGACCACACACTTTGCCAAAGGGATCCGCAATATGCAGCTCTCCGGAAAGCTGGGCCAGTGGTACTTCATGCAAGGGCGAAGCGGCAGCAACCCACGGCAGTTGGTCGGCGACGATCCCGGTCCGGACAATTTCGTGCTTTACTCGTCGCGTGACGGCATTCAATGGGACGAGGGGATTGTCCTGATGAGCAGGTTGCAGACTCCGGGCGGGGGCGACTGCTATTCCGCCAACGAGATCATCGGCAAGTACAATCCCGCGACACCCGAACGGTTGCTGATCCATTCGGACGTCAGCTATTCGGGTGCCAACACGAACATGCACCAGTGGTGGGTGACAACGGCCCCGTGGATACCCGGACCCGGAGTCGGCGCCGGAGAGGGCAAGGACGCAAACGGATCGCATCTTCGCGCTCGGACAAATCGCTGATCGGGCCATCCAGCCAAGCTCCACCGCGCTGGATGGAGGCGAAGGGTGTAGTGCACACAGGCCTAGTGCGTCGTCAAGGCTAAACTTTGGGGTAGCGTGGGTGAGCGGCACGGCGTAGCGCCGGTGGCGACCGGAACCGGCGGCTAGCGTTCCGCTTACAACCTCCGGATTTAGCCTTGACGACTTGCGCACTAGGTAACCGTTCATTGCGCCCACATCGGCAAAGAGAAAGTGCAATGGAGGAACAGAAATGCATCTCAATCGGCGACAATTCATCGCAGGTTCATCGATGATGGCCGCAGCCGCGACATCCGCTAGCGGTCTGGAGAAGAAGAAGTACAAAGCCTGCATCATTGGCGACAGCAAGATGGGTGGCTATGGGCATTGCATCCAATATGCATTTGCCTTGCGGGATGATGTGGCAACTGTGGCGTTGGCGGTCCCGGACGAAAGCGGTCGGACGCGACACGCCAAAGAGGTTGGTGTTGAGCGCACCTATGCAGACTATCGTGAAATGTTGGAGAAGGAGCGTCCCGATCTGGTGGCGGTGGCGCCACGATGGACAGTAAATCACAAGGACTACATGCTGGCTTGTGCCGAGGCAGGCGCCCATGGGTTCATTGAGAAGCCTTTCTGCGACAATCTTTCCAATGGCGATGAAATGGTGGCGGCCATCGAAGCGAAGAATCTGAAGTGGGCCATTGCCTTTAATTTTCGCGGTATGCCGTTGGTCCAGCATGCAAAGAGACTGGTCGAGCAGGGACTCATCGGAACCGTGTTGGAGGCGCGTGGACGAGGCAAAGAGGATCGTCGTGCTGGCGGCGAAGACCTGATTGTGCTTGGCGCCCACGTGCTTGATCTGATGCGGTTTTTCATGGGCGGGTCGCCAATCTGGTGTACTGCCGATATTACCGACAAGGGTCGTGCCTCGACGGCAGCCAATGTGCGCCAGGCCACCGAACCGCTCGGGCCGATTGTGGGAGATCGTGTTCACGCCATGTATGGATTCCCGAATGGTGTCGTCGGCTATTTCGATTCCATGCTGAATCCCGACGGCAATGGCGGGCGCTTCGGCATTGACATCTATGGAACCCGGGGAATCCTCTCTATCCGTATTCCCGCCGGCGACTCAACGGTACGGGTACAATGCCTCGAAAAGTCGACCTGGTCGGACGGCGCCTGGAAGCCTCTTCCTGATGCTCCAAGCGTTGAAATGAAAGACCCACACCGGGAGCGGAACAGGATCATTACGGACGACCTCATCGCCGCCATCGAGGAGGATCGTCGCCCGGTTTTCAGTGTGCAGGATGGCCTCGCATCGTGGGAAATGACACAGGCCGTATTTGACTCGTGCGTTCAGGGCGGGCGCGTGGCCATACCCTTGACGAATCGCAAGCATCCGCTGGATTTGTGGACGCGATCCGAAAAAAGCTCGTAGACGTCCATCGCCGCGTCTTCTCGTACCCCAGAAATCCATGAAGGAGTCTGTCATGCCCAGCATTTCACGACGCAACTTTTTGAAACACGCCGCGGCCAGTGCCGGGGCCGGCGCGGTCTTCACGATTGCCGGCACGAAATCCTCTGGCTCGATCCTCGGAGCCAACGACACTGTGCGGATCGGCGTGGCGGGTATCCATGGTCGCGGCCAGGTGCACATGGGCCAGTTTGCCAGAATGCCGGGGGTGAAGGTCACTTACCTGATCGACCCCGACGCGTCGCTGCACGGAAATCGGGCGAAGAAGATCCAAGAGTTGGGCGGTAACACGCCGACCTGTGTGCAGGACATCCGCAAGGCCCTGGAAGACAAGAACCTGGACGCGATTTCGATTGCCAGCTGCAACCACTGGCACGCGCTGATGACGATCTGGGCCTGCCAGGCCGGCAAGGATGTCTACGTCGAGAAGCCAATGAGCCACAACTTGTTCGAGGGGCGGAAGTGCGTCGAGGCGGCCGAGAAATACCAGCGGATCGTCCAACACGGCACCCAAAGCCGCTCCGTGGCAAGTTGGAAGAGGACGGTCGCGGCGATCGCCAGCGGGGAGCACGGCAAGCTGCTCGTCTCCAAGGCCTATGCGTCGAAGGTCCGCTGGAGCATCGGCTTTAGAAACGACGAACCGGCCCCGGAAACGCTCGACTTCAACCTCTGGCTCGGCCCGGCTGCCAAACGGCCCTGCAACCGTCACTTCATCCACTACAACTGGCATTGGTTCTGGGACTTCGGCAACGGCGAGATTGGTAACCAGGGCGCCCACCAGTTGGACGTCGCCCGCTGGGGCATCCCGGGCGGGACGCTGCCGAAACGCGTGCTCAGCATGGGCGGCCGCTGGGTCGAGTCAACCGCCGGCAAGCCTCCGTTTACCGACCAGGGTGAGACGCCCAACATGCTGGTGACCGTTTACGACTACGGCGATTGCCTGCTGGTGATGGAAATCGCCGGACTCAACAACAGAACGATCATCGAGGGGAACCCGAAGCCCCAAACGAAGGTCGCCAACGAGTTCCACACGACCGAGGGCGTGCTGACCTGCGGCGAGTTCACGCGCCAAGGCGCCGACAAGAGCCTGTCGCTCGGCGTGGAGGCCAAGACGTGGGCGGAGAATGAGTTCAACCACTTGATCTTCAAGAACTTCATCGACTGCGTTCGCAGCCGCAAGCGCGAAGACCTGCACGCCGACGTGCTCGAGGCCCATCGCACGATCGGCCTCTGCCACTTGGGCAACATCTCCTACCGCCTGGGCGAGCAGGTCCCCGGCGACACGCCGATCCCGGTCTTCGGCGACAACGAAGAGGTGCAGAAATCGTGGCAGCGGATCAAGCAGGGCCTGAAGGATGCCCTCGGGCTCGACCTTGCATCGACGACGTATCAACTTGGCAAGCTGCTCGAATTCGACCCGGAAAAGGAGCGGTTCGTCGGCAACGAGGCCGCCAATGAGCTGCTCAGCCGCGAGTATCGCGAACCGTTTGTCGTGCCCGCGAACGTCTAACAGGCCGTGCTCCTCCACTGGGGGCTCGACGGCGGAGCAGCCCCCGAGGCGTGAGGTCGTGGGCCCGTTTGCCGGCCCGCGTCGAAGCGAGGATGGCGAATATGTACCAGCAAGCCGGCGATATCCAGACGGCAAACGATTGTGATGATCAAGGGGATTACGGCCAACCCGCGCCACGTTGGGCTGGGTACTCAGCCGCTTGGGCCGCTTGGACGAGGCTGACGCGGCCCACCGCAAATCCGCGTCTATGGGCAAGCTGTAACAAATTGTCCGTATTCTATACCTTGGCGCGGCGGCGGCGGACGGGCTAACCTAGACGACACTGTCCGACCTGGGAACCTGACACCGACCGTTTTGTATAAAGGGCCCCAATTCCATGTCCGAATTCAACCGGCGACGATTCCTCGATGATACTCGGAAGGCTGCGCTCGGAGCGGCCGGCGTCACTATTCTGGGCAACCCCGGTTCGGTCCGGGCGACTCCAGCCAACGACCGGCTCGTGCTGGCGATGATCGGCGTCGGCGGCGGGCGGGGGCACTCGCTGGCCATGGGTTTCCTGGATCGCGGCGATTGCGAGATCGCCTACATTTGCGACGTGGACCGCCGGCTGCACGAGACGCGAGCGAACCAATATGCCTCGCGTCAAGGAGGCAAACGCCCGAAATGCGTGCAGGACTTCCGCGAGATGCTCACCGACGCCGCCGTCGACGCTGCGGTGATCGCCACCCCGCCGCACTGGCACGCCCTGGCGACCATCTTGTGCTGCCGCGCGGGCAAGGACGTCTACTGCGAGAAGCCGCAGAGCCACAGTATTTGGGAAGGCCGCCAAGCCGTGAAGGCGGCGCGCAAGTACAACCGCATTGTGCAGATCGGCACGCATAACCGCAGCGCCCCCTACCTCTTGGCCGCCAAACGGTACCTCGAAGAAGGAAAGCTGGGCCGGATCCACCTCTGCCGCGTGCATGAGCAACGTCATGAGACGAATTTCCAGTGGGGGCCGAAGACCGAACCGCCAGCCACGCTGGACTGGGAGATGTGGAACGGGCCGGCCCCCGAGCGCAAGTACGACCCGGCGATCCATACCCAATGGCGCAAGCTCTGGGATTATTCGGGCGGCCAGATGTCCTATCAGGGCATCCATCAGCTCGATGTGGCCCGCTGGCTCTGCGGCGTCGATTATCCGCGCAGCGTGTACTGCGTGGGCGGGATTTTCAACTCGCAGGGGGCCGCCGAGACGCCGGACACACAGTCGGCCGTCTTCGAGTTCCCCAAACTGCTGATGACCTACGATCAGACGCTCTACACGCCCTACATGCTCGAGAGCGACGACGGAATTCGCAACGGCGACATCTTCCCCCATTGGCCGCAGAACGCCACGCGGATCGAGCTTTACGGCGAGTTGGGCTTGATGTACGTGGGCCGCATGGGCGGTGGCTGGCAGGTCTACGTCCGCCCGAAGAACCGGCAACCGGTCGTCAAGGACGAGATGCACGGTCGCTATCCCGACCCTCCCCACAAAGAGAACTTCGTCCAGTCGGTCAGGAGCCGAACGCGGCCCAACGCCGACGTGGAAGAAGGACACCGCAGCATGCTGTTGGTCCACTACGCCAACATCAGTTGCCGGCTCGGCGGGCGGACGCTGCGGATCGACCCGCAGACCGAGCAAATTCTCGACGATGCCGACGCCATGCGCTACTTGAAGCGCGAGTATCGGCAGCCTTGGGTCGTGGAAGAGGTGGTCTAAATCGAGGAACCAATCGCAATCCCGTCACCGCGGCGGGCGCGGAAAACCTGGATGTCAGGTTGGTCATCCCGCAGAAGTACGCCAGCATCAAAAGCGGAAAGCGAATTGGCCGGCTGTTACCCTGAACTGTCAACTCCGCCACGCGAGGATGCCATGCACACCTTGGATCGTCGTCATCTTCTCACAAACGTCGCCGCCGCGGGCGCGGCCATCGTCGCTGGGCGCTGGGGCGCGGCAACCGCTACGGCGGACGAGCACCCGAAGCAGCGGATCAAGATTGGCCAGATCGGCACGGCGCATGAGCACGCCTCGGGGAAGATGGAGACCTTCCGGAAGCTGAGCGACCACTATGAGGTCGTCGGCATCGCCGAACCCGACCCTGAGCTGCGCAAGCGGCACGAAAACCATCCGGCGTATCGGGGCGTGCCGTGGATGACCGAAGAGCAACTGCTCAAGGTCGAGGGGCTCCAGGCCGTGGCCGTCGAGGTCAGCTCGGGCGACGACCGCATCATGGACGTCACCGGGCGATGTATCGCAGCCGGCATGCACGTCCACCTCGACAAACCGGGCGGGAAGTCATTCGCCGCGTTCAAGAGAGTGTTGGACGAGGCCGGCCGGCGCAAACTGGCCGTGCAGTTGGGCTACATGTACCGGAACAACCCGGCGGTCCAATTCTGCCAGCGCGCGGTGCGTGAGGGGTGGCTCGGGCAGATCTTCGAGATCGACTGCGTGATGAGCGTCACGCACGGTCTGAGCTACCGAAAATACCTCGCGCAGTTTCGCGGCGGATCGATGTTCATCTTCGCCTGCCACCTGATCGACCTGGTGGTGAGCCTGATGGGAAAGCCCGGCCGCATCGTCTCCTACCCGCGGCAAACGCGGACGGACGTCGGTGTAGATATGTGCGACAACGGGCTGATCGTGTTCGAATATCCGAAAACGACGGTCACGATTCGCACGGCGTCGCTCGAGGTCGAAGGCAACCAGCGGCGGCAACTGGTGGTCTGCGGCGACCAGGGCACGGTCGACATCCGGCCGCTGGAGCGCTCCGGGCCGCTGACACTTCGGCTCGCCCTTTCCGAGGCCCGCGATACTTACAAGAAGGGCTATCAGGAGGTCTCCTTCCCGCCGCCGCCGGGACGCTATGACTTCCAACTGATCGAGCTGGCTCGAATCATCCGCGGTGAGATCGAAAACCCCCACCCCCTCGAGCACGAACTGCTCGTGCAGCAGTGCCTGCTGGAGGCCTGCGGATATCCACTCACCGGCACGCATTGAGGATCGGGGAGGAACGGGACCGATGGCAGTGCTCTTCTAGCAAACGGGCCAGCATCGGGTTGTGGGCATCCTGTATTTCGGATTCTTCTTGATGGCTGAGGAGCGCCAATTGCGATTGTAGTGGCAGAGGAAGAAGGAGGATTCCGATGTCAAACAGGCGCGACAAGCGACAAGTCACTGGTTCTTGGTCTGAAAAAAGTCCGAAACGTCTGCGGGTGGAGGGATCGGGGGGGCCAGCAGCACCGGTTCCGCGTAGTCCGCATCCATCCGGTAGGGAAGCATGTAGAGTCGGTCTCCCGTCGAGTTGCAGAAAAAGATCCGCGAGGGAGAAAGGCGGCTCGAATCGCCATCCGTCCAGACGGCGAAGAAGGGATCAGCCGGGTTGGGAGGCCGGCGCACGTAACTGTGATTCATGGGGCTATTCTGCGTGACACGCCGCTCCAGATTCCAGCTCGCGCCCCGATCCGTGGAGGTCCAGAGGCCGACTTCACCGCCTGTGAAATAGGCCTGCGGTCCCGCGAGCGTGGGACCGATCACTGTCCAGCGCTCGCCGTCGATATAGAGGCTGCACGAGTCGTAGTTGTGATCGGATTGGGTGACTGTGGACGTAAGCCAACGCTCGCCAGTCCAGCGCGTGATTTCCCAAAGGCGCGGGTCGTTATCCGGTCCCGGCGCGTGGCCGCGGCTGGAGAGGCCGAGGATCACCGGGCGGCCCTCGGCGTCGAAGACGAGCTTGCTGATGTAGAACAGTCGCCGCTGCGCCTCGTAGTCGACTACGAGCGCGGGATTCTTGGGATGGTCCAGAGGGATGGTCAGCGGGCGGCCGTCGACGGTAGTCCACGTGCGGCCGAAGTCGGCCGTCTCGGCGTAGTAGATGTTCGTGCGGCGGTCGGGTTTGCCGCCGGGATGGTAGTTGAAGGCGGTCCCGATTTTCTGCCCGTCGCAGCGGCTCACCTGGTAGTGCCCAGCGAAGCCGGCGAGCTTCTTGAGGTCCTTCGCTGGCTGGGCGGTCCAATCCTTTCCGTCGCGGCTCGTCTCCCAATACAATTCGCGGCCGCCCGTGTAGAGCGTCAACAGATGAAAGAACCCCTTTCCGGGAATGTACCAGATCTGCGAGTAGGTTTGCTCGCGGGAGATGACTTCCTGGAAGGAGTCGACGGAGTAGGGCTGCTTGCTGCGGAAGATCTGCCCTGGCCGGTGACGCCCGCGGCCGGCGATGAAGACCCACACATACCCGGCCTCGTCAATGGTCAAGCTGGGGTTGTCGTGCGGGTCATCGATTCCCCGCTGATCGCGAACGATCGTCGGCCGGGGAACGCGGTGCCGTTTGTGGTCGTAGTACGAGGCCATGGCCAGGAGGTAGCGGTCTTCCGGACCGGTGGTTCCCCCGTAGACGAAGAAGGTCTTCTCGACCTCCGGAGCATAGACGGCCATGGGACTGACCGTGTGGTTGGCAACGAAGCCCGTGCCGCCGGAGTTCTTGTCCCCGTACGGGCTGACTATTTCCCCGATCGTCCACCAAATACCCCGATAGCCGTCAACCTTGTCGCGGAACGTGTAGAAGCGTTCCACACGTTCTGTGGATCCCCGCGAGTTCTCGGCAGTAATCTTCGCACGGTATGACGTGTCTGGCGCCAGTCCCTCAAGTGTCACCTCTCGGGCTGCCGGTGTCCCCCCGACCAAGAGTCGCTCGGTGACTTCCTTGCCGTTGAGCCACAGACGGATTGCGCCGGCCTCAACAGGCCGATCGGCGGTGACGCGAAAACGGAATGCCTTGCCGGGCGCAAGTATTCCACCGCTTTTCTGCGGTTCGATCACCGTGATGGCCGGCGGCGCAGGAGACGCGGTTCCGAAAGGGAATGCGACCGCGTCATCCGCACATCGGGCCGCATTTGGTGCGAGCAGCACGAGCAAGGACAGCAGGGTCCAAGTCGCGCGTGGCGCGAACGATGGCTTCTCGGAATCCGCGGTGGGGACGCGGCGCATCGCGGTGTGCGCTGGGAACAACCAGGCTTGGTACGGTAATTCACATTGAAGCATCTGGACATCCTCCATCGTGTAGGGCGTTTGCCTTTCGGCCATTCCTTACCGAAGGCTGCGAGGTTTCCGGCCGTCGAGTTCCTGGCAACGCGGTGGTCCCGAACGTGACCGGCCCGGTGTGGCTGGAAAGGCTCGTGACTGCCCGTGGGACTGCCCCGCCACGCCGCCGAATTCCGGAGCGTTCATTCTACGTTCTTGCCAAAGACCTCCAGCTCGGTCACGCCGTTGTCGCCGAGTGGGAAGGTCTCCCGCAGGTCGGTCAGCTTCACCCACGCGGTCAACTGGTTCGGAAACACGAACTCTTGCGCGGCGGCCGTGTTTTCCAATGCGATGGCAACCTTGTGCCCGTCGGAGAACTCCAACGTCGCGCTGCTCCATGTCTTTTCCTGATCCGGCAGCTTCCGCAGATACAACACCACGCGGCTCGTCTCCACCGTCCGGCCGAACTCGATCTTCAGCCACAAGTCGGTGCGTCGGTTCGGCCTCCAGTACGGAACCGGCGAGGTTTCTTCGGCCGCAGCCGCGTTCCCATCGACCACGTTCCCCGGCGAGAATTCCGGCAGGTACTTGAAGTGGCTATTCGAGGTGACATGCGGGTAGGACCGCAGCTGGAACGTCGCGGCGTGCGGGTTGAGCGCCAGATTGCGAACCGCATTCCCCTTCACGTTTGAGCCGCCGCGGGCGTCCTGGCCTTCCGCCAACCCGAAAATGGGAACCGTGTTCGGCAACTGGTTGTAGGCCTCGATGAACTGCTGCTGGGCGTCCATGCCGCCCAAGTCGAAGCGGGGAAACGTCGCGAAGGCGGTATTGGCACCGCGTTGCAGATGCTCCCGAAAGAGATCCAGATGGGCCAGCTCGATCTCCGCGTGCCGCAAGCGTTTGGCTTCCTGGAACAGATACGCCCCGCGGCACTGATCGCGGTACGAATGAATGTAGGTGTGGACGATGGTGTCCCACTTGTTGGCTTCCATGTAGGATCCACAATACGGCACGTTCAGGTCGATCCAGCAGGCGACACGGTCTTTGTCCCGCTGCGTCAGTGCCACGCCGTAATGCGCCGGCTCCAGATATTGCATCAGTCGGCTCTTCGAGGAACCGAAGGAGTACGGCGGGATCATGGGCGGCTGAGAAGTGGCCATCGGCAGCCAGTTGACGAGGTCATTCACCTGCTCGTAGCACACGCGGCCGTACTTGGTGAGGTTCACGTACGATTCGCAGTAGTCGCGGCCCGGATTCATGTCCTTGCCCGTTTGCGGATACACGTATTCCGCCGTTTTCGGACGGGAGACAACGCCCTCCCAGGCTTCCTTCCAGCCGTAGTTTTTCGTGTCGCCCAACAGGCTCAGCGGGGCTGCGGACCCGTCGGCCTGCTGGCGGCCCGTGTGGCAGCCCACGCAGTGCGCGTCCCAGATCGGCTGGATCTCCCGCAGATAGCTGAACCCTTGGGGCACATCCATGCCCTGCGGCGCATTGACATTCAAGTACTCGTACGCCCGGCGTTGCGCGGGCGACAGGAACTGCAGTTGCTCCGGCGGGGCCACTTCGCCTGCCTGGTAGAACGGAACCGGCCGCTGCGGCGGACGCCGCAGCGCCAGAGTACTCAGCTTCGAGTCGGACAACGTATCGTGTTTGTTCTCGTGGCAGCCGAGACAGGCGAAGGTTTCACCCGGCATCAGCGTCGTCCAGCTGCGCATCGTTTGGATGACATAGCCCTTTTCGTCCAGCAGCTGGAAGTACACCGCCCGGCGCGCCGGGACCGTGAAATAGGCGCTGCCGTCCTCCTGGACATCGACCGTGCCCAGCACATGCTTGACGTCCCAACTGCCGTTTCCGATGGAGACCGGCGTGTGCACTTGCGAGCTGGGCTGGTTGTAGTCCACGCCGGCCGACATCGCGCGGTACGAGAGGGCGACAATTCGCAGCTTCTTCGCCGCGCCCTGCGGCACGCCCTGCAGGCCCGCGCCGAAATACACGTTCTGCAAATAGAACGTGCCCTCGTCGCGATCGAAGTCCACCTTGTCAGGAGGGGGGCAAAGCGGGGCTCTGGACGCCAGCGGCACCTGCTGGCCGCAGGAAACGGCCGGGTCGTACACGAGCAACTCGCGGTCGCCGGCGCTGTTCATCCAGTAAATCCCAAAGCGGGTCTTGTACGCGCCCCGCGGCGGACCGCCCTCCGGATTGAAGGAGACCAGGTAGTTGTCCTCATCGAGGGGCAGCGGATACTGGAACAGTTCACCTTCCTGACCGAAGAAATCGTCCCGGTTGGGGACAAAGGGCCGCACTGGCGCGACGTACTCCAATCCCTCCGCTTCCTGCGTCCCCTTGCTTCGATCCAGACGCATCAGTTTGCCGCTCTGGTCGGTGTGATGGCCGGAGCCGATCACCAGGACCCGGTGCGAACCGGGGATCGGCCGGGCATGGATGATCGACCGCGGTGCGTGCGAGTTGTTGCCGTACAACTCGGTCTGCGCCGTCCCATCGGGGTTCATCACGAACAACTTGTGCACCTTGCCGGAGACGCGGTCGTTGTACTCCCACCGCGTGTACACGATCCGGCCGTCGTGCAGGAGCTGCGGGTACAGCGTGTGCGCCTGATCGTATCCCAGCCGCCGCAGGTAACGCCCCTGGCCGTCGCAGCGGTACAAGTTCGTGGCGTCCGATGACCAGCACGGCACCGAAATGTCGCACCGCGTGGAGGCAAAGATGATGTCCCCCTCGGGCAACCAGCACGGCTCGACATCCGCAGTGCCCGGACCAAAGGTAATCTGTTGGACGCTTCGCTCCGGCCAGTGCAGCACGTACAGGTGGTAGTCGTCGGTGTGCTCGCTGGTGCGCATCGAGAAGGCGATTTGGGTCCCCGCAAACGAAACGCAGGGATCGCGGATGATCCCCTCCGGCTGCCGCAAGAGCGTTTCCGAGGTCACTTGCCCGTCGGCGGCAACGGTCAGCAGACATAATTCCGCGCCCATCTTCCAATCGCCCAGGCGGTCCTTGTAGACGGAATCCGACAGGAAGGCGGTGGACGCAAACGACGGCTGATTGGCCAACTGACAGTGCTTGGCGTAGATGTACCGCTCCGCGAACCGCGAGACAATCTGCAGCCGCAGTTTGCGGCGCGTCTCGCAGAGCTGAAAGTACAGCCGCTGCCAGGCGGGATCGGCACCGGCCGTGTGCGCCTCGGCCAGTGATGCAAGTTCTCGCGCACAGGCTTCCACCGTCGCCGGCGGTGCATTGCGTGACTTGACCTCGTCAAGGACCTTCCGCACCATCTGCTGTTCGAGTTCGAAGGAGTCCGTGCGTACGAAACAGGCGGAAACGTCCAACCGCCGGGCGTCCTGACGCATCCAGTCCAGCTGTAAACGTTCGAGCGGATAGGCCCACGTGCCGTGATGGTCATCGGCCGCCATGGCGGGGAGCACCGTGAACAGCCCAGCCAATAGACTCAGTCCGATCTTGCGATACATGCTTCTAGCCCTCGGAGGTGCTGATCTCATGACACCGCCAAGCCGGCAGTCCCCACGCTCTGCAAAACGCTCATCGAGCCGGTGCCGCTCCAGGCGGTTTCGTCTTCGCCTGAACCAGCCGTTTCCGGGCGCGGCGGACGGTCAATGCGTCCCTTCCTTCATACCGGGCAATTGCCAGCAGCGCAGATAGTCGACGTAGAACGTGGCAGGAAGCTCGTCCAACGTGGGCATCCCGCTCCAATTCGGCATCGTCTCCGAATCGAAATTGACGGTCAATGCGGTCTTGTGGTTTTCATTCGGAACGGACCAACGCTCGACATCATCCACGTACCACTTCATGACTTCGGAGGTCCACAGGAAACCGAACGTGTGGAAATCGTCGCAGAAGCTGAACGGAGCCAGCCATTTTTCGCCCTTGACGACATTGTTCAACCGCACGGTCGCCTCCACGTACGGAGTCTCCTGCCGGTGCAGTGTCATGAAATAGACGTGCTTCAACTTGTCCGGTTTGCCGAACATTTCAAAGACGTCGATCTCCTCGGAATAGAAGCCTTTCTGGTACTTTTGCGGCGGATCAAGCGGGTCGTAGAACCAGAACGCACTGGAACAGTACGACGGCATCGCCTTGCAGCGGGCTTCAAAGTAGCCGTACTTCACTCGTTTCTTGCCCTTGACCGCACCGGTGGCGAAGGTGTGGAAACCGCGGACATGATTCTCAACGGTTTCCATGTGGTCCGGCATTTTCGTCGCCGAAATCTGCAGCATGCCGTCCTTCACGGCCACGTTGTCGCGGACATAGAGGCCCGGCCTGCGGCCCACCCACATCGGGTTGAAGTCCCACCATTTGGCATCGTCAAGTTGCTTGCCGTTGAACTCGTCACTGAACTCGGGCACAAACTGCCAGTCGCCCGGCACGGGACAGACCGGCGCTTGTGCCCACGCCGTCGAAACGATCAACACCAATAGTCCCATCAGCGGGCTCAATGTCAGTTCTCTCATGTTGGCTTCTCCGACCGTCGAAAGGCCAGGTTGGAACTCTCTCCGTCCCGCACGCTGCGGTGTCGATGATACAACATTGACCGATCACGTTCCAGGCGGCTTCGCCTTCGCCTGCATCAGCAGTTCCCTGGCACGGCGAACCAGATCGCGGTGGGTGGCCGCGACGCGAACCTCGGGCGCGGAACTCGCGGCGGCTCGCAGGCCCCCCGGCCGAGCGGCCGCGTCGCCCCGATCGCCGAGCACCGCGACCAGCAACGCCTGGCGCGCGGGAGAAAGTCCCGCCAGCCGGCCGACCAGGGCCTCGGTCACGCTCGAGACGGAAAACTCGCGACTCGTACCGAGCGCCGCGGCAAACCGGGCGTCGTCCTCGGCGCCAAGCTCCGCAACCAGCGACGCAATCCCTTCCTCGTTCCCCGCGCCGGGCAAGAATTGCGCCGCGTGTTGTGCCGGTGAGGATCTGTGCGGGCACCTTCTCTGGGTGATCCGGTCTTGTCTGGACGGGAACCAACGCGATAAACTTGTACTTCATCGCCAACCAGCGACTACGACCATCCCAGCCATCCATTCTGAACACGTGAAACGAAAACCGTTTCGCACTCAACGAAGGAGTCTGCGCAAGCCATGAAGAACCGTCGCGGCAATTTCGCCTGTCTGACGTTGGTCGCTTTTCCGCCGCTCGCCGTTGCCATTGCCTGTTCCGCAGCAAGGAGCGAAGACCTTGGCCAAGAACTGAAGAAGGTCGCCTGCAGAATCGTTTTCGAGAGCTATCAAGACCAGAACTGGGACCTGTTCATGGTCCGGGCTGACGGCTCCGAGCGGGTGAACCTCACGCGCACTCGCGACGTGAACGAACTCGACCCCCATGTCTCCCCAGACGGCACGAAGGTCTGTTTCCTGGTCGACGAGGGAAAGGGAGAAAACACAGTTCGCACTGTCTGGTGCATGAACCTCGACGGTACGGACCGGCGTCTGGTGGCCCGCGGCGGGCGAGAGCCGTTTTGGATGGCCGATGGTCGCAGTATCGTCTACCTGAAGAGCGAGTTCGAGAAATTCACTGCCATGGACTTCGCCACCAAGGGGCTCATCGTACACTGCTTGGCCACCGGCCGAGACCAGTCACATCCCAACGCGTATTTGCAGCACTTGTACTGCGTTGGCGCCACGCCGGATGGGAAGTGGTACATATCTACAGTCCACGCCGGCATGGACTTCACCCATGCAATCCTGGCCATCCAGGCTCAAGGTCCGCAGGTATTCAACCTTAAGATCCCCGGTTGCCGGCCGGACGTAAGCCCGGACGGAAAGCGGATCGCCTGGGCCTCGGGCGACTACTCGTTGGCGATCGGGGAACTGGATTTGTCCGGTCCGGAACCGCGAGTGGTCAACCCGCACGACATCCTTGTCAGCCCTAAGCCGATGAAGATCCAGCACGTCGACTGGTCCCCCGACGGCCGATACGTGGCCTTTAGCCGCGGACCGTACAAGAAGTCGCTCGGCTTGGCGCCGTCGCTGGTTGGCATTCAGGCTCCAGGCTGGGACATCTGCGTGGGAGATCCGAGTACGACGAACCGCTGGGTGGCTATCACCACCGACGGCAAGAGCAATAAAGAACCTGATTGGGTTCCCTTGTCCAAGACTCCCTGAAAAGAAGTTTCCCAGGGGGCCACGGACGTCTACAAAATCCGATCGGAGTCTCTCCAGCTCCTTGATGTCAAGACTCGACGGCCGCCACGTGGGTAGACAATGACTGGGCGGACACGTTGCGTGCCGTTCTCGGTTCCGCCGGGCACGAAGAGAGTCGTTGTCCAGGCCGGCGGGAAACGTCTTTTGTAAGGAGAGTTGTGTGAGTATACGATTGCATCGCCCTTGGCGATCGGGCGAGGCCCGTGGGTGGGGCATGTGTTGTAGCCTGTCGAGAGCCTTGTGGCTGTTTTTGCTCCTTGTGTTTGCGATGTCCTCTTTCGCGGTGGGGGCGCAGCGTGGACTGAACGTGGAAAGTCCATACGGCGTGTACGCGGACATCATGAAAGGACAGGAAAACGCTTTTGTCCCGAGAAATCTGGAGCTTATGCGCCAGGCGGATCTGGCGTGGGTGCGTTGCGATTTCTACTGGGACACGGTGGAAAATCCGCGCGGAACGTGGCACTTTGACCACATTGAGAAAGTGCTGGACCAGACCGAGGCGCGGGGCTTGAATCTGCTCGTGATCCTCGGCTACACGGTGCCCTGGGCCCGCCCGGTATGCGACCATCCGGAACCCTGGCTCGAATATGTGCGCCGAACCGTGTCACACTTTAAGGATCGTGTCAAGCACTGGGAAATCTGGAATGAACAGAACCTGAAACATTTCTGGGTGGCAGATCCGGATCCCAAGGCATACGCGCAGTTCCTCAAAATCACGTACGAAACTATCAAGAAGATTGATCCGGAAGCAGTCGTCGTTTACGGCGGGTTGGCGGGGGTCCCGTTCGACTACTACGAAAAAACGCTTCAGGCGGGCGCAGGACCGTACTTCGACGTGATGAATATTCACCCCTACCGCGGCGGGCTGAGCACAGCGCAGGAGATCCGAAGGTTTCTGAGTGACATTCGGCGGTTTCATGACCTGACGGCGAAATACTGCGGTGAGGACAAACCGCTCTGGATCACGGAGATGGGCTGGGCCACGCCTCCTGCGCTGGGCCGACATTCGGGCGTGCTCATTGACGCCGCGCTGACGCGTCTCTTCCCGCAGGGCGTGTCGGGCAGCATCGCCGTCATTTGCGATCCGTTGTATCCGCCGTCCAGTTGCCTGAGTACGGAGGTGTGGCGCAAGATCCTCAGAACCAGTGCGGAACTTGAGGCCGTGCGAATCGCCGACCTGAAGACGCTTGATCCGGCCAAATTCCCCGTCCTGATTCTCCCGCCGACCGAGTCGTTTCCGACGGACGCGCAGGACGAAATCCGCGCCTACGTCCGAGACGGCGGCACGCTGGCAGCTCTGGGCGGAATCCCGTTCTACTACCGGATGACGGTCGGGCCGGACGGCGTCTGGACGCGGGGCGACGACAATTCGGCGACGGGCCTCTCGCTGGCGCAGACGTTCCGCGTGCATTGGTACGCCTGGTGGACACAGGAAGGCACGCCGCGCCGGCCTCAATCTGCCATCGCGCCCGGTTTGGAAACGCTGCTGAAAGACTACCCAGCCGGGAAGCTGAAGGGGCAGGCGTTTTTCTCGCAGCAACTCCTCAAACAGGGAGACTCGCTGGAACCGTTGCTCGTTTACGCGGAGGATTCAACGAAGGCGATCGCCGGCATTTATCGTTTCCGCAGCGACTGGAAAGGAAACATCATCCTGAATACCATTGAGGACTCGATGGGCTGTTCCAACCGCACGCTCGAGCCGAATCAGGGGATTTACCTCAGCCAGGCGATCCTCCTGGCGGTGTCTTTCGGGGTCGATCGCTTTTTCCCCTACGAATTCCAGGCGGTCGAGCGCGATGACGTGGACCCGGAACACCATTTCGGAATCGTTCACGCCGACCTCACGCCGAAGCCCGGCTACCTGGCCTACCATGCCCTGACGAAAGCGCGCCCTGCGGGATCCGTGAATCAGCCCGGCGAGTTGTTTGCGGCCGACGGGAAACTGTGCACGATTTCGTGGAAACGGCCTGACGGTCAGACCGCTTACGCCATCTGGTCCCCCGCTGACTCCGTGACGAAGAACGTGGGGATCTCCGGCGAACTTGCCGACGCTTTTGACTGCCACGGCTCTCAGGTGATAGTCTGCGATCGCATGACCTTCAGCCAGAAAATCACGTATTTCATTCTCAGAAGCGGCGAACAGGGCAAAAAGCCGCAATTACGCGTGGAATCGGGCGCGGCCCAGCAGCCTGCCTCGCCTCCGGATGCCTTTGTTCTCTTGAGCAACGCGAACAAGCCCAAGGAGATCGTCGGCAAGATCCTCTACGCCGATAACACGCTGAGGTCGGACCTCACCGATGGGACGTACCGGGCCGAGAAGCGGTCCGGCGGCGGTAGCGACGGCAACGCCTACACGACGATCCAGGCCGCCATCAGCGCCATGGAAGCCGGGGATGTACTGCTCCTGCGCGGTGGAACATTCAAGGAACGGAACATCCGCCTGCTCCGGAACGGCAAGTCGGGCGATGTCCTGAAAGGGACGCCGGAGAAGTGGTTCACCGTCCAGAGCTACCCTGGCGAGTGGGCCGTCGTCGATGGCGGGCACCACGAGGAAACCATCGACGGCAAACGGATTGTTTTCAGCGTCTTCCATCAGTCCGGCGCCGGAGAGCGGTTCCCCGCCTACTGGCGTTTCGCCTACTTCGAGGTCACCGGCGGCGGGCCGGCCTTGGTCGGCTCGGACGGAAAAGCCCGGACTCACGCGGACATTCAACCGGTCGGCGGCAACGGATTCTTCCTTTGGCCGGGCCGGCACATCGTGTTCGACCACCTGTACGTGCATGGCAATTACGGCGGCTCCGGTCCCAACGGCGGGGCGGGTATCAAGATCATGAATGAGAACGGCGGGGCGCAGGACATCCTCGTCACCCACTGTCGCCTGCGCGACAACGGCTGGCCGGGCGAGAAGAACCAGAACCTCCAGAATATCGTGTTCTTCACGGACTACGCCTGGGGCAATTTTCCCAAGATCGACATCGCCCGGGCGGCCGTGCGCAATGAAGTCCGCTATTGCCTGCTGGAAGACTCGGCCGTCGGCATCAAGTACAAGGGGACCCAATACCTGTGCCTCAACCACGAGGGCACGGACATGACGGCGAAGGACGCCGGCGACCGACTCCATCACAACATCGTGAGAAACTGTGGTAGGGGCTTGTTGTTTTGCCAGGATTTCGGTCAGGCGCACAACAACATCGCCGTCGGTTGCGACGTGGGCATCGAGATCGGCTCGCCGCCAGCCACGGGATACCGCGAACTCTTCCACGTGGCGGTGTATAACAACACGACGATCGACTGCAAGACCAACATCGTCCAATGGAAAGGTTGGAGCGAAAAGGCGTGCAACTACCTGACGCCCCCGTTCCATCCCCACTTCCACGCCTGGAACAATATCGTCGTCAACGCGGCGAGCGAGGCGAGCGCTGATCGAGCGCCCTTGGCCATCTTGCCGACGTACACGAAACCTATCGAGATCGACTTCCAGACCGTGCATGTCGAGAACACACTCTTTGCCGGACGGTCGCCCGAGCATCCGACGATCCGCACCGGCAGCGCGAGCTACTCGGTCGCCGATGCGGTGAAGGCGGGATGGGGGAAGGGGTTGTGGACTTGCCCGGACGCCGCCGCCCTGTTCTCCGGCAAGCAGGAGGCTGCCGCATGGAAGACCCGCGGTGACTTCGTTATTAGTGCGGCTGTTGGCGCACGGCCAGCAGTCACCGTTGGCAACGGGGGCAAGGGCGGGGATCACCCCTACTTGCCGCGCGTGAGGATTCCCAACTACGTCGGCGCGGTCCCCTCCGGCAAGTGCAGCGGCGCCGCATGGGACCCCGCGAAGGCAGATCCAGATGATGCGGGCTGGGTCGACTACGTCCTCGGCTTGGAGAAACTGGGGGCGACCATCAGATCGCCTGCCAAGGCGTGGGTGTCGCAGGTCAAGAACGGTCAATAGGCCCGTCAGGCCCGCCCAACCGCGCTGGCAAGCCGCTCGCGCCCGGCATGGGGCAGACCGGCGTTTGGGTCCACGCAGTCGAAACGACCAACACCAACAGTCCCATCAAGGGACGGCTGCGGAACCGGCCGCGGCCGTCAGGCTTGCCGTGTCAAGACACGATACCACCACGGCCAGCGCCTGCCGCGACGGGACGCGGCCCAACGCCACCAGCACCAGGATGCGTTCCTCATCGCGATCGGCCAGTTCCATCGCCTCCCGGCACAGCGCCAGCCGGGAATCAGGAGGCATGTCCATCTGACGAAGAATCCGAATCGCACCTCGCAGCGCCCGAATCCGGAACTTTGCCTGCTGCGATATCCGTGCAATCTTCAGCAACGCCGGAGCGGCGTCCGGGCTCAACCACTGACCCAGCACACGCGTGGCGACGTCCTGAGTCGCCTCGTCATCATCCGCTGCAGCAACCGACAGGGCCTCCAATGCCCGCGAGCCTCCCAGCGAACCGAGTAACTCGAACAGGAACAGCCGTGTCTGCCGAGGTGTCTGCGGGAGACAGCGCACCAAGGCTTCGGCACAAGCTTCCTTGTCGGTCAAGCGCCGGCAGGCGGCTTGCAACGCTTCTTGAACCACGGCCAGTTCTCGATCGTCGGTGGGCGCGACCAGCCGTCCGGTGAGCGTGGATAGTTGCCGGGGACCGCCGGTTCTTCCCAACGCGGCGATCGCGGCGAGCCGTGTTCCTTCGTCGGGACTGCGGGTGGCCTCGAGCAGCGCCGGCACGGCACACCACCGCCGCCAACGATTTCCCAAGCTGTTTCATCTTGTCCTCGCCGATAAAACACGACACTTCCAACAAACCACCGTGCCCTCACTGCTCCGCCTTGTATTCCATCCGGACACGGGCGTAGCAGATGGTCGAGGGCGGGCCATCGACCCGAACGCCGAATAGGTCCAAGAGGTTCGAAGGCGGCGAACCGCCGCGCGGGGTTGCCGTGAATGCCATTCGGAACGGATGCTCAAGTGGGACAACCACGGGAGTACCCGGCGTGCCGTCAGGCAGCAGTTCCACCAGCCGATTCTCCGACACGCGATTCCCCGCGCTGTTCGTGCCCGAAACATAATACAAGGCAAACAACCGGTTCTCCGGCGTGATCTGGAACCGTGGCTGGATGCTCTGCGGTATTTCGTCGGCCAGCCCCTCGCCGCCTTCGATCAGCGTGCCTCGATGCACCACTCGCCCATCGCGCACCATGGCATGCTTGATGGCGTGCGTCAGCTTGACGTCGGGAAAACGCTCGTCGCGCAGCCGCCTTGGCATCGGCCCTTCGTACCAGAGAACGTGCGCCGCGCCGTCCGGCGCGACCCACAGGTCGCCGGGGAACAGCCAGCCGCCGTTGGCCATCGTGCTGCCCACCTCAACCCACTCGCGGAACGGCGCGGCCGTGATGTCTGGCGTCCAGGTGAACATCATGCGACGGCGGTTGGCCAGCGAGCCAAGCTGGACGCGTGCGGACTTTCCCTCCAGAATCGCTGCCAATTCCTTCTCGCCGGCCCGGTCCCAGTTGGCATACGAAACGCACCCGGTCACGTAGGCGGCGCGGTCCTGGAGCACGACGCTGCCGTAGTTGGTTCGATGCAGATTGTAGGGGTGCCGGTAGGCGTGGATATCGCCCGGCCGGCTGGGCACGTTCATCAGCTTGCCGGCCGCCCACGTGCCGTCGCGTTTCAGCAGCGCCCATTCCTTGTGGCTGTAGCTGATCTGGTTGAGCATGAGGGCCTCGCCCGCGGCCGCGTCCGGTCCAAAAAACCGGTAGCTATGCTCGGCAAACGGTGGATCACCGTCCCAGGCAGGCGAGAGCGTCTTTGGCGGCTGCTTCGGGTCGGCCGCGCTGAACTCAAGCAGTTCCGGCCGAGCCGGCCCTGCGTGTCGCTCCGGGTCGGTGACCAGCGTCGGGTTGACCGACATCAGCAGCCGCCCGTCGGGAAAACCCACCAGGGGGCACGGCTCTCGCGTTCGCTCCTTCGGATCGACTTGCTGGAGTTTCCGGGAAGACAATTCGTGGGCACCTCTTTGGGCGTCTTGCGTCTCCCGGCCGCTGGTTTGGCCGGCCGTCCTCGTTATTTCCCAGGCGACATGATATCATGGCAGAAACTGGTTCGGCCCTTGATGCCTGCGGTGACGCGAGCACCAGGCACCACCACGACCCTGGATTGTCTTCAGGCTCACCACATCCCGGAGAATCCCCGTGAACAAGGCCATCGCCCTTGTCGGCCCCCTGGTATTGGCTGTCGGCGTTTCGGATCTGAAATCGGCCCCGCCCGAGCGTTTCATGGGCTTCAACACCTACGCTCCGAATGCGGAAACGCTCCGGCATTTCGCCGCAGCCGGCGTGAATACCGTGGTGTGTTTTCCAGCCAACGTCTTGGCATCCACGGGCGAGCCCTACAACAACGTCTATCCTCCCATCTGGAACGGTCCGGGGATTTATGACTTCGAGTGTCTGGACCGGCAGGTGACCGACAAGTTGGCGGTCAATCCCAAGGCGAAGTTCATTTTCTTCATCGACTTAAACACGCCGACCTGGTGGTGTCGGATACGGGGCTGTTCCGACAGCTTTAACGAACTGGGCCGAGTCGCAGCCAATCCCGTGTGGCGGCGCGACACGCACGAGTACCTGCAGGCGGTGCTACGGCATCTGGAATCGAAGCATCGGGACGTGATCGTCGGCTACTTCCTGGCCTGCGGCAAGACCATCGAATGGCAGGACTTCAACAAGGGCGAGGCGAGCGAGATTCGCCGTGCGGCGTGGCGGCGCTGGATGATCGAACGCGGGCAGCCCGACCCCGTCGATATTCCGCCGGCGTCGGTACGGGACCACGTTTCCCACGGTCCCTTCCGAGACCCGGTCGATGACGCTGTGGCAATCCACTACTGGCGGTTCTCGCACGGACTGATCAGCGACACGATCCTGTACTTTGCGGCCGCGGCGCAAGAGGTGATCAAGCATCGTGCACCGCTGGGCCTGTGCTACGGCTACATCATGGAACATGGCAAGAACCGGTTGCTGTATGAGGGGCACTTGGATTTCGACCGCGTGTTTGCCTCGCCCAACTTGGACATCTTCTACTCGCCCGGCTCGTACCATGATCGACAGATCGGCGGGGCCAGCGGGTTCATGGTTCCCATCAGTTCGATCCAGCACCACGGCAAGGGATTCCAGATGAGCATGGATCATCGCACGCCGACGGCCCGGAGCGTGTCGGTCTTGGGCCGCGCGATCCCGGGCCACGAGAGCGGCTTCAGCGACGAGGCCGCCTGTATTGCCGGATTGCGGCGCGAGTTCTCGCTGCGTCTGATCAGCGGAATCTCGACGTATTGGTTCGATTTGTTCGGACGCTGGTTCGAGGGAGAGGCTGTCTTCGACTCGATTGCCCAGATGCGCAAGTTATGGGACCGGTTGGCCCGGCCGCGCGAAGAATCCGTGGCCGAGGTGGCCGTGCTGGTGGACGCCGAGAGCATGTACTACCTGGACGGCAAGGCCGATTTCTATAACGACCTGCTGTATAAGCAACGGTACGGCCTGTACCGCATGGGGACACCTTTCGACTTGTTTTCCGTCGGCGATCTGGCCACGCTGGACCTCTCACGCTACAAACTGGTCTTTCTCCCAAACCTGTTCGTGACCGACGCCAAGCGGCGCGCGCTGTTGCGGGACAAGGTGTGCACCGGCGGCAAAACCGTGCTCTGGGGCTACTCGCCGGGAATCATCGCCGACGGGAAATACGATCCCCGTCAGGTGGAAGCCTTGACCGGGATCCCGTGGGAGGCCGAGGAGCTAACCTCGCGCGAGATGGACGGTTGGCGCTCCGTCTATTCACCGCGGCCGAACGTGCCGGCCGACGTGCTGCGCAAACTGGCCCGCGAGGCAGGCGTGCACATCTACTGTGAGGCCGAGGAGCCCCTGTACGCAAATGACCGGCTGATCGCCCTGCACACGATCACGGGCGGCCCCCGCACGATTGTGTTGCCCAAGAAGTGCCGCCGCGTCACCGAAGTGTTCAGCGGACGGGTGGTGGCCGAAAACACCGACCGCTTCGAGGACACGCTCGCGCCGCCTTGCACTGTCTTGTACGAAGTGGAGCAGTGAGACGCGGCCATGCGTGAGTCGGTTCAAAGGTCTCAGATAGTGCCGTCGGCCTTCATTCCCGAGGTGCCTTGGGCGTTCCCCGCTCGTCCCCGAGATAGCCGCCGCCACAGCAGTAGCGCACGTCCTGAACCTGCAGGAGGATGCCGTCCGGATCGGTGAAGTAGAGTTCCGGCGTACCACCCGGCGCACCGCCTCGATCCGGCATTCGCATCGTCACATACGACTTGAGCGGCGCGGGGCGCCGGCGTTCGTCGGCGCGGGGCGTAACCCCGTAGTCTGCGAGTGTCGCGAGAATCCGGTCCGGTTTGAAATCGTCGACCGCAAAGCAGACGTGATCGATGAATGCGGGGGCGTGACGGTCGTCAGCGCCAACAAACGCAAGAGATTGGTTGCCCGTCCCCACACGAAGAATCGGCAGGGGACCTTGATAGGTATCAATGGGCATTCCGAACAACTTCTGGTAGAACCCGACAGTACGCCGTTGATCGGGTACGAAGGACGTGACATGGTTGTAGTCTCTGACCGCCAACAACCCGGCGGCCGGCGCCGACTCTGTCGCCTTGGAAGGCCTGCCTCCGAGCGGGCCGATACGTCCGTTGTATGAACTGTCCTGAAGTTGGACGGCGATTCCATCCGGATCGCCGACGTACACCTCAGTCATACCGCCGGCCGGTTGTTCGCCGATTCGCACATGCGCTTTCATGGGAGCCGGCCTCTGCGCTAGAGCGATCCCGTGCGCCTTCAGAATTCCGACGACGCAATCCGGCTTGAAGTTGTCGACGGAGAGACCAAAGTGAGCGATTCCGGGCTTGGCGTCGGCCCCGCTGGCCACCTCGAGGAATTGCGGCCCGTTGCCGACTCGCAAAATGACCGTCTCTCCCTGACGGGCCACGACCGACATGCCAAACAACCTCTGGTACCAATCCAGCGAGCGCCCCAGGTCCGTGACACGGATCATCACATGGTTGATGGCGGTTACCGGAATAGCGTCCGATGCGGGCTCACTGCCAAACAGTCGCGGAGCCAGTGTCAAGGCGCCCAGCGAACCGAGAAAGCCGCGGCGCGAGAGAACGTGCTGTGGAACTGAAATCTCCAAGTGGTTCAGATGGGAACGCATCAATCAGACTCCCTATAACGTTGGCCAACTTTGAGTTCCGGGCCACCCGTACCGAATCATGGGTCGCAGAACCGACCTCATATCTCGGAAGGTCAACCGGCAAATTTATCACTCATCCCTGGGGCGAGCAAGCGTGTTCACAACTCGTGCTATGATGAGTTAAACGCTTGCCAACCTTCAATCCGTCGACGCGTTCGGCTGCACCTCGATTTCGTAAAGCAACCTCGCTTTTCCATTGGCAGAGACCGATAGCGGAACGGACATTACACCTTCGGCGACGCTCGTTTGGACCTCACCCGTCCGTTTACCATTCACCGCCAACGAATAGACTTTCGCCCGCTCGGCGTGTTCCAGTTGCAGCGTGAGGCCGGCGCGTCCGGCGCGGACCAGGTGCGGCAGCCGTCCCCATTCGAGCAACAATTGGCGATTCGGGTCGCCGTAGCGAGTGCCCGTGTTCTGCAAATCGGTGAGGTGAGTGATGAGCAGCCGCTTGCTGCGCGTGATCGGCTCACCATCCAGGCTGCTGACCCAGACCGTGGCGTAGGTGTCCAGGATGTCGATCGTGGCGGCGCGTGTTTCAATGCGTTTTCCTGCCGGTGCAAAACCTCCGGCCGTGCATGCCGTGTCTACGCTCAGAATGCTCGCGGGGGCGTCGATGGTCACTTCGCCGCTCTCACTCTGGATACAATTCTTGTTCAAGTCGGTCCGGTTGGCCGCGGGCAACCAGCCCGACTGGGCAAAGTGGTCGAGAATCGTCTTCTCGTTGCTGGCCGCCAGCGGATCGGTCTCGCCGGAAAATGCGAGCGGCAGATCGTCCTCCGTGGTCGAGGAGGGATCGCCGATCCTCCAGCCCACGCGCGTCAGCCACGCCAGCCGGTTCCAGGCTGGCGCTCGGTCGCGCGACACGGCGGCTGACGCGAGCAACGCTTCGGGCGTGGAAGTGATGGCGACGGAATGCTTCGCCGGCTGCAAATCGCCGCGCAGGAACAGGCACAGACCGGCGCGTTCGGCGGCTTGCGTCAGCGGATCGGCAGCCACATCGAAGTAGTACATGGCTGCGGGCCGTGTGATGTTCTCGCGGTTGTAGCTGTAGACGTGACGCCAGAGTCCGTCCCAATCCTGCAGCGCGGCCAGCGCGCCGGTCATCAGGCCACCCACGCCGCGGTATTGGCCGGGGCCGCAGTAATTGAATTCGGTAATCGTGAACGGCTTGTCGAGCAACCGCGAGAAGGCACTGTCTCGGCAGCCGAGGCCGCCGTCGGCCACTGCGTTAGCGTTTCCGGAGCGCGACGGCGGCAAGCGCAGCTGCGACAGGTACTGCGGATGATCCACATAGAAATGATCGTCCACGTAGTCGAACCGGCTGCGCACGGCCTGCAACTGCACAGGATGGGTCCACCCGTTGCAGTCGGTGAGGAGCGTCTGGCAACGCATCTCGTCGCGGAGGAACGTCCGCGTGCGATCGAAAAAACGCCACTGGACGTCGGCGACAAACGCATTGAACGTGATGACGCCCGGCCCCTGGCCGCGGATGCTCTGCAGCGGCACCGTGCCTCGCGCCGGGTCTTGCTTGTCCGCGAGATTTCCCAACGCGGCAGCCAGGGACTGACGATCCGGGTAGCGCGCAGCCAACCAGCGATTCCACGCGAGCTGCCAATCGTCTCGCAGCCGGCCCTTGAGGCCGTCGATGAAGTTGCCCGGACAATCCTCGTTCATCAGGCTCAACGACGCCAGGGCAGGATCGTCGGCATAGCGGAGTTTCGTGTAGGGGTTCGTGTGGTCGAGCAGCGCGCGGGCGAACGCCTGGAAATCCTCGTAGGCCCGGTCGTTGACGTACACGGCCATCTTGAAGTCCTGGACCCCGAAATCGCCCGGACCGACGTTGTAGTAGTTCTCGAACGTCCAGTTCTCGGCACGGTCGGCGGTCTTGGTCTGGCCGGCGCCCGCGCTGCGAGAGCGGTCTTCGTAGACGTCCGCCAGCGCGACGAGCCGCGAGACATACAGATCGGTGGTCACGTAGATGCCGCGCTGTTTGAATGCCGCGAAGAGGTAATCGAATTGGTCCAGCATGTCGCCTCGCAACCGCATCTCGCCCGGCACGCGATCCACCAACCATCGCTCGTAGTGATGGATGCGCACCGCGTTGTAGCCCAACCGCACCAGGCGTTCAGCGAGCCGGTCGGCCAGCTCGCGCGAGAGGTACTGTGCGGTGCAACACAGGTCGACACCGTAGAACCGCATCGGCACCGCGCAATTCTCGAATGCGAACTTGCCCTGTTTGGTGGCGATGAGGCGACCGAACTTGCCGGCGGGCGCATGCCGCGGCAGGACGTTGCTGAAATCCAGGGCCGACCCGGGCTCGATATCGAGGTCCACGTCCAGCGGCACCCAGTCGGGGCCGGCGTTGATCGTCACGGGGACGCCCTCCGCACGCGGCGGTTTGCCTTCCGCGGCGAGCAACAAGGCCGCTGTCGCGACCCAGGCGGCCAGCGTCCCAGCGACGACCAAGGGTCGCACGGCGTGCGAGAAAACGGCCACAGCATGACTCGGAAACGACGCGATCGCGGCAGGCACGGGAACAGTTTGTCTGGCCATCACGGAAAACCCCATTGTGAAAGACAATTCATCACGGAGAAACGGGTTGCTTCGCCTCACCGATCTTGCCCAGCCGCGAAAGCCGTTCGGACGGCGGGGGGCTGGTACCACAGCGATCGCCAGTAGGCCCGGTCCGTCTCATACGGGTCGATTTGGTCCGTGGCCAGGTCGAAGCTTTTGGGCAAGACGCCGAAACGCTGCATCCAACGGACGTAGTAATCGCCGGGGCGGAAACCGCGGAGGTCAGGACGTCCGTACTCCTCCTGACGCACCTTGGCCGCGCGGATGGCCTGCAGGATGGCTTGATAATCGGGGTCGTTCGTGTTGCGGAAGGCGGCGGCAGGCTGACCGCCCTCGGCCCGGCACCACTCGTAGCCGCCCGCTTCCTTGGGCAACGACGCCCGGAGAATCATCGACTTCTCCGGCGACGACAGGTTGTAGAGGTTCCAGCAGTACAAGGGATAGTTGAGCAAATTTGGCGGCTTGCCGTTGGACCATTGGTCATCCCGCTGCTGCTTGCTCCGCCGCCCCAAGTTGGCGACCGAACCATGACACGTCAGGCAACGCCGTTGGACGATCGAAGCCACCGGGTTTCCCAGTTCGGGCTTCGAGACGACCAAGGGCGTGGCGACCGCGTTCTCCGGGTGGTTAAACACCGCGTACGTCCCGGTGAAACCCGCGCCGGTTTCGATCCACAGACGCACCTTGTCGTATTCCTGTCGCGTCAGGTTCACGTCGTAATGGCTGCCGCCGATCTTCTGCATCAACGGGCTGGCTCCAGTACCGAATCCGTAAGGCGGATGGTTGCCGTCTTCTCCCCAACTGCAGCACTGGCTGACCTGGTCGTACGCCCGCAGGGCGGCATAGCTTTGCGTGAACCACTCGGTGTTGTCGCCGGTCAGCACGACGTGACCCTCGGGCTTCTCGGCATTGTGGCAGGCCACGCAGTGCCGGTCCCAAATCGGCTGAATGTCGCGTGGGTAGTCGAACACATCGGGCACGTCGGCAACCGGTGCAATCTGGTTCGGAGGACGTCTCAACGCCATCAGGCCGGCGTTGTTTGGGCGGTTATCGGGAGTTCCCGTGCGAGGTTCGTGACAGCCCACGCATCCTTGGGTCTCGCCGGGCATGACCATCGTGAAGTTCTGCATCCGCTTGACCGCCACGCCGTGCTCGTCGAGCGCGACGAAATAGACCGCGCGCAGCGCCGGAACCTCGAACGAAGCCGATCCGTCGGCCTCGACCGGAACGGTCCCCAGGACCCGGCGCAACGTAATGTATCCACCGTGATAACCGGGCAGTCCGTGTTTGCTGCCCGGCTTGGGCAAGTCTTCCAACACCAGCAGCTTTTTGATCGCGCCCGGCTCGACCCCGGCCATGTTGCGACCCCGGTAGACGTCGGTCAGCACCAGTTGTCCCGTAGTCTTCTGCAGATCGGCACGAGTGGGAAGCACCGGTTCGCGAAGCCGCGGCCGAATCACCTGAGGATCGTGAACCATCTTCTCCGCCCGGTAGAACTCCTGGGTCTGCCCTGTGTCGTCGAGAACCAGCAGGCTCTTGTCCCGCGCCACGAGGAAACAGTCTGGGGACAACGGATAGGGATCGCGAAAGCCCTCGCGTCCTTGTCCCGAGCCGATACTCCACCCCAAACCAGGCGCCTCGGGGCTGATCTGTCTGGCCGCGGACCACTCGCCCGGTCCGGCTTTGACATCGACCAGCATCACGTTTCCGGCATTCTCGCGACGCCCGAACGCCGGCGAAAAGACGGACACGATTTTGCCGTCCGCGCCGGGGACGGGCAGCGCGTCACACTTGGCGAAAAACGTCGGGTACGGCCGCCCCACGCCGCCGAACAGCACCATCTGTCCGGTGCCATCGGGGTTCATCACCCACAGGTCGCGGAATTTCTCCGGGTCGCGGTCCGTGTAATCCCACCGCGTGTAGACGATGCGCCCGTCCGGCAGAACGGCCGGACGGTCTTCCGAAATCGTGTTGGCCGAGAGACAGCGGATATTGCCGCCATCCGCGTCCATCCGGTGGATGACGGCCGCCGGCACGCGATTGCAGGCCACGAAACGGTGGCACCGGCTCGAGGCGAAAACAATGCCGCCGTCAGGCAGATAGGCCGGATCGACGTCGTCACAGTCCCCAAAGGTCAATTGCCGAAATCCGCTCCCATCGACGTTGATCTCGCACAGATGATAATGATGCGTGCCGCCCGGACGATACGCAAAAAGGACCTTCCCGCCATCGTAATGGACACGTGGGTCGCGGAATCCACCCTGGGGATCGTCCAACAGCACGGCGACCTGCCGGGTCCGCAGGTTGAGCTTGCAGAGTTGCGATCCGTCGGGGGCATGGATGTACTTCGCTTCGTCGGCATATTCGCCAAAGGTGGCGTACCATTGGTAGGCCGAACATAAGTCGCGGATGACAAAGACGATCTCTTCCGCGCCGCCCATCGCCTGCAGGGCCTTGTCCACGAGCGTGTCGGCACTGACGAAGTCGGCAGCGACCGAGCGAGGCTTGGCTGTCTCCGCGGCCCAGAGGCGGCTTTCCATTACGGCGGCCACGTGTTGATGGAGATTCGTCGTCGCAAGAATCGCCGCAAGCAACAGCGTCTTCGTTGCCGCAAGAATCCGTCGTCGCGTCATGGTCTGATCCTTTCGGGGTATCGCTGTCAATCGACTCCCAATTCGTCGGAGGCAAAGGCCTGCCCCTGGTTGGTCGAGTTTTCCAAGCACCCGGCAGGGCGGGATGAATCCATAGCCCGTGGCGCAGCCGCACGGGCTTGTCCGGGGTGATCGTGACAGGGACTCAATCGAATTTGCCGGCAATAAACTGCTGGTAGCGTTCAGCCACGCGGCCGGTCTTGGCGTCGCCGGAGTGGACGAGGATGCCCACGTGCTGCTTGAGCGACTCGCCCTTCTTGAGCACGAAGGGCACTCCGCTCTGGGCGTCGGGCCGGCGGGGGCCAAAGGTGCCGTAGTCGCGCACCAGCCACAGGGGCGGCGATGCGCGATCGGCCACCGGGAAGACCGCCAGCCCTTCCGTGACGCCGTCCACGCAATTGGAGCAGTCCACCCACAGAGCACGCTTCTCATGGGTTCCCTGCTCGTTGACGCCGCCAGCCGAGTTGGTAATCGTGCCGCCGGCCGGGACGCCGAACTTCGCGTGCATGCGCACGTAGGGCCAGGCATAATGGTTCCACTCGCTGACGATCCGCATGTCGCCGTAGGTGGCCTGAACTTCGAACTGCAAATCGAGCAGGTACTCGTCCCGGCCCAAAGGCACGACGCGCAGCCGGCGATGTTCGTCCAGAACGCGCAGTTGGCCGAAATCGGCCAGCCAAGTGGCCAGGGTCCGAATGGTCGCCTTGCCGCCTTCTACGTCCTCGCCCAGGAACTTCATGTGACGGATGCAATCGCGGAAGCCCTTGGGGGTACGCTTGGAATCCTCCTTGAGTCCGATGGCATAGAAAGAGATGGGATCGTGGTTGGGCGGCTCGACGATGTCGTTGACCCAAACCGAACGATGATGCAAATGGCGGTCGTCGGGGTACTGGACCGTCAAGGGTTTGCCGGACGGGCTGCGGACCGGGTAGTAGTGCGGGAAGTCGAGGTCGGCGGCGTATTGGTAGGCCACGGCCTCGCGGCCGTCGATCAGGACCTGCAACTGCCCCTGGCGATCGTCACGCTTCAGTTCGATCGACGGAACCGGCGCGGTCGTCTGGGCGACACCTATGGCGCCGTGCAAGAATAACAGGCTGGCAGACGCGCCAGCAATCCAGAGCGTTCTCATCCAAGTGCCTCCTCGTCTGTGTCGAGTCCCTTAAAGATGCCTCGACGGGGTTGATTACTTCAGGCTGGATTGATCTGACCCTGCTGACACACAAACACTCAACTCCTTCAGTCGAATCTCGACGATCACCATATTGGCACTTCCGAGGGCGACAATCCGGCTGGGCCTGTAACACCACTACGTTAGCAGAATCGGCAACCACCGTCCAGCATCCGCCGATGCCAGATGATCCGACATCTACTGGCAAGTGAACCTGAAACGAGGAATGCTCTACGCAAGACCGTGGATTTCCCAACGGCGCGCCACGCGTATACGCTCACAGCGCACGCCGGACGGCAAACGGCTGTTGATGCTCGCAACGCTGGGCAAAACCGGCGAGGACGAAGGCATTTCAACAGTCCGACGGATATGGCCGTCACGCCGGCGGGCGACATCTTCGTCAGCGACGGGTACGGCAACCGTCGCGTCGTCCACTTCAACCCCGGGGGCAAGTTCATCAAGGCGTGCAGCGAATACGGCGGCCCCAGCGGCAAAGCACCAGGATGCGATGGCGGAGCGCGGTTGTCAACGGAAGAGGGGCGGCCGGCCCGCAGGTCGGGTCGGCCCGGATATCGCGCAGCCGACGGCGGGGGGCCGCACGCCCGACGCGGCGCTGGAAATGGCCGCCCTGCTGCGTTAAGCTGGTAGGGCCAGTACCGCTCCGCACGGAAGGAGGTTTCTATGAAATGCCGGCTGCTCGTTGCTTTCAGTGTGGTTCTCGTTTCTTTCTCCGGCCGTTCAGTCGCCGCGCCGGCCGATTCCGATCGCATGCTGGCCGAGCCGACGCCCATGTTCACAGAGTGGCAGACGCGGTTCGCTCTCCCCCGCCCCGACGTCCAGGCCTTGCGGACCTTCGCCGGCCTGCCGCTCCGTCCCGCTGTCCAAGTTCTCAGGAGGAATCCGATGATTTGCAGATTCGCGACTGTGGCTCTCCTGGCGTTCGCGATTCAGGCGCCCGGCAATGCGCAGGCCGACCCGGACATCCGCGGCCTGATCAACTCGGTGGATTCCGGCAGCATGTCGAAGCACCTGTTCCACCTGGCCAAGACGATCCCCTTCCGCAAGCTGAACGTGACCCTGCCCGGTCACGCGAAGAACACGTTGTACGAAGCCGACGACTATATCGCGGAGAACTTGCAGGCGTGGGGCTACCGCGTCGAGAAGGAAGGCGTCCAGGTCCAGGCGTATCGCCGCGACAAGACCAAGCCGATTTCCGCGCAATACTCGAAGCCGATGCCGGACGATCCCTGGTACACGGCATACAATCTCTACGCTGAAAAGAAAGGCCGTTCGCATCCGGACGACATCATTTTGCTCGTGGCGCACAAGGACTCCCAGAGTTGGATCGACTCGCCCGGTGCGAACGACAACGCGATCGGCACGTCGGGCGTCTTGGAGATCGCACGGATCCTGGCAAAACACGCACCCGAGCGGACCATCCGGTTCCTTTTCTGCAACGAGGAGCACACGCCCTGGACGAGCGTGACCGCGGCCCAGAATGCGAAGAAGCGGGGCGACCGGATCATCGCGGTTTTCAATCTCGACGCGCTGGGGGGAAAGCCGGCGGCCGAGACGGCTGCCCACAAGCTGCCGAACGTGGCCGCATACACGGCGCCGGAGGGGGCGCGCCTGGCGGAACTCGTCGGTACGGTGAATGCGCGCTACGGCATCGGCCTCGAACACCGCACAGTCAAGAGGCGGTCGCCCGGCGACGACGACGGTTCATTCGTGAAGGCCGGCTATCCGGCAGCGATCATCCTCATCGGTTCGTGGCCGTACGGCGATCCCAACTACCACGTCCCGGAAGATACCCCCGAGCGCTCCGATGTCCCGAACGCGACGAAGCAGGTGCAGGCGGCTCTCGCGGCCGTCCTCACGCTCGATCAGGAACGCTGAAACGCGCGGATCGATTGCGCCGCTGATTTCCCGGATCCCGGCGAGACTTCCGGAAAATCCGTGAAGCGGCTGGGAAATCAGGCGGGGCTCTACCCACCGACAGGAGTTTCGTTCGTCGAATTCGTGAACTACTGTCGTCGGGCGGTTTCTGTTGTACCGCCGAACGGCTCGGTCCATGCCTTCGGCTTTCCCTCGGAGCTACTTCAGCTCGGCGAACATCTCCAGAAGCGCGTCGACGATCTTCACCGAGGCCTGGATTTCCACCTTGTTGGTGCCCAACCAGGTTTCGTAGCCACCCTGCTTATGTTGCTCGGGCGCTGGCAGATAGCCGTATCCGCCGTTGGCCAGCTCGATCGTGAAGCTCGGCTTGAACGGGTTGCGCGCCTTCAACTCCAGGCCGATGTCCGAGAATACCTCGAAGGGGATGGCGGAAATGCCAAGATCGCCGATGCGGACGGCCTGAAGGACCACCCGCACCGTTTCGGGCGACTCGAGCTGCTGAATGGCTCGCTCGGCATAGTTGCGCTCATGGGGGAATTTGTCGGGACGCGCGGGCTCAGCGAGGATCTTTCGGGCATGTTCAAGCTGGGCGGGTGTCGGCTTACGCACCCCGAGCTCCAATTCCCGCTGACGCATGCCCAGCGGCACCCAATCGTGCCACACGAGTCCCTTGTACTGCTGGAAAACGGCCTGGGCACACTGGTCGGCAACCAGCCGCATCTGCTCGTACGGTTTGCGTTTCTCGCGAGGGACCGAGTAGTCGTTGTTGTTGATGTTGCCGCTGGTGCCATTGCTCATGGCGGCCACGAAGGGTGGATCGAGCCGATCGGCGCCCAGCAGTTCCTGGATCCGGTCGGCAAACATGGCAAAGTAGTCGGCCGAGATGTGGTTGGGACCCGTTCCGCCCACGTAGTGCAGCGAATAGTTGGCCAGCAGGCCCATCGGACGCCCTTCGGCGGTCTCCAGCGCGAAGAAGCCGATCTGAGGATCGACCGGGCTGGCCGGCTTCAGCAGGTCGGGCCGGTTGCCCGGATTCATCTTCGCCAGGTCGGGTTCCCCGAAGGGATTGAACAACTCCGTGCCCGGCTTCATGAACCAACGCCGGCAGAAGACCTGCCCGGGCAGGTCGACCGTACCCCAGGCGATCTTTGCCGGCTGAAGGTTGTTGATCGCGCAGCGCACGCCGTCGGCAATCCGATGGGCCACGAACCGCTGGTACTCGGTGAATTCCTTTTCCGGCTGAAGCGGGTTCTTCCAGCGGGCGCTGACCGACGAATGCGTGTGCGTCCCCGACATGAGCATCCGCTCGGGCGGCAGGCCCGTGGCCTCGCTGATCTGCCGCTTGGCTTCGTCGAGCACCTCGCGGCTGATGTAGATATTGTCGTTGATCACGATCGCGATTCGTGTGTTGCCGTCGTCGAGGACGAAGCACCGCGCGTGCAGTTCGTCGTGAACATGCTTTGCCGGCGGCGGAGTGCCGAAGTTACCGACCAGCCCGTCGCCCAGCCAGGGCGTGATGTTGCTGGTCGCAACACCCGCCCGGAAGGGCTTCTTGTCGGCTGACCGGGCGGCGTCCGACGTCGCCAGGAGTGCAAGAACCGCCAGAAACAGGGAGGCAAATCGAGACATGACTCTCTCCGGTGATCTTGTTGCTGTGTTGACTACGCCGAGTTCATTTGCGAATCCCGTCGCGGATTGCCAGTGAAGTGTAACCGGGGGAGTCTGGGGAAAGCAAGGGCATGGGTGCTTCGGGCGAAGACTGACGGACGGCGAAGTTGAACACCGTTTGCCGTTTCGCTAGCATGGATGCCGTGTGGCTGGCCTGTGCATATCTGGTTGGCGTATGGATCAAGGGTCGAACGAGGAGACGGATCATGAGTACTTTCACGCGACGCACTCTCGTGCGTGCCGCCGCAGCCGGGGGACTCGGCGTCTTGGCTAACTCCTATGGGGCAGTCGGGCGAGCGGGTCAAGCCGTGAAGAATACGACCACTCCGGTGCGCGCCGCCTCGGCGTCGGTCAGGCTGACCGACGACAACATGGCGGAACTTCATGCCCGGCAGAAGATCTACAGTCGTCCCTGGGAGGGGGAATTTCGGGCCAACGCACTGGTCCTGGATGCGGAGCAGCGGATCTGCGTGATATCGCTGGATGCTTTGAACCCCGTGATGCCCATGACGCGATCGGCGGCTGGGCGGATCGCCGCCGCCACGGGCATTCCGGAAGACAATATCCTGATCTGCGCCACGCACACCCACCGCGGCCTCTTCATGGGCGAAACCCCGGGGCAGCCATGGACGGAGTTCGTGCGCCGCTTGGAGGAGGGAAGCGTTCAGGCCGCCATCAAGGCGGTTTCGGCGATCGATGCCGCTGGGCCCGGCGGCCAAGCGACCGTGCAATTCGGCCAGAGCCAGGAAGCCACGGTGGGACGCAACAGTCGCCTGCTGCTCAAGGATGGCTGTATCGGCTGGGACGGCTACGAGGAGCAGGACGTGGTCCGGCCCACGGGCCCCTACGACCCGGACCTGTACGTCCTGGCCCTGCGGCGTGCGGACGGCAGGTATGGCGGATTGGCGTTCAACCATTCGGTGCATAACATCGGTCACATCCGTCAAGACTGTCTGTCGCCCTGCGTCTACGGACTGGCGGCGCTGGAGGTCGAGCGGCGGCACGGCGCCACGACTCTGTTTCTGCCTGGAGCGTTCGGCTCCTCGCACAACGTCACCTTCAAGAACAGCGGCGTCCCTGCGGCGGAGAGCGTGCATCGTGTCGTCGACGCGATCGAAGAGGCGCTCTCGCGGCTGCGGCCGGCGCTGCCCGGCCCCGTCCGGGTGCTCAACCGGCAGTTCACGTACCACATACGCCGCTTCGACGAGACGAAGGAGGCTCTTGCGGTGAAGTCGTACCTGGAGAAGTATGCGCCCCAGCGCGCCGCCAGCCAAGGCGAGTGGTTCCGCAAGATGCGCGAAGAACTGGCGCCGCGGCAGGGCGAGGCCTGCCAGACACGTCTTCAGGTCATCCGGCTGGGGGACATCGTGTTCGTCGGCGTGCCGGGCGAGATGTTCGCCCGCTTGGGGTTGGAACTGCGGCGGCGATCGCCGTTTCGCCACACGTGCATCATCGGGCTGGCCAACGAGAACATCGGCTACATTCCCGACCGCAAGGCGTACGCCGATGGCGGTTATCAGACTTGGATGGGCCGGCACAGCAAGCTGGAGGTCGGCACCGGCGAGGCCATGGTCGACCAGGCGGTGGCGATGCTTGATGCGCTTTACGATTCCGCCCCTCCGCTTCGCTGCGGCGTTTCCTGAATACCCCCGGCATGTACGTCGGGATTTCCGACAGTTGTCAGGGGCTGTCCTTTGCCGGCGAGCCCAGCCAGCGGTTGAACCACGCCAGCATCTCCGCTCTCATTTCGGCTGAATAGACGTGCCCGGTATCCTGGTACACGATGCTTTTGAACCGCTCGCCCGCTCCGATCGCACGGTAAACGCCGCCGGCGCGCTCTGCCAGGATCTCGATTCCATCGGCCGGTGACATTCCCGAACGCATGGTCTCTCTCCCTGGAACTCATCGGCGATGCCTCGATCCCGCCTGATGAAAGTACTCGTTCCGGCCTCAAGTGTCAAACGCTCTGGCGCGTGCCGGGGGACGAGGCGGTGCTTTTGCCTTTTGCCGACGGCAAGTGGCAGGCGGGGAGGCGATCTTGGACTGTGGCCGCGTCTTCCGGCGGTCGCCGTCAGGCGGTAGTATTGCCAAAAAGAGCCGATTGGAGCTCGTCGCAAGATCTGCGTACCACGGAGAAGAATCATGAAACCCAAAGCCAGCTCCGCGCGCGATCGATCGCGCACACCGTCGCGCCGCGAATTCTTGAAATCCACTGCAACCGCAGCCGCCATGCCGGCCACGGTCGGCGTCACTCTGCCCCACGTTCATGCGGCAGAGAATAACACCATTCGATTGGCGTTGATCGGCTGCGGCGGGCGCGGCAGCGGCGCAGCGGTCAACGCCTTCGATTCGCCTAACGGCCCGGTGAAGCTGGTCGCAATGGCCGACCTGCTCCCGAACCGGCTGGAGAATTCGCTCAAAGCTCTCAAGCGGCTGCATGCCGGCAAGATCGACGTACCGCCCGACCGGCAGTTTATCGGATTCGACGCCTACAAGAAGGCCATCGACTGCCTGCGCCCGGGCGACGTGGCCATGCTCACCGGGTATGCCGCTTTCCGACCGCATCAACTGGAATACGCCGTGGAAAAGGGCGTAAACGTGTTCATGGAGAAATCGTTTGCCGTCGACCCGCCGGGTGTGCGGCGGTTGATCAAGGCCGGAGAGGCCGCCGAGAAGAAGAATCTCAAGATCGCCGCGGGCCTGATGTGCCGTCACTCGCGCAACCGGCAGGAACTGATCCGACGCCTGCGTGACGGTCAACTGGGAGAGATTCAATTCATCCGCGCCTATCGCATGTGCAACGTCGGGGCGCTGCGCCGCAAGCCGGCCGGCGAGAAGGAACTGTTGTGGCAGATCCGCAACTTCACGGATATCCTCTGGGTCGCCGGCGGCCGATTTGCCGAGGCGAACATTCACCAGATCGACGAAATCTGCTGGATCAAGGATGGCTGGCCGGTCTCGGCGCACGGCGTGGGCGGCCGGGCGGCCAACAACCTAGACCGCGGCCAGAACCTCGACTCGTTCTCCGTCGAGTGGACGTTCGCCGACGGGAGCAAGGCCTACGACGTGGTGCGCTATATTCCCAGGTGCTACGAGGAGTTCAACACGTTCATCCACGGCACGAAGTGTGCGGCACAATTCTCCGGCGATATCCATGCCGGCACGTGCCACATCTACAAGGACCAGCGCTGCACGCCGGTCAAGGTGAGCGCTCGCTACGACGACGCAACCATGCAGTACCAATACTCGCACGACCATCGTCCCCAGCGCGACGACATCATGTGGCGGGCGTCGCCCGAGAAGATCACCTCCTGGCAAGCCGAGTGGGACGTGCTGCTTGCTGCCATCCGCAAGGATGAGCCGCACAACGAAACGAAACGGGCCGGCCTATCGAACCTGGCCGCCATCCTGGGCCGGGCCGCCGTACACACTGGGCGGGTCGTCACTTGGAATGAGGCGTTGGCCTCCAACTTCGAGTTCTGCCCGAACATCGAGAAGATGAACGACGATACAGCTCCTCCGCTCCTACCCGACGCGCAAGGCCGATACCCGGTTCCGATCCCCGGCCAGTGGTCGGAAATCTGATCGGCGTGCTCATGGCAGGATCTCTTTCATTTCGAAGTTGACGATCAGGAATCGGTTTTCAGACCTGTCCCGTGGACGGCGAACGAACACACAGCCCTCGTGTGGGCCCTTACGGCGCAAGCTTCGCCAGACGCATCGCCTGGGCATCCAGGAATTCCAGGGACTTCTTCACGCCATCGACAGGATTGTCCGGATCGGAATGGCATTCGATGCTCAACAGAACGGGCCCCTTCTTGACCCTGGCCAGTGTCTCCAGCATCTCAGGCAGGTTGCCGACGCCGCTGCCCAGCGGTACGCCGCGTCCCGAGGCGTTGAAGGCGTCCAGATCATGAATTTCGAAGCCGACGATCCGGTCCTTCAATATCGCGACTCCGTCGGAAGGATCGAGTTCCGAGCGGATCCAGTGGCCTGTATCGCTGAACGCTCCGACCGCGGATGAGAAGGCCTGGCAGTGCTTGGCGACCAGTGCGGGATGCCAGGTGTCGGGGGAACTCTTCTTGTCGTGACCATGCAGGCCGACGATCATTCCGTATTGCTGGCCCAACTTGTCGAGCATTGGCAACAGGCTGGGATCCGGTTCGCTCACGAAATACTTGACCCCCAGTTTCTTGCTCTTCTCAAACACCGTCTGACACGTAGCCTCGTCGGCAGGAAATCGCCCGTAGTAAAGCGCGATCAGTCTCACTCGCGACTCGCGGAGCTTCCGAAGAACCTTCTCGAACTGCTCATCAGACATCGTGAGCGGATTCAGGGGGGTCGAACTCTCCTGGCTGATCTTCTGGAAGCTGAATCCCTCGATCCGATCGAGTCCCAATTGGGCGACCATGTCGACAGTCTCGAAGAACGTGAACTTGCGGAAGGTGTAGGCGGCTACGGAGATTTGCCAGTCGAGCTTGTTTTGGGCCGCTCGGGCAGACTGCCGGGCTTCGAAGGCGGGGCTACCCCCTTGGGCGCCGCAGGTGGCCGTGATAGACGCGAGCAGGAATATTGCCAGAATCGTGCAACGTGTCATGGATTTGCAGGAAGTCAAGTGTGGGGTCGACCAGATTGAGTGAATCATTTCCCTTTCTCCTATAAGTGCGTCTCAAGGCTTGATGATCACCACCAGCCCCGGAAAGTCCTCGGCCAGCGTCTTCCAGCCCACGATATTCGAGGCGCCGGTGAAGAGAATCGCATTGGGCGGCGACGGCCTGGTCTTGTCGGCGGTCTCAAAGGCGAGGATCGCCTTCTCAAAACGCTCGCTTTTGGACCAGGGCTTCTTGGCTTGCTCGGCGGCAAACAACGACGCCGAAGACGCCACCACCAGGCTTGCCAGCCAGAAATGGATCGGGGCCGCGGGAAAGGCAACCGGACTCATGGCTTCTCCTGTTCTCGAGAAGGGGCTCAAAAAATGGCGGTCAAAACATCAGGGCAGGCAGCCGGCTCGTTCGAACAGGTTGCGGGTGATTCGCTGCACGCGAGGATCGGGGCCGTGCGGTCGGCTCCAGTGCGACCAGGGCAGCGTGTGGCCGGGCGGCATGCTCAGACCCTGGCACCAGAAGATCGTCGCAGCGTTGAAGACGAAGTTCCCTTTCGGGCCAGGGTAGATGGTGGCCGTCCACGGCGAAGGCTTCACGCCTCCCTGAAAGGCCGTGCCTTGGCCGACGATCTCCAGGCCGGGCAGGTCGGTGGGCGGGTCGCCGTGGTACTCCCAACCGACGAGCCCCGGCACGTGGTCGCCCTTCTTCATGCCGGTGCCCGCAAAGATCCAGTGCTCCGGCTTGACGCAGATCCAGTCGCCGCCGCCGTTGATCGGGCTGGAGTTGCGGGCGCCCATCAGGTAGCCTTCGTCGGGCCCGCGTTCAGGAAATGGGCCATGTTTCTGGATGCGGGCCTCAATCCACTGGTTCGATCCGCCATACGGGCCGCCGCGGAAGGTGACCCGGTTGGGCCGCCCGTCGCTGCTCGGCTTGAAGGGACTGACCCAACACACGGCGTTGCCCGAGAGGAACAGCAAGTTCACGCCCGCATCGCGCATCTTCACCGCGCTGTGGTACTGACGGATGTCCCAGTACTCGTCATGGCCCACACTGAGAAACGCCTTGCACTTCAGCCCGCGGTCGGGCGTAATCATGTCGCTGTTCGAGCAGTAGCTCACGTCGCATCCCTGCTGCTCCAGCCAGTACGCCAAGGGAAACTCGAACGTCAGCCATGCGCCGGAGCCGATCGAGAGCGGATCGTTGACGATTCCGGAATACTGGGCTTCGCGGCCGTAGGGCCGATCGAAGCTCACGTCGGCCCAGGGGCCTTGGCCGCCCTTGGGATGCGTGTAAACCGACGATTTGTACGGCCAGCCGTTGTAGGCTTGCCACGTGTTATCGCTGCACTGAAAGAGAATGCCGGCCGGCCGGTCGTCGCGGACGATGAACACGACGTAGCTTTGCCAGTACGGCTGGTCGTCCGTTTCCGGCAGCGTCGTGAGCCGTCCCAGGTAGACGCCGCTGACCCATTCGGCCGGAATCGTCAAGTCAGCCGACGGTTCCCAACGGCACTCGTGCAAAGTCCGCTCGTTGGGCTGCGGCGTGGGTTGCGGTTTGCCTGCCAAAGGCCCGAGTTTCTTCATGAGGCGCGCCCCGCGACCGCCGTAGTAGCCCGTTCGGAAGATCTCGATCTGGAATTGAGAAGTCGGCTGGGTCGAGACCATGATCTGCAGTTTCTCGCCCGCCGCAACGCTTTGCTTGGAGCAGTAGCCTTCGATGGCCGTGCAACGGCAGCCGTCGGGCTTGTCGACACGGGTCCGCGTGAGTTGCCAATCGGTCGCGCCTTCGAGGGCGTTCTCCTGCTGGATCAGGTTTGGCCCGGTTGCATGCGAGGCTGCGGCAACCTCGTTGCGCATGCCAAGCGGGCCCCAAACGATTAGCGCCAACACGACAGCCACGCCTCTGCGAAGTCCACGTCGGATGATCGAGCTTAATTCCAGAACACTCATTGCACATCTCCTATCGATTGTGTCGCTGCCTACGTGACTATCGGTGATCGATCATGCAGGAATGGTTCGTGTCACGGAGAGTCAGTGCCCCGGCAGCCCGGCAGCCAGAAACTCTTCACTTCTTCAATGGGTAACGTTTGAGCGGCAAGACCGCCGCGGAATTGCGGCGGCAAGTCAGCAGTGCTGGTCGGCGACGAAGATCCTGAAGCCACCCAGGCTCTCGCGTCCTCCGACAATGATGTTCGGGCGAATGGGACATTCGTGCCTCAGTTGATTCGCGGGCGGGCGGGAGCGCGGTGGGCGATTCCGGAACGCCGAAGCAGGTGGGTACCCCGTCATTTTCATCCCCAGCTTTCGAGAGGTCAAGAAGGTCCTGGACCGATAGGCGGGAGGAATCGGCGAGGCTTACGAACGCCCATCTGTACGGACACAGCAGATCGGCCAGCAGCAGCGCTGGTCCATCTGCGCCTCGCGCCGTTTTGACTTTCTGCCGTCGGTGTTCTCGCAGACGCCCGACCTGGAAGAATGCGATCCGCTGGCCGCGAGGCTGTGCGCCACGGGCGGTCCGCCGTTGCCGCGGTCTCACGGTTTGCATCGATGAACTTGTCGCCCAGGATCGACTTGAAGAAACCAAGTCCTCGCGTGGGATCCCCGGAGTAGCCGCTATAGATCGGCGCCAGGTTGCCCTGGGCGCCATTCATGACTCGCGTCGAAATACCTGGAGCGATCAGTTTTTTCGCGCCGCGGCTGCCGGCTTGGGCTTGATGAACATCACGTCGGCCTGCGTCACCCAGCCGGTTCGCAGGTCGAGGCGGAACCACCCTTCGCTGTTCTTCTCGTGGAAACGGGTCCCTGATCTCGGGCCGAACTCCGCCAGGTCGTACTGGGCCCAGGTCTTGCCCATGTCGGTGGAAACGATAATTCCGTTCTTCATGGGCGAGGCCGGCGCGCAGTGGGTGGCCAGCATCACGCCGTCCTGGATGATCATGTTGCCCGACTCCACGCCCGGATTGAACAACATCGTGTGCTTTTCCGGATTCGGGATGTCGGCCGGATCGCAGCAGAAGATGCCGCGGTCGTAGGGCTTGGGGCCGTTCGCGTCGCTGATCCAGTAGCACTTGCCGTCGACGAAACTGATTCCGCCGCACTTGTAGCGTGTATTGAGGCTGGCGGTAACGATCACCTTCCATTGCCATTGGTCGTTCGCGGCGTCGTAGGTTCCACGGAGCCAATGGCATTCCTTGCCCTCGGGACGGTCGCCGTCGCCGGTGCAGGCATAGAACGCGTTCTCCGCCGGGTTGTAGGAGACGCCGTGGAGATGCCGGGCGATGATCGGGTTGTCGGGATCGCCCAACACGTTGCCCCCTTTCCCGCCGCCGCCCGAGCCGTTATCGCTGAAGTTGGGGTTGCAGCCAAACGTGTAGGCCAGCTTCACGGTTTGCCCGCTGTCGGTGGAATAGTAGATATTGACGGGGGTCGCGCCGCCGATCACGTTGCAGTAGTTGCCCCAAACCATGATCTCTTTGCCGCCGATGTCCCAAGAGACGATGCCTGGCAGCGTGTGAAAGTACCATCCCGGGTTCTCGGGGTTCTTCGGCGTGTGCGGCAGATAGTCGCGTCCCTTTGCGTCCTTCACGGTGATCGGCTTGTAGGACTTGAGGTTGTCGGTGCTCAGATACAGGTTTGCCCCGGTGGCGAAGAGGATGTTGCCGTTCTTCAGAATGTGGCTGAACGTGATCTTCTTGGCATCGGGAAAGGCGGCGCTGTGCGGCCAGTTGTGGGCGTTGTCCTCGGAAAGAAGGATCTTGCCGTCGAGGTAGCCAAAAGCCTTGTTGCTACGCTGGCAGTCGATATACGGCCCGGGCGGTTGGGGGCGATACCAGAAGTGAGGCGTCGAGGGAAAGTCTTCGAGCGACTTCGTCTCTTCGCCGCGGGCTGCGCAAAGCAGCGTTCCAAGTGAAACAGTTAGCGCGACCGAAACGACATAGCGGGACGAAAAGAACTTCATAAGACTTACCTCCGGTTGGGTCGTTGAGGCGGGTGGTGGGTCAAGCAGGCGGTGCCGGACGGACCGGCGCCAGCCATTGTAGTCCAGCGCAAGCGGCCCGATCAACTGATGGCCTCGCCGCTTCCTTCTGAACCAGGATCGGCTGCGAGAAGATCATGCCCAAGATGGTTAGGGGGGCTGTTCCCCGAAAGATCGCGTGATGTAACCGTTCACGGGGCGGGCGGGGACTGGTCCATTTTTCGGCCAAGGGATGCATTTTCGCCGCAAAGACGCTGTCCGAAAACATGGACCTGTCCCCCTCTTCCCCTTTCCGGGCCGGGGAATTCGATCAGGTTTGTTGAACCACAGAGATCGTTGAAAGGAGATTCTTCATCATAAGCGGACAAAAAACACTGGTAAACTCCCTTCGGCAATTCCGCGCGAACGCTGTTCGCGTCAACCTGCGCCGGCATATTCTTCCACAGACGTTTATGGGTTGTTTTTTCCTCTGCGTCGTCAGTATAGCAGAGGATGGCGTGGGTAATTCCCCTGCCTCTGGCCAGAATGTCAGAGCGGATGCTGTTTCCTTCGATCTGAGCTTTCCCGAGTTTCGGCAGGCCGCAGCCGCCCTTGAGAAAATACTCCGCCATCCGGAAACAAGACGGGAACCCGAATCCGACGTGCGAATGGGGTAGCCGGATCACCAAAGACTGGTTTTCCAATTTTGCGCATTCTTCGAAGCCCGCCTGCAGTGTGGCCGGGGTGACATTCTGATCATTGGTGCTGGCTACCCAGTAAAGCGGCACCTTGACTGCATAGTGAAAACGCCCGTTGATGAAGTTCTTGCTGTCTCGGTTGACATCCCCACAGTAGATCTCAATCCCGCCTTTGAAACGCGGATCGACCGCCGCAACCATGGCGCCATACCAACTCCCCCAGGACAGGCCGACAAAAGCCGTCTTCTCAGGGTTCACGTTTTCCAGTGAGCGCAGCAGGGAATGCGCCAGTACCATGTTGGCCACATTGACCTCATGAATCTGGCGTCTTCCGCCCTCCAGCGCGGCACGCGCAACATTGGTCTCGGTTGGCTTTGCCGGGTTTGCCAGCGGTCTCTGGTTGTACCAGTCCAGCGCCATCACAGCATAGCCATGATCCAACCAGAGTTTCATATATTGCGGAAATGCGGTGCCACCCCCACCATGAATCAACAGAACCGCCGGATAACCACCGGCAGGAGGCGGAGTCGCCGGATAGCCGGCATAGACAAAGAATTCCGCCGGTTTCCCGTCGACTTCCGCACCGCGGACCAGCAGATCGCGCAAACCGGCATGTTTGCTGTCGGCATAAGGCGAATCGCGGTATTCCGGCGCCTTCGACAATTCGGCAAAATTCCAGTATTTTTCCGGGGTCTCCCGGAAAGCCTCGCCGCGGCTCAGGCAGTCGCTGCCGTAGAACTGTCCCGCCATGAACCACGCAATCATCAGTTTTCTCAACATGGTCGATTCCTCATTAGGAGTGATCGTGACTGGCCCGAATAGCTTGCCATCCGGCCTATGATCCCAACCAGGGTTGCCGCGGCGGCTGGAGTCCGCGGGGGCGGCCTATTTGTGTTCCAGGAGATACTTGACCACCGCCTCGGTGAGATCCTTCTCGGCCGAAGGCGTGAACAGGCAGATGTCCGTCTCGTAGCCCTTTAGTTTCCATTCTGCCTCGGTTGGCACGTAGGCGAACGTCCCGTTCGTCAACCCGTAATAGAAAGTGTACGCAAAAGGCGAACGATCGCGGATGCCGTTCGATATCTCACAGAACAGCTCCGCGGGCGAACTCCAGATCATGATGTCCTCATTGATCTTCAGGAAGCGAATGGGAAGCCTCACCAGGTTCACCCCCTCGCTGTTGGTGCGAGTGTATTTGGCAAGCCCCGGGGGCCATCCCAGACCCGGTTTGCGCGGCGTCTCGACAACGATCGATCCCGGACACAACGTCACCCGGTCTGCGGTTGCCGCCGTCTTGCGGTATGCATCGATGATCTTGTCGCCCAGGATCGACTTGAAGAAACCAAGTCCTCGCGTGGGGTCGCCGGGGTAGCCGCTATAGATCGGCGCCAGGTTGCCCTGGGCGCCATTGATGAACAACAGCGGTATCCCCGTCGTCTGTTCGAAATACTCGGCCGTGGTTCCCTGCACGTCGCCGCTCACAAGCAAACTCTTTCCGCCCAATACCGTACCATGGATCGGATAGTTGGCGATACAGACAAGCGGGGTTCCGTCCTGCTTGTCGATTCTCAGCACGCCGATCCTGCTGTCGACGGCTCCGTCGGGGTTCATTCCGAGATAAGCTTTGCCGTCGAGAACCGCGCGGCGGTTGATATTCGCCCGCGAGGATCCCCAGCCGGCGCCAAAGCGGGCGGGAGCAAGCATCCGTCGGGCCTCGACGATCCCTTCGACGAGTTTCTGCTCAAACATGCTCACATAAGCCGTGTCGAGCGGCATTTTGAAACGTTCCGGCAGGAACAAAAGAGCGATTTCCTGTTCGCTGGTTTCCGGCGCGGAGTGGGTATGGGTTGCAGACCACCAAAAAGTCAAAGGGTTGATTCCATAACGCCGATCGAGCAACTCCGAGATACGGTCGTATTGAACGGTCGACAGAATACAGACGTCGCTTGAAACCAGAACGAATTGTGAACTGCCGTCGTCCAGAACAGCGATCCGGTGGTAGAGAGGATCGTGAACGCCCGTCGACACCCGCTCCCCGTATCCATGCAATCGTTGAGGAGTGGCGGGGGTAATGTCGACCTTGACCACGGCTGCGCGGAAACCTGACCGGTTCGTGCTTCCGCCGGTAGTTGGTTGTTGAGCAGCCATCGCACCGCAGAACAAGAGCAGCACCCCTATCAACAACAGCGCGGAGAAGCACCGCATGGCATGGGTCCTCAAAGCAAAATCCGGAATCCATGACGATCGTGGTTCAATGCCTGCCGACAGGAGACGCGATTTCCGGCGGCGGCATAGCCGATTCTAACCGAGCACTCCAGGCCGAACAACGCGGACGCACGACGGGCTTTTTATTCCCGGGGCAACAGCCCGCATCGTGGCGAACGGCCGAACGAGCCTGTATTGACAACAGGAAAGGGCGGGACCGATACTGTCGGCGTCGGTTGGAGACCATCTTGAATCCGCGCAGTTGACATAGGCTTCGCGAGCCTTGCCTCGATGTGAAAGGACAATCCGATGAGTGAGAAGATGAAGAACCGCCGTGAGTTCCTGGCCGCTGTTGGCGCCACGGGCGCTGCCTCGATCCTGGTGGGATCCGCTGAGGTTCGGGGCGGCCCCGCATCGGAAGGCAAGGCGCGGTTGGCCATCGATGGAGGGGCGCCGGTGCGAAAGAAGCCGCTCTCCTCTCCTCCCTACGGGCCTCAGTTCTACGATGATGTGGAAAAGAGGGAACTCATCGAGGTTCTCGAGTCGAAGTCGCCTTTCCGTTGGGGGGCTCCGGGCTCGAAGGCCCTTAAGTTCGAGAAAGCGTATGCCAAGCACATTGGTGTCAAGTATGCCATCGGTGTGACCTCGGGCACCACCGCCCTGTACACCGCGATGGCCGCCATCGGAATCGGACCCGGCGACGAGGTCATTCTCCCCGCCTGGACCTGGTATGCCGACTACGATGCCGTTGTCCTCTGTGGAGCCCTGCCGGTCTTCGCCGAGATCGACGAGTCGTTGGCCATCGATCCCAACGATATCGAAGCGAGAATCACGCCGCGCACCAAGGCGATCGTCCCCAGCCATCTGCAGGGAGGCGTGGCGGACATGGACGCCATTCTGGCGATTGCCCGCAAGCACAAGCTTCTCGTCGTGGAAGACTGCGCCCAATGCTGCGGCGGACGCTACAAGGGGAAGTACGTCGGCTCGATCGGCGACATGGGAATCAACAGCTTCCAACTCAGCAAGACCATCACGGCGGGCGAAGGCGGCGCCGTGACCACCAATGATCCCAAGCTCTTTGAACGGGCCCTCCGCTTCCATAGCGTCGGTTCCCTCCCCTCGCCGTATAAAGAGGAACTCAACGGGGGCCTGCTGGCCGCTTTCGCCTCGTGCAACTTCCGCATGAACGAGTTCACCGGCGCGGTCCTCTTCGGTCAGGTGCAGAAGCTCGATGCCATCAGCAAGGCCGTGCGGAACAACAACCGGAAGGTGCGCGAGGGGATCGCCGACCTGCCGGGACTGAAACTGCGAAAGTCGGCCGACACCGAAGGCGATCTGGGCATGACTATCTTCCTGACCATGGAGAGCAAGCAACGGCGCGACAAGTTCCTGCGGGCCTTGCGTGCCGAGGGGATCAGTGCCTCGCCGCCGGGCGGCTCGGTGGTTCTGCCGAGAGACAAGCGAATCGAAAACAAACTGACCATCCACCCGGACTGGCCTACATTCCAGACGCCCCAGGGCAAAGCCATCCAGTACGGCGCCGACTCCTGCCCGCGGACGATCGATATCCTGGATCGCACGGGAGGCGTGCTCATGAATCCGATGCACACCGACGAGGACGTGAAGGACATCATCACGGCTATCCGCAAGGTCTATCTGGGCATGGCAGGCCTCAGTTCTTGACCTCCGCCGCCATTTCCAAGAGAGCGTCAAGCATCTTCACCGAGGCCTGCGGCTCGAGCCGGCTGGTTCCGATCCACGTCTCGTAACCGCCCAAGGCAAAATGCCGGGGTGTAGGCAGGTATCCCAAGTAGCCGTGCGACAGCGAAACCAGCAGCGCCGGCTGGATGGGACTCCGCTTCTTGAACTCCAGCCCGATCTCGCAGAACACTTCGGTCGGCATCGTGCCGATGCACACCGAACCAATGCGGAAGACCTGCAGCGGGACGGGAACCACCTCGGGCGACTCGGCCAGCCGTATCGTCCGGCCGGCGTAGATCCTCGGCAAATCGGCCTTGCCGGACTCCGGCGCCGGTTGGGCGAGCGTCAGCTTCGCCCAGGCAATCTGCTCGGCAGTCACCTGCCGGCGAGCGATGACCGGCTCTCGGTATCGGGCGGCCAGTGTGATGTCGCCACGGTACTCGGCCTTGGCCAGTGCGTCGTGGACCCTGCCGGCCACCGTTTCCGCGACGCGGCGCATCTTCTCATAGGGCTCCATCTTGGGCTCGGGCTGGCGCCGATCGGTGCTGGTCACGTCGCCGCTGGCGCCGTTGGCCATCATCGCTACAAAGGGCGGATCCTGATCCCTGGCGTCCAGCAACCGCTCTAACTGCCGGCAATACATGCCGTAGTAGTCGGCCGAGATGTCGCCGCTTTTCACGCGGCCCACGTAATGCAGCCCGTAGGCTGAGAAGACCGCGATCGGCCGCCCCTCCAGCTCGCGCAGTGCAAGGATCGAAATGGTCGGATCGGTAGGCCCTGCAGGCTCGACCAGGTCGGGACTGCCCGGCGTGGGATTCATCTTTACCGCATCGATGTCACCGAAGGGATTGGGCGGGGCGGTCCCCGGTTTCATCACCCACCGGCGATTGAAAACATGTTCCGGCGCCTCGGCGGTCACAAACACCGCCTGGGCCGGGCGCAACGCATTGACGGCTCGCTGCACCCCATCGGCAACCCGTCGGGCTACGAACATGTGGTATTCGTCGAGTGGCGCTTTGCCCATTGCGCTGCACGCCGAGTGCGTGTGTACGGCACAGACCAGCACGTGCTCCGGAGGGATTCCCGTTTTTTCTTGGATGAGCTTTCGTGCTTCCCGGCTTACATCGCAACTGATGCCCAGCAAGTCGCACACCACCAGGGCCAGCCTGGTTCTGCCATCGTCAAGGACCAGGCATCGCGCGTGCAATTCGTCGTGGACGTTGGTCGCCGGAAAGGCAACGAAGCCGCCGACGATGTCGCCGCCCAGGAAGGGAGTGATGTTGCTGGTGGCCGCTCCCGCACGAAAACCGGGCTTTGCCGGCGGAGCGGCCAGAAGCGGAGCGGCGACCAGGCATCCAACGGCCAGCAGAAGGCTACGTTTCACGATCGTTTCTCCTATACGCGGGGTGTATGGCTATGGCCTTGAATGTTGTGGTTGCTCACGAGTTGTATCAGCGGCGGGACTGTCACGTAGGAGTTGGCCCCGTGAAGTCGGACAGTTCGGCATAGCTTTCTTGAACAACGTCACGCATCGGGCGATTTCGACCTCGCGGCTTCCTTCTGGAGCAAGATCGGCTGCGAGAAGATCATGTCCACGATGGGAATGGGAGCCGTTCCCGAAGGATCGAGGTCGCTCATCCTGAAGGGGCCCTGCCGATCGTGAAGGCGGGAGATCTCGTGGACGTTCATTGCCGTGAAAGCATCCGGCGTGAGCGGGCGGCCGCCGAGGTGGGTGCTCGGGTAAGCAAACGCCTCGACGCGGACAAACCGGCACGCGGCGACTCCGGCCGCGTCCCGCGGAAATTCAAACCCCGCGCTGGGGGCGTCCACGACCTTGGCCACCCCGGCATCGGTGATGAAGCGAATCTGTGTGTTCGGCCGCTTCGTCCGGTCGGCGCCGTCCACCGAGACTTCAATCCCGGTCGGCCGGCGGTCGCCGTTCTGTTTCACGGCGATGCGGGTGAAACGAAACTCGCTCTGATCGTATGGAGATACGGGTCCGCCCGACTCGTCCGTCTTCAACGCCCCGAGCAGGCCGAAGAACCGCCCATCGCGATACGCACGTAGCGCCTCGTGCTCGCGCTCGCGCGGAGAGGCGGCGGCCGGGGAGGAAACCAGCAGCACGTTGCGGCCGCGGCCGAAGAATACGTGGTCTTTCACAAAGAAGCCCAGGCACTGCCGGCCGGACCGGAGAGCTTCGTCCCACAATCGGTAGAACCGCATTTCCGTGCCGCCGAAACCCTCGTGCTGATTCCAGACCTCGATGCCCAGCACTCGGGGATCGAAATCGAGGGCCTCCAGGAGCGGCTTCAGCGATCGGCCCGGGTGATTGATCGTGATGCCCCCGCCATCCGGGAACAGCAGCCCCTCGACAGGGCGCCCCGCGGAGTCTTTGCCCGTGCCGTCCAAGGCCGCCCGGAAAGCGTCCTTCCAGGGGCGATTGATCCCCTGCATCAGTCGGAACCGATCGATCCGGGTCGAGGCGGGATCGAACTCAAGACGCACCCGGACGTCGGCTGCCGTGGTCTTCAGGTACATCGATTCCGGCGACTTCGACGTCACGCGTTGGCGGCGCACGAGGCCGTCTCCGACTGGCGCGAACGTCTTGTGGCTGACCGCCTCGGCGCCTTCAATCGTCAGCAGAACCTCGCCTTCTTCGTCCGTCCTTGCGGCTTGCGCAATCCGGAGGTCGAGCCGGTAGATTCCCAGCCAGGGCGATTTGTCTCCGTCGAACACGTTCAAGCCGGAGAACACGTGTTCGATCGGCGTTTGGCCCGCTTTGAAACGCGGGGTCTGGCCATAGCCAACCGTATAAAGGCTTCCGAGCGCACAGAAATGCATCCCGCTGTCGGTCGTGGAGTGTTGCTCGGCGTTCGGCGCCCCCAGGGCTTCCGGATGCTCTTTCAGGAATTTTTCGGGCAACGGATAGAACGGCCGCGAGGGATAATAGTTCGAAATCGGCAGGTGGCCGAAACCCATGTTCCAGAACACCCTGGGATCGCTTCCATGCTGGTGCGAAAACGAGTGCAGCGGCCGCACGTTTTCCCAGTCGACCCCGGCGTAGGGATTCACCATCTGTGCTTGCGCCACGTCCGTCCCCACAGCGGCGGCAGTCAGGACGATCGCTCCCACGAGAACTGCACCTCGGTGAGTGATTCGCACGCGCATTGTTCGAAAATCCACGGCTGACTCCTTCCCGTTATAGGCAGTGGCGGTCCGGCCGGCGTCACCGGCCTGTCAGACCTTATGGACCAGCACAGACCGACTGCGTCTGCTTGCTACCCGTCCAGCGGTGTCAGCAAGATGTCGCGGTACCAGACTTCGGCGCCTTCGGTTTGGAAAAACAACTTGCCGCGAGTGACCGACAAACCGAACGCCTTGTTCACCAGTTTGCCGTTAACGCGGTATTCCAGAGTATCGCCTTGGCAGAGGGCCTCGCAGTGTGTCCATTGCCCGAACTCGCTCTCGACGTCTTCACGGCCGCGGAAGCCGGCCGCGTCCTTCCAGGCCGGATCACGACCGTACCAGTCCACGCGGCCGCGCCGGAACACGATCTTCTCGCCACCCTCGTGCCAGATGTTTGCCTTGCCCTGCCTGACAATTTCCGCGCTGAGTTCGAGGACCACCGGTTTGCCGTCGTCGTCCAAGCTCCCGTTGGAGGGCACGACCAACAGGTCGCCGGTGCCTCCTTCGATAACCTGGAATTCATAGCCCGTCATCCATGGGCCGGGTTCGTCCGGCCCGACGCAGTGCAGCAGGACGCCGCTGTCGCGCGCCTTATCCTTGCGCGATCCGTAGGTCGGGATACCCCACTTGTAATCGAAGCTGAGCTTGTAGTTGCCGAAACTCTGCCTGGTGATCAGGCCGCCGAAATAGGCTTGTTCGCCCTTCCCACCGACAATGCGCAGCATCCCGTCGACGGCCGTGAAGATGCCAGGGTTTTCGTATTTGGCTTGGACGGTATGACAATACCAACCGTCGAGGTCCTGGCCGTTGAACAGCCGGATCGGCTTCGGCTCTGCCTTGACGACGTGGGGCGCGGCCATCAGCGTTGCCACGCCTGCTCCCACCTGGCCCAGGAAACGACGACGCGAAGTGCGGTTTGCGGTCTTGTTTTTCATCATCTACCTTTCGTTGTTCGTTGCGAGCGATGGCGCCGCCATTGCTGTCCCGCGCGACCTATTTTACCAAGCCGGCTCGCCGATAGCCAATGCCCGCGGATTTCTTTCCATTCGACAACGGGTCGATTGAAGGATCGCCGGGCGCAGCGACGGAACCGTCCGCGGCGCGCTTGCGAAGCCACTTCAGCGCCAGCAGAATGCGAAGAGTAAGCTGGCGCAGCCCAGGCCTACCCGTGGACAAGAACTTCGGCATACGAGGATTTCGATCAGTCGCGCGCCAGGATCGCCGTTGATTTCGAGGGGCGTCCGTTCAACCCAAGGTGATCGGCCCAATGACAATCCGCATCTCATCCATGCTCTTGCTTCCTGTGTTGGTTCTCGCTCTCGCGGACTTCCGCGGCTTGCAGGCCTCGGAGATCCGCGCTGCCGTGGTCAAGGTTGACATTACGCCGGATTCGCCGCAGATGTTGCGAGGTTACAGCCCCGCATGTCCACCAAGGTGCATGACCGCCTCTATCATCGCATTGTTGCTCTTGACGACGGCACGGAAATGCTGCAGGTGCCGTTGCGATTCCCAGGATCAACGATGATACGATCCTCTGGAGCGCCCCCATGGAGCTGTTCTGCGAAATCTCCAACGAGATCCGCGACCGCTCGCCCTTTGCCAACACGTTCTACGTCGGCTACACGAACGGCACGTTTTGCTAACCGCCGCCGCTCTGAACCCAGGTATCGGAACACCTTCTCGGCTATCCAGACCTGACCGTTGGCCCCTTCAGTTTGCTCATAGGCCCACTCGGCAAGTCGCACGAATGGGACATGGCCTGCTGGTCACCGTGTCAAGACGGTTGCTCCATGTAGAGGCGGGTAGCACATCCTTCCCCAATCCTCGTAAGCCCCATGGTCAATCCACACGACAAGGATCGCCGTTAATTGGACCAAAGCCTGTCAGTTTTTGCCCAGACCGCAGAACCGCCCGAACCGTTGACGCCGCTACGCAATGTGGGGCGGTGGAGCCGCACTCACAAGCCGTGTCCAGCGAAGAATTGTCGAGACCTGGCGTTGGTCGTCGGTGGCACGACCTCGGTTTCGGCCGATGAACACTGGAGGCGACCTGCCTGTGGACAATAAGCAGAGCGGGTTTGAGTGTCAGAGAGCGGACGGCCTGACGGATCAGTGATGACCCAATTGCAGCCAGCAGGAATCTTTGGACGGATTCTCTCGTCGCTTCTTCCCAAGAAGCTGGAGATTCAGATCCGGAGCGAGGAGAAGTCTGACGGCACGATTGCCTTGACTCCTGTGTGCCTGATTGGTGGGCATAAGGTCGATCCAGTCCTCGTGGGCCTCGCCTCCAGTCAACGCATCCTGGGGTACTCGGTCATTGCCGACGAGAAAGCCCTCTCCATACTTCGCCAAGGCCCAACCAATCTCACCAAGCAGAAGGCGGCTGAATCTCTCGGCAGTCTCAAACGTCAGGGAATCTTGGTCTGCAATAAGCCAACCGGGACACCCACGGACGTTCACGAGGTGACGCTCAGGGTCACGCTCACTTTGAACCCCGGCGACACCCTCGATGTTCAGTCCGAACTGGCAACGGAGCAAGGGACAGTCGTCGCAAAGCCGGTGGACCTGGAGCGGCTTTACCAGGACAATGGCTGGTATTTTGCCGAGGGCAAACTTCTGCACGTACCGACCACGAACACCGAGTGGGATGACCTTCTCATTGCCGCTGGGGAGGATGGGCATCTCACCGGCACTTCTGTCCCGAAGTTCCTCAAAGCCCTCGGCTCCTTTGAACACAAGCTCGGTCGCATCGAGAAGAATGACACGCTCCGAGATCTGGCCGTCTATGGGGAGAAGCGGGAGAACCGTGTGACGGTCGATGGCGACCGGGACTCGATCCGGGTGTCGCCCAAATTCGTCTGCTTGGCTAAGAGCCTATCCCAAAACCGCCGGGGACTGGCTCATTTTGCGGAGTCTTCGGAGCAAAATGTGCCTGTCCCCTTCTCCTCGCGAGGTTTTGGGACAGGCTCTAAGAATCGCTGTGAGCACGAGTTGACACCCGAAGACCTGGCAGTTCTGCAACGCAAGGGCGGCTGCCAGCGGATAGCGGAGGGGTGGATCGACATCGATTCCCAACAGGTTGAGGAGTACCGGCAGGCATATAAGGAACTTCGTTCTCGGATCGGTAAGCTTTCTCCCATCGAGGGTTTCCGAATTCCCGATACGCTGCACACGCTTTTGGAGCAGGAGAGGTTCACGTCGTCCTGGACGGTGTGCCGGTCTGAGGCCGTCAAGAACTTCCATCGAATCGTTGACAGCCCCGCCGATGTCGAGTTCCGCCTCCAGGTGATCGAGAGCGACGGCCGGTCCATCCTGGAAATCGTCCCCGTTTACAGCTACGGTCGGTTCGAGACTACCCACGCCGAGCACTTGCAGGCAGCGGCCAGGCGGGAATCCTGGATTAGACGAGAGAACACCTGGATCAAGGTTGATCAGAAAGCCTGCAAGCGGATCGAAGCAGTCGTCAAACGCCTTGGGCTGCTGACCGGCAAGGACGGCTATACATTCCGGGCTCACCAAAGGGAAAAGGTCATCGAGGTCTTCTCGCCGCTGGGATGCCTCGAACATTCGCCCGACTACGATGAGTTCCTGAAGCAGCTTGCCGACTGCGATCAGATGGGCGACGTGGCCCTTCCCGCATCTCTCCGGCCAGGAATCACGTTTCGCCCTTACCAGAAGCAAGGTTTCAACTGGCTGGCATTCCTCCATCGGTTCGGCCTGAACGGCATCCTGGCGGATGACATGGGATTGGGCAAGACACTTCAGACGCTCGCCATCCTCCAAAAAGTCAAGGAGGAGGGCCAGGGAAACTTCCCGTCGCTGATCATCTGCCCCACCTCGGTCGTGAACAACTGGCAATCGGAAGCCGAGAAGTTCTTCACCGACTGTCCAGTAATCCTCTACACGGGCAGCAATCGAGGCGCCCACAGAGAATGCATCCGGCGGCGGTTGAAGCGGCCGTCTCATACTCTGGCAGGGCCACTGGTTGTCACCAGCTACGACATTGCTCGACGGGACTACAAGTCCTTGAGCCGGATTCCCTGGTTGTACGTCATCGTGGACGAAGGGCACAACATCAAGAATCCCAGTGCCAAGAGAACCAAAGCCATCAAGGCTATCCAGGGACAACACAAGCTGGCACTCACCGGGACACCGATTCAAAACAAGCTCGAAGAACTCTGGTCTTTGTTCGACTTTGCGATGCCTGGATTCCTGGGCACCCGCAAGGGCTTCCGAGACAAGTACGGGCGTTACGACCAGATCGATTGGGATGCGGTGCAGCAAGGCCCGGGCAACCTGAAGGATCGCATCCGACCCTTTGTCCTGCGAAGGCTGAAGGAGAACGTAGCAAAGGATCTGCCGCCGAAGATCGTGGTGGACCAGAAGGTCGAATTGTCGGACCTTCAGGTAGATCTCTACCAGCAAGTGCTGGCCAGCGCCGACTACCGGCGGGTGTTTGAGGAGATCGACACGAAGGGCGTTCAGCGTGCAAAGGTGTTGATTTTGAAGGTGTACACCACCTTGCGGGCCATCTGCAATCATCCGGCCCTTGCCAAGGAGGTGTACCAGGGTGGGAGTGTGAACCACGACGACTCGGGAAAACTCGAATGTCTGAAGGAACTCATGGAAGAGATCGTCGATGGGGAGCACCGTGCCCTGTTGTTCTGCCAGAGTACCCAGATGCTCAACATCATCGAGCGATTCTTTCGCCAGTGGCAGTACGCCTTCCTTCGCTTAGATGGCAATACTCCTGCACCCATTCGCCCCGATCTGGTCCGTGAATTCAATGGCAATGCCACCATTCCATGTTTCCTCATCAGCACCAGGGCGGGAGGTACGGGCTTGAACTTGACGGGAGCGGATACGGTGATTTTCTACGATCACGATTGGAACCCGGCGAACGACCATCAAGCCCAGGATCGTGCCTACCGCATCGGCCAGACAAAGCCTGTGACCGTGTACCGACTCATTTCCCAGGGAACCATCGAAGAGAAGATTCTCCATCGGCAGGAGTTGAAACAAACCTTGGCGGATGAGGTCATCGGAACGGACGAAGGAGGGTTCAAGGACCTCGATCGGAATGAACTACTGGGCTTGTTCCGGCTGGACCTGCGCAAAGCTGCATGATCTGGCGTGTTCGAGGTTACGGCTGTGTGGAGATTGAAGATCAGTGGCGGCCTGAGGAATCGTGGCCAATGGGACAACGCAAGCAGAAGGCCGTCCTGCTCCACTTCAGTGGGACTACTCTCCTGGCAGCTTTGCCGACGATTGCGCTTGCCGCCGCCCTGCCCCACTGCGTATTCTTCCCTCAGACTTAACAACGTTCGAGAAAAAAGCGAGAAAAAAGTGTCAGAACCATCGGTGCGAAGCACCCGAAGGCCGGTTTCCGGCAAATGGTTCTCGACACTTTTTCGAACAGTCTCAGTGAGGCATGATCTGTCCACCACGTAAGTCACTAACAGCTTCGGTTCACGCCAATCCGTCCGATAGCGAGATCAACCTTCTTTGGCCTTTTGCTTGTTTCGTCTTGCGATGCGAAGCCTCCTCCATCCACGGAAACGACCACCCGCTTGCCGGCCAGCGATCCCTCGATGCCCATGACATCCAATTGCTGACGCTGACGCGCCCGCTGGGAAAAAGTGATAGGCGCCACGGCGATCCGCCGGATCGACATTTTCACCCCCATCTGCCCCCAGCCGCGCTCGCGCGTCTTCAAAAGAATTCAGCACGGCAGCCAATTGAGCCACTTCACTGGCCAAGGCCGGCGTGCACGTCACACAGGCCCAGCAATATCAGTCCGAAGTTATCCCAAAACCTCGCGGATCGGGTTCACTATGCCCCGGATAAAATACCTGTCCCCTATCTTTGCCACTTCGGGATAGTTTCGCCTTCACGCCTGCCGCCGGCAATCCCCGAGGTTCCCAGCCTTCGCCGTGGTGTAACGCCACCGCCCGCCGCTCATCAGCGAGTCGTTAATTAAAGCGCATGGGCTACCAACACCTCGACCGAGAAATCGAAGACTTGGTGGCTACACACGCAACTCACCGGCACGTCGCGCCTTCCATACCTGCTCCTTTGCCACCCGGAAGGCGTGGTGCCCATGGTGCCGTTCTGGCGGAATCGCCAACTTGGGCACTACACACGGCCGCCTACCCACACGCTTCGCACGTCGCACCCGGCGATTCCCGCCGCTTTGGTGAAGACGCAACCCACCGATGGAACTGTCCTGCTGCGGAACTGGCATGGCACTTTTCCACCCGGCCAGACTGCCTATGCGCACCTCCAAGAAGTTCAGCGGCCGTGCCGGCCCCGCAACCTACCACGAAGGACATGAACGACAAGAAAGGGCATTGGTCATGGCTCCACGGAAGACTTGCCGAGTCGGCTCCGAACGGGCGACTGCGACGGCTGGACTCGAACAGCCGCTCGCCGGGCCCCTGTTCCTCTTCTTCGTGTGATTCGTGGGTTTCGTGGTTCCTGGCCTTGATCGGTGCCGCTGCCTGTTCGCCCGCAAGGAGGCCTATGTCGACCTGGCGCCTTCGTTTCGTTCACGCCGCCGATCTGCATCTCGAGTTGCCGCCTGGCGGCGTCGACTACGTTCCACATCTTCGTTCGTTGCTTCGACGCGCCGCCTATTCCGCGGCCCAGCCGCGTGTTTGAAACCGTGCTGATCGAAGAGGCCGATTTCGTGATCCTCTCCGGCGGATATTCTGGACTCGCAGCAGGATTGGCCGCGCGGGCCGCTTTTTCTCGTCGAGCAGTTCGGGCGTCTTCACGAGCGTGGCATTCCCGTCTACTGGGCGGGTGGAAAAATCGATCCGCCGGATGCCTGGCCCGCGACAATCTGGCTGCCCGGAAATGTCCATATCTTCTCAGGACGGATCGAAGAATCTGTCGTGCGGCGGGAATCGACGGCGATTGCCTCGCGATCGGCGTCAGCCGGGGCGAAACCCGCATCCGTCCCAGCCAATTTCGTTCCCGATCCGGCCGGAGTGTTTTCGATTGCGGTCATCCACGGGTCCGCCGACGTCGACGCGTTGCGGCCGCGGTATTCACTACTGGCTCTCGGGGAAATCACCGCCGCCAGACCTGTTCCATTCGCCGCACGCGCACTGCCCGGCAGCCCCCAGGGCCGCAGTCCCAAGGAGACCGGCCCGCACGGCTGCACCGTGGTTCATGAGCGACGAGCGCAGCGCCGTCCGCGTGACTGCAAGCTCACGACGGATCGGCTCCGTTGGCATACCGAGCAGGTGACCATCGAGGAATCGACCACCCGTGCCGAGCTTGATCGAATGCTCGATGAGCGGATCCGGACGCTCAAGGAGACCGCCGGCGTCGACCTGATGGTCTCGGCGGATCCCGGGGACCGGCAGGCCTGCCGCCCAACTCCGTCACGGCAAACTGGCGGCGGAACTCCTGGAGGGCCCTGCGTCCGGCACGGTTTCGGACCGCCGGCCGCCTGGAGCGTCTCCCTGGCCGCCGAACTACCTGCCGCACTGACCCCGAGATCTACGAGCAAGACTCGATCCTCGGCGACTTCTTCGCGAGCCCGCCGCTATCAGATGAACGCGCGGGCGAACTGATCGACTGACCAATACCTGCCGGAATCGAACTTCGCCGGAGCGATTGCTCCGGCGTTGGCCATTACGGACCGTTCGGTCCGGTTATGCGCTCCGGGAAGCGGCCGTCTTGGGCATCGACCTGTTGAGCGGGGAGGAACCCCAGCCGTGAAAATCACCGCACTGGAATGCGAATAAAGGGACAGCGCATATACTCGCGGTTATGCAAAGGATAGCGAACTTTTCAAGGGCGGTCGCTCACCGCGATTTCGACGAGGCGCCCGCGAGGCGGAGTGTTGATTGCAGGCCGAGTCGTTCGGCCGTTTGAGCGCCCAATCGTCGCCGCCGTACGGGCAACTCGACGCACGCACCGGCGGATCGCCTCAAGCTCGGCTTCCGTTTGTGGTTGGTTGACTCGCCCGCACCAATCCAAGGGTTCCGCGCTAACGGCCAATCTCACCAGCACGGCTCACGTTGCCTGGTCAGCTGCCGGTGCAGACTGCCCCATCGCCAAGCCTCCGCACACTCGCAGAGTCCGGCCCGCAGGGCATTACGCTCCACGTACCGTACCACCGTGTAGTAGTGGTCGTCGGTTTCGATCGGAAAGGACTTGAACCGGCCTTGATACAAGGGTTACAGCTAACTCTCTGCTTGCTGCAAGCATTGCTGCGTGTGCATATTGGCCATCCGTTGCATGAACCTGACAAGTCGCCGTCCCCTTCTGGCCAGAGAACGAAGTGCCAGTGGTTCGGTAACCAGCAAAATGCGCAGATCCGCATGGGCGCGACGCGCAGGGTTTCCTCGCTTCACGCGTTCGAAGGCGGCGTAGTCCGCGTCATGGTCGAAAATCTGACTTACCAACGCCGCGATTGAGGACATGGAACACCATCCCTCCCGCGCGACTCTTGCGGTTCTAGGCATGCCGCCATCTTACCCAACCTATCCAGCCGCGTCAATATATGCGCCTGTCCCCTTTAGCCAATCCGCCCTGCGCACGACCGCAGGTGCTGGTCAAAGGCCAACCCGGCGCTGAGGTCACCCTTCACGTCGAGTACCTCCACGGCCGAAAGCACCTGCCGATCGTCACGCTCAAGCCCGCTGCTTGACCGTCAAAATGGCGATGGACTCTCGCGAGGTGCCAGCGCTCGGCGTACGCGCAAAACCAACCTTTTCGCGATCGACCGCTTCGTCGCGCCTCACCCATAGCTTCCGATCCCCCTTCCTTGCCCCGCAAACTGGCCAAGCGTTCCCCGCGCGTTAGTGGCACGCTATCTGATCATCTGCTCACTACACAGATTCGCTGGACCAGCACGTCCGACAGTCGCCAGCAGCGTGGATTCTATCCATCTGTTCACTACTACAACTCGCTGGACAAGCACACAGACCCGCCAGAAGAATCGGCGGACCAGCACAGTGGCGTTCACTTTACCAAGACGCCGAGTTTATCCAGGACGCCATCCGCCCTTGGGATTTCGGCGTCCGAAAGCTCCCATAGCCACAGCCCGGTGTCTATGCGCGAAAGCGAACCCAGTCCAAGCCACCTCAAATTAGCGCGGCGGACGTGTGCATCCGAAAGAACACTGGCGGGATAAGCGCCGCGGAATAGGCCGGTAAGGTATCTTCTTTCCCCCATCCTCTCCTCAAACCACGCGTCGAGTCTGGTACGCTTGCGTCTGCTCAACATTTCTCTAGTCATGTCTGACAGCGAGTACAACCTTGTCCCGGCCGCATACAACTCAGGGGCCTCCGCTAAGGGTGATTTGTAGGCAATGCCGTAGCGCACATCTAGCCCGATTCGCGCAAGCTCGTACGCGCGTTGAAGCAGCACCGCAGGATCGGAAACGATCTCCTCCTCTGTGCCAAGGTACAGTACGCCGGACTGCAATTCAATCGAACCCCTGATGCGCCAATCCTCTACGTCTTCGCTACCGGGTCGAACGCAACCCAAACCGAGGTATTCTACAGCGCCTCTTTCCAGCGATTCGATCAGACGAGTCTTGTGCGAGGCAAAATTCTTCGCATCGTCTCCCGGGAAGTCCGTACAGGTAGTATCGAAGTAGTCGACGTAAACACCGCAATCTTGAAAGAACCGGCAAGCGATCTCAAGCCAACGAACTGGCACGCTGGTCCCAACGTTAGCTTGAAGGTACAAGGCCGCCGAGGTAACGATTCGTTGCCTGTTCATTGCGCACCCGGTTTGCCAGGTTCCACTACGTATATCTGGCCCCGCTTTTGCGGAGCCAACTGGTACCATGCCGTCTCCAACTTGGCGTACACCTGTTTCACGGTCTGCCCAGGACTAAGGACCTCGGCCATGTCAATGGTCCCGTTCTCTCGCAAAACCATCGCATCGGGTTCAATGTCCGGCGTGTGCGACTGGCCGGAAAACTTGCTAAGGCGAACCCCCATTCCGACTCTCTTGGCACCCGGAGTTATCCTGAACAACTCCGCAAGGAATTGTTGCGAGAACATGTGCGCGGGTGTTCTCGGGGTGTCAAGGGCACCTTCAATCGCTGGAAGTGCGGCCTGCGAATCAAGTGACGCTTCAAAAGCCGCAATTTCCGCTTCGCTGGCGAGAGACTCCACGCTCGAAAGGTCTAGGACTGCCGCCCGACTTCCATTCAGGGGACGGATCAACGGACCCGGGCGAGCGGCGGCGCGAAGGCCAAACGGCAGCATCACTGCGGAGAGATACCCGACTGTGTAACGATATGTCGTCAGGTTCGGATTACCCTGTGCGATGGCGTCGTCTACTCCAATTTGCGTCTGCCACGCTATCAGCGCGGTAAGAACGCTCAGCACGCTTGCTTGAGTTACAAGAGACGTCTTCGCAAGTGCGGCGAAAGCCGGCACCCCGAACCCGCCCAAGACACCGCCGAACGCCGCGCCCCATAGGCCCTGCACCACACATTCGCCCGTGCTCTTCCCAGCGATGTATGCGTCGAGGTAACCGACCGTGTAACCGATGCCAATTCCTGCCAGCATCCCGCTCAGAGAGAACTCCGACATTCCCAGCGGGTCATTGAAGTTGATCCCGTCGCCGTGGACGAAGACGTACTTGTTGAACGTGATCGGGTTGTTCAGATCGCCGAAGAACCGGTCAACGGTCGGGAACCGCCCAAGGCGCGGATCATACAGGCGGTCGCGGAAGTCGTAGAGCTTGATGCTGCCAAGGAACGGCTCGCTGTTGTAGAGGCGGTTTGTAAGCGCGGCAAGCGGATTGAAGCCGATGGGGTTGCCTAAGGCGTCGTAAGCGTAGATTTGGCCGGAGAGCGGCAGACCGATGGCATCGACCAGCCCGCGCGTGCTGCCGTGGCCGTCCTTCAAGAGATAGAGCGTTGCGCCATTCTGGATGGCCGGGGCTTGCTGACTGATGATGTCCAGGCCAAGCGTGTAGGTCTTGAGCACGTTGCCCGACGCATCCTTCTCTTCAAGCACCTGCGAGTAGCCCGTGGCATTGTGCCGGTCCACCACGAACAACGTCTTCGTGCCGTTGACCGTCTCACTGACGCGCACGCCATCATCGGCGTATTGGTAATCCGTCGTGGTGTCGGTCGTGCCGTCGCCATTCGAGTCAACATCGACCTGACTCATGCGTCCTTGCAAGTTGTAGGTGTAGCTGTCTTCCTCCACCTTGTTGCCGCTGTCGTTCATGCCTTCGCGGACGGTCTTCTTCGTCTGCTGAGTGCCGTTGCCGCCGAACGAAGTCGTTGCGCCAGGACCATACTCGTAGCGCGTGAAGCGGTCTTCCGTGGTCCCACCGGCCACGTCCTTTGCCTCGGTCAGCAACCGGTCGTTGGCGTCGAAGGTCGAAGTGATTGCTTCATCAACGTTCTGGGATGACATGGCCGCGCCGGAGCGGTAATCGGCCATCTGCTGGGCGGTCGGATCAGAATCCACGTTCTTGCCCAGCCGATTGCCGACCAGATCCAGCACATAATCGGCCGCGAAGTCCAGGTCATCGTTGAAGCTGTCGTAGACCTCGCGGGTCAGCCGGCCCAACTGGTCGTAGAACCAGTCGATGCGCGTGGTCTGATCGGCGTCGTCAATCTCGGTGACGCCGCTCCGCTTGCCATCCGCCAAGAGGTCGTAATCAAACTGGGCAAGCAGATTCTCGTTGGCTTCGTCGAAGACCCAATCGGTTCCGCTGGCGTAGTCGTCATGGAAGGTCTTGAGCTGCACCAGCCGGTTGAGGTTGTACCTGTAGTCGCTCACCACTTCGTTGGGCAATCGAACCTTGTCGAGATTGCCCAGGAGGTCGTAGCGATATTCGGTCACTTCCGGCGTCGTCAGTGGTGTATCGTTGCGCTCCACGACGGTCACGCTCACCAACCGGCCGAGAACATCATAACCATATCGGGTGTCGGTAATGGCCTTGCCGTCACTGGAAGTCGACGTATGGGCGTCGTCGGCATCGCCGGTGTAGGTGCGAAGCAGATTGCCGGTGACCGGATCAAATTCATAATGGATCCGCGTGTCGACCGTGCCGTCGCCGTCGATATCGTTTGCGATCGTGACCAGGTTCCCGAGAGAATCGTACGCCTTCGTGGCAACCCGCTGGTCGGCCGTTGTCGTGAGATTCCCGTCCCCGTCCTGGATCACCTCCACTTGGCGTCCGAACGCGTCGTAGCCGTAGCGAACCGCCTCGTCCGCCGCCGTGAGGCTGCCATCCTCGGCGTCGGCCGGATAATCGGCTTCGGCAGTGGCGCCACCGTAATAGTACTTCGCCACCAGTCGGCCACCGGCGCGCGCCGAATTGTCGTAGCGGTAAGCCGTCACGACACCCTCGAAGGAGACTTCGTACTCAAGCTGCCCCAGCGCGACGCTCTCGGCAAGCGATTCACCGTCGCCGACGGCGGCAGCCAGCGAGCGGTCGTTGTAGAACTTCCGTTCCACGAAGTCGTCCGGATCGCCCGTGGTCGCCACGCCGATCGGCAGCGTCCGCGAGGTCTGGCGGCCTTGCGCGTCGTAGGTCAGTTCCGTCACGCGCGTGTCGAACGCCTGTGAGAAATCCCCCGCCGTGCCGTCATGATCGTAGAAGATCCCCGCCACGGTCTGGTAGACGTTGTCGCGGATCGAGACGTGATTCCCCTGGGCATCATAGCGATACTCGTAGCGCGGATGCACCATCAACGGAACCGGTTCCGGACCCGACTCGTCCATCAGCGTCGGATGCGCCACCTCCGGCAGCACCACGGCCCTCAAGCGACCGAAGTCATCATACTCAAACTCCCTCTTGAGCGGATTCTGCTCGCTGCTGTAGGCCTGCTCGCTCTCCCACATCACCCGGCCGTAATCATCGTAGCCCTGAGCGACGTAGCTCTCGATCGCCGTGCCCACGCCGTAGATCGTCTTCGTCGTGCGGCCGTAGGCGTCGTACTCGAACCGCGTGACCTGCTTGTCCGCATAGCTCGTGCTCAACACGTTCCCATCGGCATCCACAATGACGCGGATGTTCACCCAGTTTTCCTGAAGCCGGCCCTCGGTACCGTACTTCGACTCGGTGCGATGGCGAACCAATTCGCCGCTCAACTCGTCGAGAACCGCCGGTCCGATCGTGGCAGTCTGCCGCCCGGCATCGTCATATTCGTAATCCGTGGCCGGGCCATCCTCGCCCAACGTATGGCGCCCGATCGAACGCGCAACGCGGCCGTTCGTGTCGTACACCGTCTCGCTGATCCACACGGTGCCGCCGACGGAGAGCAGCCTGGACTCGAGCCCACCACCCGTCGCTACAATCTCGACCACCACCTCTTCAAGCCGTTCGCTCTTTACGACCCGGCCTGCCCGATCGTAGTGGCTGATCGTGCCCAAGACCGCCGGGCTCGCACCGGGCGACGCAAGCGGATGGCCCTGGCCGTCCTCCTCGTACGCGATGACGTACGCGTCGGCCGACGCCATCGGACGCCCCGCCGCGTCGTAGACGCTCCGCGTCACCAGCCACACCAGCGCGCCCGTCTCGTCGCGCGCCTGCGTTCGCGATTCGATCTGTCTTCCCACGGCATCGTACGTGTACCTGCTCCGCGCGCCGAACCGGTCCAGCGTGTAGTCGACCCGCCCCGTCTGGTCATAGTGCGTCTGACTCGCGGAGAGCACCTGGTATCCGCTCGGCTCCAGCGCCTCGATCCCGTCCAGCGCGATCACCAGCCCTGCCACCCGCTCCGTGCGGATCACGCGGCCCAGGCTGTCGTAGACCGTGTGCGTGCCGAAGACGGCCGGCGGGACGTCGGCCGGCGGATTGACGCCGTCGCCCGTCGAATACTGGTCCGTCGCAAACACCGCCCGCCCCAGCGCATCGTACCAGGTCCGCGTCACCAGCCAGCATGCCTCGCCGTTCTCATCCTTCGCCTGCGTCCGCCTTTCCACAAGCTGTCCGCGGGAATCGTAGACGTTTTCCGTCGCGACGTCGAACTGGTCCGTGCTCCACCCCACCAGCCCCGCGGGATCATAGTATGTCGCCGTCTTCCACACTTCGGCCACGCCGTCGAGCTGGCTTGCGCTGGTATACACCTGCTGCCCGGCCACCTCGTACTGCCACGTCGCCACGACACGCGCGTCCTCGTAGTCCGATCGCGACACGAGCGTCCGCGTCTCATTCGGATCGGCCGGGTTCGTCCAGTAGCGGTAACTGAGCGTCTGGTTCCCCAACGCGTCATAGACGAAGTATTGCGTGACGCCCGACGCCCCGGTTGAGCTGGACACATTCCCGTAAGCGTCGTACGTGAAGCTCGACAGCACGCTGCCCGCACCGTCGCGAATGCTCTCGACCAGCCCCGGCCGGTCCGGCACGTAGTCCAACAACGTGACCGTCCCCTCGCCATCCTTCATCCAGATCAGATTGCCGCGGCTGTCGTACTCGTTTTCCGTCGTGTTGCCCAGCGCGTCGGTTACCGTCTTCACGTTTCCATACGTGTCGTAGCTGTACGTCGTCGTGTGGCCCAGCCCGTCCGTGACCCGCATGGGTCTTCCGTCCACGTACGTCGACTGGCTTTGCCACGCAGCCGGCTCCTGGTTGTACCGGTGCGTCGCATCCGTGGGATCGAACGGCTCGACCTGCGCCGCCGTCACCGTGAAAGGCACGCTCTCCCACGTCGGATTCCCTTCCGCATCGTACCGGTAGACCGTCACCAGGTACTCGTACACCGCCGGCTCGCCCGTCGCCGCCGTGTTCAGCCACTCGATCTGACGCAGCACATTGCCATCCCCGTCGCGGACGAACTCCGTCACGCCGCCGCTCGCCTCGCTCTTTTCCACGAACCGCCCATCCCCCAGATCGAGCGTGAAGCTGAAGGCGATGCTCGCGTCAGAGGCGTCGGCCACGTTCTCGATCCGGCCGTCGGGGCCGATCTCGAGGCTCAGCACCGTCAGACCGCGGGGATCGATGATGTCCGTCAGCCAGTGCGGATAATCCCGCGGGTAGCCGTGCTCGGGATCGGCGTTGTAGCAGAAACTCGTCACCCGCTCCGTCGCCCCCCAGCGGCGCGTCACCGTCACCAGGTCCCCAGCCGCATCATAACCATAGACGATCCGCAGATTATCATCGGGATTTCCCGGCGTGTCGTCCGGAGCGATCACCTCCGAAATCCGCCCCTGGCTCCACACGAACGTCACACTCCGCCCCGAGCTGCTCGAAATGCTCTGAAGCTCTCCGCCCGCGTAGTTGTACGTGAGCTTGTTGCCGTTGCGGTCCGCCGTCGAGATCGTCGAGCCGGTGGTGGCATTGAGCGTCAGTGTTTCGCCCGTCGCGGTCACCAGCCAGTAGCGGTTCCCGAATCGCGAGTGCTGCGGGTTGTACGAGTAGCTCCCGTCGGGCAGGTAGTATTCGTGATGTCCCGACGCATCCGTGAATCGCTTCAGAATCACGTCTTCCGCATCTGGAACGTACAGCATGCTCTTCACGTCCGCATCCGCCATGAAGTACGGCACATAGGTGCTCTCCCCGATCGAGGCCGTCCGCAGCACCGGCTGGAACGTGAATCCCGCCGTCGTCCCGTCCGCCAACGTCACCACCACCCGCGAACCCTCGCGCATCGGCATCACGCCCCCGAATCCTGGCATGCTCCCGCCGGCCGGCAGCGTCGTCAAGTGCGTCTGCCCCAGCCCCAGACGCCAGCCGTAACCAAAATCCCCCGCCACGTCCGCCCGCAGGGAATCGTACGTCCGCGTCACCGTGATTGGCAAGCCCAGCCCCGGCACCACCAGGTCGGAAAACGACAGGCTCAGGTTCCCCATCTTCAGCTTGCCGTCGATGTTCACCTGGCGAACGCAGCTCGAAGTGTGCACACCGTCGGTCGCCACCAGTTCCAGCACATATCGCCCGTTCTCCAACAGCGTCGGATCCAATCGCGCAAGCTGCCCGTTGATCACCTCCGCCGTGTTCTGCGAGCCTTCCTGCGGGCTGAGGACCATCACCGTTCCGCTCAGCTCCGACGTGAGCGAGAGCGTCCAACTCTGAAGATCCGCGTCGATCACGCTGCCGAAGATCGCCCGGGGCGTGGTGATCACCGCGCCGTCGGCCAGGTCGAGAAAGACCTGGGGAGCCTCGGCGTCGGGGAGCACGATGTTCAGCCCCGCTTGCACTTCGGTCTGCTTGCCGGCCAGATCCGTCGCCACGGCCGTGAAGAGCACCGGGAGCTCTTGCATCTGGGGCACCTGGTAGTTGCAGGCATAGGTCGCGTCCAGCGGAAGCGGCGTGCCGCTGGTGTCGCCCAGGTACAGCCAGCGCGTGGCGATGCTCGTGTCGTCGCTCGCCACGATCCTCACCGTCACCCACTCGCCGGGCGCTGCAACGTCGGGCTCGAAATCGATGGCCACCGTGGGATTGGCATAGTCCTCGGCCACCACCAAGCTGAAATCTTCTTGGTTCTCGCGGCCCCAACGGTCCCGCACCACCACCTCCAGCGGATACGTCCCCGAGACCGTGCTCGCCCACGTGATCCGGCCTGATTCTTCGTCGATCGTCAGCCCCGGGGGAAGACTATATCCCGCCTGCGCGACCAGCTCGAACTCGAGTGGGTAGTCCAGCGCGTGGGCCGGCTCCGCCGATACCGACAGCGTGAACCCGGTCCCCGACACGGCGAACTGGTCCGCAATCGGCTCGATCACCGGCACCGGCCCGTCCGTCGGCGAGATCACCATCACGTAAAAGTTCACCGACGCCCCGAGCTGGAATGCCCCATCGTCGCGGACCACGAGCACCGCGTCGTGCATGGGATACGGGAACGTGCCCGCGGCCGGGGTCTGTTCGGCCGTGGGCGTCCACCTAATGTGATACTCGTCCTCAACCTCGTCGTAGCTCCACGTCATGCCGTCCGGCTTGACCGGCAGCTCAATGGTCACCTCGTCGCCGTCGGGATCGGTCACGCGGAACGTGTAGTCGAACGTCGCGCCGGGCAGCACGAAGCACTCTTCCGCCGTGATGATCGGCTCGATGATCGGCGCTTCGTTCCACTCGGATTCCAGCACGGTGATGTCGAACGTGTTCAGAAAGCCCGCGCCGTAGATGTCGGTCACCTCAATGGCGATGTCTTGCAACAAGTAGGGATACGTGCCGTCGGGCGACTGGGGCGACTCCCAGACAAACAGCCCGTCCTCGTCGATGCTCATCCCCGCGGGCAGCGCCTCGGGCGAGGTGATTTGGTACACGATCTCGTGCTTCTCGGGGTCGTCGGCCTCGATCTGGAACTCGTACCGCTGCCCGACGATCGCCGTAGCGGGCGGGTTGAGGATCACCGTCGGCGGCTGGTTCACCCCGGAAACGTAGAGGTGCAGTTCCTGCGTGGAAGTCCCGCCCAAGTAGTCGGTCACCCGAAGGGTGGCCGTCACCGACTCGCCGGCCTCATCGGCCGAAGGCCACCACTCCACGAGCCCCGTGAATTCCCCAACCTTCATCCCGGCAGGCGCATCGTCATCGAACGACCACCACCGCGGGTGATTCTCGAAGTCCGTCGACTCGGCCTGGTAGAAGTACATCGTCTCCGCCGCCGCCAGCGTCGGGTACGACGAAGTAATCACCAGTGCCACTTCACCGGCTGCGAATGCGGTCCTCCCAACGGATGTCGATTCCGGAACCCTCCTTCCCGTTCCATTCCCCGATAAGTCTGTCCGCCAACAACTGGATTCGAAACATCAGTTCCTTGTTGCGAAGCGGGTCATGCTGAAGCCGCCACTCAAAGCTGGCATCCTTGGGTGGCACCGCGATGTCGAAGGACGGTTCGGAGCCCTCGACAGTGGTCCGATGCAGGGCGATGCACATGCATGCTACCTGATACACTTCGCGCTCCGCGAAGCCGAACCACGGCCGGCCATTCGGCGAGCCGCTGCGTTGCGGCCGTCTTCTTCGCCAAGCGCCGACGCAACTCTGTGATCTGCGCGTACGGAGATTCCAGACGCGGCATCAACTCCAGGTACTCCTTCACCGCCGCGCGTGCTGACGCCATCCGGTCCAGCACAACCGGCCCCATCTCCCTGGCAAGCTCCTCGACACGAATGGGCACGACTTCCGCCATGCGCCGTTCCCACGCGAGGGCTTCTTCGCGCGTTTCGATAACCGTCTCGCCCCGTTCCGGTATCCCCGCCAATTCGAACAATAGCCGATCCGCACCAATTTCTTTGAAGTTAACGTGGTGCGTGGGGAGAACAAACACACGCGCCCCGACAGATTCACGCCGCTTACCGGAAAAATCCAGCACGAGCCGCTGGTATAGCCCCGGCTCTCGGTCTTTGCGCACGAAGATCCAAAGCTCTGGCCAGCTCTGAACCCCGATTTCAAAGCCCTGCGGCGACAACAGCAATGACACTCTTCGGATGGAAAGTTTCATGGCTCAAGGAATCACCCGGTATTCTATGGACAATCCAGCGCGCACCAACGCCTCGAACTCCTCCGCCAGCTGCACAAAAGGCCCGACGCGGGGTATCGGCTCCTGTCCAAACCACACCATACGGCTCAAGGAAACATTCCCTTCGCCTAGCAACGACGCAACGTCGTTATGCAGTTGCGTCAGCTTCCGATCTGCTTCCGCAATTGGGTCCAAAACCTCGCTCCAAGGCGTCACCGCCTCGTAGCCAGTCTGGGTCGCCCTGTCGTAATCGTCCCACATGCGTGAACCGTACGAGCTGTCTTGACTCGACCAGTCGTACTTCACTTGTTTTCCCTTCGCGTTCGGCCCCCGCACTCGCTTGAGGTATGCATCGTGCTTGGCCGAATAGATCATGTTGTCCGACTGCCCGCCGCCGACAAACCCACCGGGCGCCGTCATCAACCCCACGCTCGTCGCGATCAGCCCAGGGGCGCAGCGCTTCAGATACGGCAAAAGCACCTGAATGCTCCAGCGCGCGAACTCCGGGTTGAGAACGATCATCCGGCCCATCGTTGTCGCCCCCTGGCGGCCCGCGACCGACGCAACTGCCGACGCGAACATCGAAGGAGGCGGTGTCGGCGGCCCCCCCGCTGCCGCCGAGACCGCGCTGACCGCGTCGACAATTGCCAGTGCCCCATAGCCCACAGCTACAGCGAGCGATGCCAAGCCGTCCAGGAAACGTTGGTTCTTAAAGAATTGGTATGCCTGAATTCCGGCCTCTGCGCCATGCGCTGCGTTCCGCACCGCACCGAACACGTTATACGCGAACAGTCCCGCTTGGATGACATTGGCGACGGTGATACTCGACAGCAACGATTCCCCCGTCGGATCCGTGCCATTGACGGGGTCGGCATGCACGTAGAGATACTTGTGCAGGCTCAGCGGCTCCTGCAGATTTCCCAAGATCGGGTCTACACGGTTCCACCGCCCGCTCGCCAGATCGTACCACCGTTGGCCCGCATACATCCGCTGAACGTCGCGGTCGAAGTGCTCACCCGTGTACAGCCGCGACGTGAGAGCGCTCCCCGCATCGAAGCCGATCGCGTTGCCGTAGGCATCATAGCGATAGATCTGCCCCGAGAGCGGCCGGCCGGTCGCGTCGACAAGCCCTCGCGTAGAGCCTTGTCCATCTCGCAGGAAATAGACGGGACTTGCCCCCGTCACCGCTCCGGCCCATTGTAAGATCACGTCGAGAGCGAGCGCGTAGCTCCTCGCAAGCTCCGCGCCCAGCCACTCTTCCACGACCTTCGCGTACCCGGTGAGGTTCTGATGGTCCACCAGGTAGTCGGTTCGATCGGAAGTGTCCAGAGGATCATCGAACTCCCCGTCGCCATTCCCGTCCACGACCTTGGTCTGGCCCACCCGAATCCCTGACTCGTCGTACTCGTACTTGAGCTGCGTCTCCGGCACTCCGTTGCCGTCGCTGTCGATCGTGACCTCCGCCATCCGTCCTTGCAGATTGTAGCCGTACGTCGTCTCCTCGAGTTTCGTGCCCGAAGTGGCCGGTCCTGCGTACACCGTCTTGGACATCTGTTGCGTGTGGTCGCCGCCATAAGGATTCCCCAGGTCCGTGAAGTCGGCGCTCGGCCCGTAGCCGTAAGTCGTCGTCTTTTCAATCGCTCCATCGTTCCCGACGTCAAGCTTCTCCACCAAGAGCCGATCGTTAGCGTCATAGAGGTACGAAATCGCCTCGTCGACCAACTCGGGGTCGCTGTAGTCGTGCGTCTTTTTCAGACGGTTCCCCACTAGGTCAAAGATATACTCATCCGTGAAATCCAGCTCATTGTCGTCGGCGTCGAAGACCTCTTTGACCAGCCGGCCCGCGTTGTCATAGAACCAGTCCACGTGCGTCTGTTCCAATGTCTCCGTGTCCGGGTTCCACTGCTTCTCATCCACGCCTTCGCGGCGGCCATCCGCGCGGACCGAGTAGTCGAATTCGCCCAACAACACGTCATCGTCAGCCTCACCCGGCTGGTCGAATAGGCCGTTCCCGTTTGCGTCCCGAAAGTGCCGCAGCAGGTCCAAACGACTGAGACTATCGTACTGGTAATCGCCGATCACACCGCCCGGCAGGTGGGCCTCGTCCAGATTCCCCAAGAGATCGTAGAAATACTCGGTCGTCTCATTGGTCGGCTCGTCGTTGCACTCCTGGACCGTCACGGCCTTCACTCGACCCAGCGCATCATAAGAGTAGACCGTGTCGCTTACCGCAACTCCGTCACCGGCCGTGGGCGTGCCCGTCGTATCGGTGTCACCGCTGTAGGTCCGCGTAAGATTCCCCGTGACGGGGTCGAACTCGTAGTGGATCTGCAGGTCAGCCAACCCATTGCCGTCGACATCTGTGACGACGCTCGTCAGGCGGCCATAGACGTTGTAGCCGTTGGTAACGAATCGCTGGCGATCGAACGTCCCGTCCTGATCGTCGTCAAACTGCTGGAGGACGCTGCTCCTTCGCCCAAACGCGTCATACGTGTACGTGATCTTATCGTCCGCCTCCGTCAGAAGACCGTCATCGCTGACATCCGCCTGGTAGTCTGTCAGCGCGCTTGGACCATCGTAGTAGAACTTGGAAACGAGCCGCCCATTCCCGCCAGCCCTGTTGTCGTAGCGATAAGCCGTCAACACGCCCTCGAAGGAGATCGCATACTCGAGCTGGCCCAAGGCCACGCTTACGGAGAGGTCTCCGCCCGCATCGTCAAGCGAGCGGTCGCTATAGAGGTTCGTTTCCATGAATCCGCTGCCAGCGGCCACCCCTAGCGGCAGCTTCCGCGAGGTCTGCCGGCCCTGGTTGTCGTAGGTCAGTTCGGTCACGCGCGTGTCGAACGCCTGCGAGAAATCCCCCGCCGTGCCGTCGTGGTCGTAGAAGATGCCCGCCGCGGTCTGGTAGACGTTGTCGCGGATCGAGACGTGATTCCCCCGAGCATCGTAGCGGTACTCGTAGCGCGGCTGTACCATCACGGGAACTGGCTCCGGACCCGACTCGTCCATCAGCGTCGGATGCGCCACCTCCGGCAATACCACGGCCCTCAATCGGCCGAAGTCGTCGTACTCGAATTCCTTCTTGAGCGGATTCTGCTCACTGGTGAAGGCTTGCTCGCTCTCCCACATCACTCGGCCGTAATCATCGTAGCCCTGAGCCACATAGCTCTCGATCGCCGTACCCGCGCCGTAGATCGTCTTCGTCGTGCGGCCGTAGGCGTCGTACTCGAATCGCGTCACCTGCTTGTCCGCGTAGCTCGTGCTCAACACGTTGCCTTCCGCATCCACAACGACGCGAATGTTCACCCAGCTTTCCTCAACCCGCCCCTCGGTATCGTAGTTCGACTCGCTGCGGTGGCGAACCAATTGGCCGCTCACCTCATCGAGAACCACCGGCCCGATCGTGGCAGTCTGCCGCCCGGCATCATCATATTCGTAATCCGTGGCCGGGCCATCCTCGCCCAACGTATGGCGCCCGATCGAGCGCGCAACGCGGCCGTTCGTGTCATAGATCGTCTCGCTGATCCACACGGTGCCGCCGACGGAGAGCAGCCTGGACTCCAGCCCACCACCCGTCGCCACAATCTCCACCACCATCTCTTCCACCCGCTCGCTCTTCACCACGCGCCCCGCCCGATCGTAGTGGCTGATCGTGCCCAGCACCGCCGGGCTCGCACCCGGCGACGCAACCGGATTGCCCTGGCCGTCTTCCTCGTACGCGATGACGTACGCGTCGGCCGACGCCATCGGACGTCCCGCCGCGTCGTAC
>JAXGMN010000037.1:0-136105 GCA_040768665.1 Thermoguttaceae bacterium
CTACAACCGCCAGAAAAACCCTCCTTCCGTGATTTCGCTTCCGTCGCTCAGCCCGTAGGGGGCGAGCGGCGGAAGCGAAATCACAGAACGGCCTACAGGATCGCGGTTTGTAGTTGCCAAACATCGCCCCACCGGGATAAACCGCGGTGGTGGCGTTTCAAAGACGACAACTCGACTCGAACGGACAAGAACGATGAACGTGCACGATCGGCGATCTTTTCTGGCAAACACGGTCACCGCGGGCGCCGCGGCCGCCGCCGTCTCGTGGCTTGCGCCGGGGGCATCGGCGGCCGGTCCGGCCAGGCAGCGGATCAAGCTCGGCCAAATCGGCATCGGGCACAACCATGCCTCGGCCAAGATGGCCACCTTCCGCAAACTGGCCGACCATTTCGAGGTCGTCGGCGTCGTCGAGCCGTCGCCCGAGTGGCGCAAGCGGCGCGGCGACGATCCCGCCTATCGCGGCCTGACCTGGATGACCGAAGAGCAACTGCTCAATACCAAGGGCCTCACGGCAGTGGCCGTGGAGACCGACGTCTGCGACCTGGTGCCGACCGCCGCCCGGTGCATCGACGCCGGTATGCACCTGCACCTCGACAAGCCGGGAGGTGAGTCGCTCGCTCCGTTCACGAAGCTGATCGAGGAGGCCGGCCGGCGCGGCTTGACCGTGCAGTTGGGCTATATGTACCGCAACAACCCGGCGGTCCAGTTCTGCCAGCGCGCCGTTCGCGAGGGCTGGCTCGGTCAGGTCTTCGAAGTCCACGCCGTGATGAGCCGGTACCAGCCGCTGGCCTACCGGCAATGGCTCGGACAGTTTCGCGGCGGATCGATGTACATCTTCGGCTGCCACCTCATCGATCTCGTGGTGAGCATGCTCGGCAAGCCCGACCGCATCACGCCCTTTCAACGCCAGACGCACTCCGACGTCCGCGTGTACGACAACGGCCTGGCCGTGCTCGAGTACCCCAAGACGACCGCCACGATTCGTGCCGCGTCTCTGGAAGTCGACGGTTATCAGCGGCGGCAGTTCGTTGTCTGCGGCGACGAAGGAACAATCGACATTCGCCCGCTGGAGACATTTCGACACCCGTCCCGCCCAACCCCTCAAGCTGCGCCTCACCCTGTCGAGTCTCTCGCGAGCCGTTCAAGAAAGGCTCTCAGGAAGTCGCGTTTCCGAACCCGGCCGCTACGACGACCAACTGATCGAACTGGCCCGGACCATCCGGGGCGAGATCGAGAATCCCTATCCCCTGTCGCACGAACAGACGGTTCAAGAAGCCCTGCCGGGCGCCATCGATTACCCACCTCTGTAGAGGACCTAAGATGTTGCGAATTCGTCGTTTAACCGCAGTGCCCAACGCGCGGCGGAAGGCGGAGCGGCTATCGGTCACCGGGCGCGGCCCGTTGGGCACTCGGTTAAACGACCTTTATAGCTGCCATCGAATACCCATCCCTTGCCTGACTCAGCTCGTTGAAGGAGCCTCTCATGCCGCAATGCACCCGCCGAAATTTCTTAGGGCTGAGCCGCGGTGCTGCCGCCGCCACGCCGATGCTCATCGCCGTTCCGGCGATCCAGGCCCGCGGTGCGAACGAACGTTTCACGGTCGGTTCGATCGGCTGTTCCGGCAGGGGACTCGCCATCGGCGAAGAGCGGCAAGCTGGGCGTGCGAATCGCCTACGCTTGCGATCCCGACCGGAGCCGGGCGGAACATGCGAAGAGCGCCTGGAGGCGGACCAGGCGGTGGCCGATCTTGGGAGAATCCTCGACGACCGCAGCGTCGATGCCGTGGCCATTTCAAGCGCCGAACCACTGGCACGCACCGGCGGCGATCCTTGTCGCCAGTGCCGGCAAACACGTGTACGTCGAGAAACCCTGCCTGCACAACATCGCCGAAGGCCGGGCGCATGATCGAGGCGCCAGCGCACGGGCATGGTGATGCAGGTGCTCAAATCCGCGGCACCAAGGCATTTCAAGAGGGCATCGCCATGGTCCACGAAGGGGCTATCGGCAAGGTCCTCGTCGCCAAGACCTGGGTCAGCCGCAAACGTCCGAACATCGGCCATTGCCAGCCGTCCTGCAGCGCCGCCCGGCTTGGACTACGACCTATGGGTCGGCCCGGGCGCCGATGATTCCCTACCAGGAGAACCTGCTGCACTACAACTGGCACTGGTGGTACAACTTCGGCAACGGCGATGCGGGCAGCCGCGGCGTACACCAGTTGGACATCGCCCTCTGGGGCCTGAATCTCAAGACCTATCCCACCCGATCTGCGGATTCGGCGAGAAGCTGTATTTCGACGACGACAAGCAGTATCCCGACACGCACTACGTGACATTCGAGTTCCCCGGCGACGGCTCCGAGAACTCCAAGAGCCTATCCCAAAACCGCCGGGGACTGGCTCATCTTGCGGAGTCTTCGGAGCAAAATGTGCCTGTCCCCTCTCCCAAGGTTCTGGGATAGGCTCCAAACGTCTGATCGTCTACGAGCAGCGGCTCTGGTCGCCCTATTGGGGACAGGTCGACTGCGAGGACGGCTGCACGTTCTACGGCGACGAGGGCTACTTGACGGTCGACATGCACCAGGGCTGGAAGCTCTACGGCCCGAAGAACAAGCTGCGCAAGCAGATCGAGCGATACTTCGACACCGGCGAGCACTGCGCCGACTTCCTCGACGCCATTCGCAACGGCCGACGGCCGAGCGCCGACATCGAAATCGGACACTTCTCGGCCGCCCTGCCTCACCTTACCAACATCCTGGCGCGAACCGGCCGAGGACAATTGGTCTTCGATCCCAAGGCCGAACGCTTCGCGGATGCCCCCGACGCCGACGCCTTGATCGGCCGCACCTATCGCGAAGCGCATTGGGCCGCCTTGCCGGGATGATTTCGCCATTTGACGGCCGATGAAAAGCGCACCCGGTGGCACGTGGAATGTAGGACCGGGTTGACTGAACAGGAGTCAACAGAGATAACGGAGATGATTTCTCTGTTGCCTCTGTTCTCTCCTGTTCCATCTATACGAGAAAGTGGTTTCTAAGTCGTTCCGCAGCGTCAGCCGGAGAGAGAACCTGCCAGCTCGATCCAAGGAGACAGCCTATGTTTCGCCATCATCGCCGTGATTTTCTGAAGCGTGCCGCCGGCGGCGGTGTCGCTGCTGCATTCACCCTCTCGCACACGAAAGCCTCGGGACGCGTGCTGGGTGCCAACGATCGGGTTCGGGTGGCCGTAGCCGGCATCAACGGCCGGGGACAGGCACACATGCGCGCATACGGAGAGATGAGCGACGTGGAAGTCGCCTACCTGGTTGATCCCGACAGCCGCCTGTTCGCGTCCCGTAGTGCGGCCGTCAAGAAGCTGGCCGGCAACACGCCGCGATGCGTCCAGGATTTCCGCCGCGTGCTCGACGACAAGACGCTCGACGCCGTCTCCATCGTCACACCCAATCATTGGCACGCGCTTTTGGCCATTTGGGCTTGCCAGGCGGGCAAGGACGTACACGTGGAGAAGCCGTGCAGCCACAATATTCTCGAAGGTCGAAAAATCGTCGAGGCAGCCCGCAAATACGATCGCATCGTGCAGCACGGCACGCAGAGACGCTCCGATCCGAAGTGGATCCAGCTTACGGCGGATGTCCGCAACGGGAGATTCGGCAAGCTGCTGTGTGCCTATGTCTACACCTATCGCCCGCGCACGAGCATCGGCGTCCAGAATTCCGAACAACCACCGGCGGAACTGGACTTCAACCTGTGGACCGGCCCGGCGCCCTCGCATCCGTTCCGCACCAATCTCGTCCATTACGATTGGCATTGGATCTGGGACTTCGGCAATGGGGAGATCGGGAATCTCGGCACGCACCAGATGGACTTGGCGCGGTGGGCCATGCCCTCCGGCGCCGCGCCGCAAAGCGTCGTCAGCCTCGGCGGACGCTTCGGGTACCAGGACCAGGGCCAGACGCCGAACACCCAGTTGACGGCCTTCGATTTGGGCGGCATCAAGCTGCTCTGCGAGCAGCGGGGACTGGTTGGCCGGGAAGGAACCAAGGTGACCGTCGAGTTCACCACGAGCGAGGGCGTGGTCAAAGAAGGCAAGTTTTTCCCAAAAGGGCGAAAAGACGGCGAGCCGATCGACGGCGCACCGCTCGGCGGATTCGCCGACCTGGGACGGCCCCACTTCAGGAACTTCATCGATTGCATTCGCAGCCGGAACCGGCAGGATCTCAACGGCGAGATCCTCGATGGGCATCGGTCCGCCCTGTTGGCCCACTTGGGCAACATCTCGTACCGCTTGGGCAAGGACGTTCCCTTCGACACGCGAACGAATGCTTTCGGGGGAGACAAACTGGCCTGCGAGGCGTTCGAGGACATGAAGCAACACCTAAGCGAAGCGGCGCATCTGCAGTTGACCAGCTCCACGTACCGTCTCGGCCGCATGCTCCGCTTCGATTCCGAGGCCGAACGGTTCCTCGGCGATCCGGAAGCCGACGGAATGCTCACGCATCCGTACCGCGAGCCCTTCGTCGTTCCAGAGCAGGTATGAATAAGGTCCCCGAGCGTGCTCAATTCGGAGTCTCAGAACATAACCTTCGACCACTCAAGGAGAACCCCATGAACCGCCGTTGCTTTTCTCTCATCCTGTTGGGTCCGATCGTGGCGGGCGCCGTCGTGTCGCCGACCCTTCCGGCCGCTGAGCCCCCGCTGCCCGACGCCAGGCCCGTTCCTGACATGCAGGTGCTTCCCCAGCCTTACGACCAGGCGTCGTTCGAGCACTTGGGCCGCGAACTCACCCGCTATCACTTCGGCCCGCAGTTGCGCCGGCCGTTCTGGTACCCGATCGCGGGTCCCGCCGGCCGTTCACTCACGCGAATGAACATGCCCGGCGATCCGGGCCGCTCATTGACACAGGCGGCGCAACCCAAGGATCCGAAAAAGCCGGAGGACCCGCTCGGCCACAGCCATCAGACGTCGGTATGGATCTCGCACAAGGACGTCAACGGCATCGATTTCTGGCGCGACGGCGGTCCGATCGCAGGTCAGATCATTCACCAAACCACCCGCGAAGGGCTCCAGTACCAGGACGGTCCTCCGGCGGCTTCGCTCCTTTCGCTGAACCACTGGAACGATCCGGACGGAAAAACCTTGATGATCGAGCGCCGCCGGGCCACCGTCGCAGCGGACCAAGCCGGCTCGTGGTGGATGACCATCGATCTTGAGTTCGAGGCCCCTCCGGGCGGACAGGTAATCCTCGGAAAGACTCCCTTCGGGCCGATCGGCGTGCGGATGGCCAAGACGATCGGCGTGAGCGACGGGGGCGGCCGGGTCCTGAACAGCGGAGGCGATCTCAACGAAGCCGAGGCGTTTCGCAAGCCCGCCCGCTGGGTCGACTACAGCGGCCCGATCACCAACAACCAGACGGCCGGCATCACGCTGATGGATCACCCGGCCAATCCGAACCATCCCGCCCCGTTCCACGTCCGCGACAACGGTTGGATGGGCGTCTGCCTGACGCTCGACGCCCCCGTAACGATCACGCCCGACAAGCCCGTGCGTCTGCGCTACGGCCTGTGGATTCACCCGGCCGTGCCGGATGCTCAGACACTCGACCGCCAATGGCAGACCTTTGCCTCCAGCGAATTGGCCTCGATGACGACGAAACCCGGAAAGGAATAGGCAATGACGCAACGACGGATCGCTCCGGCGATGAAGGCTCTGCTTCTTGCGGCAATGGGTCTCCATCTGCAGTTGGCCGCCGTGCCGGACAACCCAGCCCGGGCCGCGGATCCAGCCGCGCCGCGCCCAGCCGGGCCCGACTCAGTCCGTGCGGATCCGCTCCCGGCAGGCGGCGGTCCGTCGACGGAAGCGATTCCGCGAGCCGTATGGCGGGAGATCGACGCCGGCCTGTTCCCCGGCGTCGTGCTCCTGGTCGGACGACCGGGGCGCGTGCTCTATCACGAAGCGTTTGGCCATGCCCGCATCGTTCCCGAGAAACTGCCGATGCAGAAAGACTGCATCTTCGACCTTGCGAGCGTGACCAAAGTGGTGGCCACCGCCACCGCGTTCGGCATCTGCGTCGACGAGGGGTTGCTCCGCTTTGACATGCCGATCGGCCAGGCGCTGCCCGACCTTTCCGGCAGCGGCATCGACCCGATTACCGTCGATCAACTGTCGACGCACACGTCCGGCTTCGACAACGCCAAGTATCATGAACGGGCACGCGGGGAGGCGATGCTCCAACAGATGCTCCACGCCTCGCCCCAATGGAAACCGGGCTCGCGCTACTACTATTCCTGCCTGAACATGATCCTGCTCGGCCGGATCGTGGAAAAGGCAAGCGGTCAACTTCTCGATGCGTTCTGCCAGTCGCGAATCTTCGGCCCCTTGGGGATGCGCGACACGGCTTTCGGCCCGTTGCGCCCCGCTGCGCGAGTGGTTCCGACCGGGGCTCCGCAGATTGGCCAGATCGAGGACGCCCAGGCGCGCTTCGCCGGTAGGCCGGTGGGCAACGCGGGCCTGTTCAGCACCGCAAGCGACCTGGCTCGCTTCTGCGAAATGATGCTCGGTGAAGGACAACTCGACGGCGTCCGCATACTATCACCCCAGTCGCACCACCTAATGACCCGCAACCGGCTTGGCCCCTCGCTGCCGCCCCGCGGCTTCGGCTGGGACATGGATCCGCAGTCCTTGCACCGGCCCCGGCGACTGTCGGAAAAAGCCTACGGCCACAGCGGCCACACGGGACAATCCATCTGGATCGATCCGGAGAAGCAGGTCTACGTCATCGTGTTGACCAATCGCAATCACCCGCAGATGGTCGGCGGCGAGCGGAAGACACAGCAGTACCAGGCGCGGGCACGGATCGGCGATGCCGCCCTGGAATTCCTGGAGTCGGAGACGGCGGCCAAGGGTTCGCGAGATCCGAAGCCGGCCGGATCGCGGTAGCCGGACAAGCGCTGGAACAGCGCACCATACGGTGCCGTTCAAGAATAAGTTGGCCAATCATTGTAGGGTGGATTTCAATCCACCCCTTGTTTTCTCGGCGGATTGAAGGTAGCTCCACACCGAATTCCACACTTTCAACGGCGCCTACCAACGCAAGCGCGAAGTGCCGGAGCCTCCCGTGTGGCAAGACGCCGAGTCGGACGGCGCTTGTGACCGCGACCGAGTGTCGCTACGATGAATTCGCCGCCGATCGCCTTGAAATGCCTGGAAATCGCGATGGAACTGTTTGAAATCGCCTCCGTTCTGATTACCCTTTCGGCCGTGTTCGGTTACATCAACGCCCGTTGGCTGCGACTGCCCACGACGATCGGATTGATGGTCATCGCGCTGGCCTTCTCGCTGGTTTTGATCGGCTTGGGGCTCTTCATCCCGTGGATCACGCGCCGTGCCGAATCCGTCATCCTGGCGGTCGATTTCAACGAGACTTTGATGCACGGCATGCTGGGATTCCTGCTTTTCGCCGGCGCCTTGCACATCAACCTGAACGACCTGGCGAGGCAGAAATGGTTGATCGCCGGCCTGGCGTCGCTCGGCGTCGCCGTTTCCACCCTGGTGGTAGCGGCTCTCGCCTGGGGAGTGTTTTACCTGGCCGGCATCGAGGTCCGTTTCATTTACTGCCTGTTGTTCGGTGCGCTGATCTCTCCCACCGACCCGATCGCGGTCATGGCGATCCTCAAACAGGCTGGGGCGCCGAAGAACCTGGAGGTGAAGATCGCCGGGGAGTCGCTTTTCAACGACGGCGTCGGAGTGGTCATCTTCCTGGGACTCTGGGAAATCGCCACCGGCCGGTACTCCTTCGACGTTGGCCATCTCACGGCTCTGTTTGTTCAGGAAGCCGTGGGCGGGGCCCTTTTGGGCCTTGCCCTGGGATACGTCGCCTACCGCATGCTCCGCACGATCGACAATTACTCGGTGGAGATCCTGATCTCCCTGGCGCTGGCGGCGGGCGGCTACGCGCTGGCGGATTGGCTTCATATGTCCGGCCCGATCGCGATGGTCGTGGCGGGGCTGCTGATCGGCAATCACGGCCGCACGTTCGCCATGTCGCCGCTCACGTGCGAGCACCTCGATACCTTCTGGGAGCTGATCGACGAGATCCTCAACGCCGTCTTGTTTGTCTTGATCGGTCTGGAAGTCCTCGTACTGACCTTCACGGGACCGTATCTCCTCGCCGGGCTGCTGATGATCCCCTCGGTTCTCCTGGCGCGTTGGATTTCGGTCGGGCTGCCGGTGGGATTCATGCGGCGCTGGCAGACTCTCCATCCCCATGCGGTGCGGATCCTGACCTGGGGAGGTCTTCGCGGAGGGGTTTCCGTCGCCTTGGCTCTCTCGATTCCCGGCGCCGCCCGCGATGGCAGCCCCATCCCGGAACGCGAGGTGCTTCTGGCGATTACGTACATGGTCGTTGTTTTCTCCATTGCCGTGCAGGGCCTCTCGATCGGCGCCGTCGTGAAACGCTCCCTGCGCGACGAAGACGGCGAGCAGCGCGTTGCATCATGAACGACCACAAAGGAGCATCAACATGAAAGCTGCAAAGCAAGGGACCACCGGTTTCACTCGCCGCGAGGCACTGCAAATCGGACTCGGGACGATCTTCAACGCGGCGGTTGCAGCGTCCAGGGCGCCGGCGGCGGACGCAGCCGAACGAGAACGCCTGGCCATTTCCTTCTGGATCTGGGCGTTGTGGGACACGGGAACCCATGGTTTCTTCAACGATCTCGAGCTCCGCATGACGGAACTGGTCGAGCGCGGCTTCAACTGCATCCGCATCGAAGGGGGAGCCGGAATCACGCATGACGCCAACGGCAAGCCGCGCGGGGAGCTGGTATTCTATCCCGCGGTCCCCGGCCACGCCCATTTCACCCGGCAGATGGAGCACATGACCGGTGGTCGCGTCGATCTGATGCGGCGGTTGATCGAACTCTGCACCGTCGCGAAACGCCACAACGTCAAGGTGATCCTCTCAAGCTGGTATTACCTGCACACGTTCTGGTTTACCGACAAGAGTGTGACGTCCGAGCTGCTGGGCCTGCCCCCGGAACAACGCTTCCTCCGTTTCGCCCAAGGGCTGGACCGGATCCTCGAAGAGCTGAAACAGAGAGGCATGGCCGACACCATCGCCGCCGCCGAGATCTTCAACGAGGTGAACGGAATGGATTTTCTCGGCGGCTATGGATCGCAGAAGAAGCCCGCCGATTTGCTGAACAAGTTCCGGAGCCTGCATGAAGAGGCTTTGGAACTGCTGAAATCACGGCACCCGGATATCCGGTTCGCCCTGGACACCAGCACGCCATGGGTCAATCCCGACTTCGTCCCGCGCAACGCGCAGGTATGGACGTTCCACAGCTACTACCTGTGGGATGTCTACAAAGTCTTCGAGCAGAATTTGCTCGGCAGCGCGGTCGACCTTGCCGACCCGGCAAGCTACGCTCCGATCCGCCGTTTCCTCCGCCGCGATCTCGTGCCGTTCCAGGCGGTCCTCGACAGCCGTCAGGGGCGCCCGCCCATCGCGCCCGGCTGGTATCGCCGCATCTGGCTGTATCGCAATCTCGATCCGAACGCCATGCCGGAGCTGGAGCGTCTGTTGCAGGAAAACCTGGAAAAGCACATCGACCAGTACAAACGAAAGGCCACCGACGCGGTCCAACAGGCCGTGAAACTGCGTGACGAGATTTTCCCCGGCATCCCGCTGGTACTGGGCGAAGGCGTCAGCTATTGCGCGGACCGCCGTCTCCGCTGGGAGGAGCGCAGCGACGCCTACTGGGAAGTCGTCGAGCACGCCGCCCGCGCCTACCGCGAGCACGGATTGTGGGGCGCCGTAGCACGCACGAATTCCGGACCGGAAGACCCGGTCTGGCACGAATACCCCGAACGCCTTCAGCGAGTCAACGCCACGTTCCTGGGGAAGAAAGTCTCGTGACCCGGGGCGCGCCCGGCAATACCAATAGGGTCATCGCCTTGATCTTCTCCCGCACCCGGCCGAGGTTGGTCGTCGGGAGCGCCGCCAATCCTATAGGATTCACTCGACGTTGTTCAGAGGCAGGGGCTCACCGGAGACGAACAGATCGTCGTGCTGGGTCTGGGCGAGTCGGATCACGAGCAGTTTTTGCTCGGATTTCCCGGCAGTGGTGGTTGTGAAGAAAGAATGACCGATGCTGCCGGGCCGATTGGATAGACTGCTCAACAGGATTAGATCACCGGGTGAAAGCGTCGCGGAAATGCTCAGATCGTCGAAGGCAAGCCGGTCGCGCCCGGGCTCGAGTCGCAGTGCGCCCTCGCTGGCCACCCAGCTCTGCCGAGGGGGTCCGTAGTGGACTTCCGGCACAAGTTCCAGCCTTACGCGGCCATCGGGCTCGGGCCAGGCGGCCAGGGCGAAAATGCCTTGTGCCTTGGGATAGCTGCGTCCGCCAACCACGCCCGATTTGCATCGGAGCACCGGTAGTTCGTCGTACACGCCCGAGGCCATGACTTCACTCCGCTGGCCGCAGTGGGCCTGGAGGTGCCGGCGAACGACCCGCGGTGGGGAAACCAGCGGCTTGAGCTTCGCCGGCTCCGTATCGGCCGTGGCCGCAGGCTTGTGATCCAGCTCCATCAGGTTGGCCAGCGTCAAGGGAATCCTGCCGCCGACGAGACCGACGCGGAACCCGCTTTGCGAGAGATTCTGCCGCAGCGCCGGCGGGAAATGCTGCTCGTCCACCTCCTCCCACAGATCCTGATTGGATTGGGGGTCGCCCAACGGGACCGAGACGAAGAAAATCTCCAGCACTGTGCTGTCAGGTGGCAAACCGGCAGCCTTCAAAGGAGATTTTTCGGCTTCGTGCGCAATGGTTGTACAACCGCCGAGAACGGCAGCGGTCGCCACGAGCAGCATTTGGCTCCGCAAAAACGCCATGCAACTGCAGTCGAGGGAGGAGAGAAGTCAGGGGCGATGAGCGGCGGAAGGCTAGCGAAATGGCGGAGAAAAGTCAATGGGAATGGCCCGGCGACATCCATCGACCGATTACAGGTGCGTAGGGCCTTTAGACGCCGTAGAAGCACGAGTCGACCAGACATTGTAGGGTGGATTTCAATCCACCCTTATTTTTGGGGCGGATTGAAATCCACCCTACAGCAAAATGCGCAAGTCATTCTCTTGCAGCCGTTTACATCGCCCGACCGGGGCAAATTCGGTGGTGGCGTTTATAGTTTGAGCAGGTATAGCGGAAACGGCGCACTTCTTACCCCCCAGTCCGGACACCGGTGAACTGCTCGCGGATGAATTCCGCGGCGACGTCCCATTTCTCGGCGGCGGCCTCGAAATCGACCTGCATCGGCTTGGCGGTCTCGGGCGTCTCGACTCGAACGTCGGCCTGGACGTCCTTGCCGAGCGGAATCTGGGCACTGGGGCCGGCTGCCAGCTTGGCTTCCACTTCCGGTGAGAGGAGATATGCGACGAGCCGTCTGGCTGCTTCGGGATTCGGACCGCCGGCGAGGATGCCGAGGGTGTTCGGGATGAAGAGCGTGCCGAATCCGTCGTCGCCCTGGTCCGGGTAGACGATCTCGATCGGCATCCCCTTCTCGCGCTCGATGATCGCGTCGTCGGTATCGGTCAGGCCGAACGCCAACTGCCCGGATGCCACCGAGAGTGCGACCTGCTTGTTGCCCGCCAGGATACGGACCTGGTTGTCTTTCAGGTCGTGAAAATACCGCTTCGCCTTTTCGTCGCCCCAGTAGGCAAACAGGCACGCGGCGTGCGTGGCGGTCGTGCCGAATAGCGGCTTTGCGATCCCCGCCTTGCCCTGCCATTTCGGATCGGCGAGGTCCCGGATCGAGGTCGGACGTTCCGACTCCGGCACGAGCTCCGTATTGACGATCAGAACTCGTGCCCTGGCCGCGAAGCCGTGCCACGTGCCCAGCGGCGACCGGAACATGGGAGGATAGGTTTCGGCTACGGGCGGCTGATACGACGCCAGCAGGTCTTCTCTCTGCAGTCGCAGGGTGTTCAGGATTTCGTTGTTCCAGAATACGTCGCATCGAGGGCGGCCACGCTCGGCAAGGATCGCTTCGGCCAGCCCGACCGTTTTCGTCGCTTCGGTATCGAATTTCGGAAGCACGGTGATTCCCGTTTCGCGGGTGAACTCGGCGAAGATCGGTTCGGAGAACTCGCGATCGAGGGCCGTGTAGACAACGACTTCCGGACCCGAAGCCGTCCAGCAACCGGCGACCAGAAGCGATGCGGAGGCAATACTGAGGAGGCGTGACATGGCGGTTGGTTCAATGCGATCCGATGCGGATTGGTGGCGAGGGCGGCGCCGGGGCCGGTTACCAAATGTAGAATAGGGTAAGGGTTTTGGTTTTGAGCGGCAACCGAACGATCGGGCGAGGCTGGGTGAAAAGAGACCTTCGGCCAAAATCGGACTCCGCACCCCACCGTTGTAAACAGCAAGGAGCCGCAAGCAGGGGTATGGACAGAGGTTACGTCCTGAGGCGGGCACTGTTGCTGGCGGTCTCCGTCTGGTGCGCGGGATGCGGGGGTGAAGCAACGCGGCCGGCACCGCCTGGTCGCGGGAATGCTGCGGGTGCGCCGAGTCCGGCAGCCGTTTCCGCAGCGGCAACGAAGAGTCCGCAGCCCGGCCGCTCGGAAGCGGCCGGGCTGCTCAAGCGCCCTGCGGGCTCGCAGGGGGACGAGGGAGAGAGCCCGGCCGCACTCGCCGATCTCCTCGAGAGCAGTGATCCGCCGGCCGCGAGGTCGAGAATGCCGCGGGTCGAGGTCGATGAGCGCCGGGCGGCAGCGGCGGGGATTCGAAAAGTGAGCGGCAGACGCCTGACGTTGTTCACCGATCTGCCGCCGCAGCCGGAGATCGAAAGTCTGCCGACCGCGTTCGAGCAAGCATTCGTGCAGTGGTGCGAGTACTTTGCCGTCGACTCGGCGTCGCATGCCGACTGGTCGATGCTTGGCTTCTTGATGCAGGATAAGGATCGCTTTGCGGAATCGGGGCTGCTGCCCGAGTACGTGCCGCCTTTCGAGCACGGTTTTTCGATCGACGACGTGCTCTGGGTTTGCGAACAGCAGAGCGACTATTACCGGCGCCATCTTGTGCTGCACGAGGGGACGCACGGTTTCATGAATACGATCCTGGGCGGGTGCGGACCGCCGTGGTATACCGAAGGAATGGCGGAATTGCTGGCGACCCACCGTTTCGAGAACGGACGGCTTGAACTGAGGACGATGCCGGCCGCCCGGGATGAGGTGCCCATGTGGGGCCGGATCAAGATCATTCGAGACGCTTATTCGGCGGGGCAGGCGTGGAATGTCCGAACAATCCTGGAGTACCGGGGCAACGGCCGGCACGAGACGGAGCCGTATGCCTGGGACTGGGGGCTTACTTCGCTCTTGGACCGCCATCCGGCGTACCAACGACGGTTTCGCGAGCTTGCCGGCTATGTGACCGACCCGCGATTCCAAGACCATTTTGCGCGGCTCTATGCCGAGGATTGGGACGAAATCTCCGAGCAGTGGCAGGTGTTCGTGGCAGACTTGGAGTACGGCTACGACGTGGCTCGCAACGCCATCGATTTTCAACGCGGCAGTCCGCTGCCGACGGAAGGGGCGAAGGTGAGCGTTGCGGCGGATCGCGGGTGGCAGAGCAGCGGCATCGAACTTCAGGCGGACAGGTGCTACCGTTTGCGAGCCTCAGGCCGCTACCAGATCGCCGACCAGCCGCAGATTTGGTGGTGCGAGCCCGGAGGCGTTTCGCTCCGCTACTACCATGGGCGCCCCTTGGGGATTCTGCTGGCCGCCGTGCACCCCGCGGAGAGGTCGGCTGAGGAGCCGACGCCGCTGATCCAGCCTGTTGCGATCGGCCTCGGTGGCGATCTGACTCCCCAGCGGGCCGGGACGCTGTACTTGCGGGTCAACGATTCGGGAGCGGAGTTGGGGGATAATGCGGGTGGATTGAGCGTGGAGATTGGGTGGGGAGGAGGTTCTTAGAGGCCCTAACGTAAGCAGCCCGGCTGCTCTCAATCGGGCCGCGGTAACTCGGGCATGGGAATTGATGGTAGCAGCCGGGTTGCTGGCACCCGCTCGGCAGGGGTTTTGTTGGGCCTCTTAGTCCTCTTCTGCCGGTTTGCGCAGGGCGAGAAGCACTCGGTAGGCGGTCAGCAGGAGGAAGGCTCCGCCGATGGCGGCCAGGAAGCCGAGCGGGCTGATCGGATTGAAGTCGCGCTGCTTGAGAACGTGGGTGAGTACGACGGGGCCCACCGTACTGCCGAGGATCCCGATAACGATCGTTCCCACGGCGCCCGCCGGCTCGCGCCCGGGCACCAGCGCGCGAGCAAGCAAGCCGGCCAATGTGCCAAAACCGACCCAGATCAGCACTACGTTGACACACTGTTGTGCATCCGGCGAGAGTTGAAACTCGGCCACGGTTCGACTCCTGGGCATGCAAGGCTGAGGGGGCAGGCACCGCAACATCCTGGACCTGCACTCACGTTGCGCCGCCACGGGTTGCGGAACCAGTCCCCTTTTTCAGCACCCCAGCCCTGTCTCCACCAGCCGCGTGAATGGTTGCCGGCGGCTGAGCCCGACTCGCTACGGGACCCGCTCAAGCGCTGCTTCCTCGCGAGCTGCCTTCAGAGCGGCCGCTTCCCGGGCGAGCTTGAACTCGGGCCCCGGCGGGAAGTATTGGACATCGTCCTGGAGATAATAGGGGCTGGGAAGCGTCTGACCGCCAACATCCACCTGACAACCGGTCAGCCCCAGCGCGGCGACCAATCCCAGACCGGCCAACGTAATCCGCAGCGGGCGCCGTCGCTTGGTTGAGCCGCTCATCCGCCACCTCCGTGTGTTCATCAATGCACAGGTCTGCCCAAAAACGGCGCCCGGCCGGCGATAGTCTCCGGCTCGTACACCGCAAACGGCACAATCGTTACGACCGTTATCGTCCGTGGGGGCCCTGCGACTTTACTGGCGGTTGAGAAAATCGTGCTCGACATTGCCCGGCGGTAATATGGTTGTATCGTGAAAGAGAGGCCGTCTGTTTTGTTATACACATGGCAGGGTTCCTTGCCACCAGAGGAGCGGGCAATGATCGAGTCTCGAATTCGAACCGCGCGCGAGAGTCGCCGGCTTGTCCTATTCGCCGTCGGTTGGGCGCTCGCGATCGCCGCCCACCGAGGCTTTGGCGCGGACCTCGACAGTCGTGCCGTCCCCCCGCTGCCTTACTACGCCGCCTTTCAACCTTACTACGAAGGCGAGTACAAGGACGCGTTGAAGATCTTCCAGGAGCAGTGGCGCGGGGCCATCAAGAACGTGCAGACGCGGTGGATCGACTCCATTTGCTATCACACGATGATGGGCGAGTGTTTCTACCAAATGGGGGATCCGGATCAGGCGATGGAGCAGTACACGGCGGCGCTGCGTCTGTACCTGACGTTTCCGGACTGGATGATTCGGGCCCAGTTTCCCGCGGCAGTTCGCCCCGATACGAGCAATGTCTATCGCCAGGTCCCGTGGGGCGTGAGCGCGCGGCAGGCTCAACCCGGCCATTTCCCATCGAGCGTCTTGATTTCGCAGGGGAGGATCGACAACAACGCGCCGTTCCGACAGGGGGGCGTGGTGCAGGCGCCGCTCCTGTTTCCCGTCAGCGTGAAGGAGATTGTCCGTACGACGGCCTTGGCGATTCGGCGACGGACGGAACTTCTGGGGCCGCTGTCGGAGCACGATCCGCTGACGTCCCAGTTGATCGCGGAGCTTTCGCGTCGTCCCGGTCCGCCGAACCATTGGTCTCAGGCATGGGTGGAGATCCCGCTTGCCTTGGCGCTGATCGCCGGGAACAAACAGGCGGAAGCCCTGCCGTTGTTGAACCGTTCGGTCGTTGTGGCAGGCCAGTTCGACCATCCGCTGACGTGCGTTGCTTTGTTCGAGCTGGGGCGGATGTCGCTTCTGCGGGGCGCATACCCGGAGGCGGTGAAGTATTTTGAGGAAGCAAGCTACGCGGCCGCGTTGTTCGAGGACCACGGAATGATCGAGGAGTCGCTTCGCAACGCGGCGCGGGCGCACCTTCTGGCGAACCGGCGGGTGTTTTATGCGCCCCTGGTGCCGGCGGCGCAGTGGGCGCGGACGAAGAGCGAACGGCAAGTGCACACCTCGCTGCTGCTCTCGGCTGCGGAGAACCAACTGATATTGGAAAGAACTCGGGAAGCGTCGGCGACACTGGAGGAGGCGCGAGGGCTCATCGGGCGGCGAACCATGGGAGCCGGCCAGATCGGAGCGCGGCTCAGCTACCTGGCGGCGACGGTCCTGTTCCAGCAGCGGAATTTGGCGGCCGGCGGAGAGGCCCTTGCCAGCGCGATGAGCTTCATGCGGCGAGGGTCGCATTGGTTGTTCCAGATTCGAATGGTCGACCAGCGATACACGAGCGGGCGAATGAACACGCGCGGGGCGATCACGCCCCGCGCGGCCATGGAACTCTATGGGCGGCTGCTTCGCGATCCCGAGCCCGTCGACTGGGCATTGGACCCGATGGAAGCGCTCAGCGTGCTGGCGGTGCCGCATCCGGCGGCCTTCGAGCACTGGTTTCTGGTGGCCATGGGGCGGAAGGAGTTCGAGACCGCGCTGGAGATTGCCGACCGGGCGCGGCGCCATCGCTTCTTCAGCTCGCTGGCGTTTGGCGGCCGTCTGACGTCGCTGCGGTGGATTCTGGAGGCACCTGATTCCCTGTTGAGTGCGGAGGGATTGCGACAACGGCAGGATTTGCTGGCCCAGTATCCCTTGTACCAGCAGCTCAGCCGGGAAGCCAGGCAGATTCGGGCGGGGCTGGAGGCCATGCCCTTGGTTGCCGCGACACAGGAAGAATTGCGGCAGCAGACGAAAGGATTCGATCGGCTCTCGGCAATCAGCGTGCAGCAAGAGGCGGTGTTGCGGGAGATTGCCGTCCGCCGAGAGCCGGCTGCGCTGGTGTTTCCACCGCTTCACACGACCAAGGAAATTCAGGAGGCAATGCCCCAGGGCGCGGCCATGTTAGCGTTTTTCGCCGCCGGCGGCGACTTGTGGGCATTTCTAATCAACCGCGAACAGTACACGTACTGGCGGCTGAAGAATGCGTCGGCGTTAAGCAGGCAACTGGTAGGATTGTTGCGTGCGATGGGCCAGTTCGAGGCGAACCAGAAGCTGGCGGTCAAAGAATTGTCGGATTCCGCCTGGCGAGAATCGGCCCGCCAGGTGCTCGATACCATCCTCGAGGGCTCCCAGGCCGACTTCTCGCAATCCTTCCCGGAACTGGTCATCGTTCCCGACGGCATTGCCTGGTATATTCCTTTCGAAGCGCTTACGGTCCGGACCGGCGATCAACTCGTGCCGCTTATCTTGCGTACGCGGATCCGCTACGCGCCGACGGCGTCGCTGGCAATTGCCGATGGACGGGCGATCAATCCCATGGCCAAGACGGCCGTGATTCCGGGGACGCTTTTCCCGCAGGACGAACCCTCGGTTGCCCAAGCGGCCTTCGAGGAACTGGCCGGGGTTCTGCCGGGAACCATTGCCCTGAAAGGCCCGGCGCTTCCCGCCCCGTCGTCCGTGTACGGCACGCTTCTGGACCGCCTGGTGGTCTTGGACGACATTTCCCAACCGGACGCCAATCCCTATTCCTGGTCGCCGATCCAGATCGACCGCGGCAAGCCGGGGAGCTCGCTGTCCGACTGGCTGACGCTGCCGTGGGGCGGTCCGTCGGTGGTTGTTCTGCCCGGCTTCCACACGGCGATGGAAAGCGGTTTGAAGAAAGTCGATCGGACGGCGCCGGGCGCGGAGATGTTCCTCTCGGTCTGCGGGTTGATGGCCAGCGGGGCACGGACCATTCTCCTGAGCCGTTGGCGAACCGGCGGGCAATCGAGCTTCGGCCTGGTCCGCGAGTTCACGCAGGAGTTGCCCCACACCACTCCGGCCGACGCGTGGCAGCGAGCCGTGCTGGTGGGGACCGATTCGCGGATCAACTTTGAAGCGGAGCCGCGGGTCAAAGACTCGGAGGGAGAAAAGCCGCTGAAGGCGACACATCCGTTTTTCTGGGCCGGATACATGCTCGTCGATTCGGGAACCTCGACCGCGGAGGAAGGGGGCGGCAAGCCGGAGCCCAAGATGCAGCTCAAGCAGCCGGACGAGGAGAAACCGGAAGACGCTGAGCCCAAGGCCGCGGAACCGTGAGCCGCGGTGCTCAAATCCCGCCGCCCCGCGGCTGACGATCTTTCGTATCGGCCCTATTAGCCCGGCTGTCTTCGAGCAGCCGGGGTGATCCTGTGTGCCAAACTCATTCGCGGACCACGAGTCGGTAGCCGAACTCGCAGTCGCCGCCCGTCTGATCCGAGACCATGAATCGCACTTCGTACTCTCCGCCCGCGGTCGGTGTTCCCCAGATCGTGCCGGTTGCCGGGTCAACGGTCAGGCCTTCCGGAACCGCCTTGGCGCGGAAAGCGTACCGTTGGCGATCCCAAAACGCCGCGTTATAGGAAGACTCAGGGCTCCGCCGGCAGCGGAGATCGCCGATGGAAAGGATCTGCTTAGGTTCCATCCGATAAGGCGATCCTAACCGAGCCTGATCTTCCGCGGGGAGCACGACCATGGGCCGTGGCACTTCGGCGTAGTCCGAGGGCCCGCTCTCGACCCCCGCCGCGTCGACCGCCGCGACACGATAGAACGCGGAATTGGCATTCGGCAGCGCAACGTCCAGCCCGACGACCCGCAGCGAGCTTCCCTCCACGCGTGCAATCAGGTTCGACGGCCTGGTGACCGTTCCGGCATCGGGCGCGTCGGAGGCCTTTGCCGCAAAATCTTCCATCGTCTCGACGAAACCTTTGCCCTGGAAGACCGGGTACTCGGTATCGCTGGCGGTGAAGCCTTTCTCATCGCTGCCGTAGACTTTGTAGGCGACCGGCTCCGTTACACAGTGGCCGATCGGATAGCCGCGCCGGGTCCTCAGCCCGGCGGCCTTCCAGTAGTCGTTTACGATATGCGCCTCGTTGCCGCACAGCGTGTATCCGTAGACGTTCAGCACCTTGACCGCGTCGCTGCATTCGGCGTCCCAGGTGGTGGCATGGAACCGTTGGCGCCGATGGAACTCCCAGATTGCCCGGGCGCGGTCTGCCGGGGCCGTGTACCCGGCGGCGGCCTCGGCGAGGATGTCGTCCAGGCTCCACCAGTTCCGCTTGCCGTTGACGACGATCCGCGGATTGTGGACGTTGCTCTTGCCGACGTTCTCGATAAGCACGGAGCGGTTCGGCTGCCAGCCTTGCCCGAACGCGGCATAGCCGACGACGTCGCGAGTCATTGCGCCGTCGACGGTGCCTCGGAAATGGATCGTGTAAACGCGTTTGTTTTCCGTGACCATCTGGACGTGCTCGCAGCGTCGGTCGTCGGGAAGATCCTCATAGGGCGCCATGGCAGGGCCGATCACGGCGGCCGAGAGAGGAGAGATGATGGCCCAAGGAGCAACGACGGCGAAAACGACGCGCATGGCAAGCCCCTTCAGAAAAAGATTTGCGAACCCGGTTTCCCCGCAGGCTTTCGCCCGTGCATGCCGCGGCGCGGCGGCGTCCGGCTGGTGACTGCAGGTTGGCACGCCGGCATTTGGCCGGCAAGGAGTTAAAAGGCCCTGACAAAACGGGGACTGGCTCCGAGCCAACCATTCGCAAAACACGAGAACAGGCGTATTCGCGAGGTGCCTGTCCCCGTTTTGTTAGGACCCAGACGTCCCGCACCATCTTGCATCGGTTTTCGAACCACACCACAATGAGTTGCGGTGTCCGTTCCGTTTGGCGGCAGGCTCCGTTGGCCGTCGCGGTCGAATGAGCCAGGGATGGAAATGCGGAGTGTGGATGCTGCGCGAAAAGACTCGGTCACCGGCACTGACTTTCGAGTATTTACCCTGATGCAAGCGAGAGATCCGATGTTGAAGAGACAGTTCCTGGCAATCGGTTTCATGCTGGGGTTCGTGCTCGCGGGCGTCGCCGCGGCGATTGGTGGTGAGGAGGCCGCAAAGCCCGATATCCTCTTCATCATGCCCGACCAGATGCGGGGCGACTGCCTTTCGATCCTCGGGCATCCCGCGGTCGAGACGCCCTCGTTCGATCAACTCGCTCGTCAGGGTGTATTGTTTCGTCGGGCGTATACGACGGTGCCATCCTGTATTCCGGCGCGCTACGCGATGCTGACCGGGCTGCACCCCCAGACGAGCGGCGTGGTGGGTTACAGACAGAAGCCGATCGACTGCCCGACGATGCCGCAGGTGATGCGGGCCGCGGGCTACCGGACGGCCCTTGTCGGTCGCAACATGCATCAGATCGCCGACGCGGCCGGCCTGGGATACGAAACGGACACGCTTGGATCGACGTACGTTTCCAACGACCGATATGCCGCCGACATCAGGAAGGTTGCGCCCCAGATCACCGACTTTCGCAAGTGGGTCGAAGGAACCCTCGGGCTATCGTACAACCACTGGCAAGCCACACCCTGGCCATTAACCGATGATTTGCATCCCACCGCCTGGATTGTCAGGCAAGCTCGAAAGGTCGTGTCCGAGATCTCGAAGGAGCAGCCTCTGTTTCTAACGGCCTCGTTCTACGCCCCTCATCCTCCGCTGTTTCCGCCCAAGAAGTATTTCGACGGATACCTGAAAAAGGAGCTTCCGGCGCCGGCTCACGGCGACTGGGTCGATTGGGGTTCGCTCACCGCCAAAGGCACAGAAGGCGGCCACCGCGTTCTGCTCGAAGGCGAGACACTGCGCAAGGCCCAGGCGGGCTATTTCGGCCTGATCGAACATCTGGATCACGAGGTCGCGCCGCTGATCGCCGAGTTTCGAGCCAGAAGCGAGCAGGCCGGGCGGCCTTGGCTGATTGTCTTTACGGCCGACCACGGCGAGATGCTGGGCGACCACGGCTATTTCCGCAAGTGCGAGCCGCTGGAAGGTTCGGCCAATATCCCTTTCATCTTCTGCGGCTCGCCGGAACTGGGCTTCGAAGCCGGCCGACGCTGCATGCAGCCGGTCTGCCTGGAAGATATCTTTCCCACACTCGTGGAGCTTGCCGGCGGAAAGTGCCCCCAAGTCGACGGCGTCAATCTGGTTCCCGAACTCCGGGGGAAAGAGATCGAGATCCGGCCCTGGCTTCACTTCGAGCACGCGGATTGCTACAGCAAAGCCCAAGCATTCCAGGCGCTCACCGACGGTCGCTATAAGTATATCTGGCGTCCGCTGGACGGGCGGGAGCATCTGTTCGACCTCGAAAAGGACCCGCATGAAGAGCATGACCTGGCTTCCGATCCATCGCATCGCCAGTTGCTCCACAAGTGGCGCAATGGAATGGTCGAGCGGCTCGCTTCGCGTCCGGAAGGATTTTCCAACGGTAAGGAACTGATTGCCGGCCGGCGCTACGCACCGCTCAATGCGGGGGTCCGCTCAAAAAACTAACCATTCGCCAGAACATCAAGCAGCCCGGCTGCTGAGCCTTTTGAAATCGTGGCGGGTCGCTGAAAAAACAGCCGCTCGACCTGACCCGAGAAATGCTCGGACCGAGCTGTCCGGATGGAGGGGCATAATTACGCATCTTGCGTTACGCATAATGCGTAATGTAGAATTCCGACTGGGACGTTTCGTGGTGCATTGGCAGGCGGGGCATGACTAATCCCTTTCACTACGGCACCGTTGTCGTCGGCGACGCCTTCTGCAACCGAACCGAGGAGTTGCGGGACGTCGAGCGGGCTTTCGAGAACGGCGAGAAACTGTTCATCTACTCCGAGCGCCGCCTGGGGAAGACGTCGCTGGTTCGGACCGCAATCGAGCGCCTTCCGCGGAGGAGATTCCTCGCAGTCTACGTCGACCTTTGGCCAACCGATTCCGAGGTCTCGTTCGCAACGGCGACCGCCCAAGCGATTTCGCTGGCGGCGGCGTCGACGCCGGGCCGACTACTCGACACGGCAAAACAGTTGTTCAGCCGATTGGTTCCCAGCGTCTCGGTAAACGACGAAGGGAAGCCGATAGTTACCTTCGGCACCGTCGTGCCGCGTAAGCCCGAGGTCGATATCGAGGACGTCCTCAAAGCACCGGAAAAGCTCGCTGCGCAGCGAAATCGCAAGGTCGTCGTCGTGTTCGACGAGGTCCAGAGAATCCTGGAATACGAGAGCGATCTGGTCGAGAGAAAACTGCGGAGCATGATTCAGCACCAGGGCGAAGTGGGCTATCTGTTTCTCGGAAGCCGCAAGCATCTCATTCGGCGGATGTTTTTGGACAAGTCTCGTCCCCTGTACCGGGCCGCCGGCCACTATCCTCTCGGTCCCATCGGCGCAAAGCATTGGATCGGGTTTATCCGAAAGCGATTTCTGGATGCACAGAAAGAGATCGACGACGAGACGATCCGCTCGATCTGCGGGCTCACGGAAGGCCACCCGTTCTATACGCAGCATCTCTGTCACGCGCTTTGGGAACTCTGCGCGCCTGGCACCAGGGCAACCGATGATCTGGTCGAAACCGCGTTGGGCGTCCTCCTGGATCGCGAGAGCTATGCCTATACGATGCTTTGGGAATCGCTGGCCGCCAACCAGCGCCGGTTGCTTCGGGGACTGGTGTTGGAACCGTTGGGAGCCAAGCCGTTCTCATCGGCCTTCACGAGGCGATATGGTCTTCGTTCAGCGTCCAATGTCCAGAGGGCGTCCGGGGCGCTCATCGAGGCAGACGTCGTGGATCCGGAAAATGGCTCCTTCGTGATCGTGGATCGCTTCTTCAAGCTGTGGATTCGGAAGCAACAGAGCGGGCGCGGCGCATCGGAATGAGCGCGAATCCGCGCCGACGGTCGGTCGGGAGCGGTCGGCGGCTTCAGTGCGAACCGCAGCTCCCCACCCGCTCACGGTGGGCTGATAAAAACGGGGACTGGCTCCGCAACATCTTGTGTGGTCGCTCTGGCTAAACCGCTATTAGTTGCGGTGCCTGTCCCCGTTTTTATCAAGTTTTTATCAGCCCACGCTCACGGTGCCGCTATCCGACGCGGGCGCGTTGCGAGCGTTCGCGTATTGGGACGGATTCTCGTTTCGGGTCGAGCGGCAGCGATTCGCCGGCCGGCGACGTGAACCGCGCAACCACGTGGCGCTGCCAGATCGCCAAAAAGGCGGGCACGAGGATCGTCCGGATGAAGAACGTGTCGAGCAGAACGCCCAGGGAGAGGGCGAATCCCAACTCCTGCATGGCGCGGAGGGTGCCGGTGGTCATCGAAGCGAACGTGCCGGCCATGATCACGCCGCAACTGGTGATAATGCCGCCGGTTCGAATCAGCGCCACTCGCAGGCCCTCGTCGATTCCGCGACGCTTCTGCTCCTCGAAGACACGGGTGACGAGATAGATGTTGTAGTCCTCGCCGACGGCGATGAGGATCACGAACAGGAACATGGGCACCTTCCAGTCCAGCCCGTGGTAGGTCGATCCATAGAGCCAGGAAAAGAGCATCCCGCTCACCCCCATCGTGACGAAGTAGCCCAAGAGGACCGAGAGGATCAGGTAGAGACAGATGCCGGGAGAGCGGAGAATGAAGATCAGAACCGCGAGCACCGCGAGAGGCACCAATTGCTGAATCAGGATCAGATCGCTCGACGTGATCGAGCGGAGATCGCGGATCCCCGCCGTGGTGCCCAGGTAGCGGAACTCGGTCCCATACCATTCGGACTGCGGATCCCGGGAAAGCTGGTAAAGGTAGTCCTCGACGTGGTTCAGCACGCGAATGCTTTCCATCGAGAACGGGTCGTAGGCGAAGACGAGGTCGAAGCGGGTGACCTTGCCGCGGTATTGAGGTGCCTGAGCCAGGTACGTGGCCTTGGTGCGCGGATTGGCGCGGATCACCTGTCGACGGATGGCGCCGGACAGTCCGAACCGTCTCGGCCGCTGCCCGATCGGTTCGAACAGGCTCCGCACGCTTGTGACCGGTTTGACACGGCGGCCGCTTTCCTCGACGTACTGAAGGGCATAGAGTTCTTCCGGCAACTGCTGGATCCGGTCCCATCGCTCCTGGCCGGCCTCGAACCCGCCCCGCTCATTGTACGCCAGCACGGTGACCGGCCCTGTTTCGCCGGCGGGGAAATACTGCTGGAGGAGACGGGTTCCTTGAACGCTGGGCCGGCTGGACTCCAGTTCGCTCAGGAAGTCGTACGTAACTTCGACGGAAAGGCCGCGGACGACCAGCGGTGACAGGAGCAGCAGGCTGACAACCAGGATCAGTCCGGGGCGAGCGATGACCCGCTGGCTGAGACCCGACCAGAAGCTGTTAAGGGCCGACGTCTTCCCGATCTCCAAATCGTCGCGCCGGTTGCTCGCCTGCAACGGGCGGACGCCGAAAGGCCAAAAGACGACCATTCCGGCGGCCCGCAACATGGCAGGCGCAAGCGTGACGCAGGCCACGAGCGCCACGACGAGGCAAAGTCCGATGGCGGGACCGCTGTTGCGGAACTTCCCGAAGTCGCAGAAGACCATGACTCCGAGCCCCAGGATGGTGGTCAATGCACTGGCAGCGAGTGCATCGCCGACCCGTCCGAGTGCCTCTCCGATCGCCTGCGCCGCGTCGAGTCCGCGCTGCAACTCCTCTCGATAACGAGCGATGAGGAAAAGGCAGAAGTCGGTCCCCGAACCGAAAAGGATGACCACGACGAAGATCTTCGTCGTCTTGAACACCTTGAAGTCGAACCACTGGAAATAACCGCTTGCCTGCGTGAGGATGGCGACCAGGTCGGTGGCGACGCTGACGGATGCCAGGATGGTCAAGATCGGAATGATCACCAAACCCGGTGCGCGATAGACCATCAAGAGAATCAGGACAACGAGGATCACCGTCGTTTGCTCGGTGTTCTTGATGCTCTCGCTGGCGGCGAGAAGCATGTCGCTTCCAATCGCGGCGGAACCGGAGACCCCGACTTCCAGGCCTTCGGGGAAGTCTGGAGAGCGGCGGATCTCATCCAACCAGCCGAAGATCGAATCGATCAACGGCATGTTGTCGACCGCCATGAATTCATTGCGCAACTGCAGAACAATCAACAGCGCCTGGCCGTTCGGGCCCGCAGGGCTGACGAGTTTCTCACCGACGACTTCCGTCCGGTGGCTGAGCACCTCGACGATCGGCCTGGAAGCATTTTCGGCAGGCGCGTAATGTTCGGCCAGCAGGTCGGCGACGGCGAAGTCCGCCGGCTCAAGGGGACCATCCCTGCGGGCCACGACGAGAATGATCTGGCTCTTGGAGAGCGCCTCGGGGAAGGCGGCTTCCAAGAGTCTCTCGCCCTGGACGCTGGTCATCTGGTCCGGCAAGTAGGCGAAGTCGCCGTCAAGGGTGACATCGTCCCAGCGCGGTGCGACCCAGTGAATCCCGGCGGCCAGCAGGATCCAGCCGAACAGCGTCGCTTTCCAGTGGCGCGAAACAAACTTGCCCAAGTGGTCAAAAAACATGGCAGTGCGACGGCTGGCCCGATTTTGTGGGCACCCTGAGCAGCGTCCCGGGGGCAGACGCGATCAAGTCCGGACGGGGAACCCCAATCCGGGATATCGTAGCCGACTGCGGTGTGATCGCCAAGCTGTTATTGCACTAATAATTGACTGCGCGTTGAGGCAATGGGTCAAAAACTGGGACAGCACTCGGACGTGAGGCGATTTCCGCCGAATTGCGGGTGCCCTGATGAGAAGGGATCGTGTACCGTATAATAGTGGACTCAAGGAGCGACCAATTCAAGGGCCTTGTGGGCCAGGTCCCTTTTTTGCTCACCCTAGTAGCTAAATACTAATTGACCACAAGATGGGAAATGCGAGATGTTTTCGGGTTGCAGGGCAGTGTCTTGGTTTTGTTTTTCGCTGTACTTGGAAACTCGACACTCTGGCGGTGGGGCTTGGTCCATCGACCGTCGAATCCTCACCTCCAGCCGAAAGACGGCTGTTTTCTGGCGGGGGCAGTCGAACTCCGCCGCGGCACTTGACGTAGACAACGCTAGTTCGTAGTTCGCGCGACGACAGGGATCCCATTTATGTCACAAGCTACTATTCAGCCGGACTCTTCCCCCACTCCGACTAGTCCGTCGGAAGTCATTGTTGAAACCAGAAATCTGACGAAGGTCTACCGCGACTTCTGGGGCCGCCAGAAGGTGCGAGCCCTCAAAGCTCTCGACCTGGAAATCCGCCGCGGCGAGATTTTCGGGCTGCTGGGTCCGAACGGGTCCGGCAAGACCACCACGATCAAGCTTCTCCTGGGACTGCTGTTTCCCACCAGCGGCCAGGCGTTGGTTTTCGGCCGAGAGTCGACCGACGTCACCAAGAACGAGCGGATCGGATACCTGCCCGAGGAATCGTACCTGTATCGCTTTTTGAACGCTGAAGAAACGCTCGATTTCTACGGTCGGCTGTTCAATATGCCATCGGCCATTCGCCGGCAACGGACTGCCGACCTGATCGAAATGGTTGGACTGACCAAGACCAAACGCCGGCAGTTGAAGGAGTACTCGAAGGGCATGACGCGCCGGATCGCCCTGGCCCAGGCGTTGATCAACGATCCGGAGCTGGTCGTGCTCGACGAGCCGACGACCGGCCTGGACCCGATCGGCACGCGGGAGATGAAAGACCTCATCCTCCGGCTGCGCGATGAAGGCAAGACGATTCTGATGTGCAGCCACTTGCTGGCCGACGTCCAGGACGTCTGCGACCGGATCGGTATCCTCTATCAGGGGGAGCTGAAGGAGTTGGGGCGCGTCGATAGCCTGCTGAAGGTTCGCGACGTCACGGAGATTCGTACGACCACCCTGAGCGAAACCGCCATGGAGGAGGTCCGGGAGGTAGTCCGGCGGCACGGCGGAGAAGTGCAGTCCATGGGCAACCCGACCACGACGCTCGAGGAGCTGTTCCTGCACATCATCCGCGAGAGCGAAGCACATCCGGGCCGGCGGGTCCGAGGAGGGGCGGACAGCAATGGCCATTGAAAGTGAACTTCCCCAATTCGCTACATGGATTGGGCCCGCCGCGCGAGATTGGTTAATCGCCATCGGGTGTCTGGGTGTTTTCGCCATTCTGTTCGGCTATCTGGTGGCTACGCTTCGTCACGGGCCGGGCGCCGCGCTCGGCATTACGCTCAAGGTCCTGAGCAGCGGGATCGCCGATCTTGTGCGAATTTCTCCGCGTCGCGTTCTGGCATTGGCCCGCCTGGCGGTCAAGGAGGCGATACGCCGCCGCGTGGTGGTGGCCTTCGCCGTGTTTATTCTGGTGCTCTTGTTTGCCGGATGGTTTTTGGATCCCGGCAGCGACGATCCGGCCCGGCTCTATCTCGGATTCGTTCTGACGATGACCAGCTATCTGGTCCTTCTGCTGGTCCTGTTCCTGAGTTCGCTCAGCCTGCCGGCCGACATCACCTCTCGGACCCTGCATACGGTGGTAACCAAGCCGGTGCGCTCCAGCGAGATCGTGCTGGGCCGCATGCTGGGTTTCGCCACGATGGGGACGGGCTTGCTGGCAGTGATGGCCGTGATCAGCTATTTCTTCGTCGTTCGCGGGTTGAATCATACGCACGAGCTGGCGGAAGAGGACTTGGCCGTGGCGAGCCGAACGGCCGGCGAGGCCGACGGCGAGGTGACACGGAGCGGGCAGACGAGCCGCGTTCACGGGCATCGTCACAAGGTTTCGATCGAGCCTTCCGGCTACCACGAGGTGGAGTCGGCAAATGGACATCGGCACGCATTGGTGATCGACCCGGTCGGCGGGAAAACGGTGTATCGCCTGGGGCGGCCCGAAGGAATGCTCCTGGCGCGGGTGCCCGTTTACGGCAAGCTGCGTTTCCGCGATCGGGAAGGAAAGGACACCGACAAGGGAATCAACGTCGGCGATGAGTGGTTCTATCGGAGCTACATCCAGGGCGGGTCGCCTGCGGCGGCAATCTGGACGTTCCGAGACATTACGCCGGAGCGGTTTCCGGACGGGCTGCCGATCGAGATGAACATCGGTGTGTTCCGCACATACAAGGGAGACATCGAAAAAGGCGTGTTCGGCAGTCTTTCGCTCCGGAATCCCAAGACCGGGCTGACGGTGGAAACGGAGATTTTCGAATCGAAAGAGTTCGACACCAAGGAGGTCTTTCTGCCGAGAGAGATCAAGTCGTTTTCCAGCGCACAGGTCCTTCCGAGGCAGATCGTCACGCCGTCGGGCGAACGGACCATCCCGCCGCCTGACGAAATCGATCCGACGCTGGCCGACCAAAAACAGTTCGATTTGTACGATGATCTGGTTGCCGACGGCCAGATCGAGGTATGGCTGCGGTGTCTGGAACCGGCGCAGTATTTCGGAGCGGGGCAGCCCGACCTTTACCTGCGGGCCCGCGATGCCTCGTTTGTATTGAACTTTGCCAAGGGATACCTGGGAATCTGGCTGCAGATGCTTCTGATTGTCGGGTTCGGCGTGATGTTCAGCACGTTCCTGAGCGGCCCGGTGGCGATGGTTGCGACGTTGGGCGTTCTGGTGGGCGGAATGTTCAGCCGCTTCCTCTCGGACCTGGCCGCGGGGCAAGTCATTGGGGGCGGGCCGATCGAGTCGCTGATCCGGCTGGTGACCCAACAGAACGTGATGACCGAGATGGATCCCGGATTGCGGACCGAAGTGGCGCAGATGTTCGACCGGGCCCTGCAATACTTCCTGGTGGCGGTCGCCGCAATTCTGCCGCCGTTCGGCCAGTTCAACTATGCCGACTATGTAGCGTACGGATTTGATATCTCGGGAGAGTTGATGGTGGTTCGCCTCCTCTCGGCGGCGGCCTACCTGTTGCCGGTCTTCCTGGCCGGGTACCTGTTCCTGAAAACCCGCGAGGTGGCACGATGAACCCTCGTCGTCCCTTTATCCGAAAGATCATTTACCTGGTGGCGATCGCGCTGTTGCTGGTGCCCCTGTTCTGGCTAAGCCAGCCTGCAACCACCGGCGCTTCCGGCGCGCAGGGCGGACCCGGTGGAAAGCTGGCCCAGCTCCGCGAGGCCAACCGGCTGAGCGAATCGCAACTCGGCGACGTTGACCCGACGAGCCAGACCCTGAAGCTGGCCACGCTCGGGATGCGCGGCGTCGCGACCGTCTTCCTCTGGGAGAAGGCCAACGATTACAGGAAAAAGAAGGACTGGACCAATCTGGCGGCCACGCTGAACCAAATGGTCAAGCTCGAGCCGCACTTCATCACGGTTTGGCGGCACCAGGCCTGGAACCTTTCCTACAACGTGTCGGCCGAGTTCGACGACTACCGCGAACGCTACCGGTGGGTGATCCGGGGAATTGAGTTTCTCAAGAACGGCATCCGCTACAACAGTCGCGAGCCGAAGCTCGTCTGGGACACCGGGTGGTTTATCGCCCAGAAAATCGGCCGCGCCGACGAGCGCAAGCAATTCCGCCGGCTCTTCAAGCAGGACGAGGACTTCAACGCCGGTCGACCGCTCGACGAGCGCGACAACTGGCTGGTCGGGAAGGAGTGGTTTGCCAAGGCCGAGGAAATGGCGGATCAGGGTATGCCGCTCCGCGGGACAAGCCCGGTGATCTTTTATTCCGACCGGGCGATGTGTCAGATGAACTACGCGGATAACCTGGAAGAGGACGGCATCTTCGAAGAGAAGGCGGAACGGGCATGGAAACGCGCCGGCGAAGAATGGCATGAGTTCGGCGACCGCGAGATCGCGACGTCGACCGGCGAGCAGATCCAGTTGAACGACTTCGAGATGTACATGGATCAGATCAAGAAGATCCGGCAGGAGTTGGATGATCTCGACCCGGGGCTTCGCGACCGGCTGGTGGAGCAGAAACGCCGTCTGCTGAAGCCGGAGGAACGGGCGGCCTTGGACAAACCGATCGAAGAGCGCGAGGGCGACGAGTTCCGACTCGCTTTCGAGGCGGAACAGAAGCTCCTGGTCAACGACAACGAAGTCGCACGCCGCATCACCGGCAACGACCGCAAGAAGGCTCTCGAAATGGCGAGTCAAATCGAGGAGATCGAAAAGACGAGCAACATGATCGACCGCTACCGCGGCGTGGTGAACTTCGAGTACTGGCGAAGGCGGGCCCGAATCGAGCAGGACCCGGCGGCGCTGTCCGCACGCGAGTATGTCTACGAAGGGAACGAAGCCTTTGCCGAGGCCGACCTGATCAGGGCACGCGAAGCCTACGACAAGGGGTTGGCCAAGTGGAGGGAACTGCTCGACAAGGATGAATTTGCGGGCCTCGTCGACGACGCCCATATGGGGGAAGGGCTGGTGGAGATTATCGACACCTACCGGCAGATCCTCGAAAAACGCGACGAGCCGTTCCCGGAGAATTTCATCCTGGCCGACGTCGTGCGGAAGCACGGGCAGAAAGAGGAGTGATTCCGATCGGAGGACCCTCAGCAGCCCGGCTGCTCGAAAGCAGCCGGGCTGCTTGCATTGGGAGACTGCTGAAAAAGGGAGTTTCCCTTGAGCGTTTGTGGAGTAAAATAGTGGTAGCGGCGGTTGCGGCTGCCGGCCATGCCCGAGAAATCGGGCGATTTCCCCGCTAGCCGCAGAGGCAAACTGCCGATATGATGCTGTGCATGAATGAGACCGAACAACAGCCTCTCGCAAACTATTCCGACGGAGGTGCCAACCCTATCGCGTGAGCCTGGGTCGCCACGGCTGGTGCAATAGCACGCCTGACCCACGCTCGTCTCGCAGCGACGCATCCGGTCGCAATGCGCGAGAGGCATGTTTTATGGCCGCCGCTTTCCTCACGGGGATTGGGGCGGCTTTTTTTGTTTTCTACAGCTCGCGGTCGAGAATGGCACGTGTGCGGCGCCCCCTATTAACCCGAAGCGTAGCGAGGGGCGGTGCCAGGTCCTCGCTTGCGCTTCGCACTTAGGGGCCGTAAGAAAACCGGTCATAGACTCTGACGTAGGGTGAATTCTCATCCACCCGGAAAACAAGGGGTGGATTAAAATCCACCCTACGACTATTGGCCAGCTTATTCTCTTACGGCTTCTGAGTGTCAGGGATGGCCACGAGCGGTATAGCGATCGGAGAAAGCAAATCGCTCAGCGTAGCGGGTTGGCGTCCGCAGGACGCCGGGACACGGCGGCGGGCTTCGGGGCCGCTTGCGCCGGGGCTTGATCGGCTACGCTTCTTTCGGCAAACCTGACGGTCCCGACCATCGACTCGTCGGCCCCTTGGAACTGGTCGAACAGTTCGCCTTCCATCGTAAACGCGAACGAAACCCTGCGGCCGTCGGCATGCATCACCAAGTGATAGATCCAGAGAATGGGCAACTCTTCCACCTTTCCTTGGGCCTCAACCCGGTAGATGCGGTAGCCCGCATCGTTGGACCGCTGGCTTGCCTTGACGAACTGTCCGAACCTCTCCCCCAAGGCTCGCTGGATATCCTTTTGGAATGCGTCGAGACCGACCGGCTTCGACGTGTCCGCTTTCTCCACGGCGGCAACGTTGCATTGAGCAATCAACTCGCCGCGGTCGATCATCCGCAGGGCGAGTCCTTCGGCTGATTCGGCTGTAATGAACCAACGCCGGTCGTAATAAAACTCCCATCCGTCGTCAGGCGATCGGTGAATAAGCTGGGTCAGTTCGGGCGCCGGCCTCAGCGGGACGCCTGTCAGGGCCTTGTCCGATAGGGACCCCGGAGCGGCGCCGGGAGTGACCGTGGTCTGGACCCTGGCAACCACGTCGAGACCCGTGCCGGCATGCCCGATCGATCGGTTTTCTTTGATCAACAGGCTTATCCAGGTGACACGACCGGCTTGAATGTGGAACTGGTATTTCCCTTTCAGTTCAATCGTCGTCGAGACGCCGAGGATCGCTCCCTCGACCTGGCCGGCCATCTCGATCAAGGCGGCGTCATCCTTCACGGATACGAGCTTGCTCTGGACTGCGGTCTTGCCGACTTCGTCGAGCCGCAGCAGGGCGGCCATCAGTTGACCGGAGTGTTTCCAGTTGCTCCCGACCGCGACGGCCTGGTCCGGGAGGAGTCGTTCCAGGAGAACGGTGTTGCCTTGAATGTCGATCAGATCGAGCTCCTCTCGGGTGAGTGGGCCGTGGGGGCAGAAAAGGGTAGACCCCGAGTCGTCGACCTGAACGCCGACCAGCGTTCGATCACCCGCGAGGGCGGGTGTGAAGCTGCTATCTTCGATCTTGATTGTCGCCGATGCTGCGTTGTATTGCCGGATGGACCGCCGGGGGCGATCCGGCTGGGTCGGGATTTCCAGGGAACGCTCAAGATAGGCAAGGTTTCCCACCACGCTCATCTTCAGCCGCCTCAGCTTAGCGTCCTCCACGACGGTCAGATCGCCGCCGACCTCGATCTTCGTCTGGACGTGGTCGACAGCGCCCGCGGCCCGCTTGCCGCGAAGAGTGTAGTCTCGGGCTTGACTTGCGGCGTATACGGCAGGGGACGCGGCGTTGAGAATGGTCAGAAGCATGCAAACAGGCGAGAAAAGCCTTGCCATGGTCGGTTTCCCACGGGAGAGGAGATAAGACGGGTAGTCTGCGTTATTCTTCCTGAAGGCCCCAACAAAACCGGGACTGGCTCCGAGCCGAACATTCGCAAAAATCGCAGAACAGGCGCCTTGTTGAGGGACCTGCCCCCTCTTTTGTTAGGGCCTCTTAGGGGCGGCCATACAGGTTCCGCGCAGTCGCTAGATCGACGGAAGCCGTTGAGAAAATTTAGTGGAAACGGTGCGAACTCTCTCGACCGGGGAAGCCACTAAATGATGTCCAGAAACGTGGCGGCGGCGTAACCTTCCGGACGGGGTGCGTGGCCCTCAGGAAGCTCCTGATGTTACGGCCGGACTAAAAATTGCACAATTTGGCCGAATCGAAGTCACGGCCTGGATTTTTGCAAGGAGTATCTGTTAAAATTGGGCCCGTTCGGTTACACTACAAACTAACAATGGTTTCGTTAATTGGCCAGGAAGGCCACCCCGGCAGTTGTAGCACAGGCCTCGGAGCGAGAAAGTCGCACGGAAACCGATGAGGCCTGGGACAGGAGAGGGACGGCCATGCACAGCGATTACATCAACCCGGTGATTCGGCAGCTTTGCGACCAGCAGGTCCGATTTGCGCCTCGCGAAAAGAAGATTGAACAGGTTAATCGAGCGGAGCAGTTGCTCGGGGAGCTTCAAACGCACCGCACGTACACCTATGAATATATTTGCTTCCGGATCACGAAGTACCGGCCGAAGTCGTACCCGGACCTCAAGTTTTCCGGCGAAGAGGCGTGCCACGATCTGCGGCTGTTCGTGGAGGACTTGTCGGATTCGGCCAACGTTCCGGTCGAAGAGGCTGGCGAGCAAGTGCTGACGGTCGAAGAACTGAGCAAGCAGTTTCGGGTGTCGACGAAGACGATCTCACGGTGGCGGCGTCAGGGGCTGGTGAGCCGACGCTTTGTGTTCGACGGGCGGAAACGGGTCGGTTTTCTGGAGAGTTCCGTGAAGCGGTTCGTGCACGGCAACGAGGAACGTGTACGCCGAGGATCGCAGTTCAGCCAACTTACGGACGGAGAGCGCAGTCGGATTATTGAGCGGGCACGGCGGTTGGCTCGCGCCGGTGGTTGTCCGGCGGATGTGACGAAGCGTCTGGCCCGGAGCAGCGGGCGGAGCGTCGAGACGATCCGCTACACACTCAAGCAGTTCGATCAGGACCATCCCGATCTGGCGATTTTTCCCGACAGCAGCGGTCCGCTGCGTGAGGAAACGCGGCGAAGGATCTACCAACATTTCCGCCGCGGTGAGTCGGCCGACACGCTTGCCAAGCGGTTTTGCCGGACCAAGGCGAGCATCTATCGGATCGTCAACGAGATGCGGGCCAAGCGGATCCTTGAGCTACCCCTCGACTTCATCCCCAACGATCTGTTTGCCAAGATCCGTTCGGAGAAGCAGGAGGACGAGATCATTGCACCGCTTCCACCTTCCGAAACAACGATGAAGAAGCCGAGGCTGCCCAGCGGTCTCCCCCCCTATCTGGCAAGCCTGTACGACGTGCCTTTGCTCAACCGCGAGCAGGAAATGCACCTGTTCCGCAAGATGAACTTCCTGAAGTACAAAACCTCCAGGCTTCGCGAAGAGCTGGATCCGGCCAAGCCAAAGACGGGCCTGATGGACCAGATCGAGAAGCTTTACGACGCGGCGGTCGCCACGAAGAATGAGATCATTTCGGCCAACCTCCGGCTGGTGGTCTCCATTGCGAAGCGGCACGTGGGACCGATGGAGAATTTCTTCGAGCTTGTCAGCGACGGGAATATTTCGTTGATCCGCGCGGTCGAGAAGTTCGATTTCGCGCGAGGCAACAAGTTCAGCACCTACGCGAGCTGGGCGATCATGAAGAATTTCGCCCGCACGATTCCCGATGAGCACCGCCAGCGAGACCGGTTCCGCACCAGCCACGCGGAGATGTTCACGGCCACGGAGGATGGCCGTTCGGACCAGTTTGAGCAGGAGTCGGCGCAGTTGCAGCGGGAGTCGCAGGTAGAGCGGATTCTTGAGCGACTTGACGAGCGGGAGCAGAAGATTATCATAAGCCGTTTCGGCCTGAATCGCGGCCGAGAACCTCTGACGCTTAAAGAGGTAGGGGCGGAATTGGGCGTCACCAAGGAACGGATCCGGCAGATCGAGGCGCGTGCTCTGAGCAAGCTCCGCAAAGCGGTCCAGGAAGAGAAAATCGAGGTCCCTGGCCTCGAGTAGGTTGGGAAATTCGTAGAGCAGGGATATCGAGCGGCCTTCTCTGAATGGGTAGTACGGCTATCACCTCAGAGTGCCGCTTGGCTGCGATGCCTGCCTCAATCCTTGGTCAGCCACGCAAGTTTTTCGTTGCCGTCCGCCTTGCACGGCATGGGCAGATGGCTATATTAAATGGTTTGCATGGTGGATCAGAGGCTGGCTAGCGTAGCTCAATCGGCAGAGCAGCTGATTTGTAATCAGCAGGTTGTGGGTTCAAGTCCCTCCGCTAGCTCGTCACGGCAGCGCTTGTTCCCAGGCTTCGAATAGCCGCACTCGGTTGACCGGCCGGAGAAGGAGCCGCGCGGTGTCGCAGACGCCCACGAGTGAACGTCCATTTGCGATCCGGGGGGTTTCCCGAGCGGCCAAAGGGGTCAGACTGTAAATCTGATGGCGAAGCCTTCGCAGGTTCGAATCCTGCACCCCCCACTAAAGAATGACGAAGCACGAATGACCAATGACCAATGCAATCTCCCGATGCCTGATTCCTTTCGTCATTGGGGTTCCGCCATTCGTCATTTGAGTAGTGCGGGTGTAGCTCAACGGTAGAGCCATAGCCTTCCAAGCTATTTACGAGGGTTCGACTCCCTTCACCCGCTTTATCGCTGGAGCGACAGTGCTGGCGGGCGGAAGGACAGCCGGTGGGTCGGCAGGAATGAAGATGAAGAGGAGAAAAGGAAGGACGTGAGTTGGTTTTTGCTCGGCTGCTGTAGCTCAGTCGGTAGAGCGCGTCCTTGGTAAGGACGAGGTCATGGGTCCGAGTCCCATCAGCAGCTCTCGTGTCGGAAGTGATCCAACTGGAACCAATTTACCCGCTTATTTGAACGCAGGGAGTTAAACTCAGAATGGCCAAGGACGTATTTCAAAGGACCAAACCCCACGTCAATGTGGGCACCATTGGCCACATTGACCACGGCAAGACGACATTGACCGGAGCTATCCTGGCGGTCCAGTCGAAAAAGGGCTACGCCAAGACCAAGTCGTATGCCGACATCGCCAAGGGCGGAACCGTCCGCGACGCAACGAAGACGGTGACCATCGCTGTCGCCCACGTCGAATACGAAACGGACACCCGGCACTACGCCCATATCGACTGCCCGGGGCACGCCGACTTCATCAAGAACATGATCACCGGTGCTGCCCAGATGGACGGGGCAATCCTCGTGGTCTCCGCGGCCGACGGCCCCATGCCGCAGACCCGCGAGCACGTTCTTTTGGCCCGCCAAGTGAACGTTCCCGCCTTGGTCGTGTTTCTCAACAAGGTCGACCTGGTCGACGACGAGGAGTTGCTTGAATTGGTGGAGTTGGAACTGCGTGAGCTGCTCACCGGCTATGGTTTTCCCGGCGACGAGATCCCGATCATCCGCGGCAACTCGCTGGGGGCGTATAATAAGCCGGAGGATCCGGAAACACGCAAGTGCATCGATGAGTTGATGGACGCGATCGACAGCTATATCCCGGAGCCTCCCCGCGAGACCGACAAGCCTTTCTTGATGGCCGTCGAAGACGTGTTCTCGATCGAAGGCCGCGGCACGGTGGCTACGGGGCGTATCGAGCGAGGGGTCGTGAAGGTTGGCGACGAAGTGGAAATCGTCGGTCTGGCGCGCGAGTCCCGCAAGGTGGTTTGCACGGGCGTCGAAATGTTCAACAAGACGCTCGATCAGGGCATGGCCGGCGACAATGTCGGTTGTTTGCTCCGCGGTGTGAAGCGAGAAGATATCGAGCGCGGACAAGTGCTGGCCAAGCCCGGTTCGATCACGCCGCATACGAAGTTTGAGGCCGAGGTGTACGTGCTCTCGAAGGAAGAGGGTGGCCGTCACACTCCCTTCTTCAGTGGCTATCGCCCCCAGTTCTACTTCCGCACCACGGACGTCACCGGATCGCTTAATCTGCTCGGCGGCGCGGAGATGTGCATGCCCGGCGACAATGTGAAGCTTAGTGTCGAGTTGATCAACCCGATCGCGATGGGCGAGAACGTCCGCTTTGCTATCCGCGAAGGCGGTCGCACGGTCGGTTCGGGGGTTGTAACGAAGATTTTGGAATAGGGTGCCGTCGGACGACGGTCCTTCGTGCAGGGGTGTAGCTCAATTGGTAGAGCACTGGTCTCCAAAACCAGCGGTTGGGAGTTCGAGTCCCCCCGCCCCTGCTTGGTGTGGGTGACGCGACGGCAGCGGTCTTCATCGATCGAAACAGGAAGCGCAGTACGGTGAGCGCCTTTATCCAGGAATTGTTTCACGCGGGGCTCTACAAACGGAGCCAGGGCCGGATTGCGCGGCAGGTCACGTTTGCCGCGGTAGCGGTTGTCCTGGCTGCCGGGTTGCTCCGGTTGAACCAGATGTTGGTCGGCCTGGGGCCGGCGCTTGCGTACGCGATTCCCGCGTTGCTGCTGATCGCCGGACTGTGGGCTGCCTACAGGCTGGTCAACGTGCCGGCGTTTGCCGACTTTCTGATCGCCGTCGAAGCGGAAATGAACAAGGTATCCTGGCCGACCCGGACGGAGTTGATACGCAGCTCGCTGGTCGTCCTGATCATGATTTTCGCTCTGGCGGCGGTGTTGTTCGGTTTCGACGCGTTTTGGAGCTGGGTTTTCCGCGATGTCGTGAGAATTCTTTGACCAACCAAGGCCTGATTGCCGGCGGCGATCGACGGCAAACGGGCTGCCTCGTTTCAACCAGTACACCGAATTGAGGAAGCCAGTCGTGGCTGACGAACGGAACATCCCGAGCGACGAACCATCCGCGACGCCGGGAGGCGAACCGCGCGATGAGAGCGTCGGGCAGTCCGGGCTGCCTTCCGAGCCGCTCGAGTATCCGGCCGTTGCGCCGAGCCACGCCGAGCGCGAGGAGCTGGAAGATCGGGGGCTCAAGCCCGGGCAACCGGAAGTTGCCGGGGGTACCGAAGCAGGATCGGGCCCGGACAGCCCCGATTCGATTGCCCAACCGCAGCCAGACTTCCACGAGATGAAGCCGGAACCGCCCGTCGAACAGCCGGTCGGCAAGGCGACCCCTTCCGAACAGACGACGGAGAACAAATCTCGGGGCAAACGCCGGGAGGCGGAGAGTGGAGAGCCGGAGAGCGACGAGGCGGAGAAGCCGACCCTCGAGAAATCCCAGAACATGGACTGGTACATTCTCAAGGTGCAAAGCAACCGGGAGGATTCCATCCGCGACGGATTGTTGCGGCGTGTCGCGATCGCCGGATTGGATTACTTCTTCGGCGACGTGATCGTCCCCACGGAGAAGGTTACCGAATTCAAGGGCGGAAAGAAGCGGATTACGCGGCGAAAACTCTATCCGGGCTACATCGTTGTGAACATGGAAATCAATGATGATACCTGGTTTCTGGTCCGCGATACCCCGGGGATCGGCGATTTTACCGGAGCTGCCGGCACGCCGACGCCAATGTTGCCCCACGAGGTGAACCGGATCCTGTCGCGCCAGGAAGAGAAGACGGACGAGACGCCGAAGCTGAAAATCAACTTTGCCGTCGGAGATCGCGTGAAGATCAACGAAGGGACCTTCGAGAACTTCGAGGGCGAGGTGGACAGCATCGACGAGACGAACGGTCGCGTGACCGTGATGATCAACATCTTCGGGCGGAGCACGCCCGTCGAGCTGGAATACTGGCAGATAGAAGCGATTTAGAAGTACGACTCATGGCCAAGCAGTTAGTAGGACAAGCGCGTTTCCAGGTGCCCGGCGGCCAGGCGACCCCCGCGCCGCCGGTAGGCACGTCGCTGGGTAAGTTCGGAATCAACCTCGGGCAGTTCGTTCAGCAGTTCAACGAACGCACGAAGGACTCGATGGGGCTGCGAATACCAGTGGTCGTGCGAGTGTATAACGACCGTTCGTTCGAAATGGAAACGAAGAGTCCGGCCGCGGTGGATCTGCTCAAACAGGCTGCCGGCATTGCCAAGGGCGCGGGGAACCCGCCTCGAGAGAAGGTCGGCAAGGTCACCCGGTCGCAAATCGACGACATCGTGAAACGGAAGCAGGCGGACCTGAACGCCCGCGATCTCGAGCATGCTCGGCGCCTGATCGAAGGCACTGCCCGAAGCATGGGTCTGGACGTTGAGGACTGAGAAAGAAAATGGTCAAGGTATCGAAACGACTGAAAGTCCTGGAAGCCAAGGCGCCAGGCCGCACACCCCTTCCGCTGGAAGAAGCGGTGTCGCTGTTGAAAACGTTCAACAATACGAAGTTCGACCAGTCCGTCGAGATCGCGATGCGATTGGGGATCGACCCGAAACAGGCCGACCAACTCGTTCGCGGGTCGCTCGTCCTCCCGCACGGGATCGGCCGGACGCTCCGCGTGATCGTCTTCGCCAAAGGCGACAAGATCGACGAGGCCAAGGAAGCCGGCGCAGACGAAGTCGGGGGACCGGAGCTTGCCGAGCGGATCAAAGGGGGCTGGACCGACTTCGACGTCTGCATTGCCGCCCCGGATATGATGGGGGCCGTCGGTCCGCTGGGTAAGATTTTGGGCCCTCGAGGTTTGATGCCTTCTCCGCGTGCCGGGACGGTAACGCCGGACGTGGGCAAGGTTGTCCGCGAGTACAAGGCCGGAAAGGTCGAGTTCCGAAACGATTCCGGTGGCAACGTGCACGCCGTGGTCGGCAAGCTGAGCTTCGATGCACCGAAGCTCGTGGAGAATATCCAGGCGTTTATCAACCATATTATGAACATCAAGCCGGCGGCCGTGCGGGGACAGTATCTCCGCGGCATCGCGATCAGTGCTACGATGAGCCCGGGTGTCCGTGTGGCTGCCTGATCGGCCGGGCAGTCCGCGCCAAACGCCCATCCTTGAATCCCAGAGCAAAGAGACGCGCCGCCAACGGCGTTGAAGCTGATGAGCAAGTATGTGAAAGACCTGATCACGCGGGACCTCCGCAGCCGCCTTGAAGGCGTGGAGGACGCGCTGGTAGTGAACATGATCGGTTTGCAGGCCACGACGAGCAGTCGGCTGCGTAAAGAACTGCGAGCCAAGAATATCCAGGTGATGGTGGTCAAAAACAGTCTGGCCGCCCGCGCCACGGTCGGCACATCCCTGGCGCCCGCCTTCGAGGGAAGGACCGGGACGGCGGCCATCTGCTGGGGCAGCGAGGACATCGTGGCCCTGGCCAAGGAGGTCATCCGGTTAGCCAAGGACAAGCAGTACGAGGCATTCGAACCGCGAGGCGGGGTGATGGGCGGAGAGCGACTCTCTGCCGCTCAGGTCGAGGACGTCAGCAAATGGCCCAGCCGTGAGGAGCAACTCAGTTTGCTGGTCGGCCAGATTCTGGGCCCCGGTTCGCGACTGGTAGGGCAATTGCTCGGTCCTGGCGGGGCGTTGGCCAGCCAGATTGCCAGCCGCGCCGAGGAGGAAGAAGGTGGCGCGGAAGCCCTTGGCGAGGGTGCGGCGGAGGCTGCTGCACCGGAGGCTGCTGCACCGGAGGCGGCTGCACCGGAGGCGGCTGACGCACCGGAGGCGACTGCCTAGTGAGTTGACGAGACCACCGCAATTTTTCCCTGGACCGCGAGGATGATCAGGGATTTTAACAACGAATCCATACGAGTGGCGTTTGTGGTGCACCGTTTGCGGGGTGTGCGGCGACGCCGAGACCGACGACAAGATCAGAAAGGACGAGTGACCCGATGGCGACCGACGTAGCAGAACGCGAATTCTCCAGCATGGCAAAGGAACTGGGCGACAAGATTGCCGAACTGACTCTGAAGCAGGCCAAGGAATTGAGCGACTACCTGGAAGACGTGCACGGCATCAAGGCGGCCGCCGGCGGCGTGATGATGGCGGGGCCGATGCTGGGCGGTGGCGAAGCTGCGCCGGCTGTGGAGGAGAAGACCGAATTCGACGTCGTGCTGGAAGGCTTCGGCGACAAGAAGATCGGCGTGATCAAAGTAGTCCGTGCCGCGACCGGCCTGGGATTGAAGGAAGCCAAGGACCTGGTCGAGGGGATCCCCTCTAAGGTTAAGGAAGGCATTTCCAAAGAGGACGCCGAGAAGCTCAAGAAGGAGCTCGAAGAGGCCGGCGCGACCGTATCGATCAAGTAGTGTCTGGCCTGTTGACAATCCGCTTTTCCCGCATGCAGCGCGCCGGCTTCGCTTGCGCGCTGCTGGACATTGCGTAACCTTGCAGATTCTCCGGAATTCTGACGGGTATCGACCGTGTGGACGATCACGCTGGGATCGTCTACCCGGTCGCGTTGCGCATCTTGCTGCGCGGATATCGCTGTCTGCGCTTTGCTGTTCTCCCGACCATTCGAGCTAAAGGACGACCCTCCTATGGCAACTACGGCTAATCGGCGGCTTCAACCGACGGAAGTTCGGCACTTTGGCACCCACCGGCCGCCTCACGCCACTCCGGACCTGACCGAAATCCAGACGCGGAGCTACGAAGCCTTTCTGCAATACGAGACGCCTGCCCCTGAGAGAAAAGACTCGGGTCTGGAAGGGGTGCTGCGAGAGATCTTTCCCGTTGAGAGCTACGATAAGTCGTTGCGGCTGGAATACCTCCGGTACGAGTTGGGCAAGCCGCGGTACGAACCGGACGAGTGCCGCCAGTTGCGGCTCACGTATGGGCGTCCGTTCAAGGTAGTGCTCCGCCTGACCAAGGAGCAGCCGATCGAGGAGGAGGTCTATCTCGGCGATTTGCCGATCATGCTTGGCGGTGGCGAGTTCATCATCAACGGCGCCGAGCGCGTGGTGGTCAGCCAGTTGCACCGCAGTCCGGGCGTTGATTTCGTCGTCGACATGGAGGGGGGGGAACGCCGCCTGCACAGTTGCCGGATCATTCCCGAGCGCGGCAGTTGGATCGAGTTGAACGTCACCCGGAAGGAAAGCCTTTCGGTGCGAATCGATCAAAGCGGCAAGTTCTCGTCGATGATGCTCTTGCGCGCGATGGACCCGAAATACAGCGAAGACGCCGCGATTCTGCGAGCTTTCTATCCGACCAGCGTGGAGAAGATTGTCGACGGCCGCAGCGTCGCCAAAATCGAGGGGAAGCTCGCGGTGAGCGATATCGTCTACCCGGTGGATAGCCCCCGGGCGGGCGAGATCATCGTCGAGACCGGCCAGAAGATTACCAAAAATGCCGCGGAGTTGATCGCAACGTCGGGCCTGCACGAGGTCGAAATCATGCCCGACCAGAGGAATCCGCTGTTGTTGAACTCTCTGGCCGATGATCCGACCGCCAGCCACGAAGAGGCACTGCTGCGGATCTACCAGCGCCTTCGGCCCGGGAACCCGCCGCAATTGGAGAAGGCCAAGGCCCTTTTCAACGAGAAGTTCTACGACACGAACCGTTACCGCCTGGGGCGCGTCGGGCGCTTCCGGATCAACCGCAAGCTCAAGCTCGAGGTTCCCGAAGATGAGATGACGTTGCGTCCGGAGGACCTGATCGCGTCGATGAAGTACCTCTTGCTGCTCCGCAGCGACGACGACTCGGTTGAGGTCGACGATATCGACCATCTCGGCAACCGCCGGCTCCGAACGATCGAGGAGTTGGCCTGCGATGAGCTTCGCAAAGGGTTTTTGAAACTGCGCCGCACGGTCCAAGAGCGGATGAGTCTCAAGGACGTGGAGGACATGACGCCCCGGAGCCTGGTCAATCCGAAGAGTATTTCGGCAGCCATCGAGTATTTCTTCGGCCGCGGTGAGCTTTCGCAGGTGGTCGATCAGACGAATCCGCTTTCGATGCTCACCCACGAACGGCGTCTGTCGGCGCTGGGGCCGGGTGGTTTGAACCGCAAACGGGCCGGGTTCGAGGTCCGCGACGTGCATATTTCGCACTATGGTCGCATCTGCCCGATCGAGACCCCGGAAGGGACCAACATTGGCTTGATTTCGAGCCTGGCGATCTACTCGGGCGTCGACGAATATGGTTTCCTCGTTACGCCGTACCAGGTGGTCAAGAATGGCAAGCTGACCGAAAAAATCGAGTGGCTCCGCGCCGACCAGGAACACGAGTCGTATCTCGCTCCTGCTGATGCGAAGATCGAAGACGGCAAGCTCGTCGGCGACGCGTTGGCCGGCAACGCCATTATCGCCCGGCACCACGGCGATTTTCTCCCGGTACCCGTCGAGAAGATTCAGTACATGGACGTGGCCGCCAGCCAGATGGTCGGAGTCTCTGCAGGCTTGATCCCGTTCCTGGAGCATGACGACGCCAACCGCGCGTTGATGGGCTCGAACATGCAGCGGCAGGCCGTGCCGCTGTTGGTGACGGAGCCGCCGTTGGTGGCGACGGGCATGGAGAAAGACGCCGCGCGCAATTCGAGCATGCTGGTGCGTGCACGAAGCGCCGGTATGGTCGACTATGTCGATGCCCGGCGAATTCAGATCGGCAAGGACACGTACCAGCTCCGAAAGTTCGTGGGGCTGAACGAGCGGACCTGTCAGAACCAGAGGCCGATCGTTGCGCTGGGGCAGAAGGTGCAGAAGGGCGACGTCATCGCCGACGGTGCGGCAACCTATCAGGGCGAACTGGCCCTCGGGCGCAACGTGCTCGCCGCCTTCATGGCCTGGGATGGATTCAACTTCGAGGACGCGATCATCATCAGCGAAGAGTTGGTCGAGAACGACACGTACACGTCGCTTCACATCGAGGAGTTCGACGTCGAGATCCGCGAAACCAAGCTCGGCCGCGAAGAGTTTACTCGCGACATCCCCAACGTCAGCGAGAAGGCCCTGCGAAACCTCGACGAGAACGGCATTGTGCGGGTCGGGACCTACGTCCGTCCGGGCGACATCCTTGTCGGAAAGGTGTCGCCCAAGTCGAAAACGGAGCTGACACCGGAAGAGAAGCTGTTGCACGCGATCTTCGGCCGCGCCGGCGAGGACGTCAAGAACGATTCGCTGGAAGTTCCCTCCGGCATCGAAGGGATCGTGATCAATGCGCAGAAGTTTTCCCGCCGGATGAGTCTTTCCGAGGAAGAACGCAAAGAGTTCGAGAAAGCTCTTAAGGACGCCGAAACCGAGGGGAACGCCAGGATCGCGGCTGCCTTCGGGGAACTCGTCGGGCGGATCGAGGAGATTCTCAAGAAGAAGCTCACCGATGAGGACGGCAACCCGCTGGTCGAAGGGCAGGAGCACCGCTATGTGGCCGAGCAGGCCCATCGGTTCCGGCTCGATACGCTCGACATCCGAAGTCCGCAGCGCAAGGCGGAGGCGGACGCGGCCTATGCCGAGCTCTGGCCGCAGGTCGAATCGGCCATCGACCAGCGCGACCGTAGCTTGAACTCGATGAAACGGGGCGATGAGCTCCGCAGCGGCGTGCTCCAGATGGTGAAGGTGTACATCGCCGCCAAGCGGGTGATCTCGGTGGGCGACAAGATGGCCGGGCGCCACGGAAACAAGGGTGTCATCGCAAAGATTCTTCCCAAGGAAGACATGCCCTTCCTGGCCGACGGCACCCCGGTGCAGATCTTGCTGAACCCGCTGGGCGTTCCAAGCCGTATGAACGTGGGGCAGATTCTTGAGACCCATCTCGGCTGGGCAGGGGCCAAGCTGGGATTCCAGGCGATTACGCCCGTGTTCAATGGGGCCGGCGAAGAAGACATCGAGGCGGCGCTGGCGGAGGCGGGCCTGCCCGAACGCGGCAAGACGGCCCTGTACGACGGGCGGACGGGAGAGAAGTTCGAGCAGGAGGTCACGGTCGGGCACATCTACATGCTCAAGCTCCACCACCTTGTCGACGACAAGGTCCACGCCCGTTCCACCGGTCCCTACTCGCTCATCACCCAGCAGCCTCTGGGCGGAAAGGCGCGATTCGGCGGCCAGCGTTTCGGAGAAATGGAAGTGTGGGCCCTGGAGGCGTACGGCGCAGCCTACATCTTGCAGGAGTTGCTTACGGTGAAGAGCGACGACGTCGAGGGTCGCACGAAGATCTACGAGTCCATGGTCAAGGGCGAAAATACCCTCGAGGCCGGCACCCCGGCGAGCTTCGATGTTCTGACGAACGAAATCCGCGGCCTGGCCCTGAACATGCAACTGGAAAAGGGACGCGTCTGACTCGCCCGTTCCCCCTAAACCTACCCTTCGGACATCCATCAGCGCGACCGAGCGATTCTCCTGATAAGGAGTGAAGAACAGTGAGTATCGGCGAAAGCTCTTACGACCGGATCAACGATTACTCGGCGGTAAAGATCAGTCTGGCCCGGCCACACGACATTCGTAGCTGGTCGTTTGGCGAAGTCAAAAAGCCGGAAACGATCAATTACCGGACGTACCGCCCCGAGAAGGACGGTCTGTTCTGCGAGCGTATTTTCGGGCCGGAGAAAGACTGGGAGTGTGCCTGCGGGAAGTACCGCGGGATGAAATACAAGGGCATGATCTGCGACCGGTGCGGCGTGAAGATCACGCATAGCCGCGTCCGTCGCAAGCGTATGGGCCACATCGAGCTGGCCGCCCCGGTGGTGCACATCTGGTTTTTCAAGGCCATGCCGAGCCGGCTTGGCGCCTTGTTGAACATGAAGACCACGAGTCTCGAAAAGGTCATTTACTTTCAGGACTACGTGGTCACGGAACCGGGCGAAACCCCCTTGAAGTCCCAGCAACTTCTCACCGAGGAAGAGTATCGCAAAGCGCGGCAGGAATACGGCGAGGGCGCGTTCCGGGCCGACATGGGCGCAGATGCGATCCGCAAGCTTCTGACCGACCTCGACCTCGTGCAGCTCTCGATTCAACTGCGGACGGAGCTGGCCGAGACCAACTCGAAGCAGAAAAAGAAGGATCTGATCAACCGGCTGAAGCTGGTCGAGGCGATCCGCGACAGCGACAACCGGCCGGAGTGGATGGTGCTCGACGTGATCCCGGTGATCCCGCCCGATCTCCGCCCCCTGGTGCTGCTCGATTCCGGGAACTTCGCCACCAGCGACCTGAACGATCTTTACCGGCGCATCATCAATCGGAACAACCGCCTCAAGAAGCTGGTGGACCTGAACGCGCCGGAAGTGATCATCAAAAACGAGAAGCGGATGCTGCAGCAGTCGGTCGACGCGTTGTTCGACAACAACCGTTGCAAGCGTCCCGTGCTCGGGTCGAGCAATCGCCCGCTCAAGTCCCTGACCGACATGATCAAGGGAAAGCAGGGCCGGTTCCGCGAGAACCTGCTGGGCAAGCGCGTCGACTACTCCGCGCGAAGCGTGATCGTCGTGGGGCCGACGTTGCGGCTCCACCAGTGCGGCTTGCCGAAAAAAATCGCGTTGGAGTTGTACCAGCCGTTCATCATTCGTCGTCTGAAGGAGCTTGGCCACGCCGACACGATCAAGAGCGCCAAGAAGATGCTGGAGCGGAAAGACGAGGAAGTCTGGGATATCCTCGAGGAAGTCATTCGCAACCACCCGGTGCTGCTGAACCGTGCGCCCACTCTGCACCGCATGGGCATCCAGGCGTTTGAGCCGGTATTGGTCGAAGGCAATGCGATTAAACTGCACCCGCTGGTCTGCAAGGGTTTCAACGCCGACTTCGACGGCGACCAGATGGCGGTCCATCTGCCGCTGTCCATCGAGGCCCAGGTCGAGGCCCATACCTTGTTGATGGCGACGAACAACATTTTCAGCCCGGCCAACGGCGCGCCGATCATCAGTCCGTCGCAGGACGTGGTGATGGGCTGCTACTACGTGAGCATGGCGCTCGCCAACCGCAAGGGCGAGGGGATGACCTTCGCCTCGGTGAACGAGGTGCAACTGGCCTACTCGCTGGGCAAGGTCGATACCCACGCGATGATCAAGGTTCGGCTGCCCGAGGGACGGAGCGTGAAAGGCCATCCCGAGATTGCCCCCGGTTCCGTTCTCGACACGACGGTCGGCCGCGTACTGTTCAACACCATGCTTCCGAAAGGCATGCCTTTCTACAACGAGCCGATGCGGTCGTCCGCTCTGGCCGCGGTGATTTCCGACTGCTACGAGTTGCTCGGCAGACGAGCCACGATCGACCTGTTGGACGAGATGAACAAGCTGGGGTTCCGGGAGGCGACCCTCAGCGGTCTGTCGTTCGGCACGGACGACCTGATCACGCCGCCCAACAAGTCCAAGATCATCGCCAACGCCGAGAAGTCGGTGTTGCGGATCATGAAACTGTACCAGCGCGGCATCATCACCGAGGGTGAGCGGTACAACCAGGTTCTCGATGCCTGGACGCACGCCCGCGAGCAGATTACCACGGAAATGATGTTCGAGCTGGAGAACGATCGCCGACGGCCCGGGTATGTCAATCCGATTTTCCTCATGGCGCACTCGGGTGCGCGCGGCGGCGTCGAGCAGATTCGACAGCTCTCCGGCATGCGCGGCCTGATGGCCAAGCCGTCCGGCAAAATCATCGAAACGCCGATTAAGGCCAATTTCCGCGAGGGCCTGAGCGTGTTGGAGTATTTCAGCTCGACGCACGGTGCCCGCAAGGGGTTGGCCGATACCGCGCTGAAGACAGCCGACTCCGGTTATCTTACCCGTAAGCTCGCCGATGTGGCCCAGAACGTCGTGGTCACCCAGCACGACTGCGGCACGACTCAAGGGATTACGAAGGGGGTCATTTATCGCGGCGAGAAGGTCGAAGTCAGCCTGGCCGAGTCGATCCGGGGCCGCGTCGGCCGCGCAAACATCGTCAATCCCATTACGGACGAAGTGATCGTGCGAGAGAACGAGCTCATCACCGCCGACATCGCCCGAAGGATCGAGGAACTGGGCCTCGAGAAGATTCAGGTCCGTAGTCCGCTGACGTGCGACGCGGGGCTGGGGGTTTGTGCGCTCTGCTACGGCATGGACCTGTCGACCGGCTCACTGGTCGAAGAAGGCATGGCCGTGGGGATCATTGGCGCGCAGAGCATCGGTGAACCGGGCACCCAGTTGACAATGCGTACCTTCCACATTGGTGGTACCGCGGCCCGCGCCGTCGAGGAAAGCGAGATTCGAGCGAAGAAGGCGGGTATGGTCAAGTTCACCCGGCTGAAGGTCGTCCGCAACGATGAAGGCCAGCAAGTCGTACTGACCCGCAACGGCGAGATCTTGCTGTTGGATCCCAAGGGCCGTGAGCTGGAGAAGCACGATATTCCGGCCGGCGCCCATCTGCTGGTCGAGGAGAACCACGAGGTGCAGCCCGGCACGCCTCTGTGCCAGTGGGATCCGCACAGCATTCCGATTCTCGGTGAAGTCGGCGGAAAGGTCCGCTTCGAGGACATTATCGAAGGCGAGACGATGCGTCTGGAACGCGACGCCAGCGGTACTGCACGCCGGTTCATCATGGAGCATAAAGGCGACTTGCACCCGCAGATCGTGTTGGAAGATCCCAGCGGGAAGATTCTCGATTTCTATTACTTGCCGGAAAAGGCACACATCGAAGTCGACGAAGGCGCCCAAATTTCCGCCGGAACGCTGCTGGCCAAGACTCCGCGTGAAGTCGCCGGAACCCAGGATATCACCGGCGGTCTGCCGCGGGTGACGGAAATCTTCGAGGCCCGCAAACCTAAGGAACCGGCCGTGATCGCCGAGATTGACGGCACTGTGGAACTGCTCGGCGAGAAACGCCGCGGGAAGCGGACGATCATTGTCCGCAGCGAAACGGGGATCGAGCGAGAGCATCTCGTTGCGCACGGCAAACACCTCCGGGTGCACGCGGGCGACTTCGTACGTGCCGGCGAGGCGCTCGTCGACGGTCCGCTTGTGCCGCACGACATCCTGCGGATTTCCGGCGAGGAAGCCGTCCAGCAGTACCTCACTCGCGAAATTCAGAACGTCTACCGCAGCCAGCGGGTCGAGATCAACGACAAGCATATCGAGATTATCGTCTCGCAGATGCTCCGCAAGGTGCGGGTCGAAGCGGGTGGCGACAGCGGGCTCCTCGAAGGAAGCGTCATCGATCGGTTTGAGTTCCGTGCGGTCAATCGCCAGTTGAGCGGCTGCGTGAAAATTAGCGATCCCGGGGACACTAAGTTCCAGGAGGGCGACATCGTGCCCAAGGAGATCTTCGACCAGCAGAATGCGCAGTTCGAGGCGGGCGGGGGCAATCCCGCGAAGTCTGTCCGGCCCACGCCCGCGACCGCGAGCACGCAGCTTCTGGGAATCACCAAGGCGGCCGTGCAGAGCTCGAGCTTCATCTCGGCGGCAAGCTTCCAGGAAACGACCAAGGTTCTCACGGAAGCCGCGCTGGCCGGGAAAATCGACAATCTGGTCGGGCTCAAGGAGAACGTGATTCTCGGCCACTTGATTCCGGCGGGGACCGGTTTCCGTACCTACCGGGACTCGGAAGTTCGTCTGCAGCCTCATGCGATCAGCGAACTGGCGGCACGCAGAGAGGTGGCGCCACGGCCGAGCTTCCCGCTGTTGGATCTGGGGGAGGAACCCGCCGCCGAGGAGCCGGCAGCGACCGCCGAGACCGAAGACGATCTCGCGATGAGCGCGGAGCTCGACAAGCTGTTCAGCAGCACGGAAGAACCGGACGCCGCGGAGGAGGAGTAAAGTACATCCCCGCTTGCCGAGCGGGACCTGGAATCGCCCACGAACTCCGACGGCCCTCCGAATGACAATTGAGCCAGAAGCAAGTCCCGCTCCCCGGGCGCAACCCACCGGGCAGCCGATGTGTGGATCCCAGGTCGCCTCGGTGCCTCGGTGCCTCGGCAAGCGGGACCTACAGACCCTTGACACACCCGGCACTTCCGGTACCTTATAAGATTCCAAACCTTCGGGGTGATGCAGTCCATCGATTGAGCCAGCGGAATAGAACAGCATGCCGACCGTAAACCAGTTGGTCCGAAAGAAGCGCAAACCGCAGCGGCGTTATAGTAAGGCGCCAGTGCTGGACGCGTGCCCTCAAAAGAGGGGCGTGTGCCTCCAGGTCAAGACCATGACTCCTAAGAAGCCAAACTCCGCGCTCCGGAAGATTACGCGCGTGCGGCTGTCCAACGGCAAGGAAGTCACCGTCTATATTCCTGGCGAGGGGCACAGCCTGCAGGAACACTCGATCGTTTTGGTTCGTGGCGGGCGTGTTCGCGACTTACCGGGGGTCCGCTATCAGGTGGTCCGTGGCGCTTTGGATACCCTGGGCGTTGAGAATCGGAAGCAGGCGAGAAGCCGTTACGGCGCCAAGAAAAAGTAGGAAGTCTGGTCCCTTTTCCTGCTTCCTGGGGATTAAACCGGGAACCGGCAACCACTTAAAACAGCAGACAGAATCTAGCACAGCAGACAGAATATGGGCCGCATAACTGCCAGCCGCGAGCAACTGGTCGGCGATCCGCTCTATGGGTCGCTTCTTGCCAGCAAGTTCATCAACGTCATGATGTGGGACGGCAAGAAGAGCACCACCCAGCGGGTCTTCTACGATGCCTTGAAACAGATCCGCAAGAAGATCCCGGACAGGGAACCGATCGAGGTTTTCACTCAGGCTGTCGAAAACGTGAAGCCGAACATCGAGGTCCGCTCCCGGCGCGTCGGCGGTGCCTCGTACCAGGTTCCGATGCAGGTCAACCGCACGCGGCAGCAGTCGCTGGCGATCCGCTGGATACTGATGGCCGTCCGCGAGAAGAAAGGACGTCCGACCGCCGAAAAGCTGGCCGCCGAATTGCTGGCCGCTTACAATCGAGAAGGCACGGCGATGACCCGGCGGGAAAACGTGCACCGCATGGCGGAAGCGAACAAAGCGTTTGCCCATTTCGCCTGGTAGTTCGAAACAGCCCGAACCACCGCGCCGTCATCCTATTGCCGGCGCGGTGTTCTTTTGCGCACCAAGAGAGATCTTTGTTCTTAGACCCTGGATCTTAGGAAAAAGAACAAGATCAAACCCCCTAAGATCTAAGGTCTAAGAACTAAGATCTAACGACCATGCCTCGCGACCTGAAAACGATCCGCAATATCGGCATCATTGCCCACATCGACGCCGGCAAGACGACCGTCACCGAGCGGATGTTGTTCTACAGCCATTTTACGCACCGGGTGGGGCAAGTCGATTCGGGGACGACGATTACCGACTACGACGAAGAGGAGCAGGAGCGGGGAATTACGATCAATTCGGCCTGCGTGACTTTCTTATGGAAAGACCACCAGGTCAACCTGATCGACACTCCCGGTCACGTCGACTTTACGGCCGAAGTGGAGCGAAGCCTTCGGGTCCTCGACGGAGCCGTCGTGGTCTTCAGCGCCCGTGAGGGAGTTGAAGCTCAAAGCGAGACCGTGTGGCACCAGGCCGATCGGTACCATGTTCCCCGCATGGCCTTCATCAACAAGATGGACCGGGAAGGGGCCGATTTTTTCGGCACCGTCGAGGAAATCGAGAAACGGCTGGAGTGCAAGCCGGTCGTCCTGATGCTGCCGGTCGGCAGTGGCCCGCCGCACATGCAGGACGCCTTCCGCGGCATCATCGATCTGGTGGAGATGCAAATGCGCCGCTTCATCCCCGAGAGCCATGGTTCGGAAATCGTCGTCGAGGACATCCCCGAGTCGCACCGCGACGAGGCGGAGATGTGGCGGGTACAAATGCTCGATCAGCTTTCCATGTATAGCGATGAGCTGACCGAAAGGATGCTGGCGGAAGAGGAGATTGCGCCGGAATTGATCCGTGCCGTCGTCCGCAGCGCGACTATCCACAACATGATCGTCCCCTTGCTCTGTGGCTCGGCGCTCGACGGGATCGGCGTCCAGCCGGTCCTTGACGGGGTCGTCGCGTATCTGCCCAGTCCGCTGGATGTGCCGCCGGTCGAAGGACTCGATCCGAAACGGAAGGACAGCAAGATCGCGCGCAAACCGGATCCCAATGAGCCCTTTTGTGCCCTGTTGTTCAAGATCCAGGCCGACCGTCACGGCGATCTCGATTACGTCCGGGTCTACTCCGGGCAGTTGAAGGCCGGCAGCCGCGTCTACAATCCGGGGAAGGACAAGAAGGAAAACGTCCCGCAGCTCTGGCGGATCCAGGCCGACCGGCGCGAGCAGGTCGACGTGGTCGGCGCCGGCGACATTGTCGGGATCATCGGCCTGCGCCATTCGATCACCGGCGACACCCTCTGCAATACACAGAATCCAATCCTCCTGGAGTCGATCACGTTCCCGGAAACGGTCATTGCCATGGCGATTGAGCCCGAGAGCTCCGCCGACCGCAAGAAGCTCGCTGACGTCCTGGAGATGATGAAACGGCAGGACCCCACCTTCCGGGCCCAGGAGAACGAGGAGACCGGGCAGACACTCATCAGCGGCATGGGCGAGTTGCACCTCGAAGTGATCAAGCACCGCTTGCTGCGCGATTACCGACTCAACGTGCGGGTTCACAAGCCCCGCGTCAGCTACCGCGAAACCATTGAAAAGCCGGTCGAGGTCACAGGCCGCTGCCACCGCAACATCGCCGGTCAAATGCTCTTCGCGGAGGTGAATATCCGGATGGAACCCCACGAAGGCGGCCCGAAATCGGTGTTCGTCGTGCCCGCATCGACCGAATTGCCTCCGCCCTACCTCGCTGCGGCGATGGAAGTGCTCGGCCAGCACGGCGAAGGGGGCGGCTCACTCGGCTTCCCCCTGATGAACGTCAAGATCACCGTGCTGGGCGGCCGCGTCCACGAAACCGAATCGAACGAGATGGCTTTTCGCCTGGCCGCAGCCGATGCGTTCAATCGCGGCCTGCAGGAAGCGGGAATCGTGCTCTTGGAGCCGATCATGCGTCTCGAGATCACCACGCCCGAGGAGCACCTTGGCGACTTCGTCAGCGACTTGCAGCAGCGGCGGGCGATCATCACTCGGACCCAGGCTCGAGGGAAGAACACGGTGATCGATGCCCACGCGCCGCTTGCGAACCTGTTCGGCTACTCCAACGCCATGCGAGGTCTGAGCCAGGGCCGCGCTTCGTGCACGATGGAGCCGTTTTCCTACGGACCGGCACCCGCCGAAGTCCTGGAAGGATTCTTGTAGTCTCTCCCGATGAACACCTCCAGCCGAGAGCAATTCAAGCGGTGTCGGGCTCAGTTTCGCGAGTCCGGCCGGCAGGGCCCTGCCGGCCGGCCGCGGCGTCGCGAGCGATCGGCTGCGGCGTTGGTGCGGAGTTTTGCCGGGCTGGTTCGCGGGCACCGGGCATCGCTCGCCTTTGCGCTGTCCACCCTCACTGTCGCTACGATCCTGGCTCTGATCCCTCCGGCTGCCACCAAGTTCGTCGTCGACTACGTGCTGGGTGCCCAGCCGCTGCCCGACGCCGTTCCGTCCTGGGTGCCCCGCCGGCCGTGGCCTCTTCTGGTCGCCGTTACCGTCGCGGTCCTGGCGGTCTCGGCCGTCAAGATGGGGCTGCATATTTGGGGCCGATGGCATGCCACACGGGTGACCAAGCTGATCCAGATGACGGTCCGCAAGCGCGTCTTCGAACAGGCCATGCGGCTTCCGCTGCACCGCGTTCAGGAACTCAAATCCGGCGGCGCGGCAAGCATCCTCCGCCAGGACGCCGGAGCCGTCGGCGAGTTGGTTTTCGACATGCTTTACAATCCCTGGAGGGCCGTCATTCAGCTTCTTGGGAGCCTGTGCGTTTTGGCATGGGTTGACTGGCGGCTGCTGCTCGGTGCGCTGGTTCTGGTCCCGCTGGTGTACTTGACCCACCGCACTTGGATCCACCGGATTCGCCCACAGTTTCGCCGCGTTCGCGCCCAGCGCGAAGAGGTGGATGCCATGGCGACCGAATCCTTCGGCGGCATGCGCGTCGTGCGCGCATTCAGCCGGCAGCGCGCGGAAACCGGACGGATCATGCGGGGCAATCACGTGATGGGCCGGCAGGAGCTCCATGCCTGGTGGTGGATGCGAGCCGTCGAGATCATCTGGGAAACCCTCATTCCGCTGGCCACCGCCGCGCTGTTCCTCTATGGAGGCTATCGCGTCCTTGAGGGACAACTTACGCTGGGCGACCTGATGATGTTTCTCGTCTACCTGCTGATGCTGCTGGGCCCCCTGGCCGTGTTAGCGCAGAGCGCCGCGCAGTTTCAAAACAGCCTCTCGGGGCTCGACCGCGTTCTGGACCTTCTCGAAGAACCTCGCGAAATGGAAACGGCCTATCCCACCGTTGCCATTTGTCGGGAGGACGTGGAGGGCCGACTGACGTTCGAAAACGTTTCTCTCAGCTACCCCGGATCCGATGCGTTTGCAGTGAGGGATTTCTCGCTTGATGTCGCGCCCGGCGAGTCGATTGCGCTGGTCGGTCCCAGCGGTGCCGGCAAGACGACGCTCTGCAACCTGATCGCGAGATTCTACGACCCCACCAGTGGCCGAATCCTGTTGGACGGCTGCGACCTCCGCGAAATCGACGTTGTGAGCTATCGCAGTTTGATCGGTATCGTCGAGCAGGACGTCTTTCTGTTCGACGGGACGGTCGCCGCCAACATCGGCTACGGCAAACGTCATGCGACGCGGGGCGCCATCCGCCGCGCCGCGGAGATCGCCAATGCTGCCGAGTTTATCGACAGTCTGCCGCACGGATACGAGACGATCGTTGGGGAACGGGGAGTAAGACTCAGCGGCGGGCAGCGGCAGAGGATTGCCATCGCTCGCGCCGTGCTCGCCGACCCGACGATCCTGATTCTCGACGAGGCCACCAGCAATCTCGACACCGAGAGCGAGCGGCTCATCCAGTCGGGATTGGCTGCCCTGATGGAGGACCGCACCAGCTTCATCATCGCGCATCGTCTGAGCACGGTCGCCCGCGCCGGCCGGATTGTCGTTCTTCACAGCGGGCAGATCGTCGAGATCGGCTCGCACGAGTCGTTGATGGCCGTGGGCGGGAGGTACAGCGAGATGGTGTCGCTGCAGACCAGCCCGACGATCGTAACGTGAAAGCCCGGCCCGGCACTCTGCCGATTCGTCCGCTCGAGCCAATCGCCAGTGGCCTTACTTTCGCTTTCTACGAGCGGCGCGCCGCCGGGCTCGGGCGAACCATGTCTTCACGGTCAGTTCGAATCCGGGGAGCAGGTCGCCCGCATCCAGCAGGCCGTCGGAATCAGCCAACGCAACCTCAATCACACCCCACTCTTCTGAGTAAACGCAATTCCCTCGCTGATACTACGAAAACTCCTGACTGACGACCTCCAGCATCCGTCGCCGCAACGCGTCGTACTCGTCTACCAGCCGCGCGGCGAACTCCGTGAGAAAGCTCCGGGCGGGCCCTTTTCCACCCACATGGGTCTCGACCAGCGACTGCCCGAGCGACTTCTCCGCCTTCTTGATCCTGCCCCAAACGTACCGATAGCTTTTTCCCAAGCGCTCAGCGCCGGCTTTGATCGACCCGGACGCCTCGACGGCTTTCAGAATCTCGCTCAAGCCGAACCCGAAGACATAGTTGCCATCCAGCTCTAGCCATACCTTGACCCGGGGCTTCATTCGAGAGGACGCCCCCTGTGCCGCTTTCGATCCTGGTCGCACCACGTCAAATCTCCATAATCCTGGTTGAATCTCTGTTGGCCACTAAGGTCAGGTGAGCTGCGGCTGAATCTCGATCTGCCGACCGCCTTCTCGAGCAGAACGGAGGCATGCGTCGAGTACGATTTGGGTTTTCAAGCTCATCTCGCCCCAGCGGGGATCCAACCTTCGCGAAATGGCAAGGTCGGCGAACGATTGAAACAGGTTCACCTCCTGGGCGCCCGCGGCCCCATTGCTGTATTCCCGGACGGCAACGCGGCGCGTGTGCTCCTCCATATTGAAATCGCAGCCGGCGAGATGAAAGATCGGCTTTGCCACCTCGAAGCTGAGTTCGCTGCCATAGTACGGGAGCACGAAGTCGCGGACGTAAAGAGAGCCTTCCGTGCCGCTGATCGTGGCCCACTGCTGGATCTGTGCGATGAAGGAACAGTAGTAGCTCGCCGACGCGCCGCTGGGAAAATACAACTCCGCGGAGAAATCGACCGGCACGGCCGAAGGGCTGTCCGATCGGCCGCGCTCGGCGAGCATGCGGCCGCAAACGCCCGCGGGCAGCTCTTCGTTCATCGCCCACAGCGTGAAGCGGATGTTGTACCAGCCAAGGTCGCCCAGGCAGCCGAGCGGCTCCAGGCGGCTGTTCATGCGGATGTCGCTCTCGAAGAACTCCTCCGGCGCGCCGAAAGTGAACTGGGAGGTGATGCGCTGCACGCGGCCGATGCTCCGGCCGTCATCAAGAACGTCTCGCATCCGGTCCATTCGGCGGCTGTGCATGAACATCACCCCGTCCATGAACTGGACGTTATTGCTCCGGCAAGCGGCAAGAATCTCGCGAACATCGCCTGCGGTGGCTCCGGCCGGCTTCTCGGAGAGCACATGCTTGCCCGCTTCCGCCGCCCGGATCACCCATTCCTTGCGGACCACGGTCGGCAGCGGGATGTAGACCGCATCGACCTCGTCGCTGGCCAGCAGTTCCCCATAGCTTGCATACGCTCGCGGCGGCCGCTCGAAAGGAACGTGGTCTTGGCACGCATCGATAAACTGGCGGCAGCGGTCCATGTCTCTGCTGGCCACGGCCGACAGCGTGCAATTCTCGGCCAGGCGAATTGCCTGCCAGTTCTTACGGGCGATATTGGCAGCGCCCAGAATGCCCCAGCGGCAGATGCTCTTGTTCATGTCATAGCTTCCTGTAGCTTGTCAAACGGCTGTGAAGCCCCGGCGTTCTGTGTGCAGCCATCCAAAAACAGCCATGGGGTCAGGCCGTCGTTAGTCATGAGCGAGTTCCCGATCAACGCACGCGATGGTCTTCCGAACCGAATCATTGCCTGATTCGATGTCGGATCCGCTCGGCCAGCAGGTCGGAAAAACTCCTTCCGGATCATTTCTGCTCGCCTTGGGCGTCTGCGATTTTTCGACCCGAAGGTCCCACCAGATTGCGAACCGCAAAGTAGTCCTCGCGAGAGATCGTCTTCCCCATCGCCCCGGCCGCCTCGGCGATCTGCTCGGGTGTTTTGACCCCGCAGACGGCCACGTGAATTGCCGGGTGCATCAGGGTGACGACGATCGCGAGCTGGCAAATGCTGAGCCCGTACCGATCGCCGATGGCCCGAAGCCCCTGGACCTTGGTGCACAGCTCCCTGAAACGTTCACCCTGGAAGTCGGCATGATGGCGGCGGAAGTCGTCGAAGGTCTCCGTGCCGCGATACTTGCCGGTGAGCAGCCCTTTGTGCAACGGCGAGTAGACCATCACTCCGATGTTTTCCGACTGGCAATAGGGCAACAGATCGCTTTCCCCACTGGGATCGATCAGGCTGTATGGCGGCTGAATGACCGAATACGGCCCGGCTCGCCGTTGCGCGCGGAGCTGTTCGACCGAGTGATTGCTCACTCCGATGGCGCGGACCTTTCCCTGCTCGCGAAGGCGGCTCAAAGCGCCGGCGACGTCGGCCAACGGTGTCAAAGGATCGTACAGGTGGAGCAAGTAGAGATCGATCGCTTCGATTCCCAAGCGGCCGAGCGACGCCTCGCAACGCTCGATGAGATGGTCGGGCGAAAGGTCCGGATACCGTGAGCCGTCGGGATTGAAATGGTTGAAGACTTTGGTGACGATCACCAACTCGTCTCGCGGCAGGTCCTTGATCGCCTCACCGACCACGCACTCGGCGTAACCATCGCCATACGCGTCCGCGGTGTCGATGAAGTTGATTCCTCGGTCAAAAGCAAGCTTCATTGCCGCTATGGCGTCGTCCTTCGACCGTTCTCCCCAAAAGCGGGGACTGAGCTGCCATGTGCCAAAGCAAACCGGAGAGACGGACAAGCCGCTTTCCCCAAGTATCACGCGATCCATGAGAGGTATCTCCTGAAGTGACATGCGACAGCAACGGCGGCAGGCCAAGAACAAGTCTGGGGCATATCGACGTGCACGAGTTTCTCCACCCATTTTGGCCGACATGACAGCCGGATTACAATCGCTCGCCCGGAAATCCCTCGGGATTGGGGGCGAAAACATCGAGGGTTCGACCGTGTGCTTGGTATCGGATTTTGTTCTGTCAGGCCCCCCTGGGATGGACCGTTCCTGCTGCGAGTCCGTGTCTCCGCGGTCTTCCGCACGAACTACGACGTTGCCTCCGTCGCTGTACCGGTGGACACCCCTTGGTCCACTGTCCGTGTACGGCACCACCAGACAAGAATGATCGCGATCGTGGCCAGTGTGAATGTCAACTTGTTGATGAGCAGTCGATCAAACTCCAGGGGACTTCCGGCAAACCGAAACGACGGGCACGTCCACCAGATCATCTCGACGACCCCGGGAATCAACAGCGACATTCCCAGCCAGGAACATCCTTTCGCCTGCAGAAAAACGCCGATGAAGAACAAGGCAAGACCGAAGGCCCAGAACACACGCAATTCCAGGATCTCCTTGCTTCTGCTTTCCCAATCCTGAATTGCCTGCTTCAATTCCGCCTCTCGCTCGTAGTCCTGCTTGTGGTCCTCGTTCCACTTCTGCTCGAACATGTAGTACTCATCCCGCGTCTGCTGGTTGAGTTCCTTCTTGAGTTCCGCATTGAGCTCATCGACGCGCTTCCTGGCCGGTGCGTACTCTTCGACGAGATCGGACAGCGATGCCGCGCTCTGAATCACCTTCTTTGCGGCGGTTTCATCAAACCGGTCCAAAACCGATGTCCGTGGTTCGATATACCGCACGTAGATGTGACGGATTGCCTGAGTGGTCAGCGCGAGCAAGGCGAGAAGCAGTATGGCGGTCTTCAGTGCATTCATCGGATTATCCTCCTCTTTTCCCCAAGGCGTGGAAAACGAACAGATACAACGTTCGGGAACCAAATGGCACGATCGGGGCGCACGGCAACGGCTAAGTCGCTCGGGCGACACGGGTTACGTGTGACTCCGAGCGTAGTCTGGCCCGGAATTGTCGAGAAGACGCCTATCGCTCGGTGCCTGTCCCCTTTTCAACGGGCCTCAGCCGTCGCCTGGAACGGCTCCGCAAGATCGACACGGACGATTTCCTTGTCGTTCCGCGCGAATAGACTGCCATGGGCGAAAGCTGGCGGCGACCAGACCACCATGCGGCGTCCCGCTTTCATCGTTGGCTCCAAGACGGCCATGCGGCTGATTTCGTCGTACCCTTGGGGCGACAGTTTCGCCAGAATCAGCTCGCCATGCTCGTTGAAGAGCAGGAAACGGTCCCGGTGCTTCACGAGGAACGCCGTCGACCAGCGCCCCTCGCCCGTGGCGGCAAAGGTCTCCCAAACGCGACGTCCCGTCTCTTGGTCCAGGCATCGCAGTTGGCCGTAGCTGCAGACGCCATAAAGGTAGCCATCCTGAAACATCGGCGTGGCAATGAGCCCGTGCAAACCTTGCGTACGACGGGGCAACTCGCTGTCGCTCTCCCCCTTCCAAAGGAGCTGAGCCGAGGGCTTTTCAGAGTCGAGCTGCATCATCAGCGGTCCGTTGAAGAACGACGTGACGAACACCTGCCGCCTCTCGGGATCGAAGATCGGCGAGGCGATGGAGTGGCCCATTTTCAGATCGGCCGACTGGTGCCAGAAGACCTTCCCCGAATCAGGGTCGAGCGAATACAGGCCGATCGGGCACCAGACGATCAGTTGTCGACGCGAACCGCACTCGATGATCACCGGTGCGCTGTAACCGGGATCGGGACATTCCAGGGCCCGCCATCGTTCCACGCCCGTATCCTTGTTCCAGGCGACAACCCCGGCGCCTTTCTTGCCGCCCACCAAGGCGATCAGCTTTTCGCCGTCCACCAGTGGCGCGGCGGCCATCCCCCAGAAATTGATCTCCATGTCATAATCCCGGACGAAATGCTTCGACCAGACGAGCTGTCCGGTCGCCGCATCCAGACAGAGGAGGTCGCCCATGGCTCCCAGGCAGTAAACCTTGCCCCGGTGCACCACTGGGGTCGCGCGGGGTCCGGCCGGATAGCTGATGGTGTAGCGACAGGGATACTCGTGCTTCCACAACACGGCTCCCGTGTCCGCGCTCAGGCAGAGAATCCGTTCCATGCCCCGCACCGGGTCTGTCTTGTCCCAACGGTATTCCGAATGCTGATCTTCGGCAGCTTGAACACGGTCGCACACATACACCCGGTCGCCGGCGACCGCCGGCCCGGCAAAGCCGGCGCCGATCGCGGTTCGCCAGAGGTACCTGGCAGTGGTGGGAAGCTTTTCGACGACTTCCGTCTCGCGCCATACTCCGTCGCGCTGCGGCCCCAGGTACTGGGGCCAATCCTCCGCGTGAGCGGCGATCGTGATTGCCTGAAAAAGTAACGCTGTGACCACAGATAGCTTCCTCGTGTTCATGTACTCATTGTGGACTCCGGCTGTGTGCTCTGCAACCGACAGGGGCCTTGGGGGCCCAATTATGGACCGCAGCGCGGGAGTGGCCGCTGGAGTGACCGGGCTTGAATCCGAGCGGAGCGAGATCCGGCTGCGATCCCATAGGACATACACGGCTTGCCGTGGCATCGCCGATCGCTGTTACGGTTCGAGTTCGCGGACAAATACGTTGCGGAACTGCACCAGCGACGGCGGGCTGGTCCACTTGCCGTCTTTCTTGCTGCCGTGGTGCTGCAAGGCGATGGAACCGCGCTCGGGGAGACCGGGAATTGTCACCCCCGGAAGGACGGCCTTGCCGTTGAGCAGGATCCTTACGGTGCTGCCTCGCACGGTGATGTCGAAACGGTTCCACTGGCCGACGGGGTTATCGGCCTGGAGTTGAGGGGTGGCCCCGGCGCGGACCTCGGCGGGCAGGGACGCGTCGCGGCGGATGCCGTACATTTCGCCCGAGCCGACGGGCCAGCACCAGATGTTCACCTGGTGTTTGCCGCTGCCGCGCAGAAAGACCCCCGAGTCGGAATCGGGCCGAGGATAGGGCTTGGGCTTGCCGTCGGGGCCGAGTTCCTCGCTGCCGTCCGGCATCACGTTGTAAACGCGGGGGTTCACATAGGGCGCCTCCTTGATCCGCCAGTCCACGATCAACAGGAAGTCGCCGAACTCGCGTTCGCTCCAGAGGTTCTTGTCGCCCTCGGCCTCGCTTTGCGCATCGCAGTCGATGACCTCGTTCACAACCTTCCAGTGACCGTTATCGCCCTCGGGAACCTTCCAGCCCCGCAGGTCAACGCCGGTGAACAGCGGCACGAAACCCTCGGCTTCGTTGGCGATTTCCTCCGGCTTGGGATTCGTGGAGGGCAGTTCCTTGATACGCAGGTTGCGAAAATGGGCCTCGGAGCCCTCGGATTCGAGCATCAGGTAGCCCTTGCGCGGCGAGGCTGCTTTCGCAACGGTCACCTCCTTGCCGTTCACACTGAGGCTCAGATCGCCGTCGTCGGCCACCAGGCGGTAGTGATTCCACTCGGGCGATGGTTTGGTCCGCTCTTCCATCGGGAAGCTCCGCTTTCCACTGGGTGAGATGCGGCCCGCGACCGTCAACTCGGCTCCGTTCACCGCGAAGATGTCGCCATGCGTCGAGTACCACTCGTTCTTCCCCTTCACGTTGAAACCGGGATCCAGAATCTGTACTTCGATGCCTCGCGAGAAGGCCGATCCGGCCACAGGCAGGCCGTCGGCCCAAACGAACAGCCCGGAATTGCCGCCGGACTTCAGGTGCCGCCACTCGAACTCGATGATGAAGTTCTCGTACATCTTCGCAGTACGGATGGTGCCGACCGGAGAACCGCTGGTGACGATCATCCCGTCTCGCACCGTAAAGGTCTCCGGTGCGACGTTGCAAGGCACCCAGCCCGACAGGTCCTTGCCGCCAAACAGGGACACGAAACCAGCCTCGTCCGCGGCGTGGAGCGTCGACGCGGCAAGGCAGACGGTGAGGAAGATCGTGGGGAGTCTCATGCGCTCAAGTCCTCTCGTAGGTTGGGGGAAATGACTGGGAATTTGTGGGACGGCACTGGGCAGGACGGATTGGCAATCCGTCCTACTGTTCGAAGCGACGGTGATTGGTCGCGCGGGCGGATAATTGCGGCGGCATAACCTCTTGTTTACAATATGGCTACTTCAAACGCGGCCGGCAACACCCTCCGTCGATGTTTTTGAACCTTTGCACGCCGGAGCTATTGACACTCAAGAGCGGTCAGGCCATCCTGAAGCCGCAGTCGTCAATGGCCGCGCCGAGGTGTTCGTCCGAGTGAGCCGCACCTGCCAGAACAAGACCGAACTGATCGCGAACTTACCCCGGGAGCCAACATGGATCAAGCCGCCGACCCCGTCCAACGCGAGCTTCCTGAGTCCATCACAGCCAGGAGTCAATCATGAAAACAAACGTCCAAAGCAGAGGCAACCCCTTTCGGATTGGCGTGAGCGGGCTTACACGCCTGTTCCCGCGGTGTCTTGGCGCCCGCAGCCGCGCCATCGCGTTTCGGTGCTGCCTGGTTCCGATTCTGATTGCTGCGACGGTGGAGACGGTCCCGGCACAAACAAACGTGCCCCCTTTCCCGCTATCCTCGGAGTGGACGGCGAAGATCCGCAAGCTCGCGCCCGACGAGGCTCGGGTTGCCCCCTCGAAGAAGCATCGCGTCCTGTTGTTTTCGCTGTCGACCGGTTTCCAGCACTGGAACACGCCGCATATTGCGGCGGTGGTCAAGACGATTGCTGAGAAGGCCGCCGTGTGCGAGGTCGTCGCCTGCGACGACATCGAGATGTTTGAGCCGGAGAACCTCAAGCGATTTGACGCGGTCATTCTCAACAACAATTGCCCGACGCCGCCGGAGTGGCACATTTTCCTCGACGTGCTGGTCAAGCGCGCGAAGGAATACGGCAAGTACGGCAAGACGTATATCGATCTGCCGGAAGAGGAACGCCGAGCCAAGGCCGCGGCGTTGGAAGCTAGCGTGGTCGACTTCGTCCGCCGGGGCGGCGGTTTGATGAGCATTCATGGTGCCATCGTATTCCTGAACGAGTCCAAGGAGTTCAGCGAACTGCTGGGCGCCAGCTTCGACTTCCATCCCAAGCAGCAGCCGTTGAAGATTACCGCGGTCGATCCCGAACATCCGTTGGTGGCGGCCTTCGAAGGCAAGCCGTTTGTGCACGTGGATGAACCGTACATGTTCAAAGGCACATACGGGCGGAAGAACTTCCGCCCGCTCTTGGTGATGGACACGGGCTCGTTGACGCACAACGACATACAGCGGGTTACCAGCGACGTGCGTTATGTGTCTTGGATCAAGACATTCGGCGAAGGCCGGGTGCTCTACCTATCGCCGTCGCACAACGCGCAAAGCTTCGAGGACCCGCGGCTGCTGCAGTATTTTCTCGACGGGCTGCAATACGTGCTGGGCGACTTGCAGTGCGACGCGACGTCGCTTCGGTAACGGCGGGAGAGCCGCCGCTCTTGGCCGTGCGACTCAATGCGCGACACCGCTGGCGCCGTAGTAAAGGCCGCCGTATTCGATTTGCGTTTCCATCCCTCAAAACACGTGCACCGACCCGGCCGCCCACCACTGGCCGTTCGGAGCCGACCACCACTCCCAGCAGCCAGTGCCGGATCCACCGAAATCGGCAATGTCCATAATGTCGCGTCTTTCGTTCCTGGCTCGGTTGCCTATAATGGTAATTGCAGTCGGTTCTGGGCTTCGCAACCGAGCACACTTGGAAAGGCAGCCAGAATAGTGCCGAAGATCGACGTGGAAATCGACGGTTTGGGCAGTTCCGTGGTTCACCAGCCGACGGGCCAAGTGTTTTTCACGACGATTCTTTCTCACGGGAAGCTCGATTCCCAGCAGCGTGTGGAGTTGAGAGGTTGGCGTTTCGATTGGATGGCTGAGTCCCGCCAACGGCTCAGAGATGTGATGGCTTTGCTGGCCGGAAGTTCGCGCACGGTTCAAGGGTTAACGTCGCTGGAGCCGGCGGACGGGTTCGTTCTGGTTCACCTGCTCGAAAGCGCGCCCCACAACGTCGGACAGAATAAGCTCTTTCGAGGCGTCGCGGGCAACCTTTTTGCGTTCGCCTGTGCTCGTTCCTTTGCGATGAAATTCGACGGCTACGTCGCGTTTGAAGCCAAGACCGAACTGATTGAGCACTATAGGATCTCCCTCGGTGCTGAGCAAATTGGATTCCCTCGGTGCTGAGCAAATTGGATCGAGTAGCCGTATGATCATCGCAACCGAGAGTGCCCTTCATCTTGTGCAGCACTATTTCAAGGAGGCTGATCGATGGCCGTTGTAGCAGATATCGACAATCTCGATTTGGTGGTCGAGCCGCACGAATACACGCCGGAAGATCGCGAGGTATTCCGACGCGCGGTGGAGGATCGACGCGCCCCCCAGACGGACGCCCGTTTGTCTCAGCAAGCCGGGCGTTTGCTCGCCCAGGCGGGACAAAAAAGGAACGTCACTGATTAGCCAGGGCCGGATTCGCCGAAATCAGTAATGTTTCAGGTCGATGAACGGAATAACTTCGTCTTCGTGGGGTCAGACCCTGTTTCCGGTTTACAGCGTCTTGTTGGGGGCAGACCCTGTTTCCGGTTTACAGCGGTGGGCGCTTCTGGTCGACTCGGGACATTTTCGAGACGGCGGTGGGTACCGTGGCGGATGACTATGGGACGACATCGGAAGCGTACGGGCATCGGCGGAGCAGTGCGCCGGGCCGTGATGTCGTGAGCCTGGCTAGCCCGACGGCTGACCGGCGCGACGCTGCGTGAGTTGGCGTCTCGCTTTGGATTGGGCCACTCGGATAGCGTGAGCAATCTTGTGCGCCGCGCCGATCGAGCCATCAGCGAGTCGAAAACACTCCGGCAAGACATTGAGATAATCCGGGATCGACTCCAGAAAATCGAAAACAGGGTCTGACCCCGAAGTATTTTGCGGAGTCTTCGGAGTAAAATGTGCCTGCCCCCTTCTCCTCGCCGGTGTTGGGATAAGCTCTCAACCTAGAAGGACGCATACGGAAGACTGGCTTGACAAACCGGATCATGTTGCTCAAGATCACGTTGGTCGAACCGACCTGTGGCAGTGAAAACATCGTGTGCTTGGCATCGTTTTTCGTTTCATAAAGACCCCCGTGGGCTTGGTCCACGGGTGAATGAGGTTCGCCAGCTAGCATTCGTCACCGATAACCGTTCCCGGCCCCCTGCCGCCTCGTGCGGCAGGAGCCCAAGGTTCCCCCGCTACAGCACCCAGCCAACGACTTGATTCACTGCTGCCTGCCACGTTGGAACAAATCGAGCAATCAGTACTTCGATTGATACCCTGCGATTTCACCGACCCCTTCCCGCGTTGATTTCGTGACAAGTACCTTTCGCCGCCGGCAACCCCGCTGGCGGCTTCGAACATACCCTGCCAATGGTCAAGTGATGCCTGTTACCATGAAAACGATCAGCCCTTGGTGTTTGTGCCTCGGTTTCTTGTTCCTGGTGGCCATCGGCCGCGCGAGGGCGCAGGGTGCGTCTCCGTCGCTGCACGACATGCGGGATATCCGCAACGGTCACGTCATCCCGGATGAAGGTTATTGCGACCAACCGTATGTGGTGATCACCAACGACGGCAAGTGGCTCTGCACACTCACGACGGCCGGCGGACACGAGGGAGCGGCGAACTCGCACGTGGTCTCAACCATCAGCGCGGACCAGGGGCGCACGTGGTCGGAGCTGGTGGAACTGGAGCCGACCGACGGGCCTCCGTCGGTCTACTCTCTGCCGGTCGTGGCTCACAGCGGCCGCGTCTATGCCTTCTACGACTACAACGGCGACAACTTCAAGTGTCCGGCACGCAGCGACTGCGTGGGCTGGTTCGTTTACAAGTTCTCCGACGACAACGGCCGAACGTGGTCGAAGGAGCGTTATCGCCTGCCGATGCGCATGACGGCCGTCGACCGGACCAACACATTCAACGGCAAAGTGCAGATATTCTGGGGAATCGGCAAGCCGATCACCATCGGAGACTCCATGCTCTTTGCTTTCAGCAAGTGCGGTAAATACGTCATCGACCGTTCGGAGGGCTGGTTCTATCGCTCCGACAATATCCTCACGGAACCCGACGTGGCGAAGATCGAGTGGCAATTGTTGCCAGACGGCGACGTGGGGCTGAAGAACCCCGATTTCGGCGACGTACAAGCGGAACAGAACATCGTGCCGATGAACGACGGGTCGATCTATTGCATGTATCGCACGGCGGGCGATCATCCCTGCCACGCCTACAGCCGCGACGGCGGACACACCTGGACGATGCCCGAATACGCCACCTACACGCCCGGCGGCCGGCGAATGAAGAACTCGCGAGCCTGCCCGAAGGTCTGGAAGACCGGCAACGGCAAGTACCTCTTCTGGTTTCATCACCATGGTGCGCACAAGAATCCGTATCTTGGAAGGAATCCTGCCTGGCTGAGCGGCGGCATCGAAAAGGATGGTTTCATCCACTGGTCGCAACCGGAAATCGTCTTGTACGATACCGACCCCAAAAACTGCCTCTTCGATCCGAGAACGGGAATCCCCGGTCCCGGCTCGGGAATGAGCTATCCCGATCTGATCGAACAGCACGGCCGCTACTGGATCACCGAGACCCAAAAGACCGTTGCGCGGGTCCACCCCATCGATCCCTCCCTGCTGGAAAGCCTATGGAGCCAAGGCCAGGTGAAGACGGTGACTACGAAGGGATTGCTCTTCGATCTCGGGCCGGAACAGATCCGAAGCGGCGAAGCCGCTGCCCCCGCGCTGCCGAGCCTCGCCCAGGGAGGTGGCTTGTCTATCGACTTCTGGATTCGTCTTACCGACCGGTCCGCCGGTCAAGTGATTCTGGACAGTCGCGACGACGATGGAAAGGGCTTTGCCGTCACGACCGCCGAGCATGGAACGATCCGGATCGACATGTGCGACGGCCGGAACGTCGCTTTCTGGGCAAGCGACCGAAACCTGATTTCACCGGGCGACTGGCACCATGTGGCGATCATTGTCGACGGCGGTCCGAAGGTCATCAGCTTCGTCGTCGACGGCGTTCTTTGCGACGGCGGTTCGACGTGCATCTATGGCTGGGGGCGATTCAGTCCGGAGCTGAAAAGCGTGAGTGGATCGAGCCGACTTCGCGTGGCGCCCGCCCTGGCCCGCGAACTAAAGCGACTGCGGGTGTACGACCGATACCTTCGCACGTCGGAGGCCGTCGCCAATTTCCACGCCGGACGCTGAAGCGGTCTCTCGGTTACTACCACAATCGGCGGCACCGTCCAATCAACGTGCCCTTTCGGCAAGTGTGCATGAAAGATTCGGAGGCATCGGGTAGAGTTGGCTGTCAGGGCAGGATTCTGTGGAGGACAGCCGATGACCACCAGGAAGAGAGACGGGCTTCCGGCGCAATTGGAGGGCGTGAGGCGGCGGTTCGAACGTTGGCGTCAGACGCGTCCGGTACGCGCGCGGATTCCGGATTCGCTCTGGAGGCTGGCGGTGAAGATGGCTCGGATTTATGGGATTCACCAGACCAGCAAGACGCTGCGAGTGAATTACTACGCACTCAAGAGACGCCTTGAGGAACAATCGCCCCCATCCCTCGCCGGTCCCGGCAACGGTGTTGGGGCGGCATTCGTGGAATTGGTTCCTCCCGCGTCGATCGGCCTGGGCGAATGCGTCCTGCAGTGGGAAGATGCTGGCGGGGCCAAGATGCGAGTTCACCTGAAGGGAGTCGCGGCGCCTGACCTGATCGGACTGAGCCGAAGCTTCTGGGAAGGGTGAGCCGTGATCCAGATCACACCTCAGATGCGCGTCCTGGTAGCGATTGAGCCCGCGGATTTCCGCCGAGGAATCGATGGTTTGGCTTGCCTCTGCAAACAGACGCTCCAGCAGGACCCGTTCTGCGGCTGGATGTTTGTGTTCCGCAACCGCAAAGCCACGGCGGTCAAGATCCTTGTCTATGACGGGCAAGGGTTCTGGTTATGCCACAAGCGGCTGTCCAGCGGGCGTTTTCGCTGGTGGCCAAGCGACGCCAGCCAGCCGGCTCAGACGCTGGCAGCGCACCAACTGCAGGTCCTGCTGGCCGCCGGGAACCCCACGGCAGACCAGGCGGCGCCCGTGTGGCGACCGGTGAGTCCGGGAATCTGAAAAAAACGCCCGGCGTGCCTCTTGCGTTCCACGCCCGCTCGTGCTACAGTACGGGCCATGAGCGCAGTCCTCAAGTACCGTGGTCGCGTGGTGACGGATGCCGAAGTGGCGTTCATCCGGCAGCTCATCGCCGCGCATCCGTCGCTGAGCCGGCGGGCCTTATCCCAGAAGCTTTGTGAGGCTTGGAACTGGGTTCAAGCCAACGGCCAAGTGACGTGAAGTCGAATCCGGAAGTCATCGAGTTGGATGAAGCGGATCTGGAGTCCAAGCTGGACCAGATCGAAGCCGCCTTGGGCGCGGAGATGGCCGAGCCTTTTCGTCTGCTGCTGGGCTGGTACGCCTGCCTGTTGGGACTGCTCCGCGAGAAGAAGCTCAGTATCCGTCGGCTCCAGAAGATGCTGTTTGGAGCTTCGACGGAACGGACATCGAGCGTTCTATCCTCCGTTGGATCTTCCAGCCCAGGCGAGGACACTTCGAGCGGGAATGCAGAAGACCCATCCGCCTGCCCTGGGGAAACTCCGTCGACGACCGAGAACCCAGGCCGCGGCAGCGACTGCTCGCGTGAGGAGAGTGCTGGGCGCCGCCGCCGGCCAGGCCATGGCCGAATTCCCGCGAGCGCTTACACGGGCTGCGCGCAAGTGGTGGTGACCCACGAATCGCTGCATCCGGGCGACGGCTGTCCGCTTTGCATCCACGGAACAGTGTACCGTCAGCCGCGTTGGTCGCCGGTGGTGCGTTTGAAAGGCCAGGCTCCGGTGACCGGCAAAGTCTTTCAGCTTGAGCGGCTACGGTGCGGGGATTGCGGCGAGGTCTTCACGGCCGAGTTGCCTACGGAAGCAGGGATCCAGAAGTGTGATCCGAGCGTGGCGGCGGTCGTCGCGACGCTGCGTTATGGGGAAGGGATGCCTGGCAATCGCCTGCAACGGTTCCAGCAGGCGGCGGGCGTTCCTTTGCCTGCGTCCGATCAGTGGGAACTGGTTCGGGATGCCGCGGAGCAGGGCCCGCGAGACGCGTATCAACATCTGTTCGCCCTGGCGGCGCAGGGCGACCTCCTGCACAACGACGACACCACGATGCGGGTGCTGGAACTGACGGAGAAGATCAAACGCCAAGAGCCTCTGTTGGAAGAGGATCCCGACCGGCGAGGCGTTTTTACGACGGGCATTGTGTCCGTAGCCGAAGGGCGGCCCGACATCATCTTGTTCTTTACCGGTCCGCATCATGCGGGAGAAAACCTCCGCTCGCTTCTGGAAGCTCGCTTGCAGGAATTGCCGCCGCCAATGCAAATGTGCGACGCCTTGAGTCGCAACATGCCCAAAGATCTGCGCGTACTGCTGGGCAACTGCTTGGTCCATGGGCGTCGGAACTTCGTCGACGTGGTCGAGTACTTTCCGGCCGAGGTCCGGTACGTGCTGGAGTGCTTGAAGAAGGTTTACAAGACCGATGCCGAGGCCAAGAAGCAACAACTGTCGGCCGACGAGCGACTGAGGTTGCATCAACAACAAAGCGGTCCCGTGATGGAACAACTGCACGGCTGGCTGAAGGCGCAGTTGGACGAAAAGCGCGTCGAGCCGAATTCCTCCTTGGGAGGAGCGATCTCCTACATGGTGAACCACTGGAAGGCATTGACGCTCTTCCTGCGCGTGCCCGGCGCCCCGTTGGACAACAACGTGTGCGAACGGGCTTTGAAGATGGCCATTCGGCACCGGAAGAATTCGCTGTTCTACAAGACACAGCGAGGTGCCGATGTGGGCGATCTCTACATGAGCCTCATTCATACCTGTTACTCGTCGGGCGCCTCGCCGGTCGACTACCTGACCGAGTTGCAACGGAATCATCAGCGCGTGCGGACTGCTCCCGGCAACTGGATGCCCTGGAACTACCGGGAGCAATTAGCCGCGACGGAATCCGAGCCGGACCGAGGCCGCAGCCCGCCCCACTGTCGCACCGGCTGACGGGAGTTGTCCCTGCGACGATCGGCCGGCACCGCGGACGGCGTGCCGAGAACGGCGTTCCTCGCCCCGGCGAGGGCGGCCATGTGCGCCACGCCGCGCGCATTTCAGCGGCTGCACCGTCGCCGTTGACCGCCGCAGGCGAAGCCGACGCCGATCCCCTGCCGTACCCGGCCCCCGCGCCTCACTCACCGCGACCCCTCGCTGCCCGCCAATTCCGGCCCACCGAGGTTTTGCACGCTCGCCGACAGTACACGAGCGATGGTAGTCGCGAACGAAGTGGAAAGGGCGTTTGTGGAGGTGCAGGCTTCCCTAAACGCGCAGTGCGGCTCGTCACCTCATGATTTTGAGCGGCGCAGCTCCTCGCGGAGGCGGGCCAGTTCCGCTTCGGCGGCACGCCGCGCTTCGGCCTCAGCCTGCCGCCCCGCTTCCGCAAGCTGCCAGGCTTCTTACGACCGTTGCCTCGCCTCTTCGTCTGTCGGCAGCCGTTCGCGGGTGTCCAGGCGATAGAGCACAAGTTCCTGGTCTCGCGTCTCCTGTGCCCGCTCAATCGCGGCCTGGGGCGCCGCAAGATTTCAGTTGCAGTACGATCAGTCGTACCACGGATCCAAACGTGTGAGGAGGAGAGAAAAGCGTCCGATCAAAGTCGCAGAAGAGATTCGCGAGAGTGGATGTTCGAGTGCCTGGTGACTGCCTCTGCAGCTCGAGTTCAGCAACGCGAGAACGCAGCAGACTCAACCCGTTTTGAAGTTGATCGACGTTCCCGCGTTCTGTTTCCATCTTCAGCCCTCACTCTCGAGAGGCTCGCGACAGCTCGCCGATAATCACGGCCGGAAACGCTCTGCTCAGCAGTTCCGATCGTTTCTCCGGATCCCGTACACGGTCGATCAGGACACCGAGCATCCGGATCGGGATGTTGTGCCGACGCAGTTGAATCGCCAGCCGCACAGGCATGAGCAGGAGGATTTCAAGGGTACGGGAAAGACACTCCACTTCTTGTGTTGCGTCTGGGTCGTTTCGTGGTACAGTACGCCTACCGCCGGCTTGGAAAGGGCGATCGGGTCGGGGTGTTATCGTTGCAGCCCCATACAAGAAGGCTTGCATTTCCTTTGCGGGCGGGGGTAGAATGGTCCCCATCGACGTGTGACGTCGGGACCTTGAATTTCAAGTAAGGCACCAGCGCGATACGTACCCGGTTGCGAGGCGCATGGATCGGCTGTTGACTCCGATCGGCGAAGCGACGCAGGGAATCCCGGCATTCAACGTTACCGAACGTCGGCTAGAGCGAGAGCCACTTGTTCACACAGGGAGTTATCCGCCTCAGGAAGCGGCCCCGTTGCTCGTCCGAGGCGACACTTGACCACGGTAGGATCGATTCATGCCCAGAACCGCACGAGCTTCTGTCGGAGGCGTCTGCTACCACGTGCTGAACCGTGGGAATGCCCGCGATGACGTCTTCCATAAAGAGGACGACTACATCGCGTTCATGAAGCTCGTTGGCGACGCCTGCGAGCGGCTGCCGATGCGGGTGCTGGGCTGGTGCCTCTTATCCAATCATGTCCACATGGTCCTTTGGCCTCGCGAGGATGGCGATCTGAGCCGGTGGATGCAGCGGCTGTTGACCTCGTACGTGCGGCGTTACCATCGCGACTACCATTCCAGCGGGCACGTCTGGCAGGGCCGCTTCAAAGCCTTCCCAATCCAGCAAGACGAACACCTGCTGACGGTGCTCCGCTATGTGGAGCAGAATCCGCTGAGGGCGAATCTGGTGAGGCGGGCGGAGGACTGGCCCTGGTCGTCGCTGCCGCTCTTCGGCGGGCCCGATGCGCCGAGCTTTCTCCATCCCGGGCCGTTTCCGCGCGGCGACGATTGGCTCCGCTGGGTCAACCAGCCGCAGACCGAGGCAGAGCTGGCTGCTTTGCGAAAGTGCCGAGATCGCGGCTCGCCATACGGGAGCGAGAACTGGCAGAAGCTCACCGCGCGGCGCTTGGGCCTGGAGTCGACGTTGCGGTCTCGCGGGCGGCCGCGAAAGGAAGCCGCGAAGTAGACGGAGCGACCGATTCGCACCGAAAAAGGGCCGCGAATCGTCGCGTGCTTCGACGGCTTGGATGGCAACGACCGCGTGCAGTTCATTGGCTCCGACGTACTGGGGATAGCCTCGAAGAGCGGTGACAAGTCACGCGCACTCCAAAGATGAACCGTCCAATCATGGTCTGTGACGCACTTTCGGCGCACACTGACGGCGGAATAACTTCAATGCCCGCCCCCACTTACGCACGTGGCTCAAGAAATCCGCTTGACAATGCGCGCCGCATCGACAACCATGAGACGGATAAGTGGACGTGTGAACACATCCTGAAGCCCTGGGAGGTGAAGCTGATCTCGCGGTGAGTCTTTTAGCTGAGCCGATGCTCAGGATTTCGCCGCGGGGTCGGCCGCCAGGAGCCGCAGGCTGTGGAAGAGAATGGCAAACGCGCCGATCGCGGCGAGGAGGGTTTTGAGTTGCTCGCCCAGGGTTGAACCGGGGAAGTCGGTGGTAGCGGGTGGAACAGGCGTTGCGGCATCGCTTTGAGACTTTCCCCTCTCATCGGCCGGTCGTCGATTCGCCGCCGCCGAGTTCCAGCCCGTTGCCTCCGCCGGAGCTTGCGGTTGTTCTTCCGGTCTTTCGATAACAACAGGTTTCGCCCCGATTGCGGCCACCGGTGGCGTGGCAGGCGTGGCCCGCTCGGAACGCGCGGGCGGTTGAGCGGCGATTTGCCCGACCGTCCAGTAGTTCTCCGGCGGCTGCCAGGGGACCGAGTCCGGCTGTTGCTCGGCCGCCGATGTCGTTTCGTCAGGTTTGGGCGGACGCTGGGCAATCATGTACGGGTTTGGCTGGAGCCGCTGGAAGTCGTCCCAGAGCGGCGCGAGAAATTTTTGGACTCGCCCGCAGTAGCTCCCGGCGGTAGACCCGAATCCGGATCCGAACAGCACACCGGCCAGTTCGCCCTGCTTGTTGAAGATCGGTCCGCCGGAGTCGCCCTGGCGGGCGGCGACCGAGAGTTCGACCATTTCAAAGGGCTGCCCGCGGCCAGGCGAGACATACTGCGTGCACCAGCCGCCGGCCGCGCGATAGCGTCCGCTGCCATAGCCGGCAATGGTTAGCGGATCGCCGGGCCGCGGCGCCTGATTGGCGATCGGCACGGGTGATGCGTTCGGGCGCCAGATGGCCAGCGCGGCAAGGTCCCACTCGCGGTCCGCCTTGAGGACCGTGGCTGGCGTGCGGAAGCCGTCGGGGAACACTACCTGAACCTGTCCGGCCGCGTCGGAGATCACGTGCCAGTTGGTAAGGACCAGCCCATGGTCCGCGTGCACGGCGACGAGGGTGCCCGATCCCAGCGACATGCCGTTTCGTTCGGGAGAGACCACACGGACCACGGCCGGATGGATCCCGGGCTGGGCCGGTCGCTTTGAAGGAGCGGGTCCGCCGCATGCTGCAGTCTGCCCGAGTGCAACGACGGTGGCGGCCAGCAGGATTGCCAGGCGCACCTTTGGCTTCACGCGACAGTGCCCCTCACTTGGCGGCTACGCGACGGGCGGCCTGCCGCTGGTTCTCGTTCTCGACGATTCGGCGCAGGAGCTCGCGGCGGAGTCGTTCGAGCTCGGCGTTTCTGGACGATTCTGATTTCACCGGTTGCATGGAATGTTCCCTAAACGACGGCAGGAGGCCGTCTTTTCGAGAAACGTTGGGGGGGAAATCCTGGCCCGGTTGAGTTCGTCCGTGAGCCGGCGGTATTCCGTTTCGGCCGATACGCTTGCGATCGCGCATCGGAATGCCGGCCAGGCACTCTTTGACCACCAGTTAATTTCGGAGTTCCGCCGGCCGCGGGTGAAAGTTTCGGCCACGCGCGCCAACACTTGTGCGATGCTCCGAGACGCACCAACCCGCAAAGGTTTTCAGGACGTGCGAATCCGTCAATCGGGTTAACGATTTTCACGGGGCGGGACAGGGTCCGTGGTTGCGGCCATCCGCCAGAACGCCCGAATTGGTCGGAAAATGTCCCGCCAGTCTCGGATTGCCCCGTGAAAGGTTACCGATTGGGTGGTCCCGCGCGAATCGGGGTATCGTAATGTTATAAAGACGTACCCACGGAGCCTTAGTATTTCGGGAGGCAGGTGGGGCCCGGTCGGCAAGTTCGCCGTTCATGGTGTTTAGCTGGCGAACCTTGGGCTCCTGCCGCACGAGGCGGCAGGGGGCCGGATGGGGTTGGAGGGGTCCGTTAGCCGGTGAACCTTGTTCACCTGCCGGATGAACCGGCAGGGGTCAAACGTCGATAAAGCGGCTGCCGTTTTGGGGGATCGCCATGGCTGAAGTCCTTATGGTGCTGCTGACGGTTCTCCTTGTGGTCACGCTCGTGGGACACGGGATCTGGGTCGGGCTGGCACGGCTGTTTCGCAGCCTGGCGGGTTCGGAGGAGCGAGCGCAGCGAACGGATCAGATCCGTTGCGGGCGGTGTCGACTGTGGACTTCGCGGTTCCGGACGCAGTGTGACTGGTGTGGGCGAGAGCTTCACGGCGCGGTCGCGGAAGAGTTGGCGGACCTGGTTGCCTTCGAGCGGCAGTTGAAGCGGTTTCAGTCAGAAGGACTCCTCGAGCCTACCGCCCTCAAAGAGTTGCAGGCGAAAGTGCAGGCTCGCCACAAGGCGCTCGAGCAGCCGTCGCCCGCGCCGGCGGAGAGCTTGCCACGGCCGCCAAGGCCGGCGATTGAGCCGACGGAAGCGAAAGAGCCGATCGTTGTGGCCGCGGCGGTGGCGGAAGTGGTCTCCGAACCAGCGAAAGCACCGCCGCTCCCGCGGCCGCAAGCGCCGCCGCGAGAGCCCGCGGTCGCACCTGTTGCGACCATCGCAAAGCCGCCGTCTCCGCCGCAACCGGCTAAGAGTCTATCCCAAGACCTCGCGAGGAGAAGGGGACAGGCACTTTTTGCTCCGAAGACTCCGCAAAATGAGCCAGTCCCCGGCGGTCTTGGGATAGGCTCTAAGACTGCCAAGCCCGCGCCGCCTAAACCACCCCGCAAACCGCTGCTGGAAACGCTGGCGGCGTTCCTCGAGGAACGGAATATCCACTGGGCCGAACTGGTCTGTGTGCTTCTGCCCGGCTTGGTGATCGTGGGGGCTTCGATCGCACTGGTGATCAGCTTCTGGGAAACGCTCGAGCAGACCCCCTATCTAAAGTTCTCAATCTTCGTTGCCTACTCGTCGACGTTTTTCGGCGTGGGCCTGCTTTGTCACCGTCGCTGGAAACTCGAGTCGATCGGCCGCGTCTTGCTTTGGATCGCGGCGCTGCTGGTTCCTTTGAATTTCCTCGCCATGGCCAGCTTGTCGCGGGAATACTGGAGCCTGATGACGCTCGCCACGGAGGTGGTTTCGCTGGGCATCTTTGCCTGGCTCATGTGGCTGGCCGGGCGGACCATCCTGCCCGCCGGCCGCTGGCACCAGACTGCCGCGGTCGTTGGCAATTCCGCCGCCGTGCTGCTCGTTGCCCGTTTGACCGGATGGGGCGCCGAAGGATGGTCGCTTGCCGCGGTGGGGCTGATTCCCGTGGGGATCTTCGCCGCGGCAATCCTGTCGTATCTTGCGCGGCCTGTGGGCCGCGAGGATAGGGACAAGTCGGCTGCCGAGGCGCTGTTCACGCTGTTGGGCACGGCCACGTTCTCGCTGGCGGTCGCGTTGGGCCTGCTCGTCGAACGCGGCGCCCGGACGGCGGGTTTTGCTTCGACCCTCGATCACACTTCCCTGTTGCTGGCGCTCTCCGCAGTTCCGTTGCTCGCAGCCGGTCTGGCCGTCGTCCAGCGAACCACGCGCGACAAGAACCTTGCCGCCTATCGGACCGCCGGAACTGCCGTAGCACTTACGGCTACGTTGTTCATGGTGGCTGCCGTCGGCATCGCCTGGCCGGATCCGGTTGCGGTGCTTTTTGCGGGTGGAGTCGCAGCGGCAGCCCTCGCATGGACGGCTTTCCGATACGATCTGCCGCCCCTTCACGCGGGCGCGATTGCCGCTGCGACCGTCGTCTACCTGACCGCCTATCACCTGATTGTCCAGAATCTCTCCTGGGTGCCGGGCGAGTACGCTGGCCGCGACATGCTCCGCCTGGCCGCCGGGCTGGCGAGCGGCACGGCGCTGACCGGCCTGGTCGTGTTGCTCGGACTGATATCTGGACTGCTCGAGTGGACCGGCCGCCGCAGGCACGCGATTCCCTACGTCGCCGGCGCCGGAATCCTTGCCCTGGTGAGCGTGCTGAACGTTACCGGCCATGTGTTTTACGGCACGTCCGGTGCGCTGTCGGTGGCGGTGACTCTGTACGGGCTTTACGGGGTGGGCACGCTGGCCGCCAGCGCGCGGCTTCGCCGGCCGGTGCTGACGTATGTCGGATTCGGACTGCTCGCCGCGGCAACGCTTTGGGGCCTGCGCTGGCAGGTCGGTGGAATTGCGCCGATCTGGGCGACGGTGCTGGCAAGCGAGGCCGTCCTGCTGGGGATCGTCGCGGCCGTTCTGCATCGTATCGCCAATCCTCCGGCAATCTCATGGAATGCCGAGCCCGCGGAGGCTCGCCGCGGGGAATTGCTGGAAACCTACCGCCTGCCCGCGGCGCACGTCGCGGAGTTGCTCGCGCCGCTCGCCGTGGTCGTGGGCGTTTGGACGGCATGGTCGCATCGGGCAATGATCGACGCTTCGCCGGAACTGCCGCTGGCGGCGCTGTTGGCCACAGGGCTATGGGTGCTTCTCGCCTGGGGATATCGTTCGCCCGTGCGGACGTACGTCGCCTCGCTGGTCGCGCTGGCCGGGCTGATCCACACGTTCGTGTTTAACTACACGGATTGGGTCGAGCAGCCCTGGTTGATTGCCTTGCTGAGCCACGCGAGCATTTCCGTTGTGGCCGGCCTTGCGCTTCACGCGTGGCTTCGGACCGGTGCGGCGGAGAACGTCGGCGAAGACGTTCGTCGCGTCTTCACCCGACCGCTCGGTGAGATCGCGCTTGCCTCCTCGGCGATGGCGATCCCCGCGATCCTTCTCGGCTCCTGGGGCGAAACCCTCTGGATGGCGGGCTGCCTCGGCTGGCTCGCGGCCATTTGGCTGGCCATCGCTTGGACAAATCGCTGGCCCGCGATGTTCGCCGCGGCCCAGGCGGCGCTGACGGTGGCTACCGTTACCGGGACGACAGCCTGGATCCAGCGAAATCCCTGGAACGTGAACGCTCCGGTCGACCTGACCGATCCGCGAGTGTTGCAGGCATACGGGATCGGGCTAGCCGTGCTCACCCTCGTCTGGCTTGCCGCTAGGATGTTGCTTCGGAAGAACCACACCGGGCAGGAGTTGTTTGACTGCGGCGGGCCGAGCGTTGATCGGGTGGTGGGCCACTCGGTCGCTGTCTTGCAGTTCCTGCTGATTGCCATACTTCTCTTCCCCGGCTGCATCGCCGAGTTCGGCGGATCGGTGGGGGGCGCGCCGGTGGAAGGTTTTGGCGCGACCGCCTGGCTGCTGCTGGGCTTGTTGGCGGTCGGGCTTGTGGCGGCGCTATGGTATCGCTGGCGCGAGGCCGAGATCGTCAGCAGTCTGCTCGCGGCGGCCACGGTGCCGGCGCTGGTTGCCGGGGCGTTTGGCGGCCAGGTGGCGATGGCGTCGGCGATGCGGTGGGCATCGGCATCGACGTTTCTGATTGCGGCTGCCGCCATTGCCGCACGGCGTCAGATCTTCGAGTTCGCTCAGGCAATCCGCGCCCGCGTGGAAGCAACGCCGCTTGGCCCGTCGATCGCCCGGGCGACACTGCTCGTCACTACGGCGATGCCCGTGCTCGCGCTGACGCTCATTGCCGCGGGGCTGCAACTGGCCGGCATCAAGCCGTCGGGCCCGCTGCCGGAGACGTTCTTCGATCGCGCAGGTACGGAGATCTCCTATCTGATTCCCCTGGTGCTGGTCATTGGCAGCCTAATCGTCTTCGCGATTCGCGAGTCGTCCGCCGGATATGTCTTCTCCGCCGGGCTGGTCGTTCAACTCGCGGTGGTGCTCGGCTACCTGCTTGGGCTCCGCACTTTCGGCACGACGCAGTTGGCTACCGTCGTCCAGCTTGCGACCATCACGGCGGCCGCCTGGGCGATCCTCTGGCTCGTGGCACGGCGATGGGTCGAGATGAAAAAGGGGACAGGCGCCGCAAGTAATCATGGTTTGCCGGAGCGAGAAGATAAGGCCATGCGGAGCCAGTCCCCTTTTCCATCACCCGATGTTTGGCGTGAAGGGCCCCGGGCCGAGTCGGCCAGGGTGTTGATGCGGGTGCAACTCGCCATGGGTGTGCTGGGCAACGCAGTGCTGCTGGTGCCGGCGATAATGAACCTCGTCTTCTCTCCGTACCGCTGGCAAGGATGGGCGGCCGTCGCCGGCTCGTGGATCGGCTGGACTGCGTTGATCGTCTCGGTGGCCTCGTTGGTGCTCCATCAGGTCAAGGCCGGTCGCAGGGTCTCGCCGAACCTGGCCGGAGCGATCGGTATGGCGGCCTTGGCCCTTCTGGCCTGCACGGTGCGGGCCCTGATGCCCGATGCGCCGGAGTGGGGCTATCGCACGCTGATGCTCGGTTGGGCGACCTATTCGCTGGTGACGGTCCTGGCGACGTGGTGGGTCGCCAGCCTCCGCACACTGCCCGGAGCCCAGGGACCGCCGCAAGCACTGCTTCGTGCCGCATCCACTTGGGTCTCCACCGCCGGTCTGCTCGGCGTTGCCTTGGGAGTGAAGGCCGCCTTCTTCCACCAGCAGGACGTTGAGTTGCTCTGGGCGGCAGCGGCGATCGCCGTGGCAAGCCTGGCCGGCGCAACGATGGCCTTCTGGCGGCGAGCCGAGGGCTGGGCGTTTGCGGCTGCGCCGGGGGTCAACCTGGCGGCGTCGCTCGTGGTGTGGTATGTCCAGGCGGCCGGAGGACATCGACTCAGCCCCGAGGCCTGGTTGATCCTGCTGGGGCAAGCCAACGTGATCGCCAGCATGGCCGTGGCCCTGGTGTGGCTCGCAGCCCGCAAACGGCTCTACGAGCTCCGTGAACTCTCGATCCGGACGAGCCCGCATTTGGGCATCCAGACATCGCTGGGTGTGATCGGCAACGCGGCGCTGTTGGCGCCGCCGGTCGCCGCTCTGTTTGCCAATCCCGGTTCGCCGCAAGAGTGGCTGCCGCTGGTTGCCGCCGGGGCCGGCTGGGTTGCTCTGGTGCTGACGGGCGTCGTCGCCGCGTGGTACCTCTGGCAGGTGAGGCCGCAACAAGAGCTCGACGTGCTCGCCGGTCTGGGGCTCGGCGGAGGCGTTTTGTATGCCGGGCTGGTTGCGGGGGCGAGCGAACCGTTGGCCGGCTGGACAGCCTATCACGTGCTGACCGCATCGTGGGCCGTGGTCGGGCTGGTCGTGCTTGGCGCCGGCATTGCTGCGGGATACCTCCGACTTTCGGGCCGCGGAGTGCTCGAATCCGACGAGACGGAAGCCACTGACCGGCCGCTGGCGCCCGCCGGGCTTGTGCAAGGCTGGGTCACCGCAATCGCTACGGCTGTTTTGACTTTCGGTCTGGTCCATTGCGTTGACGATCCGGCACGTCCATGGTGGTCGCTTGGCGCGATTGGGAGCGTGAGCCTGGCGGCGGGCGTGCTCGGCGTATGGCTGCGGCAGCCGCTCTACGTCCTGGCGTCGGCCGTGATGTTCAATGTGGCCGGCACGGTCTGGTGGTGGATTTCGCCGGAAGCGTCGCTCGGCGGTCTGGCCGCGATCAACATCCTGGCATTCGCAGCCGGGGCGATCCTCTGGTCGCTTGTGGAACAGGTCCTCGGCGACCGAGTTCCGGCCGTGCGGGGAGCCGAGCGGTCGACGCCGGTTTCGCACCTGGCGGCACTGGCCGGGCTCGTTCTCCTGGCCGTCTACGCCTGGGCGCTGGTGGTTAGCGATTCGCTCGGTATCGCCCACGCAGTGCCGGACCTCATCGCCTGGTGTGGGCTGGGCGGTACTGCGCTGGCGGCGTTGGTTTTGCTCTGGGACGTCCGCGCGAGGTTCCCGCTGGCTTCGTTTTACGCGACCGCACTGGCCGGGCTTGCTATGGGGTTGAGCGCGCAGGAACTGATGCCTGTTGCCTTCGCCTGGACGGCATCGATTGCCATCGCGGCATTCGTACTTCTTTCGGCAATCGTCGGCCGGTGGTTGCCAAGGGGCAAGCGTATTGCCGAGAGATTGGGGATTCGGTCCGAAGGCCGCTGGCCAGTGTCGTGGTTCCCTGCGGCGCAGATGATTCTTGCACTTGCCGCGGCAGGGCTGAGTCTGTGGATCTCCCTGGACACCCGCTTCGTTGCGGTCGGCAATCCGATCCTCGCGGGGCTTGTCGGTAGGCCGGCTGGACCGTTGGCGATCGCGATGCTCTTGCCGGCGGTCCTGATGATGATCCACTGGACAAACGGGCGGTCGCGGAGCGCATGCCAGACGGCGGTCTTCCTCCTGGGCCTGATGCTGGCGGCCGAGTCGGGCTGGGCCTGGCTCGATCCGGCTATCCCCGCGCCGTGGTTGCACCGGACGGTAGTCGCAATGGTCGCCGCGGTCGTGATGACACTCGTCGCGGGGCTGGGTGTTCCGCGCTTGGCGCCGGCGACCGACTGGACGACCGCGGCTCGGCGGATCGCGCCCTGGTTCGGCGGACTGGCCTTCGTGTCGCTCGCCGCCGTGCTCGTGCAGGAAGCGTCGCTTCACGTCTCCCGCGCAGGAGTCCCGATGGCCATGCCGGCCGTCTTGCTGGTTGCGACGGCATTGGCCGGACTGATCGCGGCGGCTTTGGTATTCGCGGTCGTGGGACGATTGGATCCCCTGGGGCTGAGCGACCGCGGCCGCACTGCCTACGTCTATGCTGCCGAAGCGCTTGGCGCATTGATCGGCCTGCATTTCTGGCTGACGGTGCCCGAGTGGTTCCAACTTGGCATCGTCAGGCAGTACTGGATGTTGTTCGTGCTGGGGATTGCTTTCGCGGGAGCGGCGCTGAGCGAGTTGTTCCAGCGCCGCGGCCTGCCGGTGCTCAGCGAGCCGCTGATGCGGACCGCGGCCTTGCTGCCGATCGCGCCGGCAATCGGGTTCTGGTTCTTTCTCGAAGCGGAGCCGGAGATCGGCTTTGTCGGCGCCACCCCGGCACTCTGGCTGCTGGCCAGTGCATTCTACGCGCTGCTGGCCGTGATGCGGCGGTCGGCCGCCTACGGAACGCTGGCGGGCGTGGTCCTGTCGGTCGGGCTCTGCGTCTTATGGTTCCAGCTCGATTTCCAGTTCTTCGCCCATCCGCAGCTCTGGCTCATCCCCTTTGCGCTGGTCGTGCTGCTAGCCGAATACCTCAATCACGACCGGCTGAGTGAGCGGCAAAGCACGGCGCTGCGCTACATCGCGCTGAGCGTGATCTACATCTCCTCCAGCAGCGAGTACCTTCGCTCCATCGGCGAATCGTTGGCGTTGCCCATGGTGCTGATCCTGCTGTCGATGGCGGGGGTTCTGATCGGAGTCGTGCTGCGGATCCGTTCGTTCCTCTACATGGGATCGAGCTTCTTGATGCTCGTCGTGGTGACGATGATCAAATACGCCGCGGTGGACCAGCGGCAGACGTGGATCCTGTGGGTCTTCTGCATCGTGCTCTGCACCGCGGTGATGGCCACGTTTGCGGTCTTTGAGAAGCGTCGCGAGGAGATCCTGACGGCGGTCAAACGATTCCGGACGTGGCAGCAATGAGATCCGACGAGCACCGCCCACCGCCGCTTCAATTCCGCCTGCGGTCGCTCCTGGTGGGGGCCGTGGTGATCGGACTGCTGTTCGGGGCGCTCCGCTGGCTGGAAGTGCCACCGCGAGCCAGCTTGATCCTGCTCGTCATCCTGACGGTCAGCGGCGCGGCGGCGGTGGGCCTGCTGGTTGCGATCGCCGGGTCGCAGCCGCCGGATCGGGACGACCGTTAACCGCGCTGATACCGCGCAGGATCTTGAAGGGCGAGCTCCGCGAATCCTTTCAACCGCAACCGGCACGCGTCGCAACGGCCGCAAGCCTCGCCGGCCGGAGACGGGTCGTAGCAAGTGCTTGTCATTGCGTAATCGACACCAAGGTCCAAGCCCTTGCGGATGATGTCTGCTTTGGTCATGCGGATCAGTGGAGTATGGATCCGCAGATGCTGACGACCTTCCACCCCGGCCCTGGTGGCCAGGTTCGCCATGCGCTCGTACGCCTCGATGTATTCGGGACGGCAGTCGGGGTAGCCGCTGTAATCGACCGAGTTGACTCCGATGAAAATATCGCCCGCCTCAAGAACCTCCGCCCAGGCCAGAGCGAACGAGAGAAAGATCGTGTTGCGGGCCGGGACATAGGTAACCGGAATGCCCGAAGACATTTCTTCGGTCGGGCGATCCTTGGGTACCTCCAGGTCGCCGGTCAGCGCCGATCCACCGAAGCACCGCAGATCGATATCCACCACGAGGTGTTGCGATACCTGGAAACGGTCGACGATCCCGCGGGCCGCCACGATCTCGTGCTGATGGCGCTGGCCGTATCGGAACGTGAGCGCATGGACGTCAAAGCCCTCGGCCTTCGCGATTGCAAGGGTCGTCGTGGAGTCCAATCCGCCGCTCAGCAGGCAGACAGCCCGCGGGCTTCGCGGCAGCGTTTCGGATGCTTCCGCAGTCAAGAGAGCCTCAACAATCCCGGTCCCCCGGCATGAAAAGACAAGTGGCTACCTGCGCGGTGCTTTGCCGACGATCTCGAACGGCATGGCAGGCACCGCTTACCCGAGGGGAATCCGACCGGCTAATCGAAACATTCCGGCCGGGTAGCAATACCCGATATGGCCATCTCCGGGCTTGGACCAACGCAACGAAGAGGAGCAGTACCCCAGGAATGGGTTGCCTTAATACGCTACTCATGATGGGGTCTCCGAATGTGACCGCGAGAAGAGTGCTGCTTCTCGTCTACCACATTCTGTGGCGTCCGGCAATGGCTGGCGCGCGGCCGCGTAGGGCAAGTCTTCTGGAGCGTAACGATCCACGGGACGAGCCCGTGGCATTTTTGGCATGGGAACTTTTTCAGCTAAGCTTCGCTGGACCTGCTGAGAGCTGAGAGCCTGTCCCAAAACCTCGCGAGAAGAAGGGGACAGGCACATTTTGCTCCGAAGACTCCGCAAAATGAGCCAGTCCCCGACGGTTTTGGGACAGGCTCTGACAGAAACCGCTGGGGCGCGCCTCACAATCGCTCTACCCCTGGTGGGAGGGCGGTTGTCAGACCGGTGTTTTCCTTGAAAACTTTCGGGGCCTTGGATTCCGGCGATGGGAAGATGCCAGCAAGGACGCTATGATGGGGGCGCCACTGGGTCGAAACTTTTTTTCCCCTTCAAGGAGCCGGCACGATGTCTTCCCTGGACCCGACTCGTCGTGACTTCCTCAAAGCCGCTTCCGCGGCAGCCGCCTCGGGCTCGATGGCGGCGACGACTGCGGCCGAATCGACGGATGCTGCCAAGATCCTCAACTACCATCCCAAGATGCATTACCGGCGCCTGGGCAAGACGGAATTCATGATTTCGGAAATTGCCCTGGGCGGTCATGGCGGACGTTCCGTGGAGGATCGGGTTCCGGTGCTCGAAAAGGCCGTCGAACTGGGGATGAATTACGTCGACAACAACATTGCCACGGAATGCGACATGTACGGCGAGGCCATGTCGCGGACCTCCGGGGCCAAGCGCGACAAATGGTTCATCGGCTTCGCTTCGTGGCCGCAGAAGGTTACCGAGGAATACGAGGAGAACCTCACTCCGGAGAAGATGATGCAGTCGATTGAGGATCGGCTTCGTTCCTATAAGACCGACATGCTGGACATGTGGCGGCCGGTAGGAGCGACCTGGGGCGAGGGGCAGAAGCAGATGGCGACAATGCTCATGGTCAGCCACAAGACGCTCGACATGGTCGTCGAAGTGTTCGACAAAGCCAAACAGCAGGGCAAGGTGCGGTTTCTCGGCATCTCGGCGCACAATCCCAAGGTGTTTCGCCGCGTGCTCAACGAGTACCCGCAGTTCTCCGTGATCATCTTTCCCTACCTGTTCCTCACCAGGGAGTTTGGCGGCGACAGCCTGCTCAAGCTCGCCCAGGAGAAGGACGTCGGTGTGGTCGGCCTGAAACCCTTTGGGGCGGGCACGACTTTCGGATTGAAGCCTCAGCAACTCAAGCTGGGCAACGTTGACGATCGGGGACACGTGCTGGTCAAAGCAATGCTCCAGGAGAAGCGGCTCTCGGCCGTTATCCCGGGTGTCAATATTCCCGGCCAACTCGAGGAAAATATCAAAGGCTCCTACGAGCGGGATCTGCCCAAGACGGCCAAAGAAGAGCAGACGCTGCGCGAGTGCACTCGAAACTTCTACGCCAACCTGACGCCGCACTACCAGTGGCTGCGGGAGTGGGAGGTCGTATGAAGCGGAAGGTTTCGATCGTGGCGGCTTGGCTGGTCCTGGCGGCGCTGGCGGTGGATCTTGCGGGCCCGACTCGGGCGGAATCCAATCCGCCGCGAGTTTCCGGCGAGAAGGCTCAAGAGGCGGAAGAAGACGACGACTCGGAGGAGTTCATCGATCCGTTGGGGCCGAACGCAGCCTGCTATGTCTGCCACATGACATTTGTGCAGGAAGAGATGAGCAAGGTCCACAAGGCCGAAAAGACCGGCTGCATCGACTGCCACGGGCTCAGTGCAGCCCATGCGAATGACGAAGACGTCGGCGCGACTCCTCCCGACGTTGTATACCGGCGGGACCAGGTCGACGCGTCGTGTATGAAGTGCCATGAGACCCACGACGCTCCGGCGGTCGACGTGATCGCGCGGTTCGTCCAACGGAAGCTTTCACCGACCACCGCGGCTGTCTGCACGGACTGCCACGGCGAACACCGCATCGCGGATGCGGCTGAGCAGTAGGTCCCGCTCGGCAAGCTCGGAAAGCGGGACCTACACGCGCCGCCGCTTCCATTCGAGATACCGGGCAACGTCGGGATGCCCGGCGAGCTTTTCCGCGGTGTTGTAGTGCCGTCCCAACGCTTTCTCGCTGGGCACCAGGTCGTGTACCGCGCGGTGGCATGCCTTGCAGAGATGGAGCCCCACACGCATTTGCTCCGCGGTATATCGCTTCTTGAACCACTTGTTGCTGTGCAGGGTCCGGGGAATCAGGTGGTGAAAATTGTGGGCGGCTTCCGCCTCGCAGAGTTCGCAGACGATGCGATCCATTCGTGCTCGACCACAGATTTGCCCAAATGACCCCAGTCCCGCGCGCACGGCTCAGCGCCTTTCGTACGCAATGGCATACAGATTCGCCAGCGTGGGCACGTAGAGAACTCCATTGGCCGCCACGGGACTGCCATGGATCGGGTCGCCCATGCCGACTGTACTTAGCAGCCGTTTTTCCCTTCCCGCGGCGAAAATCCACAGGCTGCCGCGGCGGGTGCCGACATAGACCTTGCCGTCGGCCACCAGGGCGGAGCTCCAAACGTCGCCGTCCAATTCTTCAGTCCAACAGGCCCGGCCGGTTTCCGCGTCGACGCAGTGCAGCGTCCGCCCACAGTCGCCGACGAAGACCAGTCCTTCGTGCACCGCCGGTGTTGCGCAACAATGCTTCCTGAGCGGATAAGACCATACCTGGCCGCTGGTGGTGATGTCGCCCGAGCCCGTCACGTCGATGCATTTCAGCCATGCCTCCTCCTTCCCCCACCAGATATCGCCGCCGACGGTGACATACAGCCGGCTGCCGGCGAGCACCGGCATGCTCTTCACATTGCTGGGGCTTTCGCGGCGATTGCGGAGATAGCGGTGCACGTCTTCCTTGGGGCCGGCGGGGTCGCAGTCGAACCGCCAGATCCGCTTGAGGGTCTCGACCGTGCCGACCGCCGGCGCGGCGGCCAGGGCCTCGAACGCGTACACCACGCCATCGCCCCCGCAGAAGAAGACAAGCGGCCGGCCGGCCACCTCGCCCATCGCGGGCGAGGACCAGGTGCTGTGGAAGATCCGCGGTCCGATCCGCTCGCCATCCCGCGCCATGAGGCAGCCGGTATGCTTGTCGACAACGATCAGGCTGGGACCTTCCGGGGCGCGGATTCGCTTGTGGGTATTGTCGACGCCGTTGCCGGTGTTGAGGTAGAGATAGTCGCCGGGGATCAGGATGGAGCTATGGGCCGAATCGTGCGGGTAAATGCCCGCGTCGGCCCACATGTCCAGGACCCAGAGAATATCGGCGTCGGGCGCGACAGGTTCAAGCGGATCTTCGCCCGGGAGGACCGCATGCCGGCCTTCGTCGCGATAAGGTCCGTCGTTGCCGTCCGAGAGCCCCTTGATGTCCAGGCACATCACCTCCGCGCGGTTGCTCACGACATACACCCGGTCGTCCTGGACCGTGGCCGGCGAACAGATCCCCGCGCGGGGCCAGTCCAAGTAGATGTCGCCCTGCAATTTCGGCACCACCAATTGCCAACAGAGCCGGCCGTCGGCTTCATCGAGACACACCAGCACTCCACGGTCGCCCTGGTGCCGCGGATCCCGCGGCTCGTCGTTGTTGCACCCGATCAGCACGCGACCGCCGGCGATGACGGGCGTCGAGTAGGACCCGCCCAGCGGGACCGACCACTTGATATTCCGCCCCGTCTTCGGATCCCACGACTCCGGCAGCCCGGTCTCGGGCGAAACCATGTTCCGAGTATACCGCTCTCCCCACTGCGGACGGTCGGCGGCCAGTGCCACCGTCGACACCAGCAGTACTACCATGAGGATCCATCTCCCGGCAACGCGAAGCACCGTGCGTACCGTTCTGCATTTTCTCATTAGACTACCTGCAATCAATCCACCGGCCTGGCCGCCTCGGGGCCGGCATCCAGTCGGGCGGTCAGTTCCACCAGAGCCGTTCGGTATTCGGGCCGGTCTGCAACATTGACGTTCTCACCCGGGTCCATCTCGTGGTCGAACAGTTCGAATACGCCGGTGCTGGGAAACTGCCAGCGGGTCGGTTCCGAGACGGCCTTCTCGTAGCGCGTCAGCCGATAGCGATCCGTACGCATCGTACGGGAGCCGATCCAGACGCTGAAAGCCGCTTTCTTCCAGGGTCGAAGGGGGTTACGCAACAGCGGCACGAAACTCGTCCCGTCCAGGTGGCTTGGAATCGGCAGTCCGGCCAGTTCGCATAACGAGGGATAGACGTCCACCATTTCCGAGAGTGCGGCGGTCGTTTCCCCTTTCGTTATCCCGGGCACCGATGCCAACAAGGCAATTCGGGTGGAGATTTCGTAGTTGGTGTTCTTCGACCACCAGGTGTGCTCGCCGAGGTTCCAGCCGTGGTCTCCCCATAGCACAATGGCAGTGTTCTCTCGCAGCCCCAACCGCTCCAGTTCGTCCAATACCCTGCCAAGTTGTGCGTCAATAAAACTGACGCATGCGTAGTATCCGTGAATAAGCTGTCGCGCCTTATCGTCGCTGACGGGGCCGCTCTTGGGGATGTCGCCGTACCGTCGCAGTTCGTCCCAGTCGGTGTTGCCGATCCCATCCTTGACCGGGCAGGGGTTGTCGGCAAGGTCCAGTTCGTTTCGCCGGTAGAGGTCCCAATACTTCTTCGGCGCCGTGTGGGGCAAATGCGGCCGGTAGTAGCCCGCCGCCAGGAAGAACGGCTTTCCTGTTCGGCGGTGTTCCCGCAATTCCCCGATTACCGCGGAGGTGATCTTGCCGTCGGGATAGTCGTCGTCCGGGCGGTCGACAATTTCGTAGCAATCGGGTCGGGGAAGGTCCTTCGCGCGATCGATCCGCTTGAAGTAGTTGGGCAGCACATCCAGGCTTTTTGCCGTGTGGTAGCCGGACGCGTAACCGTTGCACATATCGCCTTCCTGGAAGGTGATCGTGTACCGCTTCGTCCAGCCCGCCTCATCGTCGTCGTTGAAATGGTAGACTTTGCCGATCGAAATCGTGTCGTACCCATGCTGCTTGAAGTACTGCGGCAACGAATCGGCTCCGGGCGGCAGATGGCCGGTGAGCTTACCGCTGCGATTGAGCTTCTCCGGCCGAATGCCCGACAGCAGACTCACCCGCGACGGCATGCACACGCTGATCTGCGCATACGCCCGGTCAAACACCAGCCCGGAGGCCGCCAACCGGTCGAAATTCGGCGTAACCACCTTGCCGTTTCCGTAGCACCCCAACTCCGGGCGGAGATCGTCGACGGCGATCACGAGCACGTTCGGCTTCGCTGTCTTGCTCCAACCTGCACCCAATGCCTCGGCCGCAACCGCCGGCCAGCAGCAGTTTGCCGCGACCACCATGCCGACGAGCCAGCCGGCCAGGCGACGCTTTCTTGAATGGCTCATGACCAGATATCCTCCCGGGGTTACCTGCCCCTTGCATCTGGAAAATGATCGGTAGGCTTGCCGAGCGGGAGCTTGGCCTACCAATCCTACATGGCATGCGGAGCCCTTCCGCCTCGTCTCACTTTCGGCCGCTCCGCGATCGGCCAGCCGCCTCCGAGTCGTCGACCTTTGCCAATCTCAGTTGTCCGTCGAGGTTGTCGATCTTGAACGTGAAATGTTTGAAAAAACTGAGCCCCAGCAGTGGGGCTGCTTCGCCCAGTTCCGGCGGCATGACAGCGCATTCCACATTCTCCACCGTGAATCGGCCCACGCGGACGGTGTCGGCGATGACCAGCTTCCCGTCCACCACGCGGCCGTCGGCCATCTGAAGTTGAATCGTTTCATCGTCTTCGCCCGGCTTCAGCCCGACCTTCTCCGCCGTCCCCCAGGGCAAGGCAACGATCGATGCGCCGGTGTCGATGGCCATCTCCGTCGTCTCTTTGCCGTTGAACGTCACGTTCAGGTTCCAAAGGCCCCCCGCACCGCGACGGAGACTGATCGAATCGGAGAGAACCGATTCCTCGAGCCTGGACAGCCGTCGGGCGTTGCTCAGGAAACTGGAGCTCGGCCCCAAGGAGTACGTCCGGTCGCTGCCGGAGTTGTACTGGCCGACGGCCTGCGTGACGGCCGGGTCCGCGGAGAGCTTCTCGTATTTCGTCAACACCTCGTCATGGAGATTCCGCGCCTGGAGGAGGTGCTCGATATACTGCTCGGTCAGCCGTCCCACCTCGCTCAGAGCCGATCTTAGCGCATTTTCCTCCTGTTTCGATTCGTGCAACAAGACGACGCGGTCGCCCAGTTCATTCAGCGTCATCACGATCCGGTTATGCGCGTCGATCGTCTTCGCGCCGGGCAACTGCGCGCGGAGCTCGCGACGCTTCTGGAGATAGCTGACCATCAGCTTCCGCTTATCCTCGACCTTCTTCTTCAAGCCTTCGGCCCTCTTCTGGGCGTCGAAAAGGTCGCGCCGGATCGCGTCCGCATCGCGAACCTGCTTACTGAATTCGGCCTCTTCCGGCACGGCGAAGCTGTTGCTGAGTTTGCGAAGCCCCCGGGATTCGAGGACCGACTCCGCATCGGATCCGTCCGCTGAAGCGGCGGCAGATGGCAGCGTCGTAGCGAGAGTTGCAGCGAACAAGAAGCAACGGTAAAGCATTCCCCATCCTCAGAAGAGTTGTCATGCCCAGCGGCCGAGCGACGCAATTGGCGGCTCCGGCTGGCCCGCCGTCCGCTTCCCCAATTATCATAGCGCATTCCTCCGTAGAGGGTCAACAGTCGGCCGCCAATAGCGTAAACTGGGAAGCATAGATCGCTCGAAGGCGATCATGAAAGGGCCCTCCCCGCGGCCGGAGGTAGAACTCAGAAGTGGTCGATCTTTCCAAAGACGAATGGGAACGCTACGCCCGGCAGATCGGTCCGGGGGTACTCAGTCGCGAGGGCCAGCGGCGGCTGAAGCAATCCGCCGCCCTGGTTACGCGTACCGGCGGCATGGGCGGACCGGCAGCACTGGCCTTGGTGATGGCGGGCATCGGCCGGGTGCTGATTGCCCACGGCGGCGAACTGATTTCTCCCGACCTCAACCGGCAGGTCCTCGGTTCGGAAGACGCTCTGGGCAAGTCGCGCGCCCCGGAATTCGCCGAGTACTTGCGGTCCATGAACCGGTTTGTCCGCGTCGAGGCAATCGACCGCGAACCCGACGATCAAGAAGCACGGCAACTTGCCGGCGAGGTTGATATTATCCTCTCATGCCCCCCCACTTTTCGGGAGCGACTGCGGCTCAATCTTGCCGCCGTCGCGGCAGGAAAACCGCTGATTGATGCGGCCCAGTGGGGGCTCTCGGGTACGCTGATCGTCGTCGCTCCCGGGCGGACCGCATGCCTCCGCTGCGTCTATCCCGAGGACCCGCAGTTTGAGGAGCTGTTTCCGGTGGTCGGCGCCATTTCTTCGGCGGTCGGATCGCTCGCCGCGCTGGAGGCAATCAAGATTCTCTCGGGGACGGGAACTCCGCAATACGGTCAGTTGTGGATGATCGACGGCTACCACGGCCGGTCGTCCACGGTAGCCCTGCAGCGGAACCCGGAGTGTCCCTGCTGCGGCGAGAAGGCAATCGCTGAATTGAGTCATAAGGATTCGTGCCGATGAACGTGCGGATTATCCTGTCCGGTCGGAACTACCATCTGGCCGACTGCCTGCCCCAGCAGATCACGCTCGACGAAACCGGCAGTCTTGACGAGGCGCTCCATCTGTTGAACGGCATGCTGCCCGAAGGCGAGCGATTGCCCGATAGTTGTCTTCTGGCGGTCTCAGGCGTGCACCTTGGAACCGTTGCCCGCCATCAACCACGAGAACTTCGGGAAGGCGACGAACTGGTGCTTATCACTCCGGTGGCCGGCGGCTGAGATGGCCTGGAAAGTAACCCTGCTAGCGCTTCTTCTCGGCGGCTGTGCCAGACACGGAGCCAACCTGGCGTCGGGCCCGGCGCAGCGGCGGCCGGGTGAGGTTTTCGTGTTCGCCGCCTCGAGTGCCGGCGACGCCATGGACGAGATCCGCAACCGTTACCACGCGCGCTGCGAGGCGAAGGTCGTCGGCAACTATGCGGCGACCTCCACGCTCGCGCAGCAGGTGCTCGCCGGCGCAACGGCCCACGTCTTCCTTTCGGCCAACCCGCAATGGGCGGACCGGCTTCAAGAGGAAGGCGTGGTCGCCGAGCGACGCGACTTGCTCGGCAACCGGCTGGCGCTGATTGTGCCGGCCGATTCGCAGGCTTTGGTGCAACGTCCGCAGGACTTGCTGAGCAGTCCGGTCCGGCACGTCGCGGTCGCCGATCCCGACGCGGTCCCGGCGGGGATTCATACCAAAGCCGTCCTGAAGAAGCTCGGCCTGTGGGAGCCCTTGAAGGCGAAACTGGTCAGCGCGGCGGACGTGAGGCAGGCATTGGCCATGGTTCAGACGGGCGCTGCAGAAGCGGGTTTCGTTTACACCACCGATGCGGCGACCACCGATGCGGTGAAAGTCGTCAGCGTTCTCGACGAATCGCTTGCCGGGCCGATCGTCTATCCCGTCCTGCTGCTCGTGCCGGGACAGGAGGATCGCGAGGCGAGCGAATTCTATCGCTTCCTCCTATCGCCGACCGCGGCGGAGGTCTTCCGCCGACACGGATTCGAATTCCGCCTTGCCTCGGAAGCCGCCGAATGAGCGAGTTCCCGTTCATCCTCCTCACGCCCGAAGAATGGACCGCCCTCTGGCTGAGTCTCCAGGTGGCCGCTTGCGCAGCGCTCGTGGGCCTGGTGCCCGGCGTCGCGATCGGGTACTGGCTGGCCCGATCGCAACTGGCCGGGAAATGGGCCGTGGAAACCGTGGTCAATCTCCCCCTGGTCCTGCCGCCGGTCGTGACAGGCTATCTCCTTCTGGTCTGCTTCGCTCCGCGAGGCCCGCTCGGCGGACCTTTGGACGAGTGGTTCGGAGTCAAGCTCGTGTTTACGTGGGTCGCCGCGACGCTGGCCGCCGCGGTGGTGAGTTTTCCGCTCATGGTGCGTGCGGTGCGGCTGGCGTTTCAATCGGTCGATCCGCGACTGGAAATGGCGGCGCGAAGCCTTGGGGCGAGCCGGACGGCCGCCTTCTTCACGGTTTCACTTCCGCTGGCCCGCCGCGGCATCGTTGCCGGGATCGTGCTGGCGCTGGCGCGCAGCCTGGGCGAGTTCGGGGCGACGATCATGGTGGCCGGCAACATCGAAGGACGTACGCGGACGATTCCCCTGGCCATCTTCACGCAGGCGAATCGGCCGGACGGATTCGACCAGGCGTGGCGGCTGGTCATCCTTTCCATACTCCTGGCCTGCGGTGCCTTGGCGATCAGCGAATGGCTCGAGCGGAGACAGGCTCGTCATGAGTCGACTTAGTTTTCAATGCCGGCATCGCTACCCGGGCGGTTTCGTCTTGGACGTTGCGTTCGAAACCACCGAACGCGTTACCGCCCTGTTCGGCCCCTCAGGGAGCGGCAAGACCAGTGTTCTGTCGACGATCGCGGGCTTCCTGCATCCAGCAAGCGGTCGGATCCGTCTGGGCGACCACGACCTGCTGGATACCTCACGTGCGTTGGCGATGCGTCCGGAACGTCGTCACATCGGCACGGTCTTCCAGGACCACCTCCTCTTTCCTCACCTTACCGTCGAGCAGAATCTGCGTTACGGCCAACGGCATCGCCGCCAGCGGCGGCCGGTGGACATGAGCCGGGCCATCGAGGTGCTCGAACTCGGGCCGCTGTTGACGCGCTCTCCCCGAAACCTCTCGGGGGGTGAACGTCAGCGCGTCGCGCTGGGCCGCGCGCTGGCGAGCGGTCCTGATCTGCTCTTGATGGACGAGCCGTTGGCCTCGCTCGACTCACCCCTGAAATCGCGGATCCTGGCGTACCTGGAACGAATCCTCGGTGAATGGCAAATTCCCATCCTCTACGTGACGCACTCCCAGGCAGAGGTCCGGCGGCTGGCCGGACGGGTGGTCGTCTTGCGGAGCGGGAAGGTAGTCGCCGAAGGCGCACCGGAAGAAGCCCTCAGCCGGCCTGAACCGCTTGCGTGGAAAAACTCGATGGGACCGATCAACGTGGTTCGGTTGGACGACGTCGTGGCAGACCGGGATCACGCCATTGGCCGGATCGGCGACCAGGCCGTCCATTTCCCGCCTCCCGAGACCCCTGCGACCGCGCCTGTCTTCGTTCAGTTTGCACCGGCCGACATCACGCTGAGCCGCCAGGACGTGCTCGGTGTCAGTGCTCGCAATCATCTTCGCGGCCGAGTCTGCCAGGTCATCGGCGTTGAACAAGCGGTCTTCGTCGCGATCGACGTGGGGCAGATCATCTGGGCCGAGGTCACACCCGAGGCGGCCGGGGAGCTTCGGTTGGCCCCGGGGACCGAAGTGACCTGCCTCTTCAAGGCCCACAGCCTGCACGTCTTGCCGTAGCTGCAGCGTTTCGGCGGTCTCGGCAGGCGGTCACGGACGCCCCGTCCGAAGCGATTCGACGGCGTTGGACCGCCTCGACGATCTAAAGCTCTGCCGAATGGTCGTCGCGCGGTGCGTTTACACCGTCGCCCCTATCGATTATGTTGTCGATCGGCCTGGCTGGCGACTTTGAGGCGATCTAGTCGATCATCAACGCTGCAGCCTGTGCCTATCGCGGCGTGATCCCCGACGACCGATGAAAAGCTCCGTGGTCCTGGTGGACGAAAACCGGGTAAACTCAAGTGCGACATGAAAACGGATTCCGACCGTGACAACTCGACCTATCGATAATCTCCGCATGCTGCTCGAAGGTGAGACACCCCGGTGGATCCCGTTCTCGCTTGACGTCGGGGCAGCTCCCGGGCTGAGCGAGCCGGTGCTTGAGCGTTTTCGAGAGAGGACCGGTACTGACGATCCTCAAGAGTACTTCCATACCGACATCCGCCTGTTCTCGCTGAAGACCCGTTTTGGAGGCGAGGATCCCGCCGCTCTGCACACCGACGTCGAGCCGGGCACTACGTTCGACGAGTGGGGCATCGGCCATTGGGCCGGCGGGCTGCCCGGCACGACCGACCGAACCTATCCTTCGCTGGCAAATGCCCGCTCGATCCGGGACATTGAAGGCCTCCCGTCACCGGTCATCGAGCTCGACGGCGACCTTTCGCCGATCCAGCGGCACCACGACGCCGGATACCCGGTCTTCGGCTACGCGGGCAGCATTTACGAGTGGTCGTGGTGGATCCGAGGCATGCAGCAGTTTTTGATGGACCTCGTCAGCGAGCCGCAGTTGGCCGAGGCGGTGATCCACAAGATCGCCGGGCACACAAAGCGGCTGGCGCTGGCCTCAGCGAGCATTGGTGTCGATGTGCTCTGCTTCTATGACGACGCGGGCACCCAGCGCAACATGCAGATCTCGCCCGCGTTGTGGCGCCGGTTCATCAAGCCCGCCTGGCGCGACGTCCTCGACGCCGTGCGTCGCGACTATCCTGACGCCCGATTCTTCCTGCACTGCTGCGGCAAGATCGACGTCATCGTTCCCGACATCATCGAGCTTGGATTCGACATCCTGCACCCGGTCCAGCCGGAGTGCATGGACTTCGGCGAAACCTATCGCCAGTACGGCCGGGACATCGTCCTGACCGCCACGATCTCTTCGCAACGAATCTTTCCGTTTGCCGCTCCCGACGAAGTTCGCGCGGAGGTCCGGCGGCTTGCGGGCATCGTCGGCACCCGTCGCCGCACGATTCTCATGCCCTCGAACGTCATCCAGCCGGAGACACCCTGGGAAAACGTCGTGGCCTATGCCGAAGAGGCGGCCGCCCTGGCGCCGTAGGTCCCGCTTGCCGAGCGGGACCTGGGCGGCTCACCAGGATTCCACTCGATGGGGCAGTGGGAAGTCAGCTCGGTGCCCAGGTTCCCGCTCGGCAAGTGGGACCTACTTGGAGCGGTAGTTGTTGCGAGGGATGTGGTGCTTTGGAGTACAGGGTTCGTGGTGGTTCAGAGCGGGTTGGGGTTTGCTGAGGTCGTCGGCGCTTCCAGGTCCCGCTCGACAAGCGGGACCTACCTTCTGTCGCCTGTCAGCGTCGACACCCCCTCCACAGCAGAAGAACGGTTGGCGTGCCTGCGGGGGCGCAACTCCTTGAATCGCAAAACTTTTCGTCGTCTGAGCTGTACATTGGGCAGCGGCAATCTATCTTTTCGTGCCAGCCTTCGCTTTCCCTGGCGCCGCCACGACGGAAACCTAGACGAGACGTTCAGAGCATCATGCCGATTGGACTCACCGCGACGTTTCAGTACCTCGCCAAGACCGACAATCGCGTCGCCGACGAAGTGTTGTTGGCGGCGTTGGACTCGCCGCACCAGCCGATCCGGGATGCCGCGTTGAAAGCCGTCCTCGATCGCCGCAGCCCCCCCGGCCACCGGGAGATCTTTCGAAGGCTGCCGACCATGGACGACCGCAGCCGGTCGATAATCGGCGAACGGCCGAAGCGGCTGGTGCGCGTCGTCTCGGAAGCCTTTCAGAACGGCGATCCCCGACAGTGCGCCGAGGCCTGCGACGCGATCGTCTCCTTCCGGCTGTATGAAGCATTGCCGGTGCTCATCGGGACCCTGGCCGGTGAGGAGGACCTGCGACGGCAGACGGTCGTCCGCACCATCCTCGACTTGACCGAACTGTTCTACGGGGAATTGTGCAACCCCGAGCAGCAGTCGAGACGGCGCGACCAGGACACTGCCCGCAAGCGAATCATTTCGGCTCTCGAGGAGGGCGCGGGCAAGTTCACCAAGCACGGGTCCGTGGAGGTCGTCGAGGCCTTTTTGCTGGTCTCCAAACAGCAGAACATCGTGCTCCGGCGCATGCTCCAGCAGACCCAGGAGAGCTGTCACGGAGCCATCGTCGACGCCCTGGCCAACAGTTGCCGAGGCGGAGTGCTGAGGCTCCTGCTCAGCTTCCTCGAAGATCCACAGATGCCCCAGGTTGTCCGCGGCATCCTCGCCAGCCGGACCGATGCGAAATACATGGAAAACCTGTTGGCCGTGGCGGGGACCGATGCCTCGAAGAACGTGACGGAAACCCTTTCCCGGTTCGACGGCTTCGACTGGGCGAAGCCCGCGCATCCGGTGCTGGCGGGCATGAGCGACCGACAGCAAGCCGACGCCGTCGCCCTGCTCATGGCGACTTCCATGCCGCGAGACGCGCTTCGCGAGTTGATCGGCTACTTGCTGCTCGAGGGAAAACCGGGCGGTCGCCGCGCCGCCGCCCGCGTGCTCCACGCGTTCAGCGGGCCGGAAGCCGACCTTCTTGTGATCAAGGCGCTGAAGGACGAAGACCCGAGGGTTCGCGCCCACGTGCTCAAAGAGCTCCGACCGCGAAATATCCCGCAAGCCATGTCGCTGCTGATCCGCATGGTCGATACGCCGCACGAAGAGATCCGGGAGGCTCTCCGCGAAGCCCTGCCGGAATTCAACTTCCGACACTTCATGACGAACTTCGACCGGCTGCCGGACGACATGCTGGTAACGGCGGGACACATGGTCCGAAAAATCGATTCCACCGTGCCTTTCGATCTTCGCCTCGAAATGGAGTGCCTGTCTCCGGTGCGGCGCCGGCGGGCCGCGATGGCGGTCGGGGCCATGGGGCTCGTCCGGGAACTTGAGTCGTCCATTATCCAGTTGCTCTCCGACGATGACCACATGGTGCGGATTGCCGCGGCCAAGACGCTGGCCGACTCCGATTCCATGCCCAGTTGGGAGGCACTTCGCGACGCCCTGCTCGATCGCAGCGTCATCGTCCAGGAAGCGGCGGAGCAAAGTCTGATGCGAATCGCGCAGTCGCTCGTCGAGGAAGAAGTCTCCCCAGAGAAAGTCGGATCATGATTTCGCCATTACTGCCGTTCCTTATCGATGCTCAGGTACGAGCGGATATGCTCCTTGCGGCAACCCGGCGCCCGGTCGGTGGTGCGGAATCGGGCGGGCAATTGCTCCTCTGGCTCCTCATTGCCGGGGTGATCATTGCCGCCGTCTGCGGCGCGATGACTTTGGGCCAACGATGGCATCATCAACGGTCTCATCACAGCCACGCCGCACTCTTCACAGGGCTCTGCGCCGCTCACGGCCTGGATCGCCCCGCCTGCCGCCTGCTGGCCCGGGTCGGCCGGTACCATCGACTCGCTCAGCCGGCTCGACTCTTCACCGAACCGGAGTGGCTGGAACCCGCGGGTCTGGGCAGCGGTTTCAGCGAACGCTCCGAACAGATCACCGCCCTGCGGACCCGACTGTTTGCGGAAACCGCTTTGAAGGCGAGTTGAGCACTGCGACCTCACGACTCTTCAGATTTCCTGGATCTCCCAGACCCTGGAGAGGCCGATCCTGTTTAGAGCTGTCTCGAAACTGGGGGACAGGCACATTTTGCCCCGAAGACTCCGCAAAATGAGCCAGTCTACGACGGTTTTTGGGTGGGGCTTCAGCCGCAGATTGAAGTTTGTCTCGCATTCGTCCGAATAGGAAAGGGATAACGGTTCGGGCGATTCTGCGGCGGACGATCGGGCAAGTGCAGGCCGGACGCTCCTTGCCCCGCCTTGTCGGGCATGGAGTTTCGGCAGTCGAGCGACCGATGTTTCACGTCGTGTCGCACCCTGCCACAGAGTGGCATGACTACACTCTCGCGGTCTTCCACGGAAGGAGCAAGGAATGATGGATCGACGGCGCTTTCTGCTTCACGAAGCCTGGGGCCTGGCGGCTGCATGCTGAGTATCACAACCCGGGTGCCGCTCGCACCAGACCGCCCAGGTGCTCAAACCCGGCGAGGCCGACATGGTCGGTAGCCATACGGCCGGCGCCGAAACCTTCAAGCCCCTGGTGGGCCAGTGCGTCACGGCCCTGTTAGGCCGCCACGCTCAGGGCGTGCAACCGGTGGCGTTCCAGAACGAGACCTCGCAGATGCCCATGCGAATCTGCTTCGTGGGCATCGAAAACAAGACGGTCGAGGAGATCGGCGACTTCCGCGAGCAACTCTACGAGGCCATCGACACGACGATTGTCCAGTCGCAGATCTACCAGCCGATCAGCCGCCGCTACGTCGAGGCGGGCCTGCGGGAATGCCGCCTGCGGCCCGATCAGTTGATGATCCCGGACAACCTGGCCCTCTTCACCGCCTCGCTTCAGAGAATGGAGCAGCCGTTCGAATATCTTCTCTACGCGACCCTCACCTCGGGCACAACCCAGGCGAACAAGGACTACCAGCGCGACTACATGCTCACGCTCGAGATGATCGACATCCGGACGGGCCAGTACGACAAGGAGTCGGCCACGTTGAGCAAGGGCTACAACGTCTCCATGGCGGCCAAGGTGAAGCATTGGAACCCGTTCGGAAAATAGCCGTGGCCCTTCGCTGCTGGATGATCGTCGCCCTTGTGGCCTCGGCCGCCGCGCCGGGATGTGCCGTTCACGCGGATCGGCTTCGCGACGTCCGCGCGGAGTTCTACGCGGGCAACGTGAACACGGCCGCCGCAACGCTGGACCGCTACCTCGAGCGAGTCGGCCAAAAAGAGGCTGACGTGTTCAAGCTCGACCGCGCGATCATCGACCTCGCCGCCGGCCGCCCCGAGCAGTCCGAAGCGACGCTCCGCGAAGTCCGCGACCGCTTCGACTTTCTCGAACAGGGCGACGTCGCTGAGAAGATCCTCTCGATGGCGACCGACGACACGCAGCTTGCTTACGCCGGCGAGGACTACGAGAAGGTGCTGCTGCGGGCCTTCTTGGCTCTGTCGAACCTGATGCACGACGGCGGGGACGCCACGGCCTACGCCCTGCAGGTGTCGCAGAAGCATCAGCAGATTATTGAGGCCGGCGGTTCCCAGCCCGAGGAAAATCCCAAACTGGCTTACAAAATGGTCGCGCTGGGCCCGTATCTGCACGGAGCGCTGGCCGAGGAGAACCCCCTGGAGCACGATGTTGCCAGGCGCTGCCGCGAGGTCGTCTGTTCGTGGCAGCCCGACTTCCGCGATGGCAAAGGCGATCTCCAGCGGGCCCTCTATGGCCGTCACTCCGCACCCGGCAATGGCGTGCTCTATGTCTTCGCGCTGGTCGGCAGGGGGCCTCGCAAAGAGGAGGTCGCCGAGGTGCCGACCCAGGTGGCGATGTTGATTGCCGACCGCATCATCAGCCACAACGCCCAGTACAGCCTCACGCCGACGCTTGCCCCGGTCAAGGTGCCCAAGATGGTCGCCTCGCCAAACCGGATCCGAAATGTTCTCGTCCAAGCGGCAGACCGGCAGGCAGGTCACACGGCGACCATTACCGACGTGACGGAAATGGCGGTCCGTCAGCAAGAGGCCGTGTACCCCCAAATTCTCGCCCGCGCGGTGGTGCGGCGCGCGTTGAAGAAGGGAGCCCTCTACGCGGCCAAGGATGCAATGGACGTGAATCCCCTGGTCAGTCTCGCCTTCGACGTGGGGGGCGTGGCCTGGGAAGCGACCGAGTCGGCCGACACCCGCTGTTGGGGCCTTCTGCCGGACAAGATCCAGGTCCTGCGGCTTGAGCTGCCCGCGGGTGAACACCGTATCGGCCTGCAGGCTTCCGCCGGAGCCTCGCCGATCGGCCCCGCCTTTCACCAGACGGTTCGCATTGCCGACGGGCGCAACACCTACATGCTGGCCAATTTTCCCGATGACCGTCTTGTCGGCCAAATCCTCAGCAGCCAGTAGGCAAGCGTTGCAGCGAAGCCGGCCTCTTAAGAGCAAGTCAATACCAGCTTTGCGCCAGCGGAGGGTGTGGTGCCCAAGTTGGGATTTTCTCAGAACAGAAGGCATTTGGTGGCCACGCGCTTCTGGGTGGTTGGATCGGATGAATTGCGGGCGATGCGAGGCTTTGCGAACGCCCCGGGAGGAAGTGCCGGTGCGGACGCCAGGCGCGAGAGAATTGCTGCAAGCATAGCGGTTGCTCCGAGAGGCTGAGAACCAAATTGCCAAAGACCCGCGAAGCAGGAGGGCATGGATGCCGTTGGGCCTGCCTCGTGGACAAATATGATCATTTGTCCATGTTCCAGTATGATCGATGCGGCGGTCCCGGTCAAGAGGTTTTTCGGCCGAGGCAAAGTTTTTTTGAGTTTGGGGGGCGAGGGGACAGCCACATTGTGCTCCGAAGACTCCGCAAAATGAGCCCGTAGGCTCTAAGAAATGTCCGCGGTCGAGCCAGCCGTCTGGCCGCCCAACTAGGAGAACCGTCGATGAACTGCGAGACGACAAGGCGAGACTTCTTGCGAGCTTCCACGGCCGCCGCAGGCGGCTCGCTCATGCTGAGCTGCCTGAACGCCGCCGAGAAACCGGCTGCCCCGGCCAGCCGGCCGGTAGCCGCTTCCGGCAAAGCGGGCGCCAGTGCCCCGCTCATCGTGATCACGCAATCGGTCTCGCGCGACGTCAACCCTCGCGCCGGCACCTGGGTCTACATCGAAGAAGTCCTTCGGCGCGCCGGGCTTTTCTTCGATAAGCTCTCTCCTGCGGAACTGCCGACATTGGCCGTCCGGTCCGACGCGATCATTCTGCTGGCCGGGCACCTGCGGCTGACGCCTCTTGAGCGCGAGCATCTGAAGTCGCTGGTCGAGAAGGGCAATTCACTCATCGGGATCGGCGGAACGTCCGGACTCGAGCAGGTCTTCGGTGCCGGCGCCGCAAGCCCTCTGGCGGAAGGTTGGATCAAGGTGACCGCTGAGGATCATCCCCTGACAGCCGGCCTCCGCAGCTCGCTGCACGTGTTTGGCGGCTACACCGTGAAACCCGCGTCCGCCGCCTCGCTGGCCGGCGTCGAGTGGGGCGTGCGGCGAACCGTCAAGGGCAGCGCCGTCCTGGAGAATCGGTTCGGCCGAGGTCGGGCAATCCTGCTGGGGCCCGACTTGATTTTTTCCATCGTCCACATGCAGCAAGGGGTGCCCGTCCTGCAGGACGGCAAGCCGGCGCCCGGCGAGTCGGCCCGATTGGACGACGGCATCCTGAAGGCCGAAGATGGCCTGGTCCTCGACTGGGAGCGGGACCGTTCGCCGATGCAGCCCGACGGCGAGCCGGTGTTTCTCGAACCCATCACCGACGAGTTGCGCGAGCTGATTCTCCGCGCCGTCTTCCATGCCGCGGTGCAGCAGGGGATCGCACTGCCGATGCTCTGGTACTGGCCGCGCGGGCTGAAGGCCGTGGGCCACATCTCCCACGACAGCGACGGCAACGATCCGAAGCGAGCCGAGGCGTTGCGCGAGGTGATGAACCGCTGCGAAGTGAAGTCGACCTGGTGCATCCTTTATCCCGGCGGATATCCCAGGCCGTTTTACGACGCCCTGAAACGCGAGCAATTCGAAGTCGCGCTGCATTACGATCCCCACACCGGCGGCGAGCAGACTTCGTGGTCCAGGGACAACTTCATTCTGCAGCACGGGTGGCTGCTGAAGGAAGCCGGTCTGGACCGCATCGAGAGCAACAAGAACCATTACACGCGATGGGAAAACCGGCTCGACTTCCTTCGCTGGTGCGAACAACTCGGCATCGAATCCGACCAGACCCGCGGCCCGAGCAAGAAAGGAACGATCGGTTTCCCGCTGGGCGGCTCGCAACCCTATTTCCCCCTGGACGACGAGTCCGATCCGCCCCGCTTCCTCGACGTGCTCGAGGTCAACATGCTCACGCAAGACCTCGTCGTTGTCTGTCCGGGCGAATACGGCAGGCAGCTTCTCGACGCGGTGCTGCGGCATCACGGCGTGGCGCATTTTCTCTTTCACCCCAACCACATCCTCAAGCCGGGCGTAGCCGACGCGCTTTGCGACCTCGTCGACTATGGCCGATCGCAGGGAATCGAGTGGTGGACCAGCCGGCAGATCTGCCGGTGGGAGAAGCAGCGGCGGGCCGTCGCGGCGAGACTCGACGACGACGGCGCACTCACGCTCCGCACGGTGGAGCCGCTCCCCGGGGCCACGCTCCTGGTGCTCAGCCCGCCGAAGACCCCGCGGCCGTTGAGTCTCAACGGTCGACCGGTGCCGAGCGAGCGCTGGACCGTGCACGGCTTCGAATTCGAGGCGGTAACCGCGGACCTGGAAGGGGAAGTCACCCTGCGCTGCTCTTCGCCTCGCGCAAGTGACGGCAGCCAAGGCGTGGGGTAGATGAGATTTGCCCGCATATCACCCCCGGCTGCTGGGAAGCAGCCGCGGGTGATTGCAATCGTAAACCACGGCCGCGCGGCCTTCCTAGAACGTCAGGTATCCGTCGATTCCAAATACCGTGTTATCTTCGAAGTCGAATTCGTCGGTCGGGCACCATTGCTGCCGGATCTCGAGGCGGAGAACGAGATTGGGAACCGGCTTGTAGTTCAGGCCGAGGGTCACTTCGTTGAACGAGACACCGTCGGTCTTCCACCATTCCACCCGCATACCGGCATCCAACCGGCAGTTGATATGGTAGAACAGGTACTGGTTGATGCCGATCTCGTCGTCGGCAACGCCGGGAACGTGTCGGTTGTCAAGATCGATGAAGCCGTTGCTGGAAACGAGATCGCTCTGCAATACGTAATGCCACCGGTCGTTGAGTTCCCAGTCGAATACCAGGCTGTGCGAATAGCCCTCTCCGCGCCAACCGAGGTCGCCGGCCGTCGAGATGTAGGTCATCGTCAGGTCGTCAATCAATTCGTACGAGAACCCTCCCAGCCAGTTGCTCCCGCCGTCGAGTTGCTCAAAGCCGGTGTCCCACCCGGCAGTCCACCCGGCATGAAGCGTGAGACGATCCGACGCGCTATACGAGGCCAAAGCACCGGTATGGGTGAACGGCTCACTGTTGTACATCGTCAGGGCATGGCTGTAGAAGAAGTTGCCCGGTGCGCCGACGACTTCGTAGCCGATCAGCGTGAAGAAGTGGCCGATCTTCACCGAAAGATTATCGATCGCGACCTCACCGTAAAGCTGCGGGATGGCCCAGGAATAGGCGCCATGATCGAAGCCGTTGAAGAAGTCCCAACTGCCTGGCGGATTTCCAAACGCCTGCGTGTCGGCCCCGTCAATGCCGTAAACGATGTCGGCGCGGTAGCCGATGTCGAAACCCTTCTCGCCGTCTGCCCGGTTCTCGATCCACAGCCAGGTCTGATGCAGATTGAGCTTCCCGGGGCGATCGTTAAACAGGCCGGTTGAACCGTCATGATAGCCGGCCTGCTTCCAGCCGCCGATCCGAAACTCGCACTCCTCGGGAAAAAGAGTCCACGCTTTCGGACCCTCGCATTCATCTTCCTCTTTCCCCTCCGGCGTCTCCTCTTCTGCCGATGTCTGGGCTGGGGATTCGTCGGCCGGCCTCGCCGGCACATCCGTCAAATTCTCCGGATTCTGATAGCCATACGCGCTGGAATAGTAATAGCTGCCATCTTGTGCCGTCGCACCGGCCACCAACAGCATACCCGCGGCCGCCCCGACCAGGCAGGCAACGCGCTCCCATCGACGCACGAACATGGTACACCCTCCAATACACGTATTGCGCCAGGTGAAGTCGACGCTCGACTGGACCCGGTAGGTTTCGCCCCGGTTTCCGGCCCGTGACCAGTTCGGCCGAGCCATCCACGCCACAGGACAACCGGCCGGGTGCACCACGCCCGCATCCGCTGCTGGTCCTGAGCAACAAATCCAGAATCCTCATCGGCCCCCCACCGGCAAAACCTGAACCGAACTCCTTGTATAAGCAGTCGTTATGGACATCGCGAAAAATGCAATCGAGTCGGCTTTGCCACCGCGAGAGAGTTTTCCGAACAGGCAAATCTGACTGCTTCCGGCGCAGCGACCGTCCGGGGAAGTTGTCGTCAGTACTGCCGGCCGTCCGCCCCACTCTGCCGGTCTTTTTTGCTCCCGGGCGATTGCCTATCATGATGGTTTGTCTCGGAGCCGTTCGCGCGGGCGGTCTATGTCTCGGCCGCTTGAAAGGCACCGGCGAAAAGACCGCTCCCAAAGCTCCGGTTCAGCTCCCGTTCCGTCCCTCCAGCCATGCCATCCGCAAAGATCGGTGAGCCTGCCCCTGACTTCGCGATGCCCTGCGTCTGCACGGGCGATGATGCGGTCGTTACGATTCGACGGAGCGACTATGCCGGCCGCTGGCTGATTCTCGTCTTCTACCCGCGCGATTTCTCCTTCGTCTGCCCGACGGAACTGACGGCGTTCAGCGCCCGTATGCCGGACTTCAAGGCTCGCGGCTGCGACCTGCTGGGCATCAGCGTTGATTCCGTCGATCTGCATCGGGAGTGGCTGTCCGCCCCGGTCGAGGCGGGAGGACTTGGCCCGCTGCAGTTTCCGCTCGCCTCCGATTCCGACGGCGCGACGGCCCGCGCGTACAATGTCTGGGTCGACCAGAAGAAAATCTCGTCGCGAGGCCTGTTCATCATCGATCCCGCGGGCGTCCTGCAGTACTCGGTCGTGCACAACCTGAGCGTCGGTCGAAATCCGGACGAGGTTTTCCGCGTTCTCGACGCCTTGCGGAGCGGAGGACTCTGCCCGGTGAGTTGGACGGCGGCCGACGGCACGATCGACCCGGAGCGAGAACTGCGCCCAGGTCGAGTCCTCGGGCACTATCGCATTCTCCGGAGACTCGGCAGCGGGACGTTCGGCGCCGTGTTTGCGGCGAGGGATCTGCACCTCGAACGCACCGTGGCTTTGAAAGTCCTGAAACGCAGTATCGTCGAGTCACGGAAATCGCTGCTGAAGGAGGCACGTGCTGCGGCAAGGCTCAATCACCCTCATGTCTGCACGATCTACGCCGTGGAAGAGGAAGACGGGCTGCCGGTGGTCGCCATGGAATACCTCGACGGCGAACCGCTTTCGGAGGTGATCGCCGGTCTCGACCGCGATCGTGCGATGCGACTCGCCGCCCAGATCGCCTCGGCCTTGGCGGCCGCCCACGCAGCGGGCGTCGTGCACGGCGATCTGAAGCCCGCAAACGTCATCGTAACCAGGCAGGGGATCGCGAAAGTCCTCGACTTCGGACTGGCCCTGGCCGAGAAGCCCGCAAGCATCACACCGGGCGACCAGACGATCGCCGCGGCAGCCCTGGAGGTCCTGGCAGACGCCGCGTTGGACGCGACGATCGAACACGCCGAACCGGCGGCACGCAAGCCGTCCGGCATTCAAGGTACTCCCGCCTACATGTCTCCCGAGCAGGCTTCCGGCCTCGTCCCCACGGCCGCGAGCGATGTCTTCTCCTTCGGGCTCGTGCTGCTGGAAATGCTGACCGGCCGGCGGGCCCTCGCCGATCGGTTGATTATCGACCTGCTGTGGAAACTGCAGAGCGAGGAACTGGGACCGAGACTGGTGGCGAAAGTCGACGGACCCGATCGTGAACTACTGCTCGCGATGCTTGCCCGCGACTCGACCCTCCGCCCGGTGATCCGCGACGTTGTCCTTCAGTTGGCGGCGCTGGCGAGCGCAGGAGAATAATGGTCGCGGGGTCTCGTCCGCACCAGGAGATCCTCACAGTGTAAACGCCACCACCGACCCTGCGTCGGCGGGGCGATGTTTGGCAACTACAAACTGCACCCTGCCTGGCGGTTGCGTGATTTCGCGTTTGCCGCTCGGCCCGTAGGGGCCGAGCGGCAAGACGCGAAATCACGCAACGGATGTTTATGCAGCGTTTGTAGTTGCCAAACATCGCCCCACCGGGATAAACCCGGTGGTGGCGTTTACAGTTTGAGGAAACCGATTGGCGACTCAGCCGCCGGTATGACCTTGTCGCTCAGTTCGCTCGACAAACAGCTTCTGCGTGGGATACGCGAACTCGACCCCTTCCGCGGCGAACTTCTCGAACAGGGCCAGGTTGATCGTCTGTTGCACGTCCATGTAGACGTTGTAGTCCGGCACCCGAACGTAATAGACAGTTTCGAAGATCACGGCAAAATCGCCGAACTCCTTCAGGTGCGAACGGTCGAACCGCGTGTTTTCCCGGGCTTCGACAATCGCGCGGATCATCTGGGGGATGTCCGCCAGTTTGGATGCCGGGGTATCGTAGACTACGCCCACGGTGAAAACGATGCGACGTTCCTGCATCCGCTTGAAGTTGCGGATGCGGCTCTGCAACAGATCGGTGTTGGCGAAGATCAACTGCTCGCCGGACAGCGCCCGAACGCGCGTCGTCTTCAAGCCGATCTTCTCGACCGTTCCCATCTCGCTGCCGACGATGATGAAGTCACCCATCACAAAGGGCTTGTCCAACACGATGCTGAGCGAGGCGAACAGATCGCCGAGAATGTTCTGCGCGGCCAGGGCCACGGCGATGCCACCCACCCCAAGGCCGGCGACCAGCGCGGTCACATCCACGCCCATGTTGTCCAGCGCCAGCAGGACCACGACCGACCAGAGAATCAGGTTCCCCACCAGGCTCATCGCCGCGACGGTCGTGGCCAGCGCCGGATCGCTTTCGCGACGCCGGCTCATGTAGTTCTCGATCGAAAACCTGAGCAGTTTGCTCCCCCACAAGGCCGCCTGCAGCAGCAGGGCCAGGATAGCGGCCGTTTGCACGATGTCGCGCGCCCTCTCAGGCAGCTCGAGCACCGTCGACCCGGCGTAGATTGCCACCACCAGGAGAAACCAGCCTCTGGTGGCCTGCATCGCTTGCGCGATGCCATCGTCCCAGGCGGCGGTTGTTGCCTCCGTGATCCGTTGGACTCGCCGTCGGACGAACCCGGCGACAATCCTCAGCAACACGAGCGCCAGCAAGGCAACGCCCACGGCCACAAGCCAGCGAATCGCGGAATTGCCCCAAAACGGATAGTTCAGCCATGGCAATTGGTCGGCCCAGTCGAAGTATCGCTCAAGCGTCATCGCTCAGTCTGTCCTTGTGTCTCAGCAGCCGGGATCGGTTTTCTGGGGAGGGGGGAGAATCGATTCGCATAGGCTGGCCCATCGACCTTCTCAGTAGCGTCCGACCTCCCCAAGCGTTTCGAACATGGCCATGATGTTCTCGGGTGGCACATCGGCCTGGATGTTGTGCACTGTGTTGAAGACGTAGCCGCCGCCGGGCGCCAGGGCGGCAACATTGCGCCGGACGTCTTCGCAGACCTGTTCCGGAGTGCCGGTCGGAAGTACGCCTTGGGTGTCCACGCCGCCGCCCCAGAAGCAGATATCGCGACCGAAGTCGCGCTTCAGCGCGGCGGGCTCCATCCCGGCCGCCGTAATGTGCACGGGGTTCAGGATGTTTACGCCGATTTCGATGAAGTCGGGGATCAGCGTCCGTACGTTTCCACAGGAATGAAAGAAGATGAAACTGTCCGGCGCGCGTCGCCGAATGACCGAAAACAGCTCGGCCTGAAGCGGCTTGAGCAACCGGCGGTACATGGCGGGACTGACGAGCATCGACTGCTGGGTGCCGTAGTCGTCGGCTTCGACGACCACGTCCACCACGTCGCCGAGGTCGGCGAGTACCGATTCCCAGAAGCGGGCTTTGAGTTCCGTGATCTTGTCGAGCAGATGGATCGCGGCCTCGTCTGCCGAGGCGAGGTCCATCATCAGTTGGTCCATGGGGCGGAGCCGGCACGCCATCTCGAGGATTCCCGCACAGAGCCCGCGCAGGACGACGGCATAGCCTGCGCAGCGAAACCGCTGGGCACGCTCCCGCAACCCGGCCCACCGTCGCGGGTCAGACGGATTGGGCCACTCGAGCGAGTCGACGGCGTCTTTGCTGAGCGACGTGTCGGCGAGAGGGCTCTGGCACAGGCTGAAGTAATGACCACCCTGCTTGGGCATTCGGTGCTTGCAATGCCATTCATCGACAAACGACCAGGAATCGCCCTCGTCGTGAATGTCGATGTTCCAGTTGGTACTGACGAGGGGAAACAGTCCGCGAGTGTCGACTTGCAGCCGTTCCATGACGTCGTCGTGAGGTATGCAGACCTGTTGGCCGACGTCCATGGTGTCGGGCTCCGCCGGCGGCAGGCCCAGGTACTTGCGGAGATTGGTATAGGCCACGTTGCTGATCGCGGTGACCTGGGTTGACGAGAGATCCAGGGGCACACGATCCGGTTCTTCGTGGCGCAATGCCTTGAGGACCCGATCTCGTGATGTGTAGCCGGTTCGAGACATCGGAAGGTTTCCCAGTTGTTGACGTAACCGTTCACGCCCGCGGCCGGGGACTGGTCCATTTTTCGGCCAATTCGAGTGTTTTGGCATCAAAGACGTTGGCCGAAAACATGGACCTGTCCCCCTCTCTTCCGCGGGCGTGAACGGTTAGGTTGTTGATTTGTGAATTAACGGGGTGGCCTGGCCGCCGCATCGCTTCCGACGCGGCACTGGCCATCAAAGTCGGCAACGCCGGAAGAGGCCGGATGCGCCTTCCGGCCACCACTCACACGACGCTCAATCTAATCGGTTTTCACCGCCTGTCAATGCGGAGCAAAGCTGCACGAACTGCTGCCCCCCTCTCGATTGCGGCCGACGGCCGCTCTGAACTAAAATTCCCCGGAAGACACCTGCTTCCATGCAAAGGAGTTGACCATGAGCAAGACATCCCGTCGCGGTGAACTTGAGGTCGTCGGTGGCAGTTCCTGCGGAGCATGCTGCAATCGTCCTGCTCCGCGGGTTGCCGGAAGTCTCTCGCGAAGACGGTTCCTGCAGGGCATTGGTGCCGCGGGCGTTGCAATCGGCGGCATCGCGCTGCCGGCGGCGGACTCGCACGCGGCGAGGCTCGAACCGGTCGCCGGAGAGCCTTTCCCACGGGGCGATCGGCTGCGCGTCAAGCCGATCCTCGTGTACGATGTCCCGGAGCGGAAGGATCGAACGTCGTGGCGAGGCTACGGCGCAGTCCACACGCACGAGGCTGCGCGCGAGGAAGCCGGCCGCATCGAAAAGGAGCTTCGGGCGCTTGAGGAGAAAGCCGAATTCCCCATCGAGTTCGAGCCGGTCGCGGTGCTCGATTCGCAGGCCAGGCTCCCGCAGGCGACCGGGGGGGATACCGACCTGTTTCTGCTCTATGCGGCGGGAAACTGCACGCAGTGGCCCCAGGATGCAACAGCTCCCATGCTGATGTTTGTCCGCCACCGCAGCGGGCCGTTCTACCTCGGCTATGAAATTGCCCACTGGCGTTTCCTCCGTGGAAGCGGTGATCAATTCACTCGCCAAGAGTATGACGCGGACGACGTGGTGGTCGACAGCTACGACGAAGTGCTCTGGCGTTTGCGAGCCATGTACGGCCTGAAGAACGCCAAGGGGACGAAAATGCTCACCATCGGCGGCTTGAGGGCCTATAGCCGTGAAGCCCAAGAAAATGGTCCGCGAACCGCCAAGGAACTGTGGGGCTACGACTTCGTCGACGTCTCCAACGAGCAGTTTGCGAAGCGCCTCGCCGACTCCAGGGCGGATCAGCAGTCGGTCAGGATGGTCGAAGAGCAGACCGCCGCCCTGTTGAGTCTGCCCAACGTCAAGCTTCAGACGGACCGGAAGTTTGTCTTCAACTCCTACATGGCCTTGCACGTTTGCCGCCAACTGCTTCGAGAGACGGGGTGCAGCAATTTCGGCTTCTCGCAGTGCATGGGCCACGAGCAGATCGCCATGCTCGACACGCCGGCTTGCCTCGTCTTGAGCCTGGCGAACGACGAGGGCTACACGGCCTATTGCCACACCGATCTTTCCCATACGCTGCCGGGTGTGCTCCTGCGATGGACCGCCAGCCGGCCGACGTTCGTATGCAATTCGCATTACCCGTACGACGGCTTGTTTTTCGTGGCCCACTGCCAGGCCCCGCGCCGCATGAACGGCGTCGACTACGAACCGGCCACGATCATGACGCACTACGAATCGGACTACGGTGCGGCCTGCAAGACCCACTACGCGAAGGACCAGGTGGTTACCGTGGTGATCCCCAACCTTCGCTGCACGAAGTGGCAGGCGTTTCGCGGAAAGATCGTCGGTGCTCCCTCCTACCCCGCCTGTCGCTCCCAAATGGAAATCGAGGTCGACGGCGACTGGCGGCGGCTCCTCCGTGAGATGGAGGGATTTCATACCCAAATCGTCTACGGCGACTACACGCGCGAAATCGGCTATGCCTTGAAGAAACTGGGTGGGGAGATCCAGTGGGACTGTTTCAGCGAGCGCGCTTGCTGAAGCTCGCACACTCAGGCGTCACCTGGGTATTAGGCCGGCGGCGGATCGAGAATCTTCTTGTGCCGTTGTTCTATGGAAGCTTGCCGGACAACCGATTGGCCAACACGACGACGCTTCCCGGCAGTGGCTGACTGCCCAAGAGCTCCGGCATCTCCGCGCGGAAGGCCGACCACGCATCGTCTCCGGCCCGCCGGCAGGCCATCGCCGTCAGCACGACCGCGTCTTCGCCGACCGTGCTGCCCGAAGCGACCATCGCCGCGAGTTGCTCGCGGTCGATCTCGGTTGGCCATCCCAGTAGCGAACTTACGGCGAACACCAACGTCGCAGGCTCGTCGCCGAGCGACGCCAGGACTTGCCCTTTCAGGTCGGCTTCGTCGGCGGCCATCGCGCCATACGCCGCGGCAAGAATCGCGGAAGCGTCGTGCGGCTTGCCCTTGAGTGATGCGACCGCTTTGACCGCGGCCGCGCGGCACCCCTTGCGAGCCGATTCAGCCAGCGCGGCCAGTTCCTTCCGGTCGGGCAGCAACCGAGCGGCAACCGCCACCGTCCACGCCGACCGCAGCACGATTGGAGCGCCGTCGCCCTCGAGCAATTCCTCAGTCTCACCGGCTTTCCACACGATCTTCAGTTCCGTGAGGGCCTCCAGATCGAGTTCGCCGACGAGGGCCGCGGCGAGCAGTTGCCACGAATACTCATCGTGCACGGCCGCTGTAGCGAGCAGTGCATCGAGCGAATCGAGCTTCCGGATTTCTTCGCGCCGGTCTTCGGCGCGTCGACTGGTCACCTTGTGCAGCGCCGCCAAGACGCCCCCCGGCTCGGCGTTGGGGTCTCTGAGTTGTGTGAGAATGGTCAGTGCCTTCTCGTGAACCTTGGGGGAGCCGATCAACAGGAGCCGACCCGGGGCAAACCATGCGGCGTCGGTCTCGGAGACGTCCAGAGCCTTGCGGATCGCATCCACGAACTGGTCGCTGCTTGCCTTGGCCTGGGCGATGGCCTTCTGGTGGTCTTCGACCTTGCCCTGCTCTTGGGGCGTGGGCAAGGCGATGGCCCGGACGTCGTACACCCACGCCGAAACGCGCGGCAGCCGGCGGTCGCTGCCCACGAGGATCGCGTCGGCCGCGTCGCCGGTCTTTACCACCCAGTTCAGCCGCAACGGCTGGAGCAGCCAGTCGAGCGCCTCCGCGGCGGTGGCGCCGCGGAGATCGAGATATGTGACCTTCACACGACGTCCGGCGAGCATTTTTCCGGCATCTTCGACGCTTCCCGGGATCAACTCGATTCTCAATCCGGCAGGCTTTTCGATCGCTTCGAGCGCTTCTTCGACCGAAACATCGCGAAGCACCAGATCGACCTTCTTGCCAAGAACCGGAACGGATTGTTTCCAGGAGTCGAGGAGCTTGGCGTGGAGTGTGTCGAGATCGGCCAGTGCTTGGGCCGCCGTGGCAGCGACCTGGAAATTGCCCCGGTTGGCAGCGGCCGCGGCAAGGAAGTAGGCCCGGAGCAACTCCGCGCGCGCTTCGCCCGGCTTGTCCGACTCGATGGCCTTACGGCCGGCGGCGAGGGATTGCTGGGCCGACTGGACGAGCGGCTCGGTGTCGGCCGCGAGTGCGCCGGCGATGTATTGTCCCTCCGCGACGAGACTTTCAGTTTCTCCGCGATGAAGAGCAAAGCCCAGGGCCAAACCGTGCTGGAACGGGACGGCCGAGAGATCGGCACGTCCGCGCGACTCCACCAGCGTCTTGCGCCGTGCGAGTCCGCTCGTCGGAGCGACCGGGGAGTACTGTAGTGCTGAGTGGTCCTGCGATCGAGCGCGACGCTGGAAGGACCGTTCGTCGGCGCCGGGGCGTAGGGCATGAGCATCGCCGGCCGCCCGGCTGCCATCGGCTTGCCTGCGACGACTCCGCCGCCCAACGCACCACCGCCCATGCCGCCCATGCCCATGCCCATGCCGGACATTTCATTGCCCATGCGTCCAGGCATTCCCCATCTGGCTCCGGCACGGCCGTCTGCAGCGAGTCCCAGACCTGAAAGCCGGTCTGCTGCCTTGGCCTCTTCTCGCTCACGGCCCCGAACGCCAAATCGACCGACTCGCCCAAGGTCTCTCCGAGCGGCCCAAAAGCCTTCCCACCGGGTCCCTCGGGCAACGGCACCGGCACGAGCATGCGCCGTGGCGGCCGGGCTGCCGCCGATCGAGCTTCTCCGCTTCGTCGGCGTCCACGGCCACGAAGCTGGTGTATTGGCTCATCAAGCGGTAATCAGCCGCGATTGCCGTGACCTCTTCTTCCACGGCCGGCGAGCCCGCGTAGTACGTCTGCTGCATCAGGTCTTCGATTTTTTTGCGTGCCCAGACCTTCGCCAGCACGTCGTGCCCCGATTGCCTCCTCCGGGAATTTCACCTCGAACGGCCATTCGGCGGACTCGCCTTCAACGACGCCACGGAGAGTAATCTCGGCGGTTCCTCCGCCGCGGTACCGGCCGAAGAGAATCACGGGCCGGCCGGCCCACAGCTCGGGGATCTTTGCGGGATAAGTCTCGGCCACGTCGAGGCCGCCCCAATCGATCCGGATCTTGGCGAGTTGCGCTCGCTGGATCCGCGAGATGACCTCTTCGGCCAGCCCGGCGGCCGTCTCGTCGAGCGCCAGGCGTTTTCCCATTCCGCCGCCCTGACGGGCCACGCCGTCGATCAGGAACATGTTGGGCGAGCTGCCGATGCCGATCGCCCAGAAGCGGACCTGGTCGCCGCACTGCTTGCCCACGTGCTCGATGATCTCGGCCTCGTTGCCGATGTAGCCGTCGGTGAGCATGATGACGATCCGCACGCGTTGGCTGTCGATCGGCTGGTCGATCGCCCGCTTGACGCCTTCGAGCATGTGGGTGCCGCCGCTTCCGCGGATCTGCTGGGTGAAATTGAGCGCCTCGGCAATGTTCTCCCGATTGACGGGCACCGGTTTGTCGAACAGTTGCCGGGTTTGGCCGGCGAACGTGATCACCTGCAAGGTGTCGACCTCGCGGCAGAGCTTGAGCATCTCGCGCATCGCTTCCTTGACCTTTTCGGTCGGCTGTCCGCTCATCGATCGCTCACGTCCAGCAGGAAGACGATCTCGCGGGGCGGGCTCTTCGTGAGGCGCTCGTCTTCCTTAGGCTGGACCATGAGCATGAAGTAGCCGTGGCCGAGCCGTTTTGTGTCGGTGTATTCGCCCGTGTGGCTGAGCACCGCCATCTCGGGCTTCTCGCCGACCACGTAGTAGCGCAGGACGAAGTCCTTGTTGGGAATCGAGTCGTCCGGCGAAAGCTTCACGCGGGCGCGGTTTTCGCTTCACGCTCGACCGTTGCCTCGTGGTTCACGACCTTGAGATCCCGGACCGGAACACCGGCTTCCAACCGCAGCGAAAGCGAAATGTCGTGCCTGTTGCGGAAACCGGGCTTGAGCACCGGCGGGCTGATCCGGGAAGCGTCGGGCACGCGGGTCGTATCCGGCACCGGCGGCGAGACCTTGCCCTGAAGCTCCGGCGGCGTCGCCTGCGGCTGCCCGACCGGAGCCCCCGGAATGAACCGAGGGCCGACCACCATCGGGAAATGGAACTCGTAGGTCCCCTTGTCGTAGTTGAGCACGTCGACGTAGCGGATCTCGATGTTCACTTCCTGGCCCGGGTCGAGATTGCCGACCGACTGGGTAAAGATGTTGGGCCGCTCCTGCTCCAGCAGAGCTGCCGTCTGCCCCGCGGCCAGCGCCTCCTCGTAGACTTGTCTCGCCTCGGCCCTCCGTTTGATCAATCCGACGATCTTCCGATCGCCTACGATCATCGTCATGTCGTCGACGGCCGCCTCGTGGGGGAGAGGAAAGACGTAGACTGCCTCGATTCGCTCGTCGGTCGGGTTGTAGAACGTTTGGGTAACCTTCACGCGTGCGATGAACCCGGAGACGTCGGCCTGGACGTCGGTGTGGCGAAGCGGACATTCGACCATCTCCCCGTTCTGCCGGACGGCCCGCAACGAGCCCTGCGTGACGTTTTCCCCCAATTTTTCCAGGGCACTCGTCTTTTCCGCGTCCGGGCTTCTCTGCGAGTGTAGGCTGGCTGAGATTGGCGGGGGGGCCTGCTCGATCGGTATCGGCACATATGGTTGTGTGGCAATTTGGAGTTGGATGTACGCAGCATCGGAATCGGACGAATCCAGTGTCGGGGCTGAGCGTGCCGATGCGGTGCATGCCGTTGAAGATGCGGCGGGCCAATTCGGCGAAATAGGTCTCGTCGGTCGCGTCGTAGGCTTCGCAGAGGGCAAAGAGGAGCGTGCCGTTGTGGTAGGCGACGTCTTCGAAGCCGGCACCGTAGCCCCAGGGCTTATGAACGCCGTGGACCTGCTCGCGCGCACGGAATCGGCCGGCTCGAAGGAAGCCAACCCCTTGGCCGTATCGAGACGGTAGCCGTAGACCAGGTTGGTGGTCTCGCTGCCGCAGCTTTCCATATAGCGATTGCAGAGGTCGCGGGCAGCGGAAATGCGCTGCTGCGATGGCAGCGCGACGGAGTCGGTTGGGACAGAGCCAAATGAAAGCGCAGCGGTCAACCAGACAGGCGCAAAGCTTGTCATCTCTCCGCGGCTGCGTCACGGGCACTGCACCAGCCCGGCCGCCCAGAGGCATTCGCCGCACGTGGGAAACGGATTTCCATAACAGTCGGCTTCGTTTGTCTCGCGAAGTTCGCAGCCGCTGCAGTCGATGCAGGGCGAGAAAACGAATCGGTGGACACGGTCGCGAAAAGCCGCGTAGGCATCGCTCTGCCATATCTCGCCCAATGCGCGTTCGCGGATGTTGCCGAAACGGCAGGCGCGGACCTGCCGTTTGCGTCCGCGATAGTAGTAATGGTAGTCGTGCAACAAAGCCAGGCAGGGACTGACGCCGCCGTCCGGAGCGATCGCCAGGCGACCCTCCTCGACGAATCGACAACGCATCGCGCCGGCGGCCAACTCACCGCCCAACAGGCGAAGATGGGTGCCGGTGGATTGGAGCTGCGAGACGACGGCGCCGGCGGGCGAGCGGGCGTCCATCCGCGGCAGGTCAACCGTCGGCGTCCAGGGCGAGCGGCCGTGGCGACGGGCGGTTGTGGTCCAGTGCTCGTAGAGGATTTCGCCGGCAAGTTCCTCGACGTGAGGAACGAGGTTGGTCACCAGGATCTCGCTCACCCCTGTCTCGCGCGCTAGCCGTTTCATCTCAGGCAGTTCGTGAATGTTGCGTTTGCTGGCCACGAACACAGCGGTGACCTCCGGCTGCGCGGACCGTTGCAAGAACTTCAGCCGGTACAGATTGCGAAGATTTTCCTTCACCCGGCAGGCAACCTGGCCGTGAAAGACACCGTTTCCGCTGGAATCGGTGCCGTCGAACGAGACGATGAGCCGGTCCAGCTTGAGTTCGACGAGCGTTTCGAGCCGCCGGGGCGAAAGTTCCGCCCCGTTGGTGATCAGTTCGGTCCGCAGCCCGGCTGCTTTGACAGCCAGAAGGAAGTCGGCAAGGTGCGGGTGAACGGTCGGTTCTCCGAAGCCGCCGAGCTGGACGACTTCGGCACCGGGAATGTTACGGAGCTGGCGGACAAGCTCGGCAAACGTGTCCGGCGTCATGCTGCCGCCGGCGTCGCGCCAGGCGTGGCGGATGCACATGCGGCAGTCGAGATTGCAGTCGGTGGTGATTTCGACGTAGACCTTCTTAAGCATCGGACGACTTTTTGGGCAGTTTTCACGAAGCGGTCGGTTTCACTGCCTCAATTGTGGCCGAGACGACGTATTGCTCGATTCCTCGCCCCGGCGCCCAATCACGGATGAATTGGCGGCTCTCTTCCTTCGGTTGGATCCGGACGGACTGAAAGCCGATCTCCGTCAGGGTACGTTCCAACTCGGTGACGGTCGCTGCGCCGGCGACGCAACCGGACAGCAGTGCCAGGTCGCGGCGGAGTTCCTCCGGCATCGGTACGGTGGCCACGACATCGGAGATCGCCACGCGTCCGCCCGGCCTGAGCACCCGGAATACCTCACGGTACACGCCCGGTTTGTCGGGCGAGAGATTGACCACGCAGTTGGAGATCACCACGTCGACCGAAGAGTCGGCCAGCGGCAGGTGTTCGATCTCGCCCAGCCGGAATTCGACGTTCGCGTAGGCGGCCTTGGCGGCATTGGCCCGCGCGCGGCTGATCATCTCCGGCGTCATGTCGACACCGATCACCCGCCCGCTCGGGCCGACCTGCTTCGCCACGAGGAAGCAGTCGACCCCACCTCCACTGCCGAGATCGAGGACGGCCTCGCCGGGCTTCAGCGCGGCGATGGCCTGGGGATTGCCGCAACCAAGCCCCATCTCGGCTCCTTCGGGGAGTTGTTCAAGGTCGGACTGAGAGTAGCCCAGACGCGTGGAGTCGATTTTGACCGGCGAGGGCGATCCGCAGCACGACGGACCGCAGCACGTGCCGGCTGTGGATGCGCTTTCGCCATAGACCTTACGCACAAGGTCTCGTGTATCGGGAGTAGACGATTCGGACATGCTTTTCTCCTAACGCGGCCGGGCCACAACCCAAATCGTTTAACCGCAACGGCCAACGTCCTGCGCGGACAGCGGTAACCAAGCCCGCCACCGCACATCGCGCGCAGGCCGTTGGCCGTTGCGATTAAACGAGTCGGACATATGCGCACCATGCGCAGATACTACGAATAAAGACCCTGCTTTGCTACGGAAATACCCGCCTCGGCCGGCGGTTCAAAATGTCGCCGCTGGAAATAGAGAGCAACGTTCACCAGGCCGATCAGCACCGGCACCTCCACCAGCGGGCCAATTACCGCCGCAAATGCCACTCCGGAATTGATCCCGAATACGGCCACGGCCACGGCGATCGCCAGCTCGAAGTTGTTGCTGGCCGCAGTGAACGAGAGTGTCGTGGTCTTGGAGTAGTCAGCCCCGATTTTCTTGCCCATCCAGAAGCTGACCAGGAACATGGCGACGAAGTAAATCAACAGCGGTATGGCAATGCGGACCACATCCAGCGGAATCTGAACGATGAGGTTTCCTTTGAGGCTAAACATCACGAGGATCGTGAACAACAGCGCGATCAGTGTGATCGGGCTGATCTTGGGAATGAACTGCGTCTCGTACCAAGTCTTACCCTTGGCTTTGACGAGCACCAAGCGGGTGATCATCCCGGCAATAAAGGGGATCCCCAGATAGATGAACACGCTCTCAGCAATCTCTGCCATATTCACTTCGACCACGCTGCCGGAAAGACCGAACAACGGGGGCAAGACGGTGATGAATACCCAGGCGTAGACGCTGTAAAACAACACCTGGAACACACTGTTGAAGGCCACTAGCCCTGCTGCGTATTCCGTATCGCCCTTGGCCAGGTCGTTCCAGACGATCACCATGGCGATGCAGCGAGCCAGCCCGATCATGATCAGGCCAACCATGTACTCGGGATAGCTGTGCAAAAACAGGATCGCCAGGAAAAACATGAGGATTGGGCCGACGATCCAGTTCTGCACCAGCGAAAGGCCCAGAATCTTCCAGTTGCGGAAGACGTCGCCCAGTTCTTCATACTTCACTTTCGCCAGCGGCGGATACATCATCAGGATCAGGCCGATGGCGATGGGGATATTGGTCGTGCCTACCTGAAACTTGTGGATGAACGACTCGACGCCGGGAGCCAGATATCCCGCGACGACTCCCACGGCCATCGCCAGGAAAATCCAGAGCGTGAGGTAGCGGTCCAAAAAGGAAAGCCGTTTGGAAATGCTTTCAGTCATTCATCCGTTGTCCTTATCTTGGAAAAAAACAATCGAGTTCTCGTTCGCGGGCCGCCGGAAAAGACCGATGTTTCCGCCCAAAACTTGCTTTGCTCAGAGGGCCGAAACCAGGAGCTTCAGACGGTCCAAGGCCGGCGGAGAAAGGCAATAGCAGACCCGTGGCCCGTCGATCGAGCCGCGGACCAAACCGGCTTCCTTCAGAACCTTGAGGTGCTGAGATACGGTCGATTGCGCCAGCGGCAGTTCGTCGACCAACTCGCCGCAGACACAGGACGTACGGCGCGCCAGAATTCTGACAATCTGGACCCGCACCGGGTGGGCCAACGCCTTGGCTAACTTCGCCAGTTCCCGATCAGCCTCTACACCCTCCAGAAGTGGAAGAGATGTCTCGACGGGCGGCAGGCAGGTGTGCTCCACGAATTGCTCTCCTCCGGTTAATCGTGTATCGTAAATATACGATAGGAGCAACGGTGAAGTTCGTCAACCCGATAATCTATCTATATTTACACCCCTATTTGGTAGCTACCGTGAGTGCGGACAGCAGCCGCCAGCCTTTCGGACCTTAGCGGCCCGCACACTGTCGGCCTGAATTTCGGGCACCTCTTGGAAACAAGTCACCGCGCAATCGAGAAGCTTCTGGTGGAAGGTGTTTTCGGCGGGCGCAAGCGAATAGTGGATCCATAGCCCCGACTTACGCGAGGTGACCAGCCCCGCTTTTCTCAAATGGCCCAGATGCCGGGAGACTCGCGGCTGGGGAACGCCGAGGATCTGGACAAGGTCTCCCACACAAAACTCCCCCTCCTGGAGCAGACTCAGAATCCGCAATCTGGTCCGGTCGCAGAAGGCGCGGAACATCAGGCTGATCTGCTGGGAATCCGGTTTCGGGCTGTTGACTCTTACAGGCATGATACCGTCTTTTTCCGTCGTTGGGGGTTGACAACCCTGATGCGGACACACACCGCGCACCTCAGTTTTGTTATCGTATCCATCTGCTCACGCGACGTGCAAGGCTTTCGCGCCCGGTGCCTCGGAGACGAGCTTGCCTGCCTTCAGCCGCAGCGTCCGTTTGGCCTTGGCTGCCGCGAGGGGATCATGGGTGACCATCACGATCGTCCGCCCTTCGCGATTGCAGTCTTCGAAAAAGCCCATGACGTCGTCGGCGGTTTCCGGGTCGAGGTTGCCGGTCGGCTCGTCGGCCAGGATCACCACCGGATCGTTAGCGAGCATCCTCGCCAGGGCCACCCGCTGCTGCTGGCCCACGCTCAGTTCCGACGGCTTGTGGTCCAGCCGGTCGCCGAGGCCCACGCGTTTTAAGAGCGCCGTAGCGCGCTCATCCTGTTCCGCGTCGCCGCGGCCCGCCAGGTAAAGCGGAATCTTCACGTTGTCCAGAGCGGTCAGATAGGGAACCAAGTTGAACGTCTGGAAGACGAAGCCGATGTTCGCCTTGCGAAGCCGGGCGCGGCCGTTGGAACTGAGATCGTAGATCGATTGGTCGGACAACAGCACTCGGCCGGAGGTGGGCGAGAGCATGCCGCCGAGCATTAGGAGCAGCGTGCTCTTTCCACTGCCGCTCGGGCCGACCAGGGAGACGAAATCTCCGGGGTGGATATGGACGTTGGCATCGTCCAGGGCAACGACCGTCTGTCGGCGGAGATTGTAGGTCTTGGTAACGTTTTCCATTCGCAGCATGGACTAAATCTCCTGGAAGGTGGCACAAGGATCCAATAGCGCGGCACGGCGAGCCGGGAAATAGCTGGCCACCAGGGCGATGCCCGCGGAAACCAGCACGGCCCACAGAACCATCATCGGCATCGGCAGAACGATCACGCCGGCCAGCCGCGGGCCGAGCGTGACCGCCAGCAGCGTGCCGAGCAGGAAGCCGCCCACGCCGCCGACCAGCCCCAGCAAAAGCGCCTTGAGCAGGAAAATCCGCTGGATCAGCCCAGACTCGGCGCCCAGGGCCATCAGCGTGCCGATCTCGCGGCGGCGCTCGAAGACATTGGCATACATGTAGTTGGCGATTCCCGCCCCGCCCACGACGACGATGATGGCCACGAAGATCATCGACAGCCGCTCCATCATCTTGTTGACGTTCGCCTGCGTGGCCACCACCTGGGAGACGGTGACGACCTTGGCATCAGGCAGGAGCTTGTTGACCTTGTCGACCAGCCCGGCGGAGATTTCCTTGCAGCACCCCACAATTTCGATGCAGCTTACCACGGCGTCGCGGCCCGAGAGCCGTTGGACCGTGTGCAGGTGGGTGAAGATCCGCGAGTCGTCGACTGTGCCGGTCTGAGGCAGGACGGCCAACACCGAAAACTCCTCGCCCAGCAGGTTCAGAGACTGGCCTTCGCGGACGCCCAGCGAAGCGGCCACGTCCGCGCCGACGAGGGCCTCGCGCTCCTCCAGCGTCTCAATTACGCGTTTGCGGACCAGGGTCTTCTTGTCCTCCGGCTCGGACGCCCCACCGACATTGACGGCCCCGCAGCCGATCGGCCGGCTGAAGATACCCGCTCCGGCCCAGGCCGCCTTGGCCTGGAACTCGCTCTTGGGCAGGATGCCGGTCAAGGTGAAGCGGCGTCCCTGGAAGTCCACGGGCAGACACAGCTTGGGCGAGAGGTTGTCGACGCCCTGGATGTTGGACATCGTCAGCCGCATGACGTATTCCTCGGGGATCACGTCGTTGTGCAGATCGGCCGAGTAGTAGTCCTGCAGCGAGACCGACTTGGGCAGCACGAGCACGTTTGCCCCCAATGTGTCCAACTCCCGGGCCACCGCCATCTCCGAGTAGTGGGTGATGTTGCGGATGGCCACGACGGTGGTGATCCCCAGCAGGATTCCAAAGAGAATCGTGAACATCTGGTTCTTGCGTTCAAATAGTTCGCGCCAAACAAGGGTAGAAAGCTTCACGAGCGTTTTCTCCTATTCGCTATTGGCTATTGGCGAGGTCCGCAGCCGCCGGGGCCACACTGGCCCCCGGCACACGGGCCGGACTGCGCCGAAGCGACCTTGGCGACCAGGTGGTCCTTGGTAACCGGCCCGGAAAACTTCCCGATCGGCTGTCCCGGGGGGGCCAAAAGGACCGTCGTGGCCTGCGGGCTACGAGGATCGACCTGAAGATCGCGGAGGAAGCCCGCTTCGGCTGGATCTTCGGGATTGAGAAGCACGACTTCCGAAGCGGCAGCAAAACGGGCGTCGGCCCGGAAATCATGCGCCCCTTTGAGAGCAGCCTGGGCGTATTGGGTCTTCTGATTGGCGACGCAGAGCACCACCAGCTTGCGATCCTGTAGGGCTTTCATGCATTGCGCGGTGCAGGGGCTAACAATCGCCTGAGCCAGATCTTGCTGGGTGAACTGGATCGGAAACCCCTTGGTTACCACCCCGCACGGCGCGATCGCCAAGACCAGCGGCATGGGAGCCCGGCTCAGGCCGAACCGTTCAACGATTGCCCGCTCATTGGGGTCCGTGATCTGGATGCCGATCTTTTCGGCGGAATCGGCGAGCGACTGCATCCCAGCTTGGAACACGCCGAACATCTTCTGAGATTGCTCGTCGTTCTCTTTCCAAAAGAAAACGAACAAATGCTTTGCGGCGGCGCGGCGCGGTCAAGGCCGCTTGACCTTGGCTTACGCCGGCTACCGTGCGCTGGGCTGTGGACCTGGGCCGGCGCGTCTGGGCCGGCGACAAGCGACAGCCCAACCACCGCGATGACCGCGGCGACCATGCTAGGCTCCATCCTTGGCATCATCCTACTCCTTACGTGAAAACAAAGTGACGTGGAAATCCCACCTGCCGCACGCGCAGAGCAGAGCGTGCGACACGATCCGTCGTGAAAGAAGAAAGTCCGCCGCCTACCGCGACTACCGCGGTCCGCAGCCGCCGGGTCCGCAGCCGCCCGGACCTGCCGAAACTGGCCTTCATGAGCGTCTCGGCGAGCAGCTCTTTGGTCGTCGCCCTTCGGTTTGCCGATGGGCGACCCCGGTGGCGCCAGAAAGACCGTGACGGCATCGGCCGCGTCGGTTTGATTTCGAGATCCGCCAGGAAGTCCGCCTCGGCTGTATCCTTGGGGTCGAGCATCACGACTTCCGTGGCTGGCGAAGCGGACGTCGGCCTGGAAATCGCGGACGCCTTTCATGGCCTCCTCGCCGGACTTCATGCTCGCGTTCTGCACGCAAAGGAACACGAGTTTGCCGTCCTGGAGCCGCTTCATGCACTGCTGGGTGCCGGGAGTGGCCAGTCCGGTCAGAAGATCCCCTTGGCTCAGCGGCGAGGAAATCCGCCCGTGATGGCGCCGTTGGGAGCGATCGCCAGGACCAGCGGCATCGGGCGCCCGCTCCAGTCCGTACTCCTTGACGATCTCTTTTCACCCGCATCAGTCACGTTGACCGCAACGGCATCCGCCCGGTCGGCAAGGTCAGCCATCGCCTCCTCGAACACCTTCCGCATGGCCGCGGTGGATTCATCGTCGGTTTTCCAGAAGAAGGCAAAGAGGTACTTGTCGGCTTCGGCCGCTTTCGCGATCGCCGTCTTGGCGGCGCTTGGGGCCGCCACTTCGGCCGAAGTCTTGGAATCGACCGTTGTTGTAGCCACTGCGGCCGACTCGGCCCGCCTCGTTTCCGTCGACTGCGCCGATCCGCCGCAGCCGGCCGACAAGAGGGCAAACCCGGCCCCGGCCAATGCCAGGACTCCCAGTGCAAGGCGAGACTCTCATGGTCGCAGTCTCCCTGAGGAAGAAGGAGTTTATTCGGTACGGCGAATATACACTATATTCGGTAACAAGCATATAGCGGAATAGTCTATTTCGGATCTTTTCACAACGACACCGGGATTGGTGACCAAAGAGGGTGTCGAAGTCGGCGGTGAACAGCCGGCACGTCGATCGAAAGCCCGATTCGTCTACCTCTCCCCTCGTTCGAGGTACAGCCCAGAGGAGTCGGCATCGTTCTCTACTGTACACGGGCCCACAGCGTGCTTTGCTCGAAGGCAGGGACGTGCGACGTTGACTTTTTGCCTCCAGACAAGACGATCCGCTGCTCCATCTCCTGGGCATCAGGCCGTTGTACAGCCACACACTGCACACGATCGGAATGTCGATGGCTGAACAATGCCCGTCGGCATGCGCAGCAAGCCAAACGGCGTAAGCAGCACCAGAACCAGTGCCGCCACCACAAAGGTATACGGACGGCGAAGGGCGAGACGAACAATCCACATGGAGCACGTTCTACGGTTGCTTCGGTTTCATTCCAAGCTCACTCGCCGGCCTGGGAATCGGCTTGGGCGCGTCCGCGTTGCCGCGGAACTGTACTGCGATGCCGCGGAAGACGGTGACGAAAGCGGCCACGAACACCACCGTGATCGCCGCATCGAAGACGGTATAGGAGGCCCGCGTGACCGTATCGAGGGCGGGGATCTTCAGGAACACGAGGATGCCGGCCGCGACCGTCGCGGCCAATCAAGCTTGCCAGGGCCAAGGCCGTCAGCATTCCCAGAACCGAACGGCGGCTCGCCAAGAGTCGGAAGCCACTGCCGCAGTTCCCACAGCAAGGCGATCAGCCCCACGAGCATCACGCCAACCGCCACGAGGAAATGATTGGCGTCCAGCCACATCCGCGTGGGAAGCATGTACTCCATCAGTTCGGGCTGATCGAGGAGCAATACAACCCCAACGACTGCCGCGGCAGCGATGACCAGCAGGATCAGATGCACCGCCAAGGGAATGCGGCGTTTCCCGAACACCCATTGCACGGCGGCGCGCCACCAGCGCGACCAGCGCAGGGAAAGAAAAGCATCAGGCTGTAGAGCCCGGCGACGTAGGCATGGCAACATGCTGTCAGTGTCACCATGTTCCAGTTCAGGCCCAAGCGGCGGTACTGGGGCTCGACGACCGGTTTACCGGTTTCATCGAAGGTGAACCGCGCCGGCGCGTAGAAGAACTCCTGATTCCGGACTGTGGCAATCCGTGCATCCCCGGCCCGATTGCGGCCTTGGCGGGAAAGATATCGTGGTTGTACGTATGACGTTGGCGTACGGCAGTCTCCCACGGGTGTGTTTCAACAATCCGGTACTCCGGTCCCCGAGCGATAGACGCGGTCGTCCATGACCCAGACGACACGCTTCTTTTCCATGGGGTACTTGATGCCGTCGAGCATCTGCGCGACCAGTGAATGAGGGCGTCGATTTCCTCGGGCCGATTGACCTCGGCCACGCCATCGCCATTGTCGTCCACGATCTTCGCGAGTTCCGGGTACTTGTTCAGCGGGTCCGCACGGTGCCCCGTCCACATCTTCACGATGTCGCTCATCTTGGGCTGCATCAGGCGGTTTCGCCGTCGATTTCGATCGGGCCAGGCACTGTGAATCTGATTGGCCGGAAAATCTTGCCCTTGTAGCGGACCAGCTTCGGCCGGAACCGCTCCGTGGGCTTATCGTCGTAACCCATCATGTTGAGATAACCGTAATGGTTGCGAAACTCCCGGTTGGGGCCGTAGAAGGTCCACAGGACAGCTGCCCGGCTGGTCGATCTTCGGCGCCGGATTGAACACGTCGGCCGCCTGCACCTCGATCGGCATCACCAGCCGCTCGGGTATGTGGCAGGTCTGGCACGCAATGGCCTCCAGGTGCAGGGAGGCAGCCACAGATGTTTCGCCACGGGAGCCCCGACTTCTCGGTATCGTGGCAATCGGTGCAACTCACCACCGTATTATCCAGGTCGTTGCGGACCAGACCGCCCAGATCGTCCCCCTTTGCCGAACTGGTGCTCCTCGTGGCCGGCGATGCGGGGTCGGTCGCCGAACTGCCCGCGGGATGGCAGTCCACGCACCTCAGACCGGCCCGCAGATGCACGTCCGTGCGCGGCGAGTAATTGGCGCCCCGCTTTTTCCAACCCGGCTGGGCGTGGCAATTCAGACACGCCTCGTTGCGAGGCTCACCGACAATGTGAGGTTCCACGGTCCCGTCGGAGTTGAACCGCTCCTTGTTGTAGGCGATTTCAACCGGCTCTCCCGCTTGAATCGAACCCTTGACGGACGCGAACTTGGCGCCGGCGGTGGCCGTCCAACGAAAGTTCCATGCCCCGAGCTGCTTCTTCCGCTGGGCGAAATCGTACTCGGGCATGTGGCACAAAAGACAGTCGGCTTCCAGAACCCCGGTCTCGGACCAACGGGCCTGGTAGTAGTCGCCGTCCAGGTTGTTTTCCCCTTTGGAAGTGAATCCGCTGGCCGGATCGCTCATCCAACTGTCGTAGCGTTTCCCGTCGCGATCATACTCGGCCGGTCCGCCGCCCGGGTGGCAGGCCCCGCAGGGCGAGGTGAAGAACGTGAAGGCGGTCAGGTCGATCGTGGCGGCCGATTCGTTCTTCTTTGGCGACAGATAGCGGTACAGCGGCGCGGGCGAGCACCAGCTTCCGCCGAAATTGCCGGGTGTCGAGGCCCAAAGGCAACGAGCGGCTTGCTCCGCGGTCGGCTTTTCGCCCATGCCTTGAGTGAAATGAAATCCCTTCGTGATCTTCTCGTAATCGTGGCATGCGCCGCAGGTCATTTTCGGTGAATACGGCTTGTCGGCGTTTTCATCGCTGACGGGGTTGATCACGTTTCCGTCTTCGTCGCGGAGGTGAAACGGCGGGCAGACGCCGGCCGGCGGAGACTGGGCTTTGTTTTCCCCTGGCCCTCTGCCGCCGGTTCGTTGGCGCTTCGCGCGATCGAGAGACCGACAACCATCATCGTCAGAATGGCTGCCCCGGCGGCGACAACACCTCGGCGCATAGCTCTCATGATTCTCTCCTCGGACCGTGATCCGCGAGAGGACTGCACCGAGCAGCATGGCTCCCACAGGATCTTGCATTCGTCAAACGTGTCCTTCATCTCGGCGTCTTCCCGCAGCATGGATTCCACGCAGTTGAGAAACACAGGGATGCACTTCATCCGCAGGCGATAGTACACCGTGGTTCCCGACTTCCGGCTTGCCACCACGCCCGCGTTCTTGAGCGTCGAAAGGTGCCGCGAGACCGTCGATGCGTCGGTGCCGACCATGGCGGTCAGCTCTTGCACCGAGCGTTCGCCGCATTCGGCCAACTCGTCAACAATCATCAGCCGAGCCGGGCACGCCAGGGCTTTGACCACGGCAGCGCGCGACTGTACCGTGCGGGATCTCTTGACTACTCATCGAAAGGCGCGCTTCGGACTTGGCGGCATCTCATTCGTCCAGCCGAATATACAGTATATTCGGAAGTGGGTCTATAGCGGATCAGTTTTTTTGCGTATTGGTGCCATGGCACCCGGAAGCGCGTATCGCCAAGAAGATCGGCGGATTGGATAATTCCCCCCGGATGGCGAGCGGGCCAATTCGCCTGAAGACGGCGAAAGTCTCCCGCCGATAACGGACAACGAGTACACAAGGAGTTGTTGCATGGTCCGGCGTTGCCGCATCCTGAGCATCGCGGTTCTGGTAGTCAACCTGATGGTGGGCTGCTGCGCGCACGATGCGCAAGGCTGCGAGAGCAAACGTGCCTCCGCCACAACCTATGGCGACACAACACTTCGGGGGCAATGCCCGGAGTGTCGATGCAATCCCCCGCATCACGGGCCCCGCGAGTGCCAAGGTCGCAAATACTCCTTCTCTCCGCGCCGATTCGTTGGCCGTTCATTGAGCCTGCCGTTGCGGGCGTCCCTTGCAGGATTGCCCAATGCCGACTTTTCGCGGCTGGCAGTCGGCTTGCACCAACCATTCCGTGCGAGCGGGCGTCTTCTGCTGCCGGTTCGTCTCCATCTCGCGAATCAAGTCTTGCTGATTTGATTCTGCGATCTCCCTGAAGTGGCCTCTGTTTCATGCTGCGCGCCTGCGGCCTTGCGCAGCGCGAATGCCTATGCAGCACGCCGCGACGCACGGGCCTTAGCGGCATCGCGTCGGCAACGAGTTCACGGGCGTGCGGTCTGGCGCGGGGGATAACCGGCCCACTTGGCGCACTTGATCGCCGCGAACCGCAGAGGGCGTTATGGTTTTCAGTTCCCACTTGTTTCTGTTCTACTTTCTGACCGCCTCGCTAGCGCTGTATTACCTCAGCCCGCGATGGCTGAAGCACTTGACGCTGGCGGCGGTCAGCTACTTCTTCTACGGCTGGGCAAATCCGCTCTTCGTGGTGCTGATGTTCGTCTCGACGCTCATCGACTACCTCTGCGGACTGACGCTGGCCGGCCAGTTGCGGCCCTCGACCTGGCGCGGCCCGATCCCCTTGCTACCCTCCGGCCAACCTCGGACGAGAGGTCAGCGCTGGGTGCTTGCAGTCTCCATGATCTCGAACCTCTCGGTGCTCGGATTCTTCAAGTATTTCAACTTCCTCATTGACAACTACACGGTCCTGGTGGAGTCGCTCGGCCTGACCGGCATGGGGATTGAAAACGTGCTCAAGGTGACATTGCCGCTGGGCATCAGCTTCTACACGTTCCAGTCGATGAGCTATACGATCGACGTCTATCGCGGCGATGCCAAGGCGATCCGCAATCCGATCGACTTCTGGTGCTACGTGGCGATGTTTCCGCAGCTTGTGGCCGGGCCGATCATCCGCTTTCAGGACGTGGCCGATCAGCTTCGCCAACGGACGCACACGGTCGAGAAGTTCGCCCGCGGCATCGCCTTCCTCGGCCTAGGGCTCGGCAAGAAGATCCTGCTGGCCAACCCGTGCGGCAAGGTGGCCGACATGGCCTTCGACGCCGGCTCGATCGGCTGCGTCGACTCGTGGGTCGGCGCGGTCGCCTACGCTTTTCAGATCTACTTCGATTTCAGCGCCTACAGCGACATGGCGATCGGCCTGGGACTGATGCTGGGTTTCATGTTCGCCAAGAACTTCGATTCGCCCTACCTCAGCCGGTCGATCACCGAATTCTGGCGGCGTTGGCACTTGAGCCTTTCCACCTGGCTCCGCGACAACCTCTACTACCCGCTCGGCGGCAATCGCAAAGGGACCGTGCGGACCTACATCAACCTGGCGCTGGTGATGCTCCTCGGCGGGCTCTGGCACGGGGCCTCGTGGAACTTCGTGATCTGGGGCGCGATCCACGGACTGATGCTGATCCTCGAGCGGCTGGGCGGAAAGCACTCGCTGTACGAACGGCTTCCGGGGTTTGCCAAGATGGCGATCACCTTCGTGATCGTCTGCTTCACGTGGGTCTTCTTTCGCGCCGCCGATCTGCCCGCGGCTCTGGAATACTGCCGCAGCATGTTGGGACTGACGGCGCCGCAATCCGGCGCGGGGCTGATTGGCGGGTTGATCTACCAGCCGTACTACGTGGTTTCGATGCTGCTGGCGGCGGCCGTCGTCTGGGTTTGCCCGCAAACCTGGGACTTCACCCGCAAGATCACGTGGCAGAAGGCGCTGTGGATCACGGTCGTTTTCTGGCTGGCGATCATGGGCATGACCGTGCAAGAGTTCAACCCGTTCATCTACTTCATCTTCTAGACCAATGACCCAACACACCATGTACCCGACTCGCGAAGAGCAAGCCAGGCTGGAAATCGGCCACACGGAATTCAGCCGTGGCGTGAAGTGGACGCTCGTCGCGGTCGGACTCGTCACGCTGTTCTCGGTGCCGGCCGTGCAGACGTATCGCGAGATGCGGCAGTACACGGAGAGCCGGCGCGAAAGCCCCTGGCCGCAATGCTTCGAGATCGTTGCCGCTTTGCCTCGGGCCGCGGCCGCCTGCCGCGAATATGACGGCGACTGGATCTCGAAGACGTTGCGAGGCAACGCGGTGCTCTTGCGGGCCATCAACGAGTACGAGAAGGATCTGAAGGCCGAGTCGCTGCTGACGCAGTTCGTCTTGCCGCCGACCCAAGAACTCCTGGTCTATGCCGGAAGCGGCAACGAAAAGGCCTATGTCGGCCGCCGGCGGTGGCTGTTCTACCGGCCGGGCATCGACTTTTGCACCGGTCCCGGATTCTTGGATCCGCGGCACATGGCCCGCCGGGCCAGTGGCGGCACCGAGTGGCGGCCGGCTCCGCAGCCCGACCCGCGCGGGGCGATCCTCCAGTTCCACCGGCAGCTTGCCGAGCGGAATATCCACCTGGTGCTCATGCCGATCCCCGACAAGGCCACCATCCATCCCGAAAAATTCTCCTCGCGGTACGAAGGCCGGTGGATGAGCGTTCGCAATCCGTCCTACCGGCAATTCCTCGATGAGCTTGATGCCGAAGGCGTGCTGGTCTGCGACGTAACCGATGCGCTGGCCCGGTATCGCGACCGCCACGGGAGCGAGATCTATCTGGCCACCGACACCCACTGGCGGCCCGAGGCGATGGAGTTGGCCGCGGCGGAACTGGCCCGGCTCATCGAAGAGAGAATCGCATTGCGCGCGGCTGCCATGGATCGGAGCCGGCGCGAGACGTCCAAGGAGGTCCAGAACCTCGGCGACATCGCGATGATGCTCAAGCTGCGCCGGAACCAGGGCGTTTTCGCCGAGGAAGTTGTAACGATCCGCCCGGTGACCGACGCGGCGGGCTTGCCGTGGCGGCCCGATCCGGCCGCCGAAGTCCTGCTGCTGGGCGACAGTTTTGCCAACATCTACTCGCTGGAGCTGATGAACTGGGGCAGCGCGGCCGGCCTGGCCGAGCAACTGAGCTTCGCCTTGAATCGCCCCGTGGATACGATTCTGCGGAACGACGACGGGGCGTATGCCACGCGCGAGATGCTCAGCCGCGAGCTGGCTCAGGGCGAAGACCGACTGGCCGGCAAGAAGGTTGTCGTCTGGCAGTTCGCCGCGCGCGAACTGGCCGTCGGAGACTGGAAACTGGTCGACATGGCATTGAAGCCGTCGGGCAAACAGGCCGAGACCGCGCCACCCGCGGCCGGCGAGGTGATCGTCAGCGGAACCATCGCCGCGAAATCGGCGGCGCCGCGGGCAGGCCAAATGCCCTATGCCCACCACGTTTTCACGCTCGACCTGACCGACTTGCAGGTCCACAGCGGGGCGCTCACCGAGTCCAAGATCGCCGTGCATCTTTTCAGCATGAGAGACCATCAAAACACGCCGGCCTTCTCCTGGCCGGTCGGCAAGCGGGTGAAGTTGAGACTTCAGCCGTGGAAACCGCACTTCTTCGCCCAATACGGGCGGATCAATCGGTCGGAGACGGACGACATCAAACTCGAACACCCCTGGTGGGGAGAGGTCATCGAATGAAAAACTGCCTACGAACGTGCGTTGCCTTGACCGCCGTCATGCTGGCTGCCGGTTGTGGCACCCAACCAACCTCGGAGCAGCAGAACGTGGTCAAACCTAAAGAACTGCCGGGCCAGAAGACCATCGAATTGGGCGGGGGATCGAAGCTGGAGATGGTATTAATTCCAGCAGGGTCTTTTGTCATGGGAGACAGCAGCGGCCTCAACGACGAGAGACCCGCCCACACGGTAACGATCGCCAAACCGTTCTATCTCGGAAAGCACGAGGTGACGGTCGAACAGTTCCGCCGTTTCGTCGAGGCGACGGGCTACGCGACCGACGCGGAAAAGGGGACCGGCTTCCAGGGCGCCTTTGCCTGGGATTCCGAGACGAAAGAGTTCAAGATGAACGAGGAGCATTCGTGGCGGAGTACGGGATTCTCTCAGGCAGATACCCACCCGGTAGTGAACATTAGTTGGAACGACGCGATGGAGTTTTGCAAGTGGCTCAGTCGCGAGGAGGGCACGATTTTCCGTCTGCCGACGGAGGCGGAGTGGGAGTATGCGTGCCGAGCAGGCACGACCACCGGCTACTTTCACGGCGATGACTCCGAGGAAACGGCAAAGTTCGCCAACGTGGCGGACGCCGCGTTCGAGACGCAGTTCCCCGAGTTAAAAGGGCTGGTCCAAGCCAGCGACGGTTATACCTACACGTCGCCCGCCGGGAGCTTTCTGCCGAATTCATTTGGCCTGTGCGATATGCACGGAAATGTCTGGGAGTGGTGCGCCGACTGGTACGACCCGGAATACTACGCGCAGTCGCCGCCGCACGACCCCCGGGGGCCTGCAACCGGCGAGGAGCGCGTCTACCGTGGCGGCGGCTGGTTCAACTGCACCAGGGGCTGCCGATCGGCAAGCCGCAGCGGGGGCCGGCCCGAGAACCGCCACCTGACTCTGGGCTTCCGCGTCTGCGTGGCGGCGGAGTAGCGGAGTGTCGCACAGGCACGCAATCGCCAGCCTACCCTTCCACAACCGCTTCGTGAGAAAGGCCTCTCGTGCGACGCGGGCCAGCGTGATGCACTGAATTATATCGACAGATCAGACGACCTCGAAAATATACTTCAGCGAGAACCAGAACCCCACGGCGAGGAAGATCGCGCCGGTGATCATCCGCGCCCACCACTCGATCTTCGACAGCACGTCGAAAGCCCTTCCGAGCGACTGGGCGCTCAGCGCAATGATTGCCGCGAAGACCATCACCGGCAGCGCCGTGCCGACGCCGTAGACCAGCGGCAGGGTCACGCTGGAATTGACGCTGAGCGACAGCGGGATCAGGCTCCCGAAAAACAAGGCTGCCGAGGTCGGGCAAAACGAAAGGGCGAAGACCACTCCCAGGGGAACGGCACCCCAGATCCCCATCGCATCGACCCGCTTCTGCATCGCCGCGCCCATGCTGCCGTCTCCCATGCTGAACTGGATCAGCCCCAACAGGAACATGCCCACCACGATTAGGATCGGCCCGAGAACGAGGTGCATGTACTTTTGAAGAAACAGCGAGATTTGCGGCACCGAGAGCACGCTGGCGACCAGGATGATCGCCAGGGCCAGGTAGGCCACCGTGCGACCGACGGTGTAGAGGATGCCCGTCAGGAACACCTGGCGGGAATTGCCCACGCGGCGGCCGATGTAGGAAATGGCCGCGATGTTCGTCGCCAGCGGGCAGGGGCTGATCGAGGTGAGCACCCCCAGCCACAGCGCCGAGGCCGCGCCGAAAACAAGTTCCGTCATCACTGCTTCTCCAGGTAGCCGCGGATTTCGTCTTGCACGTATTTCACGAATTCGGGCTTCTTCCCGACCAGGCTCCAGACTTTGGGCGCGGGCTTCCACCCGGCTGCCTTGTCGCCCGCCGCGTCGATGACCACCAGGGTGGGACCGGTGATCTTGTAGGCGCTAACGAGTTTCTCGTTTCTCGGATCCTGGAAGTCAACCATGGTGAGAACGACCCGGCCATCGGCGATTTCTTTGGCGAACCCGGACTTGACCGCTTCTTCGACGTACGAACCGATCTTCAGGCAAGTTGGGCATCGTTGCGTACGATGGAAATAGCAGGCGATCACACGGCGAGCCGGGGCCGCCTGCGGCGAGTCGGCGCGCGCATCACCTGCAACGTCGAGCCGGAGACCGGCCGCCGAGACGACCATGGCAGAGATAACCAGCAACGTGATCCCAAGAAAGCGCACCTTCATCTCAACTCTCCTCAAAACGAGTACAACTTGCTGACAGCCAAGTGGTTGTTTTCCTTCCCGGGCCCGCGCACGATCGGCAGGGCGAGTTGGAGGGCGACTATCCCGCCCCGCCCGAACCTTCCAACAGGCTTCGTGTTTCTTCTTGCACGTATTGGACGAATTCGCCCTTTTCTCCTGTGAGTTCCCAGATGCGGTCGAGGCTCTTCCAACTCGTCTCCGCGCCGCCTTCTCTCTTGGCGAGCACGACCATCGGCAAGGCGATCTCGTACTTCCGCGCAAGCCCGCTGTTCTCGGGCTTCTCGTAATTCAGCACGCGCCACTGAATACGCCCTTCCTGCAGAGCGTCGGCAAAGCCCGTCTCGATCGCCTCGTGCGCGTAGGCCTCGATGCTCTGGCAGGTCGGGCAACGCGTGTTCGAGTGGAAATAGTAGGCCACCAGCCCGTCCGAGGGCACCTCCGCTGCGGAACTCGCGGCCGCCGACTGAGCCGATGCCTCGGCTGCCGGGTTCTGCCGCAAGCTTTTCACGGCCAGGACCAAAATGCTGGCGGCAACGAACAACAACAGGGCGGTGGAAACAGCATTCTTCGGGTTCATGTCTATTCGCATCCTCTGTCTATTCGCATCCTCAAAAACATGGCTTGGCGACAAGCTAAACCGTGGTCGCCGCGGCCAGAGACGTTTGGCCACGGCTAACAACCTCTTCCGGAGCAGCACTGCACGAACAGCAGGCGTTGTGGTTTTCCTCGGTCATCGCGACATTCCCTTTTGTGTCCAGCCATCCGAGCTTCATGCTCCAGGCACCTGCGGCCCTTCGAATTCCTTCGCCGGCGCCCAAATCGAGCTTCCCGGTTTGGGGAAATCCGATTCAGGAGAGCAGTTTCGCAATCTCGTCCACCGAAGGGACCTTGCCTACCACCTTGACCTCGCCGTCGATGGCCAGGGCCGGCGTCATCATCACGCCGAAGCCGGTAATCACGTTGATGTCGGTGATTTTCTCGACAACAGCTTCGGTTCCCGACTGTTGAACGGCCTCTTCCGCGTTGTGCTTCAGCTTCTCGCACTTGGGGCAGCCGGGTCCCAATACCTGGATCAGTTTCATCGTTCTCTCTCCTGAATGCAAGGGATTCTGATGTCGAAGGCCGATTTCGTTCAGACGAAGTACCAGCCAAAAACCATTCCAACAATTGTGCTCATGATCACCGTAAGGAAGACGAACATGGCTGTCTTCTTCAGGCCGATCACGCTGTAAATCACCGCAATGCTCGGCAGCGACAAGGCCGGTCCTGCCAGGAGCAACGCCAGCGCCGGGCCCCGGCCCATTCCGAGTCCGATCAGGGCCTCCAGGATCGGGATCTCCGTCAGCGTGGCGAAGTACCACATACCGCCGATCATCGAAGCCACCAGATTGGCCTGAAAGTTGTCGCCGCCAACCCAACCGGCCACGATCTGCTCGGGGATCAAGGCTCCGACGAACCCGGTTACCAGGACTCCGCCGAACAAGAGCGGAATAATCGACTTGGAAAAACTCCATGTCTGGTCCATCCAATCGGTGAGTTCGTCGCGGTCGAACCACTGCCAGGCCATCGCCAGGACCGCCAAAAACAATGCACCGGCGAAATACCAGCGGTGATGAAAGACCCAAGCCACCCACCCATAACCCTCAGGCGTGTGGTCCTGCTCCAGGGCAATGTCGTCGATGTTGAGCATCAGCTTGGCACCCTTCTTCAGCTCGCCAAGCGGCTCCTCGAGTTGAACCCGGTAGGTCTCGGCCGTGCGGATCAGCACGGTCACGTGCATGTGCGTTCCGTCGGTCTTCTCGATGATCGTCTGGCTCGGATTCGCCCAATCGCTGAACACGAGAAACGCGATCATCGAAGTAAAGAACAGGGCCGTCTGCCAGAGGCACCGCCTGGCCGGCGGCGGTTCGGGCAACTGCATCACCGCGGCCGTCCGTTCCTCTTCGTCTCTTCGGAAAATGGCTGCCATAATGAGACCGATGACGACGGCGAAGGCGATCGACCCGATGATCCTCGCAATCCCCAGGTCGAAGCCGAGGACGCGTGCCGTGAGAAAGATAGCCATGACGTTGATGGCCGGTCCGGAATAGAGGAACGCCGAGGCCGGTCCCAACCCCGCCCCCACGCGATAAATGCCGGCGAACATCGGCAACACGCTGCACGAGCAGACCGCCAGCACCGTGCCGGACGTGGAGGCGACGCTGTAGGCCTCCACCTTGTTGGCTTTCGGCCCCAAATGGCGGAGCACGGCTTCTTTGGAGAAGAAGGTGGCAATCGCTCCCGCAATGAACATGGCTGGCACGACGCAAGCCAGCGTGTGGTAGCGAACGTACCACTGGAGCATGTAGAACGCTTCCATGATCGCGTTCTGGATCTGGGAGCTGGCGAAATTCACGTAGTAGGCGAACAGAAAAACCGCGACCAGCGCCGCGAGAATCGAAGTCTGCTTCCTGTCCATCGAGAGATCCCTTCCGGAAAGCCCGGACCATTCTGGGCTACTTGGCTAAATTAACAAATAACCTTCAAAAGAAAAAGGCCGTTCTTCGCCGGAATCTCCTCTATGCGAGGAGCTCCTGGTGGCTCTTGGCATTGCACTCCATCACCGATTCGATGCAGTCGAAAAACTTCAGAATGCACCGCATCCGGAGGCGGTAAAACACCATCTGCCCCCGTTTCTCGTCCTCCACCAGACCGGCCCCCTTCAGGACCGCCAGGTGGCGAGAAACAGTCGACATATCCGAACCGATCATCTCGGTCAGCTCGCACACACACCGTTCGCCCGCCGTCGACAGTTCGTCCACGATCAGCAGGCGGGCCGGGTGGCCTAACGCCTTGATAATCCGCGCGCGGGCTTCGTATTTGGCTAGTCGCTTGGCGTCCATCTGTTCCTCATATCGGCAGCGGGATATTTGCAACTATAGCCAACTAACCAAATATGTCAACAGGACCGCCGCGGCAAATCGATTAGTTACAGTGCCCCCCCCAGGCGTTGGGGAAACGACCCAGCTTGGCTCGCCTACACTTTGACGGCAACAGATTCCGGAACTTCAGAGACTGCAGCCGCTTCGTGCTCAAACCAGTCCTGCGTTTTCAAGCAGAACCGGACCAGCATCAGCATCACAGGCACCTCGATCAACACACCGACCACGGTCGCCAACGCCGCCCCGGATGACAGACCGAAAAGCATCGTCGCCGTGGCAATGGCCACCTCGAAATGGTTCGAAGCACCGATCATGGCGCTGGGCGCAGCATTCTCATAAGAGAGCCGCAGCAGCCTGGCCAGGAGATAGCCAAGCGCGAAGATCACGAGCGTCTGGATCAACAAAGGGATGGCAATCCAGAGGATCGTCAGCGGGTTGGAGAGGATCACTTCGCCCTTGAACGAGAAGAGCAGGACCAGGGTCGCCAACAGCGCGGAGATCGTCACCGGAGTGAGGTAGTGCAAGAACTTTTCTCGAAACCACGCCTCGCCTTTCGCCGCGATGATCCACTTCCGCGAGAGGTACCCCGCAACCAGCGGCAACGCGACGTAGACGCCGATCGACAGCAACAGCGCCTGCCAAGGGACGGGGAGCTTGCCCACGCCGAGCAGAAATCCGCCGAGCACGCCGTACAGGACGAGCATGGTCAGCGAGTTGACGGCGACCATCACGAGCGTGTGGCCATCGTTCCCTCGGGCCAGGTAGCCCCACACGAGCACCATGGCCGTGCACGGAGCGATGCCCAGCAGGATGCACCCGGCGAGATAGCTCCGCCAAAGCGGGACCTCAAGCATTTTCACGCCGCCGTGCATGACGACCTTGCCGGAGCCGTAGGTGTCGCCGACGGACAATTCGAGGCCCAGCGGTGCCTTCACATAGTCCACCGCATCGGGGCCGATGAAGCCGAGAAAGAGCGTTCCGAGAAAAAACGCCGCGATGGCATACATCGTGAACGGCTTGACGGCCCAGTTGATGAAGAGCGTGAGCCCGACGGGCTTGATCGTCTTCCCGGCGCGCAAGACCTCGGCGAAGTCGATTTTGACCATGATCGGGTACATCATGAAGAACAGGCACAAGGCGATCGGGATCGAGACGACGGGGGCGTCACCCACGAAGATCGCCATCGCGTCGAGCGACTTCGCCACGCCGGGCGCGAGTTTTCCCAGGGCGATGCCGGCAACGATGCAAAGGATCACCCAGACGGTCAGATACCGCTCGAAAAAGCCGATCCCCTTGCCGTCCGTTTCACTGCTGTGGTGTTTCATCTTTCCATGTCCTTTGGACCTCTTTGGATTGAACGGTTGCACGCACGCTCTCGAGCAGTCGTTTAGCCGCAGTGCCCGGCGGAGACTGCTGAAAAGAGGTGTAGTGCCGACACCCCCAGGG
>JAXGMN010000038.1:0-131191 GCA_040768665.1 Thermoguttaceae bacterium
CTGCGTTTCCCAGAGTCGCTTTTCCCGTCACATCCGTGCCGATATAGTTGCCTGCCACGACGTTCCCGTGCGTACCGAGCTGCGCGATTGCGACGCCGGAGAACGCGTTTGCTGAGATGACGTTACGTTCTGCGACATCTCCGATGCCATCGCCATTCGTACCGACCCGGTTTGAGCTTGCACCACCCTGAATGACCACACCATGAGCCGGATTGCCCAAAGCGCACGTGCCCGTCACATCCGTGCCGATGTAGTTGCCCGCCACCACGTTGCCGTGCGTACCGACGTGCGCGATTCCGACGCCGGACAACGCGTTTGCTGAGATGACGTTACGCTCCGCGACGTCGCCGATGCCGTTGCCATCCGTACCGACCCGGTTTGAGCTTGCACCACCCTGAATGAGCACACCATACGCCGCATTGCCCAAAGCAAACCTGCCTGTTATATCCGTGCCGATGTAGTTGCCGGCCACGAGATTCCCGTCGCTCCCCGCGCCTTCGACGCAGACACCTCGCAGTCCGTTTCCGGAAATAATGTTGCGTTCCTCGCTGTCGAAGTGTGTGTCCCCGTCCGTACCGACCCGGTTCGATTGCGCACCGGCATGAATCAGCACACCTGTCCCATAATTCCCGAGAGCCTGCGTTCCGGTCACATCCGTGCCGATGTAATTGCCCGCGACCACGTTGTCGGCGGTTCCGGCGCCACTGATCCGGACTCCATGAGTTCCGTTGCCCGAAATAATATTCCGTTCGACCTCGTTGAACGCATCCGCGCTGCCGTCAGTCCCAGTCCGATTGAACTGTGCACTTCCCGTGATGTACACGCCGCATATTGCGTTTCCCAGAGTCCCTTTTCCCGTCGCATCCGTGCCGATGTAGTTGCCCGCCACCACGTTGCCGTGCGTACCGACGTGCGCGATTGCGACGCCGGACAGTGCGTTTGCTGAAATGACGTTACGCTCCGCGACATCTTCGATGCCGTCGCCGTTCGTACCGACTCGGTTTGAGCTTGCACCACCCTGAATGACCACACCATAAGCCGCATTGCCCAGAGCAAAGCTGCCTGTCGCATCCGTGCCGATGTAGTTGCCCGCGATGATGTTCTCATCGTGCTGGGATATTTCAATGCCATGACTGCCGAACCGGTTGATCGCGAGTCCCTGCACTAGACTTTTCCCGCCTGTAATCGTCAGGCCGCTGGCGATGCCCGACATGGAACCATCCAATTCGATTCGCAGCGCTGCATCACTGCCGATCGCTTGGGTGTTGGGGCGGGCATCCGGCTGCGAGTAGCCGTCGATGATCGCAGCGTCCGTCAGCGTGGGCAGTGCCGATGTGGGCCGGATTCGATACCAACTGAAAGGCGTGGCGGGATAATCGGGATCGAAGTCGGTGATCTGGTAGTCCGGGAGCGTCGTTGCGGCGACGAGGGAAAGCGAGCCGGCAATGCCGTCGTTACGGTAGTAGACGTGATTGGGATCGCTCGCGGGGATGTTGAAGGTGATCGTATCGGAGCCGGGATTGGCGTTTGCATGATCGATGGCATTGCGCAGCGAGCCGGGACCGCTGTCGTTGGTGTTCGTCACGATGAGGTCCTGGACGGCGTTGACCGTAACCACGAATGTCGTGCTCACCGTAGCCCCCGTCAGATCGGTGGCCGTGAGCGTGATCGCCGCCTGGCCGTTCTGGTCGGCCAAGTAGTCCAGCACGAGGTTCGTTCCGCTGAGAGTCGCCGTCACCAGGCTCTCGTTCGTGTTGGTCGCCACGGCCAGGCTGAGGCTGTCCGCGTTGGTGAGGATGTCCACGTCGCCGAACACCCCCGACACGTCCAGTACCGTGTCCGCCGCGTCTTCATCGACCGCGACATCGGAAATCGCCGTCGCCACGGTGGGCGTGTCATTGATTGCGCTGACCGACACCTGGAACGTGTCCTCGACGAATGCTCCGGCCGAATCGGTCGCGCGGACGGTGATCTCCGCCAAGCCGTTCTGGTTATCCAGGTAGTGCAGCGTGAGAGTCGTTCCGGAGAGCGTGGCGGTGACGAGGCTGGGACTGGTGTTGCTCGCAACCGAGAGGATCAGGGCGTCGCCGTTGGTGGCGATATCCACGTCGGCAAACACCGCGGACAGGCCCAGCACCGTGTCCGATGCGTCTTCATCGACCGTGAAATTCCCGATGGCGGTGGCCACGGTGGGCGCCGAATTGCGTGCCGAGACAAACACGTCCTGAATTGTGTCGGTATCCAGCGCGGCGAGGTTGCTGGCGGAGCTCTGGAAGGCAACGGTGGAGCCGTCGGCGCTGATCACGGGATTGGAGGAAGACCCGTTCCCGCTGCCGTTGCCGAGTGTGTTGACGCTTACCAGCTTGGTGGTTCCCAGCAGTCGGTCGCGAAGGAAGATGTCGCTAGCTTGGTTGTGGTCGTCGGGGACCAGATTGTCCGCAGTGCTCTCAAATACGACAAATCGGCCGTCTGCACTCACTCGTTGGTTGGAACTCGGCCCGTCGCCCGACAGGTTTTGGCTGGAAATGTTGGGATCTGCAACGGAGATCAAGTCGATGCTCAGCAACGTTCGTGCCTCCAATACCTCAAATCCAATGTGGCGATGCCAGAAATGTCCCTTCGCAGGCCTGCAGTTCGGAGTTACACGGCGCGGTTTCTGACGGCGGATAAGCGATTTGAATGACATTGTAGTACCCTTTGGTTTGTTAAACGGTCATAGACACGCGAGTACAGACGCTGTTCGCGGCAAAAATCCGAACCATGGGGCTTGCGCCGCGAGTGGCTCATCGCCATTCAAGCCGGCGGCCAGGGCTGCATTCTGATCCAGCAACCCGCCGATGCTCAACAATGTCCGGTCGTCCAGCGTCTCCAAAACCAGGCGTTGGCTCCTCGGACCGCCTCTGCGGCGGCTGCGACGCGTGCCATTTGTCCGATCGCCCGCAGCCAAAGCCAGACAACCCCGTCCCCGTGCGAAAGCACGTGCCCACATGGCATGTCCCCCCGGTCTTGAAGGTGGTCCGCCGTATAATAAGAGCATCATCGCCCCGCGCCGCGCAGGCCAATCGGCGCGGGAGATGCTAGGCCGGTGAGGGACATGGTTGGCGCCTTGGGCCTCACCGGCCGCACTGTTTTCAATCCCTGTACGTTCTTGACCTTCTCTTACATTTCTGCTGCCGGTTTCTGCTCTTCCTGAGGCGGTTCTGGCGAGACGCGCGACAGCCGGGCAGCCTCGGCTCGCAGTCGCCGGGCCGCCGCGGATGCCCGCGGCTTGCCCGCGGGAGCCTCACGCTCCTTGCTACAGCCCCACCGCGCTCCACTCGCAGATGCCCGCGGCTTGCCCGCGGGAGGCTCACGCTCCTTGCTACAGAAAGATCCCGCGGCCACCCCTTCGTTTCGCCCTCGGCGGCGTTGGCTCGCGCGAAGGGAAGAGAGGCTGGCGGGTGTAGCCGGGAGCGTAACAATCCCGCGGGCGAGCCGCGGGCATTCGCGATCGCGGTCCGCTGCGCCGCGATAGCCCGGAGCGTAACGATCCCGCGGGCGAGCCGCGGGCATTCGCGGTGGCGGACCGCCGCGTGGTGACCTTCCCGCTCGGCGACGCCCGCCAGGTACAAGTGGCGCACGGCGTCCGTCGCGGTAAGAACCTGGAGGCAGTCGCTCATTGGATCACTTTCCATCCTCGCACAATGCCTGTGCCTCCTTGAAACCAATCCTCAACCGTCTACTTGTCCGGCGTGAGCACGTAGGGGAGTGCGCCATTGGCGGCGTTTCCGCATATCCGGCCGAACTTGAGCTCCGTGCGATCCTTGCAGACCTTGATGCAAACAACGCTCTTATTGAAATCCGCCTCGGTGACGCCCTCGGCCGCCGCATTGGTGATGAGAGCCCACAGGTCCAGCATGCCGTTCTGATCGGTGTAGAGAAACTCCTTATAGCTCGCGTACAGTCCGCTGCGATTGGTCGCGGTTCCCACGACCTGGCCCAAGTCGTTGATGCTCTTGGCGGAACTATCCCAAGGCTTGCCGAAAGTGCCGAGGTCCTGCATGCCCGCCCCGTCGGTATAGCGGAACGCGTGAAAATAATACGTCTTCGGCGCGTTGCTGAAGCCGGCTACCTGACCGGCGTTGTTGATGGCTTTCGCGTAGCTGACCGCAACGCCCCCCTTTGTTGTGCCCAGTGTGCCGAGATCCAGGAAATCGCCGGTATCCGCGTCAAATCGAAACGCCAAACCTCCATTCGCGGCGGAGGCCGATCCGGCAACCTGACGCGCGTCGTTTAGTTGCATGCCTTGCGCAGCGAATGGTTCAGGTATTGGAAGGATGCTCAAGGTGCCATCACCCTTCCAGAGATATGCGTCAGCGTCTTCGGTCGTCCCATAGGCAACGCACCCCACTACGTCGCCGTTATTGTTGATCGACCCGACGTAGGAAAGGCTCCCCGGCAGTGCTAGATCGATGTTATCCAGCAGCTCGACCGTTCCAGATCGAGAGAGCCGGAAAACCGCTTGAAAGTTGAAATCCTGCTCCCACGGGTCCGTTTCACTGGGCCTGGAAGATTGCCTGAACGTGGCCCATCCGCAAATGGTGCCGTCGTCGTTGATTGCGGCCGCGTCGACGTTGAATGACGTCAGGACATTCCCGACCTCGTGACGTCCGTACGCAGGTTGCTGCCCCGCTTCCCACCAGCCGTTGGCCTCAAGCGCGGCGGCGATTGGGCCGGTCAAGTCGGTCGCGAAGACTTGCGCAGCCCACCACACGACTGGAATATCGTAGAAGGGTATGCTGTAGTCGCCCGACGGGAACACGGCTAATCCAAGCACGTCGCCCCAGTTGTTCATGTCGATCGCGCGACCACCCAAGCAGTCCTCGTCGTCGAGCAGCGGAAGAAGCGTCATGGTATACGCGGGCGTTGGCGGCGGCGTTGGCGGTTTCTTGGCGCCGATGGCGGGTGAGAGCAGGGCTGTGGCCATCAGGCCGGCCGCCAGAACGATCGCCAGACACAACGTGCGTCGAGTGCAGAAACGAGTCATCACACAGTCTCCTTCTCTTTCTCTCTTGCACCTGGCCTGCGTTGGAAACGATCATCTCCCGCGCCGCGCAGACCAATCGGCGCGGGAGATGCCAGTGTCTATTTCGCTTTCGGCTTCTCCTTTGCTGCAGAGAGCTTTTCCGCCGATCCCAGCGTCTGCTCCGTTTCGACGCGACAGTCATTGAGCCTTTCCGCCTCGGCCGGATTCTTGTCCATCCACTCCGCGCCCGCGTCGAACCACCGGCGCGCAAGATCCTTGTTGTCCAGCCGCGAGTGGACCTCTGCCATCAGCAGCGCAACGTTCGCCTCGGTTGCCGTGCGGATCTCGCCGGGCTGCTCAAGGGGATCGTTCGCACCGGCCTCAACGAACCGCGCCAGGCCCCATGTCGCATCGTCGTGCTTGTTGCCGTCGCCGCCGTTGAGGACTCGAAGCGTCACCTCTTGGGCGCCTTCGACAGGAACGCAGACCGGCTGGAGCATCCCCGCGCGAAGAACAGGAGTCTCCTGTTTCACCTTGCCGTCGACGCACACCTGGAACTGCACGCTTCCTTCCGTCGAGCGCATGCCGACATGGGCCTTGAAGGTGGCAAAATTCTGCTTCGAGACGTCGACGACCACGTCCGCCGGCCTCTCGTCGTCAAAGGGCCACGTGCAGATCCCATTCGCATACGGCAAACCGGCAATGGAAATCGCGCCGCCCCATGGCAGTCGGTCTCGCATGGCTTCTGCCAGCCCCCAGCCGCACGTCGACCGGACCCACGGCATGTCCGAAACAAAGACGATTCCGGGGAGGCTCTCGGCGCCCCGGGCTAGGACGGGAAGCTCGCAGGAGACCCAGTCCAGCATCGCTCGGGCCGTTTCAGCGGATCGCAGCAGTTGCCGAAGACCGTCGATGACAAGGTCGGAGTCTTTCCGGCTCGCGCGAGCCGCCCACCAGAGAGGCAGGCTGCGGAAAAAACCCTCGCGATACTCGGCCACCGCGGGAGAGTCCGCGAGCAACTGCGAGTAGACCACCGCGGCGTCGGCCGAATGGCTGCCCTCGAGGCGGCGGGCCAGCTCCGGCCGATAGTCCGGCCAGCGTGAACGCGCCTTGGCGATCTTATCCAAGGCCGCCATCGCTTCGTTGAGACATTTGGACGCCGCCGCATGCCAGGCGAGTTGTACGCGAAAATCGGGCCGCTCGGGAAATTCTTGGGCGAGCCTTTCCAAAAGAGGAATCATCGGCTCCCAACGCCTCTCCCGCAGCAATCGTGTCGCCCATGTTTCGTAGCGGACGGCCACGGCATGCCGGTACGCCAAGTGTCCGGGCCGCTCCGCGAGCAATTCCTCCAACATCTCGACGGCTTTCTCCTGGTCGCCCGCGCCGAACAGCGCCGTCGACATCCATAGCCGGTAGTCAAACCGCCCAAGAATCTCCGCGCTGAGCTGCCGGTAGACGGCAACCGCCCGGTCGAGGTCGCCCTCGCCTGCCAGTTGGCCGACCCAGGCGCGAATCGCGCGCTGGAGCACCACTTCGAGTTCCCAATTCTCTGGATCAACAACCCATAACGACCGGACGCGGTCGATCACTTCCGCGAATTTTTTCTGGGCGATCAGGGATTCCCTCTGGGCCCGAAGCTGTTCTTGCGTGATGACCCGATCGGCATTCGAGGCGTCCCAGACGCGGACCGTGCAGTCCCGGCTCGCCGCCGCGAGCTGCAGCCCGTCGGGACTCCAGGCGAGTTGCTGGATCCGCCGTTGCGCGGTGTCGGCAGCCGGCTCCAGCAAGAAAACCTCCTGGCCGGTGGCCGTGTCCCAGATCTTGATCACCCCGTCCTGGCTTCCCGAGGCAAGCCGCGGCATCCGCGGATTCCAGGCAAGCGACGCCACATCGTCGACGCCTTGCGTCATTTCAACGATCACTTTCCACGAGGTCGCGTCGTAGATCCGGATGTTTCCGTCTCCGTGGTCGGGCCCGTTGCCGCCTGCCACGGCAAGTTGCTTGCCGTCAGGACTCCAGTCCAGAACGACGGCGGCGCTGGTGGCCGCGGGAATCTCTTCACGCAGAGTTGCATCCCAGACGCGGAGCCGTTTTCCCGAGGCCGCCAGCCGTTGGCCGTCCGGGCGCCAGGCGATCGAGTCGCAGCTCCATTCCGCGTACGGGGAGGCGGCCACCTCTTTGCCGGTCGTCATCGAGAAAAGCACGACGCGCCCCGGTCCGATGCTGCCGCTGGATTGCCCCTTGCGCGTGCCTGCCGCGAGGACCTCGCCGTCGGGACTCCAAGCCAGGGACCGTATCTCGCCCTCGCACGGCAGCAGGGGAAACGGTTGGCTTCCCGTTTCGGCATCCCGGACCACGACGCTGGCTGTATTCGCGGGAGTGGCGAATCGTTTCCCGTCAGGGCTCCATGCGACGCACCGGATCCAGGTGAGGTCCTGTTCGACCGAGAGAGTCGCTTTGCCCGACTGGGAATCATAAACGTCAACCAATCCCTTCCGTCCGCCCACCAAGAGGCGTCTTCCGTCCGGACTGAACCGCACCGCCAGGGCATATCCCTTGCCGGTGGGCAGCGCCAGCGCCTGCCGTGACGAATCGACCTCCCACACCGCAACCTTCGGGCCCTCGCAGCCGACCGCCAGCAGCGATCCGTTTGGATTCCAGGCAATGTGCCCGCCGGACACCGCTGGAGCGGGAAGGGACAGGAGCGTGGCCCCCGTCTCCGGGTCCCAAAGATCGACTTGCCCGTCGATGGTGGGCGACGCTAATCGACGGCCGTCTGGGCTCCAGGCAGTGTTGCCCATTCGGCACCGCGGGAAGGAGGAAATCAGGCGGCCGGTTCTCCAGTCGCTGACGCGGGCGGGGCGATAGCTCCATACCACTCGGTCACCATCCGGACTGAAGGCCGCGTATTGCTGATTGACCCAGGTGGCAGACCAGCCGCCGACTTGCTTGCCGCTGGAGGTGTCCCAGATCCTCACCTCCTCGGCAATGTTCGGATCGATCCCCACCACCCCGAGCAGTTGTTTCCCGTCAGGATGCCAGTCCACGCACCAGATGACCTTGCCCGGCACCGTCAGCGAAGAGAGCTGCTTGCCGGTCTGTGCACTCCAGACGCGGATCGTCCCGTCCGTTCCGCCCGTTGCCAACCGCGCGCCGTCCGGATTCCAGTCGAGTGCGTAGCAGGGGCCCGCATGACCTTGAAGCGACCGCAGCAAATCGCCCGACGCCGCGTCCCAAATCCACGCCACGTCGTGATCGATTGCCGCAATGTGTTTCCCGTCCGGGCTCCAAGCGATGAGCGAATTCTGGCCCACGCAATCTTTCAGGATCCGCCGGCGCTTTCCGGTGCTCGCATCCCACAGGTTCACGCCTCCCAGCCAATCGACGGTGGCCAGAGACTCTCCGTCCGGGCTCCAAGCCAGCGCATTCGAACTCTGAAACGGAAAAGCCAGACGGTCATTGTGCGTCTGGGAAAACAAGTAGTACCACTCCCAGCCTCGCAAGTCGGGACGCCCGGACAAGGGGATTTGCGCGTGCAGTCGTTCGAGAAGACGCGTTGACTCCCCTGTCGTCCAGTGGTAGAGAGCCAGTCGCATGTCCGAAGCGTAGCGGGCATGCTCGGCAACATTGCGCTGGCGAATCGCCTCCTTCTCTTGCTTTTCGGCCAGGTGCATTTGCGTCTCCGCCAACCGTTCCGCGCGGCTTGTGGCCTGCAGTTGCCTGGCCGTCTCCTCGTAGGCCCGGACCGCCTCCGCGCGCTGGCGTGCAATCATCAGCGTGCTCAGCGACAGACCGATGGTGGAAAGGACCAGCAGCACGCCCGCCGACCAAAGGACCGGTCGATGCCGCCGCGCCCATTTTCCGATGCGGTCTGCCAGCGTCGGCGGCCGGGCCTCGACTGGCTCGTCGTTCAGGTAGCGCTCAATATCCCTCGCCAAATCGCCGGCCGTCTGGTAGCGGCGCGAGCGGTCTTTCTCCAGGGCCTTCATCACGATCCAGTCCAGGTCACCGCGCAAAAGCAGCCGGAGCTTGCGGGGCTCCGTTTGGCGGCGGGCCGCGATGGTCGCCGACGACTCGTCAGAAACGGTGATCCGCGTGCTGGGCCGCGGCGGCTGGATCTCCCGGATCAGGCGGCGGACCTCGTCCAACCCCGCCGCCCGCGCCCACGCTTCATCAAAGGGCGTGTGACCCGTGAGTAGTTCGTAGAGCATCACGCCCAGCGAGTAGATGTCGCTGCGGGTATCCATGTCCGCACCGCCGATCTCCGCCTGCTCCGGACTCATATACAGAGGCGTGCCGATCAACTGGTCAGCGGCCGTGAGGAAAGCCGTCTCCAGGAGCCGCCCATGCGTGGCCTTGGCGATGCCGAAGTCAATGATCTTCAGCACTGGCCGGTCCTCGCCAGGCGCGACCAGCACGTGCGCCGGTTTGAGGTCGCGATGGATGATCCCTTTTTGATGCGCGTGCTGCACGGCCTGGCAGACCTGGCCAAACAGTTCCAATCGCTGCCGGGTGCTGAGGTTCTGCCGGTCGCAATACTCCGTCAGCGGCACGCCTTCGACCAGGTCCATCACGAAGTACGGTCGCCCCGAATCGGTGGCCCCCGCGTCATACACCCTGGCGATATTGGGGTGGTCCATCATGGCCAGGGCCTGGCGCTCGGCCTCGAACCGGGCGACCACCGCGCGGGTGTCCATGCCCGGCTTGATGATTTTCACGGCGACATTGCGCCGGACGGGCTCCTGCTGTTCGGCCAGATAGACGACGCCAAAACCCCCTTCGCCGATCTCTTGCAAAAGCCGGTAACGGCCGATGGTCTGCCCAGGCCGCTCGGCCAATCGCTCGCCCTCCCCAGCCGCTTCCGGCGAAACTGGAGCCGCCGGTGTTGCCATGAATTCCCCGCCGGCAGCATGGGCGTCGAGCAACTCCTGCACGCGACCCAGCAGCGCCTCGTCGCCGGCGCACGTCTGGCGAAGGAACTCCGGCCATTGGTCTGGCGGGACCCGTTCGACGGCCTCCAGGAAAATCGATTTGACGTCGTCAGGGTGGTGCATCACGGCTCTCTCCGATATACAGTGCGGAAATGGGGCCGCATTTGTCTCAAAAACGAAAAGATTTCTCGGCGTGGTCCGTCAGTAGGTCCCGCTTGCCGAGCGGGACATGGAAGCTGAGTTGGCTTCCCGTCGCCCTACCGAATCGCACCGGGTTACGCGTTTAAGGTCCCGCTCGGCAAGACTCGGCAAGCGGGACCTGCCTGCGCGCAAGAACCACGCCGACTTTTCCGCTACTCGTGCCCGTCGCTGAGCGACTCGCGCAGCCACGCGCGGGCATACGTCCACAAGCGGTAGGCCGTCGCGCGAGAGATTCCCAGCAGATCCGCCGCCTCCGGGATGGAAAAACCGCCGAAATACCGCAGTTTGACGACCTCGGCGGCTAGCTCGTCTTCGGCGGCCAGCGCGTCCAACGCATCATGGACGGCGACGACCTCTGCGGCTGGTGCGCCCGTCGTCCAGCCATCGGGGTCTTCGTCCAGGCGAAGCCGTCGGCCGCCATTCCGCCGGCTAAGGCGCCGGCGCGCATGATCCACCAGGATCCGCCGCATCGCTTCGGCCGCCGCGGCAAAGAAATGGCCGCGGCCGTTCCAAGGATAAGCCTTCTCGACATCCACCAGCCTGATGTATGCCTCGTGAACCAGCGCCGTGGCCTGGAGCGTTTGCCCCGGCTTCTCATGCGTTAGCTTCTCAGCGGCCAATCGGCGGAGTTCGCTGTAAACCAGCGGCAGGAGTTGTTCGGCCGCCTGAGGATCGCCCTGCTGGATCGCGGACAGAATACGGGTAACCTCGCACATCGATGCACCGCACTTTCTGGGGGGCGTGGTTTGGTCCATTCTAACCCGTCCGGCGGAAAGTGCAATGCCCCATTCTCCCTTTTTCATCAGACCGCCCCCACCCCGTTTCCGGCCGGATGAAAGAAGAGGAAGTTCGCAGCTTTCGCCGAAAGCCCTCTTTTCTTGACCGGGGAACCTTGCCGACGAGTGAATCAGCACATCCTGGCCTAGAAACTTCCTTGACAGATCGCGCCGCAACGGTATCATGAATACTGAACAAGTGAACCCTATCTCGTTCTTTGGAAATTTACACGCAACACAAAACTCCTGCCGGCAGTGCCACCGGCAGGAGCCGGCAACCCGTCCGCGCGAACAGACTGACAACTGACAACTGACGACTGACAACTGATAACTGCCGACTTTTTAGCCACCCAGCTTTCGGACCGTGCGAAGTTGCGCGCACGACCGTCGACGGAACATCAGCCCCTGCCGTCACTTGCGGCCGAGCGTCTCGCCCGACTTTGTTTGCCGAAAACTCGAGATGACTAAAAACTCTCTCGCCCGGGCCCGCGCACCACCATGTTTGAGGCGGCAAGTTTCCCAGCCGTTGCGCAGTGCATGCCGATGAGCGACAGAAGCGGAAACGCCTAAGCCGACCGTAAACCCACGTCTTCACCTCGGTTCGCCATCGCACCAAAGAAAAGCTGCGGGTCTCGCGAGCGATAGCGTCCGCTGCGAGCTCTGGTTAGAATCGGGGAGGTCGAGCAGCCGTATGGGAAAGAAGAAGGGGCCCAGCCGAGTTGCTCGGGGCTCTTGGCACGGTAGCGAAGAAAGGAGCGGGCCTTGAAATCGATGATCGCGTCCAGGCGGTTCGGTGCCGCGATGCTGGTGGCGTTTTTTGGCTTTGCACCATACAGCTTTGCCGCCGCGGTCGGCGAGCCGGAAGTCTACAAAACGGTCGGCGATCGGGACCTGCGGCTGTTCGTAATCAAGCCGGACGGGTGGAAGCCAACGGACGAGCGGCCCGCGATCGTCTTCTTCCACGGCGGAGGCTGGGTGGGCGGCGCACCGGGACAGTTCAACGATCAGGCGACGTACCTCGCCACGCGAGGGATGGTGTGCATCCTGGCCGAATACCGGCTGGTCAAAAATGTCCCGGGGCCTCCGCTCGACTGCGTCCACGACGCCAAGTCGGCCATGCGCTGGGTCCGCTCGCACGCGGGCCGGTTGGGGATCGATCCGAATCGCATTGCCGCAGGCGGCGGATCGGCGGGCGGGCACCTCGCGGCGTTTGTCGGCATGGTCCAAGGGCTCGACGATCCGCAGGATGACCTCAAGGTTTCGCCCCGCGCCAACGCCTTGGTGCTGTTCAATCCGGTGTTCGACAACGGTCCCGACGGTGGCTGGAACCACAAGCGGGTCGGTGAGCGGTACAAGGAGTTTTCGCCGGCCCACAACATCACCAACGACGATCCGCCCGCCATCGTGTTTCTCGGAACCAACGACAAGTTGATCGGCGTGCCGGTGGTCGAGCGATTCAAATCCAACATGACTGCCGCGGGCGTTCGCTGCGAAACATGCTACTACGAGCGTCAGGGCCACGGATTCTTCAACAAGGACCCGTGGAAGACGTTTACGCTCGCCGAAACCGACAAGTTCCTCGCCTCGCTCGGTTGGCTCGTGGGCGAGCCGACTTTGGAAGTACCTGCACTGCCGGAAGGGTGAAATGATGAGATATCGATGCGCGTTGGGTATCGCCGTTGCCTTTGTTGCGGGTCTCGTCCACGCGGAGGAGAAGGTTGGGCCTTGGAATCTGACTGAACTCAAAGAGGCCCCGGCGATGCGGTGGGTGGACCGGTCCGGGCCCGTTCACTCGCTCTTCTACGAAGGCGAAAGCTACCGGGGCAAGCCGACGGAGGTCTTCGCGTTTTACGCGTCGCCCAGCACGTTGGGCAAGGCCGTTGATGCCGGCGAGAAGTTCCCCGGTGTCGTGCTGATCCATGGCGGCGGGGGTACCGCCTTTGCCGAGTGGGCCTGGCTCTGGGCCGAGCGAGGCTACGCGGCCATCGCTATGGATCTGGCGGGGCATCGGCCGATCACGCCCATGTACGATTCCAAGACGGGCGCACCGGTGCCGAATCAGGCGAACGACCGCAAGACCCGCCAGCGGCTGCCCAACGGCGGGCCCGACCAGGGCCACGCGGAGAAATTCGACACGATCGGCGGCGATACGAGCGACGACTGGCCGCTGCACGCCGCCGCCTCCGCGATCCGTGCGCACTCGCTGCTGCGAAGTATGGACGAGGTCGATGCCGAACGGACCGCCGTGACCGGCATCAGTTGGGGCGGGTACACGACTTGCCTGGTCGCCTCGTTGGATGATCGGTTCAAAGCGGCAGTGCCGGTCTACGGTTGCGGCTTTCTGTTCGAGGGCGAGTCGGTGCAGAAGCCGTCGATCGATAAGCTGGCCGAGCGGCGCGAGGAGTGGATCGACACTTATGATCCTTCCAGCCTTCTGTTTCGCTGCCGCGTGCCGATCTTCTTTGTCAATGGCACAAACGACATCCACTACCCGTTGGACAGCTACCAGAAGAGTTTCGACCGTGCTGCCGGGACGAAGCAGATGCGGATCGAGGTCAATATGCGGCACAGCCATACTGCCGGCTGGGAGCCGAAAGAGATCGGGCTGTTCATCGATTCGTACTGCAAAGGCGGCATACCCCTGCCGATCCCGGGCAAACCGGCGCTGGAAGGCGATCGTGTCCGCGTGCCGGTTGAATCCGCCACGGGCCTGACGCAAGCACGATTGCACTACACGACGGACACCGGTTTGAGGTCTAAGCGGCAGTGGCAGAGCGCACCTGCGGAGATCGGCGGTGGCGTGATCACCGCACCTCGGCCGCCCGCTGGGGCGAACACGTGGTTCGTCAGCCTGACGGACGATCGCGGAGCGATGGTGACAACCGCCGTGCAGTTTTCGGAAACGCCGTAACGAGGCCAGCGATTCGAGCCGAGCGGGGACAAAGGCGAGCACGTGCCGCTGCTACGGCTTCGCTTCCGGCGATTGGCGGCGGAGCGTGAAGTCGTCGAGATAGAACACCGTCTTGGCGTCGGCCGCACTGACGAATCCGACCCAAGTGAGCTTCTTAAACTCCGGCTGGGCATAGGGCAGGCCGCGAAACACCCGCGGCGGTTGCCCGGGCATGGTCAACCGTAGTGCCCAATCCCCCTTGGACCCTTCCCCCAACGCGGTGGCGATTTCGAATTTCAGCCACTTCCCCGTCGGGATTTCCAGCCCCGGCTTTCCATCGAGTTGCAGCATGCCGTCGCGGATATGAAATCGGGGGCCGGTCCGGTAGTCCGAGCCGCTGTAGTCGCGCCATTCAAACTGCACAAATGCCCCGGGATCGACCCGTAGGCTGAACGTGTTCATGATCGAGCCCGACTCGTAGTTCACACCGCCGTAGACGAGGTGTGGGTTGAACGACTGGCGGAGGCCCGGAGCATCGGTGATCTTGATGCTCTGCTTGCCGCTCGACGCCGCTTCATCCGTGATGGTGATCGCGTCCCCCTTGTTTTCGACGTTGGCCTGCACGCCGCTCGGCGGCTGCCCGACGCTGCCGGTTTCGAAGTCATCGTGGATTTCCAGGGGCGGTGGATCGGGAACGACCTCAAGCGGTGGATACTTGACGTCGGTCGCCTTGCGGATCCACTCCGGATCGCCGTAGACGCCCGCGGTGGTGTAATCGAAGGGTTGGAACCCGAGCTTCAGCGCGGGCGAATCCTTGGCCAGGTGGAAATCGCCCGCCTTCGGATCCGCGAACTTCGGATCGGCGACCTGCGAGCCCTGCTCGTGCGCTTTCGCCTGCCAGGCTTCCAGCGGTTGGCCGACGAACTGGATCGGCTTCTCGCGGCTGTCCCAGTAGGTGTTGTTGCGGCTTTCGTGCCGGATTTGTTCCCAGCGGCCCGAAAGCAACTCGCCACTGTCGAAATAGACGATGTTGCGGTCGAGCGTAAAGGAGAGATGTTCCTCGACGCGAGTGGCCTGAAGCTGGTAGAGCCTGGCGAAGGCGAGGATGTTGTTGCGGACAATGTTCTCTTTGCCGTAATGTTGGTGAAACCCGCCGGTCTTGGTGTGGTAGACGAGATTGTTTTCGAAGAGGATGCCCGTGCTGCCTTCGTCGGTGTAAAGGCCCCAGCCGCCGTACGAGTAGGCGTAGATATCGTGGAAAACGTTATTGCAGACCGTGGTGCCTTCGGAGGGGCCGAGCGTGTAGATCCCGCCCATGTCGCTGAGCACTCCCCAGCCAATGTGGTGCACGTGGTTGAAGGCGATCTTGTTCCGCTTGGCGAGACTTTCGCCGTAGCCCCATCGCCAGCCGACGGAGATGCCGGTGTAGTAGAGATCCGCGATCTCGTTGTGAGTGACGGCGTTATCGCCGCTCTGCCCGATCCACACCCCGACGGCGCAGGGGAAGATGCGGCCGCCGTGGCGGATGATGTTGTTGTCGATCTCGATGTGGCTGGTCCGCTCCTGTTCGTTGGCCGCGATGCCAATTTCGCCGATGCGGACCCCGCCCGCCCCGAAATCGTGCAGGTACGACCGCTTGAGCGAACAGTCGCGGCAGCCCTTGCGGAACCAGACGACGTAGGTGCCGACGTGCCCGATCTCGCAGCCTTCGATCGCAACGTGGCGACCGCCGTCGACCATCACGACCGCTTCGATCGGCGAGGCTGCCTGGGCCGGTTCAAAGCCGCCGGGCGGAGTGACCCACTGGCCGTGATGGAACGTCAGACCCTTCAGCGTGACGTGCTCGACGAACTTCCCAGCGGCCGGATCGCCCTGGATCACGAGGAACTTCTCCGCCACGGCAGCCACGACCGTTGCCTTGGTCATGTCCTCTTCCGGCAGCGGCATGTAGGACAGCACCCCGTCGCGAGCAAGGAACCATTCGCCGGGAGCGTCGAGCGCGGCCGAGTAGTTTTCGAGGTGAAAATGGGCATTTCGCCGCCAAGGATTCCAAGGCTTCATTCCCTCGCCGCTGGTGACGAACTTCGACTGGACGGGGTCGATGATGTCGAGGAACCGCCGGGTGTTGTCCCAGTTGTGATAAACGACGAGGTTGAGATCCCGCAGTTCTTCCAGACGAAGATTGCCGAACGCCTGCTGAAAATCTTCCTGCCGCATCCGGACCGTCTGCCGCGCCTGCTTGGGCTTCGAGCCGCCCGGTTCGAGGACCTCTTCGCGGATATCCTGCATGTGGAAGAAAAACTTGTTGGGCGTCCGCGCCCGCGTAGCCCGGCGATTGTTGACAAAGAGCTGCTCGAAGTACCACTTCCCCGCAGCCACCTCCGGCACGCGGGCAGTCCACAAGCCGTTTTCGCCCTGCTGCCAGCCGTCGATCACTCGCCCGCCGGTGAACACCGGACGTGCTCCGGATGCGGCCATGTACGTAATCGGAGCGTCCTTGGTGCCGCTGTCCTGCGGTGCCAGCACGAGCGGCTCGGAGATTTTATAAATCCCGTCCACAACATGGACCTGGACTGGCTCCGTGACAGGGCCTTTGGATTTCAACTCACGGACGGCATCTCGAGCGCGGGTGAGCGTGGCGAACGGCCTTTCTGCGGTGCCCGGGCCGGCATCGTCGCCGGTCGGAGAAACGTAGAAATCGGCCCCGGAGGCCAACGACGGCAGAACCAGGATGCATGCAACGATCAATGCTTTCACGGACGACTCCTTTAAGCAGCCTGGGCGGGAACGCCCGAAATTCAAAAACGAGTGAAGGAAAGTCTCGCCCGAAGGACGAACGCTCATCATTACGAGTATCCCGTAGGAGCGGTGCCCGTGTCAACAAATCGGCAAGCCGAGCGGTCTTGCTGCTCCGGCGGCGGTGACCGCGCGCTACACGGGGATCGATTCTCGCTCCATCTCGATCTTCGAGACGCGGTAACCCGCTCGTTCCACATCGGAAACCGCCGAATGGATCGCGGCCTGCAACGAATGAGCAGCCCGGTCGAAAAGGAGTTCCATGCCCTCGGAGTGGCCGCGGACGGATGCATCGGCACATCAGCGATTGCCCCGCCGACCGGCCTGCGGTAGGCTGGCGAAACTGACAGGCCGAGTCGAAGGAGAATGCAATGATCAGTTTACGTAGATGGGCTGCGGTGCTCGGGCTTCTTGCGCTGGCGGGCGGTTGCAGGGAGGAAGCCGGCACTAGGCAAGCGCGCCCGGCGACCGCAGACGCCGACGCGCAAGCGGTCCCGCCGGCCCCTTCCGCCGAAAGCGCTGCCGTCGAGCAGGTCCTGGCCGAATTCAATCGCGGGGCGGCGCTGATGGAACAGTACAAGTACGGCGAAGCGGCCGATGCGTTCGAAAACGTCGTGAAGCTAAAGCCCGAGTGGCGCGCAGCCCGCTTCAATCTTGGCCTGGCGCATTTCAATCTCCAGGAGAAGAGCGGCGGCCGCGACCACCTGGCGATTGCCCGTGAAATCTTCGAAGACCTGCTCCGGACCGAGCCCGACAACCTGCACGCCCGTTTCTGCCTGGGGCTGTATTACCAGCATGTTGGCGAGAACGACGAGGCGCTGAAGTGTTTCGAAGCCGTGTATCAGCGCGATTCGGACGATCCTTACGTCGCCTACAAATATGCCGAAACGCTTCTCGCGGCGGATCGGCCCGAGGAAGGAACGAAGATTCTTGAAAAAGTGATCCAGATGGATCCTGGTTTCATCTCGGCCGTTTACCGCCTGGCAATGCAGTACCAGCGGACGGGCAAGCGCGAGATGGCCCTGCCGCTGTTCCAGCGATTTCAGGACTTGAATGCGGCCGAATTGAGCGCGGGAACGTTCACCGTCCGGAACGTCTACGGGACGACCGGCAAGTACTACATGGCGTTGGGGGCCGACAGCCTTCTCCTCCCGCCGCCCGAGCCCGCGTCGAAAACTCGCGTGCTCTTCTCTCCCGCAGTCGAGACCTTGGATGCGAGCGCGGCAAGCTGGAATTGGAAAAACGGATCCCTCGACCTGCCCGGGGTCGCCGCGGGCGACGTCGACGGCGATGGCGATCTGGATCTCTGCCTGACTGCGCTGGGTGAACAGGGGCAGACGTCTGTCTGGCTCAACGACGGCAAGGGCGGCTTCACGGCCGGTCCGGCAATTGCCGACCAGGGGGTGTCGCCCGCTTTCGGCGATGTCGACAACGACGGCGACCTGGACCTCTGGCTCGGCCGTGCCGGTGCGGATCTCTACCTGGAAAACGACGGCCAGGGGCATTTTTCCAAGGCAGCTTCGCCCACGGCCGACCCGGCCGAGCAGTTTGCCGCGTCGGCCCGGCTGTTCGATATCGACAGCGACGGCGATCTCGATTTCGCCGCCCTCCGGCTGGCAAGCGGGTCGCTGCCGATATCGGCCGATGCCAAGGCCGCCCCGAGCAGTGTGTACGGCAACAATCGCGACGGCAGCTACACCGACTGCACGGAGAAGCTCGGCCTGGCGCTCGCCGAAAACCCCGTCGCGGCGGCAATCTACGACGATTTCGACGACGATCGCGACATCGACCTGGTGATCTTCCCCGCCGACGACTCGTCACCATTGGTATGGGCGAACGATCGCGTCTGGAAATACCATATCCTGGACGCCGAGGCTACCGGCCTGAACGTGCAAGGGGCCGTTGGCGCCACTTCCGGCGATCCCGACAAAGATGGCGACCGGGATCTCCTCGTATTCACCGGGGACGGGGTCCGGCTGTATCGGAACGAGGGGAAGTTCCAATTCGAGCCGGACAAAACCTTCTCCAACTGCTGCGGTCGGTTCGGCGGCACGGGCGGGCAGTTCGCCGACATGGACAACGACGGCGACCTGGACCTCGTCATTGCCGACGCAACCCGCCGGGACGGCACCCGCGGTCCGGTCCTGCTGATCAACGAGTGGCCCCAAGACCGCTTCGTCGACGCCGCCGAGCTCGATCCGGGCAATCTCCTGGCCGCTATCCAGACGGCCGGGCCGGCGAGCTGCCTAGTGGCCGATTTCACCGGCAACGGCCGCTGCGACGTTCTCCTCGTCGCGGCGGGCGAGAAGCCGCGCCTGATCGAAAACATTACGCCGGGCGGCCACTGGATTGCGATCGATCTGGTCGGCAGACGCGACGAGGACAAAAAGACCCGTTCCAACCAATCGGCGATCGGTGCCCGCGTAGAAGTCAAAAGCGGCCAGGTCTTTCAGCAGTACGTCGTGGGCGTGCCTTCGGGGCCCGTGGCACTGCCGCCGCTGCGCGTGCACGCCGGCCTGGGCGATCATTCAACGGTCGAGTGGCTGCGGATCCTTTGGCCCGACGGCGTTTTGCAGGCCGAGTTGGAATTGGCTGCCGATCAGGTCACCGAGATCCCCGAGATCCAGCGCAAAGCATCGTCGTGCCCGCATCTGTTCGCCTGGACCGGGGCGCGATTCGATTTCGTGTCGGACTTCGGCGGCATGGGCGGGCTTGGCTATTCGGTCGCCCCGGGCGTTTACACGTCGCCGGATCCGACGGAGTATGTACCGCTGCCGCCGTTGGAACCGCTCGACGGCGACTATGTGCTTCAGGTCCTGGAGCCGCTCGAAGAAGTGATCTACTTCGACGAAACCCGCCTGATCGCGGTCGACCACCCGGCCGATACGGAGATCTACCCGCACGAAATGATGGCGGTCGGCGTTTCACCGCCTCCGTTCGAGCTCTTCTGTTTCCGCGAGAAGCTCGATCCGGTCCAGGCCACCGACCACCGCGGCGAGGACGTGACCGACGCGCTCCGCCGGGTCGACCGCCAGTACGCCGGTGCAGCCGAGCTGGATCACCGCTTTGTCGGATTCGCCGAGGACCATTTTATCGATCTCGACTTCGGCGACCGCCTGCAGGACCTGCCGAGCGGGGAGCGGTTGATCCTTTGCCTGACCGGATCCGTCGAATACAGCTACTCGTCGACGAACTTCGCCGCGGCCCAGGCCGGCCTGCGGCTGAAGGCCCCGAGCATCCACGTCCTCCGCGGCGACCAGTGGGTCGAGTTGTTCCGGGAAGTCGGGTACCCGGCGGGTGTGAATCATACGATGACACTTGACGTCACCGGCAAGATCCGCCCCGGCGATCGGAAGATCCGCATCGCGAGCAATATGGAGATCTATTGGGACCGGGCCTTCTTGGCCCCTCATCTCGCGGATGCCTCGCTCTCAACGAAAGAAATCACGGGGGCGGCCGCAGATCTGCACTTCCTCGGCTATCCGCGCGAGTACTCGCCCGACGGCAAGGTGCCCAACCTTTACGACTATGCCAACATCGATCGGGCAGCATCGTGGAAGTTGATGAAAGGCGCGTACACGCGGTTCGGCGACGTGGCGGAACTGCTGCGGGAAGCCGACGACTGCTACGCGATCATGGGCCGCGGCGAGGAGGTCACGTTGCGCTTTCCGGCCGATGCGTTCGGCCGGGTCCCCGAGGGCTGTCGGCGATCGTTCGTGCTCAAGACGAACAGCTTCACCAAAGACATGGATCTGTACACGGCCTGTCCCGACACGGTGGAACCGCTTCCGTTCCAGGCAATGAGCCAATATCCTTACGGCACGGACGAGCAATATCCCGACAATGAGAGGACGCGAGAATACCGACGGCGGTTCAATACGAGGCGAGTGGCAGAGTAATCGTTTACTAAAACTGTAAGTGCGGCAGCCCGGGAAAGGGGACTGGCTCCGTCGCCCCCCTCTAAGGCATGACATGCACTTCCGGCAAAATGGTTGTCCTTGTTGTCCGCCATCTCGGACGGTAGGATGCACATTTGGCATTTCCCGTCCGCGACCGACCGCCGGACAGCTCAACCTCGATGGTCGGGGCAATCGATGAAGCCGTCGTTCGATCCCAATTGCCAGCTACTGGCCGCCTCCTACCTGCGCAAACAGTGCAAACAGTTGCTCGGGCAGTGGGATGGAATCCGCAATCGGAGCGACATCGAGTACGTCCACCGGGCCCGGGTTGCCTCGCGAAGACTTCGCGCCGCACTGGAGACGTTTGGCGACTGTTTCCCAAACGCGGGCGTGGCCCGGTGGCAGAAACAGGTCCGCAAAATCACCAAAGGGCTCGGCACGGCTCGCGATCTCGACGTGCAGCGGGAGTATCTCGCGGGAGTACTGGCCCATCTCCAGGAACCCGCCCACTTTCCGGGCATCGCACGCTTGCTGGTTCGCACGGAACTCGAGCGCGATAAGCTCCAGCCGAAAGTCCGCAAGGCCGTCGACCGCCTCGAGCGGAACGGGGCCGTCGCCGACATGCTCGCCGTCGCCAAGGCCGTTCTGAAGGACCTGGGTGACGACGACGAAGTCAGCGTCAGAAACGCCAGCGTTCTTGAGACGGCAAGTAAACACATCACCGGCCGGTTGGCCGAGTTGGTGGGTTATCAGGCCAGCCTCGACGATCCCGACGATCTCCGGCAGCACCACGCCATGCGGATCGCCACCAAGAAGCTCCGTTATACGATGGAGGCGTACAAGCCGGCCTATGAAGGCTTACTGAACGAAAGCCTCGGTGCCGTCAAACAACTCCAGACTCTCCTGGGTGACCTTCACGATTGCGACGTCTGGATCGACCGCCTCCCCGCGATGCTGGAAAAGGAGCGTCTGCGCATCGTCGGTCGCTATGGCCATTCGGACCCCCTTGAGCGGCTCGAACCCGGCGTTGCGCATCTTCTTGAGCAGCGACGGCAGCAGCGACAGGAGCTCTTCCGGCAACTTCAGCAGTTCTGGTGCGAGCAGAGCCGAGTTGGCACGTGGGAGAAGCTTGACGGAATCGCGCGCGGCGCGGCAGAGCCGGCGTTGGAAAAGTCGCCGGCGACTGTCCCGATCGACTCGCCGGCGGCAACAGACACCCGCGACGCTTCAGCCCGGCCAAACGCCAACGCTTGCTCGCACTCGCAGCAGGCCGGCCCAATCGCATCTGCGAGCGGGTCGCCCCGGGCCGACGCCGCCCTGCAATGGAAGTTGGATGACGAGCTGGATGCATGACGTTGCCGCCCCCACGATGCCGAACGAAATGGCCGTAATGCAGTCGAGCGACAAGGACAAGCTAGCGGCCCAGTCGGCGAAAATCGTCGCGGCGATTGACGTGGGCTCGAATTCCCTTCGCATGGTCACCGCCGAGGTCCTTTCCGATGGAACGGTCCACGTTCTGGAGAGGCTGCAGCGCGCTGTTCGCCTCGGCCAGGATACCTTCCGGCGCGGCCGGCTCGGAGGCGAATCGCTCCGCGCCGCCATGGCCATCCTGCGCGATTATAAGCAACTGATCGACCTCTACAAGATTGAACGCGTTCGTGCCGTCGCGACCAGTGCCGTTCGGGAAGCCCGAAATGCCGATACGTTCCTCGACCGCGCGTTCATGACCACCGGGCTGAATTTCGAGGTGATCGACACATCGGAGGAAAGCCGGCTCACCGTTTCCGCAGTCCGGCAGGCGTTGGCCGGCGCCATCGAGGTCGGTCGCCAGAAGACGCTCGTGGTCGACGTCGGCGGCGGCAGCACCCTCCTGACGCTGCTGGAGAACGGTGAGATCGCCACCGCCCAGAGCCTGCGGCTCGGATCGATCCGCATGCTGGAAATGCTGACCAGCAGCGAAGACCCGCCCGAGCGGACCGCCGAACTGCTCCGCCACCACATCGCGAATGTCACCGGAGCGGCGCGGGGCTCGCTACCGCTGAAAACCGTGGAGGCGTTCGTGGCCGTCGGCGGCGACGCCCGATTCACCGCCCGTGAAATCGGCAAGCCGACCCCCTCCGGCGACCTCTGGTCCGTCAGCCGCAGGGAGTTCGACAAGCTGGTCGAGCATTGCGACCGCCGTAGCGAGGAGGAACTGAGCCGGCAGTACGGACTTCCGTACGCCGAGGCCGAAACACTTACGCCCGCGCTGTTGGTTTACCAGCGCCTACTGCATATCACCCGCGCCAAGCAGATGATTGTCTCCAGTGCCTCCATGCGCGACGGCCTGGTGCTCGAGTTGGCCCGGCAGGTGACTGGCGAGGAGGACAAGGCAATTGTCGAAGGTGTGATCCATTCCACCATGGCAATCGCGGAAAAATACCTCGTCGATCCCGATCATGCCCAGCAGGTTTCAGAGCTATCGGTCCGGCTCTTCGACGAGCTCCAGGCCGACCACCGGCTCGGACCGCGTTATCGTTTGCTGATCCGGCTGGCAGGGCTTCTGCACGAGGTGGGCGGCTTCGTCAATAGCCGCTCCCATCACAAACACAGCTACTATCTGATCGCCAATTCCGAGATCTTCGGACTCAACCGGATTGAGACGGAGATCGTCGCCCATGTCGCGCGATACCACCGTCGCAGCGGGCCGAAGCCGTCCCATTTCGAGTATATGTCGTTGCCGCGGGAGGTCCGCGTCGTCATCAACAAGCTCTCGGCAATCCTGCGCGTAGCCGATGCGGTTGCTCGCGGCCAGGTCCGCAATATCGCCGAACTGCGGTTTGCCCGAATGGACGACGAGCTTCTGATCCATGTGCCCGGGGTGTCGGACTTGATCCTCGAGCAGCGGGCGATCCAGCTCAAGGGCGATATGTTCGACGATATCTTCGGAATGAGAATTCGCCTGGAGGAGGCATAATCGGCGCAAGATGGCCACAGAAACCAAAGAGCTTAGCTCCCCGGAATTGTTTATCAACCGTGAATTGAGCTGGCTGGAGTTCAACGACCGTGTAATGCAGGAAGGCCTTTCCGAGGAACTGCCTCTCCTGGAACGCCTGAAATTCCTGGCGATCGTCAGCTCCAACCTTGACGAGTTCTTTATGATCCGCGTGGCGGGGCTCATCCAACAACGCTCCGCGGGCGTTCGCCGTCGCGATCCGGCCGGAATGACCCCCACGCAGCAGTTGGCCGACATCAGCCGCCGGGCCCACCGCATGATTTCCGAGCAGACCGAAGGCATCCGCCGTGTGTTCGGACTGTTGAAAAAGCACGGCCTGCAAGTGATCGAGCCCGCCTCCTGGACTGGCGATCAAGCCCGATTCCTCCGCTCGCACTTCTCCCGCGAAATCCAACCGGTGCTCACGCCGCTGGCGATCGAAGAACTCGACCCGCCGCCGCTGTTGCCCGGCCTGCGATTGCACGTGGCGGCGGTGATCGGCTCTCCTACGGGCGACGAACCTGCCCAACGAGTCATGGTAATCCCCGTGCCCGGCCAGTTCGCCCGCTTCATTGCCGTCCCCGGCGACGAGGGGCTTCACCTCGCCCGCCTCGAAGACGTCATCGCCGACAACGTAGGCCGCCTCTATCCGGGCCGTGACGTGCTCGCAACCGCCGTCTTCCGCATTACCCGCGACGCCGACATCGCCATCCAGGACGACGATGCCAGCGACCTGCTGCAGACCGTCGAAGAGGCCGTACTTGCGCGGCGGCGGCGCTCCGTCGTCCGCCTGGAGGTCTCTGCGAAACCCGATTCCAGGATCAAACAGTGGTTCAAGCAGTCACTGCAGGTTCGTAGCGAGGATATCTATGAAATCGAAGGCATGCTCGATGCCTCCTCACTCATGGAACTCGCCAACCGCCCCGGTTTCGAAACGCACAAGGTACCCGAATGGACGCCCCAGCCGCCCCGCGACCTCCTGGACGTCGACGACCTCTGGCAGACCCTCCAGGAACGCGACGTCCTGCTTTTCCACCCTTACGAGAGCTTCGATCCGGTCATCCAGATGGTGCAACTCGCCGCGGAAGACCCCGCAGTTCTCGCGATCAAGCAGACCCTCTACCGCACCAGCGGTGACTCGCCGATCGTCGGGGCCTTGGAAACGGCTGCGGAAAACGGCAAGGAAGTAACGGTTCTGGTCGAGTTGAAGGCGAGGTTCGACGAGGCCCGCAATGTTGGTTGGGCGCGACGGCTGGAAGACGCCGGTTGCCACGTCATCTACGGAATCGCCGGTTTCAAGACCCACGCCAAGGCCTTGTTGATCGTCCGCCGCGAATCGCCGCGGGTCCGCCGCTATGTCCACCTGGCAACGGGCAACTACAACGACAAGACGGCAAAGCTCTACTCCGATGTCGGCATCATGACCTGCGACCGCGATATCGCGTCCGACGTGGCGGCGTTCTTCAATCTGCTGACGGGCTACTCCGAGGCAGTCGGCTGGGCGAAACTCACCGTCGAGCCCGGACTGCTCAAACAGAAGTTCATCGATCTGATCGATCGCGAAATCCAGGTTTCCACCCCCGATCGCCCGGGGCTGGTCATGGCCAAGGTAAACTCGCTTCAGGACAAGGATATCTGCCGCGCCTTGTATCGGGCGAGTCAGGCCGGAGTGAAGGTGATGCTCAACATCCGGGGAATTTGTTGTCTCAGGCCGGGCGTCGAGGGCGTCTCCGATCGGATCGAGGTCCGGTCCATTATCGATCGCTACCTCGAGCACGCCCGAATCTTCTACTTCCACAACGGCGGCCACGAAGAGGTTTACCTTTCCAGTGCCGACTGGATGCGCCGTAATCTCGATAAACGCCTCGAAATCATCGCTCCGGTAACCTCGCCCAGCGTCCGCCGCCGCATGATCGACATTCTGAAAACCTATTTTGCCGACAACGTGAAGGCCCGTCGGCTCCGCGCCGACGGTGCGTATGAACGGGTTGTGTCGAAGGGACCGCGCGTGCGCGCCCAGGAGAAGTTCTACAAAGAAGCGGTCGACGCTGCGCGGGCGGCCGAGCAGTCGACGGTCCGGTTTCAGCCGCTCACCCGCCCGAAGGACTAGCCTGGGGTGCCGCCGTCCGGGCGGAACTCGCCGGCTCTGCGAATTCGAGTATCCGCAGCCGCGGAAATCGTGTAAGAAACTCAAACTGCAAGTGCGGCAGCCCGGGAAAGGGGCCTGGCTCCGAACCAAACACTCGTACGACACGGAGAATAAGCACCGTTGTGAGGTGCCTGTCTCCGTTTTGTTCGTTTTTGAATTGCCTTGCACGGTCTTGATCAGGGAGGATCTCGCGATGGGCGACGCAGCGTTGCGGCCTCGGTTGCACAGCACCAGCTTTGTCGTCATTCCTGCCCGTCTCGCGTCGACGAGACTGCCGAGAAAGCTGCTTCTGAGCGAAACCGGCCGTCCTCTGATTCAGCACACATACGAGGCCGCTCTTCGTTCGAATCGGCCGGCAGGAATCTGTGTGGCCACGGATCACGAAGACATCCTCAACGCGGTTCAAGCCTTCGGCGGCGAGGCGCGGATGACCAGTCCGCAAGCGGCCTGCGGCACGGATCGCGTGGCCGAGATCGCCGCGACCATGCCGGAGGTCGACATCTTCGTGAACGTCCAAGGCGACGAGCCGGATCTGGCCGGCACGTCTATCGATCTGGTCGTTAGCATCCTGGAGAACGCCCCCGGCGCTGTCATGGCCACCCTGGCCACGCCGATCCGCCGCCGTGAACAGCTCGAGGATCCGGCATGCGTCAAGGTGGTTTTCGACGCCGGTGCCCGCGCCCTCTACTTCAGCCGGAGTCCGATCCCTCATCCCCGGGAGTGGGACGACTCGCTCGTTATGGCCGACCCGCCCCGCTTTTTTCAGCACGTCGGGCTCTATGCGTACCGCCGCGACTTCCTCCTGCAGTTGGCGGAAATGCCGCAGTCGCCCTTAGAGAAAATCGAAAAGCTCGAACAGCTTCGCGTCCTCGAGGCGGGCTATTCGATCCTGGTCGGGATCGTCGACGAGCCGACGTTCGGCATCGACACCCCCGCTGATTACCGGGCGTTTGTCGAACGACGCCGACGCGGCTAGAATCACCTTTTTGCGACGAGGAGCCCGGCTGCTGTCACCACACCAAGTGGTGGCTTGCACCGCAGGAATCCCCCGGACAGAAGCCGGGCGGTTGAGTTCTCGGCCCCCCGGCGCCAAGCCAATTCAGGACGGCACTCTCGATGACCAAACACATCTTCGTGACGGGTGGGGTAGTAAGCTCCCTCGGGAAAGGCCTCACCAGCGCTTCGATTGGCATGCTTCTTGAGCACCGGGGGCTCCGGGTCCGCATGCAGAAGCTCGATCCCTACATCAATGTCGACCCCGGCACGATGAGCCCTTACCAGCACGGCGAAGTGTACGTCCTCGATGATGGCAGCGAGACCGACCTCGACCTCGGCCACTACGAGCGGTTTACCAACAGCCCTCTGACTCGCCACAGCAACTACACCACCGGGCAGATCTACCAGTCGGTGATCAACAAGGAACGGCGAGGCGAGTTTCTGGGCCAGACGGTCCAGGTGATTCCGCACATCACCAATGAGATCAAGGCCGCTGTGGCCAAGATCGCCGGAGACGATGTCGACGTGGTCATCACCGAGATCGGCGGCACCGTCGGCGACATCGAAAGTCAGCCGTTTCTCGAGGCTATTCGCCAGTTCTCCCTCGACGTCGGCAAGGAAAACTGCCTTTATATTCACCTGACACTCGTCCCCTATCTCAAGGCAGCCGCGGAACTGAAAACCAAGCCGACGCAGCACTCCGTCGGCCTCCTCCGCCAGATCGGTATTCAGCCGGATATCCTGATCTGCCGGACCGAACGGTCGCTCAGCCGCGACGAACGCGCGAAGATCGCCCTGTTCTGCAACGTGCCGGTCGAGGCGGTGATCGAGGAAAAGGACAAGGACTTCTCGATCTACGAGGTCCCGCTGAGTCTGGTCGAGCACGGGCTGGACGATCTGATCGTGCGGAAACTCGGTCTCAAGGCGGGCGCGCTCGAACTGGACGACTGGCGAAACTTTGTGCATTGCCTTCGCAATCCCCAGCACGAAATCACCATCGCGGTGGTTGGCAAGTACTCGGAGCATCGTGACGCCTACAAGTCGATCTACGAGTCGCTCGACCACGCCGGGATCTCCAACTGCGCCCAGATCCGCATCCAGCGGATCCACAGCGAGGCCGTGGAGCGCGAAGGTCCGGAACGGCTTTTGACCGGCGTGGATGGCATCCTTGTCCCCGGCGGCTTCGGCGAACGCGGCATCGAAGGCAAGGTTGACACGATCCGTTTCGCCCGGCAACGCGGTATCCCTTTCTTTGGAATCTGCCTGGGCATGCAGTGCGCTGTGGTCGAGTTTGCCCGCAACGTACTTGGCCTCGAAGGTGCCAATTCCACCGAGTTCGACAAGAACAACCCGCACCCGGTCATCTGCCTGCTGGATGAGCAGAAGACCATTACGGATAAAGGCGGCACCATGCGGCTGGGCGCACAGCCGGCGTTGCTGACAGCCGGCAGCCGGGCCGCGCAATGTTATGGGACCTCAGAAATCTCCGAGCGGCACCGCCACCGCTACGAATTCAATAACGCCTATCGAGAACGATTCGCCAACGGCGGCATGACGTTTGCCGGAACGAGCCCGGAGGGAGGGCTCATCGAGATCGTGGAAATCCCGGATCATCCCTGGTTCGTAGCGGTTCAGTTCCATCCGGAGTTCAAGTCTCAACCGACGCGGCCCCACCCTCTGTTTGGCGCATTCATCGCCGCCGCCGTAAATCACCGCAACGCTACCTCGGGCCGGTCGGCCAGGCCCGAGGGCACGGCAGAGCCCGGGACGGAACGCCTGTTCCCGGAGGCTGCAAGTCAGAATCAGTAGGTCCGGCCGGCAGTTACAAGGAAGCCCTGACATGAGCACCCCAAGCGACCCCCGGGAAGAAAAGATCATTGTTGACGAGGACTGGAAAAGTCGGGTCCAGAGAGAAAAGGAAGAGTTGCGGCAGAAACAGGCCCCCCAGGACTCGGGTCAGCCTTCATCGGGTCCGGCAGATGCAGGTCCTCTTCCGCCCCCCACGCTGAGTCTGCTGATTACGACACTCGGTCTGCAGGCTACGGCAGCTCTCGGCTTGGCCCCGAATCCACTCTCGGGGAAAGTGGAGACCGACCTCGCGCAGGCCAAGCACTTGATTGACATGCTGCAGATGCTTCAGGAGAAGACCAAGGGCAACCGTACCGAGGAAGAGTCGGCCATCCTGGACGAACTGCTGCACCAACTCCGCATGGGCTATGTTGCCCGCGTGCAGCATCCCGCGTAAGCAAAGCAACTCCGCACCGTTGGAATCGTTTCTCGAGTGGCGTCAAAGCGGCGCCGATAGAATAAAATGAACAGGCGCACCTGTTTTCTTGAAAAACGCGTGACTGTTCATGGGGCGGTCGGGGACTGCTCCATTTTTCGGCCGGTTGACGTCCTTCATCGCCAAAGACATTGGCCGAAAACATGGACCCATCCCCCTGTCTTTCGCCCCGTGAGCGGTTATGAAAGACGCCATTGCCCGGTCCGGAAAGAGGTGGCCAATCCCTGGCCAACAGTCCTTCCGTGGTAACTTGCATCCCTACCGGGTGACACGATCCGGGGGTTCAACGCGGACTCCTCCGGACCGGGCATGGCGATGTCGGCTATGACGAAAGTTGATCGTATCCGGAAAACGGGGACTGGCTCCCGGATGTTTTGTGTTGGGTACGGAAACCGTACAAAATATAGGGTGCCTGTCCCCGTTTCCGGATAGCATTTCCGGACAGCACCTACGACGAAAGCTGATCGAAAAGCCGACGGAACTTCGGAATCCTTCTCTCGAGGTACTTGATCCAGGCTGGCGGATTCCAGATCTCCACGCAAACTGCGGCTCCCACTACCAGCACTTCCCCGCCCGCCTCCACTCCCAAAAACTCGCGAAATCCCTCTGGGATCAACAGCCGCCCTCGCCCGGCCAATTGGACCGGCCGATGACGCGTGGAGAGCAATCGTCCTAAAAGCTGGACCTGGCTGAGTTTGCCTTCGAGTTTGCCGGCCCGAATTTTCTGGCGAATCAACTCCACTCCCTGGTCGAGTTTCTCCTGCCACACCCCGGCAGACCACAAGCTCAGACATCCGGGCCGTTCTTTGGCCAGAATGCAGTCGGTGGAATCGGTCGTAAGCAGATCGCCCAGCTCGCTGGGAATCGACAGCCGATATCGCTCGTCGAGAGTCCGCTGGAACTCGCCGAGGATGAACGCTTGGGACTCTGGCATCGATGGGCATGAGGGATCGGGGCTTCCCAGAACGCGGGTCCGTCCTCGAACGTCTTCTTCGGTTCCGTCACAGTGGAATGGGCTGATTTCCCACAGCGTTTGCCGTTTACAGCCAACTTTTGGGCAGTCATTCCACGCATCGAGTTTACCTAATGCAAACCGTTTTGCAAGCACCCCGTACACACTTTTTCCGAAATTCTGACGCGGGGGACTGGACTAAGTGACGCGGCTGTGCGGCCTGCGCAATCCCGCTGAAATAGGTAGATGCGAGCCGTCGCCTGACCAATCCGACCGCCCCCTGCCGCCCTACTCACCCGCCGCGCCCATCTCGCCAAGCGTCGACTTGCGCCGCAAGATATGGTGATAATGCTGCGCGAACCGATGGGCCTCGTCGCGCACATACTGCAGCAGTCGCAGTGCGTAGCAGTGGCGACTCAACCGCAAGGGATCGTCAGCACCCATCACGAAGACCTCCTCTTCCCGTTTGGCGAGCGAGATCACCATCGGCGGATCGATCTGGAGCGTGGAGAACGCGTCCAGCGCCGCGGAGAGTTGCCCCTTGCCGCCGTCGATCAGGAGAATGTCCGGGAAGACCTGTCCTTCATCCTTCAGCCGCTGAAACCTTCTCGCCACCACCTCATAGATGCTCGAGAAGTCGTCGACCCCTTCGACGCTGCGAATGCGAAACCGCTTGTAGCCTGGCTTGAACGGCATCCCGTCAATAAATTGCACCAGGCTCGCGACCGTCTCCGTGCCGGCGAGATGGGCGATGTCGACGCCTTCGATCGTCCGCGGCCTATCGGGCAGATGGAGCACCTTCTGAAGCCCTGCCAGGCCCCGTCGCGGATCGATCGGAAAGACCTCCGGCTGGACGTGCTTGTCGAGCTCGCCCCGCTGGTCGAGCGTTTCCAGGAGTTGAATCTCGTCACGGAGTCGTGCCGCTTCTTCAAAACGCAGTTCTTTGGAGGCGGCGGCCATTTCCTCGCGCATCTCCGCGAGGAGTGATTGCTTATGCCCTTCGAGAAACTTCTGGAGTCGCCGGATATCTTTGCGGTACTGCTCCTTGGAGATCCTCAGCGCGCACGGGGCCGTGCACTGATGGATCGAAGCCAGCAGGCAGGGCCGGAACCACCGCCATCGCTCGTCTTCCTCCCGGATGTCGAGCGAACACGTGCGAAACTTGAAGATCTTCTGCAACACCTGCAATGCCCCGCGAAGCCCCCGCACGTTGGCGAACGGGCCGTAGAGCTTCGTGCCACGCGACTTCGGCTCGCGCGTGATCTCCACGCGGGGAAACTCCTCACGCGTGTGAATCTCCAGGTAAGGGAACGTCTTGTCGTCCTTGAGATCCTGGTTGAACTTCGGCTGGATGTCCTTCACCAGTCGGGCTTCGATCAACAGGGCGTCGACTTCGCTCTCGGCTTCGAGGTAGTCGATATCGCGGATCTCCTGAACGAGCCTTGCCGTCCGGGAATCTTCCGCGGCAGCCTTGAGAAAATAGCTGCCCGCACGGTTCCGCAGATCCTTCGCCTTTCCGACATAGATCACCCGCCCCGCCTGGTCCTTCATCAGGTAGACCCCCGGACTATGCGGAAAGGAGCGTACCTTCTCGGCTGCAGCAGAATTGTCGTCGGGCAGGGCGGATTCGGACATACTGGATTCGGCGCACACTTTCCCTCGGTCGCGGCGTTGCTCTGGCAGTGCAACGTTCTGGGGAACTCCCTCTATTATACGTGTCTTGATTTCACACCGGCGCGTTATTGCGGGCCGCCGGCGTCCCCGCCAAAATGGCGGCAAATGCGGGTGGCGGAAGTCAAAGACGAAGCGGTCATCGCGTGCTTGACCCAATTTGCGGCCGAGGCCAAGCGCGGGCTTGGTATCATGCCTTGGAGGGGCTCCGAGCACGTGCTCTGAAGAGAACCGGGTTGAAAAGGACCAGGGCGTGATGTTTCAAGGAAATCTTCCCCGGCGTTGCCGTCCGTGCTATCCCCGGCCCTGTTCGCGTCGGAGATACTCGCAGGCAGCTTCCATGGTCGGCAGCGACGGCTGCGCGCCGAGTTGCGTGGTCGAGATGGCCCCAACGAGCCCGGCGAACTGGGCGGCGGCGAGCAATTCGTCGCCGCGGGCCAGAGCCACCGCCAACGCGCCGGTGAAGGCATCACCGGCCGCCGTGCTATCGACCGACGTCACCGTCTTCGGCGGAATCAGCTCGCCGTCGCCGGGCTGCCGGACGACCAGCGCACCGCGCGATCCCATTGTCACGATCACGTGCTTCGCGCCGGCGGCCAGCAGCCGATCGGCCGCCCGTTGGGCCGATTTTCGATCGATCACAGGGACGCCGGTGAGCCGCTCGGCCTCGCTCTCGTTCGGCTTCAAGTACGTGGCGTGCTTGAGCAACTCGTCGGGCAAAGGGCCCGCAGGAGCCGGGGCGGGGTCGAGAATCACGGGCACGCCCGCCTCCGACGCGATCTGGACGGCGCGGGCGACTGTCGCCAACGGCACTTCAAGCTGCACCACGAGGATCTCGGCCGTACGGATCGCGTCGGCCGCGCACTCGATGTCGGCCGGCGACAGGGCATGGTTCGCTCCGGAAGCCACGGAAATCAGATTCTCACCGCCGCCATCGACCAGAATCAGTGCCACGCCGGTGGGGTTCTCCGGATCGCGAAGGATGTATTCGGTCGAAATGCCCTCACGGCGATAACCGGCGATGGCCTCGTCGCCAAACATGTCCTCGCCCACCTTGGCAACGAAGGTAACCTGCGCACCGAGCCTCGCTGCGGCGACGGCCTGGTTGGCGCCTTTTCCGCCAGGCGCCATCACGAAATGGCCGCCGACGACCGTCTCGCCGACGGCGGGAATGCGATCCGACTTGACGACCATGTCGGTATTCGAACTGCCGACAACGACAACATGCGATGGTTTCATTAAGACTCGCCCCTCGGTTTCGGTGACTATACGACCCGCCCTGTAATCAGGGGATCGATGGGATGGATTAGCGGATTGATGGATTAACGCCCACTCATCCACTCATCCACTCATCCATTTATCCACTCATCCATTTATCCACTCATCCATTTATCCACTCATCCATTTATCCATTTATCCATTTATCCATTTATCTCCGCCCCACTCCTCTGCTTGGCGGCTACAGCCGCGCGACGATCACCAGCCCGAGACCGGCGACGTAGGCCAGGAACATCAGGGCAAGCAGCAGACCGGTTCCCTCTTTCGCCTCGCGGAACTCGCGCCAGATGAACACGCCCCAGAAGGCGGCCACCAGCGTGGCGCCTTGGCCGAGGCCGTAGGCCACCGCGCCGCCGGCGACGTTGGCCGCCACGATGTTCAGCGACATGCCGACCGCCCAGATCGCTCCACCGACAATGCCCCAGAAATGATCCTGCGGCCTGCCCCGGAAGTACTCGCCATAGCCGACCGGAGTGCCGACAAACGGCTTGACCATGATGAGCGTGTTGAACAGAAAGTTGCTCAGGAAGATGCCGACGCAGAAGACGGCGTTGGCCGTGAAGGCGGTGAGTTTGCCGGCCTGAAGCGATCCGACCGCCAGGTTTGCGGCGTTCACGTCGGCCAGTTCGCCGCCGGAAAGTTCCACTTTGGCGAGCGAGCGGGCGACCAGGTAATAGAATAGCGACATCAAGATGCCGCAGGCCACGGATAGCACCAGCCCCTTGCCGCCGCCCCCGGTCTGCTGACTGGGCAGGCGACGGTAGGCCATGGCGTTGAGCACGATGGCCGCCGCAACCAGGCCGACGCCGAGGAACAACAGCGTCGCGTCTCCCTTCTGCTCCGCGGCGTAATTGAGGAGCACACCGAGCACCAATGCCAGCCCGATGCCCACCGGAAACGCGACGGCCATGCCTGCGATGGCAATAGCCGCCACCAGCAGGATGTTGGCCGCGTTGAACACCACGCCTCCGGCGAAAGCCGAGAGCAGGTTGGCCGCGTCGGCCTGCTTGAGGTCTGCCAGGAAGCTCCGCCCCTGTTCGCCCATGCTTCCGGCCGTGAAGGCGAACAGCAGCGACAGCAGCAACACGCCGATGACGTAGTCCCAGTAAAACAGTTCGAACCGCCATGTCTTGCCGGCCAGCTTCTGGGTGTTCGCCCAGGAGCCCCAGCAGAGCATCGTGATCACACAGAAGACAACGGCGACGGCGTAGCTTTCGAGCACGAACATCGGTGCGGTCCTTTGTTCTCGAGGCTTATCCCTTCGGCAGCATCGGGGCGACCCCAATGCGAACAAACGATTGTGCTAATTATGCTTGGCGTCCCGACGTACGTCAAGCCCCTGCGCGGAAAACGCCAAACGCCCGGATTCTCTGCCGCCCGCGAGGACGGAATTGCCGGCCGGTCCGGCCTTTACGATCGCTTCGGGGACGCCGGCGAGGTTTCGGGAGCCGACATCGGGGCGAGTGCCTCTTGGCGCGCCGCGCCCGTCGTGCTTGGATGAACCATCGTTGTCGCCGCTGAGCGAGAGATTGACCGTACCGACTGCCGTTCAATGAGCCTGGTGGGCAGCAGTAGGCCCTGAGAACGGTCGTGCGATGCGGGGCTGGCAAGAAGGAAGCGGACGGCGATTTGCCCCATTTCCGCGTTACGTTGGGCGACGGTCGTCAACGGGGCCGCGAGATAGGGCGCGTAACTCGAGTCGTCGAAGGCGATGATGGAAACGTCGTCGGGGATCTTGAGGCCCTCTTCCGCCAGTGCCTGAATGGCACCCAAGGCAATTTGATTGCTCAAAGCGAAAATGGCGGTGAACCCGCCGGCGGCGCGGAGAAGGAGCTTGGTTTCGATGTATCCGCAACGCTCTCCGAAAGCGTCCCCCGCAACGAGGTTTTCGTCGACCGCCAGGCCGCGTTCTTCCATCGCCGCCCGATAACCGCGAACGCGTTCTTCGTTCGGCATGCACCCTCGCAGCCCCTGCAAGCAGACGATCCGCTCGTGCCCGCGGTCGAGCAGATACTCGGTGGCGTCCTTGGCGCCGTGGAAGTTGTCGGAGGCTACGTAAGGGATCCCCAGGTCCGGAAAAAAGCGGTCAACCAGCACTACCGGCCGCTCTCCGGCCGCCAATCCCACCAGGTGCTCTCGTGTGAGGCCCACAGGGCAGAGCACCAGGCCGTCCACATTTCGACTCTCCATCAAGTGGACGGCTTCGATTTCCTGGCGGGGATCTTCCTGGCTGTCGCAGAGCAGAATGGAATAGTGGCGGCGCCTCGCCTCGGTGGTCACGTGGGCCGCGATCGTTGCGAAATAGGGATTCGAGACATCGGGAATCACCAGGCCAATCGTGGCGGTCTTGTTAAGACGCAGCCCTCGGGCAACCTGGTTCGGCTTGAAGTTCAAGCTCGTGGCGAGCTCCCGAACGCGCTGCTGCGTCTTCTGGCTGATGCGATATCGATCTCCCTTACCGCTCAGAACGCGCGACACCGTGGTCGGAGACAGCCCGAGCTGATCTGCGATCCCGACGAGCGTCGCTTTGGAACTGGCGGTTATGCCGTGCATCAAGGGTTCAGGCTTAGGGGACTTCAATGGGGTAGATGGCCGTCCAGATATCGATTTATTGGAACCTGGCGTTGCCTTGTTCTTTGGAAGTCTATGCCTTGTTTTCATTGTACGCCCTCCGCGCGGAGTCTATCAAGAGGAGCGGCAGAAGAACCGCGGCACCGTGTTTCGGCACCTGTGCTGCGGACGACTTTCTTGTCGTGTAGCGACCGATGCCCGCCCAATCTTCTCCTCCGCGTACAGCACGCTTGGCACTGCCGAGCAAGCAGCTCCCCGGACGCTCCGTGAACGTAAGTCTTTGGTGGGTCATGGTTTGCGAGAATCCGGCGGAGTGCGGAAGAAAGCGGTTGACAGGCCGGACAGAGTGATTATACTTGAGCGACAACGTTTGTGCAAATGACATAACTCCATTCGCTTTGTGCCTTCCAGTAACCGCAATAATAGACCGCACGCCGAATCGCCGACTGCCCCCAGGTTTCGCCGGGGCCAAGCGAGCGGCGCAAAATCGGTACGGAAAGCCCAGTTGCACCGGCGAGGCGATCGAGCCATCGCAAGACCGCCTTTGAACTTGGACCGTACAATAGCCTGACGCGGCCTCCAGAGAGGGGGAATAATTGCACTGAATTGATCGTGCTCAGACCTTTGCCGCGATGCTCGAAGTGCCATCCGCCGCGGCGACAAGACCGGCCCGGCACGGGCGCAAGGTTTCCAGAGCCGCGGACACAGCCAGAATTTCGGAACGTCTTCAACGTTTTTCCTTTTGTTAAGGAGATGGGTCATGTCACGTTTCCTTCTTTCGCGGTTGGATCGTTCGCAGACGCGAGGCACTCGCGCCGCACCTACCGGGGTTGCACCTTGCCGGCGGGGTTTCACGCTCGTCGAGTTGCTGGTAGTGATCGCCATCATCGGCATCCTCGTTGCAATGCTCCTGCCCGCCGTCCAAGCGGCTCGCGAGGCGGCACGCAGGGCCCAATGCACGAACAACATGAAGCAATGGGGATTGGCCATGCACATGTACCACGATGTGAACAAGGTCTTCCCCTTTGCGGGCTTCCAGCCGCGGGCGTTTGCAAATCCGCCCCTTCCGCCCGCAAAACACCAGACCTTCGTGGCGGCTCTCTGGCCGTACATGGAGCAGATGGCGCTGTACGACATGTTCGACCCCCGGGCCAGCAATTTCGCGAACCCGAATTCATACCAGGATGCCATGGATGGTCCCATCGCCAAGGACGTGCCGATCTACTGGTGCCCGTCGGAGGTCGGCAAGCACTACTTCAAAATGCCGGGCAATTGGTGGCGGACCGTGGGGCACTATGTGGTCAACTGGGGTACGTGGACGGTCGGGTCGCTCACGGCGACGAACGCCTGGGGCGCCGCGCCGTTCGGTTTCGACGACATCGGTCCCCCGGGCTCGACAGCGCCCTATCCGGGATTATCCCCTCGGTTGCCGCGCTGCACCGCGATAGCCAAGATCACGGATGGAACGTCGAACACCCTGCTGATGGGCGAGGTCCGCACCTCGGTCAACGAGACCGTGGCCGACGGACGCGGCGACTTTTTCACCGCAGGCGGCATGCGCTGTGCGTTCTCGACCGTGAACGGCCCCAACAGTTCGATCCCCGACATCCTCGACGTGGGCGACGGCTGCGGCTCGCCTCCGGCGAACCCCACCATGCCGTGCGTCGTGCAAGCGGGCAACGCCCCTCCGTTTAAGAACATTTCCGCGCGGAGCCTCCATCCCGGCGGGGTCAACGTGGTCTTGTGCGACGGCGCGGTGCGGTTCGTCTCCGAGACGATCGACCTGGGCGCCTGGCAGGCCGCCGGGAGTATGAACGGCGGCGAGACGACGGGGCTGCAATGAGGCAACGCGAGATCCATCCAGGCAAAAGGAGCAACATGATGCAATGCAGATGGCAGTGCCGGCTGCGGATCGCCTACGTGGCCTTCACCGTGCTGGCGATCAGCGGACTCCTGGGATGCGGGGGCGGCATCCCGATGGCCGACGTCCAGGGCGAAGTCAAGTACGACGGCCAACCGGTCGAGAAGGGAATGATCACCTTCAAGCCCACCGACGGCATAGGGCCCTCGGTAGCCGGCGAGATCAACCAGGGCCGGTTCTCGCTCCGCGTGCCGCCGGGTCCGAAGCGGGTCGAGGTTAGCGCGGTGAAAGTCGTGGGCAAGACCGAACCAACGCTGGAGACTCCGGAAGGGGGCGACATCATCGAGGAGCAGATCCCGCAGGACTATAACCTCAAGTCGAATCTCACCGAAGAGGTCAAGATGCCCGAGACGACGATCAACTTGGATCTCCAGCCGGTGGCGAGCCAGACGGGGCGGTGAGCAGATCAACGGGGAACTGAGTACTGAGTACTGAGTACTACGCTCTCCTCCGTTCCACGAAAGGATCCTCCATGGTTTATCGAAATCTTCTTGTGGGTCTGGCTTTCGTCCTTGCCACGGCGGGGCCGAGCGGGACCGCAACTGCGGCCGAGCAGCCGCTGAATGTCGTGCTGATCCTGGCCGACGATCTTGGCTGGACCGACCTGGCTTGCTACGGCAGCGATTTCTACGAATCGCCGCACCTGGACCGGATGGCCAAGGAGGGCATGAGGTTTACGCAAGCCTATTCCGCGTGCACCGTCTGCTCTCCTTCGCGTGCCGCGCTGATGACCGGCAAGTATCCCGCACGCTTGCACCTCACGAACTGGCTCCCCGGCGTCAACTACCCATCCAACGCCAAGATGCTGCCGCCCAAGTTCAACCAACAATTGCCGTTGGAGGAAGAGACGATTGCCGAAACCTTCCGCGCAGCCGGCTACAAAACGGCGTGCATCGGCAAGTGGCATCTGGGCGGACCCGACTACTGGCCCGAGCATCAGGGCTTCGACCTGAACGTGGCGGGCACTGGGTCGTCCGGCATCGCCGACTATTTCGCCCCCTGGAACATTCCGACGCTTCCGGAAGGTAAACCGGGTGAGTATATTACGTACCGGCTTGGTGACGAGGCGGTGAAGTTCATTGAAGGCGCGAAAGACGGGCCGTTCTTCCTCTACCTGTCGCACTTCACCGTACACAACGCGGCCAGGATGCGGTGGCAGGCCCCGGCGGACCTCGTCGCGAAATACGATCGCAAGCGCAAGCCGATCCTCACGCACGATTATCCCGCCTTCGCCGCCATGGTCGAGAGCATGGACCGGACCGTCGGCCAGGTCCGCGCAAAGCTGGAGGAGCTCAAGCTGGCCGATCGCACGATCGTCATTTTCGCTTCCGACAACGGCGGCATGCTTCCGGCCACTTTGAATTTGCCGCTGCGGCTCGGCAAAGCCTCGGCGTATGAAGGGGGCGTGCGCGTGCCGCTGATCGTGTACTGGCCGGGTGTGACCCATGGAAGCATCTGCGACGCGCCCACGATCACCATGGACATTCATGCGTCGCTCTTGGAGATCTGCAATCTGCCGAAAACGCCTGTGAGCGACGGCGTGAGCCTGGTGCCCGTGTTGCGGGAGACCGGCCGCCTGGCTCGCGACGCGATCTACTGGCACTATCCGCACCACCAGTGGTACCAGATCGGCGGCGCGGACCCTTACGGCGCGATCCGCATGGGCGACTTCAAGCTCATCGAATTCTACAACGACATGCACGTCGAGTTGTACAACGTCCGCGAAGACATCGGCGAAGAGCAGGATCTCGCGACGGCGATGCCGGAGAAGGTCAAGGGACTTCGCTCGCAGCTTCACGCCTGGCGCGAAGAGGTCGGGGCCCAGATGCCCACCCCCAACCCGGATCACGATCCCTCGCAACCCGAGTTCGTTCCCAAGAATCCCCACAAGTTCTACCCGACAAGGTCCTAGCTCGGGCCGGGGCGCGCAACCCACGTAGCCTGACTCTCTGAGTCGGGTCGATCAGGGCTATCGAAACTTCCCGACTCGGAGAGTCAGGCTACAAAGATGCGCAATACGATGCCAAGGAGCAGATGCCGTGAGATTCTCCGCAGCGGCGTTATCTTTGCTGGGCCTGATGGCGAGTACGACGGGGGTGGCCTTATGGGGAGCCGAGGCGAAGACGGCCGGTCCGTCGCGGCCCAACATCGTCTTCATCCTGGCCGATGATTTGGGGTGGACCGATCTCGGCGTGCAGGGGTCGAAATATTACGAGACACCCGCCATCGACCGGCTGGCCGCGCAGGGAATGCGGCTGACCAGCTTCCACACCTGTCAGAACTGCGCCCCGACGCGGGCCTCGCTGATCAGCGGCCAATACGGGCCGCGAACGGGCATCTACATGGTCGGCAGCATCGATCGTTTTGACTGGCAAAACCGTCCGCTGCGGCCCGTCGACAACGTGGAAGACCTGCCGAGCGATAAAATCACGATCGCCCAGGTCTTGAAGCAAGCGGGCTACGCCACCGGCATGTTCGGCAAATGGCACCTCGGCCAGGACGGCATCTATCATCCCAGCCAACGGGGCTTCGACGAAGCGATCGTCACCACGGGCGGGCACTTCCACTTCAAGACACACCCGGAGGTCGATTACCCGCCGGGCATCTATCTGGCCGATTGGCTCACGGAGAAAGCGGTCGACTTCATCGAGCGTTACAAGGATGAGCCGTTCTTTCTGTATTTGTGCCATTTCGCCGTGCATGCGCCGATCCAAGCCAAGCCGGAGTGGATTACCCACTTCCAGGCGAAGCCGGGCGTCGGCGGCCACAAGAATCCTGTGTATGCGGCGATGATCGCCAGCGTCGACGAGAGCGTAAGCCGCGTCATGGCTCAGCTCGACCGGCTCCATCTGGCCGACAACACGGTGGTGATCTTCTCGAGCGACAACGGCGGCGTGTACGGATATGTCCGCGGCCGCTCCGAGGACATCACCGACAACGCGCCCTTGCGCAACGCCAAGGGTAGCTTGTACGAAGGGGGCACGCGCGTCCCGGTCATCGTCCGCTGGCCCGGCGTGACCAGGCCCGGTTCGCTCTGCGATGTTCCGGCGATCCATGTCGATTTCTACCCGACGCTCGCTGAGATCGCCGGAGCGCAACGGCCCGCCGGCTACACACTCGACGGTGAAAGCCTCGTGCCGCTGTTGCGCAATCCCGACGCGCAACTTCAGCGAGAGGCCATCTACCAGCACTTTCCCGGCTACCTCGGCTTCCTGCCCGGCGGGCTACAGTGGCGCACCACAACCACACCGGTCGGCGCGATCCAATCGGGCGACTGGAAGCTCATGGAGTTCTTCGAAGACGGCCGCTTGGAGCTCTACAATCTGCGCGACGACATCGGCGAAACGAATAACCTCGCCGAAAAGATGCCCGACAAGGCCGGGGAATTGCACGCAAGGCTGGCCGCGTGGCGAGCAAGCATCCAAGCGCCGATGCCCACGCGGAACGTGGGAACAAGGTAAACCCGGAATCAGCGGAATTTCCACGACGCAAACCCGCTTGAAAGGACGTTCGATGGCCTGGCGAAGAATCTTTGCCGTTCTCGTGGCCGCCTCCGCAATCGCGGCGCTCAGCGATGCAGCGGGCGCGGCCGGGCGGCTGCCCAACTTCGTGATCATTTTCACCGACGACATGGGGTACGCCGACATCGGCCCGTTCGGCGCAAAAGGCTACGAAACACCGCAGCTCGACCGCCTGGCCAAGGAAGGCCGCCGCTTCACCCATTTCTACGTGCCGCAATCCATTTGCTCCGCCTCCCGTGCGGGGCTTTTGACCGGCTGTTACAACACGCGCGTGGGAATTCAGGCGTGGCTGGGCGCCGATTCGGACCATGGCCTCAGTGCGAGCGAGATGACGCTGCCCGAGGTCGTCAAACAGAAGGGCTACGCCACGGCCTGCTTCGGCAAATGGCACGTGGGCCACCATCCGAAATTCCTTCCGACCAGTCACGGGTTCGATGAGTTCGTGGGCCTTCCCTGGGCAAACAACATGAAGCCGCTGCCGCTCATGGAAGGGACGCGCGTCATCAAGCCTGAGCTCACCGTGGCGGACCACGATCAACTCACGACGCTCTTTACGGAGCGCTCGGTCGAGTTCATCCAGAAGCACAAGGACCAGCCCTTCCTGCTCTACATGGCACACACGATGCCCCATATCCCCCTGAACGTCTCGGAAAAAGTCCGCGGCAAGAGCGGGGCGGGATTGCTCGGCGACGTCATGCTGGAAATCGACTGGTCGACCGGAAAGATTGTCGACGCGCTACGCGACAACGGGCTGGAGCGTGACACCTTCGTGCTGTTCACCTCCGACAATGGGCCCTGGCTGTCCTTCGGCAACCATGCCGGTTCGGCGGGCCCACTGCGCGAAGGCAAAGGCAGCACGTTCGAGGGCGGTGTCCGCATGCCCACGATCATGTGGTGGCCGGGCAAGATTCCCGCCGGTACGGCCTGCGAAACCCCGGCCATGACCATCGACATCCTGCCGACGATTGCTCACCTGGTCGGCGCCAAACTGCCGGATCACAAGATCGACGGCAAAGACATCTGGCCGCTGATCGCGGGGGAGCCGGGTGCCGAGAGTCCCCACGAGGCTTACTACTTCTACTTCGGAAACCGCCAGGTGCGCCCGGAGTTGCAGGCGATCCGCATGGGACGGTGGAAGCTGCACTTCCCGCATCACTACGCTACGCTCAGCGGGCGGCCCGGCGGGAAAGACGGGAAACGCGCCCCCGAGGACTGGGTCCACACGAACATGGCCCTCTATGATCTGGAGAACGATCCCGGCGAAACCCGCAATGTCCTCCAGCAGCATCCCCAGGTGGTGGCGAAGATCGAGGCGTTGGCCGACCGCATGCGGGCGGATTTGGGAGACTCGTTCACGGGCCAGGAAGGCGCGGGAGTGCGGGAGCCTGGCCGGCTCCAACCGGGCGATCTGCGTTTCGACTGGGATCCCAAAAAGCCGATTGTCGCCGAACCGACGCGGCAGCCGTGAGGCGTGCACGAAAACGGAGACTGTAGCATGAAAACCGGGGCCAGACCCCTGCCGGCTCGTCCGGCAGGTGAACGAGGTTTGACAGCTAGGCGAGAAACGCCCTCCACACCAGACCCCTGCCGGCTCGTCCGGCAGGTGAATGAGGTTGACCAGCTTCCGGAAATGCCGAGCAGGAACCTTCTTCACCGGCCGGGCGAGCCGGCAGGGGTCGCAAGGATTTTTTTCCGCTGTTTTCTAGCCTGTCAACCTTCTTCACCGGCCAGACGAGCTGGCCGGAGTCGGTTGGCACCCGATTACCTCGCTACACTCTCCGAAAACGCGGAAGATTTCGGAATCATCTGTCAGATGAAAGGACCGACTTATGCGTCATTCAACGTTGATTTCCGTGGTGGCATTCTTCGGATTCACGGCGGGAGCGGTTGCCGCCGAACACGCGGGCGTCGATCTCACCCGGCTCGCCGGCTGGGACATCGTTATCGCGGAAGACGCATCGCCCAGCGAGATCTACGCCGCCGAAGAGTTCCGCTCGATCTTCGCCCAGGCGACCGGCATTGAACTCGCCACGGTCACGGCCCCCGACCGAGCCGACCGGCACGTCTTCATCGGCGCGAGCAACTTCCTGGCCGCCAGCCCGGTCGGATTCGACGCCGCTGCCATGGGGCCGGAAAGCCTGCGGGTCGTCGTCCGCGACAACCTCATTGCCATCGCCGGCGGCCGGCCCCGCGGCACGCTCTACGGCGTGTACACCTTCCTGGAAGACTACCTGGGCGTGCGGTTTCTCACCGCCGACCATAACCATGTTCCGAAGTTGCCGGAGAAGGCCGTGATCGGCCCCCTTAACCGTTCCTATGAGCCGCCGCTGGTGTTCCGCTGGAGCTACTACGGCGAGACCAATCGCTCACCCATGCTGGCCGCCCGGCTGCGGGTCAACACGATCGGCGGCGAAGCGAAATACGGCGGCAAGACCGGCCAGTCGCTCATCGGCCACTCCTTCGGCAACCAGATCCCGATGGCCAGGTACGGCAAGGAGCATCCGGAGTATTATGCCCTGCGCAACGGCAAGCGACTGTCGGACGGCCGGGACGACTGGTACGACACCGAGCCGTGTCTGACCAATCCCGAGGTGCTCGAAATTGTGAAGGAGGCGGTGCTGGCCGAGTTGAAGGCAAATCCGGGCAAGGAGAACGTCGCGGTCAGCCAGAACGACAACCCCAAGAACTGCCTTTGCCCGAACTGCAAAGCCATCGACGACCGCGAGGGCACGCCGATGGGCTCGCTGCTGGAGTTCGTCAACGCCATTGCCGACGCAGTCGCCAAGGAGCACCCGGCGGTCAAGGTGGGGACCCTCAGCTACTGGTACACGCGCAAGCCTCCCAAAACGCTCAAGCCGCGGCCGAACGTCCAGATCCAGCTCTGCAGCATCGAATGCTGCCAGCTCCACCCGATCAACGACCCGACGTGTGAGAAGAACGTCCAATTCTGCAAGGACATGGACGAGTGGGGCCGGCTCACCGACAACATCTTCATCTGGAACTACAACACCAACTTCCACAATTACCTGTTGCCCTGCCCGAATCTCCGGGTGATCGAGCCGAACATCCGCTATTTCGTGGCCAAGGGCGCGAAGGGCGTGTTTATGCAGGCCGCCGGCAACTCGACCGGCGCGGAACTGTCGGACCTGCGCAACTACGTGATGGCCAACCTGCTGTGGGACCCAAGTCGCAGCGGTCGGCAACTGGCCGACGAGTTCCTCGACCTCCACTACGGCAGGGCCGCGCCGCCGATCCGGCGGTTCATCAACTTGTACCACGACCACTGCGAGTCGAAGGGCATCCACCGCAACTGCTACGGCCGGGCAGCGGACTTCGCCATCGATGAGACCATCGCCAAGGCGGCGATGGATGCGTTTGCCGAGGCGCTGGCGCTGGCCGACAGCGACGCGGTGCGATCGCGCGTCGAAAAAGCCTCGATCTGTGCCTACCGCGCGGCGATCGAGCCCGCCTGGGAGGTCCCCGAAGGCAAGAGGCCGCTGGAGGCTGCCCAAGCTCAGAAGATGCGGCCGCTGGTCGAGAGATTCTGCGAATTGTGCGCCAAGTACGAAATGCCGATGTTCGCCGAGTGGATCAGCATGGAGCAAGCGAAGGAACGTCTGCGCGCGAACCTGAGGTTCAACGGAGCAAAATAGTCAAAGTCTGGACAGTCAATGGGACCACTTTCAAGAAACCATTCCTCTACGACGTTGCCGAGCAATACTAACCCGAAGCGCAAGCGAGGGGCCCTCACTTGCGCTTCGGGTTGGTATGAGGATACTCCGTGCCGTGGTAATAACTAAGGACGAGACGAACGTTGTTGCGAAGTTGCCTCAAGGAGTCGTTCTATGTCGAAGACCGTGTTGAAAATCGTTGTTGCGTGTCTGATTGTGTCGTCGTTCGCCCGCCCGGCCCAGGCCCAAGAAGAAGTTCGCCGCCTGCCCGTCAAGGTGTACCTCGACAAGATGCAAGGGGGCTGGTTGGGCCAGATGGTCGGAGTCGGCTGGGGAGGGCCCACGGAGTTCAAGTGGAAGGCGGCGATGATTCCCGAAAACGAGATGCCGTCCTGGAAGCCCGAACTGATCAACCAGTTCAATCAGGACGACATCTATGTCGAGATGACATTTCTGCGGACGCTGGAACTGTACGGGCTGGATGCCCCGATCCGCCAGGCGGGCGTCGACTTCGCCAATAGCCGCTATCGGCTCTGGCACGCCAACCTGTTCGGCCGCGACAATCTCCGGGTCGGCATCGCCCCGCCCGACAGCGGCCATCCCCAATTCAACGCCCACGCCGACGACATCGACTACCAGATCGAAGCCGATTATTCGGGCCTGATCGCCCCGGGGCTGCCCAACGCGGCCATCGCCCTGGGCGAGACCTTCGGCCGATTGATGAACTACGGCGACGGGCTCTACGGCGGCCAGTTCGTCGGCGGCATGTACACCGAAGCCTTCTTTGAGAGCGACCCGGTGAAGCTGGTTCGCTTCGGCCTTCAATGCATCCCCGGCGAGAGCCAGTACGCGGAGTGTATCCGCGACGTGTTGCACTGGTACGAAGAAGAGCCCGACGACTGGCAGAAGACGTGGCAGAAGATCGAGGACAAGTATCAGAAGAACCCCCAGTACCGCCGCTTCTCGTGCGACAAGGGCGACTTCAACATCGACGCCAAGATCAACGGCGCCTACATCGTGATGGGGCTCCTCTACGGCAAGGGTGATCTCGACCGTTCGATCGTCATCTCCTGCCGCTGCGGCCAGGACAGCGACTGCAACCCGTCGAGCGTAGGCGGCGTGCTCTTCACCACCCTCGGCGCCGCGAAACTGCCCAAACGGTTCACGCGCGAGGTCAAGACGGACGTGAAGTTCAGCTACACCGACTACACGCTGCCGGAGCTCTACGCGGTATGCGAGAAGCTGGCCCGGCAGATGGTGGTGAAGCACGGCGGGCGGATCGAGCGGGAGCGGGGCGAGGAAGTGTTTGTGATCCCCGTCCGGAAGCCCGTGCCCAGCAAACTCGAACAGTGCTGGGAGCCCGGCCCGGCAGCCGATAGCAAGTTCACGCCGGAAGAAAGAAAGGCCATTTTGTTCAAGCCGGTTGGCAAAGGAGAGTAATCCTGATCTTGGCGTGGTTCAGATGCGCGTGACAACGGGTAGGTCCCGCTTGCCGAGCGGGACCTCGCCCCACAGGTCCCGCTCGGCAAGCTTGTCGTCCACACATCTCCATGACCCCCGTGGCCTCGTGCCACGGGTGAACGAGGTTCGGCAGCTAGCACGCGTCCTCCAACGCACTTCGCGCCCCCTGCCGCCTCGTGCGGCAGGGGCCAAAGGTTCGCCAGCTAGAAAATGCACGACTTGCATAGAACGACGAGCTCGGCAAGCGGGACCCACTTCTGTTACCTACCGAAGGCCATTCGCAGTTCGCCCTTTCCGCGGCCTGGATGTACGGCAAGGCCCTCTCGCCGTGCTACGAGTATTTCGTACGGCACAACCCCAAGGAAACGGCCTTCGAGCTCAAGGCGCACGCGCTGTATCGCTGGCTCGGCCGGCACCGCCGCGAGACGAGTCCGCCTGGGGCTGGTCGTGCCTGGTGGCGGGCGAGTTCCTGCTCGCCTTGCGCGAACACACCAGCGATGCGTCGCCGCCCAGATCGACCAGAAGTGTACCAGCGCGCGCTGCGATGGTGCCTCGACGCCTGCCAGTTCGACGACGGCGCCCACGGCATGTTCGGCCGCGACGACAAGTGGGTCGGCCAAGGCGCCGGCGCGATCCTGCTCTACACCTTGCTGCGGCAGCGTCAGGCCATCCCGGACGAGATGGAGCGGGCCTATCGGCCCAAGATCGAAAAGAGCTGGCGCTGATGCTCGACCACACGCGCCCCGACACCTACCCAACCGACGGCTACATCCGCGTCACCGGCGCGACCACGACGAAGCCGCCGGAAAACCTGATGTGGATGATGGCCTGGACCGTGGAGGCGCTCTGGAAGGAGGAAGGTCTTTGCCGCGGCCTAGTGGTTAGTATAGACCCACCCGGCCCCAGGCCGGTGGGAGGGGTTTGGCGACTACGACGCAGTACCTCTCTAGTGCTTTGTCCACGCCAAAAGTTCGGTCGCGCTTGCTAGGCGATTGATCATTGTCCGCACGAAATCGCGTGCCCGACCGAAAATTTAGTCTGGACGACGCACTAGTTTCCAAACCCTCTTCCCACCGGGACAGGGCCGGGTGGGGTTTCCCGAAGTCGCGCTGTACAGGTAAGGAGTTGCTGAGAAATGCAAATCGGTTCAAGGCCCATAGCCTTCGCTGCCGTATGGCGATGGATCGAGACAGGACGACTTTGCTCTCCGACTGCGTCCGCTCTCTTGGCGCTCGGGCTCATTCTGGCAACCGCAAGCGGCGGTGGAACTGCGGAAGTCTCCGCTCGCGGCGAAGGCGATGCTGGGGGCATTCGAATGACCGTCGTGCCGGCAGGGCCGGTGAGCGATCAAACCCGCGTCGAAATCCGCGTGGGGCTGGAGAACGACTCCTCGGCGCCCCGGCAGTACGATGTGCAGTTCTTCCTCGACCGGCCCGAGCCGACGGCCGAGATCGGAAGGCAGACCGTGACCGTCCCGGCCTGCGGTCGTGCCCTGGCCCGGTGCTGGTGGGAGACGCGCGGCAAACCGGGCAAGCACCAACTGGTGTGTCGCGCCGAAAGTGGAGGGCAGGCGACCGAACGGCTTTGGCCGATCGAAGTCGTGGCCTCTGATACGCCGGGACTGCCGTTCTTTCAAGGCGTGTGGCTTGAGCCGGGCGCCATCGCGGGAGTCTGCGAGACCGACCGCCTGGAAGAGACCGAGGCGAACGTGCGGGCGAGCAGCGATGCCATCTGCCGCCTGGAAATGAACATGATGGTGCTCGTCGCCGCCCAGTACAACGCCGTCTTTTACTATCCTTCGCCGGAGGTCTGGGAGATGGATGGGACGCGCGGATACAGCCATTCTTTCCCGGCGGCCTTTGACCGGGTGAAACGCCAAATCGAGATCGAGCGGAAGTACACGCCCGTCCTGACCGCCTATCCCTGGCACAACTACCTCCACGATCCCGCCTCCGGCGGCAACAAGGTCGACCCGCGGGCCGTGCAGTTGTTCGAGTCCTATTCGGCATGGAAGAAGCAGCAAGACCGGGCAAGGAAGGAGTAAGCCTCGCTGGCCGTTTGACCTCGCCCGCTACGGATTCGAGGTCGAAGTCCATTTCCGCGAGCTGTGATTGACGCCCGGCTGGCGGCGGCCTACCATGAAGAAGGGTTCCAAGGAGTCATTGCTATGTCCGTTGCCGACGAAGCCAAGGTCTTGATGCCGGGTACCGACGCGGCGATCCCGACCGATTTTGTCTGCCGCCTCTCCGTCGAACAGTATCATGAGATGGCGCGTGCGGGAATTCTGGGGGAGGATGCTCCCGTGGAGTTGCTCGATGGCTGGGTGGTGCCAAAGATGATCAAGAATCCTCCGCATAGTGCGATCACCGAACTGGTACGTTGGGCCTTGGAGCAGTCGCTCCCCACGGGTTGGTTTACCCGCTGCCAGGAGCCGATTACCCTTGCGGCAAGCGAGCCGGAGCCGGACGTGGCGGTTGTCCGAGGGCAGCGCCGCGATTACCTGGATCGCCATCCGGGGCCGCAGGAGACGGCATTGGTCGTCGAAGTTGCGGACGTGAGCCTGCGGCGAGACGGCACCACGAAAAAGCGCCTTTATGCCGAGGCTGGCATTGCGGTCTACTGGATCGTGAACCTTCTGAATCGTCGCATTGAAGTCTATAGCAATCCTTCGGGTCCCGCTGAATCGCCCGATTATCGCACTCGCCGCGATTACGCCTCGACCGATGTCGTTCCCCTGACTATAGAAGGACGGCAAGAGGGAGAGATTCCGGACAGGCGGTCTTACCGTAGACGGTGCACGGCCGCATCGCGAGTCCTTCCCGGCCGCGACTCGGCAACAGCTAGACTCCCCGATCCTGGATCTTGTGACTCGTGGACGCACGATTGTCCGTAGCATCCGAATACGCGGGATTCGGCTCCATCATCCGAGCCCCCACGCCCTTTCGCCACGCGTGCAGCATCGCTTTCAGCGCTGCTGCCCGCTCAGGCTCGGCCTGGGCGAGGTCGTGTTGCTCACCCGGATCGGTGCGTAGATTGAAGAGTTGAACCGTCCCGTTCTCGAAGTACTCCAGCAGCTTATCGTCGCCCCGCCGAATCGCGCCGCCCGGGCTCTGCATGCCGTGATTGCTGTAATGGGGAAAGTGCCAGTAGATCGCTTCTCGCTTCAGATCTCCGGCGCCGGTGAGCAAAGCAGCGAAGCTGACCCCATCCCTTTCCGAATCGTCTCCAACCGCAATGCCCGTCATCTCCAGGATCGACGGAAAGAAGTCCGTGCTGATCACGGGCACATGGCAGACGCCGGCGCGGCCGTGCCCGGGCCACTTGACCAACAGCGGCACCCGAATCCCGCCTTCGTACAGCCAACCTTTGCCGCCTCGCAGGGGCAGGTTCGACGTGGAAAATGCCTCGTCGAGCCGTGCCGGCGAGACCACCCGCTGGGGATTCCCGAAGTTCGCCGCCGACATGCCGCCATTGTCCGAGCAGAAAACCACGATGGTTCGCCGGTCCAACCCGAGCTCCTTCAGCCGCGCCAGCACCCGGCCAAAGCTCTCGTCCATGCTTTCCACCATGGCCGCGAACTGGACATTGTCCTGGACCTGCTTGATCTTGACCATTCGCCCGGGCAGCAGCCGGAATTCGCGGTATCGCTCATCGTCGAGCAAGGCACTCGACTCGGCTCGCGAAGGCATGTCTCTGACATCGGGATTGCCCTCCAGCAGAAACGGCCGGGTGGCGGTCGGCTCAGCTCGACGTCGCCTGGCTTCGTACTTCTTCACCAGGTCGGCACGGCCCTGGATCGGATCGTGGACGGCGAAGTGGGACAGATACAGGAAGAACGGCTGCTCCCGGCTCGCTTCGATGAAACGAACCGCCTCGTCCGTCAGCCGGTCGGTCAGGTAGTCATGGCCGGAATCCGCCAGTCCGTCGAGCTGCAACGGGGAATGATAGCCGGCCTTGGGCCAACCTTTGTTCCAGCGGGGAATCTGCACGTCGAATCCTTGCGCGAGAGGACCAAACGGCTCTTCGCCCAGATGCCACTTACCAATGTGTGCCGTCCGATAACCGTGCCTCTTGAGAACCTCGGCGATCGTTTCTTCCTCCAGCGGAAGCTGCTGGTGGATGCGGGCATTCTTGAGCTTCTGGAACGCAAAGTCCTTGCGGCCGGGGAGCCAATCGGTAAGCTGCAGCCGGGCCGGATATTTTCCCGTCAGGATGCTGGCCCGCGTCGGCGAACAGACGTGGCACGTGGCATACGCCTGGGTGAACCGCACGCTTTCCCGAGCAAACTGATCGATCTGCGGCGTCTCGTAAAAAGTGCTGCCGTAGCACCCAAGATCCCGCCACCCCAGATCGTCGACCAGGAAGAACACGACGTTCGGCCGGCTCGCCTCGGACGCACTCGACAACGAGCAAACCAAACCCGTCAATGCGAGGAATACCAGATAACGTGCCATGTGCATGTTTTTCCCTTGACTTCTGCTGTCAACCGGTCCCGTGAACGATCCGCCTCGCATCTTCAGCGCGAGCGGCGACCGACTTAGAGCCTATCCCAAAACTGTCGGGATGTGCCTGTCCCCTTCTCCGCGCGAGGTCTTGGGATAGGCTCTTGCCCAAATGGGCATGCCGGTCGGTCCGCGCACGAGCACTGCTTGGAGTTGTCGAAAAACCCATTATAATGGCTCGCACATTCCTGAGCGAGCCCAGGACCGCTTGACCGCTACCGATCGGCTCGATCCACGGGAGGCGTGCATTTCGAGAAACCAGGAGAAACCGATGAGATCCGCACAAGTCATGCTCGCGTTGTCCGGGGCAGTGGTCGCCCTGGGATGGATCGTGTCGCAATCCGACCGCACCACGGCGGCCGATCCGGCGGCCGGCAAGTCGCTTGACTCGCCGGCGGTGATCGACGCGTCGAAGTATCCTACGCTTCAGGCGGCATTCGACGCGGTGCCCATGAGCGGCGGCCTGGTCCGCCTTCCGCCGGGCAAATTTCGCCTCAGCGAGCCGTTGGTGCTCCAACGGTCCGAGACGCGAGTGGAAGGCGCCGGGGCCGCCACCCGGCTGATCAACTGCAATGAACAGGGAGAGCCGGCGGTGATCGTCCGCCCGCCCGACTTCGAGGCAAACCCCAAGGCGTACGTGTGGCGCGTGCAGTTGGCCAACTTCCGAATCTGCGGCGACCCCGATGCCGTCGACGCCAAGAGCAGCGAGCCCAAGAGCGGCGATGGCCTCCTGGCGCAACGAGTGAACGAGCTCTACATCAACGGGCTCTCCGTCGACCACAACGGAGGGCACGGCATCAACCTCATCGACTGCCTGGAAGACGCCCGCGTCTCGGATTCCATCATGACCTACAACCGCCAGGCGGGGCTCAATATCGTCGGCGCCCACGACATCATCGTCAACGCCAACCAGTTCGAGGAAAACAACGACGGGGTGCGGTGCATCAAGGTCTGCAACCTCACGATGAACGGCAACAACATCGACGACCACCTGCGCCACGGCGTGGTGATCGAAACCACCTACGGATCGGTGCTGTCCGGCAACATGATCGAGGAGTGCCAGGGGAACGCAGTCGTGCTGGATTGCGACTGCCACGGCATCACGGTCAGCGCCAACATGATCGCCCACAACTTCGGCGTCGGCGTCGATCTCCGCGACGCCTGGGGCTGCGCGGTCTCGGCCAACACGTTTTCGGTGGTCGAGCAAAGGGCGATTGTCGTCGGGCCGGACAGCGGGCGAATCACCATCACGGGCAACAACTTCTCCGACCGCTACATCGGCGACGGCAAGTACCGATCCAATCGCGACTTCGACCCGGCGGCCGGCGTCCAACTGAGCAGCGCCCGCGATGTGGCCCTCTCCGGAAACGTCTTCTCCGGGCTGAACTGCCAGGCCATCGAAGCCGACGCTCAATGCCGCGCGGCCATCACCGGCAACGTCATGGTCGATCTGAACCGGAGGACCGAGGCCCCCCGTCCCGCGCTGGATCTTCACGGGGCCGAAGAGACCATCGTCGTGAACAACCTGGTCGCGGAATAACGGCTCGAACCTCACCTGCTCTTGATCATGGCCGCTCGATGGCCGATCGTTCACGCAGTCAAGGCGATCCTTCCGCCGGGGTTTGGGGGAAAGGTGTCGCAGTAGCCGGCCGCGCCCATATCGGCCACCAGCCGCCAATTGCACAACTGAAAGGCAAGAACATGAGATCTCTGGCATTCATCACTGCCTCGGTGCTACTGCTTCCTTGTACACCAGGCTTCACCGCTCCCCCACCGGAAAACGCGGCCGTTTTCTATGTGGCCCCCGACGGCAACGATGCATGGTCGGGCAGAGTTCCGCAGTCCAATGGCGACAAAACGGACGGCCCCTTCGGATCGTTCCAGCAAGCGAGAAAGGCGGTGAGGGAACTCAAGCAGCAGGGACTGCCCGAAGGCGGCGTCACCGTTCTGGTGCGAGGCGGTACGTACTTCCTGTCCGAACCAATTCAATTCGCGCCCGAGGATTCCGGCACGGAAACCTCGCCCATCGTCTATGCGGCCTATCCCGGCGAAACCGCGATCCTCAGCGGCGGTCGTCCGATCGGGCCCTGGCGCCGCGAGGGCGAGTTGTTCGTCGCCGACGTTCCCGACGTCGCCCAAGGAGACTGGTATTTTCGCCAACTCTTCGTTGGTGGCCAGCGGCAGATTCGCGCGCGGACTCCGAACTTCGATCCCGACAGTCCATACACCGGTGGCTGGTACTTCGTTGCCAAAGCACCCGGGCAGGACGGCCGGAAGGGCACTTTTGGCGATTTCCTCGCCAACATCCACACGCCGGGCGACACGTTCCTCTGGACCGTAGAGGTGCCGGCCGCCGGGGACTACGACGTGTGGTTCTACTACGGTGCGAAGAATGCTCCCCACGGCCGGACGGATATGGCCGACCGCACGACCATCCAGGTTGACGATTCCGAGCCCGTCGTGCTCGACAACCTGCCCGACACGGATGGTTGGCATGCGTTGCAGTGGAGCCGCACGGCAAGGCTGACGCTCACGGCCGCCAAGCACCGCATCCGTTGGACCAACGTGAAAGGCGGAGGGCTCAGCTTCGACGCCTTCGCGCTGTCAACCGATCCCGATTGGCAGCCGAAGGGGCAGGAGTTGCCCAAACCGGCCGAAGGCTCGCACTGCCTGTTGGTCCACGCCGAGGCATTCGAAGAGGCCAAGGCAAAAGAGTTCACGATTTCCCAAGGGCGGGCGACGGCGCACCGGGATCGCTTCCATTTCCACAAGGGCGATTGGGCGACGTGGCCCCGTTCCCCGGAACCGGAGATCCACATCTTCCCCGCCTGGGGATGGGTCAACGCGATCCTCTCGGTCGACAAGGTCGACTTCGAGACCTGCACGGTCCACGTGACCAACCAGAACTGCTCCCAGGAGTTACGGTTGGGCAACCGCTACTTCATCGAGAACGTGTTCGAAGCGCTCGATTCCCCGGGCGAATGGTTCCTGGACCGCTCCCTCGGCAAGCTCTACTACCGGCCGAAATCGGACGATTTCGCCGATCAGGTCGCCGTCGCTCCCGCTCTCGACCGCCTCGTTGCTTTCCAGGGCGATCTCGACAACGCCGAGGAGCAACCGGCCGCCGCGGCAGACGGTAAACCACGCTTCGCGGAATACATCACTCTCCGAGGGTTCACGTTTCGGCACACGACCTACAAGCTGGAGATGCCGTCGCCTTATACGCCCGACGACGGCGCGATCTGGATGGAGCGCGCAAGGTACTGCGGCGTCGAGAACTGCCGCTTCGAAGGCGTCGGCGGCTACGCAGTGCGGCTGGCTCTCGAGTCGAACCACAACCGCGTGATCGGCAATCGCGTCCACGAGGCCGGCCAGGGCGGCGTTCTGCTCGTCGGCGACCTGACCGAGACACAACCGACGGACAACGTGATCGCCGGCAACACGATCACCCACTGCGGTAAGATTTGGAAGCACGTGGGCGGCGTCTATGTGACGACGGGAAGCGGAAACCGGATTGCCCACAACACGATTACCGACATGCCCCGCTACGGCATCTCGCTCAAGTCGTATCGACAGGGCAGCGTCTCCCACAACAACGTGATCGAGTACAACCGGATCGAACGGACGAACCTGGAAACGAACGATACCGGTGCGATCGAGACCCTCGGCAGGGACCGCGAAGATTCCGGCAACATCATTCGCTACAACCTGATCCTCGACGTCGTCGGGCTGAAGACCAGCGAGACGGGCGAAATGCTTACTCCCTACTACACCTGGGGCATCTATCTCGACGACTACTCGAGCGGCACGCACGTCTTCGGCAATGTCGTCGCCCGCACGTTTCGCTCGAGCGCCCACGTCCACCTCGGTCGCAACAACCGGTTCGAGAACAACATCTTCATCGACGGCCATGAGCGCCAGTTCGAGTGCAACGGCCGCGACGACATGGTCGACAATCAGTTCGTCCGCAACATTATCGTCTGGCGCCACGGCAGCCTGATGCGGATCCGAGGTGGGGCGGGCAAATGCCTCTCGCGTTGCAACCACAACCTGTACTGGATGATCGGCCAGGACCTTACAAATCCCCAGGGACTCTCGGAGCCGCTGACGCCGCGAGGCGCCTGGGCGGATTGGCTGGAGGCGGGCTACGACCAACATTCCGTCGTCGCCGATCCGCTGTTTGTCGATCCGGTAAACGACGACTACCGGCTGAAGCCCGACTCTCCCGCATGGGACCTCGGCTTTCAGACGATCCCTTTCGAGAAGATCGGTGCGCCCGGGAATTGAGGCCCGGTTCAATAATAAGTTGGTCAATGATTGTAGGGTGGATTTCAATCCACCCTTTGTTTCCTGGGGCAGATCAAGATGTGTTCCACACCGAATTGCACAACTAATTTCTGAACGTCGCCTGAAGGACGGGTGATCGGTAGAGCTCGACACCGACGCCAACGGGGACGGGAAGACCTTCCGGCTGTAAGGAAAGCTGAAGCAAAGCGGTGATGAGTCACACGCACTCCAAAGATGGGCCGTCCAATCACGGGCTGGGCCGTGCTGCGCGACGCACTTCCGACGCCATGCCGCGGCGCAATAACTCCAATCCCCGCTTCCACTTACTGCTGGTGTTTCAAGAAATTGCTTGACCTTGCGCGCCGCATCGACCACAATGACGCCGGTGAATGGACATGTGAACACATGCCCCCACGGACCGGCGCCACCCGACTTTGCGGCTCGCCGCTCCGGAGCTCTTTGACAACTTGGTAACTGGCTCCGCCCGCCTGCCGACTCCCTCCCCTGACCAGCGGCCGCACCACTGGTCGGTCTCTTTGCCCACGGCGGTGCTTTCGCGGGCCCTCTTCCTCCCGTGAGTGACTAGCTCTCTGGTCGCTCGCCGCCCGCAATCGCCTGAGATTCCCAGTCTCAAGCCGCGGCCCCACACCACCGGCCGCCATCTGCTCGGCGGCCTTGCCACCCAAAAGCGCGTGGCCACCAAACACCCTGACCGAGAAATCGAAGCTTTGGTGGCCACACACGCAACTCACCGGCGCAGTCACGTGCCTTCCATCCGCGGTCCCTTTTGCCACCCAGAAGCGCGTGGTACCCAAAGTGCCTCCGTTCTGAGAAATCGACAACTTGGGCACCACATCCGAAAGCCCGCGGCAGGGAGATCTTTGCCGGAAGTCCGGATCCATGGAACACGTCCCTCAGAAGAGCTGCGAAGATCGCCTGCCCTGGTGTCACCGCAAAGACTCTCCAACCAACGGAATGCGGCGAATCGACATTCTGTGCAACACCGACCTGATGCGTTGCGTGGCGCCGACGGAAACGCCCGAACGGTCCGCACCGTTCCTTGCGGATGCGGCCGGAGGTTGAATAGTGAACAGCCTTCACTATTCAAGCTCCGGCCCCATATCTTTCCGCAGTCGAGTGAGGGCGCTGCGCGGCGGTGGCGACGGGGACAAGGCCGTCTTGACGGGTCCGGCGGTCGAGCTGGAAAGCTACGGTCCGCCGGCAGAAATGAAGCGATCCGGTTCGACGGGTGTGGTAACCGTGGATGGACCCGACTCGACGTTCTATAGCGGGGAGTCGCTATACGTCGGCGAGTCGGGCCACGGCACGTTGAACATCAAAGACCGAGGTTCCGTCGTCAGCGAGGGACAAGCCTACCTCGGCAGTTATCTCGGTTCTGTGGGTACGGCAACGGTCGCCGGCGCCGGATCGACGTGGTCCATCGCGGACTGGTTTGAAATTGGCATTGATGGCAAAGGGATTTTGGATATTCGCAATGGCGGCGCCGCCAGCATCGGCGACGGCGGCGTGAGTCTTGCCTGGTGGGCCGGCTCGGAGGCCGTCGTGAAGGTCGACGGAAACGGTTCGACCTGGACGAACACTGGTGAGCTGGAATTCGGCGAAGGAGCCGGGCAACTGCGGATCACCAACGGGGGCGCTGTTGCGGCCAGCGATTTGTCGCTCAGCGCCAGTTCGCTGCTGGCAATCGACATCGGCAAGGGAAGTCTCTTGAACCTCGGCGGCGGCACAATTACCAATGACGGGATGGTGCGAATGGCCGCCGGGGCAGACGTGGCCCCGGGCGACTATAGTCCGATCAACGCCGGTTCATGGGTCGGTGGCCGCGTTTACGAACCGATCGGCGGAGTCTGGGATACATCGTCGCACGTGTTTACGGTGGCGGAACTGATCACGGGCGCGGCCGGCACACAGATTGAGACCGATCTCGCTGACGCGCAGCGAATCGCGGTCGACGACGCTCAAACCGGTTGGTCCGTCGGCGCAAGTTTCGCCCCGACGGCTACGAGTACGACGCTGAAGCTGGAGGCTTCGCCAATCACCGGCGATTCCCGCAGCTCCCTGGAAAGCCTCTTGGGCCCCGACCAGTCGCTTCTGGCCGGCTGGGAGTTCCTGATCACCGAGGGTTATTCGCCCGGCGATCCGGCCTACCTCTCATTCGACATCGGCGCGGGGTTTCTTTTGGACAACCTGATGCTGTTGCATGACGACAGCGCCGGATGGGATAGCTTCACCGTGACGGACCTGACTTACGACGGACGGTATGCCAATTTCTCGGTGCTCGGCTTTAGCGGCTACGCCCTCTCTTCGGCTGCCGTTTCCGAACCGGCCACGCTTGCCATGCTGGCAAGCGCGCTGGTAACAGTTCTCGTGTGCGGCCGACGGCAATGCCGCGCGGCAACGCGCGCTTGCGAGTAGCATCCCGGTTGAAGCACGAGCGCCCGGCTTGGGATTCCGGTAGTGGAAGAGCCCGCGACGGAGAAGATGCCGCTTGTGCCGCGGAAGTTCGGCTGGAAGACCGCGTAGCCGCGGGAGGCGAACAGTTGCGCGGCGAAATGAAAGCCGCGGCCCGCACGGCTGTGCGGGCCGCCGTGCGGAAAGACGATCGGCTTGACCGGTTTCTCGGCCACCTCCGGCGGCGGAATCGTCAGCACGCCGTCGATCGTGTCGGGTTTCTTCGCCGTCCGGCCATAGGAATATTGGGCTTTTGGCACTGGCCGCAAGGCGCGAGAAATGACCACTGCGACATTCGGACCATTCACCGTCTGTATCTGGGCACTGGCCACCTTAGCGGGTGTTCTGCTTGGGGCCGTTCTAGCCGCAACATTGCTGATCTGGGGGCTTCGCCTTTGGGTGTCTCCCACCATGAATCAGATCGAGCCGCGTCCCAGCCGTGCGCTGGGCAGGTTGGTCTCTATGGCCGTTTCAACGTGTGCGGCGGCCGGACTGCTCTTCCTGGGGATGGCGGTCGCACAATGCGGGCTGTCGTTGGCCGCCGTTCTGTAGCGTCTCGCTTGCTTCTGGACGCCGTGGACTTAGGGACGCTAACATGGGCTGGGAACCCACTTGCGGCCTTGCCCCGGGAAGAACTGCGGAAGAACGAGATTGCCACAGCTTCCAAGCGTCCACGAATTCTGCGATTTACCCGACCTCGAGCAGGAGGTCATGGGCCTGGTTGGCCAGGTTCCGCCGGGACGTGTAAGCACGTATGGATCGATCGCCGAGGCGATGGGCAACCCCGTGGCTGCACGCTGGGTCGGGCATTATCTGCTGCACCACGATCATCCGGTAGACTGTCTGTGCCATCGAATTGTCCGGGCGGATGGATCCCTGGGACAGTACGTCGCCGGCGCAACGGAAACGAAGGCTCGGCGCCTGGAAGCGGAGGGCGTCGAGGTCCGCGCGGGAGCCCTCGACTTGCCACACTACCGCTTTGATTCGTTTCGCTCCGACCGCCCTCTCAAACGGCTGACGCGGATTCAGCAGGCCGTGGCGGCAAGGGTCTCCTTGCGAGGACGGCGAACTCTTCCTAAGCTGGTCGGCGGAGTCGACGTCTCTTACACGCGCCGCGGTGAGGGCGTCGCTGCCTACGTGCTCGTCGAGCTTGATACCGGGAAACGACTGTGGACCACAACCGTCCGGCAGCCGGTAGTGTTTCCTTATATTACCTCATACTTATCCTTTCGTGAGATTCCGCTGCTTCTCAAGCTTCTCGAACAGGTTGAATCTGCCGACCGGTGGGCCGACGTGTTGCTGGTCGACGGCAGCGGCGTTTTGCATCCACGCGGCGCCGGAATTGCCTCTCACGCGGGAGTTGTCGCATCGGTCCCGACGATCGGTGTTACAAAGAAGATTCTCTGCGGCCGCGTCGACCTCGAGGAGATCCGACCGCTGGAAGGTCGCCCCGTGGTCCACCGCGGCAAAACGCTTGGTGTGGCAATCCGTCCAACGGCGGGCAGCCGTCGACCGATCTTCGTCTCACCGGGGCATCGTGTGAATCTGGCGATGGCGGAGACGGTAATTCGAAGACTTCTGCTCGGTAGGCGACTGCCGGAACCGCTCTATTGGGCCGACCGTCTCAGCCGGTCGCAGACGTGAAGTCCGCTCCGGGGCGCGCCGCAACCGTCGCGGGCAGGGAACGATGAACCGGTTTCCCCCGGGGCGGCCGCTTGCAGGGGTGCCCTGGAAACGTTAGACTGGGCAAGCCTGGCCCGATGAAAAAGGGGACGGGCAACGCAAGGATTTCGTGGGTTGATGAGAGGGAAGATACAGACTCTTGCGGAGCCGGTCCCGTTCTTCATCACCCTGGTGCGAGCCTGTATGCTGCTTTGGGAGTGACTGCTTATGGCCGACTACGTGCTTGCGCTCGACCAGGGTACCACCTCCAGCCGCGCGATCTTGTTTCGCCGCGATGGGCAACCCGTGGCCGCCGTGGCCGAGGAATTCGAGCAGATTCTGCCGGCGCCGGGACTGGTCGAGCACGATCCCGAGGCGATCTGGTCCTCGCAGCTTCGCGTCGGGCGCGAGGTGATCGCACGGGCTTCGGTCAATCCGGAAGATATTGCGGCGGTCGGCATTGCCAACCAGCGAGAGACTGTGCTGCTTTGGGAACGCGCGACGGGTCGCCCCGTGGCGAACGCCATCGTCTGGCAGAGCCGGGTAAGCGCGGGCATCTGCGACCAGTTGAAAGCGGATGGGCTCGAGCAGACTTTTCGCAGCAAGACCGGACTGGTGATCGACGCCTACTTCTCCGGCACGAAGATCAAGCACCTGCTGGATACCCAGGAAGGCCTGCGGCAGCGCGCGGAGAACGGCGAGATCGCGTTCGGCACGGTCGACACGTGGTTGATCTGGCGTCTGACCTGCGGAAGGGTGTTCGTCACCGACTACAGCAACGCCAGCCGCACGCTGGTGTTCAATATCCACACGCTCGACTGGGACGACGAACTGCTCGGAATTCTCAACATCCCGCGGGCCATGTTGCCGGAAGTCCGATCTTCCAGCGAGGTCTACGGCGAGACGGACCCGTCGTGGTTCGGCCCGGCAATCCCCATCGCCGGATGCGCCGGTGACCAACAGGCGGCGACCTTCGGCCAGGCGTGCTTCGAGCCCGGCAGCGCCAAAAACACCTATGGTACCGGCTGCTTCCTGCTGATGAACACGGGCCACCAGCCGGTGTCGTCGCAAAACAATTTGCTGACGACGATCGGATGGGCGGTCGGCGGTGAGGTAACCTACTGCCTGGAAGGTTCGGTGTTCGTGGCGGGAGCGGTGGTGCAGTGGCTGCGGGACGGCCTGAAGATTATCGGCAGCTCGACGGAAGTTGAACGGCTGGCGGCGACGGTGGCCAGTTCCGGTGGCGTTTACTTCGTGCCCGCGTTCGTCGGACTCGGGGCACCGTACTGGGACTCGTATGCTCGGGGCACCATCCTCGGCATCACGCGCGGCACGACGGCCGGGCATATCGCGCGGGCCGCCGTGGAGTCGATGGCCTACCAGACCCGCGACCTGGCCGAAGCGATGCAGCGCGATGCGGGCATTCCGCTCGCCGCCTTGAAGGTGGACGGCGGGGCATCGGTCAACAATCAACTCATGCAGTTTCAGGCCGACATTCTTGGAGTCAATGTGCGGCGGCCCGTGGTGAGCGAGACCACGGCCTTGGGTGCGGCGTACCTGGCGGGACTGGCGGTCGGCTTCTGGCAGAACGTCGGCGAGATCGCGCGCTACTGGTCGTTGGACAGCGAGTTCAAGCCGCGGATCCCGGCGGAGCAGCGCGACGCTCTCTACGGCCGGTGGCAAAAGGCGGTCGGGCGAGCCCGCGATTGGGAGGAACCTTGACCCACGTCGATGTTCAGCAATCGCGAGCCGAGCGCACCGGGCAACTCGAGCAGTCGGATCTCGACGTGCTCGTCGTCGGGGGCGGCATCGTCGGGGCCGGGGTGGCTCGCGATGCCGCCATGCGAGGGCTTCGCACCGGGCTGGTCGAACAGCACGACTTTGCGTTCGGCACGAGCAGCCGCACCAGCCGCCTGCTGCACGGCGGGCTGCGCTACCTGGCCCAGGGCCGCATCGGGCTGGTGTACGAGGCGAGCCACGAGAAGCGCGTGTTGCACCGCATCGCACCGCACCTGGCCGAGCCGTTGCCGTTCGTCTTTCCTGCGTACCGCCGCTCCGGATGGCCGCTTTGGCAGCTCCGCGTCGGCGTGAAGGTGTACGATCTGATGTGCGGCGGCCGAAACCTGGGCCCCTCCTCCTCCATGAGTAGGTCCGACGTTCAGCGGCGTCTGCCCGAACCGAAGCCCAAGGACCTCCTCGGGGCCGTCCGCTATTACGACGGCCTGACAAACGACGCGCGGCTGGTTCTCGACACGCTCCGGTCGGCGGTTAACGGCGGCGCCACGATATGCAACTATACGCGGCTGGAAACAGCCGTCCCGCTGGCCGGGCAATGGACCTGCCATGTCCGCGACGTCGAAGCGGATCGAGCCTTTACGGTCCGCACCCGCGCCGTCGTTAACGCGACCGGTCCCTGGACGCAGTCGCTGCCCGACAGCAGCGTCCGTCTGCGGCTCACCAAGGGAATTCACCTGGTGATCGAAAAAGAGGCCCTACCCGTCCTCGATGCGGTCGTCATGACCGAAGGCAACCGGATCCTCTTTGCCATCCCGTGGGGCGACCGCGTCATCCTTGGAACGACCGACACCGATTACGACGGATCGCTCGACCATGTGCCGGTGACGCGCGACGACGTGGACTACGTGCTCGGCGTGGTGAACCAGGCATTTCCCACCGCGCGGCTCGACCGCACGAACATGGTCAGTTCGTGGGCGGGGCTGCGACCGTTGATCGCCAGCGGTCAAGGCGGCCCCTCCGACATCTCGCGTGCCCACGAGATTCGCCAACCGCGGGCCGGCTGGTTCGATGTGGCCGGCGGAAAGCTGACCACCTACCGGCGAATCGGCGAACAGGTGGTCGACCGCGTGGCGGCCTGCGTCAACAAGACCATGACACCGTGCATGACGGCAGCGGAGCCCCTGTTGGGCCCGGAGCAGGTTCAGGGGATCAGTGGTATTCTGCCGCCGGAGGTCGGACCGGAGGTGGTTCGACACTTCTGCCGTGGCGAATGGGCGGTCCACCTCGACGACGTCATGATCCGCCGCAGCAACTGGCACCATTACTATCGCGACTCGCAGGAGATTGCTCGGCAGGTCGCCCAGTGGATGGCTGAGGTCTGCCAGTGGGATGCCACCCGCCAGGCGGCTGAGCTGGTTCGATACCAACAGGCGGTCGGGTGATGGAGCATTCAAGTCCGACATTTGACCGGACAGAGTGACTCCCCAGTTGCGCCGCCCCAGACGAACCTGCTGAAAAAGAAGGACTGGCTCTGCGACCGGTGGCAGGTTGACTTGACGACAAACACAGAATCTTGCGGTGCCTGTTCCCATTTTCAGCAGGCTCCAGAGGGGCCGAAGATGTCGGAACCGGTCGAAATTGCTGTTGCCGTCGTCGAACACCATGGCCATGTCCTCATCGGCTTGCGCCCGCCGGGAACCCCGCTGGCCGGCTACTGGGAATTCCCGGGCGGAAAAATCGCCCCCGGCGAGCACCCGGAAGTGGCGGCGATCCGGGAGTGCCGAGAGGAGGCAGGACTGGAGATACGCGTTGTTCGTGCGTGGCTGAAGGTGGAGCATCGATACGAGCATGGGCCCGTGCGTGTCCACTTCTTTGCGGCCGAACCGCTCACGCCTCGCCCTTTCCCCCACGCCCCGTTTCGCTGGGTTCGACGGTCGGAACTGCACGAATACACGTTTCCCCCGGCCAACGCCCCAATCCTCGCCGAGTTGATCAGCACATAGGTGCAAAGGGTCTCGGGAAGGAACGACGAAAGACGCAAATACTCCTCTTCTGCAGCCACGACAGAATGGCACACGCCACAGGCGAAATTACCCCGAAAGAAGGGTTGAGTGTGGGGAAATTCCTGACGATAATCATAGCGTGAGGGGAGACCCTCACCCTATCGCCCTTCGTAGGTCCCTGCCCCGCCTACGAAGGGCTGTTTATTGCGCCCCCGCGCCTCCCCTTCCCCACCTGTTTCGGAGCAGTAGCTGCTAACCGCGTTGCCCCCGACTCCAGACGGGCAGTCTGTGTCCACGTACGGGCGCTTTGTTCGCGGGTTGACCAAGTTCAGGGTGGTTCCTAGAATGTCGATGGGCTATCCCGCTGTAGAGTGAAAAGCGGGCTGCATCGCTCCCTAGCCCACCCTTGGCGAATAGATCAGCCCAGTCTGGGTCTCCCCGTGTCCAACTCCCCGTTTTGTTGGGGCCTCTCATTGTCATCGGAAGGCTTTCTATGCAAGGGAGTACGGTTCCGATCCTTCTGCTGCTGGCGGTGACGGCCGGCTTGGCGGCGATTTTGCTGCTGATCGCCAATGTTCTCAACCCGAAGCGGCCCGGACGCGTGAAACGCATGCCGTACGAGAGCGGCATGGACCCGATCCACGACACTCGGCGGCGGTTCGGCGTGCACTTTCATCTCCTGGCGATCGCATTCCTGGTCTTCGACGTGGAACTGCTGTTCCTTTATCCATGGGCGGTGGCAATGCGTCCGGCTGCACAGGTTTCCGCGTCGGTCGACGCCCCGGCACCGCAGCCTCGAATTGCCGTGCCGGAGCCGCTCGGCGGCGAACACGTGCCAAGAGCCGGAATCGATTGGACTCCGCGTCCGGCCTTCCTCGGTGGACTTGTTTTCATCCTCCTTCTCGCGCTGGGATTTGTGTACGACTGGCGTAAGGGGATTTTTCAATGGCGGTAGACTTGCCCGACAACGTACTGATCACGCGGCTCGACGAATTGGTGAGCTGGTGCCGCAAGAACAGCCTCTGGCCGATGCCTTTTGCCACGGCGTGCTGCGGCATCGAGCTGATGGCCACCGGCGCGAGTCGCCACGACCTGGCGCGCTTCGGCGCCGAGGTCTTCCGGTTCAGTCCGCGCCAGTGCGACCTGATGATCGTGGCGGGGCGGGTGGTCATGAAGATGCTTCCGGTTCTGCAGCGAATCTGGATGCAGATGCACGAGCCGAAGTGGTGTATCTCGATGGGCGCCTGTGCGTCGACCGGAGGCGTGTTCGACACCTACTGTGTCGTTCAGGGCGTCGACCGGTTCCTGCCGGTTGACATGTACGCGCCCGGCTGCCCCCCGCGACCGGAACAGTTGATCCAGTCCATCCTCGATTTGCAGGAGAAGATCCAGCGCGAGGGGACGATGTACGGCCGCGAGTTCGACGATCCCGAGCGCCAGAAACCAAAGCGAGCACTCCGTTTGGAGGGACGCAACGATACGGGAGGGCCTGGGCTCCGCCGTGGAACACCCTGAATACGCTTCGGCCGAGAAAACAGGTGTTGCTGCGGACTGTAGGACGGATTGGCAATCCGTCCGCGACTCAGGGACGGATTACCCATCCGTCCTGCCGAATGCCGCCAACTTATTCCTTGAGCGATGATAAGTCGATTGATAATCCCGATCCAATACGACACCAACCGCTGCTTCGTCTTGAACCGATGAGCACCTCCGAGACACTCGAAGCCCTGTCCCGGGCATTCGGCCCGTTGCCGACCAGCCAGTTTCGCGGCCAGTCTCGCGTGGTCGTCGAGCCCTGTTCGATTCACGACGTGCTTGCGTTTCTCAAGGAGCACCGGGGATTCGACATGCTGGTCGATCTCACGTGCGTTGATTATCTTTATTATCGCGACGCGGTCGATCGCTTCGGCCTGGTCTACCTGTTGGCCAACACGGTGACCAACGAGCGGATCACGATCCGGGCGTTCCTGAACGATCCCGACCCGCAGGCCCCCTCGGTGGTCGACCTGTGGCGCGGCGCCGACTGGATGGAGCGCGAAGTGTGGGATATGTTCGGCATCCGCTTTGCGGGCCACCCCGACCTGCGGAGAATCCTCCTGCCCGACGAGTTTACCGCCTTCCCGCTTCGTAAGGACTATCCGCTGCAAGGCCGCGGCGAGCGGCACAATTTCCCCGTGATCACGCGATCCGAGAGCTGAGATGCCCCTGACCCGTTCCGAACTCTACGGCGACACGGCCACGGACGAGCCGCAGCAGTATCTGTGGACGATGAATTTCGGGCCGCAGCACCCGGCCACCCATACGACCCTGCGCCTGGTCCTCAAGCTGGACGGCGAGCGGGTCATCGAAGCGACGCCCGACATCGGCTATCTCCATTCGGGCTTCGAGAAGCTCGGCGAGCACCTCGACTACAACCAATACGTCACGATCACCGACCGGATGAACTACGTCTCGCCGATGTCGAACAACGTGGCGTGGCACATGGCGGTTGAGAAGCTGCTGGGCATCGACGTGCCGCCGCGATGCCAATACATCCGGGTGATCGTAAACGAATTGTCGCGAATCAGCGATCACCTGCTCTGCGTGGGGGCGATGGGGCTGGATACCGGGGCCTTCACCTATTTTCTCTACGCCTTCAACCCGCGCGAGCAGCTCTACGACATTTTCGAAGCCCTCTGCGGCGCCCGCTTCACCAACAGCTACACGCGCGTCGGCGGGCTGATGCACGACGCCTCGCCCGCGGCGATCCGGATGATCCGCGATTTCCTGGCCGGCTTCCCCAAGGTGCTCGACGACCTGGAGCGGCTGTTGAATCGCAACCGCATCTTCGTCGATCGAACCAAGGGCGTCGGCGTGCTGACCAGGGAGGAGGCGATCAACCGGAGTTGCACCGGGCCGGTGGCGCGGGCCAGCGGCGTCACCCGCGACGTTCGCAAGGACGAGCCGTACCTGGCCTATCCCGATTTCGACTTCAAGATCTGTTGCGCTCAGGGCGGCGACTGCTACGCCCGCTATCTCGTGCGTCTGGCCGAGATGCGGGAGAGCATGAACATCGTGCGGCAAGCTGTCGAGAACCTTCCGGCCGGCCCCGTGAACATCGGCGTCGACGACCGCGCGATCCTTCCCCCGAAAGGCCAGGTCTTCTCAACCATCGAAGGGTTGATCACGCACTTCGAGCTCGTGATGAGCAACCGCGGGTTCGAAGTACCGAACGAAGAGTCGTACTTCGCCTCGGAGGCGCCCAACGGCGAGCTGGGATTCTATGTCGTCGGCGACGGCACGAACCGCGCCTACCGGGCGCGCTGCCGGCCGCCGTCGTTCATCCACTTCTCGGTTTTCCCTCACCTGATTCGCGGCCACCGGCTCAGCGACGTGGTGGCCGTGCTCGGAAGCCTGAACATTATTGCTGCGGAACTGGACCGATAACAAGCACGAATGACGAATCACGAATGACGAAAGAATGCCCGAATGCCGAAGTCCGAAGCCGCCGTACGGTCGTGGCCCTTCGTCATTCGTGCTTCGTCATTCTTTCGTCATTCGTCATTCGTCATTCCACCCCCTTGCCCCATGTCTACCACTGAACGGCTCCTGAACGACGAAATCCGCGAGGCGATCCAGGCCTACTTCCCGCGCTACCCGAACCGCCGCGCGGTCGTGCTGCCGGCCCTGCATGTGGTCCATGAGCGGCTTGGACACGTGCCGCACCAGGCGGTGGTTGAAATCGCGGAGTTGCTCGGACTAGCGCCCGCCGACGTGCTCGATACGCTCTCGTTCTACGGATTCTTCAAGCAGGACGAGCCGATGGGCAGGCTCCGCGTATGGGTCTGCCGGTCGATCAGTTGCGCGGCCTGCGGCGGCGAAGAATTGTTGGAGTATCTCTGCCAACGGCTGGGCATCCGACCGGGCGAGACTACCCCGGACGGGCGCATCACGCTCGAATTCGCCGAGTGTCTCGGGGCCTGCGACCACGCCCCGGTGATGCTGGCCGGCAACACGCTGCACAAGAGATTGACCACCGAAAACATCAACGAATTCCTCGCATCGCTCGAATCCTCGTTTAACCCCAGTGCCCAACGGGCCGGGCGGGAGCCAAAGATGACGTGACCACGGACCCTAACGCCGCAACCAGCCCCCTCGCCGCCTCACCACCGGCGCGCGGCCGGCTGGGCGTTGCAGCCAAACGAACCCACCAACCCTGACTCGACCTGCATCCGAACGTGGCAGACTACGAACCGGTCCTCCTGGCCAACATCCGCAAAGAAGGCAGCCACCGGCTGGCCGTTTACGAGGCCGCCGGCGGCTACCGTACGCTGCGCCGCATCCTCAACGACCACTCGCCGGCCGACGTGATCGAGATTGTCCGCGCCAGCAATCTTCGCGGACGCGGCGGAGCCGGCTTTCCGACGGGGCTGAAATGGTCGTTCCTGCCGGAGGATCACCCCGGCCCGTTCTACATGTGCGTCAATGCCGACGAGAGCGAGCCGGGCACCTTCTGCAACCGCGTGCAGATGGAGCTCGATCCGCACCAGGTCATTGAGGGGATCATCCTCAGTTGCTATGCCACTCGTGCCAGTACGGCCTACATCTATCTTCGCTACGAGTATCCTCTGGCCTTCGAGCGGCTCGAAAACGCGCTAGCCGAATGCTACCACAAAGGCTATCTCGGCAAGAATATCCTCGGCCATGAATTCTCGCTCGATATCTACGTTCATCGCGGCGCCGGCGCCTATATCTGCGGTGAAGAGACCGGGCTGATCGAAAGCCTCGAAGGGAAGCGGGCGTGGCCGCGGATCAAGCCGCCCTTCCCGGCCGTCGAAGGCTTGTTCCGCAAGCCCACGGTGATCAACAACGTCGAGACGCTCACCTGCGTGCTTCACATCCTCGATCGCGGCGTCGACTGGTTCAAATCGATCGGCACCCCGTCCGAGCCGAACAATCCCCGCGATCCCGGCAGCTACGGCCCCAAGCTCTTCGGGATCAGCGGACACGTAAACCGTCCGGGCCTCTTCGAGCTCCCGTTGGGAATCCCGTGCCGCGAGTTGATCGAGGAATATGGCGGCGGTGTTCGCAAAGGCCGCCGTGCAAAGGCGGTGGTCTCGGGCGGCTTGAGCACGGGCGTGATGACCGAGGCCGAGCTCGATACCCTAATGGACTTCAGCGGTCCGCTCCGCGTCGGCTGCCTGGGGCTCGGCACCGCCGGGGTCGTCGTGATGGACGAAACCTACTCGATGATCGACTTCCTCCATAATAGCTGCCGGTTCTTCGCCCACGAGAGCTGCGGCCAGTGCACTCCCTGCCGCGAGGGCACCCACTGGGCCGTGGCCATGATGCAGCGGATTCAGGCCGGCCGCGGCCGCCTGAAAGACCTCGACCTGCTGCTGGAAATCGCCGACAACATCGGCATCATCCCCGGTACAACGATCTGCGGGCTGGCCGACGGCGCCGCCTGGCCCATCAAGACCGCCATCCGCAAGTTCCGCAGCGAATTCGAGGACCACATCAAACGAACCAATCCGGCCGGCTACACTCGCCAGGACCCGCCCCCGGCGATGGCCCTCGCAATGGGAAATGGTCATCTGCAGGCAAGACAGGAAGTTCGAATCAAATCCCAATGACCAAATACCCAATGACCCAAACCCTGCTGCCCACAACGGGTTCCCGACCCCTGCCGGCTTGCCCGGCAGGTGAGCGAGGTTCCCCGGCTAGCCAAGACAGTGTCTTTGGACCAGACCCCTGCCAGCTCGTCTGGCAGGTGAATGAGGTTGATCAGCTCTCCGGACGCAGGCTGAGTTTTTTTCCACCCGCCGGACGAACCGCGAGCACTCGGCTTTCACTCGATCACACTGCCCCCGGCAATGGCTTTGGCGGCAAGCGGAAATGGCAGATGGAAGCACGAAATACGAAATACGAAATACGAAACAAATACAAATGACCCAAATACAAATGAATTAAACCTCGGAGTTTCGTGCTTTGAATTCTCTGCTTTGAATTTGTTTCGGATTTCGTGCTTCGAATTTCGGATTTCGAATGTCGTGCTTCGAATTTCGAATTTCAGACTTACACCTCCGGATTCCCCCCTGATGCCCATCGTTCTCATTGACGGTCGCGAACTCGAATTCTCCGCCGACGAACGGCTCAACGCGATCCAGGCTGCCGAGCGGGTCGGGATCCAGGTGCCGTACTACTGCTGGCATCCGGGCCTGACGGTCGTCGCCAGTTGCCGGATGTGCCTCGTCGAGGTCGGCACCCGCAACGCCGCGACGGGCGAGATCAGCATGATGCCCAAGCTCGTGCCGGGCTGCAACACTCCCGTCCGCGACGGCATGGTCATCGTTACCAACAGCGAAAAGGTACAGCAGGCCCGCGCCATGGTCGAGGAGGACCTGCTGCTCCGCCACCCGATCGATTGCCCCATCTGCGACAAGGCGGGCGAATGCCTGCTGCAGGACTATCATTTCAAGTACGGCCAGGACGAACGGCGCGCCGATATCCGCCCCTTTACCAGCCGCCGCCGCGACATCGGCGACGTCACCCTCTTCGTCGACCGCTGCATCATGTGCAGCCGTTGCGTCCGCTTCTGCCGCGAGATCAGCGGCACCAGCGAGCTCATGGTCGCCAACCGCGGCGCCCACGAGGAGATCGACGTCGCCCCCGGCTTTCCTCTACACAACAACCTATCGGGCAACGTCGTCGATCTGTGCCCGGTCGGCGCGCTGGGCGACAAGGATTTCCTCTACCAGCAACGCGTCTGGTACCTGCGTCGGCACAAGGGGATCTGCACCGGTTGCGCCACCGGTTGCTCGATCTGGGTCGAAGAGAACCAGGACCGCATTTACCGGCTCAAACCGCGCGAGAATCCCCAGATCAACCGTTGGTGGATCTGCAACGAAGGTCGCTACGGCTACCCGCACGTCCACGACGACCGTCGACTGGCCCAACCGCGTCGGCGGGACGGTCAGACGCTGGTCAACGTAGACTGGACCTCGCTCCCTGTCGAGCTTGTCGAGCGGCTTCGCGACGCCGGCCGCCTGGCGGCAGTCCTCTCGCCGTACTTGTCGGTCGAGGAGGCGTATCTGTTGGCAACGCTCGTCCGAGGCATCGACCCGGAAGCCCGACTCGTTCTCGGGCCGGTTCCGGTGGTCGGCGAGGACGAGCGATTCCCCAACGGTTTCACGGTATCCGCCGAAAAATGCCCCAATCGGCGAGGCGTCGAGGAGATCATCGCGCGCTTCGAGAGTGGCCGAATCACGACCTTCGACCAGTTCCTCTCGGAGCTCCCAGGCGGACGGATCGGCGGCCTGTGGTTCTCCGGCGGATACAAAAAGGAGAAGTGGATCGAAGAGGAAAAGGCCCGGCCGCTGGCCCAACTGAAACTGTTGATCGTCCAGGACCTCTTCCCGTCGGCGATTTCCGCGCTGGCAACCTACGCATTGCCGGGCGCAGCCTTTGCCGAACGCGACGGTTCGTACGTCAACCGCAGCGACCATCTCCAGTCGATCCGCTGGGCGGTACGGCCGCCTTACGGCGTCCGGCCCGAGGGAACCTTGTACTGGGAGATGCTCGGCCGGTCGGGACTTTACAACGCCCGCGCAGTCCTGAGCGAGTTGGCCGCGAAAGTCTCCTATTTCCACGTCGCCGGCAGACCGGTGCCGGACATCGGAGTAAACCTGAAAGTGAACTTGCTGGCAGAACAGCCGCAGTCGGCGGGTGGCCTGCCTGGCGGACTTGTTTCCTAGAGTGGACAACTACGTATGCTCGTTTAACCGCAGGGCCAACGGCCCGCGCGCGGCAGCGCGCAGGGCCTCTTACGCGCAATCTCGCGCGGGCCGTTGGCCCTGCGGCTAAACGAGCGAAATGGCACGAGATATCTGATTATGCTCGCCGCAACCATCCTCGCCCTCGTGAAAATCGCCCTGGTCATCGGCGGTCTGATGACGGCGGCGGCCTATTTTGTGCTGCTGGAGCGCCGCATGGCCGCCTGGATCCAGGACCGCCGCGGACCAAACCGGGTCGGCATTCCTTTAACCAAAATCCGTCTGTTCGGCCTGGGCCAGCCGCTGGCCGACGGCGTGAAGTTCATCTTCAAAGAAGAGTTCACCCCGGCCCACGTCGATAAGCTTCTCTATTTCCTCGGCCCCGTCGTAATCTTCGTCGCCGCGATTGCCGCGTTTGCCGTAATCCCCTTCGGCAGCACGTTGCCCGAACTCGGCATCGAGAGCCTGCAAGAGCCGATCCACCTCGTTGTCGCCCCCGGTGTCGACGTGGGGCTCCTCTATATCTTCGCCGTCAACAGCCTTGCCGTGTACGGGTTGATCCTGGGAAGCTGGGCGAGCAACGACAAGTATTCCTTCCTCGGCGGCATGCGGAGCGGTGCCCAGTTGATCTCCTACGAGATCCCGCTCGGGCTGGGGATTGTCGGCGTGGTTTTCATGGCTGGGTCGCTCCAGCTCGAAACGATCGTCGCCGAGCAGGCCCGCACCGGCGCGTGGAACGTCTTCGTCCAGCCGTTGGGCTTTCTCGTCTTTTTCGTGGCGGCGTTCGCCGAGGCCGCACGTTTGCCATTCGACCTGCCGGAGGCCGAGCAGGAGCTCGTCGGCGGCTACCACACCGAATACTCGGGCATCAAGCTGATGATGTACCTGGTTGCCGAATTTCTCCACATGATCACGGCGAGCTTCCTGATCGTGATCCTCTTTTTCGGCGGCTGGCACTTCTGGGGCCTGACCGGCTCGGGCGAGGAGGTCACCTGGCCCGTCGCGATCCTGCGTGTGATCGTGCTGCTGACGAAGGTGATGCTCGTTATTCTGTTCTTCATGTTGGCCCGATGGAGTTGGCCGCGTTTTCGTTTCGATCAACTGATGGATCTCGCGTGGAAAGTGATGGTGCCGCTGGGGCTGGTGAACGTGCTGGTGGTGGCCCTCTGGCTCGAGTACGGCACACGAGTCGTCGAAGCCCTCGCTCTGCCCGGCGGCGTGGTAATGGCAATCGTCGGTTGGGCGGTGCTCGTCGCAACCTGGCTGGTCCTCATCTGGGCCGCCCCGTCGACGACCGACAACCGTCCCCGATTCGGCCCCGCCTACGCGCGAGAGGAACTGGAGGAAAGGCCGGCGCGATGAGACCTGACAACACAGACATTCAGTGGGTCGAAGAACCCGATCTTGGACCGGCAGGCAAGACCTACCTGCCGCTGTTTGTCCAGGGGATGACCACGACCATCAAACACCTGCTCAGTCCCAAGATGACGGTCGAATTCCCTGAAGAGCGGCACAAGACGGCCGATCCGATCCTCTATCGGGGCGTCCACCGCCTGAACCGCGACGAACAGGGGCGGGTGAAGTGCGTGGCCTGCTTCCTCTGCGCCACCGCCTGCCCGGCCCACTGCATCGACATCGTCGCCGCCGAGAGCCCCTGGCCCGATCGTGAAAAATATCCGGCGAGCTTCACGATCGACGAGCTGCGGTGTATCTTCTGCGGCGTGTGCGAAGAGGCCTGCCCCGTCGATGCCATCGAACTGACCAGCCTGTTCGATCTGTCGGGCAAGAGCCGCGAGGAAATGGTCTTCGACAAGGAAAAACTGCTGAGCGTCTACGACCGCACCAAGGACACCGAGCCCATGCGTTCCGTCCGCATGGCCGCCGAGGGTGAGCCGGTCGGAGGCGAAAGGCCCGCCGTTCTGCCGGAGACGGAAGGCCCGCCGGGATTGACCACCGAAGAGAGTTCCGTTGAACCGGGGGAAAGATCGTGAACGCCTCGCAATGGATCCTCGTCGCCGCGACCCTCCTGGGCGCGATGGCCATGTGGCTGCTGCTGCCGCGGGTGCGCGCCCGAGGCTGGCCGCTGGGAATCGTCATCGGCGCGATCAGCCTCGGACTGCTGGCCTCGCAGGTCCCCCGCATCGGCCGCTGGGGCGCCGACAGCGTCTTCCTGATCCTCGCCGCCATCACCGTGATCGCTGCCGTGGCAACGGTCACGCTCCGCAATCCCATCTATTGCGCAATCTGGTTCGGGCTATCGCTTTTGGGCACCGCCGGGCTCTTCCTGTTTCAGGGCTCGGCCTTTCTCGCCGTGGCCACGGTGATCGTCTACGCCGGCGCGATCCTCGTCACGTTTCTCTTCCTGATCATGCTCGCCGATCCGCAGGGAGGGGCGTACTACGACCGTGTCGGTTGGGAAACGTCGCTCTCGGCGTTCACCGGTGCGGTGATCGTCGGCGTCCTTTCAATGACGATGATCGGTGTGCTGACCAATCCTTCCCCGCAGTTCCTCGCAGCCGGCTCCACCGAAGCCGAACTTGCCGCAGGCGTTCTCACCGAATATCCGATCGCCCTGTTGGGAACCGAGCTCTTCGGCCGCCACCTCATCGCCGTCGAAGTCGCCGGCACGCTCCTGCTGGCCGCGCTGGTCGGCGCTGCCGCCATCGTCGCCCAGGGACGTAGCAAGAAGCCCCCGGAAGTCGCCGGTCCGACCGACAAAGCCGCCGCCACGCAGACCGCCCACGGCGCTTCGTCCGACGGCGAACAGACCTCCCTCACGCGAACCCAAGCCCCGGCGGAACAAAGCCGATGATCGTCTACGAACTTAATCTGCTCACGAATTTTCTGATCGTCGGAGCCCTGCTCTTCGGGATCGGCCTGATCGGCTTCTTGAGCCGGCGGAACATGATCATCATGTTCCTTTCGGCCGAGATGATGCTGCAAGGCGTTTCCGTCAGCCTGGTCGCCTGGGGACGCTACTTCAACGATCTCGACGGGCAAATCCTCGTGATCTTCATCATCACCGTCGCCGCCTGCGAGGCCGCGCTCGCTCTGGCATTGATCCTCATGCTCTTCCAGCGCCGCGGAAACCTCGACATCGCACTCTGGCACGACCTCCGCGAGTCGAACGTTCCCCCATACGTCGATCGCGAACTGCCGGAAATGCCTCCCTACGAGTCGGGGCCGTGGCCCACGCTGACCCCCGCCGGCCGCCAGCCGGAACTCCCGCGGCGAGATACGGACTACCGCAGCCATGTTTAGCATCCCAACGTTGCTCGTTCTCGTTCCCTCGCTGCCGCTGTTGGCAACGCTCGTCACCGCTGCGCTCGGCAAGAAGGTGCTCCGCGAGCAAAGCCATTGGCCGGCGGTCGTCGGGATCGCACTCTCGCTGCTGGCCTCGCTTGTGCTCCTCTTCCAGGTCCGGGGAGCCGTCGGCCGGCCCGAGCAGGGCCAGATCGGCTACGAGCAGGTCGTCCATCTCTGGACCTGGGCCAATGTCGAGGGCGCGTACGATTTCCACGCCGCCGAGCTGGGCCCCTCGCTGCAGCCTCCACAGTTCGCCGCGCTCGATTTCTCGGTCGAAGTCGCCCTGCGAGCCGACCCGCTCACGGCCGTCATGCTCGTCACCGTCACCCTCGTCTCGCTGCTGGTCGCCGTCTACTCGATCGGCTACATGCACCATGACCCCGGCTACTGGCGGTTCTTCACCTACATCGCCCTGTTCGTCTTCTCGATGACCATGCTGGTGTCGGTGAGCAACTTCCTCATGCTCTATGTCTTCTGGGAGGCGGTCGGTCTGTGCAGCTATTTGCTCATTGGGTTCTGGTTTCAGAAGCCCGAAGCGGCTTCCGCCGGCAAGAAGGCATTCCTCGTCAACCGCATCGGCGATTTCGGCTTCGCCCTGGGTGTGTTCCTCATCTGGACCACCTACGGCACACTCAATTTCCACGACACGGTCGGCGATACCGGCCTGACCACCATCGGCGTGCTCGGGCAAACCCGCCTGGCCGATCCGGAGCTCTACGCAGGCGGTGTCGTCGCCACGGTCATCTGTCTTCTGCTGCTGTTCGGGGCCTGTGGCAAAAGCGCACAGTTCCCGCTCCACGTCTGGCTCCCCGACGCCATGGAAGGCCCCACGCCCGTCAGCGCCCTGATCCATGCGGCCACGATGGTCACCGCCGGTATCTACATGATCGCCCGCTGCTCGCCGCTGTTCCACGCCTCGGGCGAGGCGTTCCAGGCCGTGGCGATCGTCGGCGGCTTCACGGCCCTGTTGGCCTCGGCCATCGCCATCACCCAGACCGATCTCAAGCGGATCCTCGCCTACTCCACGATCAGCCAGCTCGGCTACATGTTTCTCGGCCTCGGGGCGGGCACGCTCCTGGGGATCACCGCGGGCATGTTCCACCTGTTCACCCACGCCTTCTTCAAGGCCCTGTTGTTCCTCGCCGCCGGAAGCGTCATGCACGCCATGGGCGGGGTGATCGATATCCGCCGCTTCGGCGGCCTCCGCCACCGCATGCCGACCACCCACTGGACCTTCCTGGTCGGCTGTCTTGCCCTGGCGGCGTTTCCCGGCTTCTCCGGATTCTTCAGCAAGGACGAGATTCTTCTCGCGCTGCATGAGAACTCGCTCCACGGCCCCTCGCCCACGCTCTACACCGTGCTCTACTTCGCGGCCTCGTTCACCGCGTTGCTCACCGCGTTCTACACTTTCCGCGCATTCATCCTCACATTCTACGGCCCCGAGCGGATCCCGCACGAAGCCGGCGACCACGCCCACGAATCGCCCAATGTCATGACCGTGCCGCTGGTCATCCTGGCGATCTTTGCCGCTCTTGTCGGCGTGTGGTTCTTCATCACGCACGGGTTCGGCGAGTTCCTCGAGCACACTCCGTCGCTCGCCTACCCGGGCATGCACACCGGCGCGGCGGCCGAAATGGCCGGGGGCCATCTCGAAGTGATGCTGCTCAGCGCGGTGATCAGCTTCGCCGGGATCGGCCTGGCATGGCTGCTCTACGCGGCATGGCCGAACGTCGTCGACCGCCTTACTGCGGCGATGGACGCGGTCGCGCTCTACCGCCTCTCATTCGGAAAATTCTACATCGACCAGGCCTACAACATCCTCGTCGTCTGGCCGCTCACCGGTGTCGCGTGGGCGAGCTACTGGTTCGACCGCCACGTGATCGATGGCCTGGTCGACTTCATCGGTCTGGTGCCGCGGGGCGCCGGGGCCATGCTCCGCTCGTTGCAGTCGGGCATGGTGCAGTTCTACGCCCTGGCAATGGTGCTGGGGATGCTGGTCTTGATCGTGGCCTTACTTGTTTAAAGCACCATGGCAAGTCTACAACCCAACCTGCTCCTGGCCACTCTTGTCCTGCCGTTGGTCGGCATCCTTCTGGCCGGCCCGGACCGCGCCAGGGCCCGCCAGAGCGCCCTGATCACAACCACGATCACCTTTCTCCTTGCCGCGATCCTGGTGCTCCAGTATCCACCCGGAGCGGAAGCCTTCGCCCTGGTCGAGGGGGCATGGCTGGGCTGGACCGACGGGCCGGTCGACATCCATTTCAGCATCGCCCTGGACGGGCTCAGCCTCTGGCTCTACGGTCTCACCACCCTGTTGATGATCGTCGCCGTGCTGGTGAGCTGGGAAGCGGTCGGCGACCACGCCGCGTCGTACTACCGGCTTCTGCTCTTGCTGGAGACCGGCATGCTGGGCGTCTTCGTCGCCCGCGATATTATCCTGTTCTACGTCTTCTTCGAGTTCACCCTCATCCCGCTTTTCTTCCTGATCGGCATCTGGGGGAGCGAGCAACGCCGCCACGCCGCCGTGAAGTTTTTCCTCTTCACGCTGGCCGGCAGCCTGCTGACCTTCCTCGGTCTTCTGGCAATCGTCCTCTGGAGCTACTACGACTCGCCGCTGGGGCGAATGACGTTTTCGATTCCCCAGCTCACTGCCAACCTTGCCGAGAACCCGATGCCGTTCGGCCTCCAACTGGCGGTCTTCCTGGCGCTGTTCGTCGGTTTTGCGATCAAGGTGCCGCTCTTCCCGTTGCACACCTGGCTGCCGCTGGCCCATGTCCAGGCACCGACCGCCGGCAGCGTGATCCTCGCCGGCGTGCTCTTGAAGATCGGAACCTACGGCTTCGTGCGTTTCAACCTGCCGATGCTCCCCGAGGCGACCGTCTGGTGCATGCCCTGGATCCTCTGGCTTTCGGTGATCGGCATCATCTACGGCGCCCTGGTCGCCCTGGCCCAGGAAGACATGAAACGCCTGATCGCCTATTCCAGCGTCAGCCATCTCGGGTTCTGCATGCTCGGTGTTTTCGCCCTCAATCGCCTCGGCGTGCAGGGTGGCGTGTTGCAAATGATCAACCACGGGCTGTCGACCGGCGGGCTGTTCGCCCTGGTCGGCATGCTCTACGAACGCTACCACACCCGCCAGATCCGCGACTACGGCGGCATCGCCCGGCGCCTGCCGATCCTCGCCTTCTTCATGCTCGTCATGACCCTCGCCAGCATCGGCCTGCCGGGCCTCAACGGCTTCGCGGGAGAGTTTCTCCTCTTGCTCGGCATGTTCCAACGCGCATGGACGGAAGCGCCCCCGGCATGGGCCGTCCACTTCCGCGTCATCGCCGTCCTGGCACTGACCGGCGTCATTCTCGGAGCTTGGTACATGCTCAATCTTGTCCAGCGAGTCTTCTTCGGCCCGCTCCGCGAACCCGCGCTCGACAATCACCACGACCACGCCCCCGTCCGCGATCTCACCTTCCGCGAGATCATGGCCCTCAGTCCGCTCGTTGTCTTCATCGTCTGGATCGGTATCCAACCCTCATTCTTCCTCGAGCGGATGACCCCTACCCTCGACCGCATCACCCTCGGATCCGAGCAAGCCCTCCAGGCCGGCATCGCCCAACACGACGCCGCCTCCCAACGCCGCCACTCGCCCGGACCCCAGCGTGCTCGTCCCGCTGGTGAACAAGGTTCATTCGCTACAGACACAACCTCCAACTCCCCCGACCCCCGCGCGCTCGACACGCGGGTGAAGCAGGTTTCACCACCTACGGAACCACCCGAGAGCCGTCAAATCTCATTCACCGTCCGCGCAAACCAGACCGGTTCTGCTTCCTCCTGCCTTCCGCTAGCCTCTCAACCTCATTCACCGTCCGCGCATCTCGTCCGTCTTGCCAGCTACGAAAACGAACCGAGCACCACCCCGTCTCTCCCACCGCCGCCTCCCCACCCCGTCAACTACCTACCGCTGCTCACCCCCGAGATCATCCTCGTATCCGTCGCGGTCCTGATCTACGTTGCCGGCGCCTTCTTCGAAACCGCAAAGCGACTCTGGAGCTGGATCGCATTGGCCGGGATCTTCGCGGCCGCGCTGGCGCTCTGGTCGATATCCGGCCAACCGCTAACCACTCCCTCCGTGCAAATCGACGCCCTCTCCTGCCACATCCGCTGGCTCACTCTCGGCGTGGCGGCCCTGCTCGTTCTGCTAACCTCCCGCCCGCTTACCGCGCCCGGAACACCCGAATACGTCGCCTCGCTTCTTCTGCTGATCGCCGGCACGATGCTGATCTCCTGGGCGGGCAACCTGATTCTGCTGTTCGTCGGCCTCGAATTGGTCTCCATCCCGACCTACATCCTTCTTTACCTCGGCCGTCGCGACGTAATGTCCCGCGAGGCGACGGCCAAGTACTTCTTCCTCAGCATCCTCGCGTCGGCCTTGTTGCTCTACGGGTTCACTTTCTTCTACGGCGTCACAGGCTCGATGGACATCCGTTTTGTCCGCGAAGCCGCCGCCGGCGCCGTCGCTTTGGCGGAAGATACATCCATGACGGCCTCGCTCGCCGTCGGGCCGTTGGCGGGCATCGCCCTGGTTCTGATCTTCGCCGGTCTGGGGTTCCGCATCACTGCCGTTCCCTTTCATTTCTATGCACCGGACGTCTACCAGGGCACCACGCACGGCAACGCCGGCCTCTTGTCGATCATTCCCAAGATCGCCGGGCTGATCGCCATCGTCCGCCTGATGACCATGCTCCTCGAGGTGCCGGACCTTCAGCCCTACGCGTGGCGAGTCGCCCTGGCACTGTCGATCGTGACCATGACCTTGGGCAACTTCATGGCCCTCTGGCAGGATAATGTTCGGCGGCTCATGGCCTATTCCTCGATCGCCCACGCCGGCTACCTGCTCATCCCGCTGGCCGTCTTTCTCGCGCCGGGCCCCGGCGTCCCGGCCGCCTGGGACGGCATCGGAGCGCTGCTGCTCTACCTGTTGGTCTACGCCGTGGCCACCATCGGCATGTTCGCCGCCCTTGCGGCCCTCGGCCACGAAGACACTCAGATCGACGGCGTCGACGAGTTGGCCGGACTCGCCTGGACCGGCGGCACGGTCCGCCCTCTGATGGCCTGGTGCATCGCGGCCTTCATGTTCAGCCTGGCCGGCATTCCGCCCCTGGCCGGATTTTGGGGCAAGCTGGCGATCTTCTCCAGCGCCTTGGGCGCCGGCGGAGAAGCGAGCGGCCTGCGCGGATGGTTCATCGCCCTGGCGGTGATCGGCGTGCTCAACGCCGCCGTGGCAGCCGCCTACTACCTGCGGATCATCGGCGTGATGTTCTTCCGTCTCCCGCTGGCCACCCCCGGCGTCAAGCGCGGCGCCGGCGGAGCCGGCCTTGCCGCCGTCCTCTGCGGGCTATTGGTCCTCGTAATCGGCGTCGGCCCGGGCCTCTGGATCCGAAACGCCAACCAGGCCAGCCCCCGATTTAAGGCGGAAGGCGGAAGCCGCAACGTGGAAGCAAGGGTGACGAACGCGGAAGCAAACGGGAAAAATGCACTGTCTTACCTTCCCCCTTCCGCCTTCCTTCCACCTTCCTCTTTCCCCCTTTCCGCCTTCGTCCACGGTTCCGATTGATGGTTGTGCCCCCATGGCCCGAACTCGAATCAGTGCGACGGGACTTGCGCGGCTGCTGAACTCCGCCGCGCGGCCGATCTATGTGCTGAACGACGAGCAGAGGATCGTCTTCTGCAACACGGCCTGCCTTAACTGGGTCGGCCAGACGTCGGACGATCTCGTCGGCGTCCGCTGTGCCTACCATTCCAGCAATGCGGTCAGTCCGCTCGACGCAATCGCCTCCGGCTTGTGCCCGCCGCCTGCGGCCCTGGCGGGCAACCAGGCCGCCGGCACCGTATCCGCGCTCGACGCCGATGGCCGGCTACACCGGCGCGCGGCCCGGTTCGTCAAATTGGAGGGCGGGGTCGACGAGCTGATCGGACTGATTGTCTTTGTCGACCCCTTGGATCTCTCCGAACCCGAAGCGCTCACCGTCGACCGCAGAGAGGGCGAAAACGCCGAGTTGCACCACCGCGTTCGCAAGTACCGGGAACAGTTTGCCGTCCGCTACCGCGTCGACCGCCTCGTTGGCGAAACCCCCGCCATCCGCCAGGCCCGTGCCCAGGTCGAGCTCGCCGCCAACAGTCGTGCCAGTGTGCTCGTCACCGGTCCGATCGGAAGCGGCCGTCAGCTCGTGGCCGAAGCGATCCACTATGCCGGTGCGTCGGAACCCCGCGGGGCGCTGATTCCGCTGGCCTGCTCCATCCTCGGCCCCGATCTGATCCAATCGGCCCTCGCTGCGGCGGCCGACCGGCACACCCTCAGAGCCAAGGCTTCCGGCAGCACCCTCCTGCTGAACGACGTCGATCTCCTTCCGCGCGAAGTCCACGCGGAAGCCCTTCGCACGCTCACCAGCCGCTCCTTTCCCTTGCGCCTGATCGGAACCGCGCGCCGGCCGCTGTGCGAACTGGCCGCTCGCCACGAATACCTGCCCGACCTTGCCGCCGCGCTGAGCACGCTGGTGATCCGGTTGCCGCCGCTGGCCGAGCGTCGCGAAGACATCCCGCTTTTGGCCCAGTTGTTCCTCGAGGAAGTCAATGCCCGCAGCAAGCGCCAGCTCGCCGGCTTCACCTCCGACGCGCTCGACGCGCTCGACGCCTACCCCTGGCCCGGAAACGTCGACGAACTGGTGCTGATGGTCTCCGAGGCCCATGCCAAGGCCCGTGAACTCGAGGTCACCCTGGCCGACCTGCCCGAACGCATCCACCGCGCCGCGACGGCGCCCCCGCCATCCGCGAGTGCCGGAGCAGCGGATCGTCCTCGACGAATTCCTCGGCCGCGTGGAGCGCGAGTTGATCAGCCGTGCGCTCGCCCGCGCGAAGGGCAACAAGACCAAGGCCGCCAGGCTCCTGGGCATGACCAGGCCGCGGCTCTACCGGCGTCTCGTCCAACTCGGCTTGGAAGACGCAGAATCTTCCCCCGGATAGACCGATCCTCCGATGCCGGCAAACCCTGGCCACCCTTCCGACCCCAATCCTTGGCTCCGGGAACTCGCGGCCGCGCGGCTCGTCGTTGCCGAGCGGACGGGTACTTGGGCGGTCGCACTTCGCCAGGCATCGGCCCTTACCGACACGCGCGTCTACGAAACCCGCAGTCTCGCCGAGTGCTGGCAGATGCTCCCCGGCTATCCGTCGAGCTTCCTCGTTCTGGAAGCCACCCCCGTGAGCATCGACGGTGTCCTGGATTACCTCGCTCGCATCAAGCGCCAGTATCCCTTGGCGCGTGCGGCCGTGGTGGCCGACCCGTCGCTCTCCGGCCACGAGTGGCTGATCCGCGAAGCGGGCGCCGTCCACTTCCTGACCTCTCGCCGCGGTGCCGGCCCTCTGGCTCTCGTCGCCCGCCGCCACCTCTCACAAATCCCCGAGCCCCGCCACGGCTTGGCCGAACGAATTTGGGCCGAACTGCCATGGGCATAGACCTTCCCGCCGCTGCGACGGACTATCCCACCAGCCACCGGGCAAGTGTGAAGTAGATCGTTAGCGTTACCATGTCCGTTAACGCCAAAGTGATCGGTCCCGCGGCGACCTGGGGCTCCCGTTGAAATAAGCGGAGCAGGTTCGGCATCACGACGCCGATAATGGCGGCGCACGTCACCCCGCCGGCGACCCCCCCCAACAAACAGATGAAGACACGCGTCTGACCAAGCCAGAGCAACGCCACACTCGCCACGGCAAGGCCGCTCGCGACGCCAAGGTACAAGCCGGTCACCGCCTCCGCCCGGAGCTTCTTGAGGATCGCCTGCACGGTCGGCTGCCCGCCATGCAAGCTCTGCAGCGCAAGACTCACCGATTGAATGCTGACGCTCTCGGCCAGTGCAAGCACGACAGGGATGAAGAGCGCGAGAGCTACCACTTTCTGCAATTCGGCCTCGAACATGCCCGACAGGAACGCCGCCAAGATGCCGCCGGCGATGTTTGTCAGCAGCCAAGGAAACCGGCCGCGGAACGCGGCGACGGGCGAGGTTTGCCGGGCGTCGGCGAGATGGACGCCGATAAGTTGAAACAGATCGTCGCTCGCTTCACGCCGATCGAGGTCCTTCAGTTCATCCGTGTACAGTTCGACGTCGACGATGCCCATGATTTCGCGTTCTTCATTGACCACCGGAAACGCAAGCAGTCGGTGGAACATGAAGAATTCGCAAGCCTCGAGCACGGTCGCCGTTGCGGGAATCGCGATGACATCCGGCGCCATGATGTCGCCAATCGATTTCTCGGGCGCGCTCAAGAGCAGCCTTCGGGTCGGAACAACACCCTTCAGCCGGCTGTCATCGTCCACGACGTAGAAGTACACGATCCGGCCTTCGGGCGGGTTTTGACGAATGGTGGCAAGCGCTTCCGCGATCGTCTGCTTCACGTGAAGCCGTGCGTAATCCGTCCGCATATGCTGCGTAACGGGATCGTCAACCCGGTATTCAATCGGAATCGCGTGTACCATGACTACTCCGCTTCCGGAGGGTTCCTTTGAGTTCTCTTCGTCGTCTTCAGCCGCGTGAGCGCTTACGAAAAGAGGCCGGTGCGTTTATTGCTGGGCGACGGTTACGTTCACCCGGGTTACGCTTTCGTCCGCGGTAATGACGATGTTCGCCGCACGCTCGGGCTTCTCGTAGGCGAGCATCACCTGCTCCCCCATGTCCATTGCTGCCTTTTGGGTCCACCCCGCGCTGGTCATCTGCTTCTTGTACTGCTCGGCCACCGCCGCACGATCTTTGTCAGTGGTAAACGCCAACGAGTAGCCCTGGGGCACCTCCATCGCCATCTCGATCTTCGCCCCATCGAGTACATAAATGTCTTGCGGGAAGCTGTCCGGCAGTTTCGCGCCCTCACCGGATGACATGGTCATTTTGCCCTCTTCGGTTTCTATCTGCATAGTCTCCTTCGAGAGGTCCACTCTGGCCGTGCCGCCGGTCTGCAGCTCGATCGCTTTCTCGACCGCAGCCTCCTCCGCTTGTCTTCCGCAGCCGGTCACACAAACCAGGCCGATCGCCAGTACTATCGCCCGCATTTCATGCTCCTGGAAGTCACACAATGCCTTGCCGGCGGGCAGTCGCGAAAGTGCGCCGCGCACCATCCCCAAAAACCCGCCGGGGATCGCGATATTGTCGCCGGAACTGGCGCTGTTGTCTATACCACCGGACAATCGGCGCTGCGGTTGATCGGGAGCCTTGCTGATTTCTACCAGGAATTGGCAGCCGGAACCCCCGGCCAACGAGTCCGCGACATGGTCTTTAGACATTTCGTTCGAGCTTTTCGTCAACACCCCGAATCCGACTGCGCCGGGCAGTCCGCGTGGTGCATGTATCGCCGGCTCCGCTCCGTGTCCAAAGCTGCCTCCAGGCGGGAGAAGATCTCGATTGCCTGCGTCAGGTGCATCTGCCGTCGGGCATCTTGCGCAGGCAAATGCCGGCCGATCTCGGCGTGGGCAAGCGCTTCCTGGTAGGGTAGCTTTCGTTGCCGGGCGTGCGACAGCGCACGGAGCCATGCTCGCATGGCCGCACGGCGTCTCCCGGCGAGCCAGCGGGCTCGGCCCTTGGCCAACCCGGCGTCCGCTCGGCCAAGGGGAAACACGCGTGCATAGCGGCGCAGGCCGCGGCAAGCTCGGCGGGCGAGGCCGGCTGCATCCGGCTGACTGCCGCTTTCCCACAGGGTGAGATAAGTACCGGCGACTCCGGAGAAGCCGCCGAGCGTGTAGTAGCCGGTCGGCGAAGTGAGTTGTTCGACCATGCGCATCCCGGCGTCGGCGGCTTCCCGTGCGGCGGGGGCGTTGCCACAACGCAATTGGGCCTGCGCGAGGAGGCCGTAGGATGTGATCGGGGAGACGCGGTCGATGTTCTCCTCAAACAGGGCCAAGGCGGCTTGCAGAAGCGAGACGGCTTGCTCGGCCTGGTGCGCATCGCTTGCCCGTTTCAGCATTCCCTCCGCCTGGCCGTTGAGACCCCACGCCTGTTGGAGTTGGTCGCCGCGGTTGCGTGCCGTGTCGTAGAGCTGCTTCCAAAGCTCCGATCCACGTACGAACTGCCCGCCGTGGTATGCTGCCTGGGCGAGGATCGCGAGGCACTCTCCCCAATGCGACCAATCGCCCAAGCGATGGTAGATTGCCAGCGCCTCGCCGAGCTTTTCCTCGGCTTCCTCGAGTTTCCCGAGACCGACGGCATAAATGCCGAGTACTTGCCTCACCCAAGCCTTGGCCGGCAGATCGTCGATCTGGTCCGCAACGTTAAAACCTTCGCCAATGTAGATCCTTGCGAGCCGGTGCATTCCGACCAGGCCGAAGGAGATGCATGCGTTGGCGTAGGCGCGGGCCAGTTCGGGAGACGCCTCGGCACGCTCCGTCAAGTTGAGGGTCTTGACAAGCGCGTGCAGGAGGCGCCACTTCTCGCTGGAAAGGTAATAGATTTCGCAGAGCCGTTCGTAGGCCCTCGCCGCCTCAATCCGATGGGCCGCCTGGTCGGAGATATTTGCCGGCGGCCGTTTGCGCCAACTCCGCGGCAGACGGTGTTGCACCTGCACCAGGACTTGCCCGGCCAACCCCAAGGCCAGTTGCAAGCGGCCGGCGGGTTCTGCGCGGTGGAGCAATTGCAGGCTTGCTCGCAGGTGTCTCACCGACTCCGGCAGATTGCCCAGCCCGAGGTAGGCTTCGCCGAGCTGCCGCCGCCAGAAGGCTCGCCGAAATTCGCCGCTTCCGAGCGACGCCGCTTCATCCAATTCCAGCGCGTCGTGAAAGAACACCGCCGCCTCGGCATACGCGCCGCCGCGCAGCGACTGCCCACCGGCCTTTTCCAGATAGTCGACCGCCCGGGCCGGCTCGCCGGCCAGCCGCCAGTGATGGGCCAGCAACGGATAGCAGGAGGAAAGCTGGTCTCGATAAACCTGCTCATACCATTGGGCCGCGGATCGATGGAGCCGCCGCCGCTGGTCGAACAGCAACAGCTCGTACGCCACTTGCTGAATGATGATATGGCGGAATCCGTAAGCCAGGTCCGGATGCGGGACTTCCATCGAGATCAACTCGGCCTGCGTTGCGGCGGCCAGGTGCTCGTGCAAACGCGGCCGATCCCGTTCCACGGGGTAGTTGTCGCGCAATGCGCGGAAGCGAAATCGGCGGCCAAAGACACTCGCCACTTTGACCGCCAGTTGGTGGGAACCGCCCAGCCGATCGATGCGCTCGGCGATCGCACTGTGCAGGGTATCCGGGAAATGAAGGCGGCTGACGTCGGATGATTCCCCCGCGAGGCGGCATTGATCGTCCGTGACTTCGATCAGGCCGCTATCGCGGAGTGCGTAGGCCAGCTCTTCGGTGAACAGAGGATTGCCCTCCGATTTGTCATTGACCATCCGGACGATTGACTCCGGGACTCGGTCCACACCCAACGTCGTGGCGATGAGGTCGGCAGTTTCTTCCGGCGACATCCGTTCCAAACGGAGATACGTGGCCTGCGGCGAGTGCAGAAGCTGCACGTATTGTCTGGTGCCCGTCTGGCTGAAGGGGCGCGTCACCAGCACCAGGACCAGCGGCCGCACCCGGCGACTGACCAGCTCTGCCAACGCCCAGGATGCCGAGTCAAGCCAGTGAGCATCCTCTAACACAACCAGCAGCGGACGCGCCTTGGCCGCCCTTCCGAGCAGGTCGATCAGCAGGTTGCGGGTGTTCTCGCCGCGGACCTGTCCGGTCATGCTGCGGGTCAACTCGTTTTCTGCAAACCCCAGGGGGATAACGTCTTCCAGAAGCGGTGCGCGAGCGAGCAGCTCCGGCTGGTCCGCGAGTTGCCGCAGGATGTGTTCGCGCCGGGTCTCGGGCGAAGCGGCGGAATCCAGATCCAGCAGCGTCTGAACGATCCTGCGCCAAGCGTAGTAGAGTGTCGAGGTCTCGACGGCATCGGCCGTTCCGAGCAGTCCGAGGGCGCCCTGGTCGCCAGCGGTCTCGAGCATCTCCCGCACGAGCCGCGACTTGCCGATTCCGGCCTCGCCTTCCACGACCACCACGTCGGACTCGTTGCCGCCCACCAGCTCTTGCACCTTCCGTGCCAGCAGCTCACGCTCTCGTTGCCGCCCTACGAACCAGCTCCGCGCCGGCAGAGCCGGCTCGGAATCGCGCCCGAGGGGCTGATAGACTTGCACGGATGCCACTTTGCCCTTGACCATCACGTCGGGGAGACGCTCGAAGCGGAAGCGGGTGCGGGCCATGCGATAAGTCGTTTCGTCGCAAAAAACGTCGTCCAACGCGACCTGCATGAGGCGCGAGGCCAGGTTCACGACATCGCCCAACAACGTGTATTCGCGCCGCCGCTGATTCCCGATCGAGCCGCAGAAGACACGGCCCGTGGCAATACCGACCGAGCTGCGCAACCCCAACTCCCCCAGCCGCGCCCGGACCGCCATGGCTGCCCGAAGACTCCGCGCGGCGTCGTCCTCGTGCGCGAGTGGCGGTACGCCAAAAGCAGCCAGGAGCGACGTCCCCTTCTCGTCGGTACCCAGCTTGTTGACGCTTCCCTCCAGGCGATAGATCTCTGTCTGGATCGAGCGGACCAGCTCGTGGGCTCTGGCCGGGGGAGTGGCATAGTTGAGTTCCGGCAAGCTGATGAACAGAGCGGAGACCATCCGGAGCTCGCCCAGCCAGTTCTCGCGGCCCACGACCAGGCGCGAGGTCACCGCGGCGGGAATGTAGCGGCCGATCACCTCTTCCACTCCGGGGCGGAGTTCCGGGGAGGCAAGCTCAACGGGGTCGTCGTCGGCCGGCCCCGAGCCGAGCAGTACGGATCCCATCGGCAACTGCTCCCCCTGGAATCTCTTGCCGAGGTGCGACCAGGCCCGCAACGAAACCACGACCTGTCCGGGTTGCGCCCGTTCGAGTGCAGCAAACGCCTGGACGAAGGCAGGACCACACGCCAGAAACTCCCACCGGTTCATGATCCCGCCGAGATAGAGGACGACGAACTCCCCGACGCCCACGCCGATCTTCAACGACAATGGTCGCTGATCCGGCGCCTGATAGCCGGACAGGGCCGACTGAAGATTCAACGCGCAGCGAGCCGCATGACAGGTGGCGCGGCCCGCCTCCGCCGCCGAGTCCGCGTACCACGCGGCCAAGATCGCATCGCCTGCGGTCCGCAGCACGTCGCCGCCGTGACGGAGGATTCCGTCGATGGCGCGGCCGAAATAGTCGTTGAGGATTTCGTTCAACAACTCGGCTCCCAACGCCCCCTGCTTGGCCAAACGCTCCGTGATCGCCGTGAATCCCGACAGATCGGCAACCAGCACGGCACCGTTGAGCGTATTGACAGCGGCGTCATCCGGCGATGACGCGCTCGCGATGTGCCGCAGCACGATCTTGGGCAAGTAACTGGTGAGGGTCGGGGCAACTTCTGCTTCGAGCATCCGGTGCTTTCTTCACCCCCTCTGCACGAAAGAGATTCGGCTACTCCTTCCGCGCCGAGCGATTGTGTTAAGGTAAAGGGGCATGGTTCAAAACGGGGGCGGGCACCTCGCCGTGCGACGCTTTTTGCTGGATTACGGTTGGGTGTGGCTCGGAACGAGTCCCGTTCTTGAACCGGGCGAGCGGAGGCCACCCCTAACGGCCTAAATCGGCCAGCGCAAAATGTTACGGGCCGGGACCTGTTTGGACCACCGCCCCGCAGGCGTGGCACCTGGAAACTTCGTCCGAAGGGCGGCGGCAGTCGGTCTGGGTGATGATTCGAGGCTCTTGATGGTGTACATCCGATCACAGGCGTGCGCGTAAGTCCGGACCAGTCGGAGGAAGGGTGACTAAAAAGTCGGTTACCGTTCCGGCGGAAGAGAGGGGGGACAGGTGCATGTTCTCGGCCAACGTCTTCGACGCGAAAATGCTCGGACTCGCCGAAAAATGGACTGGTCCCCGACCGGGGGCGTGAACGGTTACGGATCAATGCAGGAAGCGTTCCAGTTGCCAGCCTGTCCACTTGGTTCGTCAACATTGCATGCCGTTTCATGTGGCATAAACAGATGATGTTGTGAAGGAGCGTGCCCTACAACCGAGCCGACCGGATGCATTTCTTGTTCTTTCGTGTTGCTGCCTTCCTCATCGGCGATCCTCGCTCGGGCGATTCACGACGCCCTGGACAATGGCGTCGGCGAGGGCTTTCATTCCCCTGTCGCCCGGGTGGCCGGCGACGCCGGCGTGCGTAAACGATCGTTCTGAACTCGCTCGGTTGGCAGCATCCTGGCCGAGCGTTCCGGCATTGACGAAGATGCCGCCGGCCTCGTTGCAGGCATCTCGGAGCACATCGTCCTTTGCGGCATTCGCCCAGAAACAGCTTCGCACCACCACCATCGGACGGCGACTGGCAAGGGCACATCTCAGGATGCTCGTCACCCCGGCCTTAAACCTGGCCTTGGCATCCTCGCTTTCCAACGCGGGTACATTCTCGCCGATCGCGAGAATCACCAGGTCGGGATCAAACGCGAATGCGTCCTTCATCTTCAGGTCCACGTCATAAGTCGCGTAGTTGCGTTCGAAGTCCGCGATGTTCCTGACCATGATCCGGGGTGTCGATCGGGCATGCTGAGCCAGCGCGCCGGTCACCAGATGGACGTAATCCTTGTCCTCGGAGCTGGCTGCCATGCCCCAGTTTCCGGTCCAGCCGATATCCGCCTTAGGACCGTGCAGGGTAATGCTGTTTCCCAAGAAGAGAATACGGCGAATGGCCGACGGTCGGACTTCCGGCTCGGAGGTTACCGGAAACATGGAGATTCGGAACTTGGTGCAGCCGTAGGGGACGAGCGTTAATCGCTCCGGGGACTTTTCTTTCGCAGCCGGCACAATCGGCAGCCGCGGTGCTTTGGGGTCGGGATTCCAGGCGATTTCGACCGCATTGGCCTGCAATTTCAAGGGCGCCGCAAGCGGCCAGTCCCACGGGGCAGGCATCGCGACTCGCTCCAGCTTCAGGTTGGGTTCCTGCACGTCCAAGGCGAACTTCCAGCGGGCGGACGGATCGGGCGTGTTGGCGTCCGCGGTGTCCGGAATCGCTAGCGAGAACAGCAAGGGGCCGTAGGAGACCGAGGCGTAAGGCACGCCGCGGGTGCTGCAAGCTTCCGGGACCGTGACGCGTGTGGCTCGGTGGGCGCCGTCGTAAGGAGCGCCCTCGGCGGCGTCCCGGCCGATCTCAACTCTCGCCGTCATGGGAAGGTGCAGCCGAACGGTGTCGCCCGGCTCCCAGGTGCGGTGGACCCTTGCAAACCCGCGGGCATTCCGCTCGACGGCAACCGGGAGGCCGTTCACGTCCAGGCCCGGAGTCTTGCACCAGCCGGGAATGCGGAAATCCAACGGGAAGGCTGCCTCTCGCGCCGGCTGCACGGATATCTCGATGGTCTCGTTGAAGGGATAGTCGGTCTTGCAGGTGATCTCCGTCGGGACGCGGTCGGCCGCCAGCGAGGTCACCTTGCAAGGGCCGTAACAGGTGGCTGCCAGGCCGTTGTCGCAGGTGGCCATCCACATGTGCGTGACATACAAGGGCACGATTCGGTTGAGCGCGGCGGTACAGCACAGCGGCGAGTGCTTCTGTTGATAGGTGCCGCCTCGGGCCCTGGGGCCGTGCGGGAAGTCGGGCGACAGGTTGGCGAACCGGTTGGGGCTCTGGAAATAGACATGCGTCTTGAAATCGCGTGAGACGGTGGCCGGCCCCGCGTTGAAGAATGCCCGCTCCGCCCGGTCGGCCATCCGGCCTTCGCCCGACACCGACAGCAGGCAGATCTGGCTCCAGACGTATCCTGCCACGTCGCAAGTTTCGCTGCCCCGGAATGCTCCGGTGGGACCATACCACTCGTCGGAAACGGGCACTCCGTGCGGTTGCATGGCCACACGTTCGAGCAGGTCGTGCCAGCCGATGGCGGCCTGAAGGTAGCGCCGGTCGCCGGTCCATAGATAGCCCACGGCCCAGGGCGTCGTGCTTTCGATGAACTCGACCACGTGGGCGTTGTCGACGGTCGTGCCCGGATTCAGATCGGGCGGTCGGCGATACCGGGCGAGACTCGGCGCCAGTGCCGCGTCGTCGCACTTGAACATCGCGTCGAGCGCGGCGGCGATGTTTCGATTGCCCGTCCAGCAGAACGTGTCGTAGGCCGGCCACAGATTCGACAGATTGCCGGTGATCGATCGCAGGCAGTCCGGGTCTGCGGAATATGCCTTCTCGAGGGCCTCCAGAACGTGTTTGTCGCCTGAAGCGGCGTAGAAACCGGTCATGGCGCGTCCCAGCAGGCCGCACGCCCACAGCGGCCAGCCGTCCAGGGCAGCATTGACCGCTTCCCGGTCGCCAGGCTCATTCCGGTCGAGCCACCATAGGAAGAGCAAGCCATCGGTGTTCATATTATCGGCCACCGCGTACAGCCGCCGCTTCGCCTGGGCGATCAGCGCTTCGTCGTGCAAGGCGTAGCCCAGGCGCGCGAGGCCGTCGAACCAGTAGCCGCCGCCTTCGTAAGGCCAGGCGCCCTTGTACCACAGAAGTCGTTCGCCGGTCATCTGGTGGTTGGGAGCCCAGGCCCGCTTGAACTCGTCGTCCACCTCGTCCATGTGGCCGGTGAAACCAGCCCGCGCCGCCAGGCACCAGTCGCGCAGCCAACCAGCAGGTTCGACGGCGCCGGGAGGCAGCGGCAGCAGTGCCGGACGCGTCGGCGGCTCAAAGGGCCGCGCGTCGTTGACCGACGCGGCCTTGCGCTTGCTCATTTCGGCGCTCTTGGCCGGTTCATCGCCCGCCAAGTAACCCGCCAGTCCCAGGACCGGCACCAGCCAAAGCCATCGATTCAGTTCTGTCGTCATGTTTGCTTTCCCGCTTCTTGAGCTCGGATTGCGTTTCACGGTAGTCGCCTTATGATACTCAAGTTGTAAACGCCACGACCAGGTTTACCCCGGTGGGGCAATGTTTGGCAACTACAAACCGGACGCCGGCAACGGGTGTTTATGTGGCGTTTGTAGTTGCCAAACATCGCCCCACCGACGCGGGGTCGGTGGTGGCGTTTACAGTCTGAGGCGTCTGCTGCTGATAGCGAATATTGCACCGGGAGACGCTCACTTGCTGGCCTACGTGCAGGTCGCCCAAGTCGGCCACGACGACGTGATTGGAGCCGGCAGTGGTGGCAGCCGATAATGAACCGAGGAGAAACAAACCTATGACACGAATCACGTTTTGTATCGTCGCGGCCCTTTCACTGGCCCTGGTTTCGGCAGGGCCGTCGCTCAGCGGCGCACTCGCGGCATCGCCTGCCCCGCCCAACTTCGTCTTCATCCTCGCCGACGATCTCGGCTGGAGCGATACCACGCTTTTCGGCACCACGAAGTTCTACCAGACGCCGAACATCGAGCGCTTGGCGGAGCGAGGGCTCGTGTTCACGCGAGCCTACGCGGCCAGTCCGCTCTGCTCTCCCACCCGTGCCAGCATTCTCACCGGCCAGAATCCCGCAAGAATCGGCATTACTTCACCGGTCTGCCATCTGCCCGAAGTGCGGCTTGCCGCCTCGGTCCGCCCCAAGGCGCCGGCCGGCGCGAAGGCGCTCATCTGCGATAGCGCCACGCGGTTGAAGACCGAATACGTGACGCTCGCCGAGCGGTTGAAGCAAGCCGGCTACGCCACGGGCCATTTTGGCAAGTGGCATCTCGGCCGGGAGCCGTATTCGCCGTTGCAGCAAGGCTTCGATGTCGACGTGCCACACCATCCCGGCCCCGGGCCGGCCGGCAGTTTCGTTGCCCCGTGGAAATTCAAAGATTTCAAGGAGCGGTCGCCCGGCGAACATATCGAAGACCGCATGGCGGACGAAGCCGTGGCCTTTATCGAGCGTTACAAGGACGGCGCCTTCTTTCTCAACTACTGGCAGTTCAGCGTTCACGCGCCTTTCGACGCGAAAAAGGATCTCATCGAAAAGCACCGCGCCCGTGTCGATCCGAACGATCCGCAGCGAAGTCCCACATACGCCGCCATGGTCGAGTCGCTCGACGATGCCGTCGGCACACTGCTCGACGCGCTCGACCGGCTCGGGCTGACGGAACGCACCGCCGTCATCTTCTTCTCCGATAACGGCGGCAACATGTACAACGAGGTCGACGGCACCACACCGACCAGCAACGTCCCCCTGCGAGGCGGCAAGGCGACGATGTTCGAGGGCGGCATTCGGGTTCCCTGCGTCGTCGCCTGGCCTGGCGTAACAACCCCCAACACTCGCACGGATACGCCAATCCAGAGCACCGACTTCTACCCCACGATCCTTCGCCTCCTCGGATTGCCGCCGACGGCCGATCATCCGCTCGACGGCGTCGATATCGGCCCGATTTTCCGTGGTGAACCGTTTGATCATGGCGCGATCTTCACGTTTTTCCCGCATCAGCCCCAAGTCCCCGACAACCTGGCGCCCGCCGTCAGCGTGCACCGCGGCGAATGGAAACTGATCCGTCTATTTCACGAAGGGGAAAATGGCTCGCACACCTACCACCTGTACAACCTGGCCGACGATATCGGCGAAACCAACAACCTCGCCGCCGCCAAACCCGGCCTGGTCCGAGAGCTCGACGGGCTGATTACCGCCTTCCTCAAGGAGACCGCCGCCGTCGTGCCGGAACCGAACCCGGCCTGGAATCCCAAGCTGGTCGAATCCGGCGATTGGCGAGGGAGCAACGACACGCAACTGGCCATCGACAAGGGCGAACTCACCATTGTCTCGACCGGCGGCGATCCCTGGATCGCCACGCGCGACGTGCCGGCCGACGCGCACGGGCCCTTCACCGTCCGGCTGCGGCTGAAATCCAGCGCAGCCGGTCCGGGCTTTGTCTATTTCGGCACGCCGGCCAGAACCCGATTCGGCCTCGACCAGTCGGTCCGGTTTCCTATCGAGCATGACGGCGTCTGGCACGACTACGAGATCAAGATTCCGCCGGCAAGCATCACGGCCCTGCGTTTGGACCCCGGCAGTGCACCGGGCGAGGTCCGCATCGCTTGTTTCATGCTGATCGATGGCCAGGGTCGGGAAGTCAAACGCTGGTTGCCGGTAGAGGAGCGATTGAGTTCGGAGTCGGCGAAGCAATGATACGAGATCCACTGGATGCAGTAACAGCCTACATTCGCCGCACCGCGCGATCGCTTCCAATGCTCGTTGAGGCGACCGCCATTGTTCGGCTTGCACCTGGAAAAGGTAGTCCAGGGAAGTCACTGCTTGGCGTTGAATATGCGAACCATCGGAGCCGGGCTTACCACAACGCCAAGCAGCCAATTCGGCCGCCCCTCTTGCGGCGATCCCAATATTGGGTATGCTATTGGGCGTTGGGGGGATTCAGCGCGGGCAAAAGGAGAACGAACGTGAAAAGAGACGAGATCCTCAAGCAGCTCGCCTCCGGCGAACTCGCAGTCGACGAGGCCGACAAGCTCCTGTCGCAGTTGGAAACCCGCAAGCCCGGCACTCTCTACTGCAAGGTCAGCGAGAAGGGGGCCATCAGCGTTTACGGGCTTCAGCGGATGCCGGTTACCCTCTACGTCGAACAATGGGAGCGGCTGCTCGATTTCTCAGACCAGATCCGCGAGTTCATCCAGGAACACAGCGGCGAACTCAAGCGGAAAGAGAAGTAGGTCAGCGAAGCGTGCTCTGCTGGACCGGAGTGACGTGCTTCGCGGTGACGTGCGTCGTTTTTTGATCCGGCAAGTACCCGCGGATGCCGTTGATGCCGATCTGTTTGCCAACGTAATACTGGAGATTGACTCCGGGAGCCGGGGTGACAAAACACTGTACGGCTCCTCGTTCGTCCTTCAGCGCATACTGGGGCGCCCCCAGCGACGCGGGCACAACCCGAGCAAGCCGGCCGACGCCGTCGAAACGGCCGGCTGCTGCCTGCTGCCCCTGGGGCGCAGCCTCGGCTCGATTGCGGCGGACCGCGGCAAGCCGGCGATTGTCGTGTTCGGTATGGATTCGGGCTGCGGCAAGCGATTCATGACGTTCGCGAAGCTCCTGGGCTTGTCGAATCCGGCTTAGCAGCAGGCGAGCGCGGCCTCGCTCCAGGGCCGTTTCCGCCCCGGCAACCAGCGTCTCCGCGCGGACCTCCAGGCCGTCGCACCGCCAGACCGATGGTTCCTCGGCCATCATGACCGACAGGGCCATGTTGATCTCGTCCAGCTCGGCCTGGAATTCTTCCGGCGAGATGCGGCGAATCTGCGGCGGTTCCGGTTCCCCGGGCCGGGCCTCGACGAACCGCTGAGCGTAGCCGCCGTCGGCTTCCGCTGAAAGCGGCGGCAACGAAGTACCGCTCGCCTCGTGAACAGGCGCCGAGTATTGCATTGTCGCGGCCTCGGGCGCGATCCGTGGCGCAGGTTCCTCCTCGACAGGCGCCATCTCCTCCGTTACCAGGGTTGGAATCCGCACTGCCATGGACGGGCTTTCGGCGGTTGGCGAATCCTGCTGGATCAACGGACTCGTTCCCGGCTGCACCTTCCGAATTCCGTCATGCGGATACTGGGCGTCGACAAACTTTCCGGACACCCATCGGAACTCGCCCGCCGGCGGCGCAATCTTGTACCAGGTGGCCGACTCGGCGTCTCCCTCGATCTGTTTGGTTTCCAGGACTTCAACGAGCTCGCCTCGCTCGAGCCGAACCTGGATCACGTCGCGGATGTCGCTGAATTGGCTCCCCACGCGCGCGGCCACCCTGTCGCCGGTTATCGTGCCGAGACCGGCCTTCTCGAGCTTCATGAATCGGCTCGATACCCAGGCGAAGCTGCCCTCCGGCGGTCGAATGGCGTACCAGCCGCCCGGGTCGTGGCGATGGACCTCGATCTCCGCGCCGGCCTGGAGCTTGTCGGTCGGGTAGTAGTTGTTGCCCGGTCCGCTGCGAACGTAGACGCCGTTCGACGTGACATAAGCCTTATAGGGAAACGATGGAGGTGCGGCGGCAGCCGCCGATCCCGCTGCGAACACGACCACCAGGGCAAAACGCAGGTGCATGAAAACGCCTCCCGGGTCTGGTAGCTCCCGAATGCCGCGCTGGTTGTTATCCACCAATCCGCGCCAAGCTGGGGAACCTTTGGCCCCTGCCGCATGAGTCGGCAGGGGGCCGGAACTGCATTGGGAGAACCTTGGACCGAAATCGTTACAAACCGCAGGCTTGTAACGCAAATGGCCGTCCGACTCAAGGGCAATTGGGCCTTGGCCGACCCCCACAGCAAGCAGTAGAATCATCGTTTGTTCCGATCTGCGCACCGAGACTGTCGGCGGCCTGACAAAGAAGGGGGTATGAACCCAACGGAATAGCGGGTGATTGGGACGGAAGGTCCAAGTTTCCGCGGAGCTGGTCCCCCGTTTTCATCACCCCAGACCGTCGAGCTGTTCAAAATCTTCGAGTGGAATGCTATGCCTCGTTACAACCCGTCCGTGATCGAACCGAAATGGCAGAAGTACTGGGAAGAGAACCGCACGTTTACCGCCCCGCGGCTTCCCTCGGGCGAGAAGATGTACGTGTTGGACATGTTCCCGTACCCTAGCGGAGAGGGGCTTCATGTTGGTCATCCGGAAGGATATACGGCAACGGACATCGTCTGCCGCTACCAGCGGATGCTGGGCCGCAGCGTGATGCACCCGATGGGGTGGGACGCCTTCGGGCTGCCCGCGGAGCAGCACGCCAAGAAAACCGGCACCCATCCCCGCGTTACCACCGAGCGGAATATTGCGAACTTCCGCCGCCAGTTGAAGATGATCGGCTTCAGCTACGACTGGTCTCGCGAGGTAGCGACCACGGATCCCGACTATTTCCGCTGGACCCAGACCATCTTTCTTGTGCTATTCGACACCTGGTACGATGCGGACCAGCAGCGTGGGCGGCCGATCTCAGAGCTGCCGATTCCCGCCGACGTGAAGGCAAAAGGCGACGCAGCCGTGCGCCGCTATCAGGACGATCATCGGCTCGCTTATCAGCTTGAAGCGCCGGTCAACTGGTGCCCGGCGTTGGGCACGGTCCTGGCGAACGAGGAGGTGGTCGGCGGCGTGAGTGAGCGCGGCGGCCATCCGGTGATGCGGCTCCCCATGCGGCAATGGATGCTGCGGATCACCTCCTATGCCGACCGGCTCGAGAGCGACCTCGACCTGCTGGACTGGTCGGATAGCATCAAGAGCTTGCAGCGGAACTGGATCGGCCGCAGTGTCGGGGCGGAAGTCGATTTCTTCATCGGCCGCGAGCAGACTTCCGACGGCATGCCGTTGGCCGAGCAGTTGGAAGAGTGGATGGTAGCGCGGATCGACAACGGCTATCCCCGCAAGCCGGGCGACGACGTGTTGCGGATCTACACCACGCGTCCCGACACGCTCTTCGGCGCGACGTACATGGTGATCGCTCCGGAACACCCGTTCGTCGATCGGCTGAGCATGCCCGATCTGGCGCACGAGGTGCGGGCGTACTGCGACCGGGCCGCGCGCAAAAGCGACCTGGATCGCACCGATCTGTCCAAGGAGAAGACGGGGGTATTCACCGGTTCGTACGCGGTGAACCCGGTCAACGGCAAGGCGATTCCGATCTGGGTGGCCGACTATGTCCTGATCAGCTACGGTACCGGCGCGATCATGGCGGTGCCGGCCCACGACACGCGCGACTTCGAATTCGCCAAGAGATTTGATTTACCGATCGTGCCCGTGGTCGATCCGGGCGTGCGCGAAGGAGTGGACCGCGAGGCCGTGCTCAACGGCCAATTCGCCTTCACGGAGGAGGGCGCCGCGATCAATTCGAGCCGATTCAACGGGCTCACGACGCCCGAATTCAAGAAGGCGATCACCGACGATCTGGCCAACAAGGGGATGGGCCGCACGGCGGTCAATTACCGCCTCCGCGATTGGCTCTTCAGCCGCCAGCATTTCTGGGGCGAGCCCTTCCCGATCCTTCACGAGTTGGATTCCCGGGGCGAGCCGACAGGGCTGACACGAGCGCTGGCCCCGGAAGATCTTCCCGTCGACCTGCCGGAGAAGATGATGTTCGACGTCGCCCACGACCGCCCCGAACCGCCGCTGGAGCAAGCGCCGGAGTCGTGGCTCTACGTCACGCTGGACGGCAAGCGGTACAAGCGCGAGACGAACACGATGCCGCAGTGGGCCGGGTCGTGCTGGTACTACCTTCGTTTCCTCGACCCCAAGAACGACAAGGCCCTGGTCGATCCGGCCATTGAAAAGGCCTGGATGCCGGTCGACCTGTATGTCGGCGGCGCGGAGCATGCCGTCCTGCACCTGCTCTATGCCCGTTTCTGGCACAAGGTGCTCCACGACTGCGGCTATGTCAGCAGCCCCGAGCCGTTTATTAAGTTGGTGAATCAGGGCATGATCCTCGGCGAGATGGAATTCACCGGCTACAGGACGAAATCGGGAAGGATGATCTCCGCCGGCGAGGTCAAAGAGGCCGTGGAAGGGGGGTACGTGGTCAAAGCGACCGGCGAGTCCGTCGAATCCGTGAAACTCCAGCCGGACCAGGTCGAGAAGCAGGGCGACGCCTTTGTCCTGAAAGGCGAGCCCGCGATCCGCGTGGAGAGCCGGGCCTACAAGATGTCCAAGAGCCGCGGCAACGTGGTCAATCCCGACGAAGTGGTGAAAGACTACGGCGCCGATTCGCTCAGACTTTACGAGATGTTCATGGGCCCCTTGGAAGCCGTCAAACCGTGGAGCATGGAGGGAGTCAACGGCGTGCGTGGTTTCCTGGACCGCGTATGGAGGATGATCCTCGACGAACGTGCCGAGGAGCTGCGACTGAACTCGGCGGTTCAGGACGTCGTGCCCAGCGAGGAGCAGAACCGGGTCGTCCATCGCACGATCAAGGCGGTCACGGACGATCTGAATCAGATGGCCTTCAACACGGCCATCGCGCGGATGATGGAATTCACCAACTACTTCCTCAAAGAAGATCCCCGCCCGAAGGCGGCGATGGAGGCGCTCGTTCTCCTCCTTGCGCCCTACGCTCCGCATCTCTGCGAGGAATTGTGGCGTGTGCTGGGCCACAGCGATACCCTGGCCTACGAACCCTGGCCGGCCTACGAGGAAGAGGCGATTCACGAGTCGACCGTCGAAATCCCGGTCCAGGTCAACGGCAAGCTCCGCGCGAAGATCCAGGTCCCCGCCGGCGCCGACCGGGACGTGCTCGAGTCGTCGGCGCGTGAGAGCGACCGTGTTGCCGAGTGGTTGGCCGGCAAGCAGATCGTCAAGACGATCGTCGTTCCGGGGCGGATGGTGAACTTTGTCGTTAAATGACCCCGACCAGCCCGGCTGCTTCCGGCAGCCCGGCTGCTGGATGAACGGCGTGGTTGCGCATATCTTTTTCCTATATTGCGGACATTCTCCATTCTCTCTTGACCCGCGCGGCCCCGATCGATTACAAGACGCCGTAATTTCTCTTCGATTTGCGGCGGAGCTGCAACGATGTATCGTCGGCACGGGAACAAACTCAGCGTGGTCTTTCTGGCATGCGATCTGGCGGTAACGGCGATCGCCTGGACCGGGGCCTATCTGGTGCGTTTCGCCTGGCTCCCCTCGCCCGACGGAGTGCCCGACAGCCACCTGATGCTTCGGGCTCTCCCATTGGTGTTGCTTCTGGCGGCGGTAAGCTATCGGCTCTGCGGTCTGTACGAGGTGCATCGCCTGCGGGAGTTGCCCCGGGAGTTGGGCACGGTATGTCGCGCGAGCGGTCTGCTGTTCGTCCTGGCGGTGACAATCGCCTTCTATCGCCGGGACCTGTACGAATCGCGATTGGCGCTAGCCCTGTTCTTTGCCTTCAACGCTGCCGGGCTGACTGCCGCACGGCGCTTGATCTGGCACGCGTTGAAGTACTTGCGCGGCAAGGGGCTGAACTACGGACGCGCGTTGATCGTCGGCACCGGCCGCACCGGCCGGCTGGTTGCCAGGACGATCGCGAACAATAGTTGGACCGGCCTGGAGGCGGTCGGCTTCGTGGACAACCCCGGCAAGCTGGAGCCGACGCTTCTGCCGCGTCTGGGCACCGTTGGCGAGATCGATCGGATTGTCGAGGAGAACGACATCGACCACGTGTTCGTCGCGTTGCCGTTGTCGCGTTCGGGCGAGTTGCCCGAGGTGTATCGCGCCCTGTCCAATCTGCTCGTCGAGGTCCAACTCGTGCCCGACGTCCCTGACCTGGCCGGCATGCGGCTGCGGATGCTCGAGATCGACGACGTCGCCTTCCTGAGCCTCCGCCGCAACCCACACTTCGGGTGGGCCAACATGGCGAAGCGCGCGATGGATCTCGCGGTAGCCGGGGCGGCGCTCATCCTCCTTGCCCCACTCATGGCCGCGTTGGCCGCGGCCGTCAAGCTCACCAGTCGCGGCCCCGTCTTTTACCGCCAGGGGCGTGCGGGCCTCGGCGGGCGGACCTTTCAGATGCTCAAGTTCCGCAGTATGCGGATCGACGCCGAGCAGCAAACCGGCCCCGTGTGGGCGGTCCGCGACGACGACCGCTGCACCCCGATCGGCCGCTTCATGCGGCGCTGGAGCCTGGACGAGCTGCCGCAGTTGTTCAACGTGCTGGCCGGCGACATGAGCCTCGTAGGACCGCGGCCGGAGCGCGGCGTCTTCGTCGAGAAGTTTCGCCACCAGATCCCCAACTACACCCAGCGCCACCAGGTGAAGGCCGGCATGACCGGTTGGGCCCAGGTCCACGGCTGGCGCGGCAACACGTCGCTGCGGCACCGCGTGCAATGCGATCTCTACTACATCGCCAACTGGTCGCTGGGCCTCGACCTCCAGATTCTTGCGATGACTCTGTGGTGCGGCCTGCGTCACCGGAACGCCTACTAAGGCGTGTGGCAGATGATCGCATCCCCTCACGATTGCCATCAGCCCGGCTGCTTCCGAGCAGCCGGGCTGATATCCGGGTATAAGACGCGGCCTCCTACCTACGTTCTCTGCGGCTAGTCGCTCAACGCATCCGCTCACAGCCTGGCGAACCGGAGGACGCTGCCGGTCAATTCGCCGGAAAACCGAGATCCGTTTGAATCCGGAAGAAATCAGCGAGCGAATAACACCGCACGTAGGCAAATTCACGCGGCGATAACGATGCCGCGTACCACCCACTTCAAGGAGATCGGGATGACGCGTTTAGGATTCGGATTGGCTGTGGTCGTGTTGGGCCTGTGTGTTTCCTCGGTTCGAGCCGCTGACTCGTGCTCGGCGACCGCGCACAAACACAAGGACATCGTGGACACCGCTGTGGCGGCGGGCAGCTTCAAGACTCTGGCAGCGGCCCTTGGCGCCGCGGGCCTTGTGGAGACATTGAAGGGTGAAGGCCCCTTCACCGTCTTCGCCCCCACGGATGCAGCGTTCGCCAAGTTGCCGAGTGGTACGGTGGAAGATCTTCTCAAGCCTGAAAACAAGGAAAAGCTGGTGAAGATCTTGACGTACCATGTTGTGCCCGGCAAGGTTACGGCTGCAAACGTCGTCAAGCTGACGAAAGCCAAGACCGTCGAGGGATCGGAGGCGAAGATCACCGCCAACAGTGGCAAAGTGATGATTGACAACGCAAATGTCGTGAAGGCCGACATTGCGGCTTCCAATGGCGTGATCCACGTCATTGACGCGGTGATTCTGCCCAACTAAATTAAAGGTTTCGCACTTGGGGGGGCCAAGTCGGCCCCCCTTTTTGTTGCGCTGGGACCTGGGGATCGAGGCGTGCATCAGACGTTGCTTGAGCGAATTGCCGCCGGCGATCCGGATGCCGTGCAGGAATGCATCGACTGTTACGGCGCTCTGGTCTGGTCACTTGCCCGCCGTCACTTGAGGCAGCACGCCGACGCGGAAGATGCCGTTCAGGAGGTCTTCATCGAAATCTGGCGAAATGCCGGCCGGTTTGATCCCGCCCGAGGGTCCGAGGCGACATTCATCACCATGATCTCTCGACGTCGGCTGATCGATCGACAACGCAAACTGGGTCGGACCTCCGTGACCCAAACGATCGTGGAAGAGCCGGCCGTGGGCTCGGCGACGGAGCAGGAAGAAGTCGACGTTCGAGAGGAGGCGGAACGGGCACGGATTTTCATGGGTCGACTGCGGGCGGAGGAGCGGCGAGTCCTGGAACTGGGTCTCTTGGAAGGCCTGACCCAGACCGAAATTGCGAAGGTCGCCGACATGCCTCTCGGGACAGTCAAGACACACGCCCGACGGGGTCTGATGCGCCTTCGCGAAATGCTCGGAGGAGAATTGAACCCGGCTGCAACGGGGAGCGTTCGATGAGTGGCTCCTGGGATTGTCCGATATGAAGCTGCGTCGCGGACGCGGGAAGCGGGCGGGCGATTTTGCCCCGCAACTGGATAAGGAATAAGCGCACTTCCGATCACATTTCCGTTAGGCGAATCATGAGCGACCTGAACCACATCTCGGCCAAGATGGTCATTCACTCAGCAAAGGCCCTGGCAGGCTACGCGGCCGGCGAGCTTCTCGAATCCTCGCCCGGGTTGCAGGAGTGTCCTGATTCTGGTGCGTTCCAAAGATGGCAAAACCTCTTCGTGCAGTGCTTGCAGGAGTTGGCTGCCGCCGTTCAATTCAACCGGCCGCAATTACTCGTACATCACGTCGACTGGTTGAAGCGGCTGCTCACTGCAAGAGGGATCGAGGTTGGTGCACTCAAGTCGGGATTGGACGCTCTCGCAAAGGTGCTCGGCACAGAGCTTCCGGCGGAGGCGGCGAAGATTCCGGCCGCGATGTGTCTGGAGGCCTCACAGAGCCTTGAGCGGGAAACTGCGGTCCCTAGTCGGCCTCTGGCAGCGGACTCAGGCTACGGACGATTGGCGTCGAGCTACCTGTTGGCGATCTTGGAGGGAGATCGACCTCGGGCGATTCGCCTCGTTCTGGACGCTGCCGAAGCCGGGCATCCGGTTCGAGACCTGTACGCCAAGGTCTTGTTGCCCGCACAAGAGGAAGCGGGACGTATGTGGCAGGACGTGGAAATCAATATTGCGGAGGAGCACTTTGCCACGGCGACCACGAGGGCAGTGATGGCACAGCTCCGTGCCCGAACCGTGGTGAAGCCCTCGAACGGCAAGACGCTGGTGACCTCGGCCGTGGTGAGCAACCAGCACGACATCGGGCTGCAAGTGGTGGCGGACTTCTTCGAAATGGACGGCTGGCGAGTAATCCAACTGGGCTCGGATGTTCCCATCCCCGACCTGGTGGAAGCCGTTGGTTTCTACCAGGCCGACGTACTGGGCCTTTCGGTGTGCTTGAGTTCCCAACTGATGACGCTCAAGGAAACGATCGAGGCTGTGCGGGGAAGCGAGTGCGGGGCCGCGGTGAAGATTCTCGTCGGTGGGCGAGGCTTGACTGGCGCCGCCGATCTGGCCGCGGAGTTCGGCGCCGACGGATACGCTGCGGATGCCACGGAAGCGGCTTCTTTGGTCGGCACGCTGGTGGGGCTCGGCGGGGTGCGATGAACGGCCGCCGGTGCAATGCTTCCAGCGAACCCCCAAGCCCTCGGGTGAACAAATGGCCGGAAGACGGAAGAAACGCCGCCTTTTGGCCGACGATCAGGCCGGCGGCGAGTCCTCGCGAGACGGTATGGCAAGCCGGCTGCCACGCGGCGCTGCTCGGCCGTATTGAGCTTTCGCATATCCAGGCAAGCGGGACGACTGCGGGGGCTTATGTCGCCCGCCTTTTCTTGTCCCGCTGAATCCAGCTTGTCTTCGTCTGCGAATATTGTCTCTGAATATGCCGTGCGTGCAGAAGCTTCAGCCCCCCAAGTGGAGAACAATCCATGTTCTTGCGATTTCGCATGCTTACCACCATCTGCGTCTTTGTCATCGTTGGACTGTGCGTGCTGACCGTCCGAGCCGCTACGAGCAACGAGCCCTCTGCGGAACGGTTTCAGCCGATCAAAGAAGCCGAGATGCCCAGCGGTTTCCCAACCTATACCCCGGTAGGCAAGATCGAAATCAAGGAATATCCGGCCTACCGTAAGGCCTTGGCCCGAGGGCCAGCCAAATTCTGGACTCTCTTCCAGCACATCAAGAGGAACAACGTGACAATGACAGCGCCGGTCGAGATGGACTACGGCGACCCTCTCGCACCCGAAGAAAGCGAACGCTCGATGTCTTTCCTTTACGAGCGAGCCGACCAGGGCTCCGCGGGACGACAGGGCAGCGTCGAGGTACTGGACATTCCGGCAATGACGGTCGTCAGCATCGGCTGCCGCGGGGCACGGACGGAGGTTTCGATTGCCGAGGCACGCGAGAATCTGATGGCTTGGTTCCACGAGAAGAAGGGGCAGTACGTCGTCTCGGGCCCCCTGCGAGTGATGGGCTACAACAGCCCGTTCGTTCCCCGGGACAAGAGTTTCTTCGAGGTACAGATACCCGTCAAGCCGGCAGTTGTCAACTGACCGAGAAGCACATCGCCGGGTCGAGCTCTGGCGGCCGTCAGTTTTAGCGATACATTGACCTCGTACAAAATATAGGGTGGGACTGGCTACATTGGCGGTCGCCTGATGCCAGTGCCGATGCATCGCATGATCTTCGCCGGTATGCTTCGGGCCTTGGTCCGGGCCACTCAAGAAGAGGGCGAAAGACGGGATTCGGACGGGCCCCTATTTCGCCGCAGCCCCGTCTGACAACGACTGCTTCATCGAACAACGCGTCTCAATGCGCGACGCGTCCGTGGCTTTCCGCAACAGCCGGAACGGCGCCAACAGGTTGTCTCGCAGCAAGGTACGCGTTCCATTGGCGGAGAAGAGCACAAGAGTTGCGTCGTCTTGCGACAAATTGTGGGGATGCATCCTCTGGATCGCATCCACCAGCGCCGAGAGGAAATTGTCGTCCCCGGTATCCTCGATCGTGGCGACGGTCTTCAGCAATCCTGCCACGCCCAGCAGGCTGCCATCGGCCGACTGAGCCTCGCTGAAGGCGTCGGTGTAACACAAGACCCGATCCCCGGTTTCCAGGCGGACCGTCACTTCCTGATAACCGACCTGCGCGAGGATGCCAAGTGGCAGGTCCGTAAGGCCTCCGGCACTTTCGCGCGAAGGGGCCGTCAGATCCAGAGTATTCCACTTGCGCAGCGCGGCTCGGAAAACAAAAGGGGTTGGGTGGCCGGCGTTGCACAACGACAGGGACCTCGTGGGGGCAAAGAACGAACTAACCACCGCTGTCGCGAAGTTACCCTCGGCGCTTACGGCAGCGAACTGCTCGTTCATGGCGGCAACGAAACGGCGCTGGCTGATGACGTTTACATTCTTCCGCATCAGATCGCGCAAACCCGCCGCGGTCTTGGCTACGAGCTCACCGTGGCCGCTGACGTCGGCTAACAGGATCCGGGTGATGCGCCCCGAAGCGCATGAGGAGAGGTAATAGACGTCGCCGCCCGCGGAAGCCTCCCCGAGCGGCTGACTCGAAACCCATACATCCAGCCCGGGCATCTGGAAGTGCTTTTCCACGCGCACGTTACCCCCCCAAACCTCCATGCATTGCATTCGTTCCGGACTCGGGGAGTGCTTCATCGTTCGTCCGCTGGCTTGAATCGCAGGTTCTTTACCCGTCTGTCATTGTAGCGTGGTGTTCGCCTGAGTCTATTGGGAAGGGTTCGACCGGATTCGCGCATGCACGCACCGCGGGGCCTCCGAGGCGTCTATCATGACGATCGCGATCGTCGGTACCGGCATCAGGGGCCGGGGTTCTGCGTCGCCATCGGGGTGTATGAGCATCTCGTAGGCGCGATGGCGATTGGAGAGCCTGATTCGCATGGAACTCGAGCACACGCGGTTCGAGGACATGAGGTGGGAGGAGATCCGGGGCACCGCTTTGCGGATTCGTTCGCCATCATGCTTGATCGTGAATGACCGGCTCAGTAGAGTAAACGTCATGTGGTGACCGGCTCTTGATCGCTGAGGATTTTGGGCGCGGATTTGCCAGGTTGACAGTTCTCTGTCTCGTTATGAAGCGTTGTCAAGGAATGAGTTGGCCAATTCCAATAAGACGTGGGGAGGTGAAAACGCGGGCATACGATCAGCGTAGTGGGGTTCCGGTTTTCTTCCCCATCTTCATCCGTGCCCCGGCCCTGGCATCCGTGCTACTCTGTCTCACAGTTCCATGAATAGCACGGATGGCAGGGCCGGGGCACGGATGCCGCTTTTTTCATTTTCTGCTGTCCACCAAATCAGGAGAGAAAGCATGACTGTCAAGGGACTTTCGCGCCGCGATTTTCTCAAACTCGGCACCGCGACCGGCGCAGCAGTTTTAGCCGCATCACAACGGGTCCACTCCGCGGGGTCCGATGTCCTGCGAATCGGGCTGGTGGGCTGCGGTAGTCGCGGCCGCGGCTCCCTGCTCGATTCCCTGACCGCCATGCCGAACGTCCGAGTCGTCGCGCTGGGGGATCTCTTCCGGGAGAAGGCCGTCACGACCCGTGCGGCAATCGCCGCATCCGAAATCGGCAAAGGGCGGATCGACGTTCCCGACGAGCGGATCTTCACCGGATTCGACAGTTACCAGGGGGTGATCGCCGAAAGCGATATCGTGCACATCGCGCTTCCGTCCCGATTTCATCCGCCGTACAATCTCGCCGCGGTCCAGGCCGGGAAACACGCCTTCACGGAGAAACCGAACGGCATCGACGCCGACGGGGTTCATGTCACGATCGAAGCGGCCAAAATCGCCCAAGAGAAGAGACTCGCCAACGTCTCCGGTCTCTGCTATCGCTACGACATTCTCCGCACTCAGGCGATCGATCGGATCCGCAACGGCGAAATCGGCGAGATCATGGCCGTGCAGTCCGACTACCTCCGAACGCCATACAATCTCATTCCGAAGAAGCCGGAATGGTCGGAAACGGAATACCAGATTCGCAACTGGGAGCATTTCACGTGGCTCAACGGCGACGAGATCCAGCAGTCGCTCCTGCACAATCTCGACTCCGTCTTGTGGGCGCTGGAGGATGAACTGCCGGAGTCCTGCTACGCGCTCGGCGGCCGTTCCAGCGTTTTCAGCCCGGCGCTGGGCGACCTGTTCGACCACGCGTCGGTCATCTACGAGTACGCCGACGGCAAACGCATCTACGGTGCGACCCGCACGGCCGAAAACTGCTTCACTAGGAATATCGACGTCTTTCACGGAACGAAAGGACGGATGGTCTTCAACGCCACCGGAATTCCGCTAATGACCGACACGCGTGGGAACGAGCGGTGGCGCGCCGATCGTAACGACCGGATCCGCTCGATGTACGTCCAGGAGCATTACGCCCTTGTCAATTCCATCATGGAGGGCAAGCCGATCAACGACGGATTCCGCATGGCGAATTCGACCATGGTCGGCGTCCTCGGCATGATCGCCAGTTTCACGGGCAAGAGGGAGTCGTACAAGGAGCTGTTCGAGAGCCGGTTCAGAATCGAGCCGAACGTCGACCATCCGTCGTTCGACATGCCGGTCGCGTCGCCGGACGCCAGTGGGCTCTACAAAATTCCCGTCCCGGGCGAGTACACCATGAAGGCAAGAAGGGAGACATCCTCATGAAATCGTCGCGAAGGCAGTTTCTCGCGGGTTCGAGTGTTGTGCCTTTCCTGGGCCTGTTGGCGCCGGGATATCGATCGCCGGAAGATTTCTGCGAAACCATGGAGGCGACGACCGCGCAATACAAGGACCGCAAACAGGTATTCAACATGTGCGGATACGCGGCGCCGGCGATTCCGCATTTGCGGGTCGGTTACATCGGACTCGGCAATCGCGGCTACGCGTCGATCCAGCGCCTCGGCCGGATGAATGCGGTGGAAATCCGGGCGATTTGCGACGTGTACGACTATCCGATCCAGCGGGCGAAAGACTTCCTCAAATCGATCGGCTGTCGCGAGCCGGCGGTCCATACCGGCTCGAACGAGGCGTGGAAAGGGATGTGCGAGCGCGATGACCTCGATCTGATCTATGTGCTCACCCCCACGTTCTATCATGCCGACATGGCGGTTCACGTGATGACGTCGGGCAAGCACGCGGCGGTTGAAGTCTCGGCGGCGCAGCGCGTCGACGACTGCTGGCGGCTGGTCGACACCTCGGAACGGACGCGGCGACATTGCGTCATGCTCGAGAATTGCGTTTACGATTTCTTCGAGTCGATGGTGATCAACATGGCGCATCAGGGTTCTTTTGGCGAGATCATTCACGCGAAAGGAGCGTATATCCATCCGGAGCGCCCGCTCTTCGGGGAGCCGAAACCGCCGCTCAGCAAGGAATCCGCCCCGTGGTACGGTTCGGTTCTGGCGATGGCGCCGGGAAACCGGATTCCGACACACGGGACCGCGCCGATCTGTCAGGCGATGAAGATCGGACGGGGCGACCGCCTCGATTACCTGACGTCGATGGAGACAAACGACTTCATCCGGGCGAAAACGGCGAACGAGCTGGCCGCGTCGGGAAGCGTCTATCATCAGCAGTTCAAGAACAAGCGTCACGCGGGAAACGTCAACACGACGATGATCCGCACCGTGAAAGGCAAGACCCTGCTGGTCGAGTTCGATGCCGTCAACCCGCGACCGTATTCACGCATTTTCCAGCTCTCAGGGAGCAAGGGGTTTGCCCAGAAATACCCGCTTCCGCCGCGTATCTATCCAGACGGCGAGCGTCTGGCGGGCGAAGCGGAAATGAAGGCGTTCGAGGAAGAGTACACACCGGAGTTGATCCGCTTTATTGAGAAGACCGCGAAGAGATTCGGCGGCCACGGCGGCATGGATTTCACCGTCGATTGGCGGCTGGTCGACAATTTGCGGAACGGCCGGCCGCTGGACGTGGACGTTTACGACGCCGCGCTCTGGAGTTCGATCACGCCGCTTACGCTTTGGTCGGTGATGAACCGTTCGTCGCCGATCGACGTCCCGGATTTCACTTGCGGCGCGTGGAAAACGAATCCCCCGCTCAGCCTCACGCTCAGGGGCGGCGGCAACACGGTGATGCGCGATGTTCCAGGAGAGAACTGATGCCGGCCTGGTTGGCATTCTCGAACCGTGGGTGTGCCGCTCCGGCGACGGCGGCCGGACTTGGGCGGTCGACAAGCGAGCGTTTCCCAGGGACCGTCCGGCCGGCAAGCCGTGTGTGCCGTTCGGCGACATCCACGCCGGTGCCGACGGGATGCTGCGTGTGGCCGTCATGTCCTGGATACCCTCGAAATCCTTGTCTTCCGTCCAGATCGGGCAATTGAGCTTGAGACCAAGCGCGAGCACATCCGTTTACTGCGACGCAGAAAAAACGAATGCCGATGGCCTCAGAGCTTGAGCAGCGAATAGCACCTTACCTCTCCCGTGCCCTGTGCTTGACAGAAATCGGCTTTGGGCCGAGAATTCGGAGCCGTCAGGTCCGCCAAACCGCCTTTTGTGCCTGTCAGCGCCTACTGCCGATTTCCGTGGGGGAGTGGTCTGATGAAAAAGGGGGCAGGCACCGCAACCGGTAGTGGTTTGTCTCCGCAGCAGGTACAAGGTGTTGCGGAGGCTGTCCCCTTTTTCATTACCCCAGTCCAGGAGTGTTTTCATGCAGCGACCGAGATGCCTCCGTGAGTTCCGGCCATTGGGGGCTCCGGCACTCGGCTTGATCCTGTTCTTTCTCAGCGGCTGCGGCTCATCAAGCTCCGGCCCAACAGAGGGGGGCGGAGAAATCTCGCGTTTCTCGGGCAGGTATCCCTACACGGTCGTGACCACCACCGCCATGGTTACCGACATCGTCAGGGTCGTTGCCGGGGACAAGGCCGGAGTGACCGGGCTGATGGGCGAGGGTGTCGATCCACACCTGTACAAGCCAACTCGCAGCGACGTACGGCGGTTGATCGACGCCGATGTCGTCTTCTACTCGGGGCTCATGCTCGAAGGCCGGATGAGCGATACGCTCACCCAGATCGCACGATCCGGCACGCCTGTCTACGCCGTCACCGAGGGAATCGACCCGTCGCTTCTCCTCCGACCGGAAGGCGCTCAGGGCCACTGGGACCCCCATGTCTGGATGGATGTTGCCGCCTGGGCCGAATGCGTCGCTTTTGTGAACGAGAAGCTCTGCTGGTTCGACCCTTCCCACGCCGAGGAGTATCGGACCAGGGCCGCCGCGTACCGGGCCGAACTCGACGACCTTGACGCCTACGTCCGTCGCGTGATTGCCAGCATCCCCGAGCGGCAGCGAGTGCTGATCACCGCCCATGATGCTTTCGAGTACTTCTCGCGCGCCTACGGAATGCCGGTTCGGTCGATCCAGGGAATCTCGACCGAGTCCGAAGCCGGTGTGAACGACATCAATCAGTTGGTCGACTTTATCGTCGAACGCAAGATCAAGGCGATCTTCGTCGAGTCGAGTGTTTCCCAACAGAATATCCTGGCCATGGTCGAAGGCGCTGCGCAGAAAGGCTGGGACGTGGCCATCGGCGGCCAACTCTTTTCCGATGCCATGGGACCGTCCGGCACCTACGAAGGCACATACGTCGGCATGATCGACCACAACGCCACCACCATCGCGCGTGCGCTGGGCGGCGAAGCCCCCGAAAAAGGTCTTCTGGGCAAGCTGAAATGATCCAACTCTCCAACTCCGACCCCGTCGCCGAACATCCTGCCAGCTCCCCGCTGACGATTCACGACATGACGGTGGCCTACCACCGCAAGCCCGTCCTCTGGGACATTGATTACAACGCTCCCAAGGGCCGGCTCGTCGCCATCGTCGGGCCCAACGGCGCCGGGAAGAGCACGCTTATCAAAGCCGTCCTCGATCTGATTCCTCGTGCCTCCGGCGAGGTGAAGTTCTTTGGGCTCCCCTATCGCAATGAGCGGAACCGCATCGGTTACGTGCCGCAGCGTGAAAGCGTCGATTGGGACTTCCCGGTCAGCGCGCTCGACGTCGTGGCGATGGGACTCTATCGCAAGATCGGCTGGTGCCGGCCCGTCACCGCCAAATACCGCAGAATGGCCCTGGATGCCCTCGAGCGGGTCGGGATGGCCGGCTTCGCCCGGCGGCAGATCAGCCAGCTCTCCGGTGGGCAGCAACAGCGGGTCTTCCTTGCGCGGGCTCTCGCCCAGGATGCCGACCTTTACCTGATGGACGAGCCCTTCACCGGAGTGGACGCGGCAACCGAGCGGGCGATCGTCGGCATTCTCCGCGATCTCCGTAGTACCGGGAAAACCGCACTCGTCGTCCATCATGACCTCCAGACGGTGCCCGAGTACTTCGATCACGTCATCCTGATCAACATGCGCCTGGTCGCCACCGGCCCGGTCCAGGAAGTCTTCACCCCCGACAACCTCCGTAAGACCTACGGTGGCAAGCTCGCCCTGCTCGACCGCGTCGGCCACCAGATGACGCTCGCCGGAGGAGGGGAATGAGTCTCGCGACCCAATCGCTTCTTGGCTCGGCGCTGTTCGGCTCGGCAATTCCGTCTGACGTCGCGGGCATCGTGGAGCAGTTGTTTCGAGTCGTTTCACTCCGCGACTACAACACCCGCATCGTCCTGCTCGGGACTGTGCTCCTGGGCGTCAGCGCCGGCGTGGTCGGCACCTTTATGCTGCTGCGGCGCCGCTCCCTGGTGGGCGACGTTGTCGCCCATGCGTCGCTGCCCGGGGTGGCCCTGGCCTTCATTTTTCTCGAGGTCGTATCTCCGGGAACCGGCAGATCGCTGACGGGGTTGCTCGCCGGCGCGGTCGTTGCCGGCTTTCTGGGCATACTCTCCACCGTCGCCATCCGACGGTATACTCGCATCAAAGAGGACGCCGCGCTGGCCATCGTTCTGAGCGTGTTTTTCGGCCTGGGGATCGCGCTGTTCACGGTGGTGCAGAACCTTCCCACCGGCAATGCTGCCGGCCTGCACCATTTCATCTACGGCAAGGCCGCGTCGATGGTGGCCGATCACGTGCGGTTCATCGCCGCGGCATCGGCTGTGGTCCTCGCGCTGTGCGTCCTTTTCTTCAAGGAATTCACCGTCCTCTGTTTCGACGACCAGTATGCCGCCACCCAGGGATGGCCGGTCTTGCGGCTGGACGTGCTCCTGCTGGCGCTGGTCGTCGGCGTCACGGTGATCGGCTTGCAGAGCGTCGGGCTGCTCCTGGTCGTCGCCATGCTGATTATCCCCGCCGCGGCCGCGAGGTTTTGGACCGATCGTCTGGGATGGATGACGGTTGTCTCGGGCCTTGTGGGCGGCATTGGCGCTGCGACCGGCGTCGCCGCCAGCGCGGTGTTTCCCCGGCTCGCCGCCGGCGCGGTGATCGTAATGGCCACCTCGCTCTTTTTCTTCGTCAGCATGCTTTTCGGAGTCCGCCGCGGAGTGTTGGCCCAGGCGATTGCACAGCGGCGTAGCCGTCGCCGCATCGGGCGCCACGACCTCCTCAGAGCGATGTACGAGAACGTGGAGTCGCTCGCGACGAGCGATGGTGCCTCGGAAAGCCTGGACGTCACCGCACGCCCGGTTCCTTTCGATCGTCTCCTGGCGACGCGGAGTTGGTCGGCGGCCCGCTTGAAACGCCTCTTGGCGGCGGCCCTGCGCGAGGGCGTGGTGACGGGCAGCGCTTCGGCCGGCTATCGGTTGACGGCACAAGGTGCCGCCGACGCGCGGCGAGCCGTGCGGAACCACCGCCTCTGGGAGATCTACCTCATTACCTACGCCGACGTGGCGACCAGCCATATCGACCGCGACGCCGACGAAATCGAACATGTGTTGGACCCCGACCTGGTCGAAGAGCTCGAAGCGGCGCTTTCCACGCAGCGCTCGGGCGCGACCGTACCGGCCAGTCCCCACAGAATCGAAGAGGACGCAAAGGAGCCGTAAGAGAATAAGCTGGCCAATCGTCGTAGGGTGGATTTCAATCCACCCCTTGTTTTCCGGGTGGATTAAAATCCACCCTACGTCAAAGTGTATGACTTGTTTTCTTACGGCCCCAACCGCCCCGGTGAAGACCATGACCGCAGTACTTGCCCAAACCACCGACCTGCTGGCGAGTTGGAGCCTGCTGGACACCTGGATCGTCGTCACGGCCGCGCTGGCTGCCATGGCGTGTTCCCTGCCCGGCGTGTTTCTCGTGCTGCGCCGTCAGAGCATGACCGGCGACGCGCTGAGCCATACGTCGCTTCCCGGCATCGTCATCGCGTTTCTCCTGGCTCAATGGCTGAACGAATTGGGCTGGATCGCGCCCGAAACGTACGAAACCGCGCGCCACGGTGTACTGCTGCTTGGGGCGATGGTGATCGGCGTGGCGACGGCCGTGCTCACCGAGTGGGTCCATAAGGTGGGGCACGTCGAGGCGTCCGCGGCCTTGGGAGTCGTCTTTACCACGCTCTTTGCCCTCGGATTGATCCTAATTCGCACCGCTGCCGACAATGTCGACCTCGATCCCGACTGTGTCCTCTACGGCACCGTGGAGACCGTCGTGATCGATACGCTCGGCGGAACGAGCATCCCGCGCGCGGCCGTGCTGAACGGTATCGTGCTGATGGCAAATGTCGGGCTGCTTGTCCTTTTTTTTAAGGAACTTCGGATCAGCGCGTTCGATCCGGCCCTGGCGACCACGCTCGGGATCAACGCCACGCTCATGCACTACGCCCTGATGGCGGTGACCGCCGCGACGCTGGTGGCCGCGTTTGAGAGTGTCGGCAGCATCCTGGTGATCGCCATGCTGATCGTCCCCGCGGCCACGGCAAGTCTCTTGACCCGGCGGCTCTGGCTCGTGATCGTCCTCAGTTTGCTCGTGGCCGGCCTCAGCGCGCTTTTGGGCCACGTGATGGCGATCGTGCTGCCCCCGCTGATTTTCAGCCGACTCGGGTTCGACGCGGTCGTCGACGCCAGCACCGCGGGCATGATGGCAGTGGCCGCAGGGCTGCTCTTCGTAGCTGCCGTGCTGCTTGCCCCCGGCACCGGCTTGCTGGCCCGATTCTTCCACCAGGCCGTTTTGGCGGTGAGAATTGCGGCGGAGGACGTTTTGGGTGTGCTCTACCGCGCCGAAGAGGCGGGCATGGCGAAGGCCCCCGACATTCAACACCTCTTGGAAAATGCACTGAACGCCGGACCGCTCCTGCGATTGCTGGCCGTACGAACGCTGATCCGGGAAGGCAAACTGGTCCGTGAAGAAACAACCTACCGATTGACCCCCAGCGGACGCGATGCGGCCCGCGCGGTCGTTCGCTCGCATCGCCTTTGGGAAGCGTACTTGGCCAGGCACTTTCACCTTGCCGACGACCACTTCCACGATTCCGCCGCCCGTGCCGAGCACTACATCGATTCCGGCACGCGCAACCGGATGGCCGAGGAACTGGACCAACCCGGCCTCGATCCCCATGGCCGCAGCATCCCGGAGGAATCCTGACGCCTTGGATCCTTGAAATGGAGCACGATGTTCGTAAGAATCTACCCTTTGGAGCCGCAAGAGAATAAGTTGGCCAATCGTCGTAGGGTGGATTTCAATCCACCCTTTGTTTTCCGGGTGGACTAAAATCCACCCTACGTCAAAGTGTATAACTTGTTTTCTTACGGCCCGTTGCCGCTGAAATTGCACGGCTAAGACGTTCAACTGCCTCCACAGAGTTCCAGGGCCGGCCGCGCCCCGGAACCTCGCCAGGCAAGAAGGATTTTCAATGCGCCGTTACCGTCTGAGTCTTCTCGTCCTCTTGGCCTTGAGTGTCGTTGTCTCGCTCGCCCCGTCGGCCCGGCCGGCTGAGCCCGAGCGGAAGTTTCTGCTCGAACGGGTCGACGACGTGGCCGTCGTGCAGATCTACTGCGACGGGTTCGAGCGGTTGCCGCTCGAAGAGAAGAAACTGATCTACCACCTGTACCAGGCGGCCTTGGCGGGACGCGACATCTTCATCCACCAGAAATACCGCCACTCGCTCCTGCTGCGGGATCTGCTGGAAGAGATCGTGACGAATTCGGACGAGATTGATGGCGATACGCTCGCCGAAATCCTCCGTTACACCAAGCTGTTCTGGATCAACAACGGGATCCACAATTCGATCACCGGCAAGAAAGACGTCTTGAGGACGTCCTGCGACGCCTTCCTGGCGGCGGCCAAGACGGCTGAAAAGCGCGGGGCCAGCCTGCCCAAGCGGAAAGAGGAATCCACCGAGGAGCTCGTCGCCCGCCTTTGGCCCATCCTGGCCGATCCGCAGGTCGACACCTATTGCACGAACAGCTCTCCCGGCGAAGGCAAAGATATCCTTCAGGCGAGCAGCAATAGCTTCTACCGGGGAGTGACGGTTGCCGACCTCGAAGGGTTCAACGAGCGCTATCCCCTCAACTCGACGCTGGTCAAACGCGGCGGCAAGCTCCAAGAGCTCGTCTGGCGAGGCGGATTCGACCAGGTCGTTCCTCCCGGGCTGTACTCCCGAGAAATCGACGCGGTGGTCGGCCATCTCGAAGACGCCATTGCTTACGCCACCCCGAAGATGGCTCGGGCCTTGGCGCTGCTGGCACACTATTACCGCACGGGCGACCCAATCGATTTTCGAGCGTACAATGTCGCCTGGGTCGAGGATATCGATTCTCCCGTCGACACGATCAACGGCTTCATCGAGGTCTATCTCGACGCCCGTGGTCAGAAAGGGGCGTACGAGGGGATCGTGTACTTCAACGATCCGAAAAAGATGGAGTTGATCGCTGCCATCGCGGAGAACGCCCAGTGGTTCGAAGACCACATGCCTTACGACCCCGCGTTCCGCAAGGAGAAAGTCAAAGGGATTTCGGCCAAGGCGATCCAGGTCGTCGTGGCGACCGGCGATGCCGGCCCCGTCTGCCCCATCGGGATCAATCTGCCCAACGCGGCCGACGTCCGCGAGAAGTACGGCAGCAAGTCGGTTTCGCTGAGCAACGTGATCGAAGCACGAGACGAATCGATTTCAAAACAGGCCCGCCGGGAATTCTGCTGGACGGACGAGGAGTTTCAACGTTCGCTGAAATGGTCGACCCTGGTGCTCGACCTGGAAGTCAATATGCACGAGGTCGTCGGGCACGCTTCGGGAAAGAACGCGGCGAGCCTCCGGTCCGATCCGGCCACGATCATCGGCGAGTACTATTCGGCCCTGGAGGAGGCGCGGGCCGACCTGGTTGCCCTGTGGTTCATCGGAAATCCGAAACTGGTCGAACTGGGACTGATCGATGCGAAGGATCTCAAGGAGGTGGAAAAGGCAGCCTACGAGTCCTATACCCGCAACGCATTGGAGCAACTTCGACGAATCAGCGAGGGCAACCAGATCGAAGAGGCACACATGCGGAACCGGCAGATGATCGTCCATTGGCTCATGGAAAATGCCGGGGCGGTCGAGTTGAAGCAGCGCGACGGCAAGACCTACTATGTCATGACCGACGTCGACGCCTGGCGCAGCGGGGTCGGGCGCTTGCTGGGCGAGGTGCAGCGAATCAAGTCGGAAGGGGACCGCAAGGCGGCCGAAAAACTCCTCCAAGAGCACGGCACGTATTTCGATCCTGCCGTGCGCGACGAGGTGGTCGCTCGCTACCGGGATCTCGAAATGCCCGCCTATTCCGGCCTCGTCATGCCGAAACTTACCCCCCGCTACGGCGTGCCGGGTGAGATCCTCGACGTCGAAGTTTCCTATCCGTGCGACCTTCGGACGCAGATGCTCGAGTGGTCGGGACGGAAGTAAAGACATTCATACGAAGGGAGTTGGAACAGTGCCGCTCAAGATCAGGACACCCGATCAGTGCCGGTGGGATGCTGTCGCACTAGGCGAGGTCATGCTCCGGCTCGACCCCGGCCCGGGACGCATCCGAACGGCACGGCAGTTTCAGGTCTGGGAAGGCGGCGGCGAGTACAACGTCGTCCGCGGGCTCAGGAAGTGCTTTGGACTGCGGACCGCCGTGGTCACAGCCGTTGTCGACAACGAGATCGGACATCTCCTTGAAGACCTGATGATGCAAGGGGGGGTGGACCTTTCGCATGTCAGGTGGCTCCCGTTCGACGGCATCGGACGGGCGGCTCGCGTCGGGCTGAACTTCACCGAACGCGGCTACGGCATTCGAGGCGCGGTCGGCTGTTCCGATCGTGCCTGGTCCGCCGCGTCCCAATTGAAGCCGGGCGACGTCGATTGGAAGCGGATCTTCGCCGATGAGGGCGCCCGCTGGTTCCACTGCGGCGGGATCTTCGCCGCGCTGTCTCCCACGACCGCGGCGATCACGATCGAGGCCATGGAGGCCGCCAAAGCGGCTGGTACGGTCGTTTCGTTCGATCTCAATTTCCGCCCTTCGCTTTGGAAATCGCAGGGCGGAAGCCAGAAAGCCGTCGAAGTGAATCGCCGCATCGCCCCTTTGGTCGACGTAATGATCGGCAACGAGGAGGATTTCACCGCCGCGCTCGGTTTCGAGGTCCCGGGGCTGGATAAACACCTTGCCAAGATTGATCCGGCCAATTTCAAGAAGATGATCGCCCAGGCCATCCGGGCGTTTCCAAATTTCCAGGTCGTGGCCACGACGCTTCGCAATGCCAAAACGGCGACGCTCAACGACTGGAGCGCGATCGTCTACGCCGACGGCGCCTTCTGCGAAGCGCCGGTCCGCGAAAACCTGGAGATCTTCGATCGTGTGGGCGGCGGCGACAGCTTCGCTTCCGGTCTGATCTACGCTCTCCTGGCCGGCAAATCGCCGCAGCAGGCGGTCGAGTACGGCGCCGCCCACGGCGCACTGGCGATGACCACCCCCGGCGACACCAGCATGGTCACGTTCAAGGAAGTGGAGTCTGCGATTCACGGCAAAGGGGCCCGCGTAATCCGCTGAGAGCCTGTCCCAAAACCTCGTGCGAAGAAGGGGGCAGGCACATTTTGCTCCGAAGACTCCGCAAAATGAGCCAGTCCCCGACGGTTTTGGGGCAGGCTCTGAGATCGGCCCTCGTGCAGTACAAGAGAATCACACCGCCGGCGGTAGAAGAGACGGCGGCACCCTAACGGATCTTGATGACGATCGACGTCATGTCGTCCAGCAGTTTCTCGCCTTCGGAGAACTGCTGCACGGTATCGTAAAGCCTTGCGATGATGTCTTTCGCCGACAGGGCCCGGTGGGCTCGTACGCACTCGAGTGTCCGATCCAGTCCGAACAACTCGCCCGTTGGGGATTCCGCCTCCGGAATGCCGTCGGTCAACAGCAGAACCAGGTCGCCACGGATCAACCGGACCGGCTTTCCGTAGCAGAACTCCCCGTCAGCAAGAACGCCCAAGGGCAACGAGCCGCTACTCAGTTCCGCCTTGACCCGCCCACGATGATCCAACACGTACCCGCCGGGATGGCCCGCATTGACAAACCGGAACCAACCGCTTTCCTGTTCGAGGGCGCCGACGAAGAGTGTGACAAACATGTCACCTTCGTCCTCCTCGAGAAGAAAGGTGTTCGTGCGGCGAACGATCTCGGTCAAATCGCTGACCGTGCTGGCCAATGACCGGATATGGGCGTGGATCAGTGCCATCAGCAGCGCAGGCCCCAGTCCGTGCCCGGTCACGTCGCCGACCACGAAACCGGTCGAACCGTCCGGCAGCGACAAGTAGTCGAAGTAATCGCCCCCCGTGAAATCGGCCGGCCGCGAAGCGCCCGCCACGTCGCAATCGGCCAGCCATTGCGGGGCCCGGGGGAGCAGTCGCGACTGGATCTTCTGGGCGGCGATCAATGCCGCCTCCCGCGCCTGCAGCGCGGCCTCGGCGGCCTTCCGCTCCGAGATCTCTTCAATCACGGCGTCGCAACGGACAATCTCCCCCGCATCGCGATGGACCACCGCCGTATGACGAACCCAGCGCAGGCCTCCGTCACGGTGAAGGATGCGGTATTCCAGCGGAGGCTCGTGCTCGCCGGCGAGGACCCGGTCGCAAAACTCCTTGACCCTGGGCCGATCCTCGTCGTGAATGATCCGCATCCACAGATCAGGATCTGCGAGAAAGTCTTCCGGGCCGTAGCCGGTGGTAGCCCGGCAGCCCGGACCGTGCTCGATTGACGTGACCCGGCCGTCCGACAGCCGCTGCGTGTAGGTATAGCTGGTCACCGCGTGCAGCAGCATCCGGTAACGGCGTTCGCGATCCCGCAGGGCTTCGTCGGCGAGTTTCTGTTGCGTGCTGTCCCGGACCATCACCAGCAGGCGCCGATCCTCTCCGTAGTCGGCGAGCGACACCAGCCGGCATTCCCACCACCGGCCGGACGCCGAGCGCACTTCAATCTGGTGCGTGCCGCCGTTTTCGAAACACTCCGCGCAGGCCTTCTCGTAAGCGTCGCGATCTTCCTCGGCAATCGCTTGGACATGGCGGCTACCGAGGATTTCCTCGGCGCGTCCGCCCGGCGGCAGCCGATTGATGTACAAGACGCGGCCTTGGCGGTCCAGCACGAGGACGTCGTCGGGGAGGTTTTCCAACAGGCTCAGCATCCTCGCGGCGCACTCCGAGGCAGTCTGCTCCGCAGCTTTCCGCTCGGTGATGTTTTCAGCGACGATGAGAACCTCGCTCTTCGCCTCACCGCACAGGGGAATGTGGCGGCAAAGCCACCACAATCCGTCGCGGTCCAGAACTTCGGCCGTCTGGATATCGCGGCTTGCCAGGGCCTGCCGCACACAGTGCCGGGCCAGGGCGTGGTATTCCATCTCGAGATGACTCCACCAAATCGACCCTACCACCTCCGGCATCCGTGACCATTCCGCTTGCGACTGGACGAAAGAAAGCGTCCCTTCGGCGTCGGCGACTGCGACGAGATCGGGGACGCGAGCGAAAACCTGTTCGAGTTGGGTGTAGCATTGTCGCACCAGCTTCGCCGAGGGGGAACTGCCGCCGGCCTCGCGGATCAACAGCATGATTTCCTCGTCACCTTCGGCCAGCGGAACCAGCGTTACCTCGACCGGCTTGAACTCTCCGTCGCCACACCTTAACGTCCAGTGCTGCCGGGCGGGGCCTCGCAGATCGAGGATGTCCCACGAATCGATCGGCTCACCGAGATCCGTCGAGAACAACTCGCTCAGGTGCATACCCTGCACTTGCTCCTCGGCGAGGCCGACCCATCGCCTCAGCGGAGGATTGGTCACCACAACTTGCCCTGAGCAGTCTGCTTTGATGTACGCGTCGGGTAATACGTCGAGGAGTGGCAGGTGTTTCGGGTCTGCGCCGTCACCGAGGGAGAGCGAACGCCTCCGGGCTTCATGGACCGATTGCTGCCGTCGTGACGGCTCCGAAGGCAGCGATTCACCGGAGGAGCCATCGGCTCTGGGCAACCGATCGGCAGACTCCCCGTCGTGGGATCGCTCAGCTTCCACCGATCAACCCTCCGCCTGAAAGCCAGTTCACTGGCAAACCTGACAACAGCTAACCGACATGTTCGGGGCGCGGTATTCCTCCCATAAATAAGTACACCCACACACCATCGTAGCAAATTGAACGACTCTATCAATCCACCACTTAGCGGCATTGAGACGCCCTGTGTTTTGCAGACCGCGCAAACCTCGTAATCACCCAACCGCCCGGGCATTCTAACAGGGCAGCAAGCACGGTCCTTATCCAGGCTAGAAAGCTCATGCCAGCAGTGCGTGGGCCTCCTGGAGCTTCTCGACGATTGCCAGCCGGTTCGGGCACGCCTGCTCGCACTTGCCGCACTGGCTGCACGCGCTGGCGTTGCAACCGGCCGGCAAGGCGGCATAGTATTCGCGGGCGTCGGCCCGGTGGCCGTAGTTCTTGTAGTACATGCGGAACCGCAAAATGTCGGCAATCGCAATCCCCTGCGGGCACGACGGCATGCAGGTCTCGCACATGCGGCAGTAATCGCCGGTAGCGGCCGCCGCGTAGAGGTCAAGTAGCCGATAATGGATCGCCGTAAGCTCCTTGCCAACGGCCGCGCAGTCTTCCACGACCTCGTGTGGCGTCGTCATGCCCACCGCTGCGCACACGTTGGGGTTTTTCGTGACCCACATCAAGAATGCCTGGTAGAGATTCTCGGTGCCGAACTGCCGAAGTTCCTGCATCAGTTGGGCCACGTTGGGCTCGGAGGTCTCCTTGGCCCAGTTGGGAATGAAATGGCCGGTCATGGGCTTCATGCAGATCACTCCTACGTCTTTTTGCTTGCACAGCGCAAAAAGCTCCTCGACGCCCGGCAGGTCGATCTTCTCAGTCCATTTGGCCAGGGCCATGTAGTTGTAAGGCTGAAAGATGAAGTCCAATTCTCCGGCCTCCACGTGCGGCCGGTGCTTCGCGGGGACGTGGCAGCTCATGCCGATGAAGCGAATCTTGCCCTGCTGTTTGAGCGTCTGCGCCGCCTCGTAGAAGCCGTCGCGCCAGTCGCCGTGGGAGAAATAGCAGTCGATTCTGTCGGTCTGGAAATTCTTGAGGCTCAGTTCGCAGGCGGCGATGACGTCCTTGGGTTTGTCTTTGCCGGTGGCCGTAAAGATAATCGCGTCCTTGCGCCGGCCCTTCAGCGCACGGCCGAGGATTTCTTCGGTGTCGTGATAGCTTTGCGACGTGGCGACGAAGTTGCCCCCGCGCTCGAAGAGCCGATCGACGATTGTTGGCAACTGTTCGCGGTAGCGGTCGAACAGAAACGGGCCGAGCGTTTGCGATTTCAGCCCGCTGGCGCACCCCAGGCCGATCTCGGAAACCATCAACTCGGTGGCACCGAAGCGGCGGTATTGCATCTCGCTTTTTTGCGGCTCTGCGTTGGCCGAGGCCCCCGCGCCGGCGAGTGCAGCGCCCACGGCAAGTGCCGAACCCGACTCCAGAAATTGCCGCCGGGTCACCGGGTGCTGGTCCTGTGGCGACATCGATCGCTTGTCTGCAAAACGGTTCATCGCACGGCTCCTCGCGGTCTGGAATGGTCGATTGGCCGAAATGGGGCATGGCTTTTCCGGAAGGAGGCGCAAAGGGCGAGCAATCCGGAAGGCAACAACCGCCAGCGTACCCGGAGTTCGCTCGGTTTTCAAGAAGCCGTTTCTTCAATCTGCTTGCTTACGGCTAGAACACGGTGAAATCAAACATCATCCCGTCTCTTTCATCGACGTTAAGTGCCAGCAGTCTCTTCCGATGTCTGCGAATTCGGAGAGATAGACGCACCCGCCCGGTGCGGTTATGTTGATGGAATGCGTCCACGCGTCACGGAGCCACTTCCATGGAAAAGACGATCACGTTCACGGTAAACGGGCAACCGAAAAAGCTGACCACCGATCCGACGCGGTCCCTGCTTGAGGTGCTGCGGGAGGATCTGGGCCTGACCGGCACCAAGTGCGGATGCGGAGAAGGGCAATGCGGAGCATGCACGGTGTTGATCGGAGGTCGAGCCTCCCACGCGTGTATCACTCCGGTCGCGGACGTCGAGCAGCAGACGATCCTGACCATCGAGGGCCTGGCCTCCGGCGATGCACTGCACCCGGTACAAGAGGCGTTTCTGGCCGAAGGGGCCCTGCAATGCGGGTATTGCACGCCCGGGATGATCATGGGCGTCGTCGGTTTGCTCAACGAAAGACCCCGGCCGACCGAATCGGAGATCCTTTCGAGCATGAACGGGCACATCTGCCGTTGCGGCGGCTATACAAAGATCCGCAAGGCGATCGACCGCGCAATAATCGGAGGCCGGAAGTCATGACTACGAAGCAGGAATTCGAAGTAACCGAGACAGCCGTGTATATGGAAGACGTGGACCGGGTCGGCTACGATTTCGGCCTCACGCGGCGCGGGTTTGTGCAGGTGCTCGGCGCCGGATTGCTCGTTTCCGTCGGCGCAACCCCGCTGCCGGCGCAGCGGCGCCAGGGCCGTGCCCCGCGCGACGTGCGAGTGGCGGCGCGGGTTCATGTTGGCGCCGACGGCCTGATCACCGTGCTCAGCGGCAAGGTCGAGATGGGGCAAGGGGCTCGCGGCGAGTTGAGCCAGGCGGCCGCCGAAGAACTTCTCCTGCCCGCAGAGCATGTACGAATGCTGCTCGCGGATACGAGCCTGGTGCCCGACGACGGAATTACCGCGGGTAGCCGCACGACGCCCTCCACCGTTCCCGCCGTCCGCCAAGGCGCCGCCGCGGCACGCAAACTCCTGGTCGACCTCGCTTGCCGTCGCTGGGAAGTCGAGCCCGATTCCGTGCAAGTCCGCGACGGCCGGATCACGCACCCGGCAACCCAGCGAGCCGTGACCTATGCAGAGCTGGCCAAGGAAGACCGGCTGCCGGAGGTGTTCGACCAGGCGATATCCCCGAACATCGAGGTGACCGCCGTTTCGGAGTGGAAAGTCCTGGGCCGCTCTATGCCATTGCCGAACCGTCGCGATTTCGTGAGCGGCGCCCATAAGTTCCCCTCCGATCTCGCCCCGGCAGGCGTTCTTTTCGGCAAAGTGCTCCGCCCGGAGGCCTACGGCGCGAAGCTCGTGTCCATCGATCTGCGGCCTGCGCAGGCAATGGAAGGTGTTGTGGTCGTGCGCGACGGCGATTTCGTCGGCGTGGCGGCTCCCACGACCTTTCGCGCCAACAAGGCCCTGGCGGCAATCGCAGCGACGGCGCAGTGGGAGCGTTCGGAGCATCCTTCCAGCCGCGAAGTGTTCGACTACCTTCGTAAACGGGCGCGAGGCAGCACGCCGGCCAATCCATTTACCGCGGAGATCCAGGCTGCAGACAAGGTCCTCCGCGAAACGTATCATGTCGCGTACGTGCAGCACGCCCCTCTGGAACCCCGCACGGCCCTGGCCGAATGGAAGGACGGCAAGCTCACCATCTGGACCGGAACCCAGAATCCTTTCGGCTATCACCGGGAACTCACCGGCGCGTTCCGCCTTTCCAATGATCAGGTCCGGGTCATCGTGCCCGATTTCGGCAGCGGGTTTGGCGGAAAGCACAGCGGCGAAGCGGCCATTGAAGCCGCGAGACTCGCTCGCGGCGCCGGTCGGCCTGTTTCGCTGACGTGGACTCGCGAGGAGGAGTTCACCTGGGCGTATTTCCGCCCCGCGGCCGTGATCGATGTCGAAGCCAGTCTGGACCGGCAGGGGGCAATCACCTCCTGGCACTTCATCAACATCAACTCCGGCGGCGCCGCCATCGACACACCCTACCGTACGGGCAGGGCCCAGTGCCGGTATGTTCCCTCGGACTCGCCCTTGCGCCAGGGTTCCTACCGCGCCCTGGCCGCGACCGCCAACAACTTCGCACGCGAGAGTTTCATCGACGAGTTGGCCCTCGCCGCCGGCGCCGATCCGCTCGACTTTCGGCTGGCGCACCTGGCGGATGATCGAATCCGCGCGGTGCTCGAAGAGGTGGCAAAACGGTTCAGATGGCGCCAGAAGGCCGGCCGCAAAGAACCCGGCATCGGGGTCGGACTCGCGTGCGGCACGGAAAAAGGCTCGGTCGTGGCGACCTGCGCAGAAGTTGCCGTCGATCAATCCGCCGGCCGGATTGTCGTTCGGCACGTCTGCGAGGCGTTCGAGTGCGGCGCGGTGATCAACCCGGACAATCTGCTCTCGCAGGTCCAGGGCTGCATCGTCATGGGCATGGGCCCGGCATTGAGCGAAGAGATCCAGTTCGTGGGCGGCAAGATACGGAACGCCACGTTCCAGGAATACCGGGTGCCCCGATTCAGCGACATGCCCAAGATCGACGTTCACCTCCTCGAGCGGCGCAACCTGCCCAGCGTCGGAGGCGGTGAAACGCCGATCATCGGCGTGGCTCCCGCCATCGCGAACGCCGTATTCCATGCCACGGGCCGGCGGATCCGCCAGATGCCGATCCGGCTGTCCTAATTCAGGCGTTGCCGATCGTATGCTCTTGGAGAACAAAGCCGATATGAGCGGCCAGACATCCCGAGACATTCACCAGGCAATCGTCGAACTCGCCGACCGCGGCGTCCGATTCGCCGTTGCTTCCGTTTTGTCGGCCGAAGGTTCCACGCCGTGCAAATCGGGGGCAAAGGCCGTGATCGAAGCGGGCAAAATCATTCAGGGCACGATCGGCGGCGGGCGGGTGGAAGCCGAGGCCCAGCGACTCGCGGTCAAGTCGATCCATTCCGGGAAGCCTGTCTTGTTCGATTTCGAACTGCACGGGGGCGATGCCGCTGGAAACTCTCCAATCTGCGGAGGGAAGATGCGAGTCCTGGTCGACCCGACCGCATCTTCGCACCGCGGGGTCTATGCCGAAGCAGCCGCCTCGCTTGAGCAACGCGCGAGAGGCCTGCTGCTGACGACCGTTCGGTCGTCAGAGAACATAGACGTTTCCGTGCGCCACCTTGCCGAAGAAACAATCGGCCGTGAGACCGATTTTCCCGGCGCTGATGCCCTTCGCTCGGTAATCCAAGACGAGCAGGCCCGGCAATTCGCTTCTGATGCGTGTTCCGGCAGCCAACGACTGGAGGTGCTCGTAGAACCCATTATTCCCAAGCCGGTCCTTCTGATCCTCGGCGGCGGCCACGTCGGCCAGGCCGTCGCCAGGCAGGCCGCTCTCGTCGGATTCGAGATCGCCGTGATCGATGATCGCCCGGAATTCACCAGCCGCGAGCGGTACCCGGAGGGAGTCAAGACCTGGTGCGGTTCGATCCCTGACCAGATCCAGCGACTGCAGCTCGGTTCGGATACGTACATCGTCGTGGTGACCCGCGGCCATCGGCAGGATGCCGAGGCCCTGGCTGCGTGTCTGTCGCTTCCCGCGGCCTATATGGGAATGATCGGAAGCCGGCGCAAGGTGCGATTGCTCCGCGAGGAATTGCTCGCGACAGGGCGGGCCACGGCCGAACAGTTCGATCGCGTCTACGCTCCCATCGGGCTCGACATCCAAGCGGTCACTGTTCCGGAAATCGCCACCAGTATCGTCGCTCAGTTGATCGCGGTCCGCCGCGGGGGCTCGGCCCCGCGAATCCCGAGGTAGATCCCGAAATGATCTCCGCAATCGTCCTCGCCGCCGGCCGATCGCAGCGCATGGGCCGCCAGAAGCTCTTGCTCAACGTCGGCGATCGCCCGATGCTCACCCGGATTGTCGACGAAGTGCTCGCCAGTCCGGTCGACGAAGTTCTTGTGGTCCTCCGGCAAGGCGAGTGCGAGATCCCCGGAGCCCTGGCCGGACGCCCGGTCCGGCTCGTCCCTAACCCCGATCCGGAAAGCGAGATGCTCGGCTCCGTGCGATGCGGGCTGAGTGCGGCGTCACCGGAAGCAACGGCCATCCTCCTGGTTCTCGGCGATCAGCCCGGCGTCTCGCGCCGAATGATTGCCGAATTGCTGCAAGTTTTCCGTTCAGGCGAGAAACGAATCGTTGTACCGTCATACGGCGGCCGGCGTGGGCACCCGCTCGTTTTCGCCTCGCATTACCGTGAAGAAATCCTCAACGACTATGACGGGGTTGGCGTGCGAGCCCTGCTCCAAGCCCACCCAGCCGACGTCCAAGAGGTCCCATTCTCAACGCCGGATGTCCTCGAAGACGTCGACCTGCCTGAAGACTACCGGCGAGTCGTCGGCGAACCTAAGTGAACGCAGTGAACCCGGGCCGAGGCAAGGGGTAGTTGCCTGCGGCGTCGGGCACCGTCGATGGAGGCATGTCGAGCCGAACGTCGGCCAGCTTGGGTTCGAACTCGAAGTCAAGCTTTGCGAAGTCCTCCCACGTGACAGGCTTGCCGGTGTAGCACGCCAGTTGGCCCATGACGGCCGTCGCGGTGCTGTCGATCATCGTGTCGCGGTGGTTGACGCCCTTGCCCTCGCGGAGGGCGCCGATGAGGATCTTTTGCTCCTCGGCATGCGGATCGTTTCGGGGTCCCTCGTATCGCCAGTTGGTCTCGCCCTCGATCTTACAGGCCGACCAGTAGCAGGTGCCCTTGGTGCCGAGGAGGATGTCGTCCCAATTGGGAAAGCAGTTGACCTGCGTGTTGTTCATGCCGTAGAGCCGCGTACCGCCCGGGAACTCGTAGACCATGCTGTGATGGTCGAACATGTCGCCGTAGACCTCGCCGAAGGATGCCGACCGCCCGCCAAGGCCGAAACAGACGGTCGGGTTCTCCTCGTGGAGGACCCACCGCATGCGATCGAGGTTGTGGACGAGCGACTGGGTGACGTCGTCGCCGGACAGCCAGCGGAAATGGTACCAGTTGGAAAACTGCCACTCGACCTCATTGAGCTTCGGGTCGCGGCGGACGGTGCTGTAGGGTCCGCGGAGAAACATCGACTGGATGGCCACGATCTTGCCGATCGCGCCGTCGTGGATTCGGCGGACCTGTTCCTGGTAGGGGAGCGAATAGCGGCTTTCGTGGCCGGAGACGACGCAGAGGTTCTTCTCGTGCGCCAGGTCGCAGAGCCGACGGAGTCGTTTGCAGCCTGCGGGGTCGATGGCGTGCGGTTTTTCGATGAAGACGTGCTTGCCCGCCTCGATGGCCTTTTCGGCATAGTAGGCGTGATACTTCGACGCGCAGGCGATCAGCACGGCATCGCTGGCCGCGATGACGGCCTGGTAGCCGTCGAGCCCGGAGGTGCATGTTTCGGGCGTCGCAACGAACTGGTCAGCGTACTTGCCGCGGAAGAGGTCGCGTTTGGCAGCCATCCGGCTCTCGAATACGTCGACCATTCCGGCAAGCTTGACGTCCTTGCCCAGCGCGAGTGCGGCGTTGGCGGCACCGGAACAACGGCCGCCGCATCCGATCATTCCAATGCGAATTTCCTCGCGGCCGGCGGCATGCACCGAGCGGGAAAGGGAAAACGCGGCGGTGGTGGCGGCGGCATGCCGAAGGAATTCGCGTCGTGATTGCCGATGCATGGTTCGCTCCTGGCGATTCGCGCGGCTTGGGAAGGGGGCGGTCTTATGGCGGTAAAGGCAGTGGAACGTGCCCTGGCATGGCATGATCGTATGCGGGAAATGCAGAGAGTGCAACCTCTCGCCGGCAGGGGCGCTCGGGGCCTCCAGGTCTCGCTCGGCAAGCGGGATCTACCTTTTCACCAAGGAGCTTGCAGAACCACGGGGAGGACATCGATTGGTTCCTCTTCTGGCCGGTTCCATTGGCGAGCGGGTCTTCGCCTCCAGGTCCCGCTCGGCAAGCGGGACCTACCTAGTCCGTGAAAGCGTCACACCGTCGCTAATGCGTGGCGACGTCGTCCGATCGTTCGCCGGCCGCGGTCGGGAGCGGTTCGGGAGGCTTCAGGCCGGCCTGTTTCAAGAAGGCGGCGAGAATGGGGTAGCCCGCCTCGGTCAGGATCGACTCGGGGTGAAACTGGACGCCCGCCAAGGGCAACTCGCGGTGCTGCAGGCCCATCACAATGCCATCGTCCGTCCATGCGGAGACTTCAAGGCTTTCGGGCAGTGAGGCCCGATCCACGACGAGCGAATGGTAGCGGCAGGCGACGAATGGGGAGCGAACATGCTCGAATAGCCCGCGGTTGTCGTGAAAGATTTTCGAAGTCCGCCCGTGCATCGGTTCCGGTGCGCGAACGATCGTGCCGCCGAGTGCTTCAGCGAGGGCCTGATGCCCCAGGCAGACGCCCAGGATGGGCAGCTCGCGATGGAGCGCCCGGACGATCGCCAGCGAGCAGCCGGCCTGCCGGGGCGTGCACGGTCCGGGGGAAATCACAACCGCATCGGGACGCATGCGGCAGACAGCGTCGGCGTCGACGGCCGTGTTCCGCACGACGCGAGTCTCCTGCCCCAACCGCTGGAAGTGGCGGGCGAGATTGAAGACGAAGCTGTCGTAGTTGTCGATCAGCAGGATCATCGTGGTTTTATTCTACCGCGCGCAGCAATCCTTCCGCCTTGTGCCAGGTCTCCGCGTATTCCCGCCGCGGATCGGACTGGGCGACAATTCCGCCGCCGACCGGCGCCTGCCACCATCTTCGGCCGGCCGTAATCGTTCGGATCAGGATACTCAGGTCCAGGCTCCCGTCGAAGCCGAGATATCCCAACGATCCGCAGTACGCGCCGCGGGCGGTCGGCTCCAGCTCGGCGATAATCTCCATGGCCCGGATCTTGGGAGCGCCGGTCACGGAGCCGCCCGGAAACGCGGCCTTCAACAGATCGATAGACCCGAACTCGTCTCGCAACCGCCCACGGACCGCCGAGACAAGATGCTGCACGTACTGGTAGACCTCGAGCCGGCAGAGCTGGGTGACCACGACACTCTCCGGGGCGCAGACGCGTGAGAGGTCGTTTCGCAGCAGGTCGACGATCATCACGTTCTCGGCGCGGTCCTTCTCGCTCCCGCGGAGCTCGTCGCCGGCGAAGAGGTCGGCCTCGGGCCTGGACGTTCGCCGGCGGGTGCCTTTGATCGGTCGGGTTTCCACCTCTCGCCCACGAACTTGCACGAACCGCTCGGGCGATGCGCTGACGATCTGGAACTCGCCGAGGTCGAAATATCCGGCAAACGGAGCCGGGTTGCAGCGTCGCAGACGCCGGTAGAGCGCAACGGAGTCGTCGCGGGCCGGCAGCAGGAGCCGCTGTGCCAGATTGACCTGGAAGACGTCGCCGGCGTAGATGTACGCGATCGCGCGGCGGACCATTTCGAGATAGTCGGCTTCGGACAGATTGCTCAAGAGACCGGCGGGGCCGCCGACGGCGAATTGCGGCGCTAATTGATCGCAATGAAGCGGCGGCCGCCAACTGCGGGCGTGTGGCGGTTGGCGCTCGCCGCGCTCGAGCCACTGCCGGGCTTCGGCGATCCGACGGCTTGCTCGTGCGCGGCGCCGGTGCGGTTCCGTTTCGGGCAGTCCCTGCGAAACGATCCAGCCTCGCTGGTCGACCTGGTCGAACGCAAATACCACGTCGTACAGTCCGACGGCCATCGCCGGCAGCCCGAACTCGTCGTAGCGCGGGGATGGCAAGGTTTCGAGTTGGCGTCCCAGGTCGTAGCTGAACAATCCGGCCGCCCCGCCCTGAAACGGCGGCAGGTCGGGAATCGTATTTGACCGCATCGCCGCCAGGCGGTCTGCCAGCCGGTCGAGTGCGTCGCTTCCACCGACCGGCACTACAAGGGTCTCGAAAGGGTCGGCCGCCACGAACGAGTAGCGGCCCAGGGTCGGATGCGCAAGCGCGCTGTCGAGAAACAGGCAGTAGGAGAGGTCGCAGCAGCGCATGAAAACGCTCTCGGGATCGAGAGCGGGCGGCAGCGGTTCGACAAGGACGGCCGGCTCGATGCTCAATCGCTTGCCTCCTCGTCGCCGCAATCTTCGTCGCGCCGACGCGCCATCCGCAGGGCCCGGCGCTCCAGCCGCGTCAACTCCCGCCGGGTGAGCATGCCCCAGTCGAGCGACTCGTCCTGGCGGTAATTCTTGCCCAGCGTCAGCGCCGTCACGGCCTTGGCCATTTCGTAGCCGAGATAAAAGGCGTGGGACGGATCGACCGGGGCCGGCGACTGCGGCAGCACGCGTTCAAAGAGCTCGAACGGATCCTCGCCTTCCAGGTGCAGACCCGCCGTGAGGACATGAAGCCGATTGTTCTCGGCGAAGATGCGAAAGGAGTGGTCCTTGATCGCGCCGCCCAACTCGGCCAAAGCCTCGGGGCCGTGCTCCAGGAGCTTCACATCGCGGAGCATCACCAGGCCGGGCTCGAGATGTTTTGGGAGCACATGATGCTTCGTCGCATGATGAAGCAGTTGCCGGGCGAGATGGCACTCTCGAATGGAGGTGCGGGCCCAGTTGATCTCCTGCGTGGTCAGCACGCTCCGAATCCCCAACTCCTGGCAGAATCCGAGCAGCAGGACGTTGACGCCGGAGGAATCGACGTCGGTCAGCTCCGTAAGGTTGCCAATGCCCATCAGCATCTCCGCCTCGGGGAAGCGGCGGCGGACTTCCAGGTAGCGGCCCAGGCTTTCGGCGAAGCCGAAGGCGATGGGGTTGAGGATCGGGTCGATGCGGTAGGGAACGCCAGCGTCGGCGAGGATCGCGACGGTCTCGTCCAGACCGTCGAGCGTGCCCGGTGTGTCCGGCACGACGACGACCTCGCAGGCCCACTGGGCCGCGTGGCGACGGTTCGTCTTGTTGACCGAGAGGACCAGTTCGGCGCCGGCAGCCGCGGCCGGGGCGATGTCTCTCGGATTGTAGCTGTCGACGGAGACCCGCCGGCCTTGATCCCGGAGCGCTCGCACCGCGTCGCCGATCGCGGTCCACGTGCCGTTCGGCTCGCAGCCAAGGTCGATCACGTCGGCGCCATCGGCCTGATAGCGGTCGGCCTGCGCGAGGATTTCCGCCAGGGTAAGACGCGGGGCGTGGTTGATTTCGGCGATAATCTCGATGTCGTAGTCGCCGTAGTCTGCCCGTTCGGATTGCCGCCCAAAGAACTCGGGCAACTGGCGGAGGTCCCGGGGGCCGAGTTGAACCGGACGTCCTGCGGCTTCCACCAGCGGCGAGAGGTCTCCGACACAGTAGCCGGGCACCAGCACGTGGGTTGTTTCCGGCGGAACGACGATCCGCCGCGCGATCCACTTCGGGGTCATCAGCGCCGCGACGGTAATCGGCATGACCTGGACCGAGTAGTCGAAACCGACCACGGGCGCAAGCTGCTCGACGGTTCTTCGCAGGGAGGGCTCAGCGAGACGGCCGGTGACGAACAGGTAGTGCTGGCGGGACATGGCTCACCCGTAGTTGAACCCGCCGTTGATCTCGACGCATTGCCCGGTCACAAAGCCGGCATCCGGCGAGGCGAGGAAACGAGCGACCCGGGCCACATCCTCCGGCGTGCCCCAGCGTCCCAGGAGCGACTCCTTCTCCGCCCGCTGCTGCCAGGCGTTGGACGCTTGCTCGCCCCAGGCCGTGCGAATCCATCCCGGGGCGAGGCAGTTGACGCGGACTTCGGGGGCAAGCGTCTGGGCCAGGCTGCGGGAAAATGCCATGACCGCGCCCTTCGTCGCCGCGAAGAGCTGGCCGCTGTCGCCGCGCATGCCGCGGTAGACGCCGTCCCACCCCATGTTGAGGATCACGCCGGAGCCTCTTTGTTTCATCTTGGTGCCGACGGCTCGCGAGAGGCGGATTGTGGCCGTAACGTCTACCTGCCAGAGCGCTTCCAGCTTCTGCTCGTAGGGCCATCTGGCCGCGATGCTGGTGAGCAGGTCGACGCCGGCATTGTTCACCCAGATGTCCAGGCCGCTTCGCCAGTCCCAGGCGTCTGCCGCGAGTTGATCCTGCTGGGCCGGGTGGGCAAGGTCGGCCATCAGTACCAGGGCGCTGCGTCCGAAGTCGCGGACTGCGGATGCTGCGGCTTCGGCCCCGTCGCGGTTGCGGCGTGCGTGGAGGACGATGTCGGCGCCCGCCGCGGCCAGCTCGATCGCGATTGCCCGGCCGATGCCGGAAGAAGAGCCGGTGACTACGGCGATCTTGTCGGCAAGGGGAAGGGTGAGCGGGGGCTCGGTCATGAGGCTAAAGGGGACGAAGTTCCAGGCGCGGTCGAGATCCAGGGGTGAGCGTGGTTGCCGAGCGCGAGGTTGCGCAAGGTCTTGCTCGGCAAGCGCGTCGTTCTACACAAGTATGCGGAATGGGGTGCTGCCGCGATCATAACCGCCTATTTATCAAGCCTTTACGATCATCATGGTTCCTTCGTGCTCGTGCTCAGCGAAGCGGTGCTCGTACTCGATGATCGGGGGTGACCCCGCCTGCAAAAACCCGATTACGATCACC
>JAXGMN010000039.1:0-52500 GCA_040768665.1 Thermoguttaceae bacterium
ATGTAGCGAGGAACGTAACGATCCACGGGGCGGGCCCGTGGCATTTCCTGAAGCGCGGCGTTTGCGATGTAGCGAGGATCGTAACGATCCACGGGGCGGGAAGGAAGGGGACAGGTCCATGTTTTCGGGCATCGTCTGTACCGTAAAAATGCGTCAACTGGCCGAAAAATGGACCAGTCCCCGGCCGCGGGCGTGAACGGTTACGCCACGTTGGAACAAATCGAGCGAACACGACTTCGTCTGAAAACGGCCTCTTACGTTTCCATCGCTTGCGCTGTGAAGTAGAATGGGCCCTGGCGCCGAAAGGCGTTTCCCACGATCGCTTCGCATTGCGGTGGCTTTCGAGAGGCGGTCGTCCGAGTGAGCACACGGTGCATTGGGTAATGATCGGCGGGGGATTTGATGACCAGCAAACCTGACTGGAAGAAGATTGGCATTCTTTTTGTTCTCTGGGGTCTTGGCGTGGCCGGCGCTGGCCTGGCCGCAGACGAGGCGTATTTGCGCTACGTCCACCCCACGATTCGCGAGCCATTTGTTGATCTCGTCGACCTGCGGGTGCCGGCCGAATTGCGGGACCAGCCGTGTGCCGCGCTCGGCCTGGTCGACGTGACAAAAAGCCCCTTCGATGCCGACCCGACCGGCCAGCGCGATTCCACCGCCACCGTTCAGGCTGCCGTCACCTTCGCCCGCGATCACCAGATGGTGTGCTTTTTCCCGGCGGGCAGCTATCGGTTGTCGGATACCCTGGAGTGTGTCCAGCAGCTTTACCGGCGGGCCAACGGGCGCATCTTCGGCGGAAACCGGTTTCCCAATCTGCTGGTCGGGTCGCGGGCCGGTTCGCAGCGGCCCCGGCTGGTGCTGGCGCCGAAATCGCCGGGCTTCGACGACCCTGCGCAGCCGAAGATTTTCGTCCACTTCTGGTCGCGCGGCTACCTGAACCCGACGACGGCCGACCGCGTGAGCGACGGCTTGTCGCCGGAGGTCGAACAGCCCAACATCGGCATGAACCAGATGCTCGTGAACCTCGACGTCGTGATCGACGAGGGCAACTCCGGCGCCATCGCGGTCCGCCACCAGGCCGCCGAGGGTTCCGCCATCGAGGACTGTACGATCGATGCCACTCACGGGCTGACGGGCATTCAGGGGGGCATCGGCTCGGGCGGCGGCAGCGCCGGCGTGACGGTGATCGGTGGCCGCGTGGGACTGGATTTTACCGGCTACCTCTCCGGCACGCAGCCCACGCCCGTGATCACGGGATTCACCCTCACCGGCCAGACCGAGGCGGCCATCCGCAGCACGAGCCGCCAGACGCTCGTGGCCGCCGGGCTGAAGATCGTCGCCGACCGCTGTAAGGGGCCCCTGGTGCAGGTCGTCGTCAGCGGACCGGATGCGCCGGCGGGGGCGCCGAAGAAATCGAGACTGCGGCCCAACCATGGGGAACTGACGCTGGTCGACAGTACGATCGAGTTCGCCGGAGAAGCTCTAAAGCGCGCGGAGCGCGTGGCCGTGGCGTCCGACCGCGGCGTTTCGTTGCACAACGTCTACCTGCGCGGAGCCACGACGGGTGTCGTGGATCCCGCGCCGCAGGTGCATTTGCCCGGCAATCCCCTCGGCTGGCTCCACGTGCGGCAGTATGCCCACGCCTGCCGCCCGCTGCCGGACCAGGGTGTGGAGTACCGATATCCGGTTTATGTCGACGGGCGAAGCGTGACGCAGGTGGCCGACGTCCTAGCGGGCGCGGGGCCTCCGGCCAACTTGCAGGCGCGCCACCTCTGGTCGCCGCAGTTCCCCAGTTTCGAATCGCCCGGGGCGGTCAACGTGAAGGCGGCGCCGTACGGGGCGCGAGGCGACGGCTGCGCCGATGATAGCGAGGCGCTCCAGCGCGCCATCGACCAAAGCGAGATCGTTTTCCTGCCCAAGGGCTGCTACCGCCTCACGCGTACACTGGAGTTGCGGCCGCGAACCAAGCTGGTTGGAGTGGGCCAGCATCTTTCCCTTCTCGTGGCGGCCGGCGCCGATGCGTTTGCCGACGCGAGTAGCCCCGCGCCGCTGGTCCGCACGGCCGACGCGGCCGACGGCGATACGATACTGGGGTTCTTGGGGTTCTACACTGCGGGCAGCGCGTCCGGCGCCACGGCACTGCACTGGCGCTGCGGCGGCCGCTCCGTGTTCCGGTCGGTAGAGATCCGGGTGCCGACCGCGCACGCTCCGCCGGTGCTCATCACGGGACAGGGCGGCGGCAACTGGTACAACTTCCGCGCCTCGCGAGGACCGCAAGGCGTGGCGGATTACCGCCACCTGCTGGTCGACGCCGCGCAGGGGCCGTTGCGGTTCTACCAGTTCAGCCCGCAGCACGCCACCAGCGATTTCGCCTCGGAGTTTCGTTTTTCCCGCCGGATCTCGGTTTTCGGCGCCAAGTACGAGGGGAATCAGCCGATGCTGGCCGTGCGCGACTGCGATCTTATTCGCCTGTTCGGCCACGGAGGAAACGCCAAGGGCCTGCCCGGCAACACGCTATACCTGGTGGAACGAACGCCGAATTTCCTGCTGGCCAACGGCGTCGACGGCCCGACGAAGATCGGCTCGCGCTCGCTGAGCCACCCGGATGGCAGCACGGATCCGCGCCGGTGGCACATGCTGATCGAGCGCCTGGGCGACGGCAGTGAACTGAAGCTGCCGCCGCTGGAACGCCCGGTGCTCTACGTTCGCGGGAATCCGCAAGACGCAAATCAGGAAGGGAGAACAGAATGATGAGACATATTGTCCTGGTCGTGCCACACGCCTAAGGTCGCACGCAAAGGTGTCTGTTTCGGTTGCTCGCTTGAGCCCCACCTGCGTAGCTAGGCCGAAACCCCTGGAAATCCGACCAGAGTTACTTCCGCGGCGCACTCGTCAATCTGCAGTTTGACCGGAGTTCCCGAAGGCGCTGGAATTCTCGGCGGTTCGTGCGTACCGTACATGGGGCCGGCATACTGGGGTAATCCACTTCCCGGGCTGTCAACGGTTACCGTTCCTCATACGGAGCCGCGCAAACCTCGAGGGAAGCATGAAATCCGCGATCGTGGCGCTTGGCGTCCTGGCGTTTCCCCTCCTCGGTGTGGCAGAGGAGAAGATCCACTTCGGCCGTGATATCCGGCCGATCCTCTCGGACCGCTGCTTCCATTGCCATGGTCCGAATGAACACGACCGGCAGGCCGGCTTTCGCCTTGACCGGGCGGAAGGGCCGGAGGGCGCGTACCAGGTGATCGAGCCCGGATCGGCCGAGGACAGCACCCTCTGGTATCGTGTGACCGCAGAGGACGACGACAGGATGCCGCCGCCGGACTCGTCGAAGAAGCCCCTCACGGCTGACGAAAAGCAACGCATCAAGCGATGGATTGAAGAGGGAGCCGAGTACGCCGAGTTCTGGTCGTTCGTCCCGCCTCAAAAGTCGGTGATTCCCGAACCGCGCCCCGCAAGCGAGCAGCCGATCGACCGGTTCGTCTTCCGCAAGCTCGAGACAAAGGGGCTCAGCCCCAAGCCCGCCGCCGACCGGCGGACCCTGATCCGGCGGCTGAGCCTCGATCTGACCGGTCTGCCGCCGACTCGCGAAGAGATCCGGGCCTTTCTCGCCGACACCTCGGCAGACGCCTACGAACGCCTCGTTGATCGCCTCCTGGCCAAGCCCCAGTACGGCGAGCACATGACGAAGTACTGGCTCGACCTGGTGCGTTTTGCCGACACCAACGGCATCCATCACGACCACTATCGGGAGATGTCGCCTTACCGCGACTGGATCATCCGCGCGTTCAACGAGAATCTGCCTTACAACGAGTTCGTCAAATACCAGCTTGCCGGCGATCTGTTTGCCGAGCCCACGCGCGACCAGTTGGTCGCCTCCGGCTTCCACCGCCTGCACCTGATCATCGACCGCGGCACCGCGCTTCCGGAAGAGAGCTACACTCGCAACGTCATCGACCGGGTCACCGCGGTGGGCACCGCGTTTATGGGTCTGACGGTGCAGTGCGCGGTTTGTCACGACCACAAGTACGATCCGATCACCGCCAAGGATTTTTACCAGTTGTTCGCGTTCTTCAACAATCTGGATGCCGAACCGGAAACCGGGGGCCGCGAGGGGAGCGACTTTGAACGTGGGCTGCAACCGCCGTATATCAGCCTGGCTACCGAGGAGCAGGAGGCAAAGCTGGCCGAGTTGGACAGCCGTATCAGTCGGATCGAGGCAGAAATCAAGCAACTCGAGCAACGGGCAGACGAGGCCGGCGACGAGAACGCGCAGGGTGTGAAGGCGGAACTTGAACAGGCAAAGCAGACGCTTGCCACCGCAAAGGACGAGCGGAAGAAGCTCGAAGCCGACATCCCGATGGCCATGGTCATGAAGGAAAGAGCCGAACCGCGGCCCGCCCATATCCTAATCCGCGGCGCGTACGACAAGCCGGGCGAAAAGGTCGAGCGCAATACGCCGGCATTTCTGCCTCCAATGAAACCCATGGACGGCATGAAGACCCGCATGGATCTGGCGGAATGGTTTCTCGCGCGGGAGAACCCCCTCACCGCCCGCGTGGCCGTGAACCGCTTCTGGCAGCAGTTGTTCGGCGTCGGACTGGTCAAGACCTCGGAGGATTTCGGCGCCCAGGGCGAATGGCCCAGCCATCCGGAATTGCTCGACTACCTGGCCGTTTCGTTCATCGAATCGGGATGGGACATCAAGGCGCTGATCAAGCAGATCGTCCTGTCGGAGACCTATCGCCAGGTTTCCCGAGCCACGCCCGGCGAATTCAAGGCCGACCCCGAGAACCGGCTCCTGGCGCGAGGGTCGCGTTTCCGCATGGATTCGGAGGCGATTCGCGACCAGGTGCTGGCGACCAGCGGCCTGCTGAACTTCGCGATGTACGGCAAGAGCGTCAAGCCCCCGCAGCCGGCCGGGCTGTGGAGGGCGGTGACGATGCCCAGCTCGTATCCCCGCCTCTACGAACCCGATACCGGTGACAAGATCTACCGGCGAAGCGTCTACACCTTCTGGAAACGCGGCATGCCTCCGCCGCAGATGACCATTCTCAACGCACCGTCGCGCGAAGCGTGCATCGCCCGCCGCGAACGCACCAACACACCCCTTCAGGGCCTGCTGTTGATGAATGAATCGGAGTACATGAAGGCCGCCCGGCATCTCGCTCATCAGACGATCGCCGATCGGCCGCTTGCGCCCGAGGACCGTCTGGCTGCGATTTACGAGACGGTCACGGGGCGGCTGCCGGATGCCGGCGAGGCCGGGGAGTTTCTCAAGCTAGCCGAGGACCTGGCGGCTTCGTATGGCCGGAACCCGGAGCTCGCCGGACAGCTCTGCGAAGGCGTGAGCCTGCGCGAAGGCGTGTCGCCCGCGGAACTGGCCGCCTGGACGATGGTCACCAGCGCGATCTACAACCTCGACATCACGAAGACGCGAGACTAAAACCCATGCGCACCCTGCACGATGAGCACAACCGCCTGTTGGCTCGACGACAGTTCTTGAAGACCGCGGGCATGGGACTGGGCGTTACGGCCTTGGCCTCTCTGCTGCCCCAGAACGGCCGTGCCCAGGCGACGGGCGCGCAGAGCCCGCGGGCCAGGCACGTCATCTTCCTGTTTATGGCCGGGGCGCCGAGCCAGATCGATTTGTTCGACTACAAGCCGGATCTCGAGAAGCGTTTCCGGGAAACCTTGCCCCCAAGCGTCGGCATGGGGCAGCGCGTGACCGCGATGACACGGGGGCAGACGCAGCTCGTCGCGCCCTCCATGTTCCAGTTCCATCGCAAAGGCGCAAGCGGCATCTGGATGTCGGAGCTGTTGCCGCATCTTTCGGAGGTGGTCGACGATCTGTGCATTGTCCGATCGCTTCACACCAACGCGATCAACCACGACCCGGCGAAGACGTTTCTCTGCACCGGCTCCGAGATTCCGGGCAAAGCGAGCATGGGGGCCTGGTTGAGCTACGGCCTGGGATCGATGAACCGCGACCTGCCCGACTTCATCGTTCTCACATCCGCATACTGGACCGGCGGAACCCGCAACGTCCAGGCTCTCTATCACCGTCTGTGGGGAAGCGGATTCCTGCCGACGAAGCACCAGGGCGTTGCGTTTCAGAGTTTGGGAGACCCGGTCCTGTTTCTGTCGAATCCGCGCGGCGTCGATCCCGCGGTGCGGCGGCGGATGCTCGACACGCTCGGCGAGGTGAATCGGAAGCACTTCGACGAGATCGGCGATCCCGAGATCCGCACGACGATCGCCCAGCAGGAACTCGCGTTCCGGATGCAAGCGTCGGTCCCCGAACTGACCGATGTTTCCGGGGAGCCCAAGCACGTCTTGGATCTCTACGGCGCGGAAGTGCACAAGACGGGTTCCTTCGCTCGCAACTGTCTGCTCGCGCGGCGGATGGTCGAGCGCGGCGTGCGGTTCGTCCAGCTCTTCCACCGCGGATGGGATCACCACACGATCCTGCCCAAACAGTTGCCCGGCCAGTGCTTCGACGTCGACCAGCCGTCGGCGGCGCTGCTGGCCGACCTGAAGCAGCGCGGGCTGCTCGACGACACGATCGTGATCTTCGCCGGTGAGTTCGGCCGCACGGTCTATTGCCAGGGCAAGCTCGAGCGCGACGACTACGGCCGCGATCATCACCCTCGCTGCTTCTCGGGCTGGTTGGCCGGCGGCGGGTTCCGGGGCGGCATGGTCTACGGGGAGACCGACGACTTCAGTTACAATGTCGTCAAGGACCCGGTCGCCGTCCGCGATCTGCACGCGACGGTCCTCAACCAGCTCGGCGTCGACCACGAGAAGCTGACCTTTCCGTTCCAGGGACTGGATCAGCGGCTCACCGGAGTCGAGCGGGCACGCGTCGTCAAGGAAATCGTCTGCTGATCACTCGGTAACCGTTCACGGGGCGGAAGAGAGGGGGACAGGTCCATGTTTTCGGGCAAGCTCTTTGTCGCCAAAACGGCCGAACTGGCCGAAAAATGGACCAGTCCCCGGCCGCCCCGTGAACGGTTACGGCGGAAGAGAGGGGGACAGGTCCATGTTTTCGGGCAACGTCTTTGTCGCCAAAATGCAGGGAACAGCCGAAAAATGGACCAGTCCCCGACCGCCCCCGCGAACGGTTACGATCACTCGGGGCATCCCGTCTCTTTCACGCGAACGTTGCGATAGGCCACCGGTCCGTGGTCGCCCTGCAGGAAGAGCGGCCCCCGGGCGACCTCCTTCTCCTTCCGCCAGGCATGTCCCGTAGGCCACCGCAGTTCCACGTCGTCGTGAATCACCTGGCCATTGAGCACGACCTTCACAAAACGGGCATTCTCGGTCTTGTTTCCCTCGGCGTCGAACCGCGGCGCCTTGAAAACGATGTCCAGCGTCTGCCACTCGCCTGCCGGCTTTGCCGCGTTCACTCGCGGCGGCACGCCTTCGTCGATCGTGTGGTAGCGGGGCGTCAGCTCCGCGCGGGGATAGATCCCGCCGCAATCGCTGGCCGTGGGCGACGGCTTGCCGAAGCTGTCGGCAATCTGGATTTCATAGAGCCCATGGATCTTGACGCCCGCATTCGATCGCTGGGGCACCAGAAACTCCACGTGCACTTCTTGATCGCCGAAGTCCCGCTTGCTCGTGAGATTTCTGAACTCCGCCAAACCGCTCAGGCAACTGATCAACACCCCGTGTCCCGGTTCGGCGACCAGAGCACGGGCGTTCTCCGGATCGACGGCAGCACCACCCGCGATGAGCCAACCTCCGGATTCGCCCTGCCAGGCGGAGAGTTCGTTCTCGCCAATCAAATCGATCCATCCGCCATCGGCCGCGATGAGCACGGGGGAGGTGATACCCAGAACCAGGAAAGCGGCTGCCAGAGTTGTGCCGAGATGCTTCACTTGTCGCGCTCCATGAAAGGCTGATATCTCAAGAGGTTCGCCAGGGACACAGGCGAGGAAAAAGTCATTATAGTCGAGCGAACGAGTTGCTGCACCCGAGTCGGGCTTTCCTCCCGCTGAGGGCTCTGTGGCCCCGAGAAGCAGTGCATGCTGCCGTGCATAACACCCGTCGTGTGCGGCAGCTTTGCCCAGCCGGGGGCGAAACGGGCATATCAGCCCGGCTGCTTCCGAGCAGCCGGGCTGATGTAGACGAGAAACCTCGCCGCACACGGTATGTCAGCCGTCTCGCTTTCTCTATCGATGGCCGCTATATTGGAAGGGTGAACACGCCGTACAAGGTGCTTCGAACTCCGCAGCCGAAGGGGACTGGTCGGATGGCTCGCTTTCTGACATGGTTCGTCGCGTTGCTGCCGGCGTTAAACGTGCTCACCGCTGAAGCAGTCGGGGCTCCGCTTCCGGAAAACCTTGGCCCGAAGGCCCGGGCTTCCGCGAGCTCGGAGCACAACGCCCAGTACCTCGCCCGATTCGCCGTCGATGGCAAGATCCCGCCCGCTGCCAGTACGGCCGAGGACCGCGAGGCGGCCTGGTGCGTCCTGAAACGCGAGTCCGGCGATCGGGCCGATTTCACGCTCGAGTGGCCCGAACCGGTCGAGGTCGCCGCGGTGGTTTACTGGGGGCGTACGGCCTGGTTCATGACCGAGTGCTGGAAAGACTACGCCGTCTACTTCGACGACCAGCCGCAGCCGGCAGCCAAAGGCACGTTCGAAATGCGGCACGGCCCGCAGCAGATCCGGCTGCCGAAATCGACAGTTCGGAAGGTGAAGCTGCAGTTTCTCAACTCTTTCGGTGGCCCGAACCCCGGTGCGGCGGAGATCCAGGTGTTCGGCGAGCCGCTGCCCGAAGCGGAACTCGACCGGCTCAACCGGCAGGCCAACAGCACCCTGCTTGCGATGCCCTGGGTCGAGAAGACGGACCCCGCGGCGCTGCGTCTGCTGATCGCCAGTCTCGAGCAGCTTCACAGAAATCAGTACGCTCAGGCCGCGGAACACCAGGCAAGGCTCGAGACTCTCTCTGCAAAACAGACACCCGATACCCCGGCAAGCGATCTCGAGAAGCTCGAACGCGACGTCCTCCTGTTCGACGTCGACCGCGTCGCCGTGATCAAGCGGCACGAGATCACTGCCAGCCATGTCTATACGTACCACTACGAGGGCTTTCGGCCCGGCGGTGGACTTTACCTCGTCGCTCTCGGCAATTCACAGCAAGAGCCCGTCGAGCTCGTTGCTTCGCCCACTGGCCAGATTCTCGATCTCGATCTTTCGTACGACGGCCGAACGATCCTCTTCAGTTGGCGCCGGACGGAAGACGAGCCCTATCATCTCTGGACGGTCGGGGTCGACGGCAGCGGTCTGCGGCAACTGACCGACGGCCCGTGGCACGACTACAACCCCTGCTGGCTGCCCGACGGCGGCATCGCCTTTTTGAGCACCCGCTCACCCCAGTTCGCCTATTGCTGGCACGCCCCGGTCGGCATTCTCCACCGCACGGAAGCCGACGGCTCGGGCGTCCGCATGCTCTCGGCCAACTACCTCAACGATTTCACGCCGACGGTCCTCGCCGACGGCCGCATCCTCTACACCCGCTGGGAATACGTCGACCGCCCGGCGATCCCGATTCAGAGCCTCTGGACCGTGAACCCCGACGGCACCGGCCTGGCGGGCTTCTTTGGCAACCGGGTCCTTTCCCCCGGCACGTTTATGGAGGCCCGATCGGTGCCCGGCTCGGCAAAAACCCTCTGCACGATGACCGGCCACAACGGCCCGACCCGAGGTGCCATCGGCCTGATCGACCGGTCCCGCGGCGTCAACGACCAGGCGGCAATCGAAAACCTCACGCCCGACGTGCCCGTGCCGGCGGTGAACGAAGGCAACGGCAACACCGACGGAACGAAGCAGTACAGCGGCCCCTATCCATTGGACTCGGAACGTTTCCTCGTATCCATTCGCGGTCCGTTGCTGGTTCGGACCATCGCGGGCGACTGCCAGGCCGTGGCCCTCGACGCGCCCGAAGCTGGGATGCAGTGGCTCGCCGCCCAACCGGTCCGCCCGCGGCCCCGTCCGCCGGTGGTCGCGTCGGCACTGCCGCAGGATGCCGACGAATTCGCGACCCTGTTCCTGCAGGACGTCTACAACGGCCTCGAGCCGCACGTCCGCCGCGGCGAGGTGACCCACATCCGCGTCGTCCGCGAGATGCCGAAGACCGTGCGGATCGACCCCAGCCTTCGCGCATTCGGATTCCAGTTTCCGGTGATCTCCTGCGGGGCCACGTATGCCGGCAAGACGGTCCTGGGCGACGTGCCGGTCGGGCCCGACGGCTCCGTCTCGTTTCGCGTGCCGGCGGGCATGCCGATCTATTTCATGGCCCTGGACCGCGAAGGGCGGGCGGTGCAGCGCATGCGGAGCTTCACCCACCTCATGCCGGGCGAAGCCCAGGGCTGCGTCGGCTGCCACGAGCACCGCCTGCAGTCTTCCCGGCCACGGATGACGCTCGCTTCCCTGCGGCCGGTTCAGGAGTTGCAGCCGCCGGAATGGGGCGTCGGCGGGTTCGACTACTCGCGGGTCGTGCAACCTGTGCTCGACCGCTATTGCGGCGTGTGCCACACGGGCGTCGAGCCGGCGAGCGGTATCGATTTGTCGGGGGACAAGACCGACTTCTTCAATGTCTCCTACGACGTGCTCGCGCGTGAGAACCAGGGCCAGCGGGGCAGTCCCCATATCAGTTGGATCCCCACGTACAACGGCCAGGAGTGGAACATTCTCGAAGTCCGGCCGAAGACTTGGGGCTCGCCGGTGAGCAAGCTGGCCGAGCTGGTCCTCAGCGGCCACCCGGACGAACAGGGCATGCCGCGATTCGACATGGATCCTGCCGACCGCCGCCGGATTTTCTCCTGGATCGATCTGAACGTTCCGTACTACGGCACCAGCGAGACGGCCTGGCCCGAGGCAAAAGGCTGCCGCCAGATCTATCCCGCCAATCTCGACGAGGTGCTGGCCGAGGTGGTCTCGCGGCGATGCGCCGAGTGCCACGCCGAGGGCAAGATCCCGCGGCGAGTGTGGACGCGGATCACGCACCCGGAGTTGAACCCGTTCCTCACCGCTCCGCTTGCCCGCTCGGCCGGCGGCACCGAGCGATGCGGACGGGCGGTTTTCGCCGACACGGACGATCCCGACTACCGCACGATCCTGAGCACCTTTGAGCCGATCGCCGCCCGACTCCGCGAGACTCCGCGGATGGATATGCCCGGCGCGGAGCCATCCTGCAACGTCAGCCGTAGCTGCCAGTAATCTGTAGTTTCCCCGATAATCTGAAAGACCGACGCATGGAGCCCACTTCGACGGACGACCTTCTCACCCAAGTCCCGTCCGACCGAACCTCGCTGACCGACGACGAACGGATCGCCAACATCGTTCCTCTGCCGCCGCCGGCGCACCTGATCCGCTTCTTTCCGATCCAGGGGACCGCGATCGAAGCGCTCATTGCCCGCACCCGCAGGGCAATCCAGCAGATTCTCCGGGGCGAGTCGGACCGGCTGCTGGTGGTCATCGGCCCTTGTTCGATCCACAACCCGGCCGCGGCACTGGACTACGCTTCGCGCCTGGCCGAGGTCCGCAGGCGACTGGCCGACGACCTGGAGATTGTCATGCGGGTCTACTTTGAGAAGCCTCGAACCCGGGTCGGTTGGAAGGGGTTGATCAACGACCCGTACCTCGACGGTACCTTCCGCATCAACGAGGGCCTGCGGATCGCCCGCGACCTCCTGTTGCGGATCCACCAGCTCGCCGTGCCGGCCGGGTCGGAGTTTTTGGACACGATTTCGCCGCAGTACATCGGCGACCTGATCAGTTGGGGAGCGATCGGCGCCCGAACGGCCGAGTCGCAGGTCCATCGCGAGTTGGCATCCGGCCTGTCGGCGCCCATCGGCTTCAAGAACGGTACCGACGGCAACGTGAAGGTCGCTTTGGACGCGATCGTCGCCGCGCGCGAGCGGCACCATTTCCTCTCGGTTCACAAGAACGGGCAGGTGGCGATCGTCGAGACGCGGGGCAACCACGATTGCCACCTCATCCTTCGCGGCGGCCAGGCGCCGAATTTCGACGCCGACAGCGTGGCCGCCGCCTGCTCCGTCCTGGCCTCTGCGGGCCTGCCGGAGCGAGTGATGATCGACTGCTCCCACGCCAACACCGCGAAGCAATACCGGCGGCAGTTGGCCGTGGCCGAAGGGATCGGCGAGCAGATCGCGGGCGGCAACCGGCAAATCATCGGGGCGATGGTCGAATCGCACCTCGTGGAAGGCCGCCAGGACCTCAAGCCCGGCAAGCCCCTTGTCCACGGCCAAAGCATCACCGACGCCTGCCTTGGCTGGGACGATTCGGTCTCGCTATTGGACTCGCTGGCCGAGAAGGTTCGCCTTAGACGGCAGCGGTAGCTTGCGTTTCGCTCGGCGACGGGACGCGAACGATTCCACAATACATACGCCGCGCGTGGCAGGCTCGGTCAAGCGTGGCGCTGCGGAAGTTTGAGTTCCCCTAGAGTCGGGAAGTTGCGGAGAATGGTGCCAGCGCGGTTGGGGCCGATCGTCTATCGCCGGAGCAGTTCAGCCCCTGTGGTTCTCGCGTGTTTCTTTCGCAGTCATGCGTTTCTCTCCCCACGAAATGCAGCCCGATGGACGGGCTCGGACGGCCATCGTACAATGCACGGCAGGAGCGAAAAGATAGCCCACCACCCCTTGGAGAACCACCCATGAAAGCGATTTCAGCAGCCCTGCTCGTCCTGGCACTTGCCCATTGCGCGTTTGCCGCGGAGCAGCCCGAAGCGGAACCAGGCTTTGTCCGCCTTTTCGACGGCAAGTCGCTCGACGGCTGGAAGGCCGGCGAGAACCCCGATACGTTCCAGGTCCGCGATGGCATGATCATCGTCGAAGGGCCGCGAGCCCATCTGTTTTACGTGGGCGACGTGAACGGCCACGAGTTCAAGAACTTCCATTTCAAAGCCGACGTGATGACCTTCCCGCAGGCAAACTCGGGACTCTACTTCCACACGAAATTCCAGGAAGAAGGTTGGCCCAAGCACGGATACGAGGTGCAGGTCAACAACAGCCACAAGGACTGGCGCCGCACGGGAAGTCTCTACGCGGTCGAGGATGTCTCCGAAGCGCCGGCCAAGGACAACACCTGGTTTACCGAAGAAATCATCGTTCAGGGCAAGCACATCGTGACCAAGGTCGGCGGCAAAACGCTGGTCGACTACACGGAGCCGGAGGGCGTGACCGGCGACCGCCGCATCTCCAAGGGCACGTTCGCCTTGCAGGGGCACGACCCCGGCAGCAAAATTTACTACAAGAACATCCGCGTGAAGGTTCTGCCGGACTGAGCGAACCCATGAACACACTGCTGATCGCCCTGACACTGAGCCTTTCCGCACAAGACCTGAAACCGCTGGACAACTTCTGCGAGAACCCGTCTTTCGAAGAGGACCGCAATCGCGACGGCGAGCCCGACGGCTGGCGAGCGATGTCCTTCGATTCCCCTGCACAGCTCGCGTGGGATGACGGCATTTCCCGCAGCGGCCGCCGCGGCGCACGTATCCGCGATTCGTTTCGTGAGGGCGAACCTCGCGACTGGAAACTCGCGACCGGCCGATGGGTTTCCGCGGCCTATCCGGTCGAGCCTGGCTCCGAATATCACCTCGACGTCTGGGTGAAGACCGAAAACGCCACCGGCCAGGCCTACGCGCATCTCGCTTGGCAAGAAGGCTCGCGGTGGCTCAGCGAGGACCCCACCGAGCGGCTCTCCGGGACCCACGACTGGCGGAAGCTCTCTGTCACCGCTACGGCTCCGCCGGAAGCCGATACGCTGATCGTCTCGCTGAACCTCGCGAGAAGCCGGGGGACTGCCTGGTTTGACGACGTCCGGGTTTCGGGCAAGAGCGAGTTGCCGCCTCGCGTGGAGTACGTTTTCAACGACACCGAAAGCTGGTTTCCCTTCACGTTTCCCCTGGACGACACGAATCTCGACTCCATCGATTTGACCTCGCTCGTCCACGCCCCGGCCGGCAAACACGGCTTTGTCGCCGCCGGCCACGACGGCCACTTCTATTTTTCCGACGGTCCGCGCGCGAGATTCTTCGGCACCAATGTCGGCGGTGCGGCATGCGCCCCGGCAAAGGAACTCGCCCGAACCGTCGCCGCCCGGCTGGCCAAGTATGGCGTGAACATGCTCCGCCTGCATTCGATGGACGGCCGCTGGGGACCGCTGATCGATCCCGGCCGGAACACGAGCCAATCGTTCGACGCCGACGCCCTCGATCGCGTCGACTACTTCGTCGCGGAGTTGAAGAAGCGCGGCATCTATATCTACATGGACCTGCTCGATTATCGTTGGTTCCGCTCGGCCGACGGCGTGGCCCATGGCGACGAGTTCACCCACAACTGGCAGGGGTCGATGAAAGGCGCGTCTTGCTTCGACGACCGGATGATCGAGCTGCAGAAGGACTATGCCACGAAGCTCCTGACGCACCGAAATCCGTACACGGGCCTGCGATACGTCGACGACCCCGCCGTGGCCGTCGTGGAGACGACCAATGAGAACTCGGTGTTCTACTTTTTCCGCATGTCCGACCTGTCGCTCCCGCATTACCGCGAAGCGATTGCAAAGCGATGGAACGAATGGCTGCTCGAGCGGTACGGCGACCGGAGTAAACTCGCAAGAGCGTGGACCGACGCCTCCGGACCACCAGCCCTGAAAGCTGAAGAAGATCCGGTCGCCGGCACGGTGGCCCTGCCGTTCGGGATGCTCAGCCGCTTGGGGCCGGCCCTGGAGGGGAAGATCAACGAGCCGCTTCTCGCAGCGCCGCGGGTCCGTGACGTGCTCCGGTTCTTCGGCAAACTGCAGGAGCGGTACTACCAAACGATGCATTCGCACCTTCGCGAGATCGGCGTCCGCGTTCCGATCGCCGGCACGAACCAGACGTTTTTTCCCGCCGACACGTACGTCGACGCGAAGATGAACGACTTCATGTCCCGCAACCAGTACTGGCGTCACCCGTCGGTGCGTTCGAAGCCGTTCTTCCGGTTCGCCAACGAGCCGATGCTCAATGTCGACCTGCCGACCCAGCGGAATCCGCTTTCCGTGATCGCCAGCACGAGCGTCGCGGGCAAGCCGCAGGCAGTAGCGGAGTTCAACTTCCCCTGGCCGAACGAGTACCGGGCAGAAGGGCTCTTGATGTCGGCCGCCTATGCGTGCCTGCAGGACTGGGACATCTTTCTGCTGTTCTCGTTCGACCCGTCGGACCCGAGCCTGTCGATGTTCCGCAGCCAGTCCGACCCGGCCCGCTGGGGCACGTTTCCGGCCGCGGCCATGATGTTCCACCGGCACGACGCAGCCGCGGGCCGCAACGAGGTGCATGTCGTCCACGCGGCCGACGCGATCTACGCCCCTCGCCCCGACACGGCCTACTCGGACTACACCGAATTCCGATTCCTGACGTTTCTGTCGAAGGTCAGAAACGCGTTTTGCGAAGATATCTGCCATGCGAAAGCCGACGTCACCCTGGCCTGCGGCCCCTCGGCCGATGCGAAGATCGAAGGCCCGGCCAAGGTGATCCGCCTGGAAGCGAATCCGTGGCAAAAGTGGCTTTTCGGGGAATTCGTGGCCAAGGCCGGGCAGTTGCGCCTGCCGGGCTACACGGGGATGGACGGCCAGGCGAAGCGACTGAACAGCGACACGGGAGAACTGTCGCTCGACTACGGGCGCGGGCTGTTCACGATCGACACCGCCTGCACGAAGTCGGCGATCGGCTATCTGGCGCGCCAGGACACGATCGATCTCGAAGGCGTGCAGATCCGCTGCAGGACGGGATTTGCGGCCATCGCGGCTACTTCGCTGGATGGAAAGCCGATCGGACAGTCCGCACGCGTGCTGCTGACCTCCGTGGCGCGAGCGGAGAATACGGGACAAGGCTTCTGGCCGCCCGCCAAGGAGCAAGCGGCGCGAAACGTCATGTCTTGGATGCTGCCGGCCGAAGGCCGACCGCCGGTGATCGCAGAACCGGTCGACGCCGACATCACCCTGTCGATTTCCGGCAAGCCGGTCGCCTACGCGCTCGACGCAAGCGGCAAGCGCCGCGGAAAGCTTGAACTGAAACCGCAGGGTCAGGCGATAAAGTTGAACCCGGCAGCGGCGAAAAGCATCTGGATCGAAATCGTCGCGGGCCTTTAGGAGTGGATTCTCAGTCGAATCCTCCCGCGTATCCCAGCCGTCGGAATGCCTCCATCACGTGCTCGGGCTGGATCTCGATCGCCTGCGGACACAATCGATGCAGTTCCTCGCGGAGTTCGATGATCTCATCGCGCAGCGCAGCAGCCTGCAAGTACTCCTGATCACGGGTCGCTTTGGTCTGCTCATCCCAAAGTCGCTGCAACCGCTCGCGGATGGAAAATGCCTCGGCGGGCATCACTGCGTCCAACAGCGTATCGATGAGATCCTGATCGATGATTCCAAAAAGAAACCAGTGAAGCGGGTGGCCTCGGTGGTTGGCGACCCGATTCAACCGGTGCAGCCATGCGATGGTCAGCACGGCAAACCGCACGCAGACAAAACGGTCGTGGTGAATGCGAGTCACTGCTCGCAACAGCTTAGGCTCTTCGCGGCTCTCCGCCAGCATTACTTCGTCCATCTTCTCATTCCAGTGCGAACGCGGACATCCCCTTCATTCGGCGCATCCGCCGAAGGAGGGGTTTCGACCGCGTTCTTGCCCTAAATCTCTGTTCCCGTTCAGAGGAGCCTCAATCCTCTGACTCTGAATTCCAACGGTAGTCGTTGTTGCCGTTTTCGGCAAGCGAATTCTTGATTGAGCGACCAATTTGCGGCAAAACCCTGCTATTGGAGGGTGGATGTCGGTAACTAAGGCGTGTGGCAGATGATCGCATCCCCTCACGATTGCTATCAGCCCGGCTGCTCCGAGCAGCCGGGCTGATATGCGGGTAAATTCTCATCTGCCGCTCGCCTAAGCGGCACCCATCGCGGGACGCCGCGCCGTTCCCACTGCTGCGCAAAAAGGTTAAAATCAGGCAAAGCCAGTCAGGTCCCGCTTACCGAGCAGGGATTTCGACCCGCTCAGAAGACTGGTTCCGCGGGCTGAACTGTGTCGCAACAACTCCACATCCGATACCACCACGCAGCCGGGTTCACTGGTCCAAACCCGGTTGCGGCCCCGTTTGTCAGGACGTTCTCACGAGGAAAAACTCCATGGGCAAGGCCAAAAAGAAAGTTGAAACAGTGTTTCTGGTTTGCGAAGAGACGGGCGATTACAACTACGCGCTGAGGCGCAAGCCCGGCGGAGAGAAATTGAAGCTGAAGAAGTACAGCCCGCGGCTTCGCAAGCACACCCTGCACACCGAAAAGAAGAAGTAACGGGCACCTCGGCAACCGATGGCCAAGCGTTGGCGTATCCACCCCCATGATCCGGACGCAATTGCCGCCCTTGAGCGGACCGCGAGGATCCCGGCCGTGGTCGCCCAACTCCTGGTTTGCCGGGGTATTCGCAGTCCCGAAGTAGCCCGCGAGTTCCTCGATCCCAAGCTCTCCTCCCTTCGCGACCCTGCCGAGCTGCCCGGCTGTGCCAAGGCGACTGATCGGCTGCACGAGGCGATTCGGGCGGGCAGGCGAATTGTCGTTTACGGCGACTATGATGTCGACGGCATCACCGGCACCGCCCTTTTGCGGCAGTGCATCAAGCTGCTTGGGGGCAACGTCGGCTACTACGTGCCCCACCGGATCGAGGAGGGCTACGGGCTGAACGGTGAGGCGATCCGCTCGCTGATGGCGGACAAGGCCGAGTGCATCGTCACGGTCGATTGCGGGATCGCCAGCGTGGACCACGCAGCCACCGCCCGGCAGCACGGTCTTGAACTGATCGTCACCGACCACCACGAACCGGGGTCGCAACTGCCGGAAGCCGCGGCGATCGTTCATCCGCGGTTGCCCGGCCACCGCTATCCCTTCGGGGGCCTGAGCGGATCCGGCGTTGCGTTGAAGCTCGCCTGGTCGCTCTGCCAGCGAGCCAGTGGAGCGAAACGGGTCAGTGAAGGGATGAAACAGTTTCTGCTCCAGGCGGTCGGCCTGGCTGCCTTGGGGACGATCGCCGACGTTGTGCCGCTGTTGGACGAGAACCGCGTTCTCGTTCGGCACGGGCTCGATAGTCTCATGCGGGTGCCTCCGCTGGGGCTCGCCACCTTGCTGCGGATTACCGAACTGGATCGCAAGCCGCGGCTCGACAGCGAAGACGTGGCGTTCACGCTCGCTCCTCGACTCAACGCCGCCGGCCGGCTCGGGCAGGCGCAGTTGGCCGTCGAATTGCTGGTGACCGACCGGGCGGACCGGGCCGAGGAATTGGCCCAGTACGTCGATCGCCTCAACGCGAGCCGCCAGACGCTCGAGCGTAGCGTTTACCTGGCTGCCAACAAGCAAGCGAAGGAGCAGTTCGACCCCGAGAATGATCCTGCGCTGGTTCTGGCCGATCGCGGCTGGCATCCGGGCGTCATCGGGATTGTCGCCGGCCGCCTGGCCGACAAATATCACCGTCCGGTGGTGCTGATCTCATGGGACGAGATGGGCGTGAAGCCGGGGATGGGCTCCGCGCGGAGCGTGCCCGGATTCGCTCTGCATTCGGCGCTGGAAGCCTGCGGAGGGCACCTGATCCGTCATGGCGGCCACGCGGCGGCCGCGGGGCTGACCATCGAAGAATCGAAACTGGAATGTTTCCGGGCGGAGTTCTGCGAGTATGCCGCAGCCGCCATTGCGGAAGAACAGCGGACGGCGGAACTGATGATCGACGCCGAGGCGCCGTTGAGCGCGTTCACGCTTCAGGTCGTCGAGCAGATCGAGCGGCTGGCCCCGTTCGGCCAGTCGAACGCGCGGCCTTTGCTTTGCACGAGCGGCGTGGCCCTGGTCAATGCACCTCGTCCGCTGGGCTCCGGCGGCCGCCACCTGTCGATGAATCTCACCCAGCACAATATTGCCTTGCGAGCCGTGGCGTTCGGCGGCGGCGATTGGGCCGAAGAGCTTGCCTCGGCTTCCGGTCCCCTCGACGTCGCCTTCCGCCCCGTGATCAACACGTTCCGCGGCCGCCGGAGCGTCGAATTGCACCTGGTCGACTGGCGCTGCCAAGAGGGTGGTCGGGGGGCTCTGTAACCGTCGGCGGCCAACACCCGATCACACCCACCCGCGTTTTCGAAACCAGTGGATCATCCCGCCGGCAATGGCGGCACACAGCAGCCAGAACATCGGGTAGCTGAACGACCAGTGGTTCTCGGGAATGGGCATGTTCATGCCGTACACGCCCGCCAGGAATGTGATCGGCAGGAAGACGGTGCCGATGACCGTGAGGACCTTCATGACTTCGTTCAGGCGGCTGGAAGAAACCGACAGGTAGGTGTCGGTAAGCGCCGCGGCGATTTCTCGGTAGTTCTCGATCAAATCGATTATTTGGATGCAGTGGTCGTAGATGTCACGGAAGTAATGCCTCGTCTCCTCCGACAGGCATTCGTGCTTTTCCCGCTGAATGTTGGCAAGCAACTCGCGCATGGGCCATGCGGCCCGGCGCAGCAGCAAGAGGTCGCGCCGCACCCTGTGCACTCCCTCGAAGGTGCCGTGGTCGGGCTGATGCAGGATCTCTTCCTCGAGATCCTCCAGGCGGTCGTCGCAGCGCTCGAGGATGGGGAAATAGCTGTCGACGATCCCGTCCAAGAGCGAATGGAGCAGAAAGCTGACGTTGTTCTCGCGCAGTTGCGACCCGCGAGTCTGCAGGCGGCGGCGGATCGACTCAAACGCGTCGCCCGCGAACCTCTGGAACGTCAGCAACGTCGAGCGACCGAGGAAGATACTGACCTGTTCGCTAACCAGGCCGTCCTCCCGCCCCTCCACCGCGCGGGCAACGATGAACAAGCGGCCCGGCTGCCCCTCCGAGGCCGGATAGTCCTCGACCTTGGGACGTTCGACCGTGTGCAGGATGTCTTCGAAGGCAAGCGGATGCAGTTGGTACTTCTCCGCGAGGGCTTCGAGCACGTCGATGTCTGCCAAGCCTTCCACGTTGATCCACCGAACCTTCGACCAATTCGGCCGATGCTGGTCAAGGAAGTCCGGGACATCGCGGACTTCCTCGATCCGAACTTCTTCCGGCGAGTAGTCGATGCAGGTGATCCGAGTCGGATGCGGGTTGTCGAAAGGTGCGATCATGAGCGGCAAAACGGGCTTTCCAGAGAATTCGCGAAGTCTTTCAAGGGGCCGATCCCGCCAGGCGAACGACAGACGGGTTCCGATTCTCCCCGGCAGGCCACACGTTTGTTAAACTAGCACCAGCGGATTTGGGGCGTCAAGCGGACGCCTGCGGAGTGTATCGCACGTATCGAAGCGGAAGAAGCAAGGAAATCCGTATGGGCATGTTCGAAACGGTCGGCACGGCGGGTTCTTTGATCGCTCGCAAGGAAAACACGCTTGGCAAGCTGAGGCGGATGAACCAGTCGCTGCGCCATGAGGAGCCTGACCGCGTGCCGATCAGCGATTTCTTCTGGGGCGGCTTCATCCGCCGCTGGCGAAGCGAACTCGGCCTGCCCGCCGACGCTAATCCGTATTACCACTACGATCTCGACTGGATTGTGACGGTGCCCAACATGGACCCGCACATCAAGAGCTTCGAGACGATCCGGGAAGACGACCGCGAGGTGGTCGTGAAGACCGGCTTCGAGACGACGCTGCGAAAACGGTTCGACCTGCCGATGCCGGAACAGGTAGGCTGGGACACCGACACGATCGAGAGACTCGAGGCATTCGAATTCGACGACCCCGCCGATCCCCGGCGGTTCTATAGCGGCGGCGACAACCAGATTGCCGGCGTGGGCGATGGTTTCGAGCGCAACTCGCCGCCCTGGATCGAGACGGTGAAATCGCTCTGGCCCGATTTCCCGGTCTACGGCAGCATGATCGAGGCCTCGGAGTGCGTCACCCGCCTGCTCGGGCAGCTCAACACGATGCTGTGGATCGGCGAGTATCCGGAGCGGTTCGGCAAGCAGCTTCTTCGGATCGGCGAGCACTACTGCCGGTGTGCGGCCGCCGAGATCGAAGCGGGCAAGGGATATCTTGACGGTTTTGTGATTTGGGGCGACGTCGCCTACCGCAACGGGATGTTCTTCTCGCCCGACTACTGGCGAGCGTATTTCAAGCCGACCGTGAAGGCCATGATCGAGCTGTGCCACAAAAATGATCTGCCCGTGATTTACCACGGCTGCGGCAATCTCCACGCGATCCTGCCCGACTTCATCGAGATGGGGCTGGATGCCATGAACCCGCTTGAGGCCAAGGCCAACCTCGACGTCTGCGATCTTCGGCGGACGTACGGCCATCGAATCGCCTTCTGCGGCAACAGCGACATCCGCGTTTGGGAACGGGGCGACCCGGCGGAAGTCCGCCGCGAAGTGCTGCACCGTTTGCAGGCGGCCCGCGGGGGCGGGATGATCTTTCAATCGGACCACTCCGTCGCCAGCGATGTCTCCGGCAAGACCTACGATCTGATTGTGAAACTCGTCCGCGAGTTCGGGACGTATCCGTTGAACCTGCCGGGGGAATAAGAGCCTATCCCAAAACCTCGCGAGGAGAAGGGGACAGGCACATTTTGCTCCGAAGACTCCGCAAAATGAGCCAGTCCCCGGCGGTTTTGGGATAGGCTCTAAGCAAATCCCATCAACATAGAGTCGACCTCGGCGCCAACCACCTGAGATCCCAACCATGCAAAGTGCGCGATTCCTCCTTCTGATTATCGGTTTTGCCTTCCTTGCGGGGCGTCTGCCTGCCGCCGAGTTTTATGTGGCACCCGACGGCGATGACGGGAATCCCGGGAGCGCAGACAAGCCGTTCGCTACGCTGGACAAGGCGCAAGAGGCTCTTCGCGGCGCGAAGGCTCAAGATTCCACGGTCAAGGCCGAAGTCCTCATCCGCGGCGGTGTTTACTACCTGACGAAGCCCTTGAAGTTGACGCCGGAAGATAGCGGTACCGCCGAGGCGCCGGTCGTCTACCGCGCGTATCCGGATGAAAAGCCGATTTTCCGTGGCGGGCTGCCGATCACCGGGTTCGAGCCTTACAAGGGGGAGATTTTGAAAGCGGACGTGGCCAGGCAGGGGTTCCGTGGGGTAGCGTTCGAGCAGCTCTTCTTCGAAGGCCGGCGGCAGCATCTGGCACGTTATCCGAACTACGATTCCGACGATCCGATCGGCGGCGGGTGGGCCTATGTGGCCGGCGAGTTGACCGAGAAGTACGCCGACCTGCCCGACGACAGCCGGCGCGCGTTGCACTACGCCGAAGACGATTCGCGGCATTGGCAGCGGCCCACCGAAGGCAAGGTGCTGGTCTTCCCGCGGTACAACTGGTGGAACAACTACTTGCCGATCGCCGGGGTCGATTCCGAAAAACGCGTGCTGACGCTCGGCGCCGACGCTTCGTATGCACTACGGCCGGGCGACCGCTATTACGTGGCCGGGCTGGAGGAGGAACTCGACGCTCCGCGCGAATGGTATCTCGACCGGGCGAGCGGTACGCTCTACTTCTGGCCGCCGGAGCCGCTGGTCGGCAAGACCGTCTACGCCCCGCTGTTGCAGGATATCGTTGTGATGGAGCCCGGAACGGCCTATGTCACGCTGCGGGGGCTGCACTTCGAGTGCGCCGCCAACGCGGCGGTCGTGCTGAACAAAACGGAAGGGTGCCGGGTGGCGGGCTGCACGATCCGCAACGTCAGCGGGTACCGCGGGGCCGGCGTGGCCGTCAACGGCGGACGCAACAATGGCGTGATCGGATGCGATATCTCCGACGTCGGCTGTCACGGGATCTCTCTGGGCGGCGGCGACGTCTCGATGCAGAACGACGACCAGAAGGCCCTGACGCCCGCCGGCAACTACGCCGAGAACAACCACATCACCCGCGTGGGCGTTTTCTACAAGCAGGGGTGTGGGATCAGTGTGGCGGGTGTCGGGAACCGGGTGGCGAGGAACCTGATCCATCACGTCCCGCGGTGGTGCATCGGGCCCAGCGGCAACTTGCACGTCATCGAGCTGAACCACATGCACCATGCCTGCCTGGAGACGGAAGACACGGGGGCCATCTATATCCACTCGATCGACTGGCTGTCGGGCCACGGCACCGTGATCCGTCACAACTACATCCACGACGTGATCGGCTTCGGCCGCGATTCGAAGACCGGCCAGTGGACCTCGCCCTATTTCGCCTGGGGCATCTATCTCGACTGGTCGGCCAGCGGCATCCAGGTGCTCGGCAACATCGTCGCCCGCACGCCCCGCGCGGGCATCATGCTCCACGACGGCCGCGACAACCGCGTGGAAAACAACATCGTCGTCGACGGCGGCCAACAGCAGATCGAGCTGTCGGGCTGGACCGTCAACACGCACTTCTGGACCGACGGCATGAGGCGGTTCAAGTGGGTTGATCGCTATGAGTCCGTGGCCGGCCAGCCCGCGTGGCAGGCGACGGGGATCAAGCTCCGCGATCCGCGGCAGGCCGCGTTGGCGGACGGCCATACGATGCACGGCAACGCCGTCGCAAGGAACATCCTTTACTACCGCGACCCGGAGGCGAAGGCGCTGCACTTCCGCAACCTCGTGTTCGATCAGAACCCGTCGCGACAGAACGTGATCTGGAACATGGGCCACCCGATCCAGACCGGCGCGTTTCGGGCGGGCAAGGCGACCGGAGCCAATCTGCTGCCTCAGGGCGGCTTCGAATCGGATCGGCCAGGTGAGCCTCCCAAGGGTTGGATGTGGCATATCCGACCCACGAAGCAGGACGATGCCGTGGTGGTCGACGAGCAGGCGCATTCGGGCAGGATGTGCCTGCGGTTCACCGGCAAGCCGGATGCGGCCAATCGCGACAAGCCGTCCTGGGCACGCATCCCAAGCTTTCGCACGGAAGAGCTGGCGGCGACGCCGGGCCACGGCTACCGGCTGGTCGTCTGGCTCAAAGCGGCCCAGCCCAACACTTCCTTTGAGATCGGCGCCCAGGCCTACCGGGCCAACCGGTATCACTGGTTTGCGGCAAAGAGCGTTACGGTCGGCACCGAGTGGGCGGCGTACGAGTTGACCTTCCAGTTTCCGGGCGAAAAACAGGCGGACTATCATCCCGAGATGACGCGATTCTACGCGCGGCTGCGACTGCAAGGCGAGGCGGGCACGGTCTGGGCTGACGATGTGGAACTGCTGCCGGTGGAACTGCTCAGCCCCTGGCAGGCGTGGCAGGCCGAAGGGCAGGATCGCGACAGCGTCGTGGCGGATCCGCAATTCGTCGACCCGGCACACGACGACTACCGGTTGAAGCCGGAGTCGCCTGCGCTGCAGCTTGGTTTCGAGCCGATTCCGGTGGAAAAGATCGGGTGCTACCAAGATGAACTGCGGGCGAGTTGGCCGATTGTTGAGGAGAATCGTCCTGTCCCAATGGATCGCCGCCACTAGACCACGTTTCACGATTCGTGGGACAGGCCGCCACTCGGGCTTGTCCCCAGTGGAAGGCACGGTTGATTGCTTGCGCAGACAGCCGCTTCGCAAACTGCCAAGGATTGAAGTTGCCCATGTTGACGCTTTCCAACTTGCCAGGTAGAGTGCAGGTAAGTATTTAGTACGCGGGCGCCCGACCCCAGAGAAGCCGACAATTGGTTTCCCCGGCAAACAGGGCGTGATTGCGCAGCCGAGACCTGCCTGACTGGAGAACTGGAATGTCCGTAAAGACCTTCTCAGCGCTGGTATCCAACGGCCAACTCCACTTTCAGGAATCGCTCGTAGACCTGGAAGGACAGCAGGTTGTTGTGACACTCGTACCAGCGTCGGATCAGGCGCCGCCAGGCGAGCCCAGTGAGCCCTGCGCACCGGAATGGATGATGATCGAGCATGACGTCGTCTTCCAGATGCCGTTTCACTGGGAATCCATGCAAGCGGATCCGATCGATGCCGGTACTATTCGTCCGACAGTGATTCTCCCGGAGGACTTGCCGGATGAGTGATTCGTACCCTTGGTATGGCCTCGTGACAGGTGACCAACTCGTGCAGGGCGACTTTCTCACAGATTGCCCGCTCGTCCGTCCCACGGCGACGAACGAGTTCCTGCGACATTCCGCCAACGTGATCGTTCTAAGCCAGTCATGTGATTTGGCGCACGACAAGCTGGAAATCGTTCAGGTCTGTCCTGTGTGGCCCTTGGACCAACTGGCGAAGGAGACGGAGTACTTTCGAAGCAAACGGGGACGTGAGGAGTTGCGCCGTGGGAACCTCCCCGGATACCAGCTATTGAACCGCTGCGAACTGGCAGGTCACGAGTCCGACTATCTCGTGTGCGACTTCCGCTCGCTGTTTGGATCGCACGTCGCGATGGCGAAGACGCTCGCGGCCGCACAATCGCCGCGCGTTCGTCTTCTTCCCCCTTATCGCGAGCATGTGGCGCAGGCGTTTGCCCGGTTCTTCATGCGCGTAGGCCTTCCGGTCGATGTCCCTCCTTTCAACTGACGGCACGAATCTTGGAAAGTCAGCCATCGAGATCATTGGGCGAGCGCCTTTTCCGGATGCGCTCCCTTCGTGTTTGCCTGGGCGGTCTCTTGGAGTAGTGAGCACGAGGGCCGCACGGATCCGTGGGCATGGACAATGATCGCTCCAACAATCTCGAACCGACACGTCCGAGGTACTTGCCATGAAACCAAAACCTGCACGTCACGTCCTTGCCCTCGCCGTCGTGCTGTTGCTTCCGCTTTCCAGACTGCACTCCGCCGATGCACTGAATCCGCGCGAAAAACCGAATGTGATCTTTGTGCTCACGGACGATCAGGGCTACGGCGACTTTTCTTGCCATGGGAACCCGGTGTTGAGGACGCCGCACCTCGATCGGCTATACGAGCAGTCCGTGCGGTTTACGAACTACCATGTGGACAGCTACTGCACGCCGACGCGAGCCGCGCTGATGACCGGCCGCTACGCCCATCGGGTCGGCGGATGGGGGACCGTTTGCGGCCGCAACATGCTGCGCGACGGCGAGGTGACAATGGCCGACGTCTTCCGCCACAACGGCTATCGCACGGGCCATTTCGGCAAGTGGCACCTGGGCACGAATTACCCGTACCGGCCGATCGATCGCGGCTTCGAGGAATGGCTCGGCCACGGTGATGGCGGTACCGGTTGTACTACCGACTACTGGAGCAACGACCGCGTCGGCGACCACTATATCCACAACGGCCGTTGGGAAGGCAAGCCTCGCGCCGGCTACGAGAGCGACGTTTTCTTCGACGCTGCGATGCAGTTCATTGCCGCGGACAAGTCCCGGCCGTTCTTCGTCTATCTCGCCACATATGCTCCGCATAACCCTTGTAGCGTGCCGGATCCGCAGTGGGCCGCGCCGTACCAGGACAAGGTGCCGCCGAATGTCGCCGACTTCTACGCCAGCATCGCGAATGCGGACGAGAACCTCGGAAGGTTGCGGGAATTCCTTGACACCGAAGGGCTCCGCGACAACACGCTTCTGATCTTCTCGACCGACAACGGCACGGCCACCGGGGAGAAGGTCTTCAACGCCGGCATGCGAGGCAAGAAGGGGTCGCCCTACGACGGTGGCCATCGCGTCCCCTGTTTCCTTCATTGGCCGGCGCGCGGCTTCAATAAGCCCGTCACCGTCGATCGGCTAGCTGCTCATCTGGATTGGCTGCCGACGCTGGTGGATCTCTGCTCCTTGGAAATGCCGCGGCCCGTCCGGTTCGACGGCGCCAGTCTGGCGCCGTTGCTTGCCAATCCTCAGGCTTCTTGGCCCGAGCGGACGATCGTGCTGGGCACACCGGAAAACCAGGTCGCCGCGAATCCGTCGCCGCCGCGTCGCGGTGTCAACTGTTCCGTGATGATGGACCGCTGGCGGTTGGTGAACGACAGGGAACTCTACGACATGGCGAACGATCCGAGCCAGCAGTGCGACGTCGCCAGCGAGCACCCGCAAGTCGTCGACGAACTGCGCGGGGTTTATCGGCGTTACTGGACCGACGTCAGCGAGCACGACGAGGGCTGGCGTGGCCGCCCGATCATCGGTTCTCCCCGGGCAGCGGAAGTCGATCTGTGCGCGGAGGACTGGTATCCGACGCAGGGATCTTGCCCCTGGAACCAGGCCGCCGTGGCCAAGGGCCTTGCCGTCTTCGGCCGCTGGACAGTACGCTTCGCAGAGCGCGGCGCTTATCGTGTTGAACTGCGGCGATGGCCCCGCGAGGCCGATGCTCCCCTGGCCGGAGTCCCCACCGGCGGCAAGACGGCCGATGCGCATCTCAACGGCCAAGCGGTGAGCGGACTGCTTTACGGCGGTACCGCCAAGGCGTTGCCGGTGGCACGCGTGCGGTTGAAGATCGGCGCGAATATCCAGGAGATCGCTGTTGGCGACAACGACAAAGCCGCTGTCTTCACCGCCGAAGTGGATGCGGGTCCTGCGGAACTCGAAGGCATCTTGCTCGACAAAGCAGGCGAGCCGCTGTGCGGCGCCTTGTACGCGAGCATCCGGAAAACCGACGAACCCGAAGAATGAAACACGCTCCGAATGACCGCGTTGGTTCGCCGTACACGGCGGGCAATTACTCCCACACATCCCACTTAACCCACCCGAGGTGCTTGCCATGAAACCGAGTCTCCTACGCCACCTGCTAACTCTCACCGGCCTGCTGCTGGCTCCGGTCGCGGTCGCCCCTGCCGCGGAGCCCGCGAAACCGAATATCGTCGTCCTGCTTTGCGACGATCTGGGCTACGGCGATCTGGGCTGCTTTGCCCACCCCGCCATTCAGTCGCCCAACCTCGATCGCCTGGCGGCCGAAGGCGTGCGGCTGACGCACTGCTACTCGGCGGCCCCCGTTTGTTCTTCCTCGCGGGCCGGGTTGATGACGGGACGCAATCCAAACCGACTGGGCATCCCCGACTGGATTCCGCACGGCAGCGGCATCTTCATGCGGCCGCGCGAAATGACGATTGCCCAACTGCTCCGCCAGGCAGGCTACCGGACCTGTCATGTCGGCAAGTGGCATCTGAACAGCCGGGTAGACGGCACGGAACCGACGCCCGGCGACGCCGGCTTCGACCATTGGCTCTACACCCAGAACAACGCCGCTCCCAGCCACCTCGATCCCGTCAACTTCGTCCGCAACGGCCGGTCAGCCGGGCCTCTGAAGGGCCCGTCCTCGCATGTCGTCGTCGAGGAGGCCATGCGCTGGCTGGACGATGGGAACAAACGGCCGTTCTTCCTCAACGTCTGGTTCCACGAATCCCACGAACCGGTCGCGGCGGCCGACGAGTTTCTCGCGGTCTATCCCGGCGAAGAGAACATCGATCGCCGCCATTACTACGCCGACGTATCGCAGATGGATGCAGCGGTAGGCAAGCTGATGAAGTATCTCGACGACCGCGGCCTGCGCGAGAACACGTTTGTCTTCTTCAGCAGCGACAACGGCCCGGAGACGTTGAACCGTTACAAAACGGCCAACCGCAGCTACGGCTCGCCCGGTCCCTTGCGCGGAATGAAACTGCATATCACCGAAGCCGGCTATCGCGTGCCCGGCATCATTCGCTGGCCCGGCCACACAAAGCCGGGCAGCATCAGCACGGAGCCGGTTTGCAGCGTTGACCTGCTGCCGACCGCCTGCGAACTGGCCGGCATCGAACCGCCGCGCGACCGCCCGCTCGACGGCGCCAGCCTTCTGCCGTTGTTCGAGGATCAGCCGATCGGACGTCCGCATCCGCTTTACTGGCAATACGACTATGCCATTAGCAAGCCGTGGGTGATCTCGCTGCGTGAGGGTCCGTGGAAACTCCTGGCCAACGCTGCCCTGGACGAGATTCAACTCTACCACGTCGCCGACGATGTCGGCGAACAACGCGACCTGGCCGCCGAACATCCGGAGCGGGTGCGGGCGATGGCGAGCGTGACAAGGAATCTGCACGCCGAGATCGCCGCGGAAGGTGCTGCGTCGGGAAATCCACTGCCTTCGACAAAGAGGAAGAAGCGATGAACGAGAAGGATGTGCGATGAACACTCCCGATGGCCTTGGCGTGCGAACTGATGAGCCGATGCCTGCAGAAGTTGATAATCGAAAACGTGCAAGGTGCGCGATTCTTGCTGCTGTCTTCAGCGGGTTTGCTTTTCCGGCTTTATGCTGCGGTTTTCTCGGCTGGCTTGCCGGCGACGAAGAGATCTGCCGCCTCGAGCTAGGAATGGGGCGATGGATCGTCATCTATGCGGAATCGGCATTCCACTACGAGCCACCGGGTTTTCTCTACTATGAAGTCGTCGAGGATGGCAGAGTTTGCATACCGAGACGTCGCTTTCGTTCTGTAGGGCCGGAACGAGTGCCTTTGGGACAGTTCGCCAGTGTTTCCACCGAGGACCGGCAACTCACCGCCGTTCTCCTCGGCTCCAATGCAGTAGTCTTCCACGACTTTGGAACGGGGCGGACATGGCCGGGCAAATATGCGATCGTCGATTGGGAAGATTTTTGCCTTGCGAAGGAGTTTCTGAAACGATTCGAGGCAGAGGGAAAGAGACTTCGGTGTGAAGCGGTCGAAGCGTATTTGAAGCAGCGGCTTCCTTCGCCTGATGGCACCCGCTTTGTTACCCACGTATGGGAAGCTTACGAGGGCCAGGGAAACAACCGATCGCGATTGACTGTCCGGGTGGTCAACGCAGCGGGCGTGGAGACTCACTTGATCAGGACCCGGGACACGATATCTCTTGAACAACAGCTAAGTTGGAATACATGGCGCGCTGGTTGGTTGAGCGAAGATACCTTTGCTGTTTGGGCCTCGGCTTTTGGTATTCGCGTATGGCGATTCGGAGAAGACGGCTCTCTTCTAGAACTCCCACAGCCCATCGACCCCGCAGACGTCGACCGCGCCAAGCGGCTTCCCGAGCCAAGGTGGTGGATTATGCACAGTCGGTGAAGGCCGGATATCCGATCAAGGAGCTCAGACCGAAGCCGTTTCTTTCACCAACAAGGACTCCACGATCCGCGGAGGTGTCGATCCCATGAAGCGTCACTCGATCGTTAGCGTCTCCCTCAGCGTCCTCCTTTTGGCGCCTGTACCCGCATCGTACGCGGATAGCAGCGAGCGTGTCCTGGTTGGCGTGAACTACTTCGCCGGCTGGTGGGAATCGCTTCCCAACAAATGGCACGGCAAAGGATGGTCGGCCGACGAGGCCGATTGGCGGCCCGTCTATGCCGACCGGGTGCCACTGCTCGGCTGCTACAACGACCAGGCGACGATGGATCGCGAGATCGCGGCGGCCGCCGCGCATGGCGTCGATTTCTTCGCGATCCTCTGGTACTTCCCGCAGCCCGGTTCGAAAGGGGAGCCTCAAGCTCGCTTGCTCAATCGCGGGCTGGACAACTTCCTCGCATCCCCCAATGCCGGCCAGATGCGGTTCATGATCGAATACTGCAACGCGACGGGTTTCAACGCGATCACGGATGCTCACTGGAGCGAATGCCTGAAGACTTGGGTCGCCGCCATGAAGCATTCCAGCTATCTCCGCGTGGATGGTCGGCTCGTCTTCAAGGTCCATGGCGCGGACCAGTTTCTCAGGACCCACGATCGCGATCTCGACAAGTGCCGCCGACGGCTGGAGGCATTGCGGAGCGCCGTTCGCGCCGCCGGGCTCGGCGAGATGCTGATCGGCGGCGGCATCATGAGTCACAACCAGGTTACCTCCCGCACTCTCGTGGCGCAACTGTTCGACTTCACGGCGACGTACATGGATATCCCGGAGGTGGAGATCGTCGAGAGCGAGCATCCGTATTCCAAGCTGGCCGAACAGGCGCGGACCGCCCGAACCCGGCACGCGGACGATCCGGTTCCCTGGCTGCCGTACCTGGCCGCCGGTTGGAATCCCCGGCCATGGACGCATCCGGAGGCGGCGCCCCATCATCGACGTTTCTTCACGTTTCCCACGCGCGCCGAGTGGTTGGAAGAACTGCGGGCGATCAAGGCGGACCTCCGAAAGCACCCCAAGCTGGGGCTTCCCCGGCGGGATGGTAGCTGTCAGCCTGTGCTTACGATCTATGCGTGGAACGAATTCGGCGAAGGCGGCATCGTGGCTCCTACGCGCGGCGAGGGCTCCATGAAGCTGGAGGCGATTGGCGAGGTGTTTCCGCCGATGCCGGGGCTGCGGAACCAGCCAGGCCGACGACGGTCCGATGGGGAATGAAATGCTACCGTTGCGGCGCGATCTGTCGAAAAGATTTCCAGGCCAGGATGTGCTGCTTGACCTGAAGGCTATGCCTGAAGAACAATGGAGGGGTGGCCGTAACCAACCTGGACAATGACTGGCCGACGAGGAGAAAGCCATGAAACGCTTCGGCACGGTCGTCGGATTGCGGCCCGAAAAGGCGGAAGAGTACCAGCGTCTGCACACGGCTGTTTGGCCGGATGTGGTCAGAAGCAATAGCGAGTCCAACGCAGAGGAGACTTTTTATGAACGCTCGCATCGGCTGGATCCTGATTTTGGCGTGCGTACTGCTGCCTGTTACGACGCTCCGGGCCGCGGAGAAACCCGCTGCCAAACAACAGCCAACGGCGTCCGCCAGTCAGCCGGAGGAGGAACCGTGGCTCAAGCCCGACCCGGCGGCGCTTGCTCGTTGGCGGGACATGCGGTTCGGCATGTTTATCCACTGGGGACCGGTGAGCCTTACGGGTCACGAGATCGGCTGGTCGCGAGGGAGCCAGACCCCGATCCAACAGTACGACAATCTCTATAAGAAGTTCAACCCGGCGAAATACAATGCCGACGACTGGGTGGCCGTGGCCAAGGCCGCGGGCATGAAATACATCGTGCTGACCACCAAGCACCACGACGGCTTCTGCCTGTTCGACACCCGCCAGACCGATTACAACATCATGCGCTCGCCGCTGGCCCGCGACGTGACGAAGGAACTCGCCGACGCATGCCGCCGCGCCGGCATCGCTTTCGGCACGTACCACTCGGTTTGCGACTGGTATCATCCCGATTTCCCGCTGACCAGCCCCGGCGGCAAGGTCCGGCGCGAGAAATCGGACATCGCCGCCTACCGCCGTTACCTTCGCGCGCAGGTCAAAGAGCTGATCACCCAGTACGGCCCCCTGTCCACGATGTGGTTCGACGTGCCGCAGGAGTTCGATCGGGCCGAAGGCTCCGAAAACGTTCGCCTTTGCCGAACGCTGCAGCCCGACATCCTGGTGAACAACCGCGCCGGGGGCGGCTGCGGCGACTACGCCACGCCCGAACAGCGGGTCGGCGGCTTCGATATCGAGAGGCCGTGGGAAACCTGCATGACAATCTGCCGCCAGTGGGCGTGGAAACCCGACGACAAGATGAAGACCCTGCCCGAATGCCTGCAGACCCTCATCCGAACCGCCGGCGGCGACGGCAACCTGCTGTTCAACGTCGGCCCGATGCCCTCGGGCGAAATCGAGACTCGCCAGGTCGAGCGGCTGAAGGAAATGGGAGCTTGGCTCGCGAAGTACGGCGAGAGCATCTACGGCACGCGCGGCGGTCCCTTCAAGCCCGCCAAGCACGTCGCCTGCACCCGCAAAGGCAACCAGGTCTTCGTGCACATCTTCGCGTGGCCCGAAGAAACCCTCAAGCTGCCGGCGCTGACGGCAAAAACCGTTGGTAGCCGCGCGCTGACGGGCGGGCAGGCGACGGTGAAGCAGACGGGCGACGGCATCGAAATCGCCGTGCCGAAATCCGACCGCCAAGCGATCGACACGATTGTCATGCTCGAACTCGACCGGCCGGCCCTCGAGATCGCACCCATCGCGGTCGCCAGCATCGGTCAATCGATCACCGCCGGCATGAAAGCCGCCGCTTCCAACATCTTCCAGAACAACGCCAACTACAGTGCGGCCAAGGCGGTCGACGACGATGACCATACTCGCTGGGCGACCGACGCTGCCACCGGCGCTTGCTGGTTGGAAGTCGACCTCGGCAAGCCGCAGACGTTCGACCGCGCGGCGATCCAGGAGTGCGTGGAATTCGGTGTCCGCGTGAAGGCTTTTGAGTTGCAGTTCAAGGAGGGCGAGCAGTGGAAGACCTTCCACAGCGGCAAGGCGATCGGCGACACTCTCGAAGTGAAGTTCGAGCCGGTCACTGCAAGGTTCGTCCGCCTGAACATCACCGAAGGCCAGGGCGGCCCGACGATCGGGGAGTTCCAGCTCTTCGCGCCGCGTACGGGCAAGTCGTCGCCTTGAACGCAGTACGAACAGGAACCGGCTTTCCTGGATTTGCGGCCAGCGGGGGCCCCGTTCCTACCCCTTGATTCTGCGGTTTCTCCTGGATACACTCCGTGCTGCCGAAAGAAAACAAGTTTCTGTCACTTCCGTCTACCCAGTTCGTGCCTGTCTTAACACCTCGCAATGGGATAGGGGCAGGCATGTTTTGCACCGAAGGCTTCGCAAAATGAGCCAGTCCCCGGTGGTTTCGGGATAGGCTCTTCGTATGGCCGATGCCCGCCGCGCGGGAGGGAGCCCAAGCTATGCGCAAGACCGTCGCTATCGTCTTCGCCGGTGGACGCGCCGAGGAGATGTCCGTGCTCACCTTCAAGCGGCCCAAGGCCGCCGTGGTGGTGGGCGGCGCCTACCGCATGATCGACTTCGCGCTGACGAACCTGGCCAACACCAAGGCGATCGAGAACGTCGGCATCCTGTCGCAGTACCGGCCCTCCTCGCTCGTCGACCACGTCGGCATCGGCCTGCCGTGGGATTTCGTCGGCACGCAGCGCGGTGTGCGGTTTCTGCCCCCCTACCTGGGTCCTGAACGGTCCGAGTGGTACCGCGGCACCGCCGACGCGCTTTACCAGAACATCGACTTTCTGGAGCTGCATCGGCCCGACGACGTGCTTATCGTCTCCGGCGACCACGCCTACAGCATGGACTACACGTCGCTCTTGCGATTCCACGTCGAGCACGCCGCAGATGTCACCCTCGCCTTCACCCCGGTCGAGAAGGACCCGTCGCGCTTCGGCATCGCCGAGATCGATGCAGATCGCCGGATCGTCAGCTACATCGAGAAGCCCCAGCACCCGCGTTCCAATCTCGCCTCCATGACGGTGTACGTCTTCCGTCGGGAGGTCCTCATCGAGGAGCTGCGCCGCCACGCCGAGAACCCGGGTGGTCCCGAGTCGTTCCATATCTATGACGAGATCCTGCCGCGGATGATGGCCCGGCGGCGGGCCTATGGTTACGTGCATTACGGCGTCTGGGAGTACGCGCGGACGCTGGACGCCTACTTCGAGATGCACCAGGACATGCTGGGGCAGAGCCCCCGCATCGATTTCTTGAAGTGGCAGGTGCGCACGAACACCATGACTCGTCGCGTGGCGGCCCCCACGCCCGTACGGCATCTGCCGGGCGCCGAGGTGGTCGATTCGCTCATCAGCGGCGGCTCGAGCATCGAGGGACACGTCGAGCGGAGCGTGCTGTCGCCCGACGTCCGCATCGGCAAGGGGGCGGTAGTACGGGACTGCGTGCTGTGGGACCAGGTGGTGGTTGAGGAAGGGGCAGTGCTCGACCGTGTCATCTGCGACAAGCGGTGCGTCATTGGCAAGGGCGCCGTGGTAGGCACGGGCGACGAGTCGCCGCCCAATGTCGAGATGCCTCGCTGCCTCACCTGCGGCGTCACCGTTCTCGGTATGGACGTGTGCGTGCCGGGCGGCGCCCGCCTTGGCCGCAATGTGGTGGTCTACCCCAACGCCGGCGCGGCTGAGATTGGCGCCGGGGTGCCCTCGGGCGCCACCGTGCATACCGCCGCGGCCCCGCTACCGCACACGGAGGATTTCACGCCATGAAGGTCACCATCATCAGCAAGGAGTACCCGCCGAACGTTTATGGCGGGGCGGGTGTCCACGTGAAGTTCCTCACGCGCGAGCTCTCCCGCCGCATGCCGGTAGAGGTCCGCTGCTTCGGCGAGCAGCGCCTTCAGGACGGCAACCTCGAGGTTCGCGGGTACCCCACCTGGGACCGCATGTGGGAGGGCACCGAGCCTCGCTTCAACTCGACGCTGGGCACCTTCTCGGTCGATCTCTCGATCGTGCGCGACGCCATCGACTCCGACGTGGTGCACACCCACACCTGGTACTCCGCCTTTGCCGGCGTGATGGCGAAGGTGCTTTACGATATTCCGCTTGTCTGCACCGTACACAGCCTCGAACCGCTGAGGCCGTGGAAGGAGGAGCAACTCGGCCGCTCCTACCACCTCTCGACCTGGGCCGAGAAGCACGCCTTGGAGAACGCGGATCGCATCATCTCGGTCTCGAAGCAGGCGCGCGAGGACATCCTGCGGCACTTCAATGTCGAACCCGAGCGCATCGCCATCATCCACAACGGCATCGACCCCGACCTGTACCGCCCGGTCGACTGCGACGAGACTCGCAAGGCATTCGATATTCCGGGCGACTACATTCTCTTCGTCGGCCGCACGTCGCGGCAGAAGGGCATGGAACATCTCATCGCCGCCATGCGCTCCGTAGACCCGGGAGTGCAGTGCGTCTGCTGCACCAGCGCCCCCGACACAAAGGAGATCGAGGAGGAGATGGCGGCCCGCGTCGCTGCCGAGCCGCGGGTCACCTGGATCAACTCGCTGCTGCGAGAGGATCAGTACGTCGAGCTCTACGCCAACGCCCGCGTTTTCGTCTGCCCGTCGGTCTACGAGCCGTTCGGCATCATCAACCTCGAGGCGATGGCGTGCGAGACGCCGGTGGTGGCCAGCGCCGTGGGCGGTATCCTCGAGACCGTCGTCGACCGCCAGACCGGCATCCTCGTCCCGCCCGCCGACCCGATGGCGCTCGCCGCGGCCGTCAACGAGTTGCTCCGCCGCCCCGAGCTTGCCGCCGAGATGGGCAAGAACGGTCGCCGCCGCGTCCAGCAGCACTTCTCCTGGGCATCCATCGCCCAGCAGACCGAGGTCCTCTACCACGATGTCGTGGACGGATACCGGGCCGGCAATCGGACGTGACGCTCTGACGGCGGAATGTTGCAGTGCACCATTCTGAGGCAAGTGGAAAAAGGGCTGGCCGCTGCTACGATCGCCGTTTGGAAAACCAGCCTTATCAGCGAGAATGGCCGTGCTGCTTGGGACAGTTCCATAAGGCACATTTTGTGGTCCTGCGAGAACTTGAATCGGGCCAGCTTGCAGCCATGTCGTGTAGGGCCGGAACAAGCCGAGACAGGAAGCGAATGCTGTAGCGAGTGGCCTCGCGACAGCAAAGAGAATCACGTTTTTCAGCCGTCGCCTCATTGAAGACATTTTCATCCACACATCACCGAAAACGGCCTCAATTTCGCTGTCTCCGTATCGAACATCGCAAAGCAGCCAGAATGGATCGCGTTGACGACGATCAAATGCCGCTCACCGGAATCGAGGCGAACACTTGCCCGCCCATCCCAATCCGAGACTCCCTCGGGTGTCGCCAAATGCCAGCGATGAAAGTGGCCCACGAAAAGTCTTCGCTGAGGCATGGCTTTAAAGCTGAGTGCCAATTTTCGAGCCGTGTCTGGTGGAGGCTCCAGGTGCCACAACTGCGATTCGTCCTCTGGGTTTCGCCAGGGCTCAACATGGGTGAAAAGGCAGTCCTCGATGGCGAGGCGAGGAGCGAGGCTGCCCAGAAACCGGATCTCCCCATCCGAGAACCTCGCTCGAAGCCGATCCGGGAACTGAGCAGCCGCGCGGCAGTACCCGAAATCATGATTTCCCCAGACGCCCGATGCGCCGCACCCTACGAGAAGCTCGACGGTTTCGCGAAATTGCTCGCCGCCGCCGTAAACATCACCAAGAATGACAACGCGATCAACGCCCTCTCGTTTAAACTGCGACAGTGCCGTGCGAAGGTGATCGACGTGCTCGTGGATGTCGGAGAGGATTCCGAGTTTCATGATTCCTCCGTCGGGCCTAACTCACACCCGATCCTGTTCGGCGGACTCGTCACGCCGCCAACAGACGAAGACACTGTTGCTTATACAACCCGCCGCCAGAATAAGCGACTGATTATCGAATCCCGGCAGTTTTTGCAGACGTTCCAGAAGTTCCTGCGCACCGGCTGCTTCGGATGGGACGATACAGCCACGAGACGAGCCTCCGAGAAACCAAAACATGTCGTCGAATAGCGGCCCCGTATCCGTCGTTCGAATAAAGACGATCTGGAGGTCGTCCCATTCGACCGATTCAACCGCCCCCCTCGCGCGGACACACCGCACTTCGCGATCATCAAAGGAGACCTCAACCTTGCCGATAGCCGCCAGCGCACGGGCATCAAGTGGCCCTACGCGCTGCGGGCGGTGAAATCGAGATGTCAGCCAGTCGAGAAAGCTCATTGTGCGCCCGATCTAGGCCGCAGCCTCTTTGGTCAGTACCTCCGTCGCTTCAATGCGAATCGCCAAAGAACATTGGCTAGCCAACGCGACGTGCGAACAACGAGCGTACCGCGCAGAAAGCGAGCCAGCCAAGCAGGGCGAGAACCACGATCAGGATGCGTGGTCCATGACTTATCCGGCCTTCACGTCTTTCTGCATCCCGATCAGCATAAGGAGCACATTCCAGAGTATCAGGCAGCCGCCGTTTGGCGGGGTCCAGACCAAGAACTCGTTACCGTTCTTGTCCGTCACCCGCAGCCATTCGTACTCGAACTTGTGACGGCCCGCTGCGAACGCATCAACGCCTGCCTCGCCCTGTTGAACCCACAAACGCCACCGTTGTCGCTGCCGCCATTGGGCATTGAAACACCTCCATTCACCCAAAACTCTTGCATCCGTCAGTATTGCAGATTCCGCACCCGATCCGTGTACAACTTCTGGTGCCGCTCCGATGCCTCGGCCCAAGTGCGGGGAAACGAGGCTTTGTTGAGCAAGACCTGCTCAATGGCGACCCGTACTTGATGAGCGCAGGTGTTCGGGCCGACCGCGCCGACGCCCGTTGCCAAGCCTGGAAAGGCAACCGTCCGAACGGCCTCCGCGATCCGTTCTCCCGCAAGGACTCCTTGCTGGAAGGTGCCGTGCTGGACGAGTAACAAGACTGCCCGCGCAGCCAAGTAAGGATTCACGGTGTCCTGCAACTTCATGGGAACTCGCATCGTGGGGGCGGCAATCAGGTACGGAACCCACACGTTGTCCGTTTCCACGATCTCGGCCGTTCCGATCAAGAGTTCTCCGTGGTGCTTCTCGCGTATCAGTTTTTGGAGCCGTTCTTGCACTTGCCACCCAAAGTGCTGCGAGTAGAGCATGTCGATACCACCGTCCATGAAGCCGAAACTGTTGGCGGGGCTGACGACGGCATCACACTTCACGTCGAAGATTGACCCTCGATGCACGCAAACGTCGGGCAAATCGCCGCAGTGCCGTTCCCAGGCAGAAGTCAAGTCGTCTTCTCTCGCTGTCAGAATGATTTTCATGGATTTCCGCCCTTCTGCTTCTTGTCGCGGCCCACAATTACGCCGTTCTTGTCTGAATCCGTTATCAATGCCGTACACGCGGGACAACGAGTGAGTTTCAGGTTAGCGGCAACGGCAGTCAGCCACCGGAGATCTTGGTCACCAGGATCATTCAGATCGCAACCCGCGCAAAACTGCATGTCACACGATGGACAGCGGTAGACGGCGAACATTCCCCACGTCTTACCGCAATGGGGGCATCGCTCAAACCCAGCCATACGCTCAGATGTCACCGTAAGCCCTTCGCCGTTTTCCCCCACCTGCCATACCTTCCCTCTATCGATGTCCAATGCCGTCAATGGTCCACCATATCCGCAGCCCGTGTCAATGCACTTGAGATAGCCGATATCCAGAATCGCGCCATCTTTTTGCCGAGTATGGCCGACGACAGCTATCTTCTTTGTGTAGTGGGGGCCAGGAAGTTCGTCCAGCGATAGCCGCAGCATCGTGTTGGGGGATTGCCTGTTCATGGGCCGGTTCGGGGCATAGTTGGCGTGAACAAAGATGTGAGCGTTCGTTTCGTGATAGAGTCGCAGCCGATCCAAGAAGGCGATATGCTCGGAGGGAATACTGGCGCACCCTGCCGACTCGTAGGAAACAACGGTGGCATTGCCGCCACGGGCGATCCAAAAGTCGAACAACGGTCGATCTATTCGTCCCGAGCCCCGCGTGCCCCGCAGCATTTCATCGTGGTCGCCCTTCAACGGGATTAGTTCGCAGCGCCCTTCAAGCTCAATCAGCTCATCTAACACGGCTTTGCTATCGGGGCCACGATCAACGTAGTCTCCGAGAGTGATGATCCTATCCTCGGGGTGAATATCGATCGCCGCGAGGACGGCCTTGAGTGCCAATGAACAACCGTGAATGTCACCAATAACAATAGTACGAGGGGGTTCTGGCATTGGGCCTGATCCAGTCGCAAGCCGAGATTCATGAGCACCTGGGCAGCAAACCCCTCGTCTTCGCGCAACAAGCCCAACAAGATGTGCTCGGTGCCAACGTAATCGCAGTCGAGGTTGCGTGCTTCGTCCATCGCGTATTCGATGACCTTCTTCGCTCGCGGAGTTTGGGGGAGTCGGCCCACGAGGTTTGTGGACACTCCTCTTTGTTCGCACTTTATGATCTCAGCACTGATCGCGTAACGTTGTACGCGGAGCCTTTTCAGCACCTCGGCTGCCGCGCCACCTTCCTCTTTGACAAGTCCACGGAGGATGTGTTCCGTACCGATGTATTCGTTGTCGAGTCGTTGCGCCGCCTCCTTGGCGAGTTGCATGACCCTTCGGGCACGATCGGTGAAGCGGTTGTACATTCGCACGGTCCTCCTGCCGCTCGGTCCAGACTAATCACTACCGCACTACCCACGAGCAGCCACAACATCCGGTTCAGGACGCATGGACGGCTCTGGCTCCTGGTTTTCGCCGATCGCGGTATCGCTCCTGCCCAGATCCATCTTCTCGGCCACGTCCATCGCCCTGACCGGGAATGCAAAGCTCAATAGAAAAACGGCCAAACTTGCCAAGGTTGCGGTCCAGGCAAGCCAGACCTCGTGAGGCTCCATGACTCGGGCCAGGAAGTAGTAGCTAGTTCGTAGTTCGAAAGCGATCGGCGGCAATATCATCAAGAGCCCGCTGCTTACGGCATTGCCAGCGATGATCGATCCTTTGGCGAGTTCGCGATTGAACTGGCGGAGGCAGAGAACTTCGACTGTGCAGGAGATCGCAAAGGCGGCAACGCACCATAACGGCCCGATTGTGTAGAGCGCGGGCATACCCACAGGCAGAAGCAAGAGGCCCACAACGGTGCTGAAGAAGTTGGCCCGCAACGAAAGAACAAGGGCTCGGCGGTCGAACCCCGCCCTGGTCACAAAGGGGCGTTCTGCGAACGCCGCAAGCAGGCTGGCTGGAAAGGCGTAAATCAGCGAAAGAGACACGACTCCCGGCCAGAACCAGATGTAGGGCGAGAGGCTGTTGGCGTGGGCACTGCGAGTCAGCCCAAAAACGATGATTGCCCCGGCCAGTATAGGAAACCAGCGACAGCAGGTCATGCCATAACCTCACCAACTGGAGGATCAACTTCGCCAACGGAATTATCGCCGAAAGACGAAGGGGTCGCAAGAGGACACTGTCAGTCAGCCTTCTTCAGCCTCGCCCCGAAATTGGTCCCACAACCTCTGGAACCGGCTCTCGTACACCATGTCGTACAACTGCTCCCGATTTCTCCCTGGCCCATCGACCTCCGCCAGTACCTTCTCCACCCATTGTTCGTCGTCAGGGCTCACCTGGATCACACGAAAGCCATAGTGTTCACCCTCCAAAACCACTCCCGCTAAGTCGTCCACGAGCGCATCGATGCCGAACGCGGGCGGATACTTCGAGCATCCGTTGGTACACTGCCTGGCATGGAGATCCCCATTGATGACGCCACCGACGTTGACGCCGGAGATATTCATGAGTTGCCGGATTGAAAAGCAACTGCGCAGGGAAGTTGTGTAGATCCAGATGTCGTGCTTTCGAATGGTAAGGGCTCTCAGGAGGCGGGTTGCCCCGAGGCGAACGGGAATTCGGCAAAGCAGCCGGCTCAGCAGTCGGCGTGGCGGCAGTTCAGTAGGGAACGTGTGGACGGACGGGATCAAGGTGTCGTCAAGATCGAACGCGATTCGCATGTTTGTCCAGCCTGTGCAACAATAACAAACACTTACAGCACGTCACCGCGTCGTAATCATCGGTGGCGATACCTTCCATTTGAGCCCGGTGTGCAGCCTCTTTGTCGCGGGGATTGCACACAACCATCCCCTCGCCATCGAGGGCGTGCAGATCGCGTTTCTGCCGCTTGTCTCTAGGCATGGTCCAGACCTCGATGCGAGAGATGCCAGGAAAGACTTATGAGCTTCATGGCTGGGCCATCGCCTTCTTCTTCTCCTCAATGAACCGAACGTGATGCGGGATGTGCCCGGTGCTTCTCTGAACAAATCCCTCCAATGTCAGCGGCCCGGCTTCGGAATGAATGCCCCGCCGTTGAAAGTCTTCTGGTTTCAGCGTGCTGAGAATCCGTGCCACTTGCTTGCGGATTGTCTCGATCAGCAGGAGTTCCTCTTCGGCATCCCGTTCGTTGTAGGCCAACCGGGCAGCGAATAGGTTCTGGTCGCCGCCGAACAGCGTCGGTTCGTTCTCGGCAATCACGCGCTTGATGCGGTCTGCACCGACAATCTCAAAATCGGCCAAGTGGCAGATGACCTCCAACGTGGACCACTTGCCCGGGACAGGCCGGGCAAGAAGTTGCTCACGGCTCATTCCGGCAACGGCCTGCCGCAGGAGTTGAGGGCCAGCCAGATAGTCATCAAAGAGTGCCATCGATTCGTTCCTGGAGTCCATCGATTCGTTCCTGGAGTGTGGGATCAGCCGTCGTGTGAGCGGCAGTCTTGCTCATCGTCCCGGCATCCTGATTGAGTCCGTCAGCCAAGGCGTTGATTTTCTTGACGCATTCCGGGCAGTACCAAGGAGCCGGCGTCTTCACGGGCCTCGGGCTTCGCTTGCGGCACTTGGCGCAGAGGTAGCGCTTGCCCTTCACGGCGGTTTTTGGGCGAGTCTTCTTTCCGGTCCTGGAAATGCTCCTTGCCATCGTAACCTCAGCCTGTTCGCTGAACCGGGTTGGCTGCCGCAGGGATACGGGTCCTGTAATCCCACTATATAGGCTGGCAAGTAAAAAGCAAGGTCGGCCAAGATCGTGTGCAAACCTTCCCGATCAGCGTTGCCGAAGGTCGTTCAGTTCCCGTGTGGCGCGCTGGATGCGGGTGGCGCGGGCCAGACCGTCCAGTTCGGCCTTGCGCGTGCTGTGGTACCAAAGCAGGCGGTAGCATTCGGCGCTGGTGGTCGGTTCCTTGGTGACGCTGATGGTGTCGAGGACTTTGCTCTGCTCGCCTTGCTCGTCGATCTTCTCGTAGACCGTCCGCCAGGATATCTTCCCTTCGCGAAGCGAATTGCGGAAAGCCTTGTCCTCGTCGCGGGTCTGCGGCAGCACGGTCACAAACCGCCCGTCGCGTTGATCCAGATAGGCCATTTGCGCCGCGGTCGCCAGCTTCGACTTGTTCGAGCGTCAGTCCGAGCAGATGGGGAGCGTAGCCGGCGACCCACTCGCCGAGGCCATACAAGGGCTCGCGGGAGATGAGGAGGTTTCGCAGCAGCGCCAACAACGCCTTGCGTGCCGGGATCTTCACGCGTTTGTCTTCCAGCGGCAGGTGCTCCTGGAGCAATTCCTCCACGCGGAGCCGTTTGATGAAGTGGTTGAGGAAGAGCCAATGTCAAATCGCGTCCGCGCGCTTTGCGCGACTTACGAAAAACGCCATCGACGCAAGTCGAGTCCGACTCGATTTACGTCAAATGGATTTGACGTAAGTATCAACACTATCGCTCCGCAATGCGAAGGTGGACAGAGGAGAGCCTGGCGCGGGCCAGCGCACTCCATGCCTGTCTCGAACGCCATCCCGAGTACTACGAGGCGAACCGCCGCTTTCCCTCCGCGCTGTACACGGACCACCTGATCGTGTCTCCGCGGGTGCCAGTCTTCCGGGACGACGAGGACAATTTGCTGGAAGAGCCTTGGGGGGTGACAATCATCACCGCTCCCGCGCCCAATGCTGGGGCGATCGCCAAGAACGTGCCTCAAGCGGTTGACAAGATCGTGCCCACCTTTCGACGGCGGATTGAGCAGGTCCTCTCGGCGGCGGTGGTGTTCGACCAGGCAGCGTTGGTTCTGGGAGCCTGGGGTTGTGGCGTGTTCGGCAACGACCCGCGGATGGTCGCGAGGCTCTTCGGGGAGTTCCTTCTGAACGGACCGTTTGCCGGGGCGTTTCAGCACGTCTCCTTTGCGGTTCTCGATCGGAAGGGCGACACAATCGAGACTTTCGAGGAGGTATTCGGCAGTTCGGAGTCGAAGTGACCGGCGCTGCGGTGGTCCCGGTAAGCAACGTTCGAGAAAAAAGTGTCAGGAACCATTTGTGCGAAGCACCCGAAGGGCCGGTTTCCGGCAGATGGTTCCTGACACTTATTTCTCGATCAATCCTAAGTCGCAGTCACTCGTAAGGTTAGCTACAAAGTGAAGCAGGAGGACATCCGACGAGGAGTGGTTCGGACCTGCTCATTTTTGTGAAGGATGTAGTCTGAACCGGCACGCGGGGCCCTCAGAGACGCCGGTGGGCACCGACGTGGCCCGCCGCGCTGACCACTTGCGACTCCGGCACCGTGTTAACGCCAACGCGATCAAGATGTACGACAACACTGACTCAACCACCTTGCCAGCAATTCACCTGTTGAACGTCGCGGCGCGCGAGGTCAATTCTTACAAAAAGCTCAGCGGCCGATTGCCAGGTGGGGGCAAGTCTTGGGTGGAACGCAACACTAAGTACCCTGGCGCAGCCTGGGACTGGTCGCTTGGCTGCTCCGAAAGCCTTGAACGCCGTGGCGGGAGAGTGTCAAATACCTCACGATCGACGAGTTCTCGGCATCTTGATTTTCGAGATGAGTTTCCGGGATTCGTCTGCCGACAAGGCCGTCAGATCCGACGACCGTGTGTCGAGAAACGACCGTTTTCCGGGGCGAGAGTCTAGCGCTGCCTCGCCGCTGGCTGAGCGTTCCTGAGGGCGAGTGCAGGCCCAGAAGCGGCTGAAATGCCAGCTTCGCAGTTGCCACTCCCCGTCCGAATGGCTTCGCCGCAGAGCTTGCGACTGTCACACCGATGCGGCTATCGGCACTGGCAGAACTTGGCTGGCCTGCAAAAATTGCTGAAGCGGCCGCGGTCAAGTACGCGGCCACGGGGCCACGGGCACAAGGAGGCGGACTTTCGACGGAACCGAGCTAATCCGAACTCACCTCTTGCCGTGGGCGCACGGCGAGGCAATAACGGGTATATGCATCCACTGCACTGCCGGAACAACCCGCCCGGCAACCTATTGAGCCTGAGTTTTGCTGCTGAGGGTTTCTCGGTTCACCGTGCCGCCCGAGCAGCTCAGGTTGGTGGCAATTGAATGAAAAGCGCTCGGAGGCTCCTCATGTCAGACGATCCATACCTGCGACTGTCCCACGTAGGCCGGTGCCAGATCCTCTCGCGGATTGGTGAGGGAGGCATGGGTGTCGTCTACCGGGGTCGCCATGGCGACCTTGACCTCGATGTGGCGATCAAGTTTCTGCACGCCCACCTCGCCGAGAACCCCGGCATTGCCGACCGGTTCCTCCGCGAGGCCCGGCTAGCGGCCCGACTCCAATCCCCGGGCATCGTCCGCGTCTTCGACTGCGGCGAGGCCGAGGGGAACTTCTACATCACCATGGAGTTCGTCGACGGGCAGACGCTGGAGGCCCATCTTTGCGAACGCCATACCGTGCCTATCGGCCGGGCTCTGCAGATAGCCGAGGCAGTTGCCCAGGCTCTGCGAGAATCGCTCGACCAGATCGGACTGATCCACCGTGACATCAAGCCGGCCAACATCCTGCTCACCCGAAGCGGGCAGGTGAAGCTTGCCGACCTGGGACTGGCAAAGATCGTGGCCCTGAAAGCGACGACGGCCTGCACCGCGGCCGGCAGCGCCCTTGGCACGCCCAGCTACATGTCCCCCGAGCAGTTCGCCGACGCCAGTCGTGTCGACCACCGGGCCGATATCTTCTCGCTCGGCGCGACCCTCTACCAGATGCTCACGGGTCAGCCCCCGTTCCGCGGCGATTCATTCTATCAGGTGCTCAAACAGGTTGAGGAAGCGGAACCCGACCCGCTTCCCTCCCATGTCCCCGCGGAGGTCTGCACGGTCGTCGCGCGAATGATGGCGAAGCGGGCCGACGATCGGCTCCAGACTTACGCCGAATTGGTCGACGCTTTGCGGAGAGCCCAGCGGTCGTTGGGCGATACCGAGGAGCATGTGTCGGGCGGCATCGCCGCGGTCAACACGAGCTTCTCGACACCGCCGAACCCTGCTGTCATCCCGCGGCTGAAAGCGACCGGGCAGGCAGTCCGTCCGGCGATGCCAACTGAGAACCGCGTGCTCCTGGTGGTGGACATCCAGAACGACTTCTGCCCGAACGGAGCGTTGGCCGTAGCAGGCGGCGACGAGGTGGTGCCGGTCATCAACAAACTGTCACGGCGGTTCGCACACGTCCTTCTCACCCAGGACTGGCACTGCGAGGACCATCTGTCGTTCGCATCCTCCCACCCTGGTAAGAAGCCGTTCGATCAAGTGGACTTGCCCTACGGCGAGCAGGTCCTGTGGCCCGACCACTGCGTCGAGGGAACATCCGGGGCCGAGTTCCACCCGAAGTTGGACGTGGCCCATTGCGAACTGGTAATCCGAAAAGGGTACCACCGAGACATCGACTCGTACTCGGCGTTCTTTGAGAACGACCGGCAGACACCGACCGGGCTGGCCGGGTATCTCCGCGAGCGCGGCCTGACGCGGTTGTTTATCGTTGGGCTGGCGACCGACTTCTGCGTGGCCTATTCGGCGCTGGACGCCCGACGGCTCGGGTTTGACGTGACGGTGATCGAGGCCGGTTGTCGGGGCATCGACATTGCCGGGTCGCTCGCGGCGGCGTGGAAACAGATGGAAGGGGCAGGTGTTGTTCGGGCCTGAATACGGACCAGCCCGCCGGCACTCCATCTCGACAACTTGGCGCGGCGATTGCCCGAAGCTGTCGTTAAAGGACCGTAATACGGGACACGTTTTCTGACGCGCGGAAATCGCGCCGGTAACGGTTGCGACGAGCGATTCGGCGCAGATGGACGAGCTTCCTTCGGTCTCTCCGGGGGGCGTCGTACCGTTTGCTGAACGCATTTGAACATGGCGGTTGAGCCGCGAAATTCACTGGCTGGTTGCCACTTTCGGGCCCCTCCGCCATACTGGCTGCGCTGGCGATAGAGATCATGCTACCGAGAAGGCTCGGCCTGCACAAACGAGGCATCGACTATTTCGACTGGAGATTGCTCGAGGTGACTATCGAGATTCGGGCCGCGGTGGGCTCTGTTTACAATCTTCCGTAGCGTGTGTTCGGTCGTTTCCACCGGTAGGACAGGTTCGATTCGCTTAACAGACGATGTTACTCCGCAACTGCTTTCGAGGCTTTTGACAAAAGTGGAAAGGATTCTCATGTCAATCCCGGATGTCGTGATCAGTTATGGCCGTGATGATGGAGCGGCTTTCACCGAACAACTTGCCGCGGATCTGCAAGCTGCGGGTTTTCAGGTCTGGTTTGACACGCTGAGTTTGCTGCCGGGCGAGTCTTGGAGCCTAAGGATTCAGTCGGCAATCAACGGCGCCACATTCCTGCTGGCTGTGCTTACTCCCAAAGCTGTTCGCGAGGAGAGCGTCTGTCATGATGAACAGGCGTACGCGATAAGCCAGGGCAAAGTGGTCGTTCCCCTCCTCAAGGACCCGGCGACACGGATTCCCCTTCTTCTCGTGCGAAGAAACTGGATCGACTTTTCCAAGGATTACCACAAAGGTCGGCAACTCCTCTTGGAGTTCCTGCGTCATGGCGATCCAGAGCGCTTGCTGCCTCCAGCATTAAGCCGCTGGCTGGATTTCCATGCTTACGACTACTTTGACCGTGAAATAGCCCGGCACGTTTGGCACTTCCGCGGGCGCGAATTCCTAATGCAGTTGATCGAGCGCTGGCTGGCTGACTTTTCGGGCGATCGGGCCTGGTTCCTGTTAGGTCATCCGGGCGAAGGCAAGACGGCCATTGTTGCCTGGCTGGTGCATCACTTTCGCGCATCGGTCGGCGGCTTCCATTTTTGCATGGCTCAACACCCCGACACACTTCAGCCGAACATGTTTGCATGTACAGTTGCGTCGCAGTTGTACCACCGGATTCCGGACTACGCGCACATCCTTGACGACTTACAGCAACGAGGAATCAGCCCGGTCAGCACGGACCCGCAAATGACGTTCGATCGTCTGGTACTGCAACCGTTGGATCGTCTGAGCGAGCGGTCAATATCGCCAACGCTCCTGATCATCGACTCATTGGATGAAGCCATGACGCAGCCCAGCCCCAACATCGTCGACCTATTGGAGGGGCAACTGAATCGCTTGCCTGGTTGGATCCGTCTCCTTATGACCTCGCGGTGGCATCAGGACGTCCTGTCCCGCTTCGATGAGCGTCAGGTGCCCCGGTTGGTGTTGAAAGGAGAGATGCGGTGTGCGCTCACGCAACTTGATCTGGACAAAACCCAGGAAGCGATTCGCATCTACCGGACGTGCGACTTAGGCGGCCTTCAGCGTGAAGACGTTGTGGCGTACGTCGAACATCGCCTGGCAGACCCCACGCTGGCCGGTCATCTAGACCGTCACCGGTTAGCGCCGGCCGAGGTCTTGGCGGCGATTCGTGCCCACTCAGAAGGGAACTTTCTCCATGCTCAGCAGATGCTCGATCAGGTTGCGGCTTCTATGAATCCGTCCGCAGATCTCGCACAACTGCCGGTCGGGCTCCGAGGCCTCTATCGGCATTTGCTGGATCGTCGATTTGGCGCCGCCGCGGAGAATCCGAAGTATTTGGGCCTGTTTTCCGTGTTGTTGGCGGCCCGGGAACCACTGGAGTTCGACGTCTTGGCCGACGTTCTCGCTATGGACCCGGCTAGGCTGAACCGGCTATTGATCGACCTCAGCCAGTTCCTCGGCCATTCCGGCAAGGGGTACTGCTTATTTCACAAGTCGTTTGCGGATTGGCTGGTCGATCGAGAGGCGGCTGGCGTCTACTGGTGCGATCCCGTGGCAGGGCACCGACAGTTTGCCGCTAGAGCGAATGAATGGATGGCTGCGGTGGCCCGCGCCAGCGGGGCGTCGGCAGTCGCACTGCCCTCCACCCACAGCTATGCCAAGCGACACGTCCTGACCCATTTAGTAGCTGCAGAAGAGGGAGCCCAATTGGAGCGTGCTCTTTCCGACCTCCGATACATGGCAGACCGGGAAATGCGACAAGCGGGAGTGCGTGCCCTCCTTCATCTCGATACCCAGGAGCGCGAGGGCCGCTGGTGGTGCGGCATGGCATCGCCCTGCTCCGAATTGCTCAACCGTCTCTGGTCTGTGAGCGATGAAAGCCCGCGACAACTTCTGATCGACTTCGCCGATCAATGCGAGTTGTGTGGGCGATGGGATCGCGCAGCAGAAATCCTGGAGCGTGTTCTGTACAGCGCGGCTGCGGCAGACGAAGGCGACCGCGCCGCGAAAGTTCATCTGAAGCTGGCGCAGATCGAGAGTACACGAGGCAACCCTCGCGAGGCTCTTCTCCATGCAAAGCGGGGACACGAATGTCTGGCGGCTTCGCTAGAGTGGTCGGTGGATCCCCAAGGGCTTGCCGAGCGAATGCGGGCAAAGAACACGTTGGGGCGCGCGCTTTTGGACATGGGCAACATCAACCATCGCTACCACCATTGGCAGCGGGATGCCCTGAAAGTCTTTTCAGAGAATCTTCGCCTCGCTGAAGTGCGTCCGGAGATGGACGATGTGGACGTTGTACGCGGTTTAGCCCGGGCACTCAGCAATCTGGGCGTCATTCGCCGGCTCCGCGGCCAGACCGACAAGGCATGGCAGCTTCAGTCGCAAACGCTTGAGCTGAGAACCCGCCATGGCTTGGCTCGGGACCTTGCTTGGAGTTGTCGTGATTTGGGCTGGCTCGACTGGGACCAAGGACGCCCGACCGTTGCCAAGGAGCGTTTCGACCGCGCTTTGGAGTTCGCCACCGAAGCCGGAGATCCACAGGCCCAATGGTGGGCCCTCCGGGATCTGCTCCAGTGGCACGCGCGATTTGATGGCCGGAACGCTGATGCGTGGCGGCATCGGGCCTATCGCGCATGGGCGGGATTGAACGGGGGCGCTGTCTTCTACGATCTTGCCGGTTACTTCCCGCGCGAATCCGGCGGCGCAATCTCCCTGACCGAACTCACCGCGGTCGCACGACGGTGGTATCAGCAGGCCATCGATTGGTTTGACCAATGCACGGAACCGTGGTCTCGCTGGGGATTAGCCAACGCACTGCGGGGTCAAGCTTGGGCACACGCGTACCTGGGCTCGCAAAACCTCCCCCGGGCAGCGGAGTTCCTGGCACGCGAAGCAATCATTCGCGGGGAAGTACACGACGTGGTGGGGGTTACGCAAGCACTATGGGCATGTGTACAGGTAGCGCATCAGGCGATGGATCTCCAAAACCTAGCTCAAGCTCGGACCATCTATCAGTCGGTCGTCGACTTGATCGACGATGGTGCGGCGGTACTCTCGCGAAGCGTTGCCGCAGTACTGGCCGGGGCGCATGCGGGCTTGGGGAATGTCGGAGTTGGAAACGGGGACTACTTCACGGCCCTTCGTCATTTTCGCCGTGCTCGCACATATCGACGCCAATTTGACCCTGCGCGACTGCCGTCTACCCTGATGCGACTTGGCACCGTGTTTGAATCCCTCGGCCGACACACATGTGGAGAGCGATATTTCCGCCGCGCGATCTCGGCCGCCGTCGCCTTTCAACATGCAGAGGCGGAGGCCGCTGCCATTCGGCACCTGGCAAATCAGTTGCTGCACGACGACCGTGCCCAAGCACGCTTGCTGATTGAGCGAGCCATCCAAGCAGCAGGCCGATCGCCTTATCCGCGCGAAGCGATCCTTGCGACTTGCGTGCTGGGGCACATCCGCTTTCTGGATGGTGACTTGACTGGCGCGCGTGATGCCTACTTCAAAGCCAATACATCGGCGCAGAAGAGCGACAACACGTGGGGAGAATCTGAGGCACTCCTGTCTCTCGCTTTGCTGGAGGCGAGCACAGAGAACTCCGGGGACCTCCTCGATGCCGAACGATACGCGAAAGAGGCACCCTCCGGCTCGGGACAGCGTCTGGCAGAGCGCAGAGAATTGGTCCTGACCTATCTGGAGGCACGGCGCACTGGCCAGGACATCCACGCAGCTTACGAGCGACTTCGGGTGCGTGAATTCTCTTGGCTGCCGCCCTTGTCATGAATCTTACAGCGACCCCCTGCAGGGGTAGCCGTTCACGGGGCGGAAGAGAGGGACAGGTCCATGTTTTCGGCCAACGTTTTGTCGCCGAAATACGCCAACTGGCCGAAAAATGGACCAGTCCCCGATCGCCCCGTGAACGGTTACCCCTGCAGGAGCCAGCATTCCCGTTTGCGCCGATCTCCATTAGGCGGAGGCTTAACCCGTGCTGCTTTCTGCGGATCGAAGACCATGAGCTTCTTGGGGACCTGCTGCTCCATCCTGCCCGATGGACTGAGGAGCTGCCGTCGCGACGTCCACCCGCCGTTGACGATGCTCGGACATGGCGTCAGCGGCGTCTCGCAGACTCCGGTCGTACATGGCAAAGCCTATGGCAGATATCAACTGTCATGACGGCCTGGACAGCCACGATGATGTTCGTCGTCCCGATCTTCCGCGACATGCACGCAGAGCCTGTTCTGCTTCGATCGGTCGCATCAAATCGCACATATTCTCGGGCGTCCTGAGAAACCACCGTAATTGGGACACGTCTTCCGAGGTGCCGAGAAACGGTCGAGCCGGGTAATTCAACAAGGGTGGACAGGGAATCTCTTGCCTGTCGGGGGATCACCGCGTGCCGCTTGACGGACTTTTCTTGGGACGGAGGAGACAACGGATCAATCGCTAAACCGGGGGATCTGGCGGAAGGGGGTAGCAGGCGATATACCAGTACAGAGTAGCGTCCCTCTGGCCGGCAGGAGTTCGCGATGTCCAACACCTGGAAAACGGTCCGCGTGTTCATCTCCTCCACGTTCCGCGATATGCACGCGGAGCGGGATCACTTGGTCAAGGTGGTCTTCCCCAAACTGCGACATTGGTGCGAAGACCGTAAGCTGCACTTAGTGGACATCGTTTGGATCTTGGGCCGCTTCGACTTCTTACCCCTAGCCTTACTCCACCGGGCACGCCGCTACTGTGGACACGGAAGGTGAAAGCTGGCCGAGTCAACGCGATTGCCCTTTCCCCCGATGGTTGCCGAATCGTCGGCGGCCTGTCCGACGGGTCGCTCAGAGTGTGGGATGCGATGAGCGGCGATGAATTACTCAGCTTGAAGGCGCACGACGGCCCGGTGAATGCCCTTACCTTGACCCCCGATGGCGGCTTGGCAGTTTCCGCGTCAACAGATCGGACGGTGAAGGTTTGGGAACCTGAATCGTACCGGCGGATCGCCGTACTGCCCCTGGAATCGAGAGACATTGTCGTAATCGCGCTGACTCTCACCGGCCGCCACCTTGTCGCGGCAACTCGCGACAGCTCGCTGTTTGCCTGGGATTTGTGTCGTTCCCGTGGCAAGGCGATTCGTCGAGGCGAGATTTACTGCCATGGCGCACAGGTCCGCGTCTTGGGAGCTACCACGGATGACTGGCATTTCGTCTTCGGTGGTCTGGACGGCGGTCTGAACATCATCGAATGGGCTACCTATTGGCAGTGCCAACCGCTTGTAGGGCACATTGGCCCGATTTGGTCCTTTCACCCGGAAGGCAGCGCGGAAGCGGAGGGGTTTGTGGAGGGTGCGTGTCGTCACCTCGTGAAGGACCGGATGGAACAGGCCGGCATGCGTTGGCGAATCGCCGGCGCGCAGGCGATCCTGAGTCTACGAGCGATCTACCTCAACGGCGACTGGGATACATTCCATGCCGACCGAATCCAGGCCGAACAGCGTAGACTGTACCCCTACAAGACACGCCTCGACACCATCCTAGACTGCGCAGCCTAACGCGATCCAGAGGTTACAACCATCGCATATCGCCAGGATCCTGCAGGCCCTGGCTGAGCGTGGTGAACCGGCGACCATTCCGCCGGTTTAACCCGATCCCCGCCGCCCTCCAAGCTTGCCTGACCGTCGCTGTCCGTACGCTCGATCGGTCAATCATCGACGATCCCGACCTTCGACGCTTGATCCCGCCGTACGAGAGTGTATGGTTCACCAGCAGTTTGTTGACGGCACCAGGAGGGAACAAGCCATGCCGAGGATTGCGGCAGCTTTGGCTGTGGTGGTCGGGGTGAGTTTTTCGATCGGGTTCAACGTCTCCCGCTAT
>JAXGMN010000039.1:57500-129270 GCA_040768665.1 Thermoguttaceae bacterium
GCCACGGGCGGGCGACGCACACACAACATATCGTGGTCGACGGCGAGCCGGTGTCAGGTCCGGCCTTGGTTCTCGACGCGCCCGAGGAACCTTCGTTCCGTCGGCGGCCGGTCTACGTAGCCGATGTCTACGGCTGTCCGGTCGAACGGATGCCCCATACGCTGCGATTCGTTGCGAGGGCGACACGTCGCATACCGGACTCGAAGTTGGTCCGCCTTGGCAATTCCGGAAGCGGCGATTTGCCTCAGGCCGAACTGAGCGTGGAATACGTGCAGGCGACCGACTGGTTGCGGGTGGCCTCCGTCGAGCCGCAGACGCTCGAGGTCGGTGTTGACGCCGGTTCGCTCGGGCCGGGGCTCTATACGGCGCAGGTTGCAGTCGATTGTCCGGGGGCGCTGAACAGTCCGCAGCGTTTTCGAGTGCAGCTTGACGTTCGCTCCGAGGCGCCTTTGTCGGGCGCGGTGGTCGACGATTGCGACGAAGGATTCTATGCGACGCCGTATTTCTGGGTTGGCCATCGGTTCTGCCGTGTGCCGCCCGCCCGCCGAGGACATAACGGGTTCTACCTGACCAATGGAGCTGATCGGTCGGAGGGCGAGTTTGTCCGATTCCAGCCGGACCTCGAGGCGGGGACCTACCGGGTATCGTTCAGCGAAGCGACTCCGTTCGGGTCAGAGACGGAATTTGACGTCCGGGTGCGGCACCGAAGCGGCGAGAGCGTCGTGCGGGTCTGCCCTGCCAAATCGCGGCGGGTTGGTGAGTTTGAGTTCTCCGAAGGCACGGACGGGTATTTGGAGATCGCAGCAGGCGGGTCGAAGGGGCTGGTGATTGCGGATGCGGCGATGTTCGAGAGGAGATAGAAGAGATGTTCCGGTCGATCCGGACGCGCAGACAATGCCGAATGGGCGGGCGACTCCAGCAGGCTGTTTGCCGGAGAGGGGGTAACGAATTGACTTTGCCGCGCCAGCGACCTAGATTCCGGAAGACAGAGCATATTTTGCATGCGCGAGAGACATTTTCCCATGGAATCCCACCTGGCCGACCGCGAGCCGTCCGTGTTCGACCGTGAAGACCTCCTCGCTCGCTGTCTCGGCAAGATTGAACTTGCCGAGCGGGTGCTTGAGAAGTTTGAATCGCGTTTCGACCTGGACTTCTGCGAGCTTCAACAGGCACTTGAACTCGAGGATTCGGAGACGATTGCCCGAGTGGCCCACCGCCTCAAAGGCGCGTCGGCCAACGTTGCCGCGGGAAGACTTCGTGCGAAGGCCGCCCGGATCGAGGAATTGGCCCGGCACGACGGTCTGAAGGAAATCCCGGAACGCCTGGAAGGGCTTCGCAACGAATGGCACTGCTTTGCCGAACAGGCTCGGAGAACAGAATGCGAGTCCTGGTAGCGGAAGATGACTGCGTGTCGGCCGATTTGTTGGCCGGGGCGCTTCAAGAATTCGGCTACGACGTTACCGTCGTCGACGACGGCGCGAAAGCATTCGAGGAGGTGCGTACAGGCTGCTACCGGCTCGTCGTGTCCGACTGGGAGATGCCGGGGATGAGCGGCGTCGAACTCTGCCGCAGAATCCGGCAGCGGCAGTGGAGCCGCTATATCTACGTCATCCTGGTCACCTCGCACGACGAGAAACGCCATGTGGTCGGAGGCATCGACGCCGGGGCCGACGATTTTCTTACCAAACCGTTTTGCCCGGAGGAACTCCGCGTACGGCTCCGCGCGGGCGAGCGGCTGCTTTCGCTGGAGAGCCGCGATCTGACCATCTTTGTCCTGGCCAAGCTGGCCGAGTCGCGGGACCGCGATACCGGCTATCACCTGGAGCGGATCCGCGAATACTGCCGGGTCCTCTGCGAGGAACTGTCCCAATGGCCGAAGTACCGCGAAGAGATCGACGGGGAGTATGCCCAGCTCATCTACCTGACGAGCCCGCTGCACGACATCGGCAAGGTGGCGATTCCCGACCAGGTGCTCCTGAAGCCGGGTCGGCTGACCGCCGAAGAGTTCGAGATCATGAAGACCCATGCCCTCTTCGGTGCCCAGACACTGGAGGCGGCCGCTCTCGCCCATCCGGAAGCCAAATTCCTTGCGATGGCTCATGACATTGCGCTGTCGCATCATGAGCGCTACGACGGAAAAGGCTATCCACGCGGCCTTTCGGGCGAGCAGATTCCGCTCTGCGCTCGCATCGTCGCTTTAGCGGATGTTTACGACGCGCTGACGAGCAAACGTGTCTATAAGGCACGGTTCGACCACGAGACCGCACGGTCCCTGCTCCTGGAGGGCCGGGGGACCCAGTTCGATTCGGATATCGTCGACGCGTTTCTGCGGAGCGAAGAGCAATTCATCGAGATTCGGACCCGATTTGCGCCGCCAGACACCGATCCGGCGGCGATTGTCCGCACCGGATCGGCCGAACAAGCTTCTTTCCTGTCTTTCCTGTCCGGCACGACCGCTACAATCGGATCGTGAGCTTCGCTCCTCCGGGCGTAAACCTCTCATGCGGGCGCCCATCGCCGGACGATCCGACACTGGGGCTCTATCGAAATCGAATCTGGCCTTGTTTTTGGTGGACGGATACCCCATGGCCTGGAATCGCTTGCTCAGTGTTGCTGCCGCTGCCTTGGTCCTGCTGCCGGGAAGCGTGTTTGCGGATGGATTTTTTCTGGACGGGGTCTCTCCCCGATCGATCGCCCGCGGCGGAACGAATGTCGGCCATGCCGACAACGGCGGTGTGCTTTTCGACAATCCTGCCGCGGCTGTCAATATCCGGGGGCGATCCCTCCTCGAGGTCGGTACGAATGTCATGCTGACAGACTTCGGCTATTCGGACCCGGACAATGCAGCCGCCTCCGACCTCGGGGTTGTGCCGCTGCCGGAGCTCGGATGGATCCGTCGAAGCGCGGATGGCCAATGGGCGTACGGATTGGGCGTGTATGCGCCGGCGGGCTTCAAGGAAACGTTCGACATGCAGGGGCCACTGCCGCTTGACGGCCAGCGGCGGTATAAGTCGTTTGGCGCGTTGATGAAGATCCTCCCGGCGGCAGCCTTCCGTGTGACGGATCGGCTTTCGGTGGGCGGGACGCTGGGTGTCGGCGTCACTCATGCGGAACTGGAAGGACCTTACTTCATCCAGGGGCCAAGCGTGTTCCGCGGGACCCCGACGATGCTCGACCTGCAGGGAACGGGCGCAACGCTCGTCTGGTCGACGGGCTTGCAGTATGCGCTGACCAATTCGACGATCGTCGGGCTGGCGTATCAGAGCGAAAGCCGCTTCAAATTGGATGGCTCGACGCGCGTCGACGTGCCTCTGCTTGGCCAGACCGCGTATGATTCGCAGGTCGATCTGACCTGGCCGAGATCGGTGGCGCTGGGCGTACGGCAGGAATTCTGCCCGCACCGGGTCCTGTCGTGCGACCTGGTCTGGTTCGATTGGTCTGCCGCGTTCGACGACTTCGGGATCCACTTGACCAACTCGAGCAACCCGGCCTTCCCGGCGATCTACGAGCAGTTTCCGCTGGGATGGCGCGATTCGCTGTCGGTTCGCGTCGGGTACGAGCGGTTCTTTGAAGGAGGGCACGTGCTGCGGTTCGGCTATGTCCACCATCGCAACCCGGTTCCGAGCGCAACGCTCACCCCGTTCATCCAGGGCATTCTCGAACACGCCTTCTCCATCGGCTACGGCTGCACGCTGGGCGACTGGACCCTGGATGCGGGATATATGTTCTCCTTCGGCGCCAATCAGCGGGTAGAAGCCAGTGGGCTGGTGGGAGGCGATTTCGATCAGAGCGTCCACGAGGCGCAAACCCACTGCATCGCGATCGGCCTGATACGGCAGTATTGAACCGTGTAGGGAAGGCCGGTAGGGCGGGAGGGTAACCCTTCACGCGGAAAAGAGGGGGACAGGTCCATGTTTTCGGCCAACGTCTCTCGCGCCAAAATGCCTGAACTGGCCGAAAAATGGATCAGTCCCCGGCCGTGGGCGTGAACGCTTGCGGCGGGAGGAGTCCCGGATACCTGCGCCCCGTGCCATTCAACGAACGCGCTGCCGGGTCTCGTCGGCGTTCGACATTTCGGCCGGGCCGCCTCCATGCGACGGGTGAACTTGCCGGCGGGAATCTGCCGACGACGACTCGCTGCGTTGGGCGGCTGCGGCGGTGGCCGTGCAGAATCGGTACAGCGAGAAGACGGGGTCTTGCTCGTCCTCGAAGAAGAGGTTCGAGGGAACCACTTCTCGACAGCGGAATCCGCTGCTCTCAAGAAAGGACTCGACGGAACCCGTGCCGAAGATGAAGGGCTCTCCGAGCATCTGCATTCCCTGGGTGAACGCGGCCACCTCCGGATAGACTTCCGGCGACTTGATGACCTGCTCGTCGACGAAATCGATCCATACGGAGCTGTCCGGGTGACGCAGCACGGGGGCAATACCCGCAAGGATTCTCCGGACCTCCGGCTCTTCGAAATACATGCTCATGCCTTCCCAGGCGACGAAGACCGGGCTCTGGTAGTCGAGGCGGTCCTCAAGCACCTCGGCGACCGTCGTCGAACGCAGGTCGATGGGAACGGCAATCCGGTCCAGACCGGGCGGCTCCTGGCAATTGCACTTTCCGATCCGCTTTTGGCGGTCGGCCAGTAGGGCAGGCAGGTCGAGTTCGTAAACCCGTGTGCCGGAGGGAAGGTCCAGTCGGAATGGCCGCATGTCGTACCCCACGCCCAAGAGGATCAGGTCTCTTCCACCACGGCGGGCAAACTCGAGGATCGCAAGGTCGAGGTGGCGGGTCCGCGCAGCAATCATGTCGCCCAATTGCGGGGAGCGCCCGCAGAATCGCTCTGCCAGAGCCATGCCATGCTCGGCAGCTAGCGGAGCTGCGTAAGGATCAACGAACAGGCCGCCGCTTTCCCTTGCACGTATGCCCGCGATCAACTCGGCCGAGGAAATCAGCTTGTGCCGATAGAGCGTGTTTATTCTTTCGGTTGAATCGCCGTCGGTCCGGAGTTTGTCCGCCTGGCGGGCGTAGTAGACCATGACCGCTTCCGCCACCTCCGCCGAGCCATTGCGAAACTGGACGATGATTTGTTCCACAACAGGCTTGCCGTTGAGAAACCGTTTTCGAATCCGGGCATGTCGTTGGGGCTCGACGCTCGCGGTTACGTCGAGCCGTCCGCAGCTTGGCCGAAGGAACTTGATCTCCCCTTTTACGAGCCAAAGGGCCATTGATTTGTCTGTGCCGGCCAGCGGGTGCACGCCGACAGCGGGCCATCCTGGAAGCAACGAAGCCAACGCAATGCCGCCGGTGTAATCCGCCGAGAGGAACAACAAAGCTGCCTGGTGAGTGCAGTGTTGATTCGTCGATTCTGCGATCAACGGCAGGCTGGTACGGGCGAAACCGGGCTCCACCGAGTCCACTCGCCATCGCACGAAACCAAGGACCGGGATTTGCTCGTGCAGAAGTTCGGTCAGGACTTGGGGATGGTAGCGGTAGTTCTTATCCACTTCCCACAATGCCTGGAAACGGTCCGCTGCATCCTTCTCGGTCGTCGCACTGTTGCCCGGACCGACTGCATGCAACGGCGAAGTGCTGGCGGAATCGACGCGGAGAAAGTGTTCATCAGACAAGGGTTTCATCATTGCACCCAAAATGGCGGAGCTTGCCTTCCTTCGAATAGTGCCCCGTACCTGTCTCGGACCGCTTGAGCCAGACGCATTCTCTCAATGGCTGTCGCAACGCGTCAACCGTGAGCCGCGCGCTTTTGTTGAATTAATTCGTCAGTGTTGTATTTTCGTATCCTATGATTGATATGGGCGAAAAAGCCTGCACAGCCCGTAGACCTTTCGCAACCGGCAGCAGGGTATGGAGTGCTGCTTCTGAAGTGAGAAGGTAGAGTTGTGAAAATGCGCCGGTCGTTTCCAGAGAGTGGTTATGGATCAAGAATTCGGGGAGGTCAGCACGAGTACGGGAATTGATTCCGGTGACGGTCTTGTCGTTGCCGGCCAGTTCCGCCTGGACAGGCTGCTCGGGGAAACCCGGGGCACGAGCACATGGCTCGGTTTCGACGAGCAGAACGACGAATCCGTGGTTATCAAGGCAATTCCGCTGTCGTCGTTGCCTGCCGGGGCGCTGATGCGTCTGGAGCACGAGGCAGCCTTGCTGGCACGGGTCCAAAGCCCTTGGTTTCCCTCGGTTCTGTACGCCGGCAGACAGCGTAAGACGTTCTTTCTGGTGTCTCGATATGCGCCCGGCGAGTCTTTGCAGAAGCGACTCGCTCGCGGTCCTCTCCAGATCCATGACGCGGTGAGAATAGGGCGTGGGCTCTTCTCGGCTCTACGCGATCTGCACCGCGAGCATGTCTTGCACCGCGGGATCCGGGCAACCAACTTGATTGTCAACGAGCAGGGGCCGGTGATTTCGGCGGTCCTGGTGGACTTCGGCCCCGCTCACGCTATCACGGCAGAGGCTTCGTTGCCGCACCAGTGTGTCGAGGCTGCGCTGTATGTCTCCCCGGAACAGGCGGGCTCGATTGATCGCGACATCACGGAAGCTTCGGACCTCTACTCAGCGGGAATCGTCCTGTTTCAGTGTTTTGCGGGCCGACCGCCTTTCTCGGGCGAAAGTACGGGCGACGTACTGTTCGAGCATATGACTGCTCGCGTTCCGGAGTTGCGAAGCCTGGGGATCCCGGTCCCACGGGCTTTGGACGAACTCGTCGCACGCTTGCTTCGCAAGGATCCTCGCGACCGGTATCAGTCGGCCGAAGCGGTCCTGGCGGACCTCGACGCGATTGGGGAGGGGCTCGCACGCGGCGAAATCGATCCTGCGGTCGTGATCGGCGCACTGGACCGGCGATGCACGTTGACGGACCCGGCCTTTGTCGCGCGCGGCGAGGAATTGGAATCACTCGATGCTCAGTTCGCGGAGGTGCGAAGCGGGGTCGGCGGTCTCGTTCTGATCGAAGGTGAATCCGGAGGTGGAAAGTCTTGGCTGCTAGCGGAGGCGGCGCAGCGGGCGACCCGTGAAGGATTATGGGTTCTCCGCGGTCAAGGCACAGGGGAAGTCGCACAGAGGCCTTTTCGTCTGCTGGACGGGGTCGTTGAGGCTTTTTTGAACGCCGCCGGTTCACGGCCGGAACTGGCGGATTCGACCCGCCGCCGCCTGGGTGGGCATGCCCAGGCAGTTTGCGCGGCGATTCCTAACTTATCTGCGGTTCTGGACAGCGAGGAAGTCCACGTAACTGCGCCCGAGGCGTTTGCGGAAACACGGACTGTGCAGGCACTCGCACATTTTCTCAACGCAATCGGCGGACCGGAAAGACCGGTTCTGATTATCCTCGATGATTGCCAGTGGGCCGACGAACTTACGTACAAACTGATCCGGCAATGGCATTCGCTCCTTGCCGCGAACGATTCGGCAAGGCATGTGCTGGTCATCGCCGCGTTCCGCTCAGAGGAGATACCCGAGGACCATCTGCTGCGAAGGCTCGACCCCGCCGTTCACCTGCGTTTGTCCCCTTTCTCTCCGCCGGAAACCCGCCGGTTGATCGAATCGATGGCAGGACGAGTACCGGAGCCGGCCGTCGAACTAGTAACGCGGCTTGCGGAGGGAAGCCCGTTTATGGCGTCGGCCGTGCTGCGCGGGATGATCGAATCCGGGGCACTGGTTGCCGACGCGGGGGGGTGGCGGCTTGAGCCTCTAGCGATGGACAGTCTTCGTCCATCGAGCCTTGCGGCAAGCCTTTTGAGTCGTCGTCTTGAATTGCTGCCTCGGGAGAGCGTGCAGCTCTTGGCGACGGGGGCGGTGCTGGGGAAGGAATTCGAGTTGGATATTGCCGCCGAGCTTGCCTGTCAGACACCCTCGCAGGCGATCGCAGCGGTCGACGAGGCCAGGCGCCGGCGATTGGCCTGGTTGCGTCCCGACGGCGCGCGCTGTGTGCTCGTGCATGACCGAATCCGTTCGGCCCTGCTGGCGCGGATGACGCCCGAAGAGCGGCGTGAGCTTCATCGCCGAGCGGCTCGCGATCTCTGCAACCGTCATCCGCACCGCATTTCGGAACTGGCTTACCATTTCGACGCGGCCGGCGACAGCGTCGCGGCTCTGCCACACGCGATTCGAGCGGCTGAGCAGGCCCGAGCCCGCCACGCTCTCGACGTTGCCGAGCAACAGTATCGAATCGCCCAGCGCGGAGCGGATGGTGCGGACAAGAGGACCCGGTACCAGATTGCGGAAGGCCTTGGCGACGTGCTCATGCTTCGGGGATGCTACGATGCGGCCCAGCCGTTGTTCGAGGAAGCGGCCAGGCTCGCTGACGGGGCTTACACGCGAGCTCAGATTCGCGGCAAGCTCGGCGAGTTGGATTTCAAGCGCGGCGAGATGCTCGGCGCGATCGACGCCTTTACGTCAGCGCTCCGAATGCTGGGGGAGTCTGTCCCGCGGCGCCGTACCGTTCTCGTCTTGATGCTCGTATGGGAGACGCTCGTCCAGGCGCTCCACACCGCCTTTCCCTCCTGGTTCGTCCACCGCCGCCAGGAGCTTCCCAGCGAAGCCGAGCGTCTGAGCCTGCGATTGCTCAGCAATCTCGCGCATGGCTGTTGGTACTGCGACAACATAAGGGCTGTATGGGCGCATCTCCGCGAAATGAACCTTGCGGAACGTTACCCACCAACGGCCGAGTTGGCTCAAGCCTATGGAGAACATGCGCCGGCGATGAGTCTGGTCGCCTGGTTTCGCCGCGGGACTGTCTACGCCGAAAAGGCGATTGCAATCCGGCGAAGTCTTGGCGACCTTTGGGGACAGGGGCAGGCCCTGGTCTACTATGGCATCGTGCTCTACGCGGCATCCCGGTTCGATGAGTGCATCGAGAAATGCCGCGAGGCGATCCGGCTCCTCGAGCGGCTCGGCGACTTCTGGCAGGTCCATATGGCGCGGTACCAACTTGCCGCGTCGCTGTATCATCTCGGAGACCATCGCGGCGCCGTGGAACAGGCGCAGTTGAACCGGAAGTCCGGGCTGGAAACGGGCGACGAACAAGCTTCGGGCATCATTCTCGACGTATGGGCTCGGGCCGCCGGCGGCAATGTGCCGGAAGAAATCCTGCAAGAAGAACTGCAGCGAAGCCGACACGACACACAGGGCATCGTCCAGGTACTTCTGGCCGAGGGAGTTCGCTTGCTGGGGGCCGGGCAGCTTGCCCGGTCGGCGGCAATTTTCGAAGAAGCGATTTCGGTTGCCAAGCAGTCGCCTGTCAAGAACGCTTACACGCTCCCCGTGTTCATTTGGGGGGCAACTGCATACCGTCGCATGGCGGAAGAAACGCACGACGCGACGCCCGTGCGCCGACTGGCGTTTCTTTGCCGAGCGGACGCGCTGGCGCGCCGTGCCATCCGCGCTTCGAGGCTCTGCCGCAACGACCTCCCGCAAGCGCATCGCGAGCGCGGTCTGGTTCTGGCATTCCGCGGCCGGACTGCAGCAGCGCGTCGTTCGTTCGAGCGGAGCCTGGACGTGGCCCGCGAACTCCGCGCCCGGTACGAGCATGCTCAGACCCTTCTCGCCCGCGCCCGGATCGGCCGGGAACTGGATTGGCCGGAGGCTGAACGGGATTTCGCCGAAGGGCAACTTATCCTGGCGGAACTGCGGAGTCTCGGCGAAGCCGATTCGGGCACGCACCATTCGGCCGAGCCGGCTACTCTCTCGCTGGCCGATCGATTCGATACCGTGCTCGACTCCGGCCGCCGCATCGCCTCGGCCCTCTCGCCGTCGGCCATCTACGAAGAGGTATGCGCCGCCGCGCTTCGCCTACTCCGCGGCGAACACTGCTTGGTGCTCCAGGTCGACGAGAGCTCCAATTCCTTGTGGCTTACGCCGATCGCCGGAGACTCGACCGTGCAGATCGGAAAGGGGCTGGTCGAGCAGGCGGTGGGCGCTGCACGCGCAGTGGCGTCGATCGAAGAGTTATCGCCGCCGGGAAACAATGCGACCGCTAGTTCCGGTGAACGCTCGGTCCTCTGTGTGCCGATCTTCGCTCGCGGCCAGGCGGTCGCATGCCTTTGCGTCACCCACGAACAGGTCCGCGGTCTGTTCGGAACCGACGAAGAACGCCTTGCCGACTTTGTCGCAACCATCGCGGGCGCCGCGCTGGAAAACGCCGAGGGTTTGCCGAACTGAAGCACTTGAACGAAACGCTCGAGCGGCGGGTGGCCGAACGGACTGCAGCCGCCGAGGCGGCCAACGAGGCCAAGAGCCGGTTCCTGGCCACGATGAGCCACGAGATCCGCACACCGATGAACGGCGTGCTTGGAATGACCGAACTGGCACTGCGAACCACGCTCACGGATCAGCAACGCAACTATCTCTCGGTGGTCAAACAGTCGGCCGGGGCACTGTTGAGCCTGCTGAACGACGTGCTCGACCTATCGAAGATCGAGGCGGGCAAGATGGACCTGGAAAGGATTGCCTTCTCGCTCCGCGACGTCGTAGAAGACGCCGTCCGCCTGTTCGGGTTAGCGGCCTCGCAAAAGGGGATCGAACTTGCCTGCCGCGTTGCGCCCGAAGTGCCGGAGGAAGTCGTGGGCGACCCCGTGCGGCTTCGCCAGGTGATCGTCAACCTGGTGGGCAATGCAATCAAGTTTACCGAACGAGGCGAGGTGTTCGTCAACGTGGAATCGGAGGCGAACGATGGCAAGCCAGCGACCCTGCATTTCACCGTTGAGGACACGGGCATCGGAATTCCCGCCGACAAGCAGCAATACGTCTTCGAGGCATTCCGCCAAACCGACAGTTCAACCACGCGACGGTTCGGAGGCACGGGGCTCGGGTTGTCCATCTCGTCGCAACTGGTGGCGCTCATGCGTGGTCGGATCTGGCTCGAAAGCGAACTCGGAAGCGGAAGCCGCTTCCATTTCACAGTCGACTTCGACGAAGCGACGTCGGCCGGACTGCAGTTGCCGCCCACCATCACGGCCGGCGGCGCGGCACTGGTCGTCAGCTCCCATGCCCGCGGCCGACAGGGTTATCAGGAGATCCTTGCTTCTCTTGGCGTGAAGTCGGTCGTCGCGGAAGGACCGGATCGGGCTATTGGGGCGATCAGGCAGGCGGCGGCTGAGGGGAACCCGTTCTCGCTGTTGCTAGTCGATACCGGTACCTCGAACGTGAGCGGCCTCGAGGTGCTTGAACGGCTCGGACGAGACGCACCAGCAGACGTCCCTCCCGTTCTGGTGCTGACTCCGGCCGCTCAATTCGACCTCCTCGGGCACGAGGGGCAATTGGCCGCCGACCGCTGCCTTACGAAGCCGATCAAGGCATCAGAATTGCGGGAGGCGGTCGAAGCGGTGCTCGGGGCGACACCCGGCCAGGCGTCTCCCACCGTCGAGGGCGACGCGGTCGGCGATCAGCCGTCGCTTTCGGTGCTCGTGGCCGACGACAGTCCGGTCAATCAGGAAGTCGCCGCCGGGCTGGTGGAGTTGGAAGGCCACAGCGTGCAGACCGTCGATAACGGCCGGGAAGCCGTCGAGGCGGTCCGCCGCGGGAATTTCGACGTGGTCTTCATGGACTTGGAAATGCCCGAAATGGACGGACTCGCGGCAACGGCGGCCATTCGTGCGATGGAAGTCCCGTCGGCGCGCCATGTCCAGATCTACGCGATGACCGCCCATGTCCTGGCCGGCTTCCGGGAACAATGCATCGATGCGGGTATGGACGGCTATATCTCCAAACCGATACAACCGGAAGAACTGCGCCAAGCCCTCGCCGCCGTTCGAAATCGCCTGGCACCGCTTGCTCGCTGTTCGCCAACGTCGCCCCGTCAGTAACCGTTCACGGGGCGGAAAAGGGGGACAGGTCCATGTTTTCGGCCAACGTCTTTAGACGCCAAAACACCCGAATCGGCCGAAAAATGGACCAGTCCCCGGCCGTGGGCGTGAACGGTTATCCCTGTTAAGATCGGCGAATGATTTCTACGCAGCAGCCCATAACTGCGGAGGCTGAACCGGCGGATCCTCGCAGCACATGCTACGCTTCATGTTGGCGAGGGCTATTGCGTCACTCGATTCCATTTACTGAATTCTGAGGGCAGTTCCATTCGATACGGCTTCCACAATTCTGATCATTACCCGTCATGACGCGTTTGCCTCGGCCGCGTCGAGGCAATTGGCTCCGCGCGGATTCCAGGTCCATGCAGTTACCGTGGACGAGGGATGGCGCCTCGTTCAGGCCGCGTCGATCGCGCCGCTGATTGCACTGGTGGATCTGGACGCATCCACTCCGCACGGGCGACCCCTTTGGTCGGCGGTGGAGCATGCCTATCGCTGCCCGATTGTCCTGATAACGACCGTCGACGGCGCCTGCCAGGCTGCCGACACCGTCAAGGACCGCGGCCTTTACGAGTATATCCTGACGACAGCCGTCGAAGATCCGGCACGCCTTCCGTTCTTAATTGGCCGCAGCGGATCCGTGACGCGACACGACGGACTGCCGCCGCAGGCAAGGGGCGGCTGGGACGGTCCCATTCTTGTTCTCGAGGACGATGAGGTCAGCGGAGAACTCACCCGGGGTATCCTCGAGCAGAACGGGTTCGAGGTGGTTCTGGTCCGAACCATCGCGGAGGCGAGGTTGGCCTTTGTCCGACACCGGCCTATCTTGGCGCTTGTCGACGTCCACCTCGACCATGACAACGGCATCGACTTCGTGCGAGCGATGCGCAACAACAGCGCCTGGCCTCACACGCCGGTCATTATGGTGAGCAGCGATCAGCACCGGAGCACGGTGATCGACGCCGGAAGAGCCGAGGTGCAAGGTTACCTCGTGAAGCCGTACGAGCCCGCCGCGTTGATAGGCAAAATCCAGGCGGCCCTGGTTTAGCCTACGAAGTGCGTCCGGCGACGGCTCCGGTGCTCAACCGCCGAGTACGGCAGCGATCAGCTCTTCCGATGGCGCATCCTTCGAGACGTAGGCATGGGCGCCCGCAGCGATCATCGTTTCGGCCATGCCGGCTGACTCGTGCATCGACAGACCGACGATGCGGGTCTGCGGCAACTCCGCACGGATCCGCTGGGCGGCTTCGGTACCGCTGAGTTTCGGCATGCTAACGTCGAGGATGACGACATCGGGGCGGAGCTCCCGCGCCCGCTCGACGGCCTCTTGCCCGTCGCCGGCTTCGGCAACCAATTCGATTTCCGTGTGCTCCCGCAGAAGCTCAACGAGTCCCTTGCGAACGATCGGATGGTCGTCTGCCAGAAGCACTCGGATTTTGGCGGCGTGGTCGACCGGGCTCCGCGCCTTTCCGATCGGCGCCACGAGCGCCGCCCGCGTTCCGTGGTCCGGACTGCTGGTCATCTCCAACCGACCGCCTAGCAGATCGAGACGATGGCGTATGGTTGGCAGCCCCGAACCTTCCGTCATCGTCCGGGAGGAATCCAGCTTCGCAGGATCGAAGCCCTTTCCGGCATCCTGTACCTCGATTCGAGCCTGAAACTCTCCGGTGCGTCGCATGACCACTTCAGCGCGGTCAGTGCCGGCATGATTCACCACGTTCAACAGCAGTTCGCGAACGGCCTCAAACAGGAACACCCGCACACCTTCGTCGGCCGGGTCGGCCTGGGGATCGGCATCCACGTCCACCGTCAAACCATGGATCTCCCGCATCTTCTCGGCAAGCCAGTGCAGTGCGGCGGCGAGGCCCGAATCGTGCAGCAACGGCGGGCTGAGTTCTGCGGCCAGAGAGCAGGACTCGGCCACCGAACGCTCCAAGAGCGTTTCGATCTCTGCCAGGGCCCTTTTCAGGCTGACGTCGTCAAGGCGCTGTTCGAGTCCCGACAGGCCGTCCCTTGCGGTAATCAGAAACTGCTGGAGGCGGTTTTCAAGAACCTGCACCAGCCGATGCCGCTCGTGGTGCTCGGATTGGCTCCATTGGGACGCGACGTGCTGCAGTCGCCGCACCTGCTCTTCCACATCCGCAGTTCGCCGGGCAACCCGCTGCTCGAGTGTCCTGTTCAGGTCCCGGAGTTGCTCCTCGATCTGCTTGCGCTCCGTCATGTCCGTCACCGCCATCTTGCAGAGGGCGACATCCTGGTCGTCGTCTTCTTTTTCTTTTTCGAGCGGAATGCTATGAAGCAGTACGACGATTTGCCGGCCGTCTTTCGTCTGAAGCGTCACCTCGGATTTCGCTTCCTCCCGCGAGTGTCCGCAACGGAGCACGTGTTCGCCGAAGGACAATCTGTCGGCTTCCACGACATAGTCGAGAAACGGGTAGCCGATCAGGTCGTTCCGGTCGGCGCCGATCAGTTTCGCCCCGGCCAGATTGACCTCCTGCACGTAGCCGTCTTCGTCAAGCGTGAAATAGCCCAATGGAGCCGAATCATAAAGGTCGATGTAGCGGTCGCGATACTGTTCAAGTTGCCGCTGAGTCTCGCGAAGCTTCTCGTTCTCTGCCTCCAGACGGCTCCGTTGTATTTCCCACTCCCGAACCATTCGCGGGATCTGTTCGTGCGAATTCTCCAGCGGATCGGCAGATCCCTGGACCGGAGGCTCCTCCCCCCCGCGACCATGCTCACTCGACATAACGAACCTTCGGATTCGATGGAAGCGTGCTTAGGCAGAACGGTCAGGCACGTGGAATGCAACTCTCAAGCCATGTGTGAAGTGTCGGAGCCCGCGACCACTCGGCCGCCGCTCCGCCATCGGCGGATTTGGGACAAGATGTCGCACTCGTTCATGCGAGCACTCGCGGCCACGGCGTTGCCGGTGACCTTCGACAAGCGGATTTGCGTCGCCAGTAGACCGTGAATAATACCCGAATAGTGCTCAAAATTCAGCGCGTGCAGCCTAGGGAATTTCCTGATGGGCAGCCGGGACGCAGCCACGGCCGTTCTTACATCTGATTTCACACCGATCAACGGTCGCGCTGCGGAAGCAGCAAGATGATTTCCCGGCTGACTTCTTCGACTGACTTGCCGCCGACGTCCATCTTCCGCCAGCCCTGCCTCCGGCAGAGTTCCTCGGCATAGAACAACTCGCGTTTGACCTGGTCGAGCGACGCATAGGGTTCCAACGGAATGCCGGTCTGTTCCGCGCGGGTTCGTCGGAGTTCCTGCAGCCGAGATGGCGATATCAGCAGGCAAAAGACTCGCTCGGGCGGCAGATCCAAGAGCGACTTCGGCGGCGGAACTTCCTGCACCAGCGGCACATTGGCTGCGAACCATCCCCGGTAGGCGAGGTAGAGCATCGTCGGAGTCTTCATCGAACGGGATACGCCCACAAGGACCACCTCCGCCCGATCGAGATCATCGGGGTTTTGCCCGTCGTCGTGGCGGAAGGCGAAGTCGACGGCCTCGATCTCGCGCGATTTCTGCTCGGCGAGCTGCTGGAACAGTCCCGGCTTTTGTTCGGGCAGGAGCTTCAGATGGGCGGCGAGCCTGTCGAGAATCGGGCCCATCAAGTCCATCGAGTCCACCCCATGCCGTCGCGATTCTTCAAGGATCAACCGCCGGAGGTCCAAGGAAACCACCGTGTGAACGACAATCGCCTGGTTGGCCGCCGCTTCGGCGACGACCTGGCAGACCTGTTCCGCCGTGCGGATCTGCCCGCGACGGACAAGCGATACCTTGGCCTCGCGGAACTGGACGAGCGCCGAACGGAGGACCAGATCGGCAGTTGCGCCGGTGCCGTCGGAAACGATGAAGACCGTAAGCATTTTGGTTGAGCTCGCCTGAAAGTGAAAGGGACTCTCGCGGACCACCCGATTTCAATCCGGCAACAGGAGATCCGGCTCGGCCATCGATTGGTCCGACTTTGCCGCGGGGAGAACCACCAGCCTCTTGCCGTCCAGGCGGAATTGGCAGCCTGCCGGCACAAGAAGGCTGTTGAGGAGCTCTTCAAGCGTGACATCGGCCACCGAAAGCGAGACCTGTTGATCGAGTGAGATCCCCGCCGCCTCAAGTGCCGCATCGTCGCGCCGCAAATCGAGTTCAAGCCGGCCGGCCAGTTCTTCGAGCAGCCGGCCAAGCGTCCCCTTGGCTTCGCGGATCGTGTAACGTGTTTCTCCTGCCCGGGCCGAGGTACTCCTCTCCGGATGTGTCGACGTCATGGACTCCTCGATTCGCCGATGATCGGCCAATAGCCCCCGGACGAAGATCTTTTCGCCCACAACCTTGAACTGGGCCGCCGGTGCGAACTCGCGCCACTGCCGAGCGGTCTTTTCTACTTCGCGACCACCGGGATAGGTTCGCACCAGGGCCACGTCGGGGGGCATCGGCACAAGGCTTACTTTCCGACCGCTCGAGTCGATATTGCAGGTAAGATCATACTGGCCGACAACCAGGCCCAACCGATCTACCAGGGAAAGGGGCGGCAGATCGGCAGCCGCCCAAAGATCATGGGGTACTTGCTGCAAACCGGAGAGTTCCAGACCGCCCTCTTCGGCAATCTCCTGCAACAACTGCCGAGGTTCGGCGAAGTCTTGCCAAGAGATCGAAGCAGTCCGAAGCCAAGGGCGGCGCGCGGCAGCAGACAGTTTGCGGATTCCGTCGCGCTGCAGTTCCAGGATGGTCTCCAATCGCGGCCCCTCTTTCGGCGGCCCGAAGTAAAGCACCGGGCCAATCCAGCCGGTCGAGAGCCCTCGCTCCTCCGCCACGAGGTGAAAGATCTCTCTCAGTGGCGTGCGTTCCGGCGAGAGGGTCAGCGGTTGCCCGGGATCGATTCGGCGATCGATCAACACCGCCACCCGATTGGCACGAGCGAGCGTCTGGACGGCAGGCCGCAGCGGAGCGTCTCGCCAGTGCAGCACCGGCACGGTTTGCTGCAGTTGTCGCTCCAGGTCCCGGCCGGTCAACCAGTTCGGCGCAGGGCCTTGCGCCGCGACGACGTTTACCGCCGCCAGCGCCCACACAACCGGTGCGCATACCCTGTCCGCGACCCGATCGCCGGCGCGGCTAACCCGAAGCAGCCTACTCAGTCCGACCCAATCGGTCATTCGCCGCACACCCTCCGAATAAACGTTTACGGAGCGGTCGGGGACTGCCCCCCTCTCTTCCGCCGTGAACGGTTACCCCTCCGCCTGGCCTGATGAAACAAGGGGATAGGCCCCCAGGTAATCGTGGGTGAATAAGACCGCACATACAAAGTCTTGCGGAGCCCGCCCCTCTTTTCCCCACCTTCCGCGTCATGCAACATCTACCTATTACTATTTTCCGTCAGTCGGCAAAGCGAAAGAAGGCAAAAACCCAACAGAGGGGAAGATTTTCGCTGGTGCGCCACGCCGGGGCGATTAGAATCGGAGTTGTCCGTATAGAATCGGAGTTATCCGAGGCGACGAGCACTTCGGCGGACTGCCCGTGCGCGACCGGCCCATGGAAGCATAGGGCGCCACGGCGTTCGGTCGATGAGCAGCCGGGCCGGTATCGCCAAGGCCACTCGGCCGACCCGCCGGTTCGACGGAACACCCTTATCTCAACTTTCCGTCAGGAGTTTGTGCGGTGAGCACTCGTTCATCCCGCATTCCGCGCCTGCTGGTTTTTTACCAGAAATACCTTGAGGACCAGAGCTCCGCCGATTTCGTCAGCCATGTTTCTCGTGCGTATACCCAGGGTACGTTGCAGCGGTTGGCGAGCCATCCCGATCGTCCCATCCGCCGTGCGGCGGTGTTGGCGCTGGGTTTCCTAGGCGACTACGAGGCCAATTCCGCGATGGGCCGCGCACTGAACGACGAAGACCGTACCGTGCGGATGCTGGCCGAAAACGGCATCCGCAGCATCTGGGCCCGCGCCGGCAACGAGCGACAGCGGCAACAACTCGGGGTGATCATTCGGCTGAACGCCGCTCAGCACTACGAAGCGGCTCGAAGCAAGGCAAACAAACTGATCGAAGACGCCCCCAGCTTCGCCGAAGCCTGGAACCAGCGCGCCGTGGCCGAGTTCGCTTCCGGACTCTACACGGAGTCCATTCGCGACTGTCACGAGGCTCTGGAAATCAACCCTTACCACTTCGCCGCGGCTGCCGGGATGGGGCAATGCTACCTGCAACTGGGCAATCCGGTTTCCGCATTGGAGTGCTTTCGCCGTGCACTGCGCTTGAATCCCGACCTGGAGGGCGTCCGGGTACAGGTGGCAAGGCTTGTGCGGATGAACGAGGGCAAGTAGGATCAGCCAACGACGCCATAAGCGAAGCAGCCCGGCTGCCGGTAGCGGCCGGGCTGTCCGTTTGATGTTTTCACATGCTTCTCAATACCGGTTCGCCGAATGGCCGTTCGCCATGTCCGAGTTCCTGGCGCCGGAGGTAGCCGTCTGCTGGACCGCCTGCAGGTACCGATACGGATCGGCGCTAAAACGCGAGTAGGATTCTTCGTTGGAGAAAAGATAAACCCGGCCGTCAAACCAGGCGCCGTGCTCGCGGTGTCCCGCGATATCTTGGCCGCGTTCCACTGCAAGTACAATATCGCTGCCGGAGTAGGCCGGGGCGTAGCGGGCGGGATCCGCGTAGAACCGGCTCTGTTCTTCCGGACCGGCGAACAGATACGTGCGGCCCTCGTGGATCAAACCCCAACGCGGACTTCCCTTGACCCATCGCTCTTTTTCCGAGAGCTGGACCGGGCAGTATCCATCCAGGGCAAGGGGCGGATTGCCGGCAGCAACCTGCGGGGGCGCCTGCGATCCGGCCGGACCCGACACAGACGGCTGCACGGAGTTCTCTTGCCGCTGGGGCCCGGCCTGGGCAACTGCAGTTGGCGCAGACGACGGCGAAGCGCTGCCGCGAGCTAGCCCCGCAGCCGCCGATCCAGGTTGTCCGGCCAGCGGCGGCCATCCAAACGTCTGCTGGGTTGACGGCGCGGTCGGTTGCTGGCCCGTAAACGGCGGCACGGCCGCGTCGAACTGCCGGGTTTCCAACCCGCCGACCGCGAATCCAGGACTCCCTGCGCCGGATGTCGGGCCCGTGCGGAGATCCGGCTGTGGGAGAGAATTTGGCGACATTCCGATCTGACCGGCTCGCGATTGCGTATAGGTGCTTGAAGAGGAAGCATTGCCATGAAGTTGGGACTGCGATGTGCCGGGAATGGCCGCTTGCACTGCGTAGGAAGGCGAAACCGGCGCCGGTTGTGCGGTCCCGGCTAAGCCGCCTTGGGCGCCTGCGTGTGGATGATTGGGATAGCCGCCCGGCAACGCCGATGCCTGAGTCGGCCAGGTCTGCATCGCTGTTTTAGAACCGGCGGCGAGCGGTCCTGTAGGTTCCGAAAGGCTGTTTTGCCGATTGCTCGTGGCAATGCGGCTAAGTATCGCAGCGTACTTTTCCGCCCCCAGCGATCCGACGCTCTTCTCAACGAGCTGGCCTTGGGGAGTGATGACTACATCGGTAGGCAGGGCGCTTACGCCGTACTGCCGGGCAGTCGCGGGGAAGTGGTCGGCATTGAGTTTGACGGCGACATAACTGCGTTCGACGGCGGCGGCGACATCCGCTCGCGGGAAAACATCGCGTTCCATTCGTCGACATGGCTCGCACGATGGCGACCAGAAGTGAAGCAGCACCAGCCGATTCGTCTGGCCGGCGACCCGTTTGGCCGCATCCAATGTCGGCTGCCACTGGATGGATTGCTGGCCGCAGGCCACGGAAGTGAGGAAGCAGCATATTGCTGTCGTGCACAACAACCTGGTTTTCGCCCACATATTGGAGCCCCCAATAGGCAGAGAAGAATCCCGAAGAGCGGAAGTAGGTACCGCTGCCCTTTCCTTATCGGAAAGGTCTCGGAACGAAATGGCGTGAAAATTAACGGGCGCCGCAAAATCGGACGATTTTTCCCCTGGGAGCGATCGAGCGCGTTTTTCCGGCTTGCCAAGTAGCATAGAATAGGGTATATGGGATCAGGAGAGGGAGAGGAGTCTTCAGTGAGTTGAGAGGCGGGGCCAGCGTTCGATCGGCCCCGAGCCGGGTGTCTGCCTGCTTTTTGAATCATCCGCAAAATCGGGAAGGAATCGTCGACCTCAAGCTTGACACGGGTCACGATAAGGTTATCATGGCCATAGTTGAGTTCTGCCTAGCAGGCAGCCGCCTTGGCCCATGATCTTGAATCTCAGGGCCGCGTTCCCCTCTTGGGAAGTATTGGCGGGGGGGGTTGAGGGCATCTCGGCCCAAGTGTTCTGCTGTTGGCGACGGTCCGTCAACGCTGCCGGCCGGCCGACTGTGGTCGTCTGGTACGATAAATGCGAGCAAACGCTATATCGGTCGTTAGTGGAAATCTCTTTGGGCGCGAGCCTGCAACCGACCTGCTAGATAGTTGATTGCGATTTTCGTCGCAAGACGGGAATTGGCTTCTGGACAAGAGCATTCGGCGAGGTCGCCGGAGGTCCATCCGTGGTCTCTTGGAGCGATCCCGAGCGGGGCGTTAAGAACGCGTTCTCAGCGATCGGGACCCTTTTAGGTGGAGTATGGCAAAGAAGAAGAAAAGCCGCTCGCGGGGGCGTGGTGGTTCGTACGGAGGCGGGCAGCGAGGCCGTTCCAGGCCGTACCATGAGCATCGTCCTTCCGGGAACGGACGCGATTACGAGCCGGCTGCCGAGAACGGCGGTGAGGCCGGGCCTGTGACGCCAGGCAGCGGAGTCCTGGAGATGCATCCTAACGGCTACGGCTTTCTCCGCGACCCAACCGCAAACTACCTGCGGCAACTGAGCGATCCGTTCGTTCCGGGAAGCATGATCGAGAAGTTCTCCCTCCGGGAGGGCGTATTGATCAACGGAATGGTGCAGCCCGGCCGGAAGCAACAGGGGCCGCGCGTCAAAGAGATCCTCGACGTGGACGGGATGCCGCCCGAGCAGTACCGCGAAGTGAAGACGTTCGACGAGCTCACGCCGATCAATCCGGAATACTGGCTGAAGCTCGAGACCGGTTCGACGCCACTCACCACCCGTGTGATGGATCTCCTCACTCCGCTAGGAAAAGGCCAGCGCGCTCTGATCGTCGCTCCGCCCCGGACCGGCAAGACGATCCTTTTGCAGCACATCAGCCAGGCCATCTGCCAGAACTATCCCGACGTCAAGGTGATCATCCTGCTGATCGACGAGCGGCCCGAGGAAGTCACCGATTTCCGCCGCGCCGTCAAGGACGGCGAAGTGGTTGCCAGCAGCCTCGACCGCGACATTGAAAGCCATGTGCGTTTGTCGCAACTGGTGGTCGAACGTTGCCGCCGTCTGGCCGAAATGGGCAAAGACGTCTTCCTCCTCATGGACTCGATTACCCGCCTCGCTCGCGCTTTTAACAAGTGGGTCGGCAACACCGGCCGCACGATGAGCGGCGGGGTCGATATCAAGGCCATGGACATTCCCAAGAAGCTCTTCGCCACGGCTCGGCTCTTTGAGGAAGGTGGCTCGCTGACCATCGTCGGCACCGCCCTGATCGATACCGGCAGCCGGATGGACGAATTGATCTTCCAGGAATTCAAAGGCACCGGCAATATGGAGTTGGTACTGGACCGAAAGCTCGCAGACCGGCGAGTTTGGCCGGCGATCGACATCAGCCAGTCGGGTACCCGGCGCGAGGAGAAGCTTCTTTCACCGGAGACACTGCACGCGGTGACCATGCTCCGCCGGACTCTTTCCAGCATGCACCCGGTGGATGCCATGGAGCAGCTCACTGCGAAGCTGGGTAAATTCAAGGCGAATCGTGATTTCATCGACCTGATCAGCGGCGCGCATGTCGTTGACTAGCGTTCCGTCAAAGTTGGAGTGGCGGGTAGCGGAAGCCGTGAGACTTCTGGCCACGAATAGTGGAAGTCGTGAGACTTCTGGCCACGAATAGTGGAAGTCGTGAGACTTCTGGCCACGAGCTACACCCGTCACAGGAAGATTGCCAGAGCCCTGGCAGTATTTCACGAGCGAAACTACAATTGCGTTGCGAGAGCACCTTTCTCGCGCACCGGCAATTCGGAGGGTAAGCGAATGGCTAGCGGCCACACTGGAAATGTGGTGCCCCTTTCTGGGGTTGCGGGTTCGAGTCCCGTGCCCTCCGCTTAGGTCGGATGGCCTTGCAGATGAGCCGCTTAAGCGTTGCCGGCGCAGAGTGAAACGAAGCAGGAATGGAGACAGCACCTGAGGCAAAACCGATGCCCCGGGCACCGGTGCCTTCCCACTCCGCGCTCGACGACCTGGTCGCCGCTCTCACCGCGGTGGACCCTCGAGTCCGCCTGGTGCCACCGCGGATTCTCCGCCGCGTGATCCGACATCAGCAGGGCCTGCCGCGGCTCCGGGTCCAGCTTGCGCATGACAGCAGTTGCGTCGTCCGTCGCGAAGTCCTCCTGCAAGTCGTCGATGAGGTGGAACTCGATGAGCTCAGCGCCGGCATGCCGGAATACCTCATTCTCCTTCCTCAGCCGGAAGCCGAGGAGATTCTCACGGCCTCGCCGGCCAGCCTGCTGACCCGCTACTGGCGGCTGCTCTTTCATTGCCGAGTTCATCTTCACCTGGAGGAGCAACGCGCTTCCGGTGTCATCGCGCCAACCGCAATCCGCGACCGGCTTGAGCGAATTGGCGTCATGCGATTCAAGGAAATCCGTGGTGTGCTTCTCCAGGAAGGCGTTCTCCACTACAATGCCGATCCGTGGACGACATGCGTGGAGCTTGCCGCCACCTGGCTCGAACTGAAGTACTTCGAGCCCGGGCTGGTCCCGAGTTTTTTCCCTCAACTTGGTGGAGACCGTTCGCTCGACACAATCCTGGCGGAAATGGTCGACGCGGACGGGCTCTATGTCGCGACCCGGCCGCGCGGTGCCGAGACGCCGGATTCGGCCGACAGCGCAGCCGCACCGGAGGCCGAACCCGCAGAACCTCAGCTTTCCCGGAGCAGTCGAAGGCGGTCTTTGCAGGTATTCCGGGATCTGTTCAGCCAGGCCGAAACAGCAGCCGCATGCGGAAACCTGGTTCGTTCGTGCATCCTCTTGCAGAGAGCCAAACGGCGCGCGCCCGAAGGTTCACAGCATCGTCTGCGAAATGCCCTCCGTGGAAACATTCATCGCCTGGTGCTCGCGCTGCAGGAAGTGCTGCACTTTTCGGACGCGGAGGCCGACTCCTGGCGCGAGTCGATCGCCGCGCTGGCCGCTCGAAGTGCCGCCGGCTTGTGGAGCCCCGAGACGAGACTGCTGTTCGATCTGCAGAAGATCTGCAACGATCGGCAGCGGCGGGTCTACGCGCTGGACGTCTGGCGGTGGCTCCGTTCGCTCGGGCGACGCCCCCTCAAGCGGCCGCTCCCGTGGTTGATGGAGGTTCTCGTCCTTCGGCATCTGCAGGCCGCCCTGCATCGGATCGCCGCCGTGCGGATTCCCGATTCCCATCGCCGCACGCTGCACACGATCTTGCACGAGGCTGCCGAAGAGACGGAGCAGCAACTGCGCGACCGCATTCGCCCCGTGATTGAGCAGGTTCTCGGCGACGCGGAGTTCGTTGCCGCCAACATCGTCGAACGGGTCGCGACCAGGAAGCTCGTCGAGGAACTGATCGACCGGATCGTGGATCGCGGGTTCCTTAATCTGGGCGACCTCCGCGATGCGGTGGCCCGCAACAACCTCAAGGCCCGCGACCTGTCGGGACCGAAAGAACTCGTCTTCGGCGACCAGCTCCTCCGGGCCGACCGCCGGATGGCCACCGCGCTGGACGGGGTCTATCGGCCGGGCGAATCGTATATGCGAGCCATCCAGCGGATCAGTTCGCTGGCTTTCGGCACGTGGACCGGCCGGTTGCTGATGCGCTACCTGGTGCTCCCGTTTGGAGGTGCATACGTCATTGAAGCCGGCGTGCAACACCTGATTACGGCGGTGACCGGCCAGGAACCCGTTGTCGAGCACTCGACGATGGTCCTGCCGTTGGGCCTGTTTCTCCTTCTGGTCATCAACGCCGAGGTCGTCCGCCAGGGTCTGGTGCACCTCTCTCACACGGTAGCAAAGACCGCCCGCTATCTGGTCACCGAGTTGCCCCGGCAGATCATGGAATGGGACGCGGTCCAGCGGGTGCTGCGGTCGCGGGTCTTCCGAGGGTTGGTGCGGTTCGGAGCCAAACCCGCCGCGTTCACGACGCTGATCTACTGGCTCATGCCGCGACTGTCCGTCGACTGGCAAAGCAACCCCCTGCCGGTTATCTCGACCTTCGTCGGAGCCAATCTGTTGCTGAATTCCCGGCTGGGCCGCGACCTGGAAGAGGTCACCACCGACTGGATCGGCCGTACCTGGCATTGGCTCGGCGCGCAGGTGATTGCGCGGTTGTTCTGGCTCGTCATGGACGTCTTCCGCGGTGCGTTGGAAATCACCGAGCGGGTCCTGTACAGCGTCGACGAGTGGCTGCGGTTCCGCTCGGGCGAGAGCCAGTTTTCTCTCTGGAGCAAGGCCGTTCTGGGAGTTTTCTGGTTTGCCATCGCCTACGTCGCCCGCTTCTGCATCAACCTGCTCATCGAGCCGCAGGTCAACCCGATCAAACACTTCCCGGTTGTGACGGTATCGCACAAGGTGCTTCTGCCGCTCATTCCGGCCCTGGTCGGGGTGCTCGAACTGGCCATGGAAAAGGGCCTGGCGATCACGATCGCTACGGCGGTGATCACGGCGATCCCGGGAATTTTCGGTTTCCTCGCGTGGGAATTGCGGGAGAACTGGCGCCTCTATGCGGCGAATCGCCCCGCCACGCTCCGCCCGGTCACCGTCGGAAAGCATGGCGAGACCGTCCGCCGGCTCCTGGTTTGGGGCCTTCACTCGGGTACGATCCCCAAGCGATACGCCAAGCTCCGCAGATCGCTCCGCGACGCCGGTTCCAAGAGGCGGCGACAGGTCCGCAAGCACCAGCGCGTCTTGCGCCAGACGGAGGTCGACGTCCGCCGCTACGTCGAACGGGAACTGGTTTGGCTGCTTAACGAGGCCGACTGCTACCGCGTGCGGCCGATCCGCACGGGCGGCGTCCAGTTGGCGCCCAATCGAATTCGGGCGGAGCTTCTGGACGAAGTCAGCGGTGAGAGGATCCTCGCCGTTGCCTTCGAGGCCGAGGACGGATGGCTGCTGGCCGGCGTCAACGGCTTTGAGCGAGCCGATTGGTCCCACCTGCAGCGTCAGACACTGGCGATCGCCTTGAGCGGGTTTTACAAGACGGCCGGGATCGACGTCGTGCGGGAGGAAATCCAGGCGCAACTTCCCGTCCACGAGGCCCTGTACGGATTGGATCAGCAGGGGCTCGTCGTGTGGCCTGGCGAGACCCTCGACTGCGAGATTCACTACGATCTCGACAACGGTCCGCGGGCGGAGCCGCGGGCTCCGGACGGCTCTCCGGTGCACTCCGCGCCTGCGCTGGACCGCTCCCGTCTCCTGTTTCACGGCAATCACGTCGCGTGGGAAGCGTGGGTCCGGATGTGGACCGTCCTTTCCGAGCCTGGCCACGAGCGAAACGGGCAGCCTCTGCCGCTGCAGACACCCGTTCAAGTCCTTCCCGACAACTCCGCGGCTTCCGCGGTGCAGTACGTTCAAGATACCTAGGACCGGCGAAACACCGTGCTTGGACGGGGTCGGTTGTCTTTGCGAACCCGTTTGCCTCGACCGTTGCACCGCGTAAGACAAAGAGCGAAGATGGCAGCGTACCAGCCTGTTCCGCAAGAGGAATGAGCCATGCAAACGTTGCCCTGCTTTTTCTTTGCCGGCCTGCTCGCCGCGCTTGCCGGCGAGGAGCTCGGAGTCGTCGTCGAGAAGAACGTGCCCGCAACCATGCGCGACGGGGTCGTGCTGCGAGCCGATGTGTGCAGGCCGGACCGGGGCGGCCCCTACCCGGTGCTCGTCATGCGAACGCCCTACGGCAAGCGTCACAGCTTCGACCGCTACGTCAAGGCCGGCTACATCGTGGTCTGCCAGGATGCGCGGGGGCGATATGCTTCCGACGGGAACTACGAATCGTTCGTCCGCTTCCAGACGCACGACGCCGAGGACGGCTATGATACCGTCCAGTGGGCGGCTCGCCTGACCGGTTCGAACGGCAAGGTCGGCACGTTCGGAGCCTCGTACAACGCCTTTCTTCAGTGGCGATTGGCCCCGCTGGAACCGCCGGCGCTGGTGGCCATGTCGGCCCAAACGATTCCCGGCCGGTATATCGATCTGGAAGGCCCCGGCACAATCCGGCCCGGCCGACGCCTGCGATGGTGGATCCATACCATGGCGCCCGACATGCTTCGCCGTGCCGAAATTCAGTCTGCCGTCGCGCTCGACGCCGACCAGTGGATGGACTTCGCTGCCTGGCTCGACCTGCCGCGCGAGCTGTTCGGGCACGAAAGCGACTCGGTCTTCCACTGGCTGCGAAACCCGCACACCGATCCGTGGCAGCTCCAGCTCGGCTGCAAGGAGATCGCCGTGCCGAATCTCGACGTCGTCGGCTGGTATGACCACTGCAACGGCGATATGCTCCTCTACCGCACGCTGGCGCGTGAGGGCAAAACCGACCGCGCGCGTCGCGACTCTCGCATCGTCATCGGCCCCTGGGGCCACTCCACGCGGGGCAAACGCAAGTTCGGGCCTATCGACTTCGGCTCCGAAGCCGCCATGAACCTCGTCGCGCTGGACATCCGCTGGTTCGACCACTGGTTGAAGGGAGAAGACAACGGCATTGACCGCGAGCCGCCGGTCAAGATCTTCGTGATGGGCGACAACCGCTGGCGCGGCGAACGCGAGTGGCCCCTGCTCCGCGCCCGCAATGAAATTCTCTACCTGACCAGCGGCGGCCATGCCAACACGCCCGCCGGCGACGGAAAGCTGCTCCCGCAATCCGCGGCCGGAGGAGAGGATCAGTATACGTACGATCCGGACAACCCCGTCCCGTCGCTGCACGGGAAGGCCTCGTTCGCCATGGTTGCGGACCAGCGGCCGCTGTCCGATCGACAAGACATCCTGGTCTACCAGTCGGAGCCGCTGGCGGAACGGATCGAAGTGACCGGCAATCCCGTGGTCGAACTGCACGCCGCCTCATCGGCGCCCGACACCGACTGGTTCGTACGGCTGATCGACGTCGCTCCGGACGGTCTATCTCGCGATGTCTGCCAAGGGCTGGTTCGCGCCCGGTATCGCAACGGTCTGGAAAACCCCAGCCCGGTCGCACCGGGCGAAGTCGTTTGCTACACGATCCGCATGGGCCCCACATCAAACGCTTTCCTGCTGGGCCATCGCATTCGCCTGGATGTAACCAGTTCTGATTTCCCGAACTACGATCGCAACCACAACACCGCGTTGGACCAGAACGCCGACGCCACGATGGTCGTCGCGCGCCAGACGGTCCACCATGGCGGCATGCGTGCCTCGAAGATCGTCCTGCCGCGGGTCTTTTCTCCCGGCCCGTAAGGTCCGCGAACAAAGGAGTCGAGCACGTGCAACTCCGCGAAGTCGACCGCCAAACGCTGTTGGAACAGTTCCGCTCGGTTCGCCTGGCGAGCGTTGCCATGTGCAAGCCGCTTTCGGCGGAAGAGCACCGCATCCAGCCGATGGCCGACGCGAGTCCGCCGTGGTGGAACCTCGGACACACGAGCTGGTTCTTTGTCCGCAATGTCATCGAGCCGTTCGGGGGCGAAAGGCTGCCGGAGGATGCGGACTTCGACTTCGTGCTGAATTCGTATTATGTTTCGCTCGGCAGCCGCGTGCCGCGTCCGCGGCGAGGGCTGATTTCCAGGCCGACCAACGACGAGATCTATCGCTACCGCGCTACGGTCGATCAGCGGGTGGAGCACTTGCTGGAAACGGCAAGCGACGACCGTCTCGAGGAACTGTCCTTTGTGCTGACCGTTGGGATGCACCACGAGCGGCAGCATCAGGAGTTGTTCTATACGGAAATCAAGAACATCCTTTACCAGAATCCGCCTCCGTTGCGCCGACCCTACCGGGAGATCGCCGCAGCATCACCGGCCGCCGAGCCGCCCGGAGGTTGGGAGTTCATCGAGTTCGAAGGCGGACTCCACGAGTTCGGCTGCCTGGAGGATGGCTGGTGCTGGGACAACGAACTGCCGGTCCACAAGTATTATCTGCCGGATTTCGCTTTTGCGGACCGGCTGGTTACCAATGGCGAATACCTCGAGTTTGTCGAAGACGGCGCCTACCGTAGCCAACTGCTCTGGTTGGACAATGGCTGGGCTCGGGCGCAGGAGGAAGGTTGGGAAGCGCCGCTTTACTGGGAGCAGCGGGACGGCCGCTGGTGGATCTGGACCCTCGGCGGTCTGCGCGAACTCGATCCGAACGAACCCGTTTGCCACGTCGGCTTCTACGAGGCCGACGCGTTCGCCCGGTGGAAATCGGAGACCAACGCCAGATTGCGGGGCGCCCGCCTTCCGACGGAGCGGGAATGGGAATATGCGGCGCGGACTGCCGGCGTCGATGCGGTCCACGCGAACCTGTTGGATTCCGGTCGCCTGCACCCGGCCGCGCCCGCATGCTCTTCTTCGCCGATAAGCGCGATGTTGGGCGATGTCTGGGAATGGACATCCAGCTATTATGAGCCGTATCCAGGATATCGGCCGTTTCGCGGGACACTGGCCGAGTACAACGGAAAGTTCATGGACAATCAGCGGGTGCTCCGTGGCGGATCCTGCGTTACCGAGCGCGATCATGTCCGTATCAGCTACCGGAACTTCTGGTCGGCCGCGGCACGGTTTCAATTCACGGGGTTTCGGTTGGCACGAGACGCAGGTTAGGATTGATCGAGAAATAAGTGTCAGGAACCATTTGCCGGAAACCGGCCCTTCGGGTGCTTCGCACAAATGGTTCCTGACACTTTTTTCTCGATTCATCTTGATTCATCCGTGCCTCGGCCTTGCCATCCGTGCTACTTTGCCTTTCAGTTGTTCTCATAGCACGGATGGCAAGGCCGGGGCACGGATGACGATGAGGAGCACACGCGGGAGCCGGACAAGCCGATGGAACGCCCGTGTTTTCCCACTTTCCACCCGATCCCATCGAGGTTGCTCGATGGTGAAGCCGGATTGCCGGCCAGCCCGCGCGCCCCCTATCTCAGTTCAAACCCATTCTTGATGATCGCTGCGAAAGGAGGTTGGACGCCGCTCAATATCGCCTTTTTGCGCCGCAGAGGGTATAACGGACGAGCGGGCCCGACAACGGCGACTGCCCACAGGAAGGAGTTCCAAGCATGCCGCCGCCCTGATTCGAAAACGCGGTTTTCATCGTCCTCTGTGTTCTGCTGGCCCCGCATATCCTGGCACCTCATTGGGTTTTTGCCCCGGAATTCCACCAACCCCCCACGTGCCCCTGGAGACGGATCCATGCCTTGCCACCCCGCTGCTGTTGCCATGATTCTCGGCTGTGTTCTTGCGGCCGGCCAGGCCGCCCCCCGGCAACACCCGATCGATCCTTTGCTTCGCACCGTCGACTTGAACATTGGTCAACAGGCTGAGGTGAAACTGTGCGACGGCTCGACCGCCACCGTGAAACTCGTGGGCCTGGAAGAACGCCGCGACACGCTTCGCGGTGCGGTCCGCGAAGCCCGTGTGACGGTCGAGGTCAACGGCCGGCGCGCGGCGCTGGCGGCCGCCTACTACCGGTTGCCGGTCACCGTGGGCGGAGTGCAGATCGATTGCGCGGCGACCAGGGGGATCGCCACGCCCGAACAGAACCCGTGGGCGTTGGATGCCGATGCCCGGTTCCGGCTCTGGCCGGCCGCTTCAGCTTGGATTCGACCGGGTACGTTCACCTACCCGGCCAAGCAGAAGTGGTTCGCCAGCGACACGCAGATGGCCAACGATCCGGTCTACGTCGACGGCGGCGAGATCCCGGCCAACAAGAGGATTTACTATCACTGGGGTCTGGATATCGGCGGCTCCGAAGGCCAAGTCGAAGTGGTGGCGGCGGCCGACGCCGTCGTGCTCTCGCTGGGAGAGAAAGTGCACCAAAGCGTCGAGAAGTCCTCCCCGGTCCGCCCCCGCTACGACGTCATCTATCTCCGCGACGACCGCGGCTGGTACCATCGCTACAGCCATCTGCACACGATCGAGCCGTCGCTCGAACTCGGCCAGCGCGTGAAGATGGGGCAGACGATCGGCCTGTTGGGCAAAGAGGGAGGCAGCGGCGGGTGGTCGCACCTGCACTTCGATCTCTCGGCGATGCAGCCCAGCGGACGCTACGGCATCGTGGAGGGCTACGCCTTTCTCTGGCAGGCCTATCACGACGCCCACGCCACCGAGATCGAAGCCGTCGCCCGCCCGCACCAGGTCGCCTGGACCGGGGAACCCGTCGCGCTCGACGGCAGGCTGTCCTGGAGCCGCCAAGGTCCCGAACACATCCGCAGCTACCAGTGGACCTTCTGCGACGGCACCGGTGCGGCCGGGCCGACAACCCGGCGCGAATACGACCGCGCGGGGATGTATACGGAGATTCTGAAGGTGACGGACGACCGCGGAAACGCCGACTACGACTTCGCCGTGGTGCAAGTCATCGACCGCGACCACCCGGACCAGGTGCCGCCGTCGATCCATCCGGTCTACTGGCCGACCGAAAAGATCCAGCCGGGCGACGAGATCACGTTCAAGGTCCGCACGTTCCGCGTGGCGCCCGACGAAGGGGAGGAAACCTGGGACTTCGGCGATGGCTCGCCTCCGGTCACCGTCCAGTCGGACGGCAACGCCGTGAAGCACGCGAAGGACGGCTACGCGGTCACCAGCCACCGGTATGAGAAGCCGGGGGATTACCTCGTGAGCGTCCGCCGGACCAACCGCCGCGGTGAAACCGCGATCAACCGGCTGCACGTGCGAGTCGAGCCGCGGTAGCCAGAGAACTCCTCCGATTTCCCAACTTTTTCAGTGATCTTTTCAAGGGGCAAGTTCCCATGCGTTTTGGATATGGAACTGCTGTTGTCCTTCTTGCCGTTCTGGCGGGCGGCTGTTCCAAACCGCGGACGGATGCGGTCGAGCGCGACCGAGGTGTAAGCGGCGTCGCGACCCTCGCCGCCACGGAGCACGGGCTGATCGACATCCTCGATCCCCTCGACGGCGCACTGTTTCCGCTCGAGATCGCGCCGCCGACCTTCCGCTGGCAAGACAAGAACCCCGCTTGCGACACATGGCGCGTTGAAGTCCGATTGCAGGACGCCCGCCCAATGCAGTTCCTGAGCGGTTCGCAACAATGGACCCCGACCGCGGAATCCTGGCAGTCCATCAAGCGCCAATCCCGGCAAACCGACGCGGTGGTGACGATCCTCGGCGCCAGCCTCGCCGCACCGGATGCCGTCCTGTCCCGAGGAAGCGTCTCGATCCGCACGTCGATCGACGAGGTCGGGGCGCCGATTTTCTACCGCGAGGTCGTTTTGCCGTTTCGCGAGGCGGTCAAGGATCCCTCGCGGATCCGATGGCGGTTTGGAGAAATCTCCTCCAACGAGCAGCCGCCGGTCGTGCTCGAGAAACTGCCCGTCTGCGGAAACTGCCATTCCTTTTCTGCCGATGGCGCAGTCCTCGGCATGGACGTCGACTACGCCAACGACCGGGGATCTTACGCGATCACCCCCGTCGACAAGGAGATGATCCTCGACGACGAAAAGGTCATTACCTGGAACGATTACAAGCGGGAAGACGGGGAGCCGACGTTCGGTCTTCTGTCGCAGGTCTCACCCGACGGGCGCTACGTGGTCAGCACCGTGAAAGACCGGTCCGTTTTCGTCGCGACGGAGGATCTGGAGTTCAGCCAGCTTTTTTTCCCCGTCAAGGGAATCCTGGCCGTCTACGATCGGAAGACAAAAGCGTTTCGCTCGCTGCCCGGGGCCGACGACCCGGCGTTTGTCCAGAGCAACCCCTCGTGGAGCCCCGATGGGAAATACCTGGTCTTCGCCCGGAGCAAAGCCTATCGCCTGAAACACGTCCGCGACGACGCCCCCGCGCTGCTCACGGCGAAGCAGTGCCAGGAATTCCTGGAAGGCGGGAAGACGTTCCTCTTCGATCTCTACCGTGTTCCGTTTAGCGGCGGCGAGGGAGGCACGGCGGAACCGCTGGCAGGGGCGTCTGGCAACGGCATGAGCAACTACTTTCCCAAGTATTCGCCCGACGGCAAATGGATCGTCTTCTGCCGGGCCAAGAGCTTCATGCTTCTTCAACCCGACAGCGAATTGTACATCCTCCCGTCTCAAGGCGGCGAAGCACGCAGGCTCGAGTGCAACACGCCTCGGATGAACTCCTGGCACAGTTGGTCGCCCAACGGCCGGTGGCTGGTGTTTTCCTCCCAGGCGTTTTCGCCGTACACGCAGCTTTTTCTCACCCATATCGACCAGCAAGGCGCCAGCAGTGTGCCGGTGCTGCTCTCGCGGTTCACCAGCCCCGATCGCGCGGCCAACATCCCCGAGTTCGTCAATACCAGGTCCGGCGCGATCGAAGGGATCGTTGTGAACTTTCTCGACGACTACAATTTCTTCCGAGCCGCGTCCGCCTTCCTGAACAACGGCCGAGACACCGCATCGGCGGCCCCGCTGCTTCGCAAGGCCCTGGAATTGAACCCGGACCACATCCGGTCTCGCCTGGAGCTTGCGGCGATTCTCACGGAGGAAGGCAAGTTTGAAGAGGCAAGAGCCCACATCAACCACGTTCTCGCGATCGAGCCCGACCAGATCGACGCACTCCACGGCCTTGCCGTGATACTTGCCAAGGAGGGAAAGCCGGAGGAAGCGGCCGACCAGTGCCGACGAGCACTCGAAATATCGCCCGATTCCCCGGTCGCGCATCTCAATTTGGGACAGACGCTCCTGGAAACCGGCAGACTGGATGAGGCCGTGGAGCACCTGGCCGAGGCCCTTCGCCTGCGGCCCGACGACGCGATGACGAATTACTATTGGGGAACCGTTTTGCACCGCCGCGCGAAGCCGCTCGAGGCGGCAACCTACTATCGTCGCGCGGTGGAATTGGATTCGGAGTTTATCCCGGCGATGTTGGCCATCGCCACCCTTTGTATCGCCAATGCTCAAGCCGATCCGGCACAGATCGACGAGGCGCTGGCTCTGGCCAAGAAAGCCTCGGATCGGACGAGCAACAACGACTTGCAGGTCCTGCGGGTCCTTGCCGCGGTGTACGCCGTTAACGGCCAAATCGATGAGGCAGCCGACACCGCGCGCCGGGCGCGGGACATCGCGCGCGTGGTTGGCGACCAAGACTCAGTCGCCCGAATCCAACGGATGCTGAACCTCTACGAAGAGATCCAAGCCGAGAGTCGCAAGTAATCGTTAACTTTGCGCGCGCAAAACCGTAGGGAGCCGAAGGCGACCGAATCGGGCAAGCCTCCGGTTAAAGGCAGCCTGGTTCCGCTCAACTTCAGACGGAAGGCTGGCGATTGGCTGCTACAGGTGAGCTTTTCCATCTTTCGGAGGGGTTTTGTGTGCACTTTAGATGGGTTATATACCCGTCAATTTGATTATGGTCCGGGGAAGTGGTGAAAAAAGCCAAACCTGGGGCTTGACGGGAATTCCGTTTTTGATTGTGCTATGCGGAGGTAGCCGGCCTCGTCGTAGTTCTCATCGAACTGCACCGTGGGGGGACGGTGCGTCAGGGAAGCCCACACAGGAGATTCGATCATGCTCAAGGTGCGTTGGTTGATGGTCGCAGGTTCTCTTTTGATGGTTTGTGTCGCGGGTTGTTCCGGTCCATCGGCCGATTTGCCGGATTTGGCGCCGGTCAGCGGCACGGTCACCATGGGCGGAGAACCGCTCAGCGGCGTTGCCGTCGTTTTTGAATCCGCCAAGGGACAGGCCGCTTACGGCACCACCGACCAAAGTGGGCGATACGAGCTGAACTTTAAGGGCGACACCAAGGGAGCGCAGGTGGGTGAGAACACGGTTCGCATTACGACGCCCCTGGATCACCCCGCGCCGGCCGACTACAAAGACCCGATCCCTGAGAAGTACAACACGTCTTCGCAGTTGAAGGTAACGGTCGAACCGGGCCCGAATACTCATGACTTTACTCTCGAACCTTGATTGGCTTCCACTTCGGTCGTTGGTATCTGTTTTCATTTCGTTTTGGGGAGGAGTTCTGCTATGAAACGGTTACTTTTGAAAGCCTGGACTCGCAGGCTCGGTTTCACGCTCGTCGAACTGTTGGTTGTGATCGCCATCATCGGCATCTTGATTGCGCTGTTGCTTCCCGCCGTCCAGGCGGCCCGTGAAGCGGCCAGACGGTCGCAGTGTTCCAATAATTTGAAACAACTTGCCTTGGGGTTGCACAACTATCACGACACGTTCCTCGTCTTTCCGCCCGGATTCGTCGATAGCAGTGTGTCGTACGCCGCGCCGGGATACGAGGTGACTCTTGAGCTTAACCAGAACGGGCTGGCGTGGTCGGCGTTGATCTTGCCATTCGTCGAACAGGGCCCGTTGTTCGATCAAATTGACAGCCAGACGTCTGGGTACAGGCGACACTGGGAAAAAGACTTCAGTTGGGCGACCAACCCGATTGCGGCGTCACGACAAGGGGTTTCTGTATTCAACTGTCCATCAGACAGTATGGGGCCCATTAATACCAAGAGAGGCAACTACGGAAAGAACAACTACTTAGGAAATTCGGGCAGGAGTGCTGCACAAGATCTGACTCAGGGAGTTCTTTATCCCGGCTCTAAGATCAAGATACGAGATATTCGCGACGGGACCTCCAACACGGCGATGCTCGTCGAGCGGACCGGGAGTACCGAGTTAGGGGGGATGAGTTGCGGCATCCCCGGTGTGGACGCGCAAAACTGCCAGTGGAACGCCGGTTTGTGGATTGGTGCGCGCACGATCGCTAGTGCGAATGCCTGGTCCCCGGGGATGAACTCGACCGACGTCGACAGCTATGGTGGAGGTAGCGCGACCTATTTGATCAACCGCTCGACTGCGACTTGGGGGCCTTCATGGGGCAACGGCAGTGACCATCCCGGTGGTCTGCAATGGGCGCTTTGCGACGCCTCGGTCAGCTTCGTCTCCGAAACCATCGACATGCTGACCTACCGAGCCCTGCGGACCCGTCAACTTGGCGAGACTGTTAGCGGCTATTGATCGGCCTTCCTCCCGGTCCCCGGTCGTCGCCGTCGCGACGACCGGGGTGCTGTGTGGCTTTCGGCGTCGGGCGTTGATCAGGATGGGCGCGCTTGAGCGCGACGAGCGGTCGTGACGTGTGGGTCGGTGTGGCGGATTGCACTCCGACCCTGGCCCGGCGGTATCGCGACCAGATCTTTATCGAGAGGATTGCTCTTTGCCGGTAGATGGGCCGCTAACGTCCGTCGCTGCTACCGGGATGACGGACGATAGGGAGCGCTGTGTGGCTTCGAGGAGTCGCTGGTAGTTGCTCAGCGTTCGCTTGGGCTGGCGTGAAAGCGAGCCGCAGTAGTGGACCACGTCGACATACTCCTCGCCGGTTAGGGCCTTCGTCGCCGGGTGCGCACTCCCGGGCATCCCCGTCACGATCCTCAGGAAGATCGACTCGGGCTCGTGGCCGCCCTTGAAAGGACCGCTCACCAGATCCCGAGGCGGATTCGGCAGTCCTTGCTCGTCGAATAGGGCAACTTCAGGGGGGCCGGTGCCGTCGTCGCCATGGCACGGCCGGCATCCCTTCTGGAGGTATACTTCCCGGCCGCGTGCGACCGCTGCCGGGTCCGCAGGACCGATCGCCGGCACGGGGACGGCATCTCCGGGGAGACTGCGGAGTTCCACCACTTCCTGGACGTCCTCCTCGTCGATCTCTTCGTCCTCCGCTTCCAACAGCGCGATATACCACTCGCGCACGCCTTCCCGGCGGAGCCGGAGGACTTCTTCGGCCAACATTTCGAGCTGCTTCTCGCTCAGGTGATCGAATTCCCTCATCGACGTGCCGGGCATGCCGTCCTTGATCACCCGTTTCAGGTCTTCCACCGTCGGGTTGGTGTTGTCGGTGCTCACCAGCCGAAAACTCTCCGTGCGGAAATCTCGCGGAAGCGGGAATTGGTGGCGAGCGGCCCGTCCCTTCCCGTCCCCGTTGGCGCCGTGACACGCGGTGCAGTACAGGTCGTACAACTCTGCCGCAGTCAGATCGGCCTCCTCGCGCCTGGCAACTCGGGAAACTTCCCGCTGGATCCCCGTCGACTGCGCGGCAAATTCCGCTGCGACCGCAGACAGCCGCTTGAGCTCGTCGGCGGCCTCCGCGTTGCCGGGGTCGACGGCAAGTTGGATGAGCAGGTCGACCCCTCGAAGTTCGTTCGATTCCTCGGCCCCCGCTTGTTCGAAAAGCCGGTGGGCCACCGCGGTCTCTTCCTGCAGAGCGAACGCCATGGCCGCGTCCTGCTGAAATTCCCGCTTCTTGAGTCCGTAGACGGCCCGCGCTTGCCCGAACCAACGAAGCGCCTGCGGGTAGTTGCCCGAATCGAGTTCGATCGAGCCCATCTCGCCGCAGAACTCCAGGCCCGGATCGGAGGAGAATCCCAGCAAGTCGGCCACTGCGCGAGCTTCCTCGACGTGCGACATTTTGCGCAACACGCCCGCGAGGCCCACGACGGCAATCTCGCTCCGCGCGCAGGCAGAGGCAAAACGCTGGTAGGCCGCCAGCGCCTCGGCAAGGCGATCCTGCTTCTCCAGCAGCCTTGCCACCGCGGTGTGCGCCAGTTCGTGCGCCGGCTGCCGGGCCACGGCATTCTCGAATTCCCTCAGTGCCTCGACTTCGCGATTCTGATTGAACCAGTAGACCCCCTGGAGATAGGCGATGTCTGCGTCGTGCGGGAGAGCGGCAGCCCAGAATTCGAGGATCCGTTCGGCCTTGCCGGGCTCCTTGCGTGCCAGATGGCCGCGCAGGCAGGCGTCGATTGCGTCATAGCGTCGAACGCCCGCCGCGGCTGGGCTTTTCCAAAGGTCCTCGGGCGCCTCCTGAGCGCCCATGCGGATCAGCCCCAGCGCCTGTTCCTGTTGCCAGCGATGCGGATCCGCGCCCTGCCGGCGGGCGGATTCCAGGGCTGTCTGCCAGCGATCCATCCGGCCGAAACGCCGAAAACAAGCCGCGCGAATCAGTTCCGTCTCGGCGTCGCCAAAAGCAAGCCGGTTGGACCAATGCAGCCATCGCTGCGCTTCGCTCAGCGCGCCGGCGTCCATCCGGCGAACGGCCATCCAGCGAGCCCACACGGGAACAGCCACCAGCGAGACGGGCAGCGCCACGAAGATCAGCACCGCGAAACCGACGCCCAATATTATCCGGCGGTCGTGTGGCTCGGGAGAATGACTGCGATCAGAACGCACCAACCGCTCCTGCTTGTTCGCTGCCGGCGGAAAGACCGAAGTTGCCGCATGCTCATTCGATTGTATTGCCGAATGTTCTTTGTTACAACTCAAACTGTAAATGCCACCACCGCGGTTTATCCCGGTGGGGCGATGTTTGGCAACTACAAACGCCAAGAACCCTCGTTTTGTGATTTCGCTTCCGCCGCTCGGCCCTACAGGCCGAGCGGCGGCAAGCGAAATCACAAAACGGCTCGGATCGCCGTTTGTAGGTTGCCAAACATCGCCCCACCGACGCGGGGTCGGTGGTGGCGTTTACGGTTCGAGTTAGAACTAATCTAGGAGACCATGCGCGCACACGGCGTACGGCGGCCACAGCGAAGGGGTGCGGCAACATGCCGGGGGCGAAAAGACGAGGGCTTTCTCGACGAAGCTTAGGCTTTCTGATTGCGGGGGTTGCCTGCCTGGCCGGGCTGTTGGTCTACTGGCGAAACTCGGCTTTCGTCACCCAAGCCGCCTGGCAGCAGTATGTGCCGTCGTCGCCCGGCTCCGCTGAGGCAATCGCGTTCGACCCGCGGCTCGTCCCTCAAATCGAGGCGTTCTGCGGCGATTGCCACGCCGTCCCCCTTGCCGAGAATTACCCGCGCGACGCCTGGCACCGCAAGGTACGGCGGGGATACGAATTCTATTCCCGCTCGGGCCGGAACGACCTCGATCCTCCCCCGATCCGCGAGACCGTCGCCTATTACCGCTCGTTGGCGCCCGAGAAAATCGTATTGCCCCAACCCCCGGACGCACCAACGCGACCGGGCGTCGCCTTCCTGCCCCAGCACTTGTCTTTTGCGGATACGACGGACGTCCCGCCGGGAATCGGCCATCTGCAGTGGATTGACCTGGAACAAAACGGCAAGCCGGTCCTGGTGGTTTGCGACATGCGACGCGGCTATGTCTCCGCGTTGGACCTCCGCGATTCGCCCCCAGCTTTTCAACACCTGGCCGCCTTAGACAACCCGTGCCACGTCGAGCCATGCGACCTCGACGGGGACGGTCTGCTCGACCTGGTCGTGGCTGACTTGGGCAGCTTTCATGCCCGCGACCACGACCAAGGCCGGGTCGTGTGGCTGCGTCGCCGGCCGCCCGTTGGTGATTACGAACCGATCGTCGTCGCGTCGGGCCTGGGGCGCGTGGCAAACAATCAGGCCGTCGCTATCGATGGCGACGGCGACCTCGACCTGCTCGTCGCCGAGTTCGGCTACAACATGACCGGGAAAATCGCGTTGCTCACCAACACGGCCGAACCCGGCGAGCGCCCGGAATTCGAAACGCAAGTGCTGGACCCTCGGCCGGGGACCAGTCACATCCTGGTCCACGACCTGAATGACGACGGCCGCCCCGACTTCTTGGCGCTCACCAGCCAAGAGCACGAATGGATCGCAGCACTGCTTAATCGGCCTGACGGCCCGTTCGAGCGGCAGACGCTCTGGGCAGCCCCCGACCTCACCTTTGGGCTGACCGGCATGTGGCTGGTCGACCTCGACCAGGACCGCGATGTGGATGTCCTTTTCACCAACGGCGATACTTTCGACGACCAATACGTCAGGCCGTCTCATGGGGTCCAATGGCTGGAGAACCGCGGCTCGCTCGAGTTTACTTACCGGCGGCTCACCGATCTGCCGGGCGCCCACGCCGCGCAAGCGGGCGATTTCGATCGCGACGGCGATCTCGACGTGGTTGCGGTCTCCTGGCTCCACGACCAACTGTACCCGGTGGGCGCCGCATCGGGGCCGATGGATTCGATCGTCTACCTGGAGCAATCGTCACCCGGAAAATTTGAGCGTCACAGAGTCGAAGTCGGATTTCCGTATCACGCGACGCTGGAGGCGGCGGACTTCGACGCGGATGGCGACCTCGATTTCGCCGTGGGATGGCAGCCGCACCAGGGGTGGCGAGAGCACTCCATCACCGTCTGGTGGAACCAGGCGGTGAGAAAGAACGACTGACGACCGGCCCCCTCGGCCCCCACCGCTCCGAGACTGCGCTGCCCGAAGTCACGTGTGCCAGAAAACCTTGCCGCACGCACGAAGGCTATTGCCGCGCGGGTCGAGGATCTACAATACTCTACAGCAAGACTTCGCCCAAATACATACAACATGTTGTGTTGCTACCAATGCAGTCAGCACAACATATCGTAGTCAAACGCTGGAAGTCTTGTCTTGCTGTAGAGCAATATCTCATGGCCCATCGTGATTTTCTGGTTCGGCGGAGGAACAAGATGTTGCTGGGAATCAAACCGACGGTCGATTTCGCGTTTAAGAAGATCTTCGGCAGTCCGGAGAATGTGCCAATTCTGATCGGACTGCTCAATGCGATCCTGAAGCTTGCCGACCCCATTGTTCACGTCGAGCTACTCAATCCGTTCAGTTATCAAGACTTCGCGGACGACAAGGTGATCGTGCTGGACATTCGGGCGCGTGATTCGGCCGGCCGGTGGCTGAACATCGAGATGCAGGTATCCATTGCCACAGGCCTGCTGCAACGGTTGGTCTACTACGCCTGCACGCTGTATGTCGATCAACTCGGCCCCGGACAGAACTACGCGGATCTGCGGCCGGCGATTTCGATTTGCTTGCTCAACAAGGTCCTGTTCCGTGACGCCTCCGCGCCACACCACCGTTTCCGGTTGGCGGATGCCGAGCACGACATGGAAATTCCCGATTCGATCGAGGTACACACGGTGGAGTTGACGAAGTACAATTTGAGCGAAGAGACGATTCGTGAGGCGACGGCGATCGAGCAATGGGCGTTCTTCTTCTTGTTCGCAGATCGATACGAGCCGGCGCGATTGCGGGAATTGCTGGCGGGCAGAGAGTTTCAGGGAGCAATTACGGCGATCGAAGCGATCGCGGCGAAAACGGAGGATCGAGTGATGTACGACCAGCGGGAAAAGGCACAACGCGACTACCAGTGGGCGCTCGATGGTGCGCGGCAGGAGGGGTGGCAGCAGGGCCGCCAAGAAGGGTGGCAAGAAGGCCGCCAAGAAGGCCGCCAAGAAGGCCGGCAAGAAGGCCGCCAAGAAGGCCGGCAAGAAGGCCGCCAAGAAGGCCGCCAAGAAGGCCGCCAAGAAGGCCGGCAAGAAGGTTCACTGGCGGGGAAGATTCAATTGCTTCAACAACTCCTTGGCGAGGACTCCAGTTCGACCGAAAGCCTCCTCGCACGTCCGACGGAGGAGCTTTCGACACTGTTGGCTGATTTGCAGCAGCTTCTCCGGTCACGTCAGGGACAATAGGCAGAGTCCGCGGAAGAGCTTTGAAAACTCGCCACTTCCCGCGCCTGGCGTTCGGCCCCCAACGCCTTGCGCCTGTCCGGGCCTCTGAACGCTTCCTCCTTACCCCTTCCCCAGATACCGGGTGTTGAGGGACGTTAAGAATTGGAGAATCGAGGGTCGTGTCCGCCAACAGCCCCAACGAGTGGAAAACTCACTTAGCCGCTCAGGTCCCACTCGGCAAGCGGGACCTACTGGCGGGGCCCGCTCTTGAACTATGCCCGCCTTTGGCCAAAAGATCCGGCACGGTCCGCCTCGGGGCTTGACAGGGGCGACGCTCGGAGCACGATGGAGAGTTTGGGCATCGTTCAGAAAAACGGGGATTGGCTCAAAGCCGTACCGCCCGTAATCCAGCAGAAAGCGCCTCACGGTGAGGTGCCTGTCCCCGTTTTTTAACCGAGCCAATTCCGAGAACCTGTTCAGCACCTTTGTTCAACCCGGGAGAAGACCATGTTTCGCTGCTTAGCTCTTACCGTTCTCTTTTCGTCCGCGCTTGGGGCTTCGGCGGCCGAGGAGCCGCAGTTCGCTCCTGCCGAACCCGCCGGGATGAAGTGCCTCTTCAACGGCAAGGACCTGACGGGCTGGGACGGCGACCCGCGCCTCTGGTCGGTCCGCGATGGAGTCATTCGCGGCGAGACGACCGCCGAGAATGCGGCAACCGGCAATACGTTCCTTATCTGCAAGGAAGCCAAAACGGGGGACTTCGAACTGCGGCTTTCCTTCCGCTGCAGCTCCACCAACAACTCGGGCATTCAATACCGCTCCAAGCACATCACCGAGGGGAAGGTGCGGAACCCATGGGTTGTCCGCGGCTACCAGCACGAGATCCGCAATGAGCAGAATTTCCCCAGCGTTTCGGGATTCATCTACGACGAGGGCGGCAAACGCGGACGGATTTGCCTGGTCGGCGAAAAGGCCACCTGGACGGACGACGGGAAGAAGGTTTCCGGCACCCTCATCACCGAGCCGGAGTTTCAGAAGCTGTTCAAGCTGGACGACTGGAACGACGTGGTGATCCTCGCCAAGGGCAACCACATCCAGCACTACCTGAACGGCCGATTGATTCTCGATTTCACGGACCACCCGGACCTTGCCCTCCGCGAAGGTATCCTTGCACTGCAACTCCACGCCGGCAAGCCGATGTGGGCCGAATACAAAAACATCCGCATCACCCAGTAGGTCCCACTTGCCGAGCTCGTCGTTCTACACAAGTCGTGCATTTTCTAGCTGGCGAACCTTTGGCCCCTGCCGCACGAGGCGGCAGGGGGCCGGAAGTGCGTTGGAGGACGCGTGCTAGCTGCCGAACCTCGTTCACCCGTGGCACGAGGCCACGGGGGTTCTGGAGATGTGTGGAACGGCTAACTTGCCGAGCGGGACCTGGAAGCGCCGACGACCTGAGCAAACCCTAACCCGTCTTTGCATCACCTGGAACGCCCTTTCGAGGAGACCGACCATGCGAAGAAACGCCCTGCTGCCACTGATTTTTGCTTGGGCCCTGGCGATTGCGCTTTCGACCCATGCCGCGGACCAGAAACTGGTCCAGACCTTTCTCGACCGCGAGCTCGTCGGCGACGTGCTTCCGCTGGCCGAGGTGCAGAAATTTTGCGAAGGCCGCGTGCCCGTGATGAAGAACTCCCCGTCGGCCGAGGCATGGCAGGTCGAGGCGGATCGGCTTCGGGCCGCGGTCCTGGAGAAGATCGTCTACCGCGGACAAGCGGCCGCCTGGCGCGACGCGCCGGCCAGGGTCGAGTGGCTCGACGCGATCCCCGGCGGTCCCGGCTACCGGATCAAGAAGTTCCGCTACGAGGCCCTGCCGGGGCTTTGGATCCCGGGGCTCCTGTATGAGCCGGAGAAGCTTTCGGGCAAAGTGCCGGCGATCCTCAACGTCAACGGCCACTCAGCCGAGGGCAAGGCCTACGTGCCCAAGCAGATGCGATGCATCAACCAGGCGAAGCGGGGCATCCTGGCCATGAATGTCGAATGGCTCGGCATGGGGCAGCTCCGCACCCCCGGCTACACGCACTACACGATGAACCAGATCGATTTGTGCGGCACAAGCGGCCTGGCCCCGTTCTATCTGTGCATGAAGCGGGCGCTGGACATCCTGATCGGCCTGGAGCATGCGGATCCGGAGCGTGTCGCCGTCACCGGCCTGTCCGGCGGCGGATGGCAGACGATCGTCATCAGCTCGCTCGATAGCCGCGTGAAACTGGCGACGCCTGTAGCGGGTTACTCCAGCTATCGTACGCGGGCGCGATACGTGTCCGACCTTGGCGACTCGGAGCAGACCCCCAACGATCTGGCCACGATCGTCGACTACACCCACCTGACCGCCATGATGGCCCCGCGGCCGACGCTTCTGATCAAGAACTCGAAGGACAACTGCTGCTTCGCCTCGGCCCACGCCCTGCCGCCGCTGCTGGAGGCGGCCGGTCCGGTGTTCAAGCTCTTCGGCCGCGAAGAGGCGCTGCGCTGGCATGTCAACGACGACCCCGGCACGCACAACTACGAGGTCGATAATCGCCAGGCGTTCTACCGGATGCTAGGGGATTTCTTTTATCAGGGCCAGCAGTTCAATGCCGAGGAGATCCCCTCCGAAGGCGAAGTCAAAAAGGCCGAGGAACTCGAGGTCCCGATCCCGCCCGACAACGAGACCTTCAACACCCTGGCCCGGAAGCTCAGCCAGCCCCTTCCTAGCGGCGGCGAGTTGCCCGGCGATAAGAGCCTATCCCAAAACCTCGCGAGGAGAGGGGGACAGGCACATTTTGCTCCGAAGACTCCGCAAAATGAGCCAGTTCCCGATGGTTTTGGGATAGGCTCCAAGACGTCGGCAGCCGACTGGCAACAGAAAAAGCGGGAGGAACTGAAACAGATCGTCCACGCGAAGGACTACACGGTTCACGCGATCGGTTCCAAGCCGGAGCAGAACAACGGAGTGACGGCCGTGTTCTGGCGATTGCAGATGGGCGGCGAGTGGACCGTGCCGGCCGTGGAACTTGCGCCGGCGGATCCGAAGTCGACCGTCATTCTGGTTGCCGATGGAGGCAGGAAGTCGGTCGCCGCCGAGGCATCGAAGCGGATCGACGCCGGCTGCCGCGTCTTGGCGGTCGATCCGTTCTACTTCGGCGAATCGAAGATCTCCGAGCGGGACTTCCTGTATGCCCTGCTGGTGGCCGGCGTCGGCGAGAGGCCGCTCGGTCTGCAGGCCAGCCAGGTCGCGGCGATTGCCCGTTGGGCCGAAAGCAAGTTCGCGCAAGGCCCCGTGGAGCTGGTCGCCCTCGGACCGCGGTCGAGCACGTACGCGTTGGTAGCCGCGGCGCTGGAGCCGAAAGCCATCGGAAAGCTCGAAGTCCGCAGCCCGTTGGGAAGCCTCAAGGAGGCGATCGAGCAGAACTGGTCGGTGAACGAGAAGCCGGAGCTGTTCTGCTTCGGATTGCTGGAATCTTTCGATATTCGCCAGATCGCCGCACTCGTGGCGCCGCGAACGTTGACGGTCGCTGAGCCGGGCGATCGCGCGAAGGCGGAACTGTCGGCCCTGTCGGAGTGGTATCGGCTGCTGGGCGGCGAGTTTGAGATGTAACCGTTCACGCCCGCGGAAGAGAGGGGGACAGGGCCATGTTTTCGGCCAACGTGTTTCGCGCCAAAACGCCCGCACTGACCGAAAAATGGACCAGTCCCCGGCCGTGGGCGTGAGCGATTCCGTTTGAGATCGGGAAATAGGATGGATGCGCTGGAAGCGGCAGAAGGTCGCGTCGACCTTTGGTACACGTACCAGGACGGGATCGCGGAACCGCGGCTCCTCGAAGCCTACGCGGGCCTGCTGTCGGAAGATGAATCGGTTCGTTGGCGACGATTCTTGTTCCAGCGCGATCGCCACCGTTTCCTGATCGCGCGCGCGATGCTTCGCGATGTCCTCGGGCGGTATGTTGGACGCCACCCGCGGTCGCTGGTGTTCGACTACAATCCTTACGGCAAGCCGGCCCTAGCGCAGCCGCCCGCCCGGCCGATCGACTTCAATCTCTCGCATTCCGCCGGGCTGGCCGTCTGTGCGGTGACGAGCCACCACGAGGTGGGCGTCGACGTGGAGAGCCCTCAACGCCGCACCGACGTGCTCCCCCTGGCGAGGCGATTCTTCGCCGAAACCGAAGTGGCCGAACTGAGCCGCCGCTCACAGGAAGAACAACGTCTCGTGTTCTTCGAGTACTGGACGCTCAAGGAGGCGTACATCAAGGCATGCGGCAAAGGGCTTTCCATCCCGCTGGACGCCTTCGCCTTCTCGCTCTCGCCGGATCGCGCCGCCTCCATCCGGTTTGCACCGAGTATCGACGACGACCCCGCAGCCTGGCAGTTCGCCCAGGTTTTCCTCGGTCGCACGTATCCGATCGCAGTGGCTCTGCGGTCTCGGCTGCAAGGCGAGACGACGTTCCATGTTCGCCGACTCGTCCCCTTGGACCGGCCGAGTGAACCGGTAGCCTTGCCGCCCGAGCCGCTGCGAAGATGGAACTTGGAGCCGATTCTCCCCGAACCTCCCGCGGACCCCGAATGAGTGACGCCCCTGATTCTGCCCGCTGGTTCCACGAGCCCGAGAATCCCGGAGCACGGCTTCGGCTTTTCTGCTTTCCGCACGCGGGCGGCGGGGCGGCGAAGTTCTACGCGTGGTCCGGCGAGCTGCCGCGCGAATTCGAAGCTCTGCCGGCAATGCTGCCGGGACGGGAGGAGCGGTTTCGGGAGCCGGCGGTGGCCTCACTGCCGCTGCTGGTCGAATCGCTTGGAAGGGCAATCGACGACTATACGGGCATACCATTCGCCTTCTTGGGGCACAGCATGGGCGCGCTCGTGGCCTTTGAACTGACCCGACGGCTCCGCCGCGAACGAAAACGCCTGCCGGTCTGCCTGTTCGTGGCGGCCTGTCCCGCCCCGCAATCGCTCCGGATCTCGGAACCGGTTCACAAATTGCCCGATGACGAGTTCTTCCGCCAGGTGCGCGAGCGCTATGGAGGCGTGCCGGATGCGGTCGCAGCGAACCCGGAGTTGATGGCATTGATGCTGCCGTCGATTCGGGCGGATTTTACGGCGGTGGAAACCTACCGGTACGATGAAGAACCGCCGCTGGACTGCCCCATCGTAGCCATGGCCGGCGATAGCGACCGCGAGGTAAGCATCGCTGACGTTTCCGCGTGGCGGCGGCAGACGACGGCGGCATTCTCCCTGCACATCTTCCCGGGCGGCCACTTCTTTCTCCACGACGCCCCGCGGAATTCCGTGCAACTGGTGAGCAGGCGCTTGCGGTCGTCAACAACTTGAGATGCTCAGTCTCGCGGAGGATGCCAGCCGGCCAGCACCCAATAGCTCCGCACTTGCAGCGCGTCCGGATCGTCACTCAGGCGTAAAGCAGCAACCGTTGCGCGCCCGACCGGTGTCAAACCGACTATGCGCAGTCCATCGTCTGACCAGCGAAAGTGTTCAAACCAGTTCTGCGACCTCGGATTGAATAACGCTGCCGGCTCTCCAGTTTGCGGATCCTGATACGAAACCAGATCGCCCTTGTAAGCGTTGCAGAGGGGACAACTCAGCCAAAGATTGTCTTCTTCGGTACGGCCGCCTTTTGCGCGTGGGATGAGATGCTCAATTTGCAGGCGAGCCATGACCAAGTGCTGAGGACTCAGGCAGTAGCCGCATCGATTGCGAGCCACTTTGCGAACCCGACGGGCAAGTTCAACCGGGACATAAACTCGCACAGTATCAACTCAGGGGATGCCTAAGTCCACGAGCTACGGCTACGTTCAACGCTTGGGCTTTACGCACCAACCGCATCCGGTAATTCCGCATCGTTTCATCCAGATTAAGGCGGTCAGCTTCGGTAAGAAGCCCTTCGCGGTTCCGGTCGAGTAAGTCGTCCAATTGTTCCTGGCGATCGGCTTCCATTTGACTTTCACACAAGGCAAGAAGTTCGTCGTCGGGTAGCGAATTTATGTCCGGCTCGCTGCCACCGCGGTCGATCCAATCGACGAGGACCTCTTCAAATCGGCGCTGCGTGCGCGCCGCGACCAGGCGGACCCGCTCTGCCAATTCGCTGGGAAGTTCCAACGTCACTCGCTCAGTCATAAGGGCTCCCTCGTGGAAACGCATCCTCCAGTATTTTACTAGCGAGGCGGCCGCAATTCTATGCAACTATTCGACGGGATTGGTTGCTATGCCTGGAGGTCGCTTACCACTGTTGAGGGGACAGGCTCCGCCGCGGTCGACGTTTCTGGCGAGTGGCGAAAAGCAGCAGTCGGCAGGCCCCGGGGCGGGACTAGTCTGTCGCGCAGAACAGTTGTAGGTCTCCGCCACCGCTGCAATAATAGAAACCCTGTGGTTCTTCTCGCCTGCTGCGGAAGGAGTAATTCGATGGCAACCGGAATGACACCCCGGGTTCTCAACAATTCAACGGCCTGGTAGCACGGGCCGACGACCAGAGTGCCCGTTGATCATTCGTCGCAAGGGAGTGCTTGATGGACCGGACTACAGCGACAGGCCGTCCCGAACGGGCCGTGGCCGCGTTGTTGCGGATCTACGCGGCGATCTTGCTGACGGCCTTGATCCCCACCGTGATGCCGTTCGCGTGGATGGAAGAAATTCACGATGAACTGGGCCTCGGCGACCTGCCGGGGCAGCCGATCGTCCATTACCTGACCCGCTCGCAGTCGGGCTTGTATGCGGTTCAGGGCGCGATGTTCCTTTTCGTCTCGCTCGACGTTCGCCGCTACCTGCCGCTCGTGAAATTCCTCGCCGTGCTGAAGATCCTTTTCGGGATCGCAATGCTTGCGCTGGATATCGTGATCGGGATGCCGCTTTTCTGGACACTCGGAGAAGGGCCGATCATCATCGGCTTGGGAAGTGTGCTGCTGGCGCTTGCGAGCCGAGCGGATGCCGAGCGCCGCGCAGCGTAGGGTGGACGGAAGTCCGCCCTACGGACGCTTTCTTGGCGTATACGGGCCTAAAGCTCCCATCCCTCGATCACCGCCAGCGCCGTTTCGATTTTGCCAAACGGTGCGCTCACCTGGATCCCGGCAATTCGGTCGTGCACGCGCCGGACCGACTCCTGGGCGATGCGAATTCCCATGGCCATCTGCTCGTCGCGGCTGGTAATGGATGCCATCCGCTCCATGATCGCATCGGGGATCTCCACGCCGGGGACTTCGTTGTGCAGGAACATGGCATTTCGGTAGCTGGCCAGCGGCCAGATGCCGGCAAGGATCGGGATTTCGTATTGTTGGACCTCGTCGAGAAACCGCAACAGCGCATCGGCATCGAAGACCGGCTGCGTAATGGCGAACTCAGCGCCGGCCTCGACCTTCCGGCGAAAGCGGTCGAGTTCCCGCTTGCGATCCAGGGCGGTCGGATCCAGGCCGACGCCGATGAAGGCCGACGTCTGCGGTTCGATCGACTGGCCGCCGAGGTCGACCCCGCAATTCAGCCGCTTCTGCACGCCGACCATACCGATCGAGTCGGTATCGAACACACCCGTGGCATGCGGATAATTGCCCAGCTTGGGAGGATCACCGGTAATGAACAGGATGTTATGGATGCCGGAGGCCGCACAGGCCAGCAGGTCGGCTTGCATCCCGATCAGATTCCTGTCGCGGCAACAGAAGTGGAGGATCACCTCGATGCCCACCGCCTGTTGGATCCGTTCGGCGACGATGAGCGGAGAGATCCGCGAACTGGCACGGGGACCGTCGGGGATATTGATCGCATCGAGCCCGTGGCGATACAGGGCCTGCGACTTCTCGATTGTCGAACTGAGATCCCAGCCGCGGGGCGGCAGCAGCTCAACACTCGTACACCACTTCCGGTTCTTCAACCGCCACGCGAATCGGGACCGTTCGGTGATCGGAGTGGGTTCCTTCAGCTCCGCCGATTCCGCCGGCTTGCTGACCATCACCCGGGCAACTCGCGACCGGGCCAGCGGCTTGACTGCCGCGGAGAGTTCCCGGATATGTTCCGGCGTAATCCCGCAGCAGCCGCCGACGGCGCTCACTCCCAGGCTGACATACTGTCGGGCGTACGTCGTCAAATACTCCGGCGAGCAGAAATAGATGTTGCGGTTCTCGACTTCGCGGGGCATCCCGGCGTTGGGCTGCACGATAAGCGGCAAGGTCGTCAGGTGTACCGCCTTTTCAACCGCGCTGAGCAGCCCGTCCGGTCCGGTGCCGCAATTCATGCCCCACGCAATCGGCTGCGGATAGTCGTCCGGAAAAGGAGCGAGCATACGCTCCACCGGCTCGCCGGAGACCGTCTCCGCGCGCTCGTGAAGTGCAAAGGACACCGCGAACGGAACCTCGGGCAACCGGCGCATGGCCGCGGCGCAGCGTTCGAGCGATTGACGGCTCGGCTGCGTCTCGAACAAGATGAAATCGGCGCCGCCGTCGATCAGGGCTTCCGCCTGCTCGGCAACCATTTCGTCGACCTGGCCGTCGTACTGCGGCTGGGGCGGCATCGGCCCGATCGAACCCGCAACCCAAACCGGTCGGCCCGCTTCGTCGGCAACTTCGCGGGCAATCCTTGCACCGGCGGTGCAGATTTCCCGCAGTCTCTCCGCCAGGCCGAACTTGCCCAGCGCGACGCGGTTGGCTCCGAATGTGTTCGTGGTAAGCACATCGGCCCCGGCCTCGCAGTAGTCGGCGTGGACCTGCCGGATCAGCTTGGCTTCCGACAAGCACAGTTCGTCGAAACAGCGATTGGTGAAGACGTGGTGTCGATAGAGTTCGGTGCCCATCGGGCCATCGAACACCAGCACTCCTGTGCGGAGGGCTTCCACAAACATCAGTCGGTCAGGCATGAGAAAAAGCGAATATCCAATCCTGTTGGGGGGTGGGGCTACGAGTCGCGCAAATGATCCTTCAGCTTGCCGGCTGATACGGAATCCCAAACGCACGCCGATCGCGATTGGGTTTGTCGGAACCGGGTATTCTCCGGTATCCGTACCCCGTTTTCAAGAGAAGTAACGATCTTGAGGTCCGCACGCATCCATCGACTGTCCAAACGGCGGCTTGCCCATCGGCTGTCTCCTGCCTAAACTGGCCGACAGCGACAACCTCCGCCCCCTCGGAGCGTCCCAATGCAACGCCCGATGGTCTGCTCTCGCCGTCGATTCCTGCACGCATCCGCCGCGGCCCTTTGGGGCGCTGCCTGCCTCCGGCCATCGATAGCCGGCGAGGTCCCTACGGATTTGCCACTGATGGTGGGTACCGGCAGGGCCGAAATCACTCCGCCGCTTGAGGTCAGCATCCTGATGTCGTCCGGCCAAAAGCTTTGGGAGCCGTTTCGAGGAGTCCGCCTGCCGCTCTATGCCCGAGCCGTCGTCATCCAGCGCGACGAGCGGATCGTCGCGCTGGTTGCACTCGATCTGATCGGACTGGCCGGCGAAGCGGTGGGCGGAATGGCCCGCTTTCGAGAGTGGATTGTCGCCGCAGCCGGCGGCGCTGTATCCGCCGACGATCTGGTTCTTGCGTCGAGCCACACGCACTCCGCGCCGGAGTCGATCGCGCTGACCGATCTGAAGGACACCGAGCCGTTTCAGCGATGGACCCGGCGGCTTGCGGAGCAGATCGGATCGGCAATCCGAACCGCGGCGGGTAATCTTCGGCCCTGCCGGCTGGCCGTGGCCGAGCAGCCGGCGCCCGGGATGAACGTGAACCGCCGGGTGAAGACGAAACGGGGAATCGGCCACGCCTGGGGGGAACTCTCGCCGGAGCAGGTGATTGGTCCGGAAGGGCCCCACGACGAGTCTGTCCGAGTGGCCGCCTTTCTCGACGCCCGCGACGAGCCGATCGCGATTCTCGTCAACGCCACGGCCCATCCGGTGCTCGAGATGTGCTTGCCCGACGTCTCGCCCGACTATCCGGGCGAGATGGCAATCGTGCTGGAGAATCGCTATCCCTCGGCCAGCGCTCTGTTTCTGCAGGGTGCCTGCGGCAATATCAACCCGCCGAAAATGGAGCGTTGTCCGGAAAACGCTCGTATTTACGGACGGAAACTCGCCGGTTTTGTCGACGCGGCGATGCGCAAGCTTCATCCGGCCGGGGGCGATCGCCTGGCCCTCGGCTGGAAACCGGTGGAACTGCCGACTCGCACGCTGGACGACACGCCCGCAGCGGAGCCCTTGAAGACGAGAGTCGGCGCTTTGCGAATCGGTCAGGCGGGCTTCGTCCTTTTGCCGGGCGAGCCGTTTTTGGAGATCGCGGTCGACATTTGCGAGAAGTCTCCGCTGGGGTTTACGGCCGTGGTCGGTTACGCCGACGACTACATCGGCTACATCCCAACGGACCGAGCCTTCGACCATGGCGGTTATGAAGTCCGCGCGGGCCTGTGGTCCAGGGTTGGCCGCGGCAGCGCGGCGATCGTTCGCGATGCCGCAATCGAGTTGCTCGAGCGGGGCTGAAGGACGCCACCCGTCCGCAGTTCATGCCGCCATCTTCGCCCGAATGCGGCGTTTCAACTCACGTGAAACGATCAGCGATGCCGCTTCGGGGTGGAGTCGAAGCGTCTGCAGCACCAGTTCGAGTTGGTCCGCCGGACTGAGCGCCAAGTCCAGAAACAGGTGGCGACGTCCTCGAATCTCGCATCCGCCACCTCCTCCTCCGAGCCACTCTTGCCGGACGTGGTACCCTAACTGCCCGGCCACCGCAAGCGCTTCCTGCAGCAAATCGACTGTATGCATCCCAGTTTCTCCAGTTCGCCGACGTCCTTGAGGGCCAACTACCGGCCGGATTATAGCCGCTTGGGTTTCAGTTGCCGAGGCAGGTTCGACGATAGGGTCCTGTGAGGCTAACTTCTTCTGCCACTTTGAGTTAAGCCGCGAACTTACGGCAAGGCAGCGAGAAGAGCCGAGGCGCGGAAAGCAGGTCAAGTTGGTGCCCGGCGCGGAAGTCTGCCGGTCGCGAGTTCCAGCCAAGCACAGGGGAGTAAGCAGCCGTGATCGGTAGCAGTGGAGAAAACCTGAGTCTTCAGCAGCAGGTGGAGTTTCTGGAACAGAAGCTCGCTCAGGCGCAGAAGATGGCGGCGTTAGGTGAGTTGGTCAGCACCACCACCCATGAATTCAACAATGTGTTGATGACCATCATCAACTACGCCAAGATGGGGCTGCGTCACAAAGACATTGCGACCCGAGAGAAAGCCTTCGAGAAGATTCTCTCCGCCGGCAACCGCGCCGCCCGCATCACCAACAGTGTGCTGGGGATGGCCCGCAACCGCTCCACATCCCAGGAGCCGCTGAACCTGGTCCAGCTTGTAGAAGATACCCTGTTGCTGCTTGAGCGCGAGATGAACAAGTACCGCATCGCGGTGGAAAAGCAGTTTCAGCCGATCCCGGAGGCGGTCGTCAACGGCGGTCAGATGCAGCAAATCCTGCTCAACCTCCTCATCAACGCCCGCCAGGCAATGCCGAATGGCGGACGGCTGATCATCAAGCTTCTCTACGACCGGGAGGAAGAGATGATCGATCTGGTCATCCGCGACTTCGGCCGCGGGATCCCGGCGGAAGCACTCCCGCGGATCTTCGAGCCGTACTTCACCACCAAGAGCGGACCGGATGCGAGCGGAAAAGGCGGCACGGGCCTCGGCTTATCGAAGTGCCGCGAGATCGTCGAGTCGCACCGGGGGCGGATCCGGGTCGACAGCACGGTCGGCAAAGGGACGGCTTTTACGATCAAACTGCCCACCGTGAACCATCGCGCGGGGCAGCATCCCCCAGCTACGGTCCCGATCGTTGCCCCGCCAATGCCGGCGGCCTATCCGCCGGGGGTCGGCACAGGGCGGTAACCCAGTCGAGAGTCCGGAAGTTCGGATAAGGCGTGCGGCAGATGATCGCATCCCCTCACGATTGCCATCAGCCCGGCTGCTGGGAAGCAGCCGGGCTGATATGCGGGTAAATTCTCATCTGCCGCTCGCCTAACGCGGCATCGTTGGAAACCGTGCAAGCAACTGGGCGATGATCGCTTGCTCGAGTGCGATGTCTCGCCCTTTCGGTATCCACCCCTCGTGGACCTCCAATTCGCCAATTGGATTAACCACTCGGGTGAGAGTGGTATCGTAGCGCAAGGTGGCATCGCCCGCGGTGGTCTGGTCGGGCTGTACGACATCTTCAAGCTCTTTGTATACCTGGACGTCGACCCGAAAGCACTGGTTGGCCGGAATCACGCGGACCACCGCGAACCGGCGGATCGATTGAAGCGTGCTCTCAAGCCTCTCATAGGCCGATGCCGAATCCCGCCGCCAGGGTTCAAGCAGCGTGGCGCCGGTCTCAGGCAGGGTATCGAGCCGGCCTTCGGTCAAGAGGTTGCCTACCAGGCGGACGGGCCGTTCCTCGGCGATCCGGAAGTAGTCGTCGACCACATCGACGACCGTCTCCCAGACGACCTCGTGATTCGAGACGGTCAGTAGTACGGGGTTTTCGAAGGCCGGGGCGAAGGCGATGGGAGCTTGAGGTACCGGCGCCTGGATTACCGGGGGAGGTGCCTGCACGATCGGTGGTCCGATCGGCGTCGGGACCATCGGCCCCGAAACAACCGGCGCGCCGATATAGGGGCTCGCGCAGCCCGCCAGTCCGATCCCCACGCTCCAATCACGCCCAGCCAGCGCATTCCAACTCCGGATTATAAGGAGTGCGGTCGTGCCTTCCCAATTGGTGCGGCAGCTCTGTCCCAACCCGGAGTAAAAAAGGGGGGGCAGCGCCGCAAACAATGGTGGGCCGGCGAGGGTGAAGATACAGAGTCTTGCGGAGCACTACCCTTTATCATCACCCTCGCTCGGCCCCGACCAAAGGGGCCCAAGTTTCCCAGGAACGGCCCCCGATGGCAAGGCCAACTCGAAGAGGTCCTAACAAAGCCCCTGCCGAGCGGGTGCCAGCAGCCCGGCTGCCAACATCAAGTCCCATGCCTGAGTTACCGCGGCCCGATTGAGAGCAGCCGGGCTGCGTACGAACCGCAGTTTTGTTAAAAGCCCTAACAAATGGGGACAGGCACCTCGCCGGGGCGCGTATTGTGGGTGTCTTTCCAATGCTGGCTCGGAGCCAGTCCCCGTTTTGTTAGGGCCTGTTAGGACCTCTAAAACGGCGCTCCCATGCCGCCCAGGAACATGGGCAGCGCGCCCAGAATCTTGAGCACTCCCTGCTCCAGTTCAACGCGGGTCTTGGTTCCGTTGGGAATCGAGGTCGTCGTCACGATGATGTGGTCCTTCTTTTCGGATCCCTCGAGCATCTGAGCGACCAAGTCGGCAGTCGAACTGACCTGGTCGTCGTCGGTTGCCGCGCCGATTGCCTTGACCAGCGGAGTGACCGCGATCTTGAGCTGCATCGGGGGCACGGTCTTTTCGGGCGCGGCTTTCGACTTCTCGATCGCTTGCTTGAGCATGTCCCCGGCGTTTCGCCCGGCTGCGGCGTAGAGGCTCTGTTTTCCAATGCCTACGACGACATCCAGACGGTCGCCGACGAGGTCCTTGATCCCTTCGGCGCCTTTAAGCTCTTCCACGGGAATGCTCAACGTATGGAACCGGACGTCCTGGAACGTCTCGGCGTCGAGCTTGATGGCCTCGGCCGCCTCCGGCTCATCCTTGATAACCTGCTTGACGAGCGACCTGAGAACTTCCTCGACCCGCTCGGGCTCGACGACATGCGCCCCCGCCACGGCAGTCAGCATATCGGGGCCGAGCCTGGCCGCCGCCCCCATGTCGAACTTGCCTCCCTCGATCGTTTTCTCGAGCACGGCCATGATCTCATTCAGCAGTTTCGTGGCAAGCGCCAGTTCCTCTTCGCTGAGTTCCTGTTCTTCGAGTTCTTCAAGGGCGTTTGCCTTGGCGGTCTCCAACTGCGTCTTGACCTGCTCAATGTCCTCCCGGGCGACCGTCGTGGCCATGCTGAGCGTGACGGCGGCTTCGGGAAGGAGAAATCCGGTATAGCCGCTCTTCACTTCGTCGGCCTGCTTCATCTGCTTCGCCAGATCGGAGCCCTCGATGGCCGACATCTGGTACTCGAGGGCGCCAACGCCCGCCTTCTCGTCGATCTGGATTCCCACCACAAGCGAATCCAATTCATCGAGCATCTCACTGAACTGCTTCATTCCCTGTTCGAACGCCTTCTGGCGGAGTTGCTGATCCTCCTCGCTCTCATCCGGCTGCTGGGGCAGCCCCCGCTGAGCGCCCAACTGCATCATGCCCAGGATCATCTGCCGGAAGAAAGGCGGCACATTCTTCACGGTCACGCGCACGCCGAGGTCATAATCCTTGGCCAGATTGCCCAACGTCTCGGCCGGATTTTCCGGCACGTCCCTGAAACCTTCGACAGTCGTCGTGACGAAGGCCCAGTCGCCGACTTGCTTGACATACAGCACCCGGCTTTCCGTCTCGAACTCGTAAACCCCTTCGCCGGCCTCGGCGGGATCCCCAATTGCCGGCTCGAGCGACTTCAAGAGCTTTTTCAGATCCGTGACCGGCACAAAGGCGTGCATCGGGAACTCCTGCCCGTTGGTGCGGATCAGGAATCCCCAGGGGCGCGACCTGTCGAGGCCTTCGAGGCCCTTGTTATCGGTGAAGCTGTTCACCGCCCCCTCGAGCATCATGGCAAGCGGGGGGCTGATGACCCGGAGGTCGCCGAGAATCTCGTCGTAGCCGGAAAGAGCAACGGCCACGACGGGCTTCATCGCCGATGGCTGAGCGGCAGATTCCTCGGCCGAATAGACACTCCTCGCCCCCAACAACAGGGTGGCGGCTAACACCGCCGACAGCGCCTTTCTCACGATCTGAACTCCTTTGCAGCAAAGGCCAAATCCTGGCGATTGACGGCACGGCGCCGCCAGAATTCGCCAGGGGGGACTTCCCCCGGAGTGGAAGTTTACCTGAAAACGGCAGTGGCGAATAGGAGATCCCATCCGACGTGGTTCAGAAACTGCGTCGTCGCAGGCGGGTCCCGGGCGTGAGAGACCGCTGAAAACGGGGACTGGCTCCGCAACCGGTGGTGGCTTGATTTGACGACGGGCACAAGATGTTGTGGTGCCTGTCCCCTTTTTCAGCAGTCTCATCAAACGGGACCTTCGCCGTCTTTTCAAGCGTCATCGGACACTGTGCGTCGGCCTTACCTTCCCCCCACACTCCAGCCGACCTCCGGGGCCTGAAAGGCCTGCCGGCAGAGACGGCTCCGGCATATTGACACCCTTCCGCCAACGGAACAAACTAGAGTGCTTCTTGAGGGGCATCTCGAGGTTCGTCCGGCTGGTTCTTTCAGGTCAGGTGAGGGTCGCATGCAGATTATCATTAGCGAAACGTATGAAGAGCTGAGCAAGGCCGCTGCCAAGGTCGTGGCGAAGACGATCAACTCGAAACCGAACGCAGTGCTCGGGCTGGCGACGGGCTCCACGCCGCTGGCGCTCTACAAGGAACTCATCCGCATGCACAAGGAGGACGGGCTCGACTTCTCGCAGGTGACCACCTTCAATCTCGACGAGTATGTAGGTCTGCCGAAGACGCACTACCAGAGCTACCACTACTTCATGCACGAGAATCTTTTCAAGCACATCAATATCCCTCAGCAGAACATCTATATCCCCTCCGGCACGACCGACAACTACGAAGCATTCTGCGACTGGTACGAGCAGCGAATCAAGCAGTGCGGCGGCATCGACCTTCAGGTGCTCGGCATCGGTTCCGACGGCCACATCGCCTTTAACGAACCCTCCAGTTCGCTCGGTTCTCGCACCCGCATCAAGACCCTTGCGAAGCAGACGATCCAGGACAACGCCCGGTTCTTCGAAAAGACGGAAGATGTTCCGATCTACGCGATCACGATGGGCGTGGGCACGATCATGGAGGCCCGCACGATCATTCTCCTGGCCTCCGGCAAGAGCAAAGCGCCCGCCATTGCCGGAGCCGTCGAAGGACCCGTGACAAGCATGAACACGGCCAGCGCCCTGCAACTGCACCCCGACGCGATCTTCTTCCTCGATCCGGATGCCGCCGGCGAGTTGAAGATGATCGAGTATTACCAGTGGATTCAGAAGAAGGCTCCGAGTTTTCCCCGGGGCAACTGAATCGTCGAACCCCACGCGCCCTGCATTGCACCAAGCGAGGAATTGACTGATGCGTTTGATCCTGGTGGACCTTCCTTCCGAAAAGCGGCGGAACTTCGATCCTCTGGCGTTCAGTCGTCCCATTTGGGAACTGCGCTGCGGCATGACGACGCTTGGCGAGAAGCTTGTCGCCCAATCGGGCGCAACGCAAGTCGCCTGCTTTGTTCCGCCCTACATGGCCGACGCCTACCGGGAGCAGACCTCCTGGCCGGTGAACGACCCCTCGCAGTTGAGCGGCGACGACCTTCTGGTCGTCAACGGCCGCGTCAAGGCTTCGGCGCTGAGTGTCGAGCCGGCCGGACCGAGCCAGATCGCCTGCGAGGCCGACGGAGAGTGTCTCTATGCCCGAATTGCCAAAGCCGACCTGGCCAGGTTGAAAGCCGACTCCATCGAGTCGCTGCTGGAATCGGCCAAGGCGACATTGCCGGCAGCCACCGGGGAAGTAGCGGCTTGGAACTACACCTGGGATCTCGTACTGGCGAATCCCGAGCAGCTCATCGAAGATTTCAAGCTCCTGGGCCGCAGCGGGATCGAAGGCCGCGTGGAGGAGCCCAATGCCATCCGCGGCAGTCGCCAAGACGTGTTCATCGGCCGCGGTACGGTGGTGCACCCGATGGTCGTGATCGACGCCGAGCACGGCCCCGTCTATATCGACGAGGAGGCTGAGGTGCATCCCTTCACGCGAATCGAAGGCCCCTGTTACATCGGCAAGAAGTCGATCATGCTTGGCACCAAGTGCCGCGAGGGGATGACGATCGGGCCCGTCTGCCGCGTCGGCGGCGAGGTGGAGGAATCGATTATCCAGGGCTATTCCAGCAAATACCACGACGGCTTCTTGGGCCACGCCTACGTGGGCGAGTGGGTCAACCTCGGGGCGCTGACCACCAACAGCGACCTGAAGAACGACTATTCCAACGTTACCGTTACGCTCGACGGAAAGAACCCGATCGATACCGGCTCGATCAAGGTGGGCTCGGTGATCGGCGATCATACGAAAACCTCGATCGGAACGCTTTTCAACACCGGGGCTTACGTCGGCGCGATGGCATTGATCGCGGCGACCGGCAAGCCGTTGCCAAAATTCATTCCCTCGTTCGCCTGGTTCCTGGAGGGGGTCGTGACGAAGGGATTCGGCAAGAAGAGCCTCTACCAGACGGCCAGAATGGCAATGGGCCGCCGGAAACGCGAATTCACCGCCGCCCAGGAATCGATGTGGGATGAGATTTTCAACTTGACGGCGCCGGAGCGAATGGAGGCGGTCAAGAAGGGCCGCCGCGCGCTGGCCAGCCAACGATCTTCGTGACCCCCGCAGGAAAAATGAGCCCGGCCGGCCGACGGGAAACCGGGGTCTGCGGAAGACGATTGCCGCACGGTCCATTTTCCCTGCAACAACCAACAGGAGCGAAATTTATGCCAAGCGTAATGGATCGCGTCGTCGCAGTGACCGCTCGCGTGCTTAAGGTCGACCCCAGCGAGATCAAGCCGGAAAACGCCTTCACCACCGACCTGGGCGCCGAAAGCGTCCAGTCCGTCGAGTTGGTGGCGATGTTTGAGGAGGAGTTCGGCATCGAGATGGACGAGGATGAGGCGCTGTCGGTCGAGACGGTCGGCGACGCGGCCGACTATATCGCCAAGGTCTGCAAGCAGCAGGGCGTCGAGTGCTGAGGCTGCTCATGGTGCAGCGGGGGTGGCGGGCGGAAAACCTCCTCTGCGGTTTGCCTTCCTCCTTCTGGAGCCCTTTTGAGAAAGGAACTACCATGTCCGATACCCTCAAATCCTATCCCCTTGTCGACACCACGGAACCGAATCTGCTCGAAGAAACGTTCGACTACGCCATGCCGCCGCTGATCCGGTTCGACGGTCCGGTGGTCGAGTATGTCGACGGCCGGCCGATCGAGTTCGATCCGCACTCGCTGAAAACCCGTGACATCTTCATTACCGACACGACTTTCCGCGACGGGCAGCAGGCGCGTCCTCCCTACACGATCGACCAGATGGTGCGGATCTACGACCTGCTCGGCCAGTTGGGCGGGCCCAACGGCGTGATCCGGCAGACGGAGTTCTTCCTGTACACCCACAACGACCGCGAAACGCTCGACCGCTGCCGCGAACTGGGCCACCGCTATCCCGAGTGCACCGGTTGGATCCGCGCCGTCCCCGGCGATTTCCGCCTGGTCAAAGAAGCGGGATTGGCGGAGAGCGGCATGCTCACAAGCTGTTCCGACTACCACATCTTCGAGAAGCTGAAGTTCAAGAGCCGCAAGGAGTGCATGGACGCGTATTGCGAAGTGGTCGATGCGGCTTTCGAAGCGGGCGTCCGCCCCCGGTGCCACCTGGAGGACATCACCCGCGCCGACATCGAGGGATTCGTCCTGCCCTTCGTCGAGCGTTTGATGCGGATGAGCGAGCAGGTTCCCGATGAGAAATCGGTGAAGATCCGCTTGTGCGACACGATGGGCTTCGGCGTAAGCTTCCCGGGCGTGGAACTGCCGCGAAGCATTCCGAAGCTGATCTACAAGCTCAACCAGGAGATCGGCGTGCCCGGCAGCCGGTTGGAATGGCACGGCCACAACGACTTCCACAAGGTCCACGTCAATGGCGCCACCGCCTGGCTCTACGGCTGCGATGCCGTGAATACCACGCTCTTCGGCTACGGCGAGCGGACCGGCAATCCGCCCCTGGAAGGTGCAGTTTTTGAATACATTGCTCTCAAGGGCGACCTCTGCGGGATCCGCACCGAAGTGATCAGCGAACTGGCCGACTACATGCGGTCGATCGGGCTGCCGATCCCGGACAACTATCCGTTCGTCGGCAAGGCTTTCAACACCACGCGGGCGGGCATCCATGCCGGCGGGCTTCGCCAGGATGAGCGGATCTACAACATTTTCGACACCGCGGCCCTGTTGAACCGCCCCCCACGCGTCGCGCTGACCGACAAGACGGGCAGCGACGGCGTCGCGCTCTGGGTCAATGAGTACTTCGGGCTGAAAGGCGATAGGCGGATCAGCAAGATCAAATGCCACAAGGTCGCTCGCTGGGTCATGGACCAGTACGAAAAAGAAGGCCGCATGACCGCTATCAGCGACGAAGAGCTCGAGCAGAAAGTCAAAGAGCTGATGCCTGAGTACTGCGCCAAGTACAAGGGCGACGGTGCGGTGAGATCAAGCTGAACGGCTGGAGGGCATGCAAGCCTTAGGCGAGCGGCAGAAAGAGATTTACCACGAGGTAGGATGGACATTCGTGTCCGTCGGCAGAAGACGGACAAGAATGTCCATCCTACTGGTAAGAGAATTCCCGCCGCTCGCCTTCCAGCGAGAGTCTGCCCGCGGATGGGGGCGCTGCCTCGCCGATCACGATATCCAAGGACCTTCGAGCTGAAGGACAAAGTCGATCGCTTGTTGCTGTACCCGGTCTTGACCGCCCGCCGACGATGTGGCGCGGACCTGTTCGAATGCGATCGCTTCAAGCCAGAAGTCACCGTCGGTCAGGGTGAGGCGGTTGCCTTCCGCTTCGAGAACGTCGTCGCTGGGCGAATCGTGGAGTTTTAGCAAGTCGTCGCCCGAGGAGCCGTTGAGCGTAAACCGATGGACCTCTTCCGAATCAAAGGTCCATCGGATGCCGTTGGCAACTACCAAGTGCTCGCCGGCGCCGGGCGAATTGGAATTTCCCGCGGGCGCGAAGGAGAATTCATCACTGCCGCCGGTGCCGAGGAGCGTGACCTGCGAGCCGATGCGTCTCATTTCCGGGGCCTCGCCGCGGCGAATTGCCGCGGCGCGCGGCAGATCGCCGGCAATTTCCTCCGCCCGCGCGACGACCTCGCGGATGGATTCCTGCAGAGGCGGCGTCGATGCCAGGAAGAATCGGAGTGAGACGGGTGTTCGCGTGAGACTGCGTTCTCCGAAGCTGTAGTCGACCGCCTGCTGTTCCGGTGCGAGAACAATGCCGGAAAACAGGTCGTTGCCGGCGGTTCCCCAGGGCTCTCCGTTAATGGTTCCGAGGACGTCGATGCCGTCGACGAACGCTTCGGGCTGGGTTTCCTGAACCGAGTAGGTCCCGGCGGGCAGATGTTCGATGTGATAGGCTCCCTCATCGTCGGTCATGACCACGATTTCCACCGTCTGACCGCGGAGATCGGAGCCGGTCAGGGTCACCGTAACGCCGGGGATCCCAAGCTCGCCTTCTTCTCGGACACCATTGTTGTTGGCGTCGAACCAGACGTGGCCGGAAACGCTCGCGGTCATCGGGTCTTCGGTGAGGGTCACCACGTGTTCGTCGGGCGAGGCTGCCGATACTGCGCCGCCGATACCGTCGCCGGCCACCGCAAGCCCCAGGCGGATGCTCTCATCGTCCTCGTCAATATCGTCCGCCACGGGGGTGATCGTAACTCGCCGGATCTCGCCGTCGGCACTGCCCGCCGGGAACGTGACGCTCGTGTCGCTCAGGACATAATCGTCCGCGTCGAGCGCCGTGCTGCTGGCATCGACGGCCAAGTCGACGATTACGTCTTCGCTGAGCGTTCCGCCGTTGGCGACCGACAGTCGCAGTTCGACCTCATGGGTGCCGCCCGTTTCCAGGGCAACGCTGGAGGCGTCGACGAAGGAGACGGTCGCCGTGTCGTCGTTGAGGATCGTGCCCGTGCGTGTGCCGCCTTCCACGTCGAAGATTTCCGCCAGCGCGGTGTCGAGGAAGATAATCTCGTCGAGCGAAACCGTGAAGGTCTCATCCCGCTCAACCGTGGCATCCTGGGGAACCTCGACCCGGATGACCTGAGTTTGGGAATCGGTGAATTCCAGCACGCCGTCATTGTCGAGGTAATCGCTGTCGGCGACGGTCGCGGTTCCGTCGCTGGTGGTATACACGATCTGCAGTCCGCCCTGCACCGGATTCGACAGGGTCACCTCGAAATCGAACGGGGTATTCCCATTGCCCGTTCCTTCCGGCTGGGAAACGCCGGAAAAGGAGATGGTGAACTCGTCGTCGTCGAGAATGGTGAAGACCAGCGGGCTTCCTTCCGTGCTGATCCGCTCGGCAGCACTGGCACTGATTCCGGAAATTGCCGCGGCCACCACGCGGAAGGTCTCATCGGGTTCGACGATGTTGTCAGGATTGATTTCGATCGTGACCGAGTGGGTCTCACCGTCGGTGCCGGCGAAGGAAACCGAGCCGCCGGTGCCCAGGTAGTCGCCTCCGGCTGCCGTCGCGGTCTCGTCTTCCAGCAGATAATTGAAATCGAACCCGCCCTCGACGACGCCGGAGAGGGTGACGTCGAACGTGGCGAGAGTATTCGATCCACCCGTCCCCTCCGAGACGACCAGGTTGGCCGCCGAAACCGTGATCGTCGCCAAGTCGTCGTCTTCATTGGTAAGCGCCGCCTCGACCGGCTCCAGGCTGCCATAATGCGAGTCGCTGCTGCTGGCGGTGGCCACGACCGCGTACTGCACGTCGCCGTCGACCACCGAATCACCGACGCCCTGGACCGTCAAGACCTGCGGAACATTCCAGTTCTCCGGCGTGAACGTAAAGCTACTCGTGGCAACCGTCCCTTCCGTCTCGTCGGACGTCGTCCAATTGATGGTGACGTCCGCCGTGGGCCGGCTGTTGAGCACGACGGAGAAATCCACCGTGCCGCCCGCTTCCGTCGTGGCGCTCCCCTCAACGGGCGTCATCCGTATGCCGGGCGTGTCGTCGTCGAGGTTCGTCAGCGCAACGTCCGAGGGATCAAGGCCGTTGTAGGCAGAATCGCCGCTCGTCGCCGGTGAAAGGACCACCGAGTAGTCGATATCTCCATCGACGGTGTCGTCATCGACACCGGTGACAGTGACCGTCTGGGGAGTCGCCCAGTTGGTCGGTGTGAAAACAAGGCTTTCGATCAGGAGGGCGCCCTCGGTCGGATCGCTCGATGCAACCGCCACGGTCACGTCCGCAGTCGGGGCAACGTTCAGCACGACCTGGAATGTTGCCGAAGCGCCGGCTTCCGAGGTCGTTAACCCGGCTACCGGACTGACCAGGACGGCGGGGGTGTCGTCGTCGAGGTTGACTGCCTCAAGATCATCCGAAATAAGGCCGTCGAAATTGGCGTCGGTGCTGCGAGACTCCGCCGTAATGTGATACTGGACGGCCCCGTCGACCTCCTGATCATCCACTCCGGTGACCGTCACCGTTTGAGGGACGTTCCAGTTGGCGGCGGTGAACATCAGGGTCGCCGGATCGACCGTCCCCTCGCCGGTATCGCTGGAGCTGAAATCGATGTTGACCGCGGCAGTCGGCTGGCTCACGAGGACCACCGTAAACGTAGCCGTCTGGCCGGACTCGCTGGTGGTCAGCGGCAGCTCTGCGGCGATTTCAAAGCCGGCTTCGTCATCGTCCAGATTGGTGAGCGTGAGGTCGTCGGCGTCCATGCCGTCGTAGTCGGGATCGCTGCTGATGGCCGGGGCCGTGACGACGGTATAGGTGATATCGCCGTCGACCTGGGGATCGTCCTGGCCTTGGACGACGACGATTTGTGCATCATTCCAATTGGCGGAGGTAAACGTCAGCCGGACCGGTGAGAGGGTCCCTTCGCTGGTGTCGCTTGAGGAGACATCGATCACCACGTCGGCGGTCGGTTCGCTGGTGAGCACGATGCTCAGGCTGGTCATTCCGCCGCCCTCGGTCGTTTCCAACCCATTGAGAGCGGTCACCACAATGCCGGCCGAATCGTTATCGAGATTGGTGAGCGAGACGTCTGCGGCATTCATGCCCGCGTAGTCGGGATCGTCGCTGACCGCCGGCGCTGTGACGATCGTGTACGCGACGTCGCCGTCGACGCGGTGGTCGTCCTGGCCGGTGACAGCGACCGTCTGGGGCACGTTCCATGTGGCGGGCGTAAAGGCCAGCCGGCTTACCGAAGCGACGCCCTCGCTGGGATCGCTCGAAGAAAGGTCGATTACCACGTCCGCCGCCGGCCGGCTTTCAAGCACGACCGAAAAGGTGGCTGTGCTGCCCGCTTCAGTCGTCGTGCCGGTGGTGGGCGTGACCCGGATGCCGGGCGCATCGTTGTCCAGGTTGGTCAAAGTCACGTCGGGAGGATCGAAACCGTTGTACTGCGTGTCGCTGCTCGTGGCGGCCAGCACGGTTACGGTGTATTCGGTGTCGCCGTCGGAGAGATCGTCGTCGACGCCGGTGACGGTGACCGTCTGGGGCGTGGACCAGTTCGACGCCGTGAAGACGAGGCTCGCCACGGAGACGGTGCCCTCGGTGGTATCGCCTGAGGCGATTGGCACGGTCACGTCGGACGCGGGCGGGGCATTCAGGACGACTTCGAAGGTTGCCGATCCGCCGGACTCGGACGTCGTCAGACCCGCCACCGGGCTCACCAGGATCGCGGGTGCGTCGTCATCCAGGTTGATTGCCTGGATCGCGCTCGCTGTGAGTCCGTCGAAGTTTGGGTCGCTGCTGCTCGATTCCGCATTGATCTGGTACGAAATGTCGCCGTCAACGTCTGCGTCATCGACTCCGCTGACCGTAACCGTCTGGGGGACGTTCCAGTTGGCGGTGGAGAAAACGACGGTTGCCCCTTGCAGCGTCCCTTCTCCTGGGTCGCTCGAGCTGAAGTCGATAGTGACCGTGGCGGTCGGCTGGCTTGCCAGGACCACGGTGAAGGTTGCCGTCTGTCCGGATTCGCTGGTCGTGAGCGGCAACTGTGCGGCGATCTCGAAGCCGGCCTCGTCGTTGTCCAGATTCGTGAGCGTGATGTCGGCCGCATCGATGCCGTGGTAGTCGGGATCACCGCTCGTGGCCGGGGCCGTCACGATCGTGTAGTCCACGTCGCCGTCGACCTGCGGATCGTCCTGCCCTTGCACCACCACGACTTGCGCCTGGTCCCAGTTGACGGGCGTAAACGTCAGCCGCACGGGTGAAAGGGTCCCTTCGCTCGTATCGCTCGACGACACATCGACGACCACGTCGGCGCTGGGCTCGCTGGTCAGCACAATGCTCAGGACCGTCATGCCGCCGCTCTCCGTGGTCTCCAGTCCGTTCAACGGGGTGACCACGATGCCGGCTTCGTCGTCGTCGACGTTGGTCAAGGCGAGATCCGCGGCGTCCAATCCGGCATAGCCGGGATCGGCGCTGGCCGCCGGGGCGGTGACGATCGTGTAGGCGACGTCGCCGTCGATCCGGTGATCGTCCTGGCCGGTGACGGTGATGGTTTGTGGTACGTTCCAGTTGGCTGAGGTAAACCTCACCTGGCTGGCCGAGGCAACGCCCTCGCTGGAATCGCTGGACGACAGGCCGATCACGACGTCCGCCGTGGGGCGACTGCTGAGCACCATCGAGAAAGTCGCCGTCCCGCCGGCCTCGGTGGTCGTTCCCGTGGAAGGCGAAACGCGGATGCCCGGTGTGTCGTTGTCGAGGTTGACCAGGGCCACGTCGGGCGGATCGAACCCGTCGTAATTCGAATCGGCGCTTGTGGCCGCCGAGACGATTACGGAGTATGCGACGTCGCCGTCGGAGAGATCATCGTCCACTCCGATCACGGTGACAATCTGCGCACTCGACCAGTTCGCCGGCGTGAATACGAGGCTATGGACGGACACAGTCCCCTCGGTCGTATCGCTCGAGGCGATTGGCACCGTCACGTCCGCGGTGGGCGGGGCGTTCAGCACGACCTGGAAGGTCGCGGTGGCGCCGGCCTCCGAGGTCGCCAACCCGGTTATCGGGCTCACCAGGACCGCGGGTGTGTCGTCGTCCGTATTGACCGCCTGAAGATCATCCGTCGTGAGGCCGTCGAAATTCGGATCGCTGCTGCGGGTTTGGGCGGTAACCCGGTACGAAACATCGCCGTCGACCTCCTGGTCGTCGACGCCACTGAGAGTAACCGTCTGGGGAACGTCCCAGTTCGCCATGCTGAAAAGAAGCGTCGCCGGCTGCACGGCTCCCTCACCCGTATCACTCGAAGTGAGGTCCACGTTGACGGCGGCGGTCGGTTGGCTCACCAGGACCACGGTGAAGGTTGCGGTCTGGCCGGATTCGCTCGTGATGATCGGCTCCTGGGCGGCAATCAGAAAGCCGGGCTCGTCGTTGTCGAGGTTGGTGAGCGTGAGATCTTCGGCATCGAGGCCGTTGTACGCGGCATCGCTGCTGATGGCCGGGGCGGTCACGACGGTGTACGACACATTGCCGTCGACTTGGGGATCATCCTGCCCCTGCACCGTCACCACCTGCGGCTGATCCCAATTGACGGATGTAAACGTCAGTTGGGTCGGCGTGAGCGTTCCTTCGCTGGTATCGCTTGAGGAAACATTGATGACGACGTTGGAAGCGGGCTCACTGGTGAGCTGGATGCTCAGGGCCGTCATGCCGCCGCTCTCGGTCGTCTGCAGTCCGTTGAGAGCCGTCACCACGATGCCCGCCGAATCGTCGTCGAGGTTGGTCAGGGCAATGTCCGCTACGCTCAGGCCCGCGTAGCTGGGATCGCTGCTGGTCGTCGCGCCCGTGATAATCGTGTACGAAACGTCGCCATCGGCCCGGTCGTCGTCTTGGCCCGTTGCGGTGATCGTCTGGGGCACGTTCCAGTTGGCCGGCGTAAACGTCACCAGGTTGGCAGATACCGTGCCTTCAGTTGTGTCGCTCGACGAGAGCGCGATCGAGACGTCTGCCGTCGGGCGGGCGTTCAGCACAACCGAGAAAGTGGCCGTTCCGCCGGCTTCCGTCGTCGGACCGCTCGGCGGGCTGATCGTGACGCCCGGGGCTTCGTTGTCGCGGTTGGTAACGGAAACGTCGGCCGCGTTAAGATCCTGGTAATTCGGGTCGCTGCTCGTGGCAGGGGCAGTGACGATCGTATAGGCGACGTTTCCGTCCACGAGATCGTCGTCCTGGCCCGTGATGGTGACCGTGCGAGGCACGTTCCACGTGGCAGGCGTAATCGTGATGCTCGAGGGCGAGACGGTTCCCTCGCTCGTATCGCTGGACGAAAGTGCAATCGTCACATCGGCCGTCGGCCGGCTGGTCAGTGCGATGGTGAAGGTGGCGGTGTCTCCCGATTCGCTGGTCTGACCCGTGGTAGGTGTAACGGTTATGCCGGCCGAATCGTTGTCAACATTGGTGATCGAGACGTCGGCAACCGCGAATCCCCCGTACACCGGGTCGCTGCTGACGGCTGCCTCGGTGACGATCGTGTAGGCGGTATCTCCGTCGACGACGTCGTCGTCCTGGCCGGTCACGGTGACGGTCTGCGGCACGTTCCAGTTGGCCGCCGTGAAGGTAACGCCGGCCGGCGAGACGGTGCCTTCGTCAGGGTCGCTGGAGGCAAGACCGATGGTGACATCGGCTGTCGGCCGGCTGTTGAGGACGATTTCGAAGGTAGCCGTGCCGCCCGCCTCGGTCGTCTGGCCGGTGGTGGGCTGGACGGTGATGCCGGCGATATCGTTGTCCGTGATCTGGAGTGTTGCCTCGTCGCTGCTGGTGTCGATTGCGACATCCGGTGCGCCGCTTGTGATTCCGGTCAGACTTACCGTGACCGTCTCAACAGCTTCGACGATTGCGTCATCGATTACGGGAACGTCGATAGTGGCCGACGTGCTGCCCGCCGGAATCGTTACCGAACCGCTGAGTGCCGTGTAGTCGCTGCCCGAGGTGGCGGTGCCGGCGACGGTATAGCTGAGCACGGTATCGGACGAGTTGGCTTCGGTTTGCGAGACCGTGAAGCGACCGTTCACTGGCCCCGACTCGTTCCCTTGCGTCGTCGCGGCAATGCTTACCTTGGGGCCTGTCTGCTCGACGATCGGAATGGACGTGTCGACAAAACTGATTCTGCTCAACGGCAGGGCTACCACGGTGTCGAAGAACAGGATGCTTCTGTCGGCGGTGTTGCCGGTCAGGGTGAGAGTGCCGGAAGTATCAGCTTGAAACGGCACGCTGAACAGGAGCAACTCCGCATCGCGCGGCGAAGGGGCGACCTGATCTGCGTCCATCCCGCCGACTTCGTTGATCAAGCCGCTCGACAGCGTGTCTCCCGACGTGAAGTGATTGTATGGACCGGTGTGATCGATGGAGGCGGTTGGTGATATCAGACCCGAATTGTAGGTCAGGTCGAAGTAAGCTTGAAACACCCCTTCCGCGCCGGCTCCCCGGATGTCCTTCACATAGGCTCGCAGGAGGAAGTCGTCTCCGACGCTCAGCGAACTGAGGGGACTGCCCCCGGCATCGGCGAATTCGAATCGCAACCTCAGATCGGCAGCCAGGAGCATTCGGCTTTCAAGCGCCTCATATTGGAGGGATCGCGTCGCCCGTCTCTCGGCTCCTACCGGCGACTGCCTCGCCCCCTCGACTTGATTTGCCGCGAGAAGCGATCCAACGAAATCGTCCAGCCCTATCCATATCCTCTCCGTTCCCGAATGTAGGTACAGGATGGAACGAGAATCACCTGACCTCGCCAGCAGGTCCTGCCGCAGGTTTATTGCGGATGCCCTATAAGGCGTATTTCATTTGAGTGGTGATTTTCCCTTCCTCGATCCTAATCGCCGACGTGCGGTGGCGGAAGACTCTGATAGACCGACTGTGCCTGGATATCGTCCGGCAGACGCCTTACGATCCTACCGGGCAAGCGCAACGGGACCTCACTCGGCAAGGGATGGGTGAAAGCGTGCGGGTAACCATTCACGGGGCGGAAGCGAGGGGGGCAAGTCCATATTTTCGGCCGGCGCTTATGCCGCCAAATAAATCAATCGGCCGAAAAGTGGACCAGCCCCGGCCGTGGGCGGAAACGGTTACCACTCGAATTGGCCGAAAAATGGACCAGTCCCCGGCCGCGGGCGTGAACGGTTACGCTTGCGGAGTCGCAGAACCGGCAAGAACGCCAAGTTGCCGCGGCACCGAAGTGCCGCGGCAACCAATTGGATCACGGCGAGGGATCGATCAGATCAACTCCTCGAAGTTGTCCTCGCCGAGCGAGGAGGGAGTCACGTCGGTATCTCTATGGAAGCGGTCCCAGCCGTCCCCGCCATCGACATTGATGGCCGACAACATCGGCAACGTTGATCCATTGATCACTCGGAAGGTGTCATTGAGACCGCCCAAGCGGACGTCAATCTCATTAGCAATGGCTGTCGCGGAGATCAGCATGATGTCCTGGTGGGCCCCGCCGACATCACCCGGATCGTAGTGAAGCGAATCCATCCGAGCATGGGTGATGTTGACCTCGTTCCGCGCGTCATAGAGCACCATCCGCAACTCGCCGAAGATCTCGTTCCGGGTACCCGGGTTCCCCGAGATATTGACCAGGTCGTCCCCGTCGTCGCCCTCGATATACATCGCATCTCCCAACACGGCGGGAGGAATGGAAAGGGCTATGTCCGAAAGCTCGCCGATAAAGGAGCCCGCGAGAATATGCGTCTCGCTGCCTGAGGTGGATGTTCCACCGGCGGCGGCGTCGTTCTGGATGAGCAGACCCCACAGAATCTCCGAATCGCTCATGGAGAAGATATCGCGGCCTTCATCGTTATAGATTTCCAACGGCCCGCCCTCGGTCGAGTGCGTACCCAGCCTGCTGTTTTGCACGCTGGTCTGGGTATCGCCGTCTCCATTGCTGATCGTCACCGAGCCGAGAACCTCGGCATTGTTAAAGGTCGAGATATCCATTGCCAGCGGCACCGTGTCGCCGTTGTCGATTTCTACGGAGCCATAGACCTGGCTGGCGCCCGTGAACGTGGTGCGACTGCCGCCGTCGCCATTGTCGATGTCGACGGCGAGAAAGTCCGGCGGGAAATTGCCCATGCCGAACCGCGATGCGCCCTGGACTTGCAGGATGTCGTTGCCGTCCTCGTTGATCATCCAGAGAGCAACCGGTGTGGCGCCGCCTCCGTCCAGCTCGCTGCTGTCAATCGTTGTCTTGGAGCCGCCGCCGGCGCCGTTATCGACGATCGTGTCCCCGTAGACCGCCGTCCGATAAATGTTCAGGGTATTGAAGTATTCTCCGCTGGTCTCGGTGACCAGAAGGTCTCCCGTGATAATCAGATCGATCGTATCGTCTTCGAGGTCGGTAACATCGCCCAGATTGTTGATGTTGCCGGCGTCGTTATCAATGACGAGATCTGCCGGGGTCCGGGAGGCTTGTCCATTGTCGCGTTCGACAAAGTGGAAGGTGTTTCCCGAAAACTCACCCAGGTTCACTTCGATATTGCCGGTGATGTTGTGGACGGTGGTCTCGAGCATCGTCGAAGCGCTGCCGTTCAACGTCAGCAGCGTTCCGTTTAATCCGGCAATCGTGAAACTATTGTTGTTGTTGACGGCCGTGCGAACTTCAACCTCGCAAGGCTCGTTGTTGCCAGTCAGAGCCAACACACCCCCGACATCGCTGACATCGACGATAGGCGTCAGCACCAATCGTGGTTCGAGCCCTTCGACTCTTAAACGCTTCGGGTGAGACCCGATGCTTCGCGAAGCCCGTTTCTTCCGATTTCTTCTCCCGAACATAGTAGAGTCTCCCAACGCCAGAGCATTACCAGGGCAAGCACTTGCTCCTTCGGCCCTCTTGTGGAAAACCAGACTCTGATCCGTCGGAGCTGGGACTTTCTCGCCGTCAACTTCCGCTAGTGGACCTCCGCACCCGACAACCGCTACCATCCAAGCGAACGAAAATCGCTTCAACGAGAAGATAATGCCTGGCCGGTTTTGAAGGTCAATGCGGTTTTTCCGCGAATGGCATAAGTATAGTTACGGCCGTTTCCAGGCGTCAATCCCCCCAAACCGAAAGAATCGTCTTAATGGGAACGGTTGCCGATCGGTGAGGTAACCGTTCACGGGGCGGAGAAGGGGGGGCAGGTCCATGTTTTCGGCCAACGTCTTTGACGCCAAAACACTCGAATGGACCGAAAAATGGACCAGCCCCCGGCCGTGGGCGTGACCGGTTACTCGGTCAGCCGGCCTTCTTGGAAAGGCGGTGAACGAGCACAAAGCTTCTCCGAAAAAGCAGTTTGCGGATGTTGTAGAAGGGGAGCCTGCAAAGTCGCCGAAGACGGCAAACTCTGCAAAGCTCGCCTGCCCCTCGCAACTGGCAAACCGGCATGCGACCGGCAGCGTTGGAGTGTGCGTCACAAACATCAAGAAGTGCACTGTTGACACCGACGGAATTGCTGTTATTGTGGGGGGTGTACTCTTCGTGTGTCAGGTCGTTTGATTTCTGTGAAGCATGACTTATCGGCGTTGGTGCTTGTTCGGTTCTCCGATTCCTGAAGGGGTTGCTCGTGTTTGCCCTCAGATCGCGCTTTCGATCCCAATGGAACCTTGGGGGCGCAAGAGATAAGCGATCGCCGCACGGACGCCAAATGCTGAGCACGGGGGCTCGACGACTCGCGATCGAAGCTCTTGAGGATCGCCGCCTTTTATCCATCGGCCTGCCGCTTGCCGCATCGGCCCCTGGCGCCGAGGGCTGCACCACGATCTACGAGGAGCATTTCGAGAACGGCGCCGGCGGATACATGGCGGACAACTCGGGCGGTACCGGACCCGGCTTGTGGCACTTCTCCGTGGGCCGCTACGACGACCGCTTAGACAACCACACGCCCGAGCATAGCTGGTATTACGGCGCTTTCGAGAGGTCCACCGGCGGCGGCCGCTACGACATCTTGCCCTACGATCATCAAGGCAGGCTGATCTCGCCCGTGCTCCCCCGGATTCCGAATAACGGCACCACGACGCTTTCCTTCAACTACTTTTTGGATACGCGAGATGAGATCGACGTCGATTTTGTTGAGGTCCGCGTCGTTGAGGGGGCGAAGAAGACGACCATCCTGAAGCGAAGCGACGGAACGCTGCCAGAGACCTTCGGCAATTGGGACACGGCCACACACGACCTCACGCCTTTCGCGGGCAAGGCGATCCAGTTGGAATTCTATTTCAACACGGGAGCGTATCCCCAAGTCGATCCCGAAGGCTGGTACGTGGACGACGTGCTCATCGTCCACTGTAACGAACCGATCTCAGGCTACAAATGGCACGACTTGAACCACGACGGCATTTGGGACAGCGACGAACCGGGGCTGAACGGCTGGACGATCTACCTGGACAGCAACGAGAACAACCAGCTCGACCCGGAGGAAGAGTCGTTCGTCACACAGTACGACGGTGAAAATGACGGCGCGTACTGGTTCGTGGATCTGCCGGCCGGGACGTATACGGTGCGGGAGGTGCTGCCACACGGCTGGAAGCAGAGCTATCCG
>JAXGMN010000040.1:0-126322 GCA_040768665.1 Thermoguttaceae bacterium
AATTACGCGGCCGGGGGCGCCGGGGTGGTTGCCACCCCCGGGCCCCCCCGGCCCAGTTCTTCCCCAGTTCTTCCCCGTCGCCGGCGAGTGATCACGCTGTCCCGGCAATTGGGAGCCGGCGATCAAGGGTTCGCGCCGCCCTTGGCCGAGCGGCTCGGGCTGCACGTCTACGATCGCCAGCTCTTGGAAGAGCAGGCCGTCCGACTCGGTGTTTCTGAGGAGGAACTCGACAAGATCGACGAGCGCCCGGCGGGCATCTTCGAGCGGTTTCGCCCCGGGAGCATCTATCAGCGTTATCAAGAGGCCATGGAACAACGGATGCGAGAACTTGCCCGACGCGGGAAAGTAACCCCCTGTTGGATGAGAACACGCAGAGTGCCACGCGGAGAGGGCCGCGGCTTCTCCTGGCCTGGATCCTGTGACTTTACGGCGTTTTCTTTGCCTCGCGCAGGAAATCCTCTTCACTGAGCTTTAACCTCAGCGGCACGGGGTTCTTCCAGCCCTCCTGGAATGCGAATCCGGCAATCACCCACAGCTCGCCGGGCCGACGCTCCATGAAGTAGGGGTAGCTCAACTGGCCGCCCTGCTGGCGCGCGATCGCAACCTGCCGCGTCCAAGTTTTGCCATCGTCTTCCGAGAAAGCGAGGAGCAACTCCTGCCGCCCCTCCTTGCCGTTGGCAACAAAGGCCAAACGTTGACTGCGGAGCTTCAGCAGGTAACCCGGCGCACTGGTCGATTCGATTGGGCTCGGGCGGATTGTCCGCCAGGCCAACCCGCCATCGTCGGAAAGGGCTTCCCAGAATCGGCCCCAGTGAGTGCGAATCAACATCAACAGCCGTCCGTCGCTCAACTCTGCCACCGTGGGCTCCATGGCGCCGGAGTGGTGTCCATGTCCGCCTAGATCGATCAGGTTGCTGCGTCTCCACGTTTTGCCGTCGTCGTCGGAAGTGAGAGAACAGGCGGCGTAGCGGCCCGGGTCGCGAACGATGTGGGGCACCGTGGCAACCAGCCTTCCGCTGCTGGTCCGGATGAACCCGAAAAAGTTTGGATTGTAGCCATCCAGGAGCCGCTGCCGATCGACCCACGTGGCCCCGCCGTCGAGGCTGCGGACCGCCCACACCTCGAGCCGGCAGTCATCTTTGGGTTGGTTGGTGCTGTTGTCCCAACTGAAGTTGTACGTGTTCGAATCAAGATAGACCGCGACCAGTGCGCCACGTTCCGTCCGTATCAGGTAGACCGTAGCAGGCTCCTGACCATCGCGCAGGCCGCCGATTCCTTCAGCAGCGGGACGAGCTTCCGACCATGTCTTGCCGTCGTCCTTGCTGATGCGTGTTCCCTCTCGGCCGATGGTCATCAGACTCCCGTCGGCCAACTCCACCAGCGGGCCGTTGCTATCGAGCAGCAGCGGCTGACAAAGCGGATGCACCCAGCGGGATTCGTTCTCCGATGCGAGAGAAGAAGTCGAAAGACCAAGAATCACGGTTGTGGCGGCCGCCAGCAGGAGCTGGCCTGCCATCCAGAAGACAGGGTTTCGTCTGCTGATACCATGGCGGTTTGTTTTCACGATCGGCTCCTGATGAGAGGTCGGTTCGGATTCACGGGGCCATGTCTACTGCCGAGGCAAGACGGGCCTCGCCGTAACGGCCTGACGACGCTGAGTTTTGTTGCCCAAGCAGGCCCTGTCAAGTGCTGCCCCCCTCCTTTAAGCCCTACTTGCCCCTTCCTGGTGCTGGCGTTAAGTGAATTTCAGGACGCAATCTCTCCTATTGCGCCATTATCCACCACCTTGCCACTCTTCTCCAACAACTCGCTCATCTAAGTGCTAGCAGCGATCTATTTCCAAACGTCTGCTGCCAGCACTCGATCGTTGACTTCTTACGCACCATCACATAATGTCCCGGGAGATTTTTGGCCGGGTCGCCCCGGGTGATTGCTCACCCGCTCGCTCCCACAGATCCGGACGTGCAGATTTCCCGCATCCGGTTCCTCAAGTCGTAGCGCATCGCTGACGGCAAACCGAGTGTATGGCCTTGGCAGGCGGAAGCCGGTACCGCTCCAGAATCCGGGTAAACCAGCTCCAAGGCGGACGATTCTCCCGTCGCCACCGAATGCCAAGCGACGGGCCCGGAGTTGTTGACCCGGTATCTCCTGCCGGGAGTTTCTCTGCGCGGAGACGACAGGATCTCCTACGTTCCTCCCGAGACCACCATTGTGCCTTTGCCCTGCTCTTCGACCCCGGCGGAGGCGACGCACCAGGCCACTGCGGTACGACGCTGCTGTCCTCGCGACTGACCAGACCGAAGACTCCCGCATTGCCCACTTTCGAGGCTCAATCACACGGCTTCAGCACTCGCTGTCTACGCCTAGCAGTGCCGGTTACCCAGTCACCACCCAAGACTCGCTTCCGGCTGCTGGCCAAGCTTTACCGGACGGGCTTGGTTACCCGCATGGTCCCGACGAAAGGTTTCGGATTTACGTCATGCTCATCGTCCTCCTTTCCCAAACTTCGTAGCGCAAGGTCAGGGCCAGGAACGGGCCCAGCGCAGGAAACCGCGGCCGGCGCGGGTGGCTGCAACCACCATGCTGACGACCGCCATTCCGACTGCCGCTCCGGCAAGATCGGCAAGCCAGTCGGACCACTGGAACGAACGTCCCGTGAGAGGCTGCGTCAGTTCGTCAGCCAAGGCGCAAAGACAGATCAGCGAGAGTACGATTCGCATCATCCTGCGTTGACATGCCGGGTCAGCCGAGAGTGAGGTTCGTTGAACCACCGCGGCGCCCGCCAGAATCGCCAGGCCGGCGTAGGCGAAGAAATGCATGACCTTGTCGACTCGTGGGATCCGCGGGAGGCAGCGCTCCGGCAGGTGCGTAGCCAGCAGTAAGGTGATCGTGTAAACCACCAAGGCGGTACCGAGCACATGGATGGCCGCACGCCGTTGGGGTCGGGCGTGACGGATTCCGGGTGGTCGGTGGAAGAGAGGGTTACGAAACCTCTGACCGACGCGCGGCCCGTTGGGCACAGCGGTTAAACGACGATTACGCAACACTATGGCACCTTAACAGGAGGGTGCTGAAAAGGGGTGGGTGCAGGAAGGCGTGGTATCAGTCGGCGATGGAGATCTTGTTTCGCGCAGTGGTGGGTCCACTCGGCGGGGTGGGTTCAGGGCTGTGCCCGTTGCGGTACGGCCGCGTCGCGGCGGAGGAGTCGTAGTAGCGACGGGAACCTCCAAACTCGGCGTACCGATCGGTGGCGTTGATGACCACTCCCAGCAAGTTCACGTCCAAATGCTCCAGGATTTCTTTGGCTCGCGCGAGTTGGGGGCCGCCATTCTTGCCCACGCGAATGCTCAGCAACACGCTGTCGACACACGGAGCGACCACCCGGGCATCGGTGGCGAGCAGCAAGGCCGGTGTGTCGACGAGCACGATATCGTACTGCATGCGGGCCACACCGAGGAGTTCCTCGAGCTGCGGCGCGACGAGCAGGTCGGCAGGGCTCGGGGGGAGCGGACCGGCAGGGAGCAGTCTCAGGCCGTCCACACCACTGGCCTGAACGGCATCCGGGAATTCGGCGTCGCCGTGGACCACGGAGGTCAAGCCCGGCTCAACCGGCCGCCCGAAAAGCTGGTGGATACGCGGGCTTCGCAGATCGGCATCGACCAACAGCACGTCCTTGCCGGACTGCGCGATCGAAATCGCCAGGTTGGCTGCCAGGGTCGACTTGCCGTCGCCCGCGTTGGGACTGGTAATCTGGATCACCTTCTGCTGCTTGCCCCGGATGGTGACAAACAGGGCTGTTCGAACCGCGCGGTAGGCGTCGGCGTCTGCGGAATCGGGCCGATGCCAGGTGCAGAGGATCGGGTCGAGAGGCGGGTCGAGTGAATCCGCGTGAAGCAGGGCTTTCCGCCGCGTGGCCATAAGAGGGATGCAGCCGACGACGGGCATCCCCAGGCGGCGAATTTCCTCCGGACCGCGGAGACTCTTGTCGCGGCTCTCGGCCGTCCAGCCCAGGCCGAATCCCGCGACGACGCCGAGGAAGCCCGCGAGCGTGAAGATCAGGAACGTTCTGGGGGCGACTTGCGCCGGGGCCCCGACGGGCGCGATCACGCGCATGTTGTAACCGACGAGGTCCTTGTTGAGACCGACCCCTTGAATCTGGTTGACCAGGCTCTCGTAATACTGCCCGATGCGAGCGACGTCGTCGCGGAATTGCCGATCGAGAAACTCGTAGTACGCCGCCTCTTTGGCTTCGCTCTTTTCCTGCTCGAACCGTTCGTCCAGGGCCTGCTCCGAGGCTTCGATATTGGCGAGGTCCTGCTGGAGGGACTGCATGTACGACTGGACGAGATCGGGTGCCGGGCGGTGCACTCGGCTTTCGCCCGCCTCGGGCAACTCTTTGCTCGCCGCAATCGAGGGAGCAAGGAATTCTCGAGTAAACTGGATCTGCTCGCGGATCGCCAAGACGTCGGGATGCCCCGGTCCATAGTCCTTACGGAGCGTTTTCTCCTGAAGCAGCAAGGGGAGCAATTCCTTTTCAAGGCTCGCCGACGCTTCACGCCGAAAGGCGTCGGGAACCATGTCGGCGGCTGCTACGCCACCGGCGCCCTCCCCGACGGCGCGGCGGAGAGACTCCAGACGGGCCCGGATCTCGGCTCGCTGGATCATCAGTTCCGACCTTTTCAACTCGAGATTGGCCAGGCGCTCCTGGTACCAGGTTGTTCCGCGCTCGCCGGTCCACAAGAGGGGCGCCTGCTTGCGAAACTCCTGGTGCTCGGCCTCTTTCTCCTGGAGTTCCTTGCGGGCGTCCTCGGCCCTCTGCGTGATCAATTTTATGGCCTCTTCATTGACGCTTCGGGCGCTTTCTTCAAGGAACTCCTGGTATCGCTCGATCACGGCATTCAAGACGATCCCGCAGTCCTGCGCCACGGAGCTGCGAAACGACATATCGAGAATGCTGCTCGGGCTTCGCGACGCGTCGTCTGTTTCGCGCATGACCGTCAAGCGAGGAACGACCGCACGGACCGGATCCTTGCTCTCGGCCAGGCTCGGCAGCGAAGCAAGACCGCGTTGGTCGATCACGTCGCGAATGAACCATGGGCTGGCGATCACGGAAGCGTGGGTGGCCACATCGTCTTCGAAATAGTACAGCCGCGAGCCACCTGAAGACGAGTCGCGGGGCTCGCGCTTCATAACAAGCACCTTTGCCTTGGCCTCGAAGACGGGGACGGAAGAGGCGGAATACAGAGCGCCCAGCAGCAGCCCGGCCGCTATCCCCGCCGCGATGCACCATTTACGCCGCCAGGTGAATCGCATGAACCGGATGAGGTCGTCGATCTGGATGAAATCGTGCGCCGGTGGTGGAACGGGCTGCATCTCAAATCGTTCGGGAGCGAGTGTCATCGTCGGTGTTCCCTTGTGAGTCTGAGCGACTGGCGCTCGGTACGCATTGGGAGGAGGTGGTCAGGACGGATGGGTTGGAGGGCGCTTGGGAATCGGGGAGGGCGCTTGCGGTTTGCGGGCGTTGTGAAAAGCGGCGATGCATCGCCGCACTCCAAAAATGTGGTCAGGACGGATGGGTCGGAGGGCTCTTGGGAATCAGGGAGGTTGCTTGCGGTTTGCAGGCGTTGTGAAAAGCGGCGATGCATCGCCGCACTCCAAAAATGTGGTCAGGACGGATGGGTTGGAGGGCGCTTGGGAATCGGGGAGGTTGCTTGCGGTTGGCGGGCGTTGTGAAAAGCGGCGATGCATCGCCGCACTCCAAAAAGGGCGGTTTTGAGAAGGATCGATAGGTCGAACAGGAAGGAGGAGCGTTCGAGATAGCGACTGGTGAAGGCGATCTTCTTCGGTAGTATGTGCCGGAGATACTCCTCCACGGGATTGTCGGCCGTGGCGAGGAGTTCCTCTTCATCTCGGTAGGCAAGCGAGACGGGATCCGTAATGCCGGGGCGGACGGCGAGGATCTCGGCGTAGTCGTGGCGGAACTCCTCGACGTATTGCGGCACTTCCGGGCGGGGACCAACCAGGCTCATCTGGCCGTTGATCACGTTAATCAGTTGAGGCAATTCGTCGATCTTCGTGCGGCGGAGGATGCGGCCAATGCGAGTGACGCGGGGATCTTCGCCCGCGGTGAGCGAAGGGCCGATCCGCGCAGCGCCGTCGACCATCGTGCGGAACTTATAGATGTCAAATAGTCGGAAGTTTCGGCCGACCCGCCGTTGGCGAAACAGGATAGGGCCGGGAGAATCCAGCCGGATCGCGATCGCGACGAGAGCAAACAGGGGGCTCAAGAGCACCAATCCGGTTGCAGCGGCAATCAGGTCGAAAATGCGTTTGGTCATTGGTCATTGGTCATTGGTTACTCGCAAGTAACCAATGACACTTCACCGCGGTTTGCGGGGGCGGCCGTTGCCGTTGCGCCGGAGCGGGGGCAAGGCGTTTTCCTTGCAGAGACTTCGCACGACATTGACGACGTACTGGCACTCCGCCGGTTCCATGCCGGCAAACAAGGGCAGGCTGATCAAACGCTCCCACACGGATGACGCCACGGGAAGATCGTCGGGCTGCCAGCCATAAGTCTTGGCGTAGTAGGGGTGCAGATGCAGCGGCCGCCAATGGACGGACGAGCCGACTTTGCGCTGGCGGAGCTGATCGAGGAACGCGTCGCGGCCGAGGCGGAGACGGTCGAGGCGGAGACGGATCGGGAACAGATGCCAGGCATGCCTGCGGTCTGGGGGCGACGGAGGAGTTTCCAGTTGCTCCAGGTCATCCAAAGCGCTGCGATACTCATGGGAGATTGCCTCGCGCTGGCATCGCATCACCTCGGCCCGTTCGAGCTGGTGAATGCCCAGGGAGGCGGCGATGTCGGTCATGTTGTACTTGTAGCCGGGCGTGAGGATGCGGTAGTCCCAGCTTCCGTTTCCGTGATAGCGGGTCCAGGCGTCGTGGGACAATCCGTGCAGAGACATCCGCCTCATGTGCTTCGCTAAGCCCGGATCATTCGTGACCGCCATACCCCCCTCGCCAGTGGTAATCGTCTTGTTGGCGTAGAACGAATAGCAGGTGACGGCGGCGGTGTTCTCTCCGCACCGTTGCCAGGGGGCGTCGGTGGCCGGACGGAAAGCCGCCGGCAGGGCATGAGCGGCGTCTTCCACCACCCAGAGCCGATGACGCGAGGCAAACGCGTTGACCGCCCCCATATCGAGCATCAGGCCGCCGACGTGCACCGGGATGATGCCCCTCACGGCAACGTTCTGACCGCGGAACAGGCGGCCCGAGCGGGCGCCGTGCAGTTTTCGCTCGGCGTCTTCGAGGTCCATGTTGAGGGTTGCCGGATCGCAATCGACGAGCACGGGCACGGCCCCTTGATAGCGGACCACTTCGGCCGTGGCGGCAAAAGTCATCGTGGGTACGAGCACGGCCTCGCCCGCCTTCAGCCCTAGCGCCTCGACAGCCACGTGGAGCGCGGCTGTGCAGGAATTGACGGCCAAGGCGTGCTCCGCTCCAACGAACCGGGCAAAACGGGCTTCGAATTCGGCCGTCCTCGGTCCGGTGGTAAGCCATCCGGACCGCAGGCACTGGGCCACCTCGTCGATTTCCGTTTCGGTGATTACGGGGCGAAAGAAGGGAACGTCCAGGGTTGCTTCAAGGAGGCGGTGCATGGCGAAAAACCTGCAAAGTGGATTCGGTTCCATCGGTCTGTTGGCAGCCGAAGGGTGCTGAATATCGCGCAATCGCTGCTGCACCCGAAGTGGGGGCATCGAGAAAATCTTCAAAGTGCCAAAAAACCATCATTCATGGATGTGCCCATCCCCTCGTCAACACGAGATTTGCGGTTGACGGGTCGACGCGAGCCCAAAGCCTTACCGCCGCTAAACTCTCTGCACCCACCCAAAAGCCCGTGTTATCCGCAAATTGAAAACTCGTCTTGTTGACGTCTGCGTCGCCGACTATCTTTGCGACTCGCTTTTATTGTCTGGCATGATGCCCTTTGGGCTGTTCCCGCGGCCCATCGAGACCCAAATCGCGCAGGGCAATGCGAGGCTGCGCCTGGCCGTGGAGAAACCCCGCTACACGGTCGGGATGGTTCGCACGCGCCCGCAATCCGCCTCCACGGAAGGAGTCCGCCATGCGACAAGGACGTCGCGAGCGTCGTTCCCACTTCTCCCCCAAGCCCCGACCCAGCCACGCCAAGTCGCGATCGCTTCGAGTTGAACTTCTCGAACCTCGCCAGATGCTGTCGGGGGTTTCGCCGCTGGCCGTTCAATCGGCCACAAGTGGCAGCCTGGCCCCCGAGGTCTATGTCGGCGACGACTTGCAAGTCGATCTCGCGCAGCCGGCTTTGCTCGATGGCACGGTGATGCTGAAGTCGGGGCATCCCAGCTCGCTCGTTACCGCGTGGAGCAAAGTAACCGGACCGGGAGATGTCACGTTCGCCGAGGCTGCGGCGATCGATACGACCGCCCGATTCAGCGATCCGGGCACGTACGTGCTCCGGCTGGAGGCAAACGACGGGGTGCACGTCGGCAGCGACGAACTGACGCTCATCGTTACTGAAGTGCAGCCACCCGATCCTCCGACCTCCGTCTTCCTGGAAGCGGAATTGGCGACGTCGGTCGCTCCCATGATGACTCGGTCGCATGCCGATGCTTCGGGAGGCCAATATGTGGCGAGCGCAACCTCCGAACAAGGGACGGTTCGATTCGAGTTCGACGTCGAGCAAGCCGGTGAGTACGTTGTCTCGGCCAGGGTCCTGGCGCCATCGGCCAACCAGGATTCGTTCTTTGTTTCGATCGATGGCGGACCGGAAGACGTTTTCGATGCCGCCGAGGGAACCTGGGGCTCGGAGTGGCAGTGGATGGTTCTCAACGGCCGCGGAGGAACGGGTCGACCGCTCGCTCTGAACCCGCGGATATTGACTCTTTCTCCGGGTCACCATACGCTGACGTTTCGCGGTCGAGAAGCGGGCACCGGCCTCGATCGGATCATGATCACGCAGGAAACGGGGTCGGTTCCCAACCAGGCTCCGGTAGTGGATGCGGGGATGGATCAGCGCATTTTGGTCTCTGCGGCCCTTGTCCTCGCCGGCGCGGCCACCGACGACGGCCAGCCGCCGGCTCCGGGCACGTTGACGACCACCTGGAGCGCCGTGAGCGGGCCGGGCGACGTGACGTTTGACGACGCTTCGGCCACGAGCACCTCGGCTCGTTTCAGCGCGCCGGGCACTTACGTCTTGCGTCTGGAAGCCAATGACGGCGAACTGGTGGGGAGTGATGAGCTGACGGTCACGGTCGACTCGCCTCCTCCCCCTACGTCCGGGCCGATTCTGCTGGAGGCGGAATCCGGCACGTTGACCGCTCCCATGGCCAAGCGTTCCCATCCCGATGCGATCGGGGGGGAATACGTGTCGGCCGACAGTGCTCAGCAAGGGACGGTGCAGTTCACCTTCGACGTGGATGAGGCAGGTGATTATGTCATCTCGGCTCGTGTGCTGGCGACAGCGTCTAACCAGGACTCGTTCTTCGTGTCCCTTGACGGAGGTGCCGAAGACGTTTTCGACGTCGCCGAAGGTAAGTGGAGTTCCCTGTGGCAGTGGACGGCCGTGAACGGACGCGGAGCCACGGGACAGCCGCTGGCGGAGAATCCGCGGATTTTCGCTCTTACTCCCGGCCGTCACACTCTCACGTTCCGCAGCAGAGAGGCGGGGGCTGGGCTCGACCAGATCCTGATCACCAAGGATCTCGATTTGGCGCCCAACCAGGCCCCCGCAGTCGCCGCCGGGGATGATCACCGTGTGCTGATCTCCGCAGCCCTCTCGCTGGACGGCACGGTGGCCGACGACGGTTTGCCGAATCCTCCCGGTGCACTGACGACCATGTGGAACAAGGTGAGCGGGCCGGGCGAGGTGGCGTTCGGCGACAGGTCGGCGGTCGACACAACGGCCCAGTTCAGCGCTCCGGGCACCTACGTACTGCGGCTCGACGCCCACGATGGGGAGTTGACCGGAAGCGACGAGGTGACCGTGACGGTCGCCGAAGTCCCGCAGAGCCTTAACGGCTTTTACGTTGCCCCGAACGGCAGTTCCCAAGGTGACGGCAGCGCCGAGAACCCGTGGGACCTGCAAACGGCGCTTTCGCATCCCGCGGCAGTTAAGCCCGGCGATACCATCTGGCTGCGCGGCGGTACGTACCGTGGGGGCTTTACCAGCAAACTCACGGGAACGGCGGACAACCCCATCACCGTGCGAGCCTATCCCGGTGAACACGTGCGGATCGACACCAATGGCCCGGCCAATGGCACGGACCGCTACTTCAATTTCTACGGCGGTTACACTCACTACTGGGGTTTTGAGGTCATGTCGAGCGATCCCGGTTCGCGCGTGACTACAGAATCGGGCTCCAGTCCCTCGAGCATCAACCGGGGTAGTCTGTACAACTACGGTGACCACAACAAGTTCATCAATCTCGTGCTCCATGATTTGACCAACGGCATTGGTTTCTGGAGCGGCGGCGAGGGAGGCGAAATCTACGGTTCCATCATCTACAACAACGGCTGGGTCGCGCCGGATCGGCAGCACGGTCACGGTATCTACACGCAGAACGAGTACGACACCAAACGCATTGCCGACAACGTGCTGTTCAGCAACTTTCAAATCGGGATCAAGATTTACTCCGAAAAGGGCTCCATGCGAGGGTTTGATCTGGAAGGCAACACGGTCTTCAACGCGGGAGCGGGAGCGGGCGAAGGCTTCGAGAAGTCGCGGAATATTCTGATAGGCGGAGGCACACCGGCCGAGAACATTACTCTCAAAGACAATTACACCTATCAGGCCGGCCCGCACCAGGGGGTGGTTGAACTGGGCTACGGGTCCAACACCAACACGAACCTGACGCTCACCGACAACTACTTCACGGGCGATCTTCGTTTCCGCAGGGCTTGGAGTCCGATTACCGCCTCGGGAAATACCTTGGTGGGCCGTATCGTCAAGATGTACAACGGGCAGCCGCCCAGCAGCGGAATCACCGTTGTCGAACAGCCGCAAGGCACGCAAGTCTTTGTCCAGCCCAACGAATACGAGCCCGGGCGAGCGAACATCACCGTCTACAACTGGGACGAGAGCCCCTCGGTGGATGTCGATCTTTCGACCGTACTCACCGTCGGCGCGGCGTACGAGGTGCACAGTGTCACCGATTTGTTTGGGACACCGGTGGTCGGCGGCGTGTATGATGGAAAGCCGATTCGCGTGCCGATGCGTGCCATGACACCTCCACGCCCCATCGGTGGCGAAAGCCTGGGTGATCCTGTTGCTATCGGACCCGAGTTCGGCGTCTTTGTGGTCACTACGAGTACGGCGCCGCAAGAGCTGCAGGCCGCGGCAGGGCCCGTGACTGCCGGAGCAAACCTGGAGAGACTCACCCCGGAGATGCTGAGCCCTATCGTGGAGTATGCGGTCTCTCAGTGGGCCACGATGGGCCTGAGCGATGCGAAGATGGGGGCACTTCAGAAGGTACACGTGCGGATTGGCGACCTCGATGGCGGCGCCTTGGGGCTCACCACGGCGGGAGTGATCACGCTTGATGACGATGCCGCCGGCTACGGATGGTTCGCCGATCCGACGCCCGAGCTTGACGAGGAGTTCATCCTGTCGAATGACACGGAGCTCGTTAGCCGCGGGAACAGCCCGGCGGCTCGCCGGATGGATCTTCTCAGCGCAGTGATGCACGAACTCGGACACGTATTGGGATACGAGCATCCACAAGGGTCACACCAATCTGGAAGCCTGATGACCGACACACTGCCCACCGGAATCCGTCGCGGTCTCGGCAGGGATGCGGTCGATGCGGTCCTGATGGGGGAGCTGTGGTAAACGGTCCGCCGCTTTGAGCCTTCGTTGGATCGTCTGCGCCATGTGGGTAACGGTTCACGGGACGGAAGAGAAGGGGACAGGTCCATGTTTGCGGCCAACGTCTTTGGCACCGAAACACCCGAATTGGCCGAAAAGTGGACCGGTCCCCGGCCGTGGGCGTGAACGGTTAGGCATGTCGGGGGCTTGTTCGCTCACAGCCGTTTTGTCATGTTTCCCGCCCAACCACTGCTATTGCCGGTCCGTTGCCAGGCCAGCTTTTCGTAGAAACGAACGGCCTTTTGGTTATCGGGCCGAACCGTCAGTGTCAATTTCCGAAATCCCCGTCCACTGGCCACGATCTCGATGTGCTTCATCAACCGCTGACCGACTCCGCGGCCCTGGTGATCGGGATGCACCGCAATGGCAAGGATACCGAAGCCCTTTTCCGGAATGTCGGGGCTTGCCGCTATCCGAGGCGATCCCGACCGTTTCAAAGCGCGCAGACCGAGCATGACGGCATCCCGGAAGGCGGAGTTCGTGGCGAACCAAGGGTGCGTCACGACCCGCCACGTCAGGAACCATCGATGTTTCCGGATGTAGCCCGAGTACGCTCCACGAAAAACACCTCCGAAGCAGAAGCCGAGCAGTTCGCCGTCGAGGAATGCGCCCAAAGCGACCGCCTGGTGAGGGCCGGTCAACTGCCATTCGTAATAGCGCCGCACGGCCTCGATGCCCAGCAATGTAACCGCGCTGCCGGAGAATGCGGCGCTGTGGACCCTTGCCACGCTCAAGAGGTCCTGTACGTGGATGTCCCGCATGCTGATGTCCTCGTCCGCAAGGCGCTCGAGACACTCGATCGGCCCCTTGGTCGTGATCGGAAGAGCCTCGTTGCTTCGGACATCCTGGCACCGATTTCGGCTGGTCATCGCGCACCCGTGGCTATATAGCCTGCTTGAGCAATCTCCTCGCCGACGCGGCCCAGCGGACTGATCCCGGCGCCGGCAAAAAACTCTTTGATCGCGTGAGCTACACGCTGTCCCGCTTTTCCGTCCCATAGCTGCGGGCAGCGTCCGTGCTTGTATCGGCCTTGGCATACCTCGTCGACGAACTCGAGCAACTGTCTTGTATCGCTCCCAAGGAGAGTGCTGGTTCCTTCGGCAACCGTGATCGGTCGCTCCGTGTTGGAACGCAGTACCAAGCAAGGAACTTCGAGGGCGGATGCCTCCTCTTGCAGCCCCCCTGAATCGGTAACGATCAGCTTTGCACACGAGGAGAGGCTGAGACATTCCAGATAACCGAGCGGCTCGAGCACGTGAACGCGCGGACAACGTATCAGGGGCTCGAATAATCCCAAAGCGCGGAGGCGATCACGCGTTCGCGGATGCACGGGAAACGCCACGGGGAGCCGCCTCGCAACATCCTGCATGGCAACGACGAATTTGTTCAGGATAGGAGCATCATCGACATTGGCAGGACGGTGCAACGTCCACAGGCAGAAGCGACCCGATGGGAGCCCAAGTTTGCCTGCCTGGTTCAGCCGCTGCGCAAAGGGAAGTTGGTTTCGCAGGACGTCGATCATCACGTTACCCGTACAGCGAATGGCAGAATCCTGCTTCCCCTCGTGAAGCAGGTTTTCACGCCCGCTTGGCTCGCTGACCAAAAGCAGATGCGAGATCGCGTCGGTCAGCACCCGGTTAACCTCTTCGGGCATGGACCGATCGAAGCTCCTCAACCCTGCTTCCAGGTGAATCACGGGAATCCCCATTTTGACCGACGCCAGCGCGCAAGCCACGGTCGAGTTGACGTCTCCCACCACCAGCGTGGCTTCCGGACGCGGTCGCGCATTGACAAGCCAGTATTCGTATTTCCAAAGTATCTTGGCAACCTGCTCGCCCTGTCTCCCCGAACCGACCTTGAGGTACACGTCCGGATCGGGCAGACGCAACTGGTGAAAAAAGCACCCACTCATCGCCGTGTCATAATGTTGACCGGTGTGCACGAGTACCGGCTGGATTTCAGGGGCCTGTGTTCTTAGCGCGGCCAACACCGGCCCGATCTTGACGAAATTGGGACGAGCGCCGACTACGCAGGCAATCGTATGGGTCATCGCTTCCGTCGAGGAGTGGCAAGACGATTCATTGGGGACCACAGATCGAGCGACGCAGGAACTCGTCGAGTTTGAGGGCGATTCGGTTCCGATTGTACTCGGTCTCCGCAGCAAGCCTCCCGGCTCGGCCAAATTGCCGGCGCAACTCGGCATCGACAGCGAGCCGGCAGACGGCCCGCCGGGCCGCAGCGAGATCGCCGGGGGGAACGATTAAGCCGCACTTCGCGTTCAGCACGCGTCGCGCAGCCTCACCGTCGGCGATCAGGAGGATGGGCAAGCAAGACGCCATCGCCTCGTAAATCTTGCTGGGTACTGCACCTGGAATGGACACTCCCAAGGAGACGATCGCGACGTCGGCAGCCGCCAACAGCGCGGCAATACGGTCCCGTGGCAAAGTCGCGACGATCCGGACGTTGTCGATCGATTCATCGCGCACCCGCCGCTCCAGGTGCTGTCGCATCGGGCCCTCGCCCACCAGCAGAAAGCGTCCGGGTACGCCCCCCAGGAGCGATCGGGCGAGATCCAGGATTTGATCGAGCCCTTGTGCGAGCCCGAGAAGCCCGGCGTAAACGAAGATCGGTCCGGCCTCGGCTCCGAGCAGAGCGCGGGCCGCGTTGTCGGCGGCGTGCGCGCCAAACGCCTCAGGTTTGACACCATTGGTAATCACAACGGCACGCGTTTTGGGAGAACGCCGTCTTATTGAATCGATGATCCCGTCGGACTGGCCTGTCACTCCCGCAGCCTGGCGATAGAGTTTCAGTTCCAGCCTTTCGGCCAAGGCGGTTGCCAGTCCGGCTTTAATCACCCCCATGCGAATCGCCGACTCGGGCCACAGGTCGCTGACGTTCAGAACGAACGGACAGCCCCAGCGTTTGCCCAGGTAGCGGGCTGCGTAGCCGACGAAGAGCGGCGGCGATTCGACGAAGAGCAAATCCGGACGGCGACAAAGCCGTAGACCGTGGCGTTTCGCGGAAGCTACGAAGGAGAAATAGCAGCGCAGACGTTTCAGGAAGCCCGACTTTGCAGTATACAGCGGAACGCGGACCGTGCGGATGCGCCCAATCTGCTCCACACACGGTCGATGGGGAGGGTAGCCGGCGAAGACTTTTCCCGTTGGATAGTTGGGAAGTGCCGTGAGCACCTCGACGTCCCAGCCAAGATCGATCAATCGCTCGCCGAGTTCGGAGAGCCGTGCCTGGGGGGCGCCCATTTCCGGCAGGAAGTATTGACTCAGGATACACAATCGAGGCATGCGAGTCTCGTCAATTCCACGTGCGTCATCGCGACGATGAATCGGGGTTCGGCCTGATCGTGGAGCACGAACAGGATGCGGATGTCAGCTTTTCCGTGCCAATTCATTGATCACGAACCGCCGTTTGCCGGTGGAGGTGGATGGGATGGCGTCCACGACGTCCAGCCGAATGCGCATGCGCCCTGCCCCTCCTTTCCGAAGCTGCGCAAGAATCCGTTCGGCAGATTCCGGAGTGAACCTTTCGGCAGGGACAACACGCAGCGTCATGGATGCAGGTTCTTCCTGGACCACCTGAAAGGATTCAATTTCCGGGCAGTGTTCAAGGATGCCGGTGAAGAAGTGAACGATTAGCCGATTCCCGTCGGGAGTAAGGATATAGTCGCTATCACGTCCCTGAATGGCCTGCATGGTTTCGAATCCACGGCCACAGCCGCAGGTCCGCTCACCTCGAATGCCGACGTCTCCAATGCGATAGCGAATCAGCGGCATTGGACCGGGATGCAATCGCGTCAGGACGATGTTGCCGGGCTGGTCCGGGGGCACAGGGCGCCCTTCGTCATCGACGAATTCCGCAATCACATCCAGCATGTGTATGTGGTAGAGATCGCGGCGTTCGCACTGCGAGGCAATATGCATGCCTTCGCAGCAGCCGTAAGTGTCCAAGATCCGGCTGCCGAATACCGGTTCAATCGTCTGCCGATAATGGGGATACAAGTTGTCACCCCACGTGACCACCGAATGGAGCGGCATGTCCCAGCCCGCTTGCGCCGCGCGGCGCGCCAGCAGGTAAATACTGCCGGGAAAACCCCAAAGGTGACGGATACGATATTTGGCGATCCACTCGAGCACATCATCCAGAGCGGCATCGTTTAATTGTGCGGCGGACACGTAGTGGCAACCGAGTAGGGTGTCCTTCAAACGCAGGCTGACGCCGCGCGAGAAGTTCATGCCTGTCTGCAGGTGGGCCTCGCCAATCCGCCAGCCGGCCCAAGCGAGTTCCAATAGCAACGTGGCACGATACCAACCTGCCGTCTCGGTGTCCTCCAACACCGAGAAGTTCTCGCCCGTCGAGCCGGAGGTGCGTGCTTCGTAGGTTCGCCAGCCGGTCTTGCGTGTAACATCGTGCGGGTAGGCGGCACGAAGCATGCGTTTGGTGACAATGGGTATCTTCGGAAGGTCCGCCGCACTGCGAATGTCCTCCGGCCGTACCCCGGCGTCGCTGCAAAGTCGGCGATAAAATGGCACCTGGTCGTACGCCGTCCGAACCGTGGCCCGCAAGAGCACATCGCGATGCTGTCGTATTCGATCGCAATCCCACCACTGCGCACGCGACAAGAACCGCAGTCGGCGCATCATCCGCTGTCCAAAGGCCAGATCGCCCAGCGGCAGCACCAGGTGCTGCAACAACGCGCGCCACATGGGAGAACCGCGCACCGAACTGACCGCTATCCTACGTAATGGCATTTTCTGTTCCCGGCAATCGGGCCGTCATCCGGCACAACCCATTCGCCGTTCAGGCCGGAGTGCTGACCTGCGGGATCCGCCAGGGACTGGAACAGCCGTTCCCATTGCGGCAGAACGGCGGACCAGCCACAACTTTGCGACTTGATACGAGCTCGTTGCGAGAGCGACTCCGCCAAACCGGGTTCGGCGAGGATTCGTTTGATGGCAGCCGCCATGGCATCGGCGTTGTCCGCCGGAACCAACAAGGCGTCTCGACCGTCACAGAGAAGATGCGCAACCCCGCCAACCTTGGTGCTAACCACGCACAAGCCGCAGGCCATCGCTTCGAGAACGCTGACCGGAGCGTTGTCTACATTGGTCGTATTCAGGAAAATGTCCCCCTGAGAAAGCCAGTGAGGTACTTCCGTTTTGGGAACCGCGCCGGCCAACGTGATGCGGTCAGCAACGGCCAGTCGCCGGGCCAGTTGCTGCATTGCCTGCAGGCTTCCATCTCCTTTATCGATTCCTACCATGGTAAGCCGAACATCCGAAACCTCGCGTGCCAACAAAGCCAACACCTTGGGGGCCAAGCTCGGGTTATAGACCTGGTGAAAGGCACGCAGCCATACCAAACGCGGCTCCGGCCGCTTGCGCAGCCGAAAGCGGCAGGATTCAACATCCACGGGATTTGGCACGAGACGGATGTCGGCCCGATATTCCTTCATCTCGCCGGGAAGGTATCGCGACGGCGCGGTGACGACTGCGGCCGAACGGAGCAGGCGGCGGACACGCCCGGGCCAACGTCCGGCGAACACCGGGAGGTTTCCGCCCCGCAACGTAAGCACGTAGGGTTTGCGGGCAGCGTGTAACATACGGCAAGCGGCTTCAGCAAGAAAGAAAGCGGAACCACTGAAGACATCCACATGAGCAACCGCATAGGCATATCTGCGACGCCAAATTGTTGCGACGACATCGGCGAGACGAGCGATGCGCCCGGGTTTCGAAGATGTACAAAGAACGTACCAGCCGACATTGCTCAACTGGATGGCCAAGTCCTCGCAGACGCAGCGACCGCGTCCAACGTCGGACAGAAAATTGCCGACCAGGAGCACTGACGGTGTCGCTTTCCGTGGAGCACCGTGCGTTGTTTTGTTTTCCGTCATGATCGCTAGATGGGGCTTCAATGGTTCACGCCCCTGCGCACATCCCAGATTCCCAAGGTGGATCATTTGGCTGTGAGGTTGGTAGCAGCCTGAGGAGTCGCGCGTCATTGACACGGCGTGCCGCTTCGCGATAGATCTCCATAAGTCGTCCGGGCAGGTTCTTCGCATCACCGTTTCGCTCGACCCACATGCGGCCCGCGCTTCCAAGCCGGAAACGCAGCGAAGGGGATTCGGCCAAGCGGATCATTCGCTCGGCAATTACATCAACTCTTTCGCACGGTACCACATAACCATTGATGCCGTCCTGGACCATTACCGAGGCGTCGCCGACAGGCGTTGTGATCACCGGCAGCCGCGCTGCCATCGCCTCAAGGATGACGTTGGGAGATCCTTCGTCGTCCGACGAAAGCACCAGCATGTCACCGTTGGAAAGCACCGCACGAACATCGTCCACTTGTCCGAGGAATTCGATGCGACCCGCCGGCAGCTTCGTCGCCTCGACAAGTTGTTCCATACGGGCGCGCTCCGGGCCGTCTCCCACGATCAGAGCTTTCATGGTTGGGAATACCTTGCAGGCCTGAGACACCGCATTGACAAACCGGTCCAGCCGTTTCACGGGTATCAGACGCCCGACAAACATGGCCGTGGGTGCTGCTTCACGACGTTCGGTCAACCAAGCATTGAAGGTATCCGCGACGATGTATTCACGTAGATCAATCACATTGGGAAGAAGCAATATCCGATCTTGCGCCATTTGAGCCTGAGCCAGTTCGTCGACGACAGCCTCTGAATTCGCAACGAGCATCGTGGGGGCTTTGATCAGAAATCGGGCCCACACGCCGTTCGCCTGGGCGCAGCGCCGGAAACTGGTCCGCATCGCACCCAGCGACGGTACGTTCAGAATGCGGCCAACCAGGCCGGCGTAGAGGTTCATATAGGAATGAACGGACTGGATGACGTGCGGCCGGAAGCGGCGCAGTTCGATCGCCAAGGCGCTCAGGCGTGCCAAGGGATTGGTCCAGCTTCCCACGCAAACAACCGGCACACCTATCGATTGAATGAGCGGCTCCCAATGTTCTCCGCGCGTTGTGGCATAGAGCCTCACATTCGCACCGCACTGAAGGAGGGCTCTGACTGTGTAGGCGAGTTGCTTCTCCGCCCCCCCTTGGGCGAGAGTACCCGCCAGCAATGCGACGCGTAGCTGATACGTCATCGACGTAGATGGTCCAGTGAGCCCTTCCAATCTCGAATCGAAATACTTCGCTCCGACCCTGCTCGTGGATCCGCTTATGCAAGTCATAAACTGCGACAACCGTGGACAGATTCTTGAGTTCGGGAAGTTGTGTCGAGTGTTCGTGGCTTTGCGAATTCACGCGGCGCCCGTTCCGAGCGGCGCAGCCCGGGTATCTGCCTTGATGGTCCTTTGATAATGGAAGAGGACGGTGACGGCGGTGGCCAGAAACCATTCGGCCTTTCCATGAAGTTCGTGTGCTACGTAGGATGCGGTGAGAGACCCGGTAACCAGCAGCCCGAACGCAAGCATGTCTTCTTGATATCGTTTCTGCCAACCCACTACGGTGAATGACAGCACGTAGGCAGCCAATAGCAAGGCACCTGGGACGCCATTCTCGGCGAGGACCTTGACCCAACCGGAGTGCGCTGGAGTGGTGTCCCCAATCCGGGAGGGGGAAATGCCTTTCCGGACCTCAAGATTGGACCAAGTGGCGCCAAAATTCCCGGTTCCCACTCCCCAGGGATGATCCAGAAAGATATACCACCCGCCCAGCATCAGTTCCGAACGTCCCGACGTACGTTTGGCGGCCGAATAATCTGAATCAAGAAGTCGGTTCACGCGCGCTACGGTCCGATCTCGAAGATCGGAGAACTGCACGAGGACGGCAATTACCAGAAGCGCGGCCGCCGCAGCGGCAGCAATACGCCTCGCCCCGCCGCGAATCGCAACGACCAAGAACAAGACTGTGTAAGTAGCCGTCAGCAGGCCGCCTCGGCTGCCCGTTAGGAATACCCACGAGAAATTCGGCGCCGCCAGCAATAACAAGAGTATCTGACCTTCCTTACGGCCGCGGGCGAAGGGCATAGCCAGGCAGATGGAAAAAAGAGCCGCTAACGGGAAATACGCCAGGCCGTTGGGGTTGAAATACGGCAAACGGTCCTGCTGCAGATAGTAGACACAGGTACCTACACCAGCGAGAACTCCATTGACCAGTCCTACCCAGTACCAGTTTTGCGGATCTCGACTCCCGCGGACTGCGTAGACCAGCAACCCGAACGACACCACAATTCCAAATACGTGCTGGATCCCTTTGACACTCGGAACATAAGAAAGCTCCAAACCGAGAAGAAACACGAAGAACTGCATGAGGCGCGTGTGCGGATCGCTGAACCTCAACAACTGAGGCACGTAGAGTAGGATTACGACAAGCAGCCAGTAATTAAACGTGTTATAGCGCAATAGACCTCCCGTCAGGAGGAAATTGCGTGCCGGTGCATCTAACGTACACAGCATGCCGACACCCAATAGACCCAGCGCTGGGCACCGCACTCCGCAGATCGCGGACAAAAGCCCCAGCACGATCAGCGCGGTCAGTCCCACTTGAAAACCCAGGAAAAGCGCGGCCGCCCAGGTCACCAGAATCAGAACGACCAGCCGCGGACCCCAGTAGTCGGCCGAATGTCGCTGGGCCTGTTGCGTCGTGACTTGGGAATAAGCGCTGTCGTTGTGGATTGCCGGTGCCGTCATGCTCGTAGCCTTCCTTCGGTCAGCTTGAGATGCCACTGACGCGCACAGATTTCACCGATGTGCCTGCTCCATATTTCCAGAGTGTGCTTTTCAGCAAAGGTCCGGCAGCGCTTGCGCAGCGCCGGCCAATCCAGCGGATTAGCCAACACTTCCCGGATGCAGTCCACCAAAGCGGTCGCGCTGCCCGGCGGCACCAGCCAACCGCGCTCGCCGTCGACCCCCGCGATTTCCCGGCCAAAACCTGCATGCGTGGTAATGATGGGAACGCCACAGAGCATGGCCTCCAAGCGCGACTTGGGAAAACCTTCGCTGAGCGACGGTAGTACGCAGACGTCGGCTTCCAGCAAGTGGGGAAACAGGTCCCGGCGGTTCAGTTGACCGGTGAAGTGGACTACATCGTCACAATGGTGAATCTTCACCAGGGCTGCAAGTTCCAATCTCAGCGGTCCGTCCCCGATGATCGTCAGACGCGGCGATCTTCCGGTGCCCTTGGTCTCGTCACGCAGAACACTCATCGCCTGAATCAGATCGCGCAATCCCTTGCCGGGCGCAAGCCGGCCCACATACACCAACCGGGGCGGATTGTTCCGTCCGCGGTCCACGTCTGGCTGCACTTCGGCGATCTCCCGGGCGGAGATGGCTGTGGCGAACACCCAGTGAATGTTCGGGGCCGGCGGGGCCGACCCTGCTCCCGTCGCCAGCATTACGTTACGGCCTCCCGCGGCCTTTCGCATCAACGTCTGGGTTGCCCTGTAGGTCAGTGGAGTGTCGGCTGTGATTCCCCACGAGCCACAATAGCGAGCCAGGACGCGTTTGCGCAGAGCCAACGCAACCATCGTAGCCAAGAAGGAAATGTCGCCAGGCAAGGGGACGTGCACGACGTCCGCTTTCCGCATGTGAAAGACCATTCTTTTCAAATACGACGGCAAGCGCAGCGTCAACGAGAACCTGCGTTGAGCCAGGCTTTGGCCCGGCGGTCGTAGCGGCACCACGCGAGCGGATTGGGGCAGCGGCATGCCGCCCTGGCGCGGTGGTCCGGGGACAAGAAGCAGCGTCGCTTCATCAAACAGGGCGCAAAGACTCTGCATTTGCAGCGGGAATCCGCCCGTCGCGCACCAGATTCCCGCCTCATCTTGGCAACATTCCTTATGAGAAACCACACAAAGGCGCATTGAACGGCCTACCGTCCTGTGGCAATATCCCATGCCGCCTTACAGCGGCCGGCGATGAGCCGCACGGTAGTCTGTGAGTGGGAAGGCCGAAAGAGGTTGAGCGTTAGGAACAGCGTATGAAGGGTCCAGGCATAGGAGAACCACGTCACGTCGCGCCAAGTGCGACGGCGTAGGGCGCTGCGATGAACGTAGTAGTGGTTGTAGATTTCCATGTAGCCCTTTTGAAAAGGATCGGGCCGGCCGTCCCGGTCTGTTAAGTGCCGCACGCGTGCCCTGCTAGCGATGACGAGCCTGCCGTGGTCGCGGATTCGCAACGAGAATTCGAGATCCTCGCCCTGGCAGTATCCCTGCAACTGTTCAGAAAAACCGACGTTCCTCGCGGCGGCTGTGTCCCACATCACGGCACCACCGGGCAAGAAATCGCCATCGTACAACTCATCGGTGGGATCGAGCAAGCGCCATGGAACTGCCAGACCTGAACGACAGTACGTCCCGGGGCGAAGGTGAGGAACCATGTACAAGAACGCCATTAACCTCCAACGAATTCCGGGGCGCACCGCCCTGTCATGCATCAATGCGCCGATTCCAGCAATCGAGCCACGACTACTGCGATGAGCCTTCGCCATTTCACCCAGACAATCGGGCGCCAGGACGATGTCGTCGTCGAAAAACGCAACGAGATCCGTCTCGACCCAGCGCAAGGCGAAGTTTCGCTGGCGAGTAAGACCCTTCAGCGGCCCTTGCACGCGAAAATAGAGCAACTGGGCAGCCAGCTTGCCGACGTCCGGGCGGCCCCGAAGCACCCGTTCGGTTTCGTCATTAGGACTGGCATCGGCGATGACGAGATGTTCGGGGATCCGGTCTTGGAGCGAAAGAGAATCGAGAAAACGATTCAAGCTGGTCGCCCGCTTGTACGTGCACACGGCGACGGTCACTCCGCGCTTCAGTGCCGCGGGCAACTGGGGAATCGCCGAAAGGTCGTCACAACGGTAGCCTTTTTGAAACCACGCGACGACGTGGTCGTTGCAGAAATCGGCATTCAAGACTTCCCGATCGCTCTTGTTTCAGGGGTTGCATGTCACCTCGACATGTTCCCGGACCGAATGTGGCATCCAGCAACCCCGGCGCCACCGGCACCATTATTCCAAGCGTCTCGCGGACCGCTGCCGCCGGCAGCGCAGCACCGAAACAGGACGCCATCAAACGGAGAGCACGGATGGTTCGTGACGTGATCGCTCACGCGGAGGTGGTGGTGTGGACGGCGTGGAACTCGCGGAGGCATTGGCGATAGAACTCTTCGTTACGTAGCGTGACCCATGCGGCGAGGAGAACTTCTCCTGGACACGCCGCAGGCCCGAATGAGGAAACCGCCGCACGAGAAGTTCGTCGTTTCGGAGGACATGTAGGATCGCCTGGGCGATTTGTCGGGGAATCCGGGTCGATCGTCAACCCGTCGAGCCCATCACGCACCATCTCCGGCCCTAGGTGCGAGAGGAGACGATTGTCGAACTTGCTCTAGGCCATCTCGCTTCCAGGGGGCGTTGGCGAAACCTTCAGGAATAGAGAGGAAGATAGCCCTCGCCGTGGTCAAGTGCTGCAAGAGGACTTCTCGGTCCACGTGGCCGTGAAGTAGACGGACGTTCTGTGCTGCGGGTCCATCTGGTCGGCCAGATAAGCCTGCATCGGCTCCCGAGGCGAACGCCCGTCCTTCCAAATACGTGGAGTTCGGCACGGGGATACTTTCGTCACCATGGGCCATGCTCGGATCAAGGAGACGATGCCTTTAAAATGCTCAGGGTTCCGGCAAAGACGACGCGGTGAAACGCCCGCGGCACCTCGGGCAGGCAAGTGCGGATCTCCACCGGGTTGTACACGATTTCCTGGACCGAAGGGCAGACGGAACACCTCCTGAGTTCGCTTTCCGAGATATGCGCTCTTTGCGCAGGAGAAGTCGGCGCGGCGCAGCGACATCCGTTCCAGATGGAACGTGGTCAGGTCGACGCGGCGGCCAATCTCCGCGCTGCGGCAACTGGCCGAAAGACACCAGCGGGAGATCACCGGCACGGCCAACCGCGGCCAGCCAGCGGCCCAGCCTTGGTAGTCTGGGACATCAATCAAATCTAATTGACCGGCCTTGGCCCATCGAGCGATGAAACGAAACAGCCGGTAACGGTCGAGGATCCAACTCCGGCCCGCGCCCCAACGGCGAAGTCGCCAGATACGCACGCCGCGGTCTTCTTCATAAGCGGGCGTGGGATAGCCGCGTGCATACACCCCTACGACGCGAACCTCATGACCGCTTTGGACAAGTCCCCGGGCCAGGTTCTGGGTCGAGGCGCCGATCCCTCCGTGCGGTCCAGGCGGATATTCACAGCAGACAAACGCGACCTTCACTTGTCCTCCTCCTTGCGCCACACGGCCGTAAAGCACAAGCCATCCATAGGATATTGCTGTGCCAACTCGCGGTCCAGCTTCTGACAGCCCGGAGGCCAGCAGTCCGGGTTGGTGGCCTTCATTGCGTGCCCGTAAGTGACGAGGGAGTGCAACTGAAATCTGGGAAGCATTGTGGCGCCCAACTCGTTCCAGTCGAAACCGTCCCATCCAATGCGGAACTCGCCCGGCAATTGGTTAGGAATGTGCACGTTGACCAAACGCTGGATTTCCTTAGCGCTTAGCTTGTCGGTGAAGCCGTAACGCTCGCGGAGGATTCCATTGATCATGGCGTTTGGTGAAACGTCGTCCGCCAAACCCAGGGTCCTCGCCAGCTTGTTCAGGTAGCGCGAGGGCTGAAGGAACTTACGGAGTTGGCGGCGGCGTCTTGCCATATCATGGGATTTGCGCAGCTTCGGCGTATGAACGAGGTGCGTCCAGTAGCGGCGGTTTGGCTCGTGTCCCATGACATAGAATCCGCCGGGAACCAACAGTCGATCGATCGCGGCGAAAAGAGACGCCAAATTGGGAACATGATGGACCATGGCGTGCGTCACTGCGAGATGGACGCGAGTCGGCTCCGACAGGTCCTCGACCGCGCCGAGGACGCTCCGACAGGGATAGCCATTCATAATCGCCTGGGCGTAAGCCAACATGTCGGAGGAGACATCCACGCAGAGAATGCTGTCCACCTCATCCTCAGCGAATACTTCCTTGAGCACCTCCAACTCGTACCCGGCGCCACAACCGATATCGAGGATGGCCGCCGGCCGATGGACCATTCGGTGGACAAGCAACACGGCACGTTTGAAGTGATCGTAGGCACCGCTACGGCGGAAGTACTGGTAGGTTTCGGTCACGTGCCGGAAAGAATGCACTTCGTAGTAGACCTGTCCCACGACGCGGATAAACTCCGAGCAAGTCATCGACGCGCCGACTCGCCGCATCGTTGCCGTGAGATGTGCCATGCATTCTTCATGGTCAACCAGGATAAAGCGATTGGCTTCCAAACGCGGATATGTCTGCGTGTTCATGTCGGCAACACCTTGATCATTTCTCTGCGTCAGACGAACCACTGGACCTGCGGATGCAGGATGGAATCGGCCGCCCCGCTCGTGCCGACTACGTCAAGGGGGAACTTGTCCGAGGTGCGGTGGGTCTTGCAGCGAGCGCCCCAAAAGCGAACCTTGAACTCGAGGGCATACAGCCCCGGGTTGAGCCATAATGGTGGAAAGACCACCTGGATCGGGTATTCGCGCGGCGGCACGTCTTTCAGGCCCAAGGCCGTGCTCTGCTGGCGCAACTGACAGATTCGCCGACCCTGCATGTCTTCCAGAAGGAGGTGGAGGGTGAAGCCCGACACCTCGCGGTCAACGTGCAACTTGGTGGAGACGGCGAACTCCTGCGACTGGACGATGGTGTTTCCTGCCCCGCCGTTCAGCCACACAGGCCCAAAGGCCAGGCCATCGGTGTTGCCGTTCGCCTTGCTATTCTCCGCCGGCCCATGGAAGTTCCCGATCAGCCGGTAGTAGGCTTCGATAGCCTTGCCAATCTCTCCAGCGGCGACGACCTGGCCGGTGTCCAGAACGATTCCTTTCTGGCAAAGCGAGCGTACGGCGCCCATGTTATGGCTGACGAAAAGCACGGTCCTTCCCTGGCGGGCCACCCCCTCCATTTTCCCCAGGCACTTCTTCTGAAAGGCTGCATCGCCGACCGCCAAGACCTCGTCGACCAACAGGATTTCCGGCTCAAGATGCGCGGCCACTGCAAAGGCCAGTCGCAGGTACATCCCACTCGAGTAATGTTTTACCGGTGTATCGATGAACTTCTCTACCTCGGCAAAACCGACGATCTCGTCAAATTTCCGGATGATCTCACCACGTTTCATCCCCAAAATGGCACCATTGAGGTACACGTTCTCTCGACCGGTCAACTCGTGGTGAAAGCCGGTCCCCACCTCCAGCAACGGACCAATACGGCCAAACACGTCCGCGTAACCTTCAGTGGGCTCGGTGATCCGGGAGAGTACTTTCAGGAGAGTGCTCTTGCCTGCTCCGTTCCGGCCGATAATTCCCACGACCTCGCCGCGTTTCACCTCGAAGGACACATCCTTTAGCGCCCAAAAGTGCCCGTCGCGCCGAGGCGGTGCGTGCCCAAACGGGCGTCTCAGGAAGCCGACACGGCGAAACGGCGCGCGACCGGCGTTGGCCAGTAGATCGCGAAGAGTCCGGTAACGTTCTCGCTGGGGAGTAAATCGGAAGCGTTTCCCGAGGCTTTGAACGCGAATCACGACATCACTCATCGAGAGGCTCTCCGGGACAAACGACGGTGTCATTGGCTTCTCTGCGCAATCGGCCCGACCATCTCCGCAGGACCGCACAGCGGCGTCCGAAAGCCCGTCCGTGTCGTCGCAGTAAAGCCCAACTGCGCCACATTCGAAACCGCGGGTCCCAACGCAGGCTCTCACTGAAACGCATCCACCAACCCGCGCCGGCGATCATCAAGAGGAGACGTCTCTCACGGTGCACTTCTTTTTGCCCATGAAGCTTGCTGGGCCGGGCATGGGTAAGTCGGTATGCCATCTCCGCAACGCAGAAATAGAACAGAATGCGCCGGGAGCACTCGGCCGACTCCAGTTGCGCCGTGCCGGCCTTCGCCGTGTAGGTTTCTTTCAATTTTGCAAAGGCCTGGGCGGGAAACCGCCATTCGGCAAGAACCAGATTGAGACCGTCCGGAGCAATGCGCAAGTGTTTTTCGTCAATACACAAGAACTTCGCGTCCTCCGTGAAGACGAAATTCCGCGGCATGGCGTCGCCGTAATAGAGGGTCCAGCGGAGCGGAGGCGACTTGATGCGATGGTAGTGCCGCTTGAGAAAATCGAGCGTGCGTGGCCGAAAGATTTTCGCATCCTCCAGCATCCGGCACCAGAGGTCGAACTCTTCGTCGGCGAGGGGCTCCGCCTCGATATTCGCCAGTTCGGCCAGGAAGGCGCCGATTCGCTCGGGAATATCCGGGCACTGGTGGAGGAGGTTTTTCCCCACGTATTCAAAGATCGCGTAGCGCCCGCGGCGTCCGTAACACGGCACGAACAGGTCGCGCACCTGGTCCATGAGCATCAATCGCTGCCTCGCCTCTTCGCTATTGCGATACGCGCGGACCTTGAACATTCTTCCGCCGTGGCGGACGAGTCGCAGTTGAGCAGCGCGGTAAGGATAGGGCGGCTCGGCTTCGAACCCTGAAGAGCCCAGGATCTCCTCGATTTCCTGCGACGACAGTTTTCCGCGATTGGTCCCACGGCGTGGCCGCTCTTGCCTTTCCATGGTTGGAGCGGCCGCCGTCGTGCGAGTCTCGATATCCGGATTCATCCCAGGGTCCCTCGCAAAACACATTCTTCGAAGTTCACACGGTGCCGGCGATCATCACGGTTCAAGGTCGTCCTCCCGAAGCAGGGCATTGGCAGCGATGTTGTGTTTCAGCCGCCGATTCAATACATCCTTGTAATGATCCGCGGGGATCCCGCTGGCGGGTTTCTTGACCGCGAGGTGTTGCTCCTGCAGGACCGTGCCCGCCGGCAAATTGACGCGGGCGACGATGCTCTTCATGAACAGGTTCCGCAAGGCGGTCAACTCGGTGGCCAGGGCGTCCTTGTCGACCGGTTTTGACATGGCACGTTCGATGAACCGAATTCCTTCCACCAGTTGTCGAAGCTCTGCGGTGGTCACCGAGGCGGGGACCTCGGGACCGAACATTTCCCGGCTGAAGGTCACGTGCACCTCCAGGACGTCGATGCCGAGCATGGCGGCCGCCAAACCGGCGTAGATGGTGCCCGAATGATCCGACAGGCCCACCGCACAACCATAACGGTCGCGGAATTCGCCGATCAGGTTCAAGCCGAGCTTCTCCGGAGGGCAGGGATAGCTGGAGCTGCACTGCAGGACGGCCAACGGCACGTCGTGGGCCTGGATCCGCTCGACGGCGCTGTCGATTTCCCCCAGCGGGCTCATCCCCGTGGACAGAAGAACGGGCAACTCGGTGGCCGCCATGCGCTCCAGCATGCGGGCATTGTTCACCTCGCCGGAGGCGACCTTCCACGCCGCCACACCGACGCGCTCGAGAAGTTCCACGGCCTCGAGGGAGAAGGGGGAACTCAAGAACAGCAGGCATTGCTCCTGGGCAAATTGCTTCAGGCCCCGCCACTCCGACTCCGTGAAAGCGGTGCGCTTCCAGTAGTCGTAGCGAGTGGGGTCTTGAGCGCTGAATCGCACCCGCCAGGGCTCATCGGGAGTCGACTCCGCTTCGGCGATATGTGTCTGGAACTTCACGGCGTCGGCGCCGGCCTTGGCGATGGCGTCGATGTACGCCCGCGCCGTGCCCAGGCTGCCGTCGTGCGCCAGTCCGACTTCGCCGATGATCACACAACCTTCTCGCACGCCGCCGGCCTCGACGCCGCGGCAACCCAACAGCTCGCGGAAGTTCTTGGCAAACATGTCCTTACACCATATCGGCAAACGTCTTTTCCATACGTTGAAAGTAGAACGCCCCTCCGACAAAGATCAGCAACGCCGCCATGGAAGAAGCCAGCACGATCGGCCCCGGCGCCGTGTCGGTGCCCACCAGCGCCCAGCGAAACCCCTCGACCACGCCGACCATCGGGTTGATCCCGTAGGCGGTTCGCCAAGGCTCCTCCAGGAGGCTGCTGGGATAGGCAATGGGTGTCGCGAACATCCAGAATTGCGTGAGGAAGGGGACCACGTAACGGACGTCGCGAAATTGAACGTTCAGCGCCGATAACCATAGGCCGACGCCCAAGGCGGTGATCAGCGCCAAGAGCAGCAGGAGCGGCAGCCACAGCGCGTTCCAACCGAGAGGAATCCCGTAGTAGAACATCATCGCCAGGAGAACGATAAAGGCCAAGACAAAATCCACCACTCCGGAAATCACGCTGGAAACCGGGATTACCAGCCGCGGGAAATAGACCTTTCGCACAAGGTTGGCGCTTTGAACGAGGCTGTTCGACGACTGGCTCAAGGCGTTGGAAAAGAATGTCCAGGGAACCAACGCCGCGTAGGCAAAGATCGGGTACGGGATGCCGTCCGAAGGCACCTTGGCAAGCTTGCCGAAAAAGAGACTGAAAACCACCATCGTGAAGAAGGGTTGGATGATCGCCCAGGCCGCGCCCAGGGCCGTTTGTTTGTAGCGGACCTTGATGTCGCGCCAGGTAAGGAAGTAGAGCAGCTCGCGGTACTCCCACAGCTCACCTAGCTGCAGCGAACGCCAACCGCGCGTCGGCCGGATCCGCACCACGGGGACCGCGGGACGGGCCACGGTCTTCAGGCTCATTGCGCTCGCGGCGGCGGGCTGATTGGCCCGCCTCACTTCGCCGAGCGTTGCAGCGCCTCGTGAGCTTCGCTTGTGCATTTCTCTCCCCACACGATCGAATTGGAACCGTGACCATTTCCGGAAGCCGGCGTGTGCTTTTCTCGCAACTCCGCCGGGGGCACATACTCGGGGACGAGGCGCCGCAAGGCCTGCCGGATTACATCCTCCGATTCGTCGGCCAGGCGGGCCAGTTCACCGATCAGGCTGCGGACGGTCGCCAGGCTGCCGTCGCGATGATTTGCGATACGGACCTTGGGGTGCGGCGTGGGCAGCGTCCGCTCTTCTTCGTGGTAGATTTCCTCACGGAGCTTCTCGCCCGGCCGCGGTCCGATGATCCTGACGCCAATCTCGTCCAAGCTGAGCCCCGAGAGGCGGATCAGGTCGTGCGCCAAGTCGATGATGCGGACCGGTTCTCCCATGTCCAAGACGAAAACTTCGCCGCCGCCGCCGAGGGCCGCCGCTTCGAGTACGAGTTGCGAAGCCTCCGGGATCGTCATGAAGAACCGGAGCATCTCGGGATCCGTGATGGTGATGGGACCGCCCCGGCGGATCTGCTCTTGGAAAATCGGCACGACACTCCCCGCCGAGCCGAGCACGTTGCCGAATCGGACCACGATGAATCTCGTGGCGGAGATCTCGGACATTGCATGCACATAGCGCTCGGCGATTTGCTTGGTAAGCCCCATGATGCTGGCCGGGTGGACGGCCTTGTCCGTGGAAATCAGCACGAATCGCTCCACGGCGTGTTCGTCGGCCAGATCGGCCAGCTTTCGCGTGCCGATCACGTTGTTCTTGATCGCCTCGCCCGCGTTGTCTTCCATCAAGGGTACATGTTTGTGAGCCGCCGCATGAAAGATGATCTGCGGGCGGTATTTCCGGAGAAGAAAGCTCATCCTCTTCCGGTCGCCGATATCGGCAACGCACGGCGACAGCGGCACTCCCGCCGGAATGCACTGCAACTCCTGTTGCACGGAGAACAGCGCGTTCTCCGCCCGTTCCACCAAGATAAGACGTTCGGGATTGTGCGGCAGAATCTGGCGACAGATCTCCGAACCGATGCTCCCTCCGGCTCCGGTCACGAGGACTCGTCGTCCGCTCAGCATTTCGCCGATCCGGCACCCATCCAGTTGCACGGACTCCCGTCGCAGCAGGTCGCTGATGTTCACGTCGCGAATTTGAAGCGTGTAGGTTCCGTTAATCAGTTCATCGACCGATGGAATCATTCTTACCCGGATCCCGGCATGCCGGCACTGTTCGACGACGTTTCGCAGACTGTTGCCGGAGATGCTGTGAGCAACCGTAAGGATGTCGCTCACTTGATATTCCTTCGCCGTTCGAACGGCATCGTTCGGAGAAGCGAGAAACGGGATGCCTCCCAGCCGGGAACCTTGACGGGACGGGTCTTCGTCCACGAATCCGACAATCCGATAATTCAGCCGCCGATTGCTGTGGATCTGCCGTGCCAACGCTGCGCCACCTCGGTCGACGCCGATCAAGAAGGCGGGGCGCCGTGTGTCGACCGCAAACGCTGGCCAAACGTGTTCCCGGAACATCCGCCACGTGCAACGGACCCCCCCGACGAGCAAGATCGTCCCGCAGCAGTCGAGCAACACCACGGCGCGAGGGACCTGGTAGTGCGGGATAAAGAAATAATCGAGAGAAGCGATCGACAGTGTGGAAAGGAGGGATGCCTTCAGCAGGGTGGCCAGGTCCGCGAACATGACCGACCGCCACCAGACCTGAAAGCTTCCAAACCAGTGAAAGATTGCCACCTTGATCACCAGCAGCCACGGCAGCGTTGCCCAGAAGAGCGCCAGCATGTCCACGGGGACGGAGAAGTCGAAACGCAACTGGTATGCTGCCGCGTAGGCCGCTGTCAGTAGCGCCAGGTGGGAAGCCAACAGCAGGAAGCCGTGTTTTGTCAGCCGGTATCGCAAGGCGAGCCGTGCAGAGGGCTTGGAGGAAACCAAAGTGAGCTCAGAAGAAGGCTTTCTGCGCGTTCCTTGTCCCCTTGGGTTGCGCCCCATTGGGCGACCACACGCAATGTCTCAGTGCATCGCTTTCATCTCTTGGCTTTCCCTAGCCCCTGATGCAATTCCCCGAATAACGAACCAAGATGCAGACTCTACGTTGCTCAATCAACCTGCGATTCTCAATGACACACAGCCAGATCCACCTGCTCGATCAACACGGATGCTCCCCGCTGAAGAAAGTCGACCTGGATAACAAACCGCCGGCCGGAGGCACTGCGAACCACGACCCCGTGCAACCCGGCCAGCGGCCCGCTACGGATCACCACTTTGCTGCCCCGTTCGAGCCGCCCTTCCGGTGTGATGGGGACGCGGGAAGCAAGGAGTTGCTCGATCTGGCGCAGATCGCCGACGAGCTTCTCCTGATCCGACACATCCAACGGCCTCACGACGCGCGACGTTCGCAGCGCGGCGCACCACTCTTCCCGATCGGCGAGCACGGGCAAATAGCAGGGGAACAGCGGGACATAAGCGGTCATCCACCTCCCGCGGAAACAATGACGCCGGGCGACCTGGGGAAGATAGTAGGGAATATCGCTCTTGCGCAATTCCCTTGCCAGACTCTTCTCCTGCCGAGAACGCGTGTACAGAACGTACCAGCGACGGCCGGGCTTCTGGTGCAACTGCGGAGTGTCGAACAGGCCTTCCGGAAACAGAGACGGCTCCGCGGGAAGCAACGGCATAGGTTATCTCCTGAGGTCGGACTTCATCCAGAAGCCTCTTCGGACCACCGCACTCCAGCGGTTATGCGATTGTAGAGCTGAGGCGCGTGGCGGCAAGCCCGCGTCCTGGTAGCAGCGAATCGGAGCATTTGCCACGACCTGGTAGAGGCCTATTAGCGGCCTGGCAGGACCGTGGTTGTTGCGGCGCGGGGTTCCGGAATCGGAGAGAAGCCTGGCCGTCGCAATGGGATGCTCGCCAACAGATCTTTCTCAGGGCGCAGGAGAGGCGGATTCGCCCGGATGCGACTCGTGGTCTGCATCGTGGCCGTTGCTCTCGGCCCCAGGCGAGGCTTCTTGCGTTTGGGAAGATGAAACCGGTGGAGAAACGAATTCCCAGCGAATGCCCTGCCCCGTGCCGTCTCCGAGAAACCGGAGGAGAGGGACCCTCTGATTGCGATTCAGCGAGTTGATCGTGGCATGCAGCCGCCGCTTGGGGTCCAAATCGGAACGCGGCGGCAGCGGGTCGTCGACGTGGGGAGGCCAGCATTCTTCTTCAAACGCAGTGAGAATCATCTCCTGGTTTCCGGCGGGGGCCTTGAACTGCTTGATCAGTTGCCCGTTCAAACAAAGCTCCCTCCGCTGCCCATCCCACACGGGAACCGGCCTCATTGCGGGGTCGCTGGCAAACACCTTCGGGGCTGGCGTCGGCGAAGGCTCCGCCGGCGCGCTCATGGTGCACAACGTCCCAAAAACGTTCCGAGCGAAAACCACCCCCGCCTGAGTCGGCACAAAACAACTCTCTCGGACAAACCTCGGGCTCACCCCGGTATGAAACCGGCGGATCTCATCGTCGGCGGTGGTAATCTCGTAGGCGTGCTCGAGGTATTCCTTGCTCAGAAGCCAACGCAAGTCGCTGTTTGTCAAACCGGCCGCACGCAGGCAGTTGATCTCGACACCGAAGTGCCAAAGGTCCCGGTCCAGGCCGCAAGCATAGTCGTGGGCCTCCAAGAGAAGCACGAGAGCTCTGCTCCCCTTCTTGAGAATTCTCGCCTCCGCGTCAAGCGGCGCGGCGTCACATAGTTGCCCACGTGGTTGCATCGGCTTTCCGTTCGACGCTGCGTCCAGTGGGTCGGTAACTTCGTCTCGTATCCCAGACACTGTCGGCGATTCCTTTCACCCCCGCTCGAACCGGGGGGCGCGCCTGAAGCTGCTCCTTTACAATGGTCTGTCTTCCCAGACGGCATTGTACAGGCGCGCGGGCGAAATGGCGGAACAGGACTTTCCTGACTATACTGCCAGGATGATCCTTAACTCAGGTTCCGGGGACTGCCATACTCACTACCTCCTTTTTGACATGCGACCGCGAGGTCTGGCAAGTCTGGGTAAGCGCCCTACGACCGCTACTTCTGCTACAAAAAAAGCCAGAAAGCGCGTGCAGATTACCGGCCTTAGGGCGGTTGCCGACGTAGAGTTGAGATGCCCGATCGTCCAACAGGCATCCAAGGTATGGCAGTCCAAGGCGACAGATCCGCGACGAACCCTACTCCGCGGAACTGGATCATCTCATCCGATTCGCCCTTGTCCAGAGTGCTGCCGGGCTGCTGCTCTTTCAAGTCGATCAGGACGACCGCGCGCGCGCCGCCAAGTGAGATCCTGACGGCACTCTTAGAGCTTATCCCAAGACCTCGCGGAGAAGGGGACAGGCATATTCTGCCTTGAGGACTCCGCAAAATGAACCAGTCCCGCCGGTTTTGGGATAGGTTCTTAGAGCCTTGCCGCTGATTCATGAGTCTCTTCGAACCTCTTCTCGTACTCAGCGTGGGAGTCTTCGCGCTGCTGCCGGCATGCGGCATATTGTCGCCATGCCTTTTGAGTCCTTCACACTCACTGAAAGACATCCGCGATGGAGAACCTGGCGACTCTACTGCTGATCGCCGGCGGCCTCGCCGGCAGGGTGATGCCTCCGGGCTGTGACACGAATGACGGGCCACAAGTGATCGCTTTCACGGCTTCCTGGTGCTGTCCATGCAGGCAGCAGGCTCCGGTGGTCGACGAGATCGAAGCTGCCGGCGTCAAGGTGACGCGAATCGACATCGACCAACATCCTGATTTGGTGCGGCGGTACCATGTGACCGCGGTACCGACCTACTTCTTCTACCAGCCCAGTGAACCGCCATTCCAGACGAACCGAGCCGGCGATGTGCTGATGCGTATTCGTCAGAGCAGGTGAGCACGGTGAAGTTATGAAACGATACCAGAATCTGGGCGTACTTGCCCTCGGTGCGGCTCTTCTCTTGAGCCTTACGCCGTTGCCGAACCCGGAGCCAACCACCGGGATCGTGCGGATCCCCCTGCCACCGGCGCAGGAATCCATGGTTCCCGCGAAGGCGAAATCGAGCCCTGGTGCACGTCCGGCACCGGTGCGTCGCGCCAAACCGCAGGCCTCGGTGATCCATGTTCCGGTGAAGGTGATTGTCGCCCCGCAATAGAGTATGCTGACTCCGGCAAGCGGGGAGCACTTCAACACCGTGAACTTGAGCAAGGTCCGCTGGCATGACGTCGATCTCAGCGACGTCACCATAACCGTTGCCCAGATCAGGGGGCTGCGTTCAAACACATCGGCCCGCGTCCGGATGAACACGGGAACCAAGAACGGCAGCGGCCGGTGTCATTCCTTTGCTGCACCACACTCGAAGAAGCAACGGTCGGGTGACATCGGACACTGCTGGCGCCCTACCCTACTTGACCGACGAACTTCCGGCGATCATCCGCCGAACCACCGGATGGCGGAGCGGAAACGCACCCGTTTCGCGACAGAAGCAAATCAGCAGAGCGGGCAACAAGACCAACGAAGCCGCCAGAGCCACCACAAAGGTGACGCAAGCAAGAAAACTGAACACGCGCAAGGCAGGCAAGGCACTGAAGAGTCCCGCCCCGAATCCGCCGAGCATAGTCAACGTTGTAATCGTCAGGGCGTATCCTGCCCTGACTGTCGCCGACTCCACCGCGGAATACGTGTCGTTTCCGCCCTTCAAGGCAAGTACAAAACGATTCAGTACGTGGATGGTATCATCCACGGCGACCCCGAGGCAAATGCTGAAGGTTACGGCCGCCTGGACCTCAAGCCCGTCACCGCGAAACCAGAGGACGGCGGCGGCTGTCACGAGCGGCAGCACGTTGGGAATCAACGTCAGCAGGCCAAGGCGGAATGAACGGAAAGCGATGGTCAGCGTGGCAAGGATCGTCAACGATGCCAGGCCCAGACTGCTGACGAGATCCTCGATGATCAAGTTGACGTTCCGGGCCGAAACAACCGTCGAACCGGTCAGACGAAGCTGAAAGCCCGGGTGCTCCGCAGCGACGGTCTCCAACCGGCCTTCCACCCGGGCGAAGTCGGGTTCCAGCGCCCTCGCTCCTCGATCCGGCGTCTGAAACATCACCACCGCCCGGCGTTCTGCTTCCCGGACCAGCTTGTCGAGCGTCTTCGTGGGAACGGAATCGAGATAACGAACTGCGGTTTCAAGCTCCCCGGACCGATGGGGAAGCGAGTGCAGCAGATTCAGAACCGAGAACGGAGGTCCAAACGGCTCCTGCTCCGCAAGAATCCGGTGGACGTCGTGCAGGGCGAGCAAGACCTCGGGAGAGTTGAGGTGGTATTCTGGAGGCCAACGGACAACCACGTAGCTGTACATCACACCGCCGAAAGCTTCGTCGCAATAGCGGAGCGCCTCATACGAAGCTGTGCCATCCGGGATTCCCGCACGCAGATGGTTGTCCGGCTTCAACCGCCAAGCCAGCGACAACCCGATCAAGGTCAAGGCAACTCCGGCGATCACGACGCCTCGGGACTTGCCGACCAATGCGTGGACCAGATGGGTCAAAGGCTGCTCGAATCGGCGCTGGCGATCCTCGTCCGACGCTCGCGTGCCCAGCGATTTGCCCAGCCAGGTCGTTGACAGATACGGCACCAGCGGCACGACGGCCGCGAAATTGATCAGAGCACCGGCGGCACATACGAAACCGAAGCGTTGGACCACCTCCAACTGGGCGACGGCAAGCGAAGCAAAGCCAACCGCCGTGGTTGTCGACGTCAGGAAGCAGGGGAGCATAAGGCGGCGAAGCGCCGTCGCGACCGCCTCGTACGGCGTACTGCCGGCGACCCGCTCGCGGCGGATCTCCAGCAGCAAGTGAACCGCGTCGGTAAAACCGACTACCAGAACAAGCGCGGGAACGATGCTGTTGAGCGTGTTGACCGGTTCTCCGAACAGCCCCATGCCGCCGACTGTCCATAGAGCGCCCGCCAACGGAGGTGCGCACGCGATGACCACTGCCGACAGGCTGCGAAACAGATAGGCGGCCAACGATACGGCTACGGCCACACCAATCAGGATGAACTTGACTTGCTCGTGGCGGATGCAGAGATAGATATCCGCCCGTAGTTGCGCAACTCCGGTCAGGGTGAAGACCATGCTCTCCTGACTGAGTTCCCGTGTGAGTACGTCGTGGACCCTAGCGGTTACGCGCCGTGTATCCTGCGCCGAGCGGCAATCGGCGGCCAATCGAAGCGGTATGAGCATTGCCCGGCCGTCGTCCGACAGAAGATGCCCGGCGACGATCGGATGTTGATGAGCCCGTGCACGGGCTTTTTCCAGGCTAGGGGAAGTCAGGTTTGCTCGCGGTACCAGCGGGACCGGCACCTTCCTCGACAGACCGGGCACGAAACGGTAGGCGTCCAGGATGGAATGGACCGATTCCACCTCGGGCATTTCGTCCAGTCGCTTCACGACGCGTCGCAATGCCCGGACCGATTCCGGCGTGAAGAAATCTTCGGATCGGAGAAGAACGACGCAGTCGCGGTCGTCGGCCCCAAACTCCTCAAGGAATCGCTCGAGGAAAAGGTATTCCTCGTTGTCCGCCTTGAAGAGGTCGGCCAGATTGTCGTTCAGGCGAAGCTGCGTCAGCCCCCACGCCGCCGCCAGACTGGCCGTGGCGACCAGAACGACAAGCAGTCTTCGCGCATGGCACGAAAACCAGATCACCGCGTTAACCAGTCGCATCCTGGGTTCAAGCATTGAACAATTGGGCTGCACGCCGCTGGAGATCACGGCAAATCTCGTCGAGGTCTCGCTCGCCGTCGCGCGGCGAAGAAGCCACGGGCGGAGTCTCGCCCGTTCCGGATCGCCGAACCGATGCCCGTCACTGGCGCCGTCCGCCTCCACCCCTGGTTGCGTCCGGGTGGCCGACAGAGGCGTTCGCCGGGCAATGGGTAATACCGTTCGCCCTTGAGGTATTGTAGGCCGACACGACATGCTTCCCACAGGGGCCCGGGCAGAAACTCCGTTCCATTGAAGTGCGACCCGGGTACCATTATCATGAGTCGCGTGTGCCGACCGGAGCGGATATCAGCCCACCCGTCCCGGAACCACAGGAAAGCCGATGTCATTCGACATCGCGGCGCGACAACTCCACTTGAGGAAGAATCCATGAAAACGAACGTTCGGATGGCTGTTTTGTGTTTCGTTCTGGCCTGGCTTTCGTCTCCGGCGATCGGCGCTGAGCCTGGGAGCGCGTCGTCGGCGCCCCGACCGGAATTGAAAACCCTGCTGCCTCGGATGGAGTTGAACGACGGCGATGCGGTGGTTTTCCTGGGAGACAGCATCACGCACCAGTGCCTGTACACGCAATTCGTCGAAGACTACTATTATACCCGATTTCCCACGCTTCGCATCCGGTTCCACAACGCGGGCGTGGGCGGCGATCGCGCGGCCGACGCGCTGGCGCGATTCGAGGAGGACGTGGCCAACTTCAAGCCGAAGTACGTCACGGTACTGCTCGGCATGAACGACGGCAGCTATCGCGATTTCGACAGGGCGGTTTTCGACACCTATCAGGCCGGCATGTCCGAGCTTCTCGACCGGATCGCAGCCGCGGGCGCCACGGCCATTCCCATGACGCCCACGATGTTCGATTCGCGGGCAAATGAGCTTCGCGGGAAGGAAGCCGAACCTCGCGACACGTACTACAACGGCGTGCTGGCTCTCTATGGGGCATGGCTCCGCGAAGTGGTGCAGAGGCGCGGCTTGGGCTTTGTCGACATGCACTCGCCGCTGCAGGAAGTAACGTTCACGGCGAGGAAAAGCGCCGCCGATTTTACGCTCATCCCGGATGCCGTCCACCCGGCCGCGGCCGGGCAGGTCGTGATGGCGGCTGCCATCGTCAGCGACATCGGTCCGCGCGGGCCGGTCTCGGCGATCACCATTCAGCAGAAGGGCGGCAAACTCGCGGCCACGGCGGCCAACGGCACCATCGCCGAATTCGAAGCCGGCGACGAGGAGGTTCGGTTCACATTCACGGCCAAGGCGCTGCCGTGGGTGCTGCCGGTGGAGGCATTGCCGGGCTATCAGCTCGTGCGAGCCGGCCATAAATACAGCATTGAAGCGTTCAGCGCGCGGAACCTCAAGCCCGGCAAATACGAGCTGAAAATCGACGGCCAGTCGATCGGCACATGGACCGACGCCCAACTCGCCTTCCGGCTCGAGTTGGAGACGAACGACAAGACGCCCCAGTACCAGCAGGCGATGAGCGTGGCAATGTTGAACCAGGAGCGAAACCAGAAGGCTGTCCATCCGCTGCGCGACCTCTGGCTGCAGCGAAAAGTCCGGCTGCGGCAGGTTGCCGAGCGGGCTGCCAAGAACGACCCGCAACTCGCAGAGGCAAAGGAGCAATTCGAGAAATGGGTCGCCGACGAGTTTCAGCCGATCGTGGCAAAACTCCAGGCTGAGTCCCGGGGCTATGAAGAACGGATTTATCAGGCGAACCAGCCCAAGCCCCGCAGATACGAGTTGATCCGGATGGAATCGCCGTAACCGTTCACGGGGCGGAAGAGATTTCGGCCGTCAAGGCCGGCTGCGTGTTGGACCGGTCGACGAAGACAGTCTCACCGCCGGATCACGACTCGCGATTTTGACGACAGTATATCGAACACATCCTCGACGTCGCGATCCCTGAGGCAGATCGAGCCGTTGGACTGGGTTCCGCCGATGCTCTGCGGGTTGTTCGTCCCGTGAATTCCGACCTGGTCGCCCAGACCGATCCAGCGTTCTCCCAGGGGATTGCGAGGATCATCGGCATCGATCACACGGTCGCGGCCGTAGTACGTTGGATTGACCACCTTGTCGCCGACCTGGTAGGTCCCTTCCAGATCCTGCCGATCTTGTCCCAAACCGACGGGAAACCGGCCCGCATAGTGGCCCTGCACCATGAGGGTCATTTCCTGCTGATCCAGATCGATCACCGCGTCGAACGGTCCCGGGACCGTCTTCAGCGCCTGCCCCGGCTGCAGCTCTCTGGGATCTTGGACGCCATTGATCTTCGCGAGAAGCTGCCAGGGAATATCGCAAGAATCGGCAATCGTCTCGAGCGTGTCGCCCGGTCTAACCACATAGGACTGCGCGAATTCGTTCGGAGCGCGAGAGTAGATTACGGTGCCGGCAATCTGGTCGAGCAGGTCGGTCAACTGGACCGACTCCGCAGCCGTCAGCCGGGGATCGCCATACCACGAGCTCAGCACCCGGTGAACCTCTTCCAGTTGGCCCTGCTCGAGCTTGGCTCGTGCGGTGTCCAGGAAAGCGGTAAACTCCGGTCGGACTTCATCCGGGCGACCTGCCGGCGAAGAAGCCTGTTGTTGGACCGATGCTTGCTCTGAGTTCTGATCGGATATTCGGATCTCCGTCGAATTCTCGCCGACGCCGGCCCCCGCGAATTGTTCCGAGGGACCGGGCGGACTGGAATCCGGATCCGACATTCCCGTGTGGGCATGCAGCGAGCCCGAGGTCTTCGGCGGGGTTGGCGAAGCGGCGGACTCTGCCGGACCGGTGACCGAGAAGGGTGGGGCCAGTCCGCCAGCGTCCCCGCCTGGCGATCCGGACAATCCGGTTCCAATCCCGCTGCTTGCGTCGAATGGCAGGGCGGATCCGGAGCCGGGGATCTCCACGTTGATCGGATCTCCCCACCCGTCGGCGACCCCCGCAGGCGGCGTCGACCGGGTATCCTGGCTCATCGAGACATACACCCCGTAAGCAACCGCCGCTAGAACGGCGATAATAAAAAGGTTCTTCAGCGAATTCATCTTCGTCCTCCTTGACGAAACCAGCGCGACTGCGCTGTTTATAGCCTGAGCCGGCAGGTGCGAGAAAACGCTGGGCTCCGAAGCAAGCGGATACTGACCTTCGACGAATTCTTCGACCGAGCCCCCTCTCCTTGGGTACCGCAACTTGTCAGCAAAGGTAATGACCGTGAACCGCGACGAAGAGGACGACTGGGACGAGCCATGGGACTGCGAGGAAGACGCCCCCGACGACGATCTCTCCGAGACGGTACCTTGCCCCGAGTGCGGCGCCGAGATCTACGAAGATGCCGTGCGGTGTCCGGTCTGCGGCGCCTACGTCACGCACACCACAAGCCCCTGGGTTGGTCGGCCGGTCTGGTGGATCGTGCTGGCCCTCTTCGGGATCCTCGCAACAATTCTCGTCCTGGCCGTAGTGGGCCCATGGTAAACGCTCTCCGAGGCGCCGCAATCATACTGAATTTCCCCTGATCGTGCCTACGCCAAATGGAGCACTTTTTTCGCAACAGGTAGGTCCCGCTTGCCGAGCGGGACCTGGACGCGCCGTCCCGCGCGAACTCTCGCGGCGCGCTGCACCACGGCTCACGCGGTCCACGGTCCGGCTCTCCCGTGAGGCGGTTTTTGCCGCAAAAACATCGCAATTCGAGCGTTTGCGGCATACGCCAATGTGTTTTCAGGCGCAAGCGGGACCTGCTCCGGTTGGCTGATGTGATCGGCGCGTCCAGGTCCCGCTCGGCAAGCGGGACCTACTTCTGGTGGTAATGGGCACCCAGCCACCGAGGGTACGCGAACGGAACCAACACTGCTGGCAAGATGCCCCGGCGGCATCGCAAAGTGGCTGGCCGGCCCCTGCCGCCCTGCCGACGCAGGTTATCGAGCCACGCCCGGGCGCTATTTGCCGAGTATAATAGCCTCTCTGGTTTCTCGCAGAACACCCGGACGGCCCCGTCCATGAACCGGCAAGAGAGATTCATTGATCGCCTGATTGCCTGGCGGTTGCCGCTGTTGCTGCTGGCAATCGGGCTGGCGGCCGCCGCCTATCCCGCTTCCGAGCAGCTTCGGTTCGACCGGTCCATCGAGAACTTTTTCGCCTCGGATGATCCACTCTTGGGGCCGTATCACAAGTTGCAGCGAACCTTCGACGGCAACGAGATCGTACTGGCTTTCTACGTCGTGGACGACCTGTTTGCGCCCGATGGTCGCGGCCTGGAACAGCTCACGAAGGTAAGCAACGACCTGGCGGCGGTGCCCGGAGTCCGAGCGACTCTCAGCATCGACCAACCGCTCGACCAGGAAATCCTTGAGCGAGGCAATCCCCAGGCAGACCGCCTGCGCATGCTTTTCGAAGGTTATACACACAGTGTACAAGGCGACGTCGCGGGGATCGTCTGTTTGCTGGATTCCCAAGAAACGACTCCCGTCCCCCGCGAATCGACGATCGAGCAGCTTCGCCAGACGATCCGCCGCCAGCCTGATGGCATGCTTGCCGGGGTGCCGGTCATGATTCACGATGGGTTCCGCTACGTTGAGGCCGACGGAAGACGCCTTGGCTGGACATCAACGATTCTTCTCGGCGTGGTCATCATCCTCAACTTCCGCAGCATCCGCTGGGTGATCATACCAATCGCCATCGTGCAGTGGGCGCTGCTCGTGACCCGCGCCACGCTCACATGGTCCGGCATGCAGTTGAGCATGGTCAGCTCGATGCTCACGGCCATCATCACCGTCGTGGGCATCGCCGCAGTGATCCACATCATCGTCCGCTACCGCGAATCGCGGTCCGATGCCCGGTCGCCTCAACAGTCGTTGTTCTGGGCGGCCGCGCTGCTGGCCTCGCCGATCTTCTGGTCTTGTGCAACGGATGCCGCGGGGTTCAGTTCCTTGGTCACCGGCCGCGTCACTCCGGTGCAGGACTTCGGGATTATGATGTCCGTCGGCGTCCTCTTCGTCATGGTCGGCGTTGCGCTTTTGGTCCCCGGTCTGGCGTTGGCCGGCCGGCCGGCCGCGGGCGATCCGAGGCGAGCCTGGGGCGAGGACTGGCTGGAAAGGCAACTCCGCGGAATTGCCGATTTCGCAAGACTCCGACGGCGGAGTGTTGCGGTGGCCGCCGCGCTGTCGACCCTGGCGGCCGCATCCGGCATTTACCGGTTGGAGGTGCTGACCGACTTCACGGAGAATTTTCGCGCGGCCAGCCCGATCGCACGTTCTTATCGCTTTGTCGAGTCGCGGCTGGGCGGCGTCGGCATGTGGGATATTGTCATCCCGGCTCCCGAGAAGCCCGACTGGGATTACCTGCTCGCGGTCGGCCGACTGGAGTCGCGCCTGCGCAACGAGGTGGTCGTTTCCGATGAAGAGGGCCAACCGCGTCCGGGGCTTACCAAGGTGCTCAGCCTGGCCGACATGATCGTGGCGGCCGCCCCCGTCGACCTGGCATCAGCCCGTTCGTCCGTCCTCCGCAATGCGATGCTCAGCGCGGGCTTCCGGCTGTTCGAGAAGAAGATGCCCGCCGTGATCGGACTTCTCCATGGCCAGGATCGGCAACAACCCGGCCAATACTACTTCCGGATCTTGCTCCGTTCCATGGAGCGCCAATCGTCCGCCCATAAGAAAGCGGTGATCGAGCAGGTCCGGCAGATCAGCCGCGAGGAGTTCCCCGCCACCGCCTATCTTCCCGGCGCCGAAGTCACCGGGATGTACGTGCTTCTCACCTACCTGATCGACAGCATCATTCGCGACCAATGGATCACATTCACCGTGGCCACCGCGGGGATCGGTCTGATGATGCTCCTGGCTTTTCGCAGCCCGATGCTGGCGCTGATTGCGCTGGTGCCCAACATTGCGCCAATCCTCGTCGTGATGGGGTTGATGGGGTGGACCGGGCTGAAGATCAATATGGGGGCGGCCATGATCGCGGCCGTCTCGATCGGGCTGTCGATCGACTCATCGGTCCATTACATCACCGCTTTTCAGCGAGCCCGCCGCGGGGGCGCCTCCGTTTCGCAATCGATCGACGTGGTGCAGCAGAGCGTCGGCCGGGCCGTCGTGTTTGCCACCGTTGCCTTGATCGTCGGGTTCCTTTCGCTCGTCATGAGCCAATTCATCCCCACGATCTACTTCGGCGCCCTCGTGAGTCTCACGATGCTGGGCGGCCTGCTCGGCAACCTGGCCGTCCTGCCGCTGCTCTTGTCGCTCCTGCCGGATTCCCGGCCGAAAAGCGTGAAGACATAGCGTCCGTGATGAGATTGCTGAAAAAGGGGACCGGCGCCGCAACGTCCTGTAGCCATCGACAAGCGAAGCCGCTACCGGTTGCAGAGCCAGTCTCTTTCAGCCGTCTCCGTGAACGGTCGCGGGATCTCTCGGCTTGGGAAACCCCACGAGGTATGTGACTGGCAGAGGGCCGCGGCGATACGTTCCGGCATCCCACACAAAGGGCTTGCCTTCCAGCCCTGCCGCCATGCCCAGAAGCTCTTGCGGCGTATAACAACGGAGCACGGAAACCAGCGAATCCCAAAGCATGCACAAGGGAACGAGAGGAATGACGAAGGTCAAGAGGATTCGCGACAGGCGAACTGGTCGAATCTTGGGCGTCATGATCATTACCAACAACGGCGTGAGCAGCAGGAACGCGAAGTAGGACCAACTCCTGTCGAGCATTTCGAACACGGCGATCGGCTGACCGCTGTGCACCGCGTCCTGGAGGATCTGTCTCGCTTCGTCCGGCGGAAAGTGATGGAAACCGTTGATGAGTGTTCGCAGGCCGACCAGGTCCGGCGGTACGTGTTGGGCATCCACACTCACCCGCACGTAGCTCGCGCCCGCGATTGCGTCAGCCGCGGACTCTGCGTTGAGGGGGGGGTACTTGTCGGTAAGCAATAAACGAACGGGCCCGCCCCTCTGTGCGGCAATTTCTTCCGCAAGGTTACGCCAGGGCCCACCCGCACCCGAAGCCAGATCGACGATCCGGTCCGTGCCGACGGCCTCCATTGCGCGCAGCAAGGTGCCGATTTTTGGCGAAACGAGGTGGTATCGTTCGGCCACCGCCCCGAGATAATCGAGCGAATAGGTGCGGATCGCGCCGGGCCAGTACGGCAAATCGGAGAATTCGAACAGGTGATAGCGTCTCTTCAACAGCACGGCCAAGCCTCGATCGAACGGCGATGCCGCCTCCTGGTCTGCGTGACCGTTCACGGGGAGGAACCGAAAGGGACACGTCCATGTTTTCGGTCACCGGCCTCGGAGCCAAAATGCGTCAACCGGCTGAAAAATGGACCAGTCTCCGGCCGCCCGGGAATGGTTACTGGTCTGATGACAAAAAGGGGACTGGCACCGCACGTAATAGTGGATGAATCGGACCGAAGTTACAAGGTTTTCCGGAGCCGGTCCCCTCATCACTCCAGCTCGACCGTGTACAATAGTGAGACGGAATTCATTACAATACGTCTAGTTGTGTCGGAAGAAAAGAGGGAAAGGTTGGGGACGCGAGGAGCCATGATGTTTTGGAGCCGTCTCGAGGCGAGTCCAGCGGTTGAGCGTGGGTTGTCTGATTGCAGGCTGAGGAGAGCATGAGCGAGGAACAGGACCCGGCTGCGACGCGAGGTTTGCGCGCGGGATTGTTCTCGGTGCGGGTGCAAGCCGACGCGATTTTCCGGCAACCGGCGCAGGCATTTGGCGGCGAGTTGCCGCTGGCTGCGGAGCCGGCAACGTTGTCCGAGGCGCTCCGGCGCGCGGCCGAATCGGACTCCGGCGAACGATTGACACACGTCAGGCCCGACGGGACCGAAGTGCATCAGTCCTACCGGGGCTTGTTGACCGATGCCGAACGGATCCTGTCCGGCCTGCGGGCCGGCGGCCTGCGGGCCGGCGACAAGGCCATTCTGCAGGCGGAATGCAGCGAAGACATCCTGCCGGCCTTCTGGGGCTGCGTGCTGGGGAGAATCGTCCCCGTGGTGACGCCCGTCCCGCACGCGTACACTCAGCCCCACCGGCTGCTCGATCAATTGGTCCACATTTGGGGTGTGCTCGAGCGTCCTGCCGTAGTCGTTTGCGAGTCGTTGCGTCCGGCGGTGCCCGCGTTGGCCCGCTCATTGAACTCGGAGGATCTGCGGGTTCTCAGTCTCGATCGACTTCGCGATTGCGAGCCGGACCGGGAGCATTGGCCCGCTCAGGCCGATGATCCGGCCTTCTTCGCGCTGACTTCCGGAAGCACCAAGCTGCCGAAATGCGCGATCCTGACGCACCGCAATGTGCTCCAGCGCGCAGCCGGCGCCAACCAGTTGGGCCGGCACTCGACGGCCGACGTGGCGCTGAATTGGCTCCCGTTCGATCATATCGGAAGCCTTTCCGATTGGCATCTTCGGTGCGTGCTGCTGGGCTGCCGCGCGGTTTACGTGCCGAAGGAGTACGTGCTCGCACAGCCGCTCCGCTGGTTTGACTTGATCGACAGGCACGGCGTCACGCATACCTGGGCCCCCAATTTCGCCTACAAGCTGCTGAACGAGTTGCTGACCAAGGCACCGGCGCTACCTTGGAATCTGTCGCACGTCAAGGCCATGCTGACGGCCGGCGAAACGGTGTCGCCCAACATCCTTCAGTGCTTTGCCGACCTGCTGGCGCCGTGCGGGCTAAGCGCAACTGCCTTGCGGCCGGCGTTCGGCATGGCGGAGATGGCGTCGGGCGTCACATATTATGTTGGCGACGAGAGGGCCCCGATCCGGATCCGCCACGTGAAGCGATCAACGCTTCGCGGGCAGGTCGAGCCGGCCGCGGCGAACGCCGCCGACGCCGTTGGGCTGGTCAGCCTGGGGCCCCCCATTCCCGGCGTCGGCCTTCGAATCGTGGACGACGGCGGCAACCTCGTCCGCGAAGACGTGGTTGGTCATCTGCAGGTGCAAGGCGGTCCGGTTTCCCGGGGCTACTACGGATCGCCCGGGGGCAACGATGCTTTCCACGAGGACGGTTGGTTTGAAACCGGCGACCTCGGGCTTCTTTGCGGCGGTGAGCTGTACCTGGTGGGCCGAGCGAAAGAGAGCATCATCGTCAACGGGGTCAATTACGGTTGTGGCGAGATCGAGGAGTTGGTCGACGAGATGGAGGGCGTGCTGCCGAGTTTTTCGGCGGCCTGCCCCGTGCGGGCGCCCGGGGTGGGACATGAGCAGTTCGCGGTTTTTTTTCACACGACGCACACCGCCGACGGGCCGCTGTCGGTGCTGTTGAAGCAGATTCGCCGTCACCTTGCTCGTCAAATCGGCATTCAGCCGGATTACCTTATTCCCGTCCCGAAGGAGTCGATTCCCAAGACGGCCCTAGGCAAGCTGCAGCGCGGCGGGCTCACCCGCCGGTTCGAGGCCGGCGAGTTCGAGCCGATCGTCCGCCGGATCGATTCCTTGCTGAAAAATGGAGACGTGCTGCCCGGGTCGCCCGACGCCGGTTCCTCGCCGCGGAGGGCACTCGCGGCCCATTCCCTTGAGCCGAGAGAGAGAACCACGCCGAGCGGGCGCGGCGTCGCGACCAGCGATGTTGAACGCCGGTTAAGCGAGATCTGGATGGAGGTCTTGGGCCTGTCTCACGTCGGCCTCCGGGACAACCTTTTCGAACTTGGCGGCAATTCGGTACTCCTGGTACAACTCCACAGTCGCATTGAGGCGGCCTTCGGGCCGCGTCTCTCCGTCGTGGACATGTTCAAGTACCCGACGATCGAAGCCCTGTCCCGTCTGCTCGGTGCTCCGGAGGAATCGGCCGCTCTGCCACCGCCGGCCTTGCGGGGTCGAGAGCGGGCCGAAGGCCGCAAGCGACGGCACGCGGGAACTCGGGCTCGTGACGTGGCCGTGGTCGGGTTGGCGTGCCGCTTCCCCGGGGCCGCTAATGCGGCGCAGTTCTGGCAGAACCTCGCTGGCGGCGTCGAATCGATCTCTTCGCTTAGCGAGGAGCAGATTCTGGCGGCCGGCATTGCCCCGAAGCTGGCCCGCGATCCGCGCTACGTCCGCGCAGCCGCCATCCTGGACGGAGTCGAGCAGTTCGACGCCGACTTCTTCGGCTATACCGCGCGCGAGGCCCAACTAATGGACCCTCAGCAGCGCGTGCTCCTGGAGTGCGCGTGGGAGGCGATGGAGGACGCCGGTTACGATCTTCGCAGCCACCCGGGCGCGGTGGGTGTCTTCGTCAGTGGCGTGCTGAATACGTACCTGTTGAACCACGTGTTCCCGCACGTGACGCAGCGTGCCGATACCGGCAGCGTGATGACGCTGAGTTCGACCGATGGCTTCCAGGTAATGGTTGCCAACGACAAGGACTACTTGCCGACGCGGCTTTCTTACAAACTGAACCTCCGCGGTCCGAGCGTGAACGTCCAGACGGCTTGCTCCAGCTCTTTGGTTGCCATCCACCTCGCGGCGCAGAGCCTGCTGGACGGCGAGTGCGAGATGGCCCTGGCCGGCGGCGTGTCGATTGCGGTGCCGCAAGAGACGGGCTACCTGTACCAGGAGGGGCTGCTCGTGTCGCCCGACGGCCACTGCCGCGCGTTCGATGCGGATGCCCAAGGGACGGTCTTCGGCAACGGCGCGGGAGTGGTGCTGTTGAAACGGCTCTCGGACGCCGAGGCCGACGGTGATCGTATCTATGCCGTGATCAAGGGATCGGCGGTGAACAACGACGGCGGCGAGAAAGCGGGCTACCTGGCGCCGAGCCAGGACGGGCAGGCTGCCGTCGTCGCCGAAGCGCTGGCCGCGGCGGGCATCGAGGCCGCGTCGATCTCTTACGTCGAGGCCCACGGCACGGGAACCGCGCTGGGCGATCCGATCGAGATCGCCGGCCTCTGTCAAGCGTTCCGTGCCGATACGGATCGACGGCAATTCTGCGCCGTGGGCTCCGTAAAGACGAACGTGGGGCACCTCCAGATCGCTTCGGGCGTGGCGGGCTTCATCAAGACCGCGCTCGCTTTGCACCACCGACAACTGGTTCCGAGCCTCCATTTTCGGACGCCGAATCCGCGGATCGACTTTGCCAACAGCCCCTTCTACATCAACACGCGGTTCATGGATTGGCCGCGGGGCGACGGGCCACGGCGGGCGACGGTCAACTCCCTGGGCATCGGCGGCACGAATGTGCATCTCGTTCTTGAGGAGTCCCCCGATTCTCCGCGGCTTGCCGGCGCCGTCGAACGGCCCAGACATATCCTCGTTCTCTCCGCGCGCACCCGCGACACGCTTAAGGAACTCGCCGGCCGTTGGACGGCAGCCTTCGACCCTACGGCCGCGATGCGGTTGGGTGATGCTTGCTTCACCGCTGCCGCCGGCCGAGCCCATTTCCGTGAGCGATTGGCGATCGTAGCCGACGGCTGGCCGAAGCTGTGTCAATCCCTGCAGCGGATTTCGCGGGGAGAAAGCCTGCCGGACGGCGTGGTCGTCGGATCGGCCGGCGACGTCCGCCCTCGTATTGCATTTCTGTTCGCCGGCCGGGGACCGTACGACATCGACGGTGCGCGGGAAATGTACGACAGCAGCCCGTCCTTTCGCCAGTGGCTGGGACAGTGCGACAGCATTCTCAAGTCCCTGCTCAACGAATCGCTCGTCGAGAAGCTGTATGCCGAATCGAACGCCGCGGAACGGCTGCGGGCGACGCCGTGGTGGCAGCCGGCCGTGTTCGCCGTCGAGTACGGTCTGGCGCGGCTCTGGATGTCGTGGGGCATCGAGCCGTCGGCCGTCATCGGGGCTGGCGTGGGAGAGTACGTCGCTGCCTGCATCGCCGGCGTCTTCTCCCCGGAGGACGCGATGAAACTGATTTCCCACCCGGCGAGATGGATGCCGGAGTCCAACGATCCGATGGTCGAGGAATTTCGCGAAATGGGGGCGCGCGTCGCACTGGCACCGCCGCAGATTCCATTAATCTCGCTCAACGGTCGTTCCACTGCGGAGGATTTCGTCACCGTCGAGTATTGGTGCCGGCGACTTCGCGAGCCCGGGACGTCCCGGCCGGCCGTCGCCGCGGCGATCGAGGGCGGCTGCGATGTTCTGCTGGAAATGCTTCCTTCCGGGGAAACGCAGTCACGACGGCACGAGCCAAGCCTGCCATCGGTCGTGCCGTCCGCGGACGACCAGCGCGGCACTGCCGACTGCCTGCGACTGCCGAGCCTCGACCGGGAACGTTCCGCGTGGGATACCATGCTCACCAGCCTGGCCACTCTCTACGTGCGCGGAGCCACCGTAGACTGGACCGACTTCGACCGCGACTACGCTCGCCGGCGAATGAGCTTGCCCACCTATCCTTTCCAGCGCAAGCGGCATTGGATCGAGCGGCCCGACGACGGTATGCCACGTGGAGTACAAACCACGCTTCCGGAAAAGGGAGGCCATGCGTTGCCGGGGCGGCGCGTGACCTCGCCGGCCCTGGAAGATATCGTTTTCGAGTCGCAGGTTGGGCCGGAGTCGCTGCCGATCCTCGACGATCATCGTTTCTGCGCGACGCCCATTCTACCCGGGGCATTTCAATTGGTCATGGCGCTCGATGCCGCTGCGCTCGCGGGGATAGGGCCAGGTATCGCGATCGAAGACGTTATCTTTGCCAAGGCCGTGGCCGTCGCCGACGGCGAGCAGCGTGTCGTACAGGTTATCCTCTCCAAAGCGGAGGATCCCGGCAGGGCCTTGCGAATCGTCAGTCGGCCGTCGGAAAATGCGGACGCCGACTCTTGGACGGTGCACAGCGTCGGCCGAATCGTTTCGCCGCGGGCGGAAGCCGAGCGCGTGCCGGTTCAAGTCCGCCAGCGGCACGAGCAACTCCTTGCCTCGCCACAACGCATCGTCTCCCGCGAGGAATTTTACGCGACGATGCGGAAGCACCAGGTGCAGTTGGGATCAAGCTTCCAAGCGGTCGACGAGGCTTGGGTCGGCGACGGTGAAGCCGTCTGCCGGATTCGGCTGCCCGAGGCGATTCCGCGTCCAGAACCCTGGCTGCGCCAGGCCTTGCTTGTCGATGCTTGCGTGCAGATTCTCGGGGGCATCGAGCAGTATCCTGCCGATCACGTTCGCTTGCCCACGGCCATCGGCCGGTTCTGTCTCTTGGAGCCGCCATCGGCTGAGAGCCTGTCCCAAAACCTCGCGAGAAGAAGGGGACAGGCACATTTTGCTCCGAAGACTCCGCAAAATGAGCCAGTCCCCGACGGTTTTGGGACAGGCTCTGAGCACTTCTGGTGCTATCTGCGAGTCGCGCCGCGCGATTCGGCTGCTCCGAACGAGCTGACCGCGGACGCCTGGTTGGTCGATCCGTCGGGGCAACTGATTGCGACGTTGGCGGGGCTGCGCATCGATGAAGTCCCTCGGGAAGTGCTGCTCAAAGCCCTGGGGCGGGACGAGATCGATTGGGTTTACCGTCCCTCCTGGGTCCATCAGCCAACTCCGAGTGCCGACGCAACACGCCGGCTGCTTGATGGCCCCTGGCTCATCTTCGCCGATGAAAGCGGGGTCGGTTCGCGCCTCGCAACGCTGCTCGAGCAGCGAGGCACACCGTGTGTAGTCGTTCGGGCGGGGAAGCAGTTCGTATGCGAAAGCGAGGGGCGGTATCAAATCGATCCCGGGTCTCCTCAGGACTTCTCGCGTCTGATGGATGCCACCGGGAACACATCGGCGGACGGGTACCGGGGCGTCGTTTACCTGTGGGCCCTCGATCAACCCGCAGACCCGCGCCGCATGGTTGACTCCGACTGCAGTTGTGCCGGCGCCCTGTACCTGGTCCAGGCATTGGCAAGAGCCGGCTGTAAAAAGGGGTTGGACCTCTGCCTGGTAACACGTGGTGCGCAGGCCGTTGAAGGTGGTGGTAGGCCGCTGAACGTGTGGCAGACCCCGCTTTGGGGTTTCGCTCGCACAGTGGCGTTGGAGTATCCCGAGATCAAGTGCCTACGGGTCGATCTGGCCCCCGATTCGGGCGTGGAGCAGGCCCGATCGTTGTTCGACGAACTTTGCTTGGACAGCGACGAGTCTGAGATTGCACTGAGGGGCGACCGACGCTTTGTGCTTCGCTGGGAGCGCCAGGCGCTTCAGACGCCCGCGTCCGTGCCGGTCCGATCCGATGCGACGTACCTGGTTACGGGCGGCACGGGCGGATTGGGGCTGCACGTGGCCGCATGGTTGGTCGAACAAGGCGCCCGGCACCTGGTGTTGCTCTCTCGTCGGGGAGCGATCTCGGAGGATGCCCGACGGGCCGTGGCGCAATGGAGCGAGCGAGGCATTCACGTAGAGGTTGCCGCGGCCGACGTCGGGCAGGAGGCCGACCTGTCCCAGGTTTTCGCCCGAATCCGCGCTGGAATGCCGGCGCTCCGCGGAATCGTCCATGCCGCGGGCGCTCGCGACGATGGGGTCCTGGAACGCCTGAGCTGGGCACGCTTCAAGAGCGTGTTGCAGGCCAAGGCTATCGGCGTCTGGAACCTGCACCGTCAGACAATGGATCTGCCGTTGGATTTCTTTCTCGGTTTCTCGTCGATCGCCTCCCTGCTTGGATCGCCGGGGCAGGCCAATTATGCGGCGGCTAACGCCTTTCTCGATGGCTTGATGCATGATCGGTGTGCGGTGAATTTGCCCGGCCTGGCGGTCAACTGGGGGCCTTGGGACGACGTGGGCATGACAGCGGCACTAAGCTCGAGCGAGCAACGGGCCTTGGCTCGACGAGGGTTGATGTCCTTGGATGCCTCGGAAGCCGTGCTCGCAATTCCTTCTCTCATTCGAAGCGGGGAAGCACAACTTGCTGCCGCGCGGATTGACTGGCCCCTCTATCTCGGCGAGGTTGGACGTGAGGCAGATGCCACCACTTTCGCGGCCTTGTTTCACCCAGGTGAGGAGCCGCATGGCGGCCAGACCTCGTTCCGGGTTCGCCTGGAGCAGACACCTGAGGAGCAACGTTATCACGTTCTCTTCGACTACGTGTGCGACCTCGTCGGCGGCTTGCTGGGAGTGGAATCCGCAGCGGCGATTGACTTGGACCGTGGATTCACCGACCTGGGATTGGACTCGCTGGGTATCCTGATGTTGTGGAACCGGCTGCAGGCCGATATGGCGATTGGCTTACCGGCAACCTTGGCTTTCAAGTTCAGCAACTTGACGTCGCTGGTCGGCCATTTGGCGGATACGATGGGCGTTTCGCCGCCTGCTGCCGATCAGAGGGCGGGCGCGGGAGACAACGGCCGGAAAGCGGGCTCGCTCGAGCAGCTTCCGCTGCCGGAATTGGCCGACCGGTTGGCCGCGACGCTTGCCGCGATTCGGAGAGATCATGGAGCAACGTGAGGGTGATGAATCTCGCCGGTATCAACGGCTGATGGCGGACGCCCTGGTCGAGCTGGAGTCGGCGCACGCCCAACTTGAGCGCTATCGCCGCGCCTCGTCGGAGCCGATCGCCGTGATTGGAGTCGGGTGCCGGTTTCCAGGTGGGGCCAATAGCCCTCAAGCTTTCTGGTCGCTGCTCGGCGACGGCGTCGACGCAGTGCGTGAGATCCCGCCGGGGCGATGGAATGTCGATTCCTATTACTCCGCGGACGTGGATGCTCCCGGCAGAGCCTACTGCCGACAGGCCGCGCTGATCGACCAGGCGATGGTGGAGGAGTTCAGTCCCGAGTTCTTCGGCATTGCGCCGCGAGAGGCCGAGCGTATGGATCCTCAGCAGCGCATGCTCCTGGAGGTCTGCTGGGAAGCTCTGGAGGACGCAGCCCTGCCGGCGGACCGGCTGCGGGCGATTCGCACAGGCGTTTTCGTCGGCAGTTGCACCGATGATTATCTTCAGTTGTTCAACAACCTTGCTGATCCGACGCGTATCGACGGCTATTCGAGCCTGGGAACGGCCCGCAGCATCACGATCGGACGCGTGGCGTATGTGCTGGGCCTGGACGGGCCGGCGATTCAATTTGACACCGCTTGTTCATCGTCACTCGTAGCCGTGCACCAGGCCTGCGCGAGCCTGCGCAGCGGCGAGTGCGATGCCGCCCTGGCGGGAGGAGTGAACCTGCAGCTCTCGCCGGTCTGGACGATCGGTTTATGCAAGCTGAGGGCCCTCGCACGGGACGGGCGTTGCAAGACCTTCGACGCGGCTGCCGACGGCTTCGGACGCGGCGAGGGTTGCGGTGTGGTCGTTCTCCGCCGGCTATCGGACGCGCTGGCCGAGGGCGATCCCATCCATGCCCTCATTGCAGCTTCGGCAATCAACCACGACGGTCGCAGCAGCGGCCTGACGGTGCCAAGCCAAACCGCCCAGGAAAAACTGCTTCGGCGCGCACTTGAAGTCGGGCGGTTCAAGCCGGACGACATCGACTATGTCGAAGCGCACGGCACGGGCACGTCGCTGGGAGACCCAATCGAGATGGGGGCTTTGGCTGCCGTGTTCCACGATCGCCGCGAGCCGCTTCGGGTAGGATCGGTGAAAACGAACATCGGCCACCTCGAAGGAGCGGCCGGAATCGCCGGTTTGATCAAGGTGATTCTCGCGATGGAACACGAATCCATTCCGCCGCACCTCCATTTTCGCCAGCCGAATCCTTATATTCCCTGGGAGGAGTTCCCCGTCAGTGTCCCTACGGAGCCGGTCCCCTGGCCCCGAGGTGATCGCCGGCGCGCGGCGGGCGTCAGCTCGTTCGGCTTCAGCGGCACCAACGCCCACGTGATCCTGCAAGAGGCTCCGCTCCCCACGTCGACAGGCGGGCCCGAACGGCCTTGCCACCTCCTGACCATCTCCGCAAAGAGCCGCTTGAGTCTCGATGCGTTGGTCCGCCGTTACCTGGACTGGTTGGAGGAGAGCGATGTCCCGCCGCTGGCCGACATCTGTTACACGGCAGCCGTCGGCCGCAGCCATTTTTCCTTCCGGCTTGCGGTGATTGCCGACGGCCCCGAGCAGCTTTGCCTCCGGCTTCGGTCGGTGCTCCGCGGGGAGTTTTCCGAAGGTGTCTCGCTGGGCACCGTGGATCGCGCCGGCGGAGGGAACCCTCTGCCGCCGTGGCCTTCGCCGGAGGACCTTGAGCGTACGGATGTGGCGAGGCTCACATCCGTGGCAGCGGATCGGTATGTCCGCGGCATGCCCATTCAGTGGGATTCGTTTTATCAACGTTCCGGCGGCCGAAGGATCCCTCTGCCCACCTACGCCTTCGAACGTCGCCGTTGCTGGCTTTCCGCTTCGCATATTGGAACGTCGGGCCTCTCGGGCGTCACGGAGGCGTTGGAGCATCCTCTCTTGGGACGCCGGCTTCATACCGCCGCAGCACCGCAGGTTGTGCTGTTTGAATCGCGATTGGCCGCGTGCGAGCCCTCCTATCTGGCAGATCATCGTCTCGGCGACACGGTAATCCTGCCCGCAACGGCCCAACTCGAGACGGCGGTCGCGGCCGGGCACTCCTTGGGGGAGAACTGCGGAATCGCGATCGAACGGTTCGCGCTCGAGTCTGCCCTGATGCTTTCGCCCGACGAGACAAGGATCATGCAAGTCCTGTTGACGCCGCAATCTCCGGGACACCGCATCGAGTTGTTCAGTCGCCCTGATCGCACCGGCGGGCGCGAGCCACCGGCCTGGGTGCGACACGCCTCGGGACTGGTGACCTCGATCGACTCCCTCTGCCCCGCCGTGCCGATTGATGCGCTGCGAGCAAGATTTTCCGAGGAAGCGGCAGTCGAGGAGGTTTACGAGCGGATCGGGCGCCAAGGGCTGCGTTACGGGCCGTCGTTCCGGCTGTTGCGCCGGGCGTGGCGCGGACCAGCCGAGGCCCTTGGCGAGGTTCTGCTCGAAGACTCCGCGATCGAGACAGACGGCTACTTTTTCCATCCGGCGCTGCTCGACGCCTGCCTGCACGTCATCGCTGCCCTCGGCGAGGCGGACCGGCCCGGGCCCTTCCTGCCGGTTTCCTTGGAACGTTTCGAGGCGCTGGGCCGGCCGAGCCGGCGGTTGTGGAGCCACGCCGTCCTCCGCGCTGCGGAGGGTGGGGCGACTGCGGGTGGCCTTACGGCGGACGTCGATGTCATCGATCCTGATGGACGACGAATCGCCCGGGTTGTGGGGCTTGAGTTTCGGCAACTGGCGTCGGCAGACGACCCTACGACCAAGCCTCGGATCGAGATTGCGTCCGGGCCGCCCAGACGAGCGCCGTGGTTGAAACAGCTCGAACAAGTGCCGCCGGGCAACCGGCCTCGGCTCCTGATCGAATTGCTCCGTGCGGAAGTCGCTGCGGTGCTGGGCTGCGACTCAACCGACCGAGTGGACCCGGCCCAGAGCCTGTCCGACATGGGAATGGATTCCCTCGGTGCCGTGGAACTGCAGACGCGGCTGCAAAAGGGTCTGGGCGCCGATCTCCCTTTGACCTTGGCCATTGACTACCCCAACGTGCAGAGCCTGGCAGGTTACATCATCGAGCGGTGGCACTTGGAGGGGACCACATCTGCGGGCCAAGATGATCGTGTGGGAGATTCCGACGATGCTCGGCGAGTCGCCGCGATGTCCGATGAAGAAGTGCAGATTCTGCTGAAGGAAAGATATCAGGATTTGCTTTAGAGCTCCGCGTCTTGCTTTGGGTAGCGTGGTGTTGGTAAAATTCCTGCAGGAGGCGGCATTTCCTGCCGTGCCACTGACGATAACTGTTTTTGCCTCTCCAGGTGCTGGATGACAGACCGAAGAACACCCGTGGTAATGGACGAACTCGTGGACGCCGCAGAACTGGCCGAAGCGCGTGCGCAGCAGGAACAGTTCGACCGCAATTCTGGCTGGTTACAGGCGCACGCTTCGGAGGTCTATTCGAAGCATCGCGGAAAGTGCATCTGCATTGCCGGCGAGGAACTGTTTGTTGCGGAGACCGCCAGCGAGGCCGTTGCGCTGGCGACCGCCGCACATCCGGAGGATCGAGGCCGCTTCGTACATTACATCCCCAAGGAAAAGGTCCCGCGGATCTATGCGCATTGACGGTGAGTGGTTGGAATGCGACGATGGGTTTGTCCGACCAGTCATACGCGGCCAAGTCCTGAACGCGCACGGCAATTGGGAGCCTGTGTTGCTTCTGGTAGATACCGGGGCCGACTGCACGGTTCTTAGTGCAGCGATTCTTGATGTTCTCGGTTTCGAGGCCGGTACGACTCGTGAGCGCATAGGCGGTATCGGCGGGGTGACACAGTCTGTAGAAGTTGCGACGAAGATCCGTCTGCCGCGCGAGAATGGCGGCGTTGTCGTGTTTCGAGGCCGCTTTGCAGCTTTCACCCAAGTGGAGGCGCTGGAGATTTCTGTCCTTGGACGCGATATAATGCAGATGTTTGCCGTAATCGTCGATCGTCCCGGCAGTGTTGTGGCCCTCGTTGGCCAGCAACACCGCTACTCCATTCAGACACGTTGAGCATCTGGCGCGGATCTTATCATGCCCCGTCGGTGCTGCCCCCAATCTCGCTCACGGCGAATGAAGTTATGAACGACGGGTCGAAACTTAACGAAAATCTGTCACCGCTGAAGCAGGCGTTCCTGGTCCTCGAGAGGACTCGGGCACGGTTGGACTCGTTGGAGTATCACGGCGAATGAAGGCGTTATGAACGACGGGTCGAAACTTAACGAAAATCTGTCACCGCTGAAGCAGGCGTTCCTGGTCCTGGAGAAAACTCGGGCACGGTTGGACTCGCTGGAGTACGCTCTGCGCGAGCCTATCGCCGTGGTGGGCGCGGGCTGCCGGCTGCCGGGCGGCGCCAACAGTCCGGAGGCTTTCTGGGAGTTGCTGGCGTCGGGCCGCGACGCCATCACCGAAGTGCCGCCTAACCGTTGGAATGCAAAAGCGTTTTACGATCCGGCTCCCGACGCCCTGGGTAAAATGGTCTCGCTGTGCGGCGGCTTCGTCGACGAGGTGGAACGGTTCGATGCTCATTTTTTCGGCATCTCGCCTCGCGAGGCAATGACGCTCGATCCCCAGCAGCGGCTTCTCCTGGAAACCGCCTTCGAAGCGCTGGAAGACGCGGCGATGGCGCCCGACCGGCTCGCGAAGTCTTGCGGCGGCGTCTTCGTGGGAATCTGCGGGATCGATTACTCGAAGCGGATTACGCGGCGCGACCCGGACTTGATCGACGCCTACATCGGCACGGGAAATTCCCACAGCGTGGCGGCCGGCCGGTTATCGTACTACTTCGGATTGCAGGGGCCGAGCGTTGCCATCGACACTGCCTGCTCCTCCTCGCTCGTCGCTTTGCACTGGGCCTGCCAGAGCCTGCGGGCAGGCGAATGCGATTTTGCGCTGACCGGCGGCGTCAACCTGCTTTTGGACCCCGAGCTGAGCATCAACTTCAGCAAAGCCCACATGCTGTCGCCCTCCGGCCGTTGCAGGACTTTCGACGCTTCGGCCGATGGCTACGTCCGCGGCGAGGGGGCCGTGATGTTCGTGCTGAAGCGGCTCCGGGATGCCCGGGCCGACGGCGATCGCATCCTGGCGCTCATCCGCTCCTCGGCCGTCAACCAGGACGGGCCCAGCAGCGGACTGACGGTCCCCAACGGTCCGGCGCAGCAGGAAGTGATCCGCCGCGCCCTGGCCGCGGCCGAGATTCCGCCCGGCGAGATCGACTATCTCGAGGCCCACGGCACCGGCACCTCTCTGGGCGACCCGATCGAGATGATTGCCATGGGCGAGGTCTTTCGCGAGCGGCACGCACCGCTCTGCGTCGGATCGGTGAAAACGAACATCGGCCACCTGGAGGCCACGGCGGGAGTGGCCGGTGCGCTGAAGGTGATCCTGGCCTTCCAGCACGCCGAGATACCGCCTCACCTGCACCTGCGCGAGCCGAGCCCCCGGATCCCTTGGGAGCAACTCCCGGTCCGCGTGGCCACGCGGCTGGAACCGTGGCCGCGCGGCGACCATCCGCGGCGAGCCGGCGTCAGCGCTTTCGCATTCAACGGGACCAATGCACACGTCGTGCTGGAGGAGGCGCCCGAGCCGGAGGAGGATGCCGGCCCCGAACGTCCCTGCCACTTGTTGCCGCTCTCGGCCAAGACATCCGAGGCGCTACGGGATCTGGCCGGTCGCTATGTTTCCTACTTGGTTTCGGAACCCGCGGCGTCTTGGAGCGACGTGTGCCACACGGCCGGCTTGGGCCGAGCCCACTTCGCGCATCGCCTGGCGGTGCGTGCCGAAACCATGAGCGAGGCGAAAGAGCGTTTGCAGGCGTTCGCCGACGGCCGTTCGTGCCCCGAGGTCGCGTCTGCCGAAGCCGAGTCGGAGTCGCCCTCCGTCGCGTTGCTCTTCAGCGGCCAGGGAGCCCAGTATGCGGGGATGGGGTTGGAGCTTCGACGCAGCGAGCCGACGTTCCGCGCGGCAATCCGGCAGTGTGAAGAGATCCTGCGCGACGAGCTGGATCGTACGCTCGAGGAGATCTTCGACCCCCAGTCGGGCGCCGCGATCGACCGGACGATCTATGCACAACCGGCACTGTTTGCTCTGGAGTACTCCCTTGCGAAGATGTGGCAGCACTGGGGTGTCAGCCCCACGGTGATGATCGGGCACAGCGTGGGCGAGTACGTGGCGGCTTGCCTGGCCGATGTGTTCTCCCTTGAGGACGGTTTGAGGCTGATTTCAGCCCGCGCCCGCCTCATGCAGAACCTGCCCGGCGGCGGCCTCATGGCCGCCGTTCGCGCCGACGAGGATCGGGTGCGAAAGGAACTGGCGGGCTTGGAGGAACAAGTGGACGTGGCGGCGGTCAACGGTCCGCACCAGGTGGTCGTCTCGGGGGTGGCCGCGGCGATCGAACAGATCGTGGCGCGACTCGAGCGCGAAGGGATCGCCGCAACGCGACTGAGGGTCTCGCACGCCTTTCATTCCCCGTTGATGAACCCCATGCTGGAGGACTTTCGCAATGTGGCCGCAACGGTCGCCTTCGCCCGACCGCGAATCAAGCTGATCTCGAATCTGACGGGCGGCCTGGTCGACGAGGCGATCGCGCGGCCCGAGTACTGGGTTGAGCACGTGCGACGGACGGTGCGATTCTCCGATGGGGTTGCGGCATTGGGCCGCGAAGGGATCGACGTGGCGCTGGAGATCGGGCCCCAGGCGACGCTCCTGGGCCTTGCCCGCGCGTGCTGGCCCACCGGTTCCGATCGGAGCGGCCCGCGATGGCTGGCCAGCTTGCGCCGCGGCAAGCCCGACTGGCAGAGTGTCCTGGACACGCTGGCGGAACTATACGTGGCGGGCCAGAGCGTGGACTGGGCGGCACTCGCACGCGGGTTTCGCGGCAGGAAAACCGCGATTCCCACGTATCCTTTCCAACGGCGGCGCTACTGGCTCGCTCCGACGGAGACGGGTACACCCGGCAGGTCGGTTGCTCCGGCCGCGGTGGTGCATCCACTCCTGGGACACAGGCTGCATATGGCGGCTGTCCGGGACACGGTCCTCTTCGAAGGTCGCATCCGTAGCGACGAACCGGCCTATCTCAAGGACCACCGGGTCATGGAGATGGTCGTGTTCCCGGGCACCGGGTTCCTGGAGATGGCCGTCGCCGCCGGCCGGCAGTTGTACCCTGACGGGCCGGTGGTCGTCGACGACGTGACGTTCGAGCGCGCCATCACCCTGCCCGACAACCAACCGAACGTGGTTCAGGTCGTCATGATGCCCGACGGCCCGGGCCATCGCTGTGAATTGTTTTGCCGACCGGAGTCGCCAACCGACCACGAGGTGCCGCCGCAGTGGACTTGTCATGCGCGAGGTCGCGTCGTTGCAGGAGACGACGACCGAACGTCGCTGGAATTGGAGACGCTCAAGCGGGTTTGCGTCGAGGAGGTCGCGGTCGACGGCCTGTACGAGCAACTCGGGCGCGAGGCGTTGCACTACGGGCCGTGTTTCCGCGGCCTGAAGCAGATGTTCCGCTCCCGTCGCGAGAGTCTCAGCAGGGTGGAGTTGCCGGAGGGCCACCGCGGCGAAGCACAACGGTACCAGTTGCACCCCGCGCTGCTGGACGCCTGCCTTCACGGCATGGCGGGCATCGTCTCCGACGACGAGATAACCGGCGAAGAGTTGCCGCCGTTTCTGCCCGTCGGCTTGAAGCGATTGCGGCTGTTCGCGCCGGCCGGCTCGGAGGTCTGGAGCTATGCCCGAATTCATGGCGAGGTCGAATTCCGCCAGGCCGCGACCTTCATCGCCGATCTCCACTTGTTTCGTCCTGATGGCCGGCCCATCGCGGTACTCGAAGAGCTGCGCATGCAGCGTGTGGCCCGCGCCGCGCTGTCGGCGCTCAACGAGCCGCGATTGGACGATTGGCTGTACGAGTTGTCTTGGCAGGAGAGCGATCACCCCGCAGGGGACGATATCCTTGCCAACGTGGGCCACGTTTCGGATTCGGGCTTGTCCGCCGCAGACCAGGAACCATCCGCATCGCAGCACGTCAGTCCGGATGAACGGCGCAACCCGGACGTCGCGGCGTGGATTCTGCTGGCCGACGGCGATGGCCTGGCCGAAGAGGTGGCTCGCAGACTCGGAGCTTCGGGCTCGCCCTGCGTGCTTGTTCGCCCCGGCGAACGGTACCGGGTGATCGACGCCGGCGCGGACGTTCCGGTTCGCTGTGAGATCCGCCACGACTGCGTGGAGGACTTCACGCGTCTTTTCCAAGAGATCCTCGTGGCGGCTGGAAGGACTCGGACAGCAGCATCGTCTACGCTCGGCGTTGTGCACCTCTGGGGCCTCGGCCTTTCCGAGAATGCATCCGATGCGTTCCAGAGCGCGCACCGCTTCGCCTGCGGATCGGCCCTTTGTCTGGTGCAAGCCGCGGCCTCCGGCAACACCGCGATGAGACTCTGGCTGCTGACGCGCGGGGCGCAGGTGGTGGGCGATTCGGTACCAAACGGACCTTCGCTCGCGCAGGCGCCGCTTTGGGGACTGGCGCGCGTGATTGCCATCGAGCATTCCGAGATGCAGTGCCGCCGCGTGGACCTCGATCCCTTCGCCGACCACGACTCGCAAGCCGCCAGTCTCGTGGCCGAGTTGAGCCATCCGGATGGCGAAGACCAGGTCGCTTACCGCGGCGGCACGCGATATATTGCGAGGCTCGAGCGCGCGGGAGGGGCCGAAAAGCCCGGCTTCGCGATCCCCAATCCTCCCTACCGCCTCCAATTGACCGCGCTAGGGACACTCGACGGTCTGAGAGGTGTGCCTTGCCCAAGACGCCGGCCCGGCCCGGGAGAGGTCGAAATTGCCGTATCGCACGCCGGAATCAATTTCCGCGACTTGCTTAGGTCGCTGGGGATGCTCGAGAACTTCGAGAAGGTGATCGGAGAGCGACTGGGGATCTCTTCGGTATTGGATGCCCCGTTGGGGTTCGAGTGCGCCGGGGCGGTGACGGCAGTGGGCGAGGGAGTCGAGCACCTCTCCGAGGGCGACGAGGTGATGGCGATTGCCTACGGGAGCTTTGCCAGCCACGTGACAGCGCCGGCCGGATGCGTGGTCCGGAAGCCGGGGTCGCTGAGTATGGCCGAGGCGGCAACGGTACCCATGGCGTTTGTCACGGCCAGTTACGCCTTGGAGCAAATGGCCAACTTGCAGCCGGGCGAGCGGGTGTTGATCCACGCGGCTTCCGGAGGCGTGGGGCAGGCGGCCGTTCAGATCGCCCGGGCTATCGGCGCGGAGGTGTTCGCCACGGCCAGCCCGGGCAAATGGGAGGCCTTGCGCTCGCAATCCGTCCGTCACGTGTTCAACTCGCGCAATCTCGATTTTCATGACGAGGTGATGCGGGCCACCGGCGGTCAAGGGGTGGATGTGGTGCTCAACAGTCTCAACGGCGAATTCATTCCGGCCAGCCTGGCCACTCTCCGACCCGGCGGCCGGTTCGTCGAGATCGGGCTCTTGGGCGTTTGGGATGCGCCGCGGGTTGCCGCCGAGTACCCGACCGCTGTCTACCACACGCTCGACATCGACCGCGAGGAGGCTCTCCATCCAGGGTCGACCCGCCTGGTCTTGGAGCGGTTGACGGCTCGGCTCGAGGCCGGCGAGTTGACGCCGCTTCCGCATCGGGTGTTTCCCCTTCATCGAATCACCGAGGCGCTGCGGTACTTGAACCACGCCCACCGCATCGGAAAGATCGTCGTGGCGGTCGGCTCCGAAGGGTTGAGCGACTCGCGCGCCGCGGTCGAAATAGGCGGCGACGCAACGTACCTGATTACGGGAGGACTCGGCGGGCTCGGTTTGCAGGTGGCCCGCTGGCTCGTCGAACAGGGCGCCGGGCACGTGGTTCTTACGAGCCGCCACGGCCCTGCAACGTCGGACCAGGCAGCGGCGCTCGAGCGGCTCCGGCAGGCCGGGGGCGACGTTCGAGTGATTCCGGCGGATGTCTCCCGCCGCGAGGACGTCGAACGGTTGTTGACGGCGATCCGTTCGGAACTGCCGCCGCTGGCGGGCGTGTTCCACGCGGCCGGTGCGCTCGACGACGGCATGCTCCGGTTGCAGAACTGGGACCGATTCAGCCGAGTCATGCGCCCCAAAGTGGCCGGGGCCTGGCACTTGCACGAGCTCGCCGGAGATTTGGATTTATTTGTGCTCTTTTCGTCGGGTGTCGCGCTGGTCGGGGGTCACGGGCAGGGGAACTACGCGGCCGCAAACGCCTTTCTCGACGTGCTGGCACAGTATCGCCGGGCGGCGGGGCTGCCCGCGGTGAGCATTGCTTGGGGCCCTTGGACCGACGTTGGCATGATGGCCCGCACCGACGATCGCGCCCGAGCCCGGATGGCCCAGGTGGGTGTGCAGACGATCGACACGGCGGATGGGTTGAGAATGCTGGCGAAAGTGATTCAAGGCGAGCGGGCGCACGTGGCGCCCTTGCGAATCGACTGGCGGCAAATGGCGTCGGCCATTCCGCCCACCCCGTTCTGGGCCCGCCTTGCCCGTGCGCCGGCCCGTGCGGAGCCGCAAGCCTCGGCCTTCCTGGATCAGCTCCGCGCCGCGCCGGCCGGCGAACGGGCGGAGATGCTGGTCGGCTACCTGCGAACCGAAGTGGCTTCCGTGCTGGGATGGGATTCGGCCGGCCAGGTCGGACAGCGAGAGAAGCTCTTCGACCTGGGCATGGATTCGCTGACCTCCGTCGAATTGCGGCATCGGCTCGAGAAGAACCTTGCCTGCTCGCTTCCCCTAACCGTCGTTTTCGACTATCCGACGATCGAAGTCTTGGCCCAGTATGTCGCCGCCCGGATTGCGCCCGATCGCAGAAGAACCTCCGTTTACCGAACCGGAGGTGATCGCCACCGACGCCGACGTCGCGCGTCTGACGTCGATGTCGGACGGAAAATCGAGTTGCGTCTGGCCGATCGGCTCAAGGACCTGCTCGATGAGTGATTTTCGCGCATGGTTCAAGAGCAGGTTGCAGCCAGTAGGTCCCGCTTGCCGAGCGGGACCTGGGCGCCCAGTTGGCTTCATCACCCGCCGAGTGGGAAGCTTGGTTAGCCGCCAGGTCCCGCTCGGCAAGCGGGACCTACCTTGTGTTACCTGCCAACGTTGAGATTTGAATCATGCCGATTTTCGCGAGGGACGGGATATGTCGCGGGGCCCCAAGGGCTACGAACAACTGACGCCGTTGAAGCGGGCTTACCTTGCATTGGAGAAAGCCCAGGACCGGATTGCCTCGTTGGAGCGGGCGAGGCACGAGCCGATCGCGATCGTGGGCATGGGGTGCCGGTTTCCCGGCGGCGTCAACAGCCCGGACGACTACTGGCGACTGCTCGCCGAAGGTCGCGACGCCGTGATCGAGGTGCCGTCCGGCCGCTGGGATATGGACGCATATTTCGACCCCGATCCGGATGCCCCCGGCAAGATCTGTTCGCGATTCGGGGGCTTCATTGACGGAGTCGATCTGTTCGACGCGCCCTTTTTCGGCATCTCGCCGCGCGAGGCCGAAAGCCTCGATCCGCAGCAGCGTCTGCTCCTGGAAGTGGCCCAGGAAACGTTCGAAGATGCCGGCATCGGCGGCGATGACCTCCTGAACAGTCCGACGGGTGTGTTCGTCGGTCTGGCCAGCGGCGATTACTACGGCCTGTTGACGGGGCATTGCCGGGAGCGGATCGACGCGTACATGGGCACGGGCACGTCGCCCAACTCGGCGGCGGGCAGGGTTTCGTACGTGTTTGGGTTGCGCGGCCCGTGCCTGGCGATCGACACGGCCTGTTCCTCCTCGCTGGTGGCGATCCATCTGGCCGCCCAGGCCCTGCGCAACGGCGAGTGCGACATGGCCTTGGCCGGCGGCGTCAACCTGATGCTCACGCCCGATCTGAGCATCACGTTTTCCAAGGCGCACATGCTTTGTCCCGACGGCCGTTGCAAGACTTTTGACGCGGCCGCCAACGGGTATGTCCGCGGCGAGGGCGTGGCACTCGTGCTGCTCAAACGGCTTTCCGACGCGACGGCCTGCGGTGACCGCATCTGGGCGGTTATCCGCGGCTCCGCGGTGAACCACGCCGGAGCCAGCGGCGGTCTGACCGTGCCCAACGGTCCGGCACAACAAGAAGTCGTCCGCCGCGCCTTGACACAGGCGAGGCTTCAGCCCCGCGAAATCGACTACATCGAGGCGCACGGAACAGGAACCAGCCTCGGCGACCCGATCGAGGTTGGTGCCCTGGCCGCCGTGTTCGCCGACCGGTCGACGCCGCTCTGGATCGGATCGGTAAAAACCAACTTTGGGCATTTGGAGGCGGCCGCGGGGATTGCCGGGTTGATGAAGGTCGTTCTGGCCCTTCGACACAGCGAGATCCCCCCGCACCTGCACTTCACGAAGCCAAGTCCCGGAATCCCGTGGCAAAGCCTTCCGATGCGCGTTCCCATGCGCCGCGAGTCGTGGCCGGCCGGCCCGCGGCGCCGTGTCGCGGGAGTCAGCTCATTTGGCGTCAGCGGCATCAATGCCCACGTGGTCGTCGAAGAATCGCCGCAGCAGCCACCGCAGCCCGTCCCGGACCGGTCCTGCTACCTGCTCCCCCTGTCGGCGAAGCATCCGGAGGCCTTGCGCCAGTTGGCGATTCGCCTGGGCCGACATTGGCTCCAGGACCCGGATCTCCGCCTGGCCGACGTTTGCTTCACGGCCGCCGTTGGTCGCAACCATTTCGACCACCGCTTGGCAATCGTCGCGCGGGCCGTCGACGAAGTCCGGGATTGCCTGGTGAGTTTCGGCGAGGGGGAAGTACGTGAGCCGGTTCACGTCGGTCCATCGGAGCCCGGAGAGTGCAAGGTGGCTTTCCTCTTCGCGGGCGACGACGCATCGAACCGTGCTGCGGAGTCGCGGCTTTACGGCATGGAACCGGTGTTCCGCGCGGCCGTCGACGACTGCGCCGAGATACTCGGGCCGTACCTCGATCGCCCTCTGGCAAGCATTTTCACCGACCAAGGGCGTTCAACGCGATCAGCCGATTCGCCCATTGAGAAGAAAACCGCTCTTTTTGCCCTGCAGTATGGCGCCGCGCAGCTATGGCAATCCTGGGGCATCCGTCCTGCAGCCCTGTTCGGTCAGGGCGTCGGCGAGTACGTCGCTGCTTGTCAGGCGGGGGTCTTCTCCCTTGAGGACGGACTCAAGCTCCTCGTCAGCCATGGCCGCCAGGCGGCCGAGGTCGTCTTCTCCCCACCGCAACGCAAGCTGGTTGCCTCCTCGACGGGCGAGTTTGCCGAAGCTTCGGTGTGCCGGCCGGATTATTGGTGCGAACCGGGGCGTGCTGCGGCGGACATCTCTCGGGTCAAACACACGCTTGCTTCCGCGGGGGCGAACGTCTTTCTGGAGATCGGACCATCTGGATCGCTCCTGAACGACATGCGCGACTGCCGCGACGCGATACCGCGTGAAAGCGCGGCACGGTGGTTGTCCGGCTTGTCGACGGACAGCGACGCGTGGCGGGAACTCCTGGTCAGCCTGGCTGAATTGTACGTGGCAGGAGCTGCGATCGACTGGCGATCGGTCGCGGTGCCGTGGGCAGCCCGCAAAGTTTCGCTGCCCGCGTATCCCTTTCAGCGGCGGCGTTCTTGGGCCCGGACGCCGGAGTCGTCCGCTTCCCCAGTCCTGTCTCCGGCGGAGATCGTCCATCCGCTCTTGGGCCGAAGGGTGGCGCTGGCAGCGGCTGGTGATCGGGTGCAGTTTGAAAGCCGGCTCAGCGGTCGCCGTCCGGAGTACCTGCGTCAGCATCGTCTTGCCGACCTGGCCGTTCTGCCGGCGTCGGGTTTCTTCGAGATGGCTTTGGCTGCCGCGGGCGAGGTTGAACCTCACAAGAGACTCCTCGTGGAAGACCTCGCGCTGCACCAGGCGATGCCCTTCGCCGAGGGAACGGCTCGCGACGTCCAGGCCGTCGTCCGACCGGGAGACTCCCAGTATCGAATCGAGTTCTACAGCCGGCCCGGCCGCCCCGAGGGCGCGGCGAGCTTGCCTTGGACGCTCCACGCAAGCGGGCGGCTTGTCGAGGCACGCGAAGTTGAACTTCCAAGCGAGGTCGACCTCGACGAGTTAAAGCGACTCTGCAGCCACGAGATGTCGTTGGAAGGTTTTTATGCGAGGATCGGTCGGCAAGGAATTCAATACGGGCCGGAGTTTCAAGGCATGAAACGGCTCTGGCACGGCGATCGCGAAGTGCTGGGGCTGGTCGAGTTGCCGCGCGAAGCGGTGCCGAACACGGAGGGCTACCTGGCTTATCCGCCGTTGTTGGACGCGTGCCTTCAGGTAACCGCCGGTTTGCTCAACTCGCGGCTCGGCGATGCCCCGCAGGCCTCCTTCACCTTCGTGCCGGTGGGGGTGAAAAAAATCGGTCTCGATGGTTCGCTTCCGCCGTCGCTGTGGAGTCATGCCCGGCTGCGGCCGCAGGAGGGGCTCGATCGCGCGGCGCGCTACGAAATTGATATCGACCTCTTGGATCTCGAAGGTCGGTTCTTGGCGCGTCTTGAAGGCCTCCAGGTTCAGCGAGTGGAACTTGATGCCCTCGCCCGCGACGTTGCCCGACAGCAAGACATCGCAGCGACCGGCGCCACGGGGCACCTTCTGGACGAGATCAGCCTGCTTCCCGCGGAAATCCGACGCGAGCACGTCGTCCGGTTTCTTGAAGACTCGGTGGTCCAAATCCTCAAGCTTCCCGCGGACGAGCGGCCCTCGCACCATCGCAGCCTCTTTGAGATGGGCGTCGACTCCTTGTTGTCGGTGGAATTGCTCTACCGGATCAATGGGGCCCTGCGATCCAACCTGTCCATGCAGACCCTGCTCGACGGACCGGCAATCGAACCGCTTGCGGAGGCGATCGAAAGGGAATTGGACGCCCACCGCTCGGCAGCCGTCGCGATCGATCCGAATGCGGATCCCGGGGCAGAGCCTCCGATAGCTACCCGTGAAGTCGTGCGTTCGGCTGCCGGCGCTTCCATGCGGCTTCTCGGCTTTTTGACGCCGGGGCTCGATCCCGCGGTTTACACACAGTGGTCCGAGGCACTTCGGCCGGACGTGGAGTTTCACGTGATTCCGTGGACGGCATCTGATGAGGAACCGGGCGCAATGCCACCGGAAGACCGGCCTTTGCAGGTCGGCCGTTTGGCCGATGAAGTTCTCGACCTGCTGGACCGGCCATTCGCAATGATCGGGTGCGGCGAGGCCGGGCTGCTCACCTTCGAAGTCGCGCATACCATCCGGGAGCGATTTGGCCTCTCGCCGAGTCACCTTTTCATTGCAGAGTCGTGGCCGCCGGACACGTTCGCATTGGCGGCCGGCGAGGAGACGGCCGGACGTTCCACGCCTGCCTCCCCTGCGCGCCGGCCTTTGGATTGCCCGCTGACCGTCTTCGCCTCAACGGGAAGTGAGCAACCGGGCCGGGAATCCATGATGGATTGGCACCGATGGACCGTGGCGAGCTTTCACCTCCAACCATTGCAGGGCACGCTCGCTTCCCACCTGGAGTCGCCGGCGTTCCTATTGCAGGTCGTCCGTCAGGATCTCGCGCAGGCGCTGCCTCGGTGATCGCCTTCTCGCGATCCCGATTCAGCCCAGAGCGAAGACCGATTGCATCTGCCGGGTCACGCGTCGCACGACCTCTTCGGTCTGAGTGGTGACGAAGAAATGGTCGCCCGGCAGCACGTGGAGCTGGAAGGATCCGCGAGTTTGAAGCCGCCAGCCCTCCAGGTGCTCTCGGCCGATGCGATCCTCGGTGCCGCCGAACGCCGAGATGCCGCAATCCAGCGGGGGGGCGGGCTCGTGCGTGTAGGAGTGGACCAGTTCCAAATCGGCGCGAATCGCAGGCAGGAAGATCGTACACATTTCCGGGTCGCGAGCAATCACTTCCGGCACCCCTCCGTAGCGACGCTGGAGTTCGGCAACGAATTCCTCGTCAGGCAGGTCGGGTATCGGTGCCATCGGCTCGGGCAGTTGCGGCGCCTGGCGGCCGGAGACGAACAGGTGTCCCGGCGAGGGCAAGCCGGCACGAGCCATCCCGCCGGCCAGTTCGAATGCGAGGAGCGCCCCCATGCTGTGGCCGAAAAAGGCAAATGGCCGATTGCAGCGTGGCAGCAGGTCTCGCATCAGCAAGTCCACGAGTGGCGAAACCCGGCGCAGCGCAGGCTCCCTTAGCCGGTCTTCCCGGCCTGGATACTGGACGGCAATCACCTCGACTTCGTCCGGCAGACGCTTCGACCACCAGTAAAAGGCCGATGCGCCGACTCCGGCCCAGGGAAAGCAGAACAGCAGCACCTGCGCATCGGGGCGGGGTGTGAAATACTTCAACGATCGGTTGGCGATCGGCGCGGACATGATCATTCATTCGACGGTCAAGTGCAGGCAGGCGTAGGTGAATCGGGCACTCTCGGGTACGGCGCAGAGGATCGTATCGCCCGGCTGCAGCTTGCCCGACTTGTACAACTCGTCAAGCAGGATAAAGATCGACGCAGCGCCCGTGTTCCCTTTGTACTTGAGGTTCATGAACCACTTCTCGGGCGGCATGTCGAATCCTGCTCTTGACATCTCCTCGCAGAGTGGCTGCTGAAAAAACATCGACGAGATGTGCGGAACCAGCCACCGCACGTTTTCTGCCTTCAAGCCGTGGCGCCGCAGCACATCCGCGAAGAATCGGCCGGCAGTGGGCACGATGTTCTCGCTGAGGAGGTTCACATCCTGGCAGAGGTTGAAGTAGCCCTTGTGAAACGCCGCAACCGCGTTTTCTTCGGCGAGCCGCCAACTCGAGAGCGAACCATCCGGACCTTTCATTGCGCCCGAATACATGCACGCGCCCAGTTCGTTGGCATAAGACCGCAACTCCAGCCAGTCGATTCGCAGCGAAGTCCGCCCGGGTCTGGGATGGTTTTCGATCAGCATGGCCCCGGCTCCGTCGGAGAGCATGAAACGCAGGAACTCGCGGCTGAACGCAAGATAGGGATTCTCTCGCAGGGGCTGTTCGTCGGAGAGATCGAATTGCGAGGCCCGCAGCGCGGGAGAAACGAGCTCCGAGCCGGTTACCACGACCGACTGGTTCATGCCGGCCAGCACGCCCGCATAAGCATATTTCAGTGCCGCCATGCCCGAGCAGCAGACGCCGGCCGTGGAGGCGATTTCCATGGTCGGCCCGCCCAGCAGACCGTGCACCATGGCCGCGTGGCTGGGGATGGCCTGATCGGGCGAGGACGTTCCACAGGCCAACAGGTCGATTTCGTCCAGGCCGACGTCGGTTGCACCGACTAATGAGCGGATTGCCTCGACCGTGAGCTCCGCGTTCGAATGCGTCGGCTTGCCCGACGCCGGGTCGATGGCGTAGTATCGCCACTTGATGCCGTTGCGATCGAGAATCACGTCGCGCATCGGCGAAGTCCGCTGGCCGATCCTGCCCAGGACCGATTCGATCTGCTGGTTGTGCACCGGCCTGTTCGGCAGGCAGACTCCGAATCCGTTGATATACGCGGTCACTTAAGCCTCCGTAGGCTGCTTGAGTTCGGCAATGTAGGCCGTCATTCTTCCACGCACGAACGGGTAAACGACGGGGAGCGTTACGATCGTCAAGGGGATTCCCACGACAATCATCAGGAGCAGGAAGTGGATGAACAGGAAGATTCCCACGTGGCGCAACGGCCGGTCCGGCCTTCCGAAGCGCCGAATCACGCGAGCCCAGAAGGGGAACACCCGGGCGGCTACATATTCGGCGATTACGTAACGGCCGTTGACCTTCGCGGCATCCAGACCACGCAGCAGGGACTGCGCGTGGGGGCTGTCCAGCGCGCCCGATTGCCGCGCGATTGCTTCGCCCAGCAATCGCAATCGTTGGAGCTGACGATCGTCGATGCCGGGGGACGGCATCACGCCCCACAGGCGGTTCCGTTTCCCGGTCAATAGCGATCGAAACGTGGTGATGAAGGTCGCCCATACCGGCCCCTGGTGCGTCGCCACGATGTTATCGATGTGGACGGCGCCTGCCTCCGCCAGCAACCCTTTCATCTTCAAGTAAGCCTGGTTCCACATGTTCCGGCACACGGTGAGCGTCAGCGTCTTGCGGCCGCGGAATACACGGGCGTGCTCCGTCCGAAAAAACGATTGGACCGGCGGCGCCGGGGAGAGAAACCACACGGGATACGCCAGCACGATCAAGTCGAAAGGATCCTCCGGGGAAAAGGCGGGCGGCGCGATCTCCGGAGAATCCCCCACTACGCACTCCGGCATCTCATTGAAGAACCGATGAACGTTCCGCCAGGGGAACGGGTACTCGACACGCGGAACAATCGGCGACCAGGTCAAATCCACGCCCTCCGCGCGCAACGGCTCCATCAAAGCTTCGACGGCCCTTCTCACCTCACCGCTCTGGGAGTAATAAACAACGAGAACTCGCTTCATTGAGATGAATTCATGGTGCAACGACGTAGGCGGCCGGACTGGTTCGTCTGCCAAATCAGACGGCTCGCCGACGTCGCGTGCCGCTCTATTCAGTTTAAACCCATCTCGTCAATCTTGAACCCCAAATGATGCGACGCCGATCCCATTATGGAAGGGCAAACCGCCACCAGGGCTTGACGCCGCTCCGCGGACAGCGAAGAACAAGAGCGGAAATCCGTGAGCCGGTGGCATGTCGGCGCGTTCATCTGCCCGTGTCTCTCTTGCCGATCTGGCAACCATCTGGGAGACTTAGAAGCCCTGACAAAACGGGGACTGGCTCCGAGCCAAACACTCGCCTGTCGCAACTGGGTTTTCGATTTCCTATGAAGATCGTCGTACTTAACGGTAGCCCGAAGGAGGTGCTCAGCGGGACCCTGCATTATGTATTCTTCCTACAGAAGAAGTTCCCGGAGCACCAGTTTCAGATCGTCCCCATTTGCGGGGATTACGAGCGATTTGAGCGCGACGCTGCCGCTTTCGAGGAAGCTCTGGAAACGGTCCGCAGCGCCGACGGCGTCTTGTGGTCGTTTCCCGTCTACACGTTTCTCGTGCACTCCGACTGCAAGCGGTTCATCGAATTGGTCTTCGCGCGCAAGGCTCAGGACGCTTTCCGCGGCAAATACACGGCGACCCTCTCGACCTCCATCCATTTTTTCGATCATACCGCACACAACTACCTCCACGGGATCTGCGACGACTGGGGCATGCGGTATGTCGGGGCCTTTTCCGCCTTCGTCTACGATCTGCTTGCGGAGAAGGAGAGAGAGCGGCTGCTCGACTTCGCCGGCGGGTTCTTCGCGGCCATCCGGGATGAAGCGCCGATAGCCAAGGTCTGGGAGCCGGTCGAGTGGCAGCCCGCCGAGTATTCTCCTTCGCCTGCAACGGCAAAGGCGGACCTGGGCGGCAAACGGATGGTGATCCTGATGGATTCGGCCGAAGCCGGATCGAACCTGGTCCGAATGGTCGAGCGGCTTCGGGAGGCCGTCGACGGGCAGGTGGAAATCATCGACCTCAGCACCCTGAAGATCCGGTCCGGATGCGACGGCTGTTTTCAGTGCGGGCGCGACGGCAAGTGCGTGCTCCGCGGCGCCGACGACATCAACGAGCTGTATCTGTCGAGGCTCGCCCCGGCCGATATCATCGTGATGGCCGGCGCGATCGCCGACCGGTACCTGTCTTCGCGATGGAAACTCTTCTTCGACCGCGGATTCTTCCTGCCGCTGATTCCCTGGTGGCCGGGCAAACAGTTGGCGTTCCTCGTGTCGGGACCGCTGCGGCGATTGCCCAACCTGCGCGAAATTCTCGAGGGCTATGCGGAGTTCCACAAGGCCAATCTGGCCGGGATCGTCACCGACGAGAACCGCGACTGCAGCGAAACGGACCGGCTCCTGGATCACCTGGCGCGACACATCGTCGATTGCTCCAAGTGCGGTTACGTGAGCCCGCGGACCTTCCTCGGCATCGGGGGTACCAAGGTCTTCCGCGACGACGCGTGGGGCTATCTGCGACCCGTGTTCCAGGTGGCCCACCGCTATTATCGCGATCACGGCATGTACGATTTCCCTCAGAATCGATGGAAGAACTGGCTACTTGTCACCTTTGGCATGTTCTTTGTCCGTCTGCCCGGCGTCCGCAACCGATTTCACCGGTCGCTCAAGCAGGACGTTGTGGCTCCACTGCAGAAATTCCTGGCGAAAGTGCGCTAAGGGCCTATCCCAAAACGGGGACTGGCTCCGAGCAATGGACGTTTCCCCTGCTACGATGATCGGCTGCAAGGTGTCTGTCCCCATTTTGGGACACGCGGTAATCACTCGTATTGAATGGCCTCGCGGATGAGGAGCCTCGCGGCCCGCGACGCCGGCAGGCACGCTGCCGCGACACAAATCACCAGCCCGAACGCCACGCATCCGGCGATCAATCCCGGCCAGACATGGAAGGCAACCGGATGCCCCATGACGGGATTGCTCACGCGGTTGATGATGTACGCGTTCAACTCGCCTGCCGCCGCTCCCGGCAGCAGCCCCACGACGCCGATCACGGCCGCCTGGCTGAGCACGTACCTGGCAAGCTGGAGGCGGGTCATGCCGACCATTCGCATCAGCCCCAGCTCGCGGGTTTGCTCGAGCACGTTCATCGTCAACGTGTTCGCCAACCCGAAGGAAGCCACCACGAACCCCACCACGAGCAGCGCCCACAGTGCGGCGTTAATCCCCGACATCATCTCGTTGATCGCCTCGGCCAGCTCGGCGATCGAGTGCAACAAGAGACCGTTTTTCTCGCACAGCTTCCGCAATGCGGATTCGGTCGCCGACCGCCGGTCAGGCTCGGTGCGGATCAGCAGCGAGTTGGCTCCTCTCAGACCCAACCGCTCGCCGGCGATCTTGCTGTGCATGTAGATCACCATCCCACCCATGATGTAGTCGTCGCAGGTTCCGGCGATGCGAAACCTCTGTGGACCGTGCTCGGTTGCCAGGGCGATCGTGTCGTTTACGCCTTTGCCCGTACGTCGGGCGATGACCGTGGACAACACAACCTCACCCTGGAGCAAGCGCCGCCGCACGTCTTGCGGGTCGCCCTCGTAGAGATCCAGGGACAAGGGCGCGCCGACGGGAAACGATCTGGCGACGACCATCGCCAACTGCCCATCGACCCTCGTTCTTGCGAACGTCCAGGGCTCGACGCTGAGCACGCCGGAGACCTTTTCGACGCGGTCGATGACCCCGTCCGGGATCGTGGGCGATTCGCCGGTGGTCAAGTCGAACATCGCCGTGGTGCGGATGACGAAGTCGCCGATGATCGCGCGCCTCACCCAGTCTTTCACGCGATGCGTGTTGCTGAGCACGCTGTTGCCCATGCCGACGCTCATCACGATGGCCACGAACAAGACGCCGGCCGTAAGACTCGAGCGGGTGCGCCGGCGAACGACCTGGCGGCAGGCGAGAAAGGCATTGACAATTCCGCTTCGCTCCAGCGGGACCGCCAAGAGGCGCACGGCCAGCGTCAGGAATTGCGGAATCCAAAGGCTCATGCCCACCAGCGCCGCGACCACCACGGCCGGCGTGGCGGACGGCGGAACGATTCCCTCGGCCAGCAATACCGCACCGGCCGCGCCGATCGCCATCAGCAGGCACGCGATCCACGCAATCCAGCGGCGGCTCGCGCTGGACGGTTCGTCGGGCACCGGTTGCATGCCCTCCAAGGGAGACACTCGCGTGGCCGTCCAGGCGGGCAGCACGACTGCGGCCACGGAGAGCACCAATCCTGCCACCGCCGCACGGACCACGGACCCGATATCCACCTGGAAAAGCGGCAGTGTGGTTCGAAACATCTGTTCCATGGCCCGCATCAGCAACGCCGAACCCACGACTCCGCCGAGAATGCCGACCAGCGTGCCGCCCAGCCCCAAACCCACCCCCTCGCGCAAGATCATGCTGAAAACCTGGGCTCGCGTCGCCCCGATCGTGCGAAGCATGGCGAGTCGCCGGCGCCGTTCGCTGACGCTCATCCAGAGAGAATTCATGATGATATAACCGGCAGCGACCAGCGAGAGCGCCGCCGCCAGGCTCAACCCCTGTTCGGAAAGGAAAAGGGTTTCGCGTGCCATCTCGGTTCTCGTGCTCGGCGGCGCGACCGACAAACCCGGCGGCAACCGTTCGGCCAACGCCCGCGCCGCGCGGTCCTCCGGCACTCCATCGTGCAGGACAACGTCGATGGTGTTGATCTCGTTGCCGGCGCGGAACCAGTACTGCGCCGTGTCCAGTGGCATGAAGACGATCGAGCCGCCTTGGAACGCCGCCGCTCCTTGCGATGCAAGCAGACCGACGACCTGGAAGCGATGGGGCCTGCGCCGGGTCAACAGCAGGACCTCCTCGCCCAACTGCACGCCCAAACTCTCGGCAAAACCTGCCTCCAGAAGAATCTCGTCCCTCTGCGGGAACGAGTCGCCTTCTTGGAAGACGAAATCCCTCGCGAGCAGTTCCTTTTCGGGAAGAATGCCCAGCACCGTCAAGGGAACCCGCTGTGACCGGACGTACAAGATGCCGTAGTCCTGCAAGACGGGCACGGCCGCCTTGACGCCCGGGGTCTCGCCGACGATTTCCATCGTGGCAATGTCGAACGTGTTTCCGCCGTCGGCACGAACCTGCAGGGCCGCTCGACCGGCCAGGATCTGGTAGAGTTCTTGAAAAGCTCGCCGGGTGGTACCGATCGAGATGGACACGGCCAGCAGCGTGGCAACACCGATCGCAACGCTCATGAGCGTCAGGACAGCCCGGCCCGGACGCCGTACGATCTCGCTCCAAAGGAACCACCACGGTATCATGCCTGGCTCACCTCGCCTCGTTCCCGATCGGGGGTTCGTGCGACGCGATCAGCCCGTCGTGCACGTGCAGCACCCGATCGGCCCCGCCGGCCACCGATGGATCGTGCGTAATGACGATGGTCGTCTGTTGACGCTCGTCGACCAGTTGCCGCAGAAGACGCAACACGCGGCGGCCATTGACGCTGTCGAGGCTTCCCGTCGGTTCATCGGCCAACAAGACGGCCGGTTGGATAACCAACGCCCGGGCGACGGCCACCCGCTGTTGCTCCCCGCCTGAAAGCTTGCCCGGCAGATGGTTTCGTCGATGGTCCATCTCCACCAGTTCCAATGCCTGGCGGGCCCGGCGGCGCGCTTCCGCGGGCTTGACGCCGTCAAGCAGCACGGGGAGAGAAACATTTTCCTCCGCCGTCACGGTCGGCAACAGGTTGAACGACTGGAAAATGAAACCGATTTGCCGCCGGCGAAGCAGCGTTCGCTCCCGGTCACTGAGCAACGCGATGTCTTGTCCCTCGAAAAGCACCTGGCCTGCGGTGGGCGGCTCAATGCCCACGAGTATGTGCAGAAGCGTGCTCTTTCCGGAGCCGGAGGGGCCCATGATCGCCAGAAATTCCCCTCGCGAGAGCCCGAAATCGATGCCTCGAAGCACTTCGACCCGGGCTTCGCCGCTGCCAAACTCTTTTCGAACACCTCGCGACTCGATCACGTGCACTACCGAAACTCCTGTTCCGTCAAGCTTCCGATAAATCGTCGGAGCAGCCCGGACGCGTGCGTCGCGGAAAACGAGTGAGGATCGCAACGCATGCCGACCTGGAGCTCACGCCGGCAGTTCGTGCTCAACGATACGGCGATCTTCGTGTACGGTCGCAGGGGGGAAATGCCCGTCATCGTCGTCAACCGCAGGCTCCCGCAACGAACGAAGCCCTTTTCGAGCGGCATTCTCGTGCGGAAGTATTTCGTCGCATCCCCTGTGCTCGACAAGACGGCGGTGGCCCTGCAGACGTTCCTCCCAAGCACTTCTTCAAGCATTTCCACGGGGTAAAGCTTCATCGCGGCCAGCAGACTGATAAATGAGGACGCGTTCCGCTCGCGTTTCACTTCGTCGACGTCCCGTCCCAGCCCCCTGAGGAACTCCGGTCCGCTGTCGATTTCCTCAGCCGAGCGCCCGACGACCGCGTACGATATGACATTGCACGCCGACAAGGGCCTGAAGCCGGGTTCGCGAAGGCTCAAGGGCAGCAGCACGCCGAAGTCGGTCTGATGCGCATCCGGCGCCCCGTGCTCTTCATTCCAGTCTCGCACCATGCGAAACAGCCGTGACAGAACCCAGTCGTGGAGCGTCACGCCGAGGTTTCCCGCAAGAAGGCGGATTTCGCGGTACTCTGCGCGCGAGAACGTGTGGGTCAAGTATCCCGGAAAGGCAGTGCGCGGAGCATCCGGAAGACTTTCCGGACTCCAAAGCGGCTGGAAACTGCGTTGCTTGAGTCGCTCGTAATCGGACCACTCGGCGCGAACCAATCCTTGGCCATCAAGGAATCTGCTCAGGTCCACCGTAAAGTTGAAACGGCTGCGAAGATCCCCGGGCGGGATCTCCTCCCGAGGAGGAAGGTCCTTTTCCCCGGTCAGATCGGCGTACTTGTACAACCAATCGCCCAGAAACTGATAAGCACCGACCGCGTCGCACGAGGAATGGTGAAACTGCGTGGTAAGGAACACCCGATCATCTTCTTGCCGTACCCACACCCTGAGGCCGGGCTCCTGTCGCAGGTCGATAAACCCACATGCATCGTGCAAGTCTGGATCGTCGGACGACTGGTAAATGGGAGTGATTTGCGTTTCCGTGTCCTGCACCCAGCACTCGACCCCTCGCTTCGCCGGCTGAATGGTCGCCGTGAGGAGCGGATGGAGCGATAAGGCGTCGGCTAATGCCTCCTCGAATGGTGCCATATCCAGCCCCCCCGACAGTTCCGTGCAGAGTTGGAATGTCATGGGATAGTCCGGGCTGTCGTCCGTCAGCATATAAAGTTCGAAAGGAGTCAAATGCAGGGGAAACGGACGCTGTTTTCGTATGGCCATTTGGCAGAATCCACTTTCCGACTGAAGCGTAGGTTGTGAGAAGAACCCGGCAGAAGCACGAGTGGAACCATCTACTCCGCCTCGGCGAAGAAGGACGCCGCCAGAATACCATCACCCTCCCTTATTGTGTAGAGCAGTAACGGTTTAGGTTGACGTCTTGTTCGGCCGTTTTACCGGTTTCCTCACCAAACAACTCCAGGTGCGATCCCCAGATGGTGCTGGATCTCGAGCGAACCAAAGGGATATCGCCAGACATCCTTCGACGCAAGATTGCACCGACCGCCGGGGGCGGAGGCTACGCAGGGCTAGCCGAGGCCGCTACTGTCGCCGTTACTCCGGGGGCATCACAACCCTCCGGCAGCGTCGTGTTCTCCATCCGCCTCGGCTCCGTTCAATCCCGCGGTCGACCGGACGCGACCCATGGAGCCGATTGGGGAAAATTCCCGCAGACAGGGCAATTCCGGGCCACGGACCATTATTGATATACAGGGAGAAGATCTCGTAGATGGACCTGTCACCTCTCTTCCGCCCCGTACGCGGTTACCTTTTCAATCTCTATCCTCGGAAGCCCGCCCCGCTCGTTATTCCGATTCCAGCGCGAAGTCGAAGGTATTCGTTCCCTCCTTCACTTCGGCGGTCAGAACCGTGTCCTTGTGATACTTGGCGGGAATCGTTTCCTTGATCTTCCGGGCATCGGGATCCGAATCATCCGCGATGTAGGTCGTGATATGGACCCTGTGCGATCCGACCTTCGCGCCTTTCGTATTGCCGATGTAGACCAGTTCGTACTTGCCCTCGGCATCGGTCACGCCCTGCGAGGCCCGCCCCTCGGCCGGCGCAAAACTCACCAGCGCGCCCTCGAGCGGAGCGCCGTCCATGGTGACCACCCCGGTCACCGTCCCCAGGTCGGGCTGATCGCTCGGCCGCGAGCGGCAGGCGCTCATCGACGTCAAAGCCATCGCCAGGACAATCCACGTTCCTTTGGCAAACAATTTCATTTCGGATTCCTCGTTGCTGAAAGCCGGTGCTGGACTATGACTTCAATAAACCAGGCCGCGGAAATCGCGCACTCGGTGGAAGGTAATGACATTCCCGTTGTGGGCATCCTTCGCTCGGTGGTCGCCGGAGCGTGACAGGACAAGCAGATCGTCGCCGCTGAAGATCATCGAGGCGTAATGGCGTCCCTGTCGGGCATCCCCACTGTCGGCCACCAGTCCCGCAAAACACCAGTCGACGCAGTTCTTCGAGAAGTGCAGCGTAAGCCGATGGCGTTCGTTATTAGGCAGATTGTAGCGATTCTCGGGCAGCTTCTTCGGATCGGTCATCGAGTCGGTCGCCTGGCTGGAAAGGAGCCAAAACAGCTTCGTCTGCCCGTCGTAAAGGATATGGAACTTCATCTGCCCACCGGGGCAGGGAACGTAAAGCATGGGCTCGCCCGACGGCGCCTTCTCCAGCGTGACGGTCAGGCTGCCATCCTCCGCCTCAACGGCCTTGGCGATGCAGGCCAGATTCGTCGTGCCCGTGTGGGCTCGCATCCACAGGTGAAACGTCCGTCCCGCCGGGTCGTACCACACGTGGTCCGGATCGGTGAACTGGACGATATTCGTCTCCAGCCAGCCGATATCGGACATGGTCCGCCTGTCGGTCGTCGAGTCCGGCGCCGTCAGACCGGTCGCGAAGAAGGGCGCCCCGATCAGGTTCGGCTTCCCGAATTCCTCGACGGCGTCGCGGAAACAGTACTCGTTGGAATAGGACCAGGAGTTCGGATCGCTCAGATCGGCCGCAACCGGCGCCGACATGACGACGGGCGCCAACACGGAGACGGGCCAGCCTTGGAAGTTCCGGTCCGTCTTCCTCTCCATCACCAGGTATACCTTCCCGCGAGCATACCAGACGTTGCACGGCGCCTGGTGCCAGCCCGTGCTCTCCGTCAAGCGAACCGGCGTCTTCCAGGTGTCGCCGTTGTCGGTCGATCGCACGACGACCAGGTAGCCTTGGTGCCCGAGCACATACACGGCGTCTCCGGCCACGAACGGGCGGGCATGCAGCATCGGCGCGTCGGTTCTGAACTGCCACGTCCGGCCGCCGTCGTCGCTCACGTAGATGCGGCCGCGCCATACCCGCCCGTCGCGGTTCATGCCGGGCAGCTTGCTGATGCCCGGCCCGCCCTGATCCATCGTGGCGATCAGGCGGCCGCCCGGCAGTTCCACCAGGCCCGGGCTGTAGCCGTACACGCTCGCCGGGTCCGGAGATTCAAACACGACGGTGTAGTCATTGGCGAGGGCCTGAACCGATCGGGCGTTCTTCCCGGGTCGATCATCGCACGGCGACGGCGAAACAAGCAGGCACGTTGCCAGCCCAACGCACAAGATCGATCCCCGTGCAAACACCATGGTTGCCTTCCTCCCAGAGATACGTTGCTGAATCATGAATACGACTCTCATGCGTTGCTTGATGAAAAGTTGCTTATCGATCGGTATCTGGACAAATGACAACCATCCCGTCCTCGTACAGCGAGGCAGCATCCCACGACAAACCGTCGCGCAGCGCCGGCAAGGCGACCTCCTTGAAGCGGGCGCCGCCGTGCGGCATCCCTTCGATCAGTTTCCAGCGATTTCCTGCCTGCAATGCGGATGCGTCAGGCAGTTGCAGTGCGAGTGTGCCGTCGAGCGCCGCCTCGGTGCCCGCTCGAAAGACCAACGTCGAAGTCCCATCCACGGTCAGAATTCCGCCGCCCATCGAGAATCGGCCGCCGATCACGACCCGACCGGCGCCGAAAACGTTGAGTGTGTGCCCTTCGAGGAAGAACGGGCCGCCCAGTTCCAAGCCGGTCCCTTCGCTCGTCTTCAGATCGGCGTCGCCTGCCAGCCGGATTGCGGCACGAATCTCGTGACCGCCCCGCCCTGCATCCAGGAGGCAACCGCCGCCCGTCGATGCAAGCGTCAGGATGCCGTCACCTTCGACAAGGTACTTCCTGTCGCTGAGAAATCTCAGCCCCTTCACCCGGAACGATTCATCCACGTCGATCGTGCAATCGGCGGCCGCCGCGCTGCCGAAAACGGCCACTTCCTCGTCCGTGTCCGGGCGGCCCCAATAGTACCAGTTCGTCGCCACCGACCACTCGCCCGACTGCGGCCTGACCCATGAACACTCGTCTGCGGACGGTTGCTTGACGTGCAATTCGACGGGCACCGCCGCTGCTCGAAGCGATTCGCGAATTTGGGCTGGGAGGGATGAATCCAACGACACCTCGTTCTTGAAGTTGCCAGCCGCGTCAAACCGAAGCGTGCGCCCGCCTGCCTCGCGGATGTAGACGTCGCCGTCCGTTGATTGGGCGAGCCGTTCCGGCCGGCGGAGGGCCGCTCCGGAAAAACTCTCGCCAAGAACAAAACTACCCAGCGGCGCCCGCTTGTGTTGCGTCTGTTCGAACCGCAGCACTTCATGGCCGTCCGTGTCCGCGACCAGCACGTGCTCGGGCGATAGATGGCGGAAGTTCTCGATGCGATGAAAGGTCATCAGGTTGGTATCGTGGCCGCGCGGAGGCTTGTTCTCCCCCGCGCCCACGTCGATGGCAGAACGTGCGGCGACCGCCAGGTCGTCGCCGTCGATCGCGAAATTGAAATACTGAAATCCTTCGCCAAACGTGCCGTCGTCGAGGTGCGGGGAGTAGAGAAAGAGCTTCTCCACGTTCCAGTTGACCAGGTCTTTCGACGAGAGCACCCCCGCCGTGTTGCGGATCATTTCCGGTTTGCCGCGCAGTTCGGGATGATCGGCCTCGAGCGGCAAGACCGGATTGCTGAGGACGAAGAATCGTTCCGACACGGCGTCGTAGCGGGCCCCGAACTTCTTCTCGCCGCCGGGCAGGGAGGGAAACGCGTTTGGCGCCGAACCGTCGAAACTCACTTCGCCGGTCGTCTCATCCACCCGAAATAAGGCGGTATGGGGCAGCGCGCGGATCTTGGGCATCAGAACGACGCCGGTATGGGGCGAGGCCACGACTTGCGCCTCGGACCAGCCCTGCCAGCGATCGCCGAAATGTTTGCGCCCGTGATCTTCGGAGACCCCTCCCGTCAGGGTCCACGATCCGGCATCGAGCAGATCCGCGTCGACCGGCGCCGACACGACCTTCGTTCCGCTCTGGGCGATCCAGATCCGGCCGTTGTGGATAACCGGGGCGTTCGGGGTACCGCCGTAGGCGCCCTCTCGAATCAAGCCCGTCGTCGAACTCGTTGGTTCCGTCCAGGTGCGCCCGTAATCGGTCGACCTGCGGATGATGAGATTGCCGCCTCGACGCTGCGGGCCGAAGATGTAGAGAACACCATGATGCTCGAACACCGTCGACCAGAATTGGCCGACGATCGTCGACTGCCGCGACCATGTGGCGCCGCGATCCTTGGACAGAAACACCTTGGTCGTATCGTAGTCGGTCCCGCTGTCGAAAAGGTCGTGCGACGCAACGTAGTAGCCGTTGGGCATGATCGTGATCGACGGCGACGCGATGTAGACCTCGTTGACGTTGGCGAGCTTGTCCGGCAGCGTCGGCGCCTCCTCGTAGTCGATCACAATCCCGGGCACGCGGCTGAAGTCTTGCGACCAGCCGGCGGAGATGGAAACAGCCCACGCCGCCGTGCAAAGAAGCATCGCATTTTTCACAAGTTCCACCTTCCTTTCGACAAGTCGGCTTTGAGGGACGGGATAAGGCGCCGTTCAAGAATAAGTTGGTCGATCGTTGTAGGGTGGATTTCAATCCACCCCTTGTGTTTCGACGGATTGCAGTCTGCTCCACGCCAAGTTGCACAACTTATTCATGAACGGCGCCTAAGCAACGTTCGAGAAAAAAGTGTCAGGAACCATTTGTGCGAAGCACCCGAAGGACCGGTTTCCGGCAAATGGTTCCTGACACTTATTTCTCGATCAATCCTAAGCGTATTGGCAGGACGTACCGCCCAACCCCTGCACGCACCGCGTCGGAGAACCGTAAGCGTTCACGGGGCGGTCGGGGACTGGTCCATTTTTCGGCCGATGGACGCATTGACGCGTCAAAGACGTCGGCCGAAAACATGGACCTGTCCCCCTCCCCTCGGACGCGTCGCGAGCGGCCGAGACAGTTCGCCTCTACGGCAACGCCAACGGACCGGAAGTCCAACAAATCCGGCCACGCGGCCGACGATCAGGGCACCTGGGCAACCTGACCGTCGTTGATCGTCCCCAAGGCGGAAATCGTGTCCTGGTCGGCGTTCTCGCTGATGAACCGGCAACTTCCGTCCGCGAGGCAGAACTGGGCGCCGCCGGGGTGCAAACTGGCGAATGCGTTGATCGAGTTCCCGTTGACCGCATAGGAACTCGGGGCAGGAGCCAATTGACCGACACAACCGGCCGCTCGGGTGTCGGGCGCAATTCCCAGCCAGATGCCGCCGACGAGGGCGGAAAAGGAGGGATTGATCGCCACGTCCGTTGCGCCAAACGCTCGGTTGCAGAACGTCTCGCCGATGGCAAACGCATTGGTGGTTCCGTCGACAACGTCGCGCATGCGGGCGCAACCGTTCACGTAGATGTTGCGGAACATGCCGGCATACCCGCTGGTCGTGTTCACGCCGTTCCAGTCGACTCCGCACACGCCTTTATAGTTGGACTTGCCGTAGTAGTTGTTCGACGCCCACACGCGGCCGTAGTTCAGGTTCGGGTCGACGGCGCTGGGGCAGACGTAGGCGGAGAGAATCGTTCTCTGCAAGGCGGGTTGATCCCGCCCGCCCGACGTGGCAAGGGCCAACTGAGCGCCCGTGGGATGGTCGCAGACAGCCTGCCCCCGACTCACCCACAACTGGTCGTAGAGCGACTCTTGCTCCTGATAGGGGAGGATGAAGACGGCCCATCCCCAGCCCAAACCGGCCGTGGCCGTGCCGGGGCAATCGACGGCGCCGCACCCCGCCGCGTCGTTGCGCGGGTCTCCCTGATAGCCCGGCGGGAAGCAGTTGTGCGTGTCGTGATAGTTGTGAAGTGCCAGACCGATCTGTTTCAAGTTGTTCAAACACTGCGACCGGCGGGCCGCTTCACGCGCCGCCTGCACGGCGGGCAGTAACAGCGCGATCAGGATGCCGATGATTGCGATCACCACCAACAACTCGACGAGCGTGAATGCCCGCCGGTTTCGAGAAATCCGCAAGGCTATCATGGTTGACGCCCCTTCTCATTAGAGGAAGAAAGAACAAACGACTCCCGTACGGTCAAATCAAAAACAACAGCCCTATCAATTCAATTCTTGACTGCCATTCTCTTCGATTCGTTTGAGTTCCTCGACCAGATCGGCCGGCAACTCGTCGGCAATCGGTGCCTCGAAATCGCTGAGAGCGAGTTGGTTGTCCAGTTCGTCGATAGTCTGGCGGCGACTGGTTTGGATGTGCTCGGCCATGGCGAGTGCAGCCGCCGGACCGTCGCCGGCACGCAGCGCATCGCGGATATGAAGGTGAAATCCCAGCGCCCGTTCCACTACCTTCAGGCTATGCCTTTGCCGCCGTATGCGGAACAAGCGAGAAATGGTCCGCGTCTGTTTGACAAGCTTCATGATCTGCGAGTTTCCTGCCGATCGGACGATCAGCAGGTGAAACGCCATGTCGGCGGCCAGAAAGCGCCTTAATTCTACCCCCCCTAACGTACTAACTGCGCCCGAGCGGAGATACTCCGCTTGGGCATGCATCTCCTCGCAGTACCGATTCAGACGGGACATTACCGTTTCGCACACGACCACGGCGGCTTTCGCAGCCGCGAAGGTCTCGAGGGCTTCTCGAAGCTCGTAGAGTTCAGTGATCTCGCGGCGCGAGAACGACCGCACCACCGTTCCTCGCCGCGGCTGCTGTTCAACCCAGCCCTCGGAGGCGAGCATTCGGATCGCCTCTCCTACGGGCGTTCGGCTGATCGCCAACTCCTCGGCGATCTGCGTCTCCGAAAGCATCGTGCCAGCCGTGAACCGCCCGGCAAGAATTTCAGCCTGAATGTGCTGGTAGGCACGGTGAGTGAGAAGGTATGCCTGTTTCGTCATCTTGCGCGAGCAAGGATTCCTCTGGTATTCCAGCCACATTCTGACGATAGGCCGAAAGTGCGTAGCAGTCAAGAGTCCAGCAAAAAGATCGGTACAATTCGGGTAAAACGACCTTTAGAACCGCTAACAGAACGGCGGTGGCTGACGCCGTTCCAATGGCAGCCATCGGAGAGAGGATGTGCCCCCGAAACCGTCCCATTTCATGTCTGCTGGAATTCCAGCCCCCTGGCACGGATGCCGTTCGTGCGGGACATCTACCCTTGCAGCACCATTCACTGCACAACTTAGTTTGCGAGGGGTGACAGTTTCGTTTGGGACCCCCGCCTTTGGTGGCAGTCGCGTCCCGGCGGAATCGAAATTGGCAGCGAAAAAGGTAACCGTTCACGCCCACGGCCGGGGACTGGTCCATTTTTCGGCCAATTCGGGTGTTTTGGCGTCAAAGACGTTGGCCGAAAACATGCACCTGTCCCCCTCTCTTCCGCCCCGTGAACGATTACCGAAAAAGATCAACGACCCGCCAGACCATCAAGCAGCCCGGCTGCTGAGCCTTTTGAAATCGTGGCGGGTGGTTGAAAAAGATCGCGACGGGCTCAGTCTTCACCTCCGGTCTTGCCGAAAACGAGCAGGAAGCGATCCGGCGATAGCCGGAGCATTTCCCGCCGGAGACAGAAACCGGCTGAGTCCATTTCGTCTTTCACCATGGCTGGATCGATTCGCCTATGGTGGCTTGCCTCGCGGCGCGACATCGGCCGCTTTGCCTTCCGGTCGAGGATATAGATGCGTCCAGAGGGAGTGAGCCGTTCGTGGAGACTGGCAAGCAGGGTCTTGCCGTGGAACAAAAGGTGATAGCTGTCGAGGAAAAAGACGGCGTCGACCGGCTCGGGGCCGAGATGCGGATCGCCTTGCTCCGACAACACGGAAGGCAACGAAATCCCCGGCGGAAGCGGCGGCCGCTCGTCCTTTTGCGTCGCCCATTCTTCCAGGACTATCTCCAGGCCGGGACCGGAGGATCGCTCGAGGATCGGTGCGATGAGCCCGCGGGCCTCGCCGAGCGCGATGAACACCGGACGCCGGTAGTCTTCGTTCTGCGGAAGGAAATGCGCGGTGATCTCCGGGAGGTCCAGTGGCAAGGGAGCATCCGGGTCGCGGCCGGGTTGTCGGAGATCCTTGGGTCGCTGGAACACGAGCACGAACGGGTCGGCCGATTCACAGCAGTCCTCCGCGCACGCGACAAACGCGAACCCCGTTTCGCGGGCTTCACGGACGACCGTGGTCTCGGCCAGCCAGAAATGCTTGTCCTTCCGCTGTTCGCGCGGCACCCAGTCGCGGAGCGTGCCGCGATGCCGATCGATCACGACAAAATATCCGCCCGGCTTCAGGGCCCGCCAGATTCCCCGGAGCATCTCGCGAGGCTTTGAGACGTGGTGGTACACGTAGCGCATGTAGGCCAGATCGATCGTTTCCGCGGGCAAACCCGGACTATCCTCTCGTCCCAAGACGGGGCGGACCTGCGCGAGCTTCCTCTTCTCGGCTTCCGCCTTGAGCGAGTCCACCAGCTTCCGGGTGATCTCTCCGGCGTACACTGTGCCCGAATCCCCCACGACTTCAGCGAACACCCAGGTATCCTGGCCCCTGCCTGCCCCGATGTCGGCCACCACGCTCCCTTTGCCAATTCCGAGACGAGCCGTCAGCAATGTGACGGCCGCGGCGCGGTTCTTTGGCCTGGCCGACGGAGAAGAGTCGTCCTGCTTGCGGTCGGTGGCGGGAGGATTTTCTGCCTGAAGTGCAAGGGCGACGCCTTGACTTCGCGGCGGGACGCTGCCGGAAAAGACGCTCAGCAGGATCCAGAGGAGCACGGTGAAAGTCAAGAAGGCCGGTCGAAGTCGGGTGGTTCTGGAAGAGAACCTTGTTGCCGAGAGATCCGAAGCGCGGTGCCCCATGGTGATTCTCCTGCGAGGATGGTGCAATGAAATGGACGCCGTAACGAAACGGGGACCGGCATTTCGTCAGAACACCTGTTTCGGGTATTTCGCGGATGCCTAGCTCTTCAACGTATTCCAAGGGATCGCCGCGGGCAAGCGTTCCTCATCCATGGAAGGCTCATAGAGCGGCTGCAAGTATCGCAAAGTGCGATTCTGCCACTCGTGTTGAATTGCATAGGGCGATGGAACGGATGAAGACGCGGCATGGGCGTTTCTCCGTAATCCCTGTTGACCCAATGCTTTGCATCGCAGACACCGTTTGGACGTTGTTCTGGCATTATCATTGCTACGGTTGACTGGCGGTGAAAACCAGCATGCTCGTGTTCTGCACCCAGAGAGGCGGCTCGGTCTACCGGCCCCGAGCTGCTCAAGACAGGAGAGGTCCCATGTGTGCGAGACGTTCGTACTATCCCGAGTCGAGCGGTATGACGGTCAAGAGCCGTGAGGGGCTGATTTCACGTCGCGAGGCGATCGAGCGTGGAGCGATCGGCGCGGCGAGTCTCATGTTGGCGGAACGGCTGTGCTTCGGCGCTCCGTCAGCCCCGGCGCCCGTCGAGGCTTCGGCAAAGTCGGCCGCAGGGGCCGGCACCGCGAAACCGGCAAAGGCCAAGGCCGTGATTCAGATCTGGCTGTCCGGCGGTCCGCCCCACACCGACACGTTCGATCCGAAGCCGGATGCCGGAAGCGAATATACCGGGCCGTTGACCGGGACGGTCGAAACAAACGTCAAGGGAATTCGAGTCGGCGATAAGATCCCCGAGTTGGCCAAGGTGGCCGACAAGTACTCGATCATTCGAAGTATGACCCACGGCAACAACGGTCACGAGACGGCGGCCTATATGGTCCAGACGGGGCGCATGGCCGGCAGCCGGCACGCGTATCCGGCGGTGGGGGCCGTGGTGACCGCCTTCAAAGGCTTTCAGGAAGGGGACCAGAGTCTCATTCCGCCGTACATCGTGCTCACGCAACCCCAGGGCCGGTTCTCCGAGGCCGGGTTCCTGGGAATCCGCTACAAGCCGTTTGCCACGGGCGGCGACCCGAACGCACAAAAGTTTGCGGTGGAGGGGATCGTCGATCCGAGCATGACCGAAGAACAGCAGCAGCAACGTCGTGAGATGCTCAACCGACTCAACACGCTGGGCCACTTCGTCAAGAACAATCCGGAACTCGATGCGGCCAGGGCGGCGAAGGAGCAAGCCTACGACCTCATCCTGGGCGATGCGGGCAAGGTTTTTGACTTGAACGAGGAAAAGCCCGAGCTGAGGGAGCGGTACGGACGCAATACGTTCGGGCAGTCGTGCCTGGCCGCTCGCCGGCTTATCGAGCAGGGGGTGAAATACGTCACCATCAACCAGTTCGTGTGGGACACCCACAAGGATCATTTTCCGTCGATGCAGAAACTCTTGCCGAACTTCGACAACGGCGTGGCAACCCTGTTGAGCGACCTGGCGGACCATGGGCTGTTGGACACGACGATCGTCTGGATCGGCGGCGAATTCGGCCGCACGCCGAAGGTCGACTGGAGCTCGCCATGGAATGGCGGCCGCCATCACTATGGACCGGTCTTTTCACATGTTGTGGCGGGCGGCGGCTTCAAGGGCGGACAGGTGGTCGGCTCCTCGGATGCCAAGGGCGAACAAGTCAAGGATCGGCCCGTGTATCCATGGGACCTCATCGGGACCATGTATGAGCTGCTCGGCATCGACCCGGACGGCAGTCTGCCTCACCCGATGAACGAGGAGATTCGCGCCACGCCGGCGCCGGAGGAAGGGTATAAGACCGGCGGACGCGTCAAGGAACTCGTCTGATCTGCCGGCTTGCCGCTCACGGGGCGGTCGGGGACTGGTCCATTTTTCGGCCATTGGATGTGATTGGGCGACAAAGACGTGGGCCGAAAACATGGACCTGTCCCCCTCCGTTCCACCCCGTGAACGGTTACTGTCTGATCTGCCGGCTTGCCGCTCACGGGGCAGGAATTGACAGGGCGTCCAGGAGTTGCTGGAGGCTGGCTTTGGCATCGCCGAGCAGGAGGATCGTCTTGGGATCGGCGTAGAGCGGGTTTTCCACGCCGGAATACCCCGGCCGGTCGTCCAGGTTGCAGACCAACACCTGCCGCGCCTCGTGCGCCGCCAGGATCGGCATGCCGGCGATGGGGGTTCCCTTCACGTGGATCGCCGCGGGGTTGACCACATCGCAGGCGCCCACGATCACCGCCAGATCGGTGTCCGGGAAATCGCCGTTGATCTCCGGGAGGTCGAAGATCACGTCGGGATCGACCTCCGCTTCCGCCAGCAGCACATGCATGTGGCCCGGCATTCTCCCGGCAATCGGATGGACGGCAAACCGCACTTGTTTGCCCATCGATCGCAGCCGTTCGGCGAGACGGGCGGTCTCGTGTTGTGCATGAGCCAGGGCCATGCCGTAGCCGGGAATCAGGATGATCCGCTCAGCCCGGCGGGCAGCCTCGGCGCCGCGAACGAGCGGCGACTCCGCGGCGGGTGAGTCGGCGCCGGGCGGCAGCGCCGTACTGGCAGACGGCGCTGCCTGGGCCGTGGCGCTCTGGGGGGCGACTGCCGAAACCTCGAAGACCACCGACCAGAGGCTGCGGTTCATCGCCCGGCACATGGCGGCGGTGAGGATGAAGCCGGAGGCCGACACGGTCGCACCGCAGACGATCAGCAATCGGTTTTCGACGACCATCCCACACAGGGCCGCCGCCAGGCCGGACAGCGCGTTGAGCAGCGAGATCAACACGGGCATGTCGGCGCCGCCGATCCGAATGGAGAAGACAACTCCCACGCCAAGCGAGATCAGGACAATGGCCGAGAAAAGCCCTCCGGCGGCAACGCCACCGGCCCACAGCGCGATGACGCTGACGGCCAAGGCGGCGGCGGCGCCGCCCCAGAGCAGCCAGGCGTGGCCGGGGAGCACGATGGGAGTCTGTCGGAGGGCGCCGGTGAGTTTGCCGGCCGCCACCGCGCTGCCGCCGGCCGTGACCGTTCCGACGACGAGACCAAGAATTCCGGCGGCCTCTGCCACAGTGGCGGCCGTGCCGCCGCCTCGAGTCAATTCGACAAACGCCACGAGGAAAGCCGCCGCGCCGCCCGCCCCGTTCTGCAAAGCGACCATCGCCGGGATCTGGATCATGTTCACCCGCATCGCCACAGCCCAGCCGACCAGCGAACCGGCGGCAAGCACGGACAGGAGGATCTCCGGACTGCCGGGCGGATTGCGGGCGACGGTGAATCCCAGCGCGCAGGCCAGCGCAAGGGCCGCGACCAGGTTCCCCCAGCGGGCGAGGCCGAGCTCGCGGAACAGGCGGATCCCCAACAGAAAGGCCGCAACAATCGCCAGATCGATCAGAAGATGCGGGTCAAGTGCCATGGGAAACTCGTCGCGATACGGTTCAGCGAATCACTCTTTTCTCTTGAACAGGCGGAGCATGCGGTCGGTGATGGCAAACCCGCCCACCAGGTTGAAGGCCGCCAGGGCCAGGGCCATGGCGCCCAAGAGTTTCTGCCAGCCGGCCATGGGAGACGCGAATAGGACCAGAGCCCCGAGAATGGTGATGCCGGAAACCGCGTTGGTCATCGACATCAGCGGCGTATGGAGGCGGGGGGGAACCCGCAGAATCAGAGAATAGCCGGCCAGAAACGCCAGCGCGAAGACCACGACCATCAGAAGCAGGTCCAGCACGATAGGCGTCTCCTTCGCGTTTTCAGACCGCGGTCACGGCCTGGTTCATCGCCTTCAGGGCACCGGGGTGAACGACCTTGCCCTGGTGAGTGACCAGGGAATGCTCGACGATCTCGTCCTCAAGGTCGGGGCGGCCGATGCCGTTTTTGAACAGGTTTTGGACGTAGTGCAGCACGTTGTTGGCGTAGAGCCAGCTTGCGTGGACCGGCATCGAGCCGGGGATATTGGCCAGTCCGCATAACAGCACGCGATGCTTGACGACCTCGACGCCCGCTTCGGTCGCGGCACAGTTTCCGCCCTGGTCGATGGCCACGTCGACGACGACCGCGCCCGGTTTCATCTCGGCCACCATTTCGTCGGTAATCAACACCGGCGCCACTTCTCCGGGGACCAGGGCACTGAGGAGGACAATATCCGCCTCCCGCAGCAACGGCGCGAGGAGCGCCCGCTCGCGCTCGATCCACTCCGCAGGCAGCGATTTGGCGCAGCCGTCCTCCTCGACGGCGATTTCCGGCGGCACCTCGAAACCGGCAATCTTGGCCCCCAGGCTGTCGGCCCCTTTGCGGGCGTCGTCGCGGATATCGACCGCCTGAACGGCCCCGCCGAGTCGCCTGGCCGTGGCGATCGCCTGCAAGCCGACCACGCCGGCGCCCACCACCAGGAACTTCGCCGGCCTGACGGTTCCGATGGCCGTGCCGATCAGGGGGATAAACCGTGGAAGCCAGTTGGCAGCCATCAGCACCGCCTTGTAGCCCGTCACCGTGCTCATCGAGGTGAGGGCATCCATCTGCTGCGCTCGCGAGATCCGCGGGATGCCGTCCATCGTCAGCGAAGTGACGTTCCGTCCGGCGAGCGCGCGGACCATGGCGTGGTTCGCCGGGGCGGCCGGATGCAGGAAGGTGATCAGCATCGATCCTTCGCGGATCATCTCGGTTTCGTGTCGACCGACGCTCTCGTTCATCGCGGGTTGCTTGACTTTGAGAATCACATCGGCCGACGCAAACAGGCTGCGGGGGTCGTCGACGATCCGCGCTCCGGCGCGGCGGTACTCCTCGTCGGACCAGAGGGCCCCTTCGCCGGCCGACGACTGGACGGCGACTTCGAATCCCATTTGCACGTACTGCCCGACCGTCTCGGGAATTGCCGCCACGCGGTTTTCGTGCGCCAGTATTTCTTTGGGGATTGCAAGAATCATGGAAAGACCCTTCAATCGGCAAGCGGTATTTTCTACACGGGGATCTGCTCCAGGAGCACGTCCGACGCCGCGACCCGGCCCGTTGCCGCCGAGAGATCCCGGATGGCGTCGCGGAGCACGGGGGCTGGGAAACCGGCAGGTCTCCCAACGCGAGCAACTCGCGCAGAGGCCGATCCGCTTCTTCGACGAGGCGCGGGGCAGGTAAGTTGGCTCTTGTTCACCGGATCGCCCTCCACGGATCAGGTATCGCTGCTGCCATTCAGTATGGTGTTCGCGCCGGCGGGACGCAAGCGAAGAATTCGTGGCCGATACGTCGGCACGAGATTCGTTCGCGGCGAACCGCGTCCGGTGGTGGGGGGACGCGGAGTTGATCGTTCTTCCCGGCGCCGTACCGCCGCATCCCGGTGCCCGCACGTCGATTTGCGAGTTGTCCGGCAAGACGGCGCACTGCTTTCTGCCGTTCAGTTCGCGCCGACCTGGTCGGCGTTCGTGCGGCTGCCGAACTCCGTGTCGATTCTGGCGAGCTTCTCCAGCAGAATGCCGAACGGGGAGCTTGCCTCCGTCGCCGCGCTCTGGATCAGCCGCATCAACGCGACCTCGAAGGCCTCGCGCGGGCACGCCGCCACGGGGCATCCGCCGACATCGCTTCGCGGCACTCTCATTTTCGTATCCATAAAACGACGGGCCAACGCCCTTGCACGCTCGTCGTTCATCACTTCGTCTCCTCTCTCGCAACGCTTCGTTAAGTTTCGTTCTGCGCGTCAAAAGCCGGCAGGGGCGGCGCAGCGGCCGCCTGCGCTCACCCCGCCGGCCGATCGACCGGCGGCCCCTCAAAGCTCGTCCTGCCCGGATCGCTCGGGCTGGAACCGGACCGCCTCGATCTTGATCCACCGCCGTCCCGCGGGCACCTCCACCGGCACGATCTCGCCCGCGCTCCGCCCCAGCATCGCTCGCCCGAGTGGGGCCAGCACCGAGATGCGGCCATGGCTCGCATCGGCCCGCTCCGGATAGACGAGCGTGTAGACCTCCCGTTCCTCGGATTCCAGGTCGAGGATCTCCACGGTGGAGTTCATGGTGACGACATCTTCCGGCACCTCCGTCTCATCGACCGCCACGGCCTGTTCCAGTTCGGCTTCGAAGCGGTGCAGATACTCCCGCGGGTCCGCAGCCACGGTATAGGCTCGATCAAGCATGGTGCCCAGACGGCGCCGGTCGTTGCCGGTAATCACAATCGTTTGAGAATTCATGGTTTATCCCTCTTTGCTTCTTGGTAATGTGCAACTTGGCTTAAAACCGCCATGTTGCAGCGTTTCTTGTGAAGATCAGTTGGAAGGCTGTCGTAAATCGCACAGGGCGCAGTAGGTCGTATGAGGAGACAGCGCGCGCCGGCGATCCGACAGTCGAATGCCGCATCCCTGGCATTGGTCGTAGGTGCCTTCCCGCATCCGTTGCAGGGCGGCCTCGATCTGGCGGAGCCTTTCTTCCTTGTGGTGGATCAGGTCGGCCAGAAGAGCTTTGAGTTGGCGCGCCATCGACGTTCGCCAAAAATGGCCGCATGATCGGCACAGTGCCTGCGGCTTGGACGGCCGTTGGCGAACCATGAGCTCCGACGCCAGATCTGCCAGCAGGTGCAATTCGCCCCGGAGCTGGGCCCGCAGCGCGAGCAGGACTCGCTGGTACTCTCGATCCTCGGAAGATCGCATCGTGCTATCCTCCTTCCGCCATCGCAGGCTGCGAAGCCCGCTTCCGCCTGGCCTGTCTTCGCGTCAATTCCCTCTCCACCGCTACGGCGGCCCGTTTGGCGGCTTGCGCAACGGCCGCATAGCGATCGGCGTGACGGCCGGAAACAACGATCCGGCGGTTGCGGCCCAGGCGCAAACGAATCCGGCAGGAATGTTCAGCGGCCGTGCCGGCGGCCGCGCTGCTCAAGCAGACCTCCACCTCGGCGACCCTTGCGGCGAATCGCCCCAACGCGGATCGCAGCCGCCGCTGGACGAACTCGTGAAGCGACTGACTGATCGGCGTGCCGCGGCCCTCCAGGAAAACCTGCAGACAGTAGGCCGGCTTTCTGCCATTGACGTTGATGAGCATTGTCGTCCTCCTAATACAACAAGAACGAAGAATAGGCATCTGCGTGTGTATACGCGGCGTCGCGCAGCGACATTGGCCGCTCCGCGGAGACAGACCCGTCCAGGGACTTGGCGGCTCCGTGAAAGTCCGCTCGTCTTCTCAAGCCGCCGGAGACTCCGGCGCTATGCGTCGAGCGGGGACCGCGGGGTCGTTGTTCACCAGCGGTTCGTCGCCGACGCGGCCTGCCCAAGCGGTTCCGTGCATCTCCCTCTCGGCAGCCCGGGGCGGCCGTGCGCAGACAGCACGGCGGCAGATGGTTCAATGGCACGCATGGCGTACGCCTCCCGGACAGTTCGCAGATGATTCAGGCACTTTGAATATATCCCCGGGAAAACGGTGTGCAATCCCGCGTTCTGGCCTTGATCGATTAGCCCGCGCCTGCCGGCGGCGAGCTCGCGTCCCGGTGCCACGCAAGACAAGAGCATGCGCACACTGGAGAAAGGGATGTAGCGCAATGCGGCAGTTCCATGGACGACGATCCGCCGTTGACGCGGCACGAGCAATGGCTAGCTCTCTCGACTCACCTTGCCTAGCACGCAAAGGCTAGCCCTTTGGATGGGCATTGTTGCTTTCGGAGAATTGTGCGGTAAGATAAGGGCAAGGGAAGCTCATACAGGGAGGTGATTTTATGGTCGTCGTACGACAATCGCATCGTCGCAGTGCAGGCCGCCACGCGATGGCCGAAAACGCTCATCGGCGCCTTAGCCGGAATCCTCACCCCTGCGTCCGCGCCGTGACGTGCGACTATCACGAAGGCGTGCTTTTCCTTCACGGCCGGGTGCCGTCGTATTATTTCAAACAACTCGCGCAGGAATCCGTCCGGGACCTGGAAGGCGTGGAAGAGGTCGTCAACCGGATCGAAGTGATCCGCTGACGCTCCAAGGGGGATGGACTGGATGCCCGGAGATCAGCGCGTCGTAAAAAACTGCGGCGGCCCGCCGAGGTGGGGCGGCTAGCTGAACAACATGTAGCCATACCATGACTGCAACCCGCGACTCCACTGGCGGGTTTGCCTGCTGCCAGGACGAAATGTAGCCCTACGAACCGGTGACTTATGAGCTGCCAGGATTTTGTTATCTCGACGGTCGATTACTCGCGGTTGGAGCCGATGATCCGCGATGCCGTGGCGCGCGGGACCATCGCGCGTGAGCAGCTTTCCTTCCTCAAGAGTCACCTGGTGAATGCGCGCATCGTCGAGCCGTCCGAGATGCCCCAGGGTGTCGTCACCATGAATTCTACGGTCCGCTTCCGCGACCTGGATACCGGCGAGGTGGAGACCTATACGCTGGTCTATCCCGGGTTTGCCGATATCTCCGAGAACCGCCTCTCCATCCTCAGCCCGTTCGGCATGGCCATTCTCGGCTGTCGCGAAGGTGACACGGTCGAATTGATTCGCCGCCAGGCGCGTGCCGCGGGCCATGATCGAGAAGGTCGAGTTTCAGCCGGAAAGCGTCGGCCAGTACGATATCTGACCCGCTTCGCTGTAAACCGCCGCCCGCTGGCGGACTTCCACCAGCGGCAGGATTGCGCCGTGCTGCCGAAGCACGTCTCGGAGCGTGAGTCGCGTTAAAATACTCTTACACCTTGACGTGCACATTGTCTGCGCTAGGATTATCGTACATGCTGAGGTGTACGATAGCTCGAGCAGCGGGGAGTCGGCGGCAGGACGTTTTTTTCAAGGAGACCGTAATGGAAGAGACCGTTTATCCCGCCATCGATCCGCAGACCGCGCGCCGCCGGAAGGAGCTTTCCGGCGCCTCGATGGCTGCGTTCCAGGCGTTCAGCAAGCAGGTCTTCGCCGAGGGCGCCCTGCCGGCGAAAACCAAACAGTTGATCGCCTTGGCTGTGGCCCATGTGACCCAATGTCCCTACTGCATCGACAGCCACACGAAATCGGCGATCCAACACGGCGCCGGCGACGAAGAGATCATGGAGGCGATCTGGGTTGCCGCGGAAATGCGGGCCGGCGCCGCCTACGCGCATTCCGGCCTGGCGGTAAAGGCGATGGAAGAGTCGCGAACGAAGGAATTGCACTGAACGAAGGGAGGAGAGGATTTCTGCGATGACCGGCAAGGCGGCGGAGAATATCCGGGTGGTCCGCGTCTACGACGCTCCCAAGTCGAGCGGCGGGTGCCGGGTGCTGGTCGACCGTCTCTGGCCGCGGGGCGTGAAGAAGGAGGAGATCCAGGTCGATCACTGGGCGAAGGAACTTGCCCCCAGCGCCGAGCTCCGCCGCTGGTTCGGGCATGATCCGGACCGGTGGCCGGAGTTCCGGCGGCGGTACTTCGCCGAGTTGGATTCGCGGCCCGGCGCCTGGCAGAACTTGATCCACGAGTGTGGCCGCCGCCGGCTGACCCTGCTCTACGCGGCCAAGGACGAGGAGCATAACAACGCGGTGGCGTTGCGGGAGTATCTTGAAGATAAGTTGCACCGAGGCGCAGGCAAGAAAAAAGGAGACGGGCAATGAGGGACCGGCGTCTCCGGGGCGGCCCGGGCTCGGTTGACCGGAATCGTCGAGCACCAAAGACCGTGAGATGAACGAAACCGGGTCAGGTTCAGGGGCGGTGTTGGGCGAGGTGGCGTCTTCCGGGCTGGCTCGCGGGACGGCCATCGTGTGCGCTTGCGCAAAGCGGATTACCGTTGCTCGCCGGGTGATAAGCCCGGATGAGGCCGAAGCGGAACTGGTCAAGCTGGATGCCGCGATCGCGACGGTCGAGGATGAGCTGGTCGATTTACAGAAAAAGGCTCAGCAATCCCTGGGAGACCATTCGGCCGGGATCTTCCAGGCGCATGTTGGTCTTCTGCGCGCCCCCTCGTTGCGGGAGGAGATCTCGCCGCTTGTCTCGACAGGAATACCAATGTCGAAGCAGCCGTGGAGGAATCGGTCGAGAAGCTGGCGTCGGCGTTCTTGCGAATGGAAGATCCCTATCTGCGGGAACGAGCGGCAGATTTGCAGGATATCGGAAACCGGCTGCTGGATGCTCTCACGAGGAATCAGCCCTCGGAGGCTCCTGTCTTTCCTGACGGGAGTGTGCTTGTGACGACCGAGCTCTTGCCCTCGGTAACTGCTCGCTTGGATAGCCGGACGATTCGCGGCTTGATCGTGGAGAAGGGAGGTCAAACCGCGCACGCTACCATCCTGGCGCGAGAGCTGGGCATCCCTTTGTTGATTCGCGTACCGGAAGCCACAAGACGAATCCGCACAGGCGATCGACTCATCGTCGACGGGTTGGCGGGGCGGGTATTCATCAATCCCGCTTCCCAAGTCCTGGAGGAATATGATCGGCTGGAATCCGACCTTCACGCCCATCGGACCGCGCTGCAAACCCTGGTGGAGTTGCCGGCCGCCACAAGCGATGGTTCGCGGATCACACTGTCAGCGAACATTGGCAAGACCGCCGACGCCATGGCGGCGGTAGCGGCGAACGCCGACGGGTTGGACTCTATCGCACCGAGTTCGTGTTTCTCGTCCAGGATCACCTCCCCTCCGAGGAAGAACAATATCGAATCTACCGGGCAACGGCGGAACACTCGAAGCCGCGCCATGTGGTTGTTCGGCTCTTGGACATCGGCGGGGACAAGCCGCTCCAATACTTTCCGCTATCGGTGGAAGCGAATCCGTCGCTGGGGTTGCGGGGCACGCGGCTCTTGCTGGCACACGGCGAGATACTACGTCCCCAGGTGCGAGCCGTTCTTCGGCTCAGCGCGACGCATCCCGTGTCGATTCTCCTGCCCATGGTCGCCGATGCGGGAGACGTACGGGCAGTCAAAGCGGTCGTCGAGAGCGAAAAGACGAAGCTGGCAGCGGAAGGCCGGGCCTTGGATCCCCGCATCCCAATCGGCGCGATGATTGAGACCCCGTCGGCCGCCGTCATGATCGGGCGGATAGCCCGGGAGGTTGATTTCTTCAGTGTCGGCACGAACGATCTCGTTCAGTATCTGTTGACGACGGATCGAACGAGCAGCACGTCGGCGCCCTATTATGAACCCGTTCATCCCGCGGTATTGCACGTGCTTGCATCCTTGGCATCGACAGCCGGCGAAAAGGGGAAAGGCATCTCGATCTGCGGCGAGATGGCCGGCAATCCCGCGTATACGCGGCTACTGCTAGGCTTGGGATTCCGAAGCTTTAGTGTCAGCCCCGGCGAGTTGCTGGAGGTCAAAAACGCGATTCGGTCAACCAGCGTAGAAGACGCAAGGGAGCTTGCCGCACGGGTGCTTCAATGCGATACCGTTCAGGAAATCGTGACCGACTCGGCATCACGCACCACCATCAAGCTTGGCGAACCGCAAGACAATAGGCAGTTGATGGCGTAGGGTGGATTTCAATCCACCCGTTGCTTCCTGGGCGGATTGAAATCCACCCTACACGGAAATGCATCACGACACGAACTGGGATGGCGCCGCGTTGTCCGCGCGAAGGTCCGACCCGGCGAGACGAGTTCGCTAGAGCAGGAACGATGTTCTCTTCCGCGGGCGTGAACGGTTACAGTGATTCCCATCGGAGGGCCATGCCCATGATTACCTTCTTCCGTAACGACAAGTGCCAACAATGCGACGCGGTCGAAGAGACCCTGAGGGACATGTCGCTGGCACACAAGGTCGTACGGCCAGGCGCGACCGGTTCCCCGACAGATCAAGTCCCGCACGGAATTACGGCACCGGCGGTGGTGGACGGCGAGGAACGTTTCGAGGGCATCCCCGCGATCCGGCGGCACTTGGAAGCGTTGCGCCAGTTCAAAGCGGAGTGGGACAAGTTTCAGTCCGATGCGTGCTACTGCGACGACGAGGGAAATGCGATTTGAGCCTTCCAGGCCGTGATCGTCGGGCTCTCGTCAGAAGTCCAGGTCCGGCCCTTCCGGATCGCTGTCCATCGCTCCACTGAGGAACAGGAACGACCCCACCAGCCAAAGGAGCGTTCCCAGGCCGATGATCCCAAGCGACGGTGTGATGAACCAGGCAGGATCTTGCATCAGTCTCCACGCTCCGCCCTGCCCGGCTCCGAAGCACGCGAGACAGTAGCCGATGATCCCTGCAATGGCGACGACAAAGCCGCTGATGACCAGCCGCCTGCCGCGCCGCATGCGACGCTCTGCCAGCGCGAAAGGTTCCGGCCTGGCCGGGGCGGCCGCGGGATACACGGCGAGTTCATGAAACGGCGAGGCTTGAACATCGATCGTTCTCATGGCGGTAAACCTCCTCACTCTTGATATGCTTACGAACGGTTGTTTGGTCGTTTGAAAAAAAGGCTCCTCAACCCTCACCCGCAGGCTGCTGTCCCCGTATGGAATCGCTGTGCATTTCCCCGGACCGCCAAAAGCAGCGCGTACAGCATGCGGGCAGCCAGGCCGAGGAACGTCAGCAACCAGACGGCAATGGCTGCGATGACGAACGCTCGTGCGATCCACGCCAGAAACACAACTCCCACGATTTCGGACAGCCGGAATGTACAGGCCGAATACATTCCGAGCGGAAACACCAGGCCCCAGTAAAGCGGATCGTACGACAGGGGCACGCGCCGGACGAAATGCCGCCATGCGCCCAGCACGACCAGCATGGGGATCCACCACGTGGCGGTCGCCCAGAACATCATCGTCAGGCCCAAAATAAAGGGGCGGAGCGGCGCAAGCACCGGTGATGTCTCCGCCGCGCCGTACAGCAGGGCTCCGGCCAGCGTCGAGATGGCCATCGCCCCCATGTTCACCCAGTAGGGCGGCATGAGATCGGTCGGCGAGAAGCGAAAGAACATGTAGCGGTAAAAGATCAGGCCGATGATCCACAGGTACAACATGCCGCCGCCCAGCCAGAAACACATCAGGACAAACAAGCAGGCATCGCGGTCGCCCAGGAGCCGGCCGTCCAGCAGGCATCCCAGCGCCGTGACCGATTGCGTCGCCACGACGGCAACCAGCCACCCGCCGTTGATTCCGGCGCCGAGGTCCGGTTTCTCGCCGCGGATGGTGAGCAGGGCAAAGATCGTATAGGTACACGCGGCCCACAACACGATGCACACCCACCACAGCACTTGTGCGGCGAGCACGTTGCCGTGAAGCACGACCGCTTGCGAGCCGAGCACCCCGGCCGCAGCGACCATCGTGAAGTACCCGGGCGACCGCTGATGGCTGCCGAAATCCGCGGCCACGAGCCGTGGAAAAAAGACGGCGCGGGCGAGAAACAGGATCCAGAGAACCGGATAGGCCGCCAGATTGATCCACGACAACAAAACGGCAAGCTCGTTGAGGCCGTGAAGCCTGCCGGCGATCGCGACGATCCCGGTGGCCATGACCAGCGCGAACGACGCCGGATGCATGGCAGCCAGCCGCGCCCGCACGTACGCCGCCGCGGCCCTGCCGGAAAGCGGCCGGCCTGCCCCCGCCGGCCGCTCTGCAACAGGGCCGGCGCCGGCCGCTGGATCGGCCGTCTGCCCGTCCGCGCGACATCGGCTGACATGGACCGCATCAAGAGCCAGAACGTGCTTCCCCATACCCTGGAGTTTAGAGTCTCGGGGGCGCGCGAGTAATCGGCGCCTCACCCGTGCCCGTGTGAGATCCTGGGAAATCGCGTGTCGGTGTTTGTCCTACACGCCTATTTCACCAGCCCGTGCTCCAAGGCGTAGCGGATGAGTTGCGTGTTGGAGCTGAGGTCCATTTTCTCCAGGATCCGCGTGCGATACGTGCTGATCGTCTTGACGCTCAGGTCCAACCGAGAGGCGATTTCCGAAACCGAGTGCGATTCGGCCAAGAGCAGGAACACCTCGTATTCGCGCGCCGACAGCAGATCGTGGGGCGTTTCGGAGCCGGACGCGCCGAGCGCCACGTAGTCGGCGATCTGCGACGCGACCGACTCGCTGAGATACCGCTTGTGCTCCAAGGCGGCGCGAATGGCGGCCAGCAGTTCCTCCGGCGCGTGGTCCTTGGTCAAGTACCCCGCCACGCCGGCCCGCAACGCGCGGATCACAAACTGCCGCTCCTTGTACATGCTCAAGACGACGATCGGCATCTGCCGGCGCAACTCGCGCAGCTTGGGGATCAACTCGAGGCTGTTCCGGTCTCCCAGGGCGATGTCGAGCACGAGCACGGACCAATCCGACTCGCGGACGGCCGCCAGTAGGTCGTCGCAGCTACCGACCTCGGCGATCACCGCGCCGGGAAACGCGTCGGCCATGATGCGGCGCAATCCGCAGCGCAGCATCGCATGGTCATCCGCCATGAGGATGCGCATCGAAACCCTCCGATCTTGTTGATCTCGGTACACGTACACGGACCGTGGTGCCTTCCCCGGGCATGCCGGAGATCGACAACCGGCCGTCGACCAGCACGGCGCGCTCGCGCATCCCGAGGATCCCCAGCGCATCGCCTCGATCGAGCACCTCGGGCGCGATGCCGGTCCCGTCGTCCCGGACCTCCAGCACGATTTCTTCGTCCGTTGCCCGGAGATAAAGTTCCACCACTTGGGCACGCGCGTGACGCAGGACGTTCGTGAGGGCTTCCTGCGCGATGCGGAACAAGGTCACGGCGACGATTTCCGGAGGGGGCGGATCGACGGGGTCCGCCTCAACCTGGACAACCAGGTCGCTCCGCGCTTCGATCTCCCGCGCCTGCCACTCCAGCGCCGCGACCAGTCCGAGCTTGTCCAAGACTCCCGGCCGAAGTTCGGAAGAAATCCTCCGTACGAAGTCCAGGGCGTCGGCGATCCGCTGGTTCATGGCCTCGACGTCCGCCTGGAGTTGCCGGCCGCAGACACCTTCCTGCCGGTCGCCCGCACAACGGGACGTCAGGCCGGAAAGTTCGATCTTCAACGAGGTGAGCAATTGGCCGATTTCGTCGTGCAATTCGCGGGAAATCCGAGCGGCTTCGGTCTCCCGGGCGGCATGCAGGCGGCGTGCCAGGGCGCGGAGCTCGGCCTGGGCCTCGACGGCCTGGCGGTGGCGGTGCGCCAGCGAGTCGGCCATCGTGTTGAAGGACCAGGCCAGCGTCGCTAGCTCGTTGTGCCCGCCCGGCAAGGCGGCTCGAACCTCCAAATTGCCGCCGCCGAAGCGCTGGACCGTGCGCGCGAGCGAACGCAGCGCCCGCAGCAGCCCGAGTTCCGCGGCCACGAATACCGCGGCGATCGTGAAGAAGGTGAGGATCCCGAGGCCGGCCAGGGTGTGGTAGAATGCCGAATTCGCTTGCCGCATCACCTGCTCGTAGGGCAGCCCCACGGCCACGAACACCCCGGCGGCATCCTCCAGCGGCACGGCGACGAAATAGCGCTCGAACGGGGTGCCGCCGACGGCCAGCATCCTGCCACGCCCGGTCTCGGCCAACTCGGCCACTCCCGCGAGGCGCATGGCCCCGCCAACGTCCTCCCCGGAATCGCCCCGCGACGCGAGCACGTGGCCTTCCTTGTCGACGATCAGCAGCGAAAATGCCTCCGGAAGATCGCACTGGTCGGCCAGTTCGGAAAGCCAGTGCAGGTCCAGGCCGTTGAAGAGCACCGCGGTCACGGCGCCCTCGGCATCGCGGACCGCATAGGCGTGGTTCAGCGTGGCGCGCCGGAAGATGGGCGAGATCGCGTAGGTTCCTGCGACGACGTCGTTGGAGCGCAAGGCGGCCATGAACACCGGGCTGTCCTGCCAACTCCGATAGCTCGGCAGGGCATACGCACTGGCGACCACCTGGCCTTCCGCGGACAGGACGCCGATATTGGCCAGTTGCGGATGCCCGGCCAGCAATGCCCGCAGAAAGTCCGAGTCGGTGGCGGCCGGGGATTGCCCTGCTGCCGGCGTCAGCTTGGTTCCCAGCCAGCCGAGCAGCTTGCGGGCGCCGAGGATCTGACGGGCATGCTCGCGGCCGGTCAGACGCGCCAACTGCACCGCCTCGCGCTCCATTCGGGCCAGGGTGGCGTTGCGTTCGTTGGCCGCGGCAAAAAAGGTGAACAGCACGGCCGGCAGCGTGGCAAGGCAGATCAAGAACAGCAACCGGGCTCGCAGCGACAAAAGGGGCGAAGAGTCGGGCCTCTCGTCATGCATGGACTCTCTGGCCAACAACGGGTAACGCTGAGCTGCCCGTAAGTGGCAGGCCCCGCGTTATGGCAAAGTAGCGGTGTTCCGTCCGGTTATACGTGGGGTAGCTTCCGTCGCAACGGGGATTGACATCCAAGATAAAGATTGTATATTTCTTGATCAACAAGTCAACTAAATGGACTGCCGGGGCTGCGATCCGCCTGGGAAAACTCGGGGCCGACTTCTTCCTGCCGTTGCTCGTCAGCCCGTCGGCCGCGGTCGCCGCAACGGCGCTGTGCTGTTCTGCACGCGTTGCGCCGGGGGCGGTGATCGCAAGCGCAATAGGCTATTGGGCCTTGGGCTCTCGAAGTGGGCCCTTGGTAGGCCGCATTGAGTTGTCGCTTGAACTGGGCAGAGCACCCATGCGGCGGTACACCTTGACGTCCAGATGGTCTGCGCTACCATTATTATATACCTACAGGTATACATTTAAGCGGCCGACTTGTCCTGGCTGACGAGGGAAACAGCGTGCTCGGGCCATCCAACCAGGAGAATGAGAGACGGGGGCAGATAGCGTGTCTGCCCCAACACCTGCAAACGTGTCCGTGAGAAAGGGAGGACGATGTGAGCCGTACGCATTTCACGCTATGGGCGATCCTGGTCGTTCTCTCGACGATCGCCTGGACGACCGTCGCTCGCACCGCGGAGCCCCGCCGCCCCGCGCTCGAGCGTGGCGCGCATCCTCTCCCGATTACGGACACGACTACTCCACGACAACAGGAGCAATCCATGTCCACTACCCTATCTCCGACCATCGACGTTTCGACGACTGTCCGGGAACTCGTCGGACGGTATCCGCAAACCCGCAGAGTTTTTGAGGAAAGCGGGATCGATTATTGTTGCGGCGGGGGACAGACCCTGCTGGACGCAGCGAGGAGCCGCGGAATCGAATACTCGGCACTCGCGGCCTCGCTCACCGAAGCCCTCCAATCGCAGCCCGACCCGGCCAAAGCCGGGAGAGATTGGTATTCGGCGCCACTGGTGGAACTGATTGACCATATCGTCAGCGTCCACCACGGTTATCTGAAGAAAAACCTGCCCCGGGTGCGGTCGCTCGCGCAAAAGGTGCTCGCGGCTCACGGGGAGAGTCACGGCGAGATGTTGCGGCGGGTCGACGACCTGACGGCGGAACTCAACGCCGAACTGAGCAGTCACCTCGAAAAGGAAGAGCAAGTGCTCTTTCCGTACATCGTTGCCGCCGAGGCGCCTGCCCGGAAGTCCGGGCCCCAGTTACTTCCTCCGTTCGGATCGATCGAGAATCCGATCCGCCAGATGGAGCACGAGCACGACGACGCCGGCGAGAACCTGGCCGGTCTCCGCAAGGTGACCGACAACTACACGCTCCCCCCCGACGCCTGCCCGACCTTCCGCGCCCTCTACGACGAACTCCAGCAAATGGAGGCCGATCTGCACGAGCATATCCATTTGGAGAACAACATTTTGTTCCCGCGGGCAATCGGATCGTAGGAGCCGAGAGACCATGACAGCCCCATCTTCCCTGCCTGACAGCCACACGATGATTCCCGATCTGCTCCGGGCGTGCCCGCAGGCGCGGCCGGTGCTGGACCGCTATGGCCTGCGGGGCTGCGGCGGCGCGTTGGGGCCGCACGAGTCGTTGGAGTTCTTCGCCCGCGCCCACGATGTGCCGCTGGAGCGATTGCTCCGGGAGATTGGCGAGGCGATCCGCGCGGGCGGCGCCGGGCAGGCGGTGCAACCGGCATTCCGCGAGACGCCGGCCGACAGCATCTACCGCCCGTTCTTTCGCGCCGGCATTGCGGTGGCGCTCACGCTGGGCGCGGCCTGGGGCGTGGGCCTCTTGCTGCGGATCGCCATGTCCGGCTCGTTCACGGCCGTCTCCTTGCAGGAAGTCAACGCCCACGGCCACGCACAGATCTTCGGCTGGGTGGGGCTTTTCGTGATGGGCTTCGCCCTGCAGGCTTTTCCGCGATTCAAGCACACCAGCCTGGCCCATCCGCGGTTGGCCTACGCGGCATTCTGGCTGATGCTTGGGGGCGTGGTTTGCCGCTCGGTGTTCCAGCCGCTCACAACCTGGTGGACCTGGGCCGGGGTGCCGGCCGTCGCGGCCTCGCTCGTCGAGGTGGCGGCGATCGGAATCTTCGTCTGGGTGATTGTGGCCACACTGCGAAGCGCCCAGCGAGGCTTGGAGTTCTACGACTACTACATCCTTGCGGCGTTGGCCTGGTTCTTCCTCCAGGCCGTGTATGAAACCGTCTACTTCACCGCGACACTCCTGGCTCACGACCGCCAACAACTGCTGCAACTCGTGGCAATTTGGCAGGGGCCGCTGCGCGAAATCCAAATCCACGGCTTCGCCATGCTGATGATTCTGGGCGTCAGCCAGCGGGTCTTCCACTACTTCTATGGTTTTCCCCAGCCGAACCGGCGAATCAGTCTCGTCGCATTGCCCGCGATCAACGCGGCACTCGTGGGAATCGTGGTTGGATTGGTGGCCATGCGAACGATCGGCCACTCCTGGGCGATCGTTTGGTACGCATCGGTGCTGCTGATGGCGGGCAGTGTGAGCGTGTTGGTTCTCGACTGGCGGTTGTTTTCCCGGCCGCCGGAGTCCGACCGCAGCCTGAAGTTCCTCCGCGCCGCCTACGTGTGGCTCTTCGTTTCCCTGGCGATGCTCGTGCTGCTGCCGGCCTACCAGTACGGCCTGCTGCCCTGGCTCGCGCCCGAGAGCGCCGCCGCGCAGGTAGGATTTTCCCATGCCTATTACGGCGCGATCCGCCACGCGATCACCGTCGGTTTCATCAGCCTGATGATCGTCGGCATGGCGGCCAAGGTGGTCCCGACCCTGGGCGGCATCGACGTTCACACCCTCGGCGGCCTGTGGGCGCCGTTCGTGCTGATCAATCTCGGCTGCGCGCTGCGTGTCACGATGCAAACATGGACCGATTTCAACCCTGCGGCGTTTGTCATCGCCGGTGCAAGCGGCCTCCTGGAATTCACCGGCCTAGCCATTTGGGGCGGACACCTGTGGCGGCTGATGTCGCCGCCAGCCATCGCTCTTCTTGAGTCGCCGGACGGCGGCGCGGCATTGAACCCGGCACGGCCGATCCGTGCGGACGATCGAGTCGGCGATGTGCTGACGCTTTACCCGGAGCTGCTGGATACCTTCGTCGCGTTTGGATTCACGCCGCTGCGCAACCCGCTGCTGCGGAAAACCATGGCCCGGCGGGTGACGATCACTCAGGCTTGCCGCAGAATGGACGTTGACCTCGTCAAGCTGCTGGAAGCGCTGAACGCGCGTCGCGAGGAGCTGCGGCCATCCGCACGAGGCGAAACGAGTGCTTGCAGCAGCAACGTGATCTTCCCGGAGTGGGAGAAGGCTGCGTCGGGAGCAGCGAAGTAGGACATTCCATGAAACCGGTTCTCATTCTCCGCAATGTATCCCATGAAACAGCCGGGTCGCTTCATGCCTATCTGGCCGAGGCGGGGGTGGAAGTCCGCTGTCTCGATTTGTTTCGGGAGACGCCCCGGCAGTTGCCACTGGAACAGGCTGCCGCCCTGGTCGTGATGGGCGGGCCGATGAGCGTGCATGAAGTCGATCGGTACCCGTTCCTGGCTGATGAGGTCAACTGGATTCAACAGGCCGTCGAGCGGCAATTGCCGGTGTTGGGTATTTGTCTTGGCTCGCAACTGCTGGCCAAGGCCATGGGTGCGAAGGTCTATCCCAACGCGGTTAAGGAAATCGGTTGGTACCCCCTGGAGATGCTGCCCGCAACGGCCGAAGACCCCCTGTTTGCCGGTTGCCGGGCCAGGAAGACCGTCTTCCAGTGGCACGGCGACACGTTCGATCTGCCGCCCGGCGCGGTGCTGCTGGCCGAGAGCGCGCTCTGCAAGCAGCAGGCGTTTCGGGTAGGGCCGCACGCATGGGGTCTGCAATTCCACATCGAGATGACGCCCGATATGGTCGACTCCTGGTTGAAGGAACCCGGTAATCGCAACGAATTGGCTGAACTGGACTATATTGATCCAGCGGCCATACTCGCCTCCACGCCCGGCGAATTTCCCAAGATGGAACAACTTGGCCGCCGCGTGCTGAGGCGTTTTGCCGCCTTGTGTGCCCTCCAGGCAAGGGCCTAGCCCGGCCTATTCGCGTCAACATTTTGAACGCACGACGCGGCTCAGTGGAAGCCTGGTGCTGAAAGGGGGGCATCGGACAAGTAGTCGAACAATTGGTCAGGATGCCAAGGGCAGTCCAAGAGTAGGTTCTTGCTACACGGTCTTGGGCCGTGGGTCTATAATTCTCTCGAAAGAAAGTGTCGCTTAACGTGCTTTAGAAGAAAGGCGCACACCATGACAGTTGACGTCGGCGGAAACACGACGGTTCGGGACCTGGTGGGGCATTACCCGCAGACCCGTCCGATATTCGAAAAGCATGGGATCGATTATTGTTGCGGCGGCGGTAAGTGCTTGGCCGAAGTCGCTGACGAAAGCAGCCTTGAGCTTTCCACGTTGGTCAGCGATTTGGAGGATTCTCTCCGGGCGGTGTCCGGTGAGCCAACATCGGTCGACAGGGACTGGTACGCCGTGCCCCTGCGCGAATTGGTCGACCATATCGTCGAGAAGCACCACGGCTACCTGAACGGAGCGCTGCCGCGGCTGCGAACGCTCATACCCAAGGTGCTCACGGCCCACGGGGCGCACCACGGCGAGATGCTACGCCAGGTGCAAGACCACTTCAACGCGTTGGATTCGGAACTCAGCAGCCACCTGATGAAGGAAGAACGCATCCTGTTCCCCTATATTGTGGCCATCGAGGAGCACGCACGGGAAGGCGCAGACAAGCCATACGCTCCGTTCGGGGAGGCACGCAATCCGATCCGGCAGATGGAACATGAGCATGAGAGCGCCGGGCAAGCCCTCGCGAAACTCCGAGAAGTCACCCACGACTACGCCCTTCCCGCCGATGCATGTCCAACTTTCAACGCGATGTACGAGGAGTTGCAGCGTATGGAAGCCGACCTGCATGAGCACATCCACTTGGAGAACAACATCTTGTTTCCGCGGACGATCGAGCTGGAGGACTGACAGCTCCGTGTTCGCCGTTTCGGCCGAAGATCGAATCCGTGCGAAAGAAGGGGCGAAGCGACAATCGCAAGATTAGGATCGGCAGACAAGTCGCCGCCGATCTCGTCCGGCTTTGTACTGTACAACGGCGAATATCTTCCCCCGCCCTATACGCTGGAGCTCAAGGGAGAAGCCCTCCTGGTCAACAATCGCCCGATAGCCCTGCGGTGTCTCGTGGGGCCGTCCGGCTCCCCGCTTCGCATGCCTCAGAGGCGTCTCGTCGGAGGTAACCGTTCACGGGGCGGCCGGGGACTGGTCCATTTTTCGGCCAGTTGACGCGGTTTCATGGTACAGACGATGCCCGAAAACATGGACCTGTCCCCCTCTCTTCCGCCCCGTGAACGATTACCGTCGGAGGGAGGCTCGTCCGACTCATCGCCGGTCAATTGGAGCAGAACTCCGTATTGATTGCTTTCGAAGGTGAAATCGCGGGACTGGCGGCAGGATCGACCTTCATAGAGATTTTCGATGTGCTCGTTTGTGACCTCTCGGACGAAGAGAAAGGGGTTCTCCTGGCCGACCAGGACATCCGCTGGCTTTCTCCGGCACGGTGGGCGACGATCCTGGCGAATTTCGAGCCGACGGAGGAACTTTTGGACCGAATCGGTCCGCGCCTCGAGCAGTACCGGAAGTCACGGGTCGAGAACGAAGCGTCGCACCACAAACTGGTCGAGAACCAGTGGCTGCAATCCAAGCCGGTCGCCTACGGCATTACGGTCACAACCATGCTTGTCTCGGTAATCGCCGCCGGCCGGCTCCTGGGGCATCGTCCCGACACCAAGGCACGCTGGCGGGAGATCGACGTCCAGGGAGACGGTGTGTCCATGCTGTTCTGGAACGTTATCTTCATCTTCCTGTTCGGAACAGTCGACCTGGTCCTTACCCTGCTTGCCGCGCAGACGGGTGGTCTGTTGGAAATGAATCCGCTGGGCCACCAACTCGCCGACACACCCGCGCAACTGGCCTTCTTCAAACTCACCAGTCTGCTGCTGGCCTGCGCAATTCTGCTGGGCCTGCGGAGGTATCGGGGGGCGCAGCTTGCGTCGTGGTGGTTGTGTCTGTTGGGGACCATTCTCCTGTTCCGCTGGTTGACTTACAACTCCCTGTTTCTCACATAAGAGGCCCTAACAACGCGAGGACTGGCTACGAGCGGGCCGCCGTCTTGAAGTTCGGGAACGTGAAGAACCACTCCAGACGGTTCTGTTCGGCCGCCTGGCGCAGGGCCATTGGCGCGCTGAAACGGCCCGAAAAGCCGGAATAGAAAGATCGCCACATGGTTCACCTCGTTGCTCACTCGGAATGCGGGCCGCGGGGCGTGTCCACGAAGCGGTCGCCGTCGATCCGCCCGAAGCGATCGCCGCGCGTCACGTAGGTCATCCGGCCTCGGACCAGCTTGACGGGCATGCCGCCATCGAACCACCAGTGTTCCGACTCGGTCGAGCCGTCTCTGGCGTAGTACAGCGTTTCGGCGATGTGGCCGTCGAGAGTGAAGACTTCCCGGCTCACGCGGACGTTGTCGGACGTAAAGTACTCGCGTTCGGCGATCTTTCCGCGGTGATACGACACGCGACGCGTTGCTTGGCCCGCCGCGTTGAGATCTTCGGCCCCGGCAAGCGCACCCGCGGCGAAAACCTCGCGGCGGATCAGTCCATCGTAGCGGTGCACCCTCTCACGAGCGTCTTGAGCAGCATTGGTCCACCGATCAGCGGACCAGGCAAAATCCTCCGGCTTTTCGGCGAGGATTTGAAGCGTGCCACCGCGACCCGCTTGCGCGACATTGCTGGGATCGCTCGCCAGCCCGGAACATTCCACGGCCACGGCCTGATAGTCACCCGGGCCTTCCAGCGGTACGCTCGTGCCAGGCCGAAAAAGGCGGTCGCCGTAAGGTTGGCCGCTCCTCAACAGTCGATAGCCCATGGTCTCCGCGTGGTTTTCCCCGGGGACAAGTTGGAGCGTATCGCCCACGGCCTGCAGCCAGGGACGGTCCGGTTTGCGCACGACCGCCACGTACACGTCGGTCTGGCGCTGGCGGAGCAGTGGAGACTCGGCTTTGCCGATTGTCTTGCGCATGGGGGACGACGCCTGGCCAAGGAGCTGCCACTGCGTGTCGGTGAGACAGCGGGCCTCGAAAGACGTGACGGTCCGGCCGGCGGCCAAGGCCGCTTGCGCCGTGTCGTGGAGGCCTCGGGTCAAACCTTCGAACGTGGTCGGAGTCAAGCGGCGATAGCCGATCACCTCCCTTTGCACGCAGATCGCTCCCGACGCCGGAAAACCGGCCGTCGACTCGACAGCCAGACGGTCCTCGCCCTTGCGAAGAGTCTCGGTGATCCGCGTCACGGGATGATGTTCGAGGTCGTAGTTGCTCACGAAGCAGATCTTGGTGCCGTCCGGACTTCCCTTGGGGTCCGCGTCGTAGATGCCCGAAGCATCTCCCACACGCTTGGGAAAGCAGATGATGGAGAGCGGATCGATGTAGATGAAACCGTCGCCGCTGCGAAGGTCGGCAACGACGCGGTCGCCGCACACATAGCGGCCGCTCGTGCCGCAGGGGCTCACATCGCCGACGCCGACGGCCGCCAGAATGTGGATGTCGGAGGGGAACGGCTGGTCCCAGCGCCGGCCGCGGATCAGCCCGTTTCCCAGCAACAGATACTCGCCGTTGCCCAGCCAGCACATATGACACTGCTGGAGCGTTGGCACGGCGATCCGCCGGTTCGTGCCGTCCAGCTCGTACCACCACCGCGTGGCGGCAAAGGGATCGTCCCTGTGGTCCTGGCGGGTGAAGAACACGGGGTATCGCGGGTTGGGCAGGAGTTGACTCCCCTCGACCTCCGGAAGTCGCTCGTAGCCGCCCTCCGCAGAGATATCAATACGGATTACCTGGAACTCCGGGGTCTGTCCTCGGAACCGCAGGGCCCCGTAAAGCCAACGATCCTGGCCGTCGGTCTCACCAAGCATTTCGGGGCCCGGGCCGGCAGCGATAATCGTCCGCCGGCCGCTCTCGACGTCGACCCACACAACGTCGGACGTGCGCAGCCGCGGCTTATTGCGGCTGTAGTCGACATAGAACAGCCAGTTGTGCCGCTTCGCCCATCGCGGCGAGTCTCCCTGGCCGACCTGCGAAGTGGAGTCGGCGTGGGTGTCGTAGAGATGCACGGTCGACGTCGATTCGCTGCCGGCATTCGCGCCGCCGTAGCGCGTGTAGCAGACATAGCGCCCATTGGGGCTCCAGCACTGCGTATTGTGATAGTTGGCGTGGTGGCGGATCGCCGGATCGGCCGTCAATCGCCACACGCCGAGATTCGTGCCGAGGCACGGCGTATGGAAGACTTCTCTTTCCGCCCTCGCCGAGACCATCGCCGAATGGGTTGCCAGCAGCCAGATGAACACTCTCGAGCAGAATCGCATGGTTAAGTCTCCGCAGCGATCGGCGAGCATGATGGGATTTGTGCAAACGCAGTCGTAGCGAATCGACGGCGATTGGCGACGCGGCCCGAGGTGTTGCAAGTCATTGAGACCCTCGGACGAAGGCTACCGAATCGAAAATTAAAGAGGAAGCACCTTGCGGGGATCACGCGAGTATCTAGGCGTAGATCTCGTCCACGTCGACTTCCGCAGGCTCAACAATGACCGGGTCGATACGTCATGCATCGCTCGTTATGCCGTGGCGATTGCGGAACTCGGCGTCAAAAGCGGAGAACGGCCGCATCTGTCCCGCGTCCATTGCGTCCAGCGATTCCCGAATAGCCGCAACGTTCTCCTGATATTCGGCGACCGACGGATTCTGCAAACGCCACAACTCAAACAGTTGAGGCCACGTCACATCAGATTCCGCGCCGGACACGAGCGAAACCGCGAAGTCGTGGAATCGATCAAGCTCTTCCACCGTGACACGCATCCCAAACACCTCCTAGATGCGATTCCATCGGTCAATCTGGCCCCGTCAACTAACCCAGACGGACGGAGAGCTGGTGCTCCGCCCGGATCCACGAACTTGGATTCATCCGGCCGGGCCACTGCCGTGCGAATTCTCTAGCCCGACCGGTTGGGCCGGATAACAACGGCCGACCTCACCACGATTCTAGTCGCTAGCGGGTTGCCAGACAAACACGCCGCGACATTTCGCGATTCCGCGACGGAATCTTATCCGGTCCGCGTATCACGGCGAACGTTTAGTCCCGAACCGCCCGACAGATTTAGATTGGTCCCAGGTGAGGGAAGGTTGGGGATCCCCTGGTGTTCCACCTGCCAAAGCCGCTGCCCAAGGGGCTGGTTCGAGACCCGGCTTGTAACAGGTGGCGCCCGCTGGGGAATTCCTGGGGCCGCGGCTTGAATATTGAATAGACTCGACTCCCAACAGGCATGGATGGTCCCCAAAGCCCCTTCCTGCCAGAGGAAGAAAAGACGAAGCTGGCCGAGCAGTATCATCTGCGCGGCCAGGGCTGACCTTATCCACCTTTACCTCGCTGGAGGGAAGGCCGGGAAACGGCCCCGGATACTGGCCGACGCCTTGTGGTAATCCAAAGCTTCTTGGTCTTGGGTTCGTTGTTGTGTTCCCGGCAATTCCTGCGCACAATTACAGGCGGACCCGCCTGGTTAGGTTCCATGGCACGGGATACGAGGCGAAACATGGCAAGATTCAGACTCCCTCTCGGCACGTTGTTGGTCGCGATTTGCCTTGGCGGTCACCAAGACGGCGCTCACGCGGGGATCGTGGCGACCGGAGCGGTCGGTCCGGGCGATCCGGCAACTTGGACGAGCGACACCACGTACGCCTATGTCGGCGGGGTCAGCGGTACCGTCGGCAGCCTGACGGTCAACGCAGGCGATGACATCTTTTCGCGTACCGCCACCATCGGCGCCAGATCCGGTTCGACGGGCGAAGTGGCTATTGAGGGCACCGGCTCGACCTGGACCAATACCAGCTTCATGTATGTCGGCGAAGAGGGGAGCGGGAGACTGGAAATCACCGGCGGCGGCACGGTAACCAACGGCTATTATGGCTATATCGGCTATGATGAGGGGTCTACGGGCGTGGTGACCGTCGACGGAACCGGCTCGCGGTTCAGCATCACCGACGCCAGCCTGTACGTCGGCGACCTTGGCAACGGAACGCTCAATATCCGCGGTGGCGGCGCCGTCGATGTCCTCTACGACACCTACGTCGGGTACGACAGCAGCGCCATCAACTTCGGACCGGGCGGCGGGACGCTGACGACCGGCTCGTTGTGGGCTTCGGCCGGCCAATTGTCCGGCACCGGCACCATCATCACCCAAGGCCTGGTGAGCGACTTCGACCTCGTGTTCGATTCTCCCGAGAGCCTGACCAAGACGCTCGCGTTCGGCGGCCTGCCCAGCCGCGACATCACGGTCCATCTCGACCTGACCGACCCGATCAACAACGGCGCCATCGGCGCGGGCTTTCTCGGCAGCGGTTCGCTGACGATCCGCAATGAAACCAAGCTGGACTCGTTCGAGGGCAGCATCGGCGACGGCCCCGGGTCGACGGGTGTGGCGAACGTGGAAGGAAGCGGATCGGAGTGGAACCCCTGGGCCCTTCTGAGTGTGGGCGGCTACGGCCATGGCACGCTGAACATCAACGGCGGGGCCGATGTCAATAGCGGCTCAGGCTGGGTCGGGTCCGGTTCGGAAGCCACCGGCGTGGTGAACGTCGACGGAAACGGCTCGACCTGGTTGATCGACGGACGTCTCCACGCAGGCGACCTGGGCACCGGGACGGTCAATGTCACCCACGGCGGCACGATCCGCAGCAGCGACTACCTCGATTTAGGCAACGAGGGGCATGGCGCGCTGAACATCAACAGCGGCGGGACGGTCCACATCCAGGGTCAGGCATACCTCGGCATGCATTCCAGTGCGACGGGCGCAATAACGGTGGACGGCATTGGATCGAGTTTGACCATCGATGACTGGCTGGAGATTGGCACGGGGAGGCTGAATATCACCAACGGCGGCGCCGTCAGCACCGGCAGCGGCGGCGTCAGTCTTGCCTGGTGGGCGGGCTCGGAGGCCACGGTGACGGTCGACGGATCCGGCTCGACCTGGACCAACACCGACCCGGTCGAGTTTGGCGATGGCGTGGGGAGACTGCAGATCACCGGCGGCGGTCTCGTGACGGCCGAGAGCTTATCCCTCAGCGCCCAATCGCTGCTGGCGATGGACATCGGCAAGGGGAGCCATCTGGACCTTGGCAGCGGCGAGATGGCCAACGGTGGAGTGGTCCGCATGGCGGCCGCAGCGGATGCCGCAGCAGGACCGTATCGGCCGATCACGGCCGGCGTCTGGTCCGGCGGCGGCGTCTACGAGGCCCTCGGTGGCACCTGGGAATCCGATAGCCACCTGTTTACCGTATCGGAATCAACACAGGGCACGGCCGGTGCGGACGTAACGATCGATCTGGCCAACGTGCAGCGCGTCTTGATCAGCGACACCGTGACCGGCCGGTCGGTCGGCACCAGTTTTGCCCCTGCTGGCAGCAGCACGCTGCTAACGCTGCAAGCCTCACCAATTAGCGGCGTGGTAAAGACATCCCTGGAAAACCTTCTGGACCCCAGCCAATCACTGCTAGCCGGCTGGGAGTTCGCAGCGAGTGAGGGTTATACTTCCGGCGATCCAGTGTATCTATCGTTTGAGGTCGGCGAGGGACTCTTGCAGGACGGCCTGATGGCGTGGCATTACGACGGCGCCGCTTGGACCCCCTTTGCCGCGGCGGATCTCGCGTACCATGGAAGATATGCAAACTTCACCGTGACTGGTTTCAGCGGCTATGCTATTGCGGCATCCGTTCCTGAACCGACTACGCTTGCCCTGCTGGCCAGCGGCTTGTTAACCGCGGTCTTCTATGCCTGGCGGCGACTGCCCGTTGCACAATAGCCGTCCAATCCCGGGCTGTGCCACTTCCGACGCAATGCGATGGCGTAATAACTCCAATCCCCGCCTCCGCTTACCACTCGTGACTCAAGAAGCTACCGCATCAACATCCCTCCCGACGCGTCGAAGGTAGCGCCGGTCGTGTAGCTGGCCCGGTCCGAGGCAAGGAACACCACGAGGTTGGCAATCTCGGCCGGGTCGCCGATTCGTCCCAGGGGAATTCGCTTGACGAGTTGATCCTCGCCGCGACTGAGGGCCTCCTGGATCATGTCGGTATGCATGAAGCCGGGGGCGACGGCATTGACATAAATGCCGTGCGGGGCGACTTCCCGCGCCAGAGAGACGGTAAAGGTAACCAGTCCGGCCTTGGCGGAAGCATAGTGTGCGTGGCCGGTCGTCGAGCCCATGAAAGCCGCCTGCGAGGAGATGTTCACGATCCGTCCGGTTCGGCCGGCAGCCAGCCACCGCCGCACGGCCTCGCGGCTGGCAAGGAACGGGCCCCTGAGGTTCACCGCCAGCGTTTCGTCCCATTGCTGGTCGGTCATGTCTTTGACGTAGGCCGTGGGCCAAGTGCCCGCGTTGTTCACCAGCACGTCGAGAGGGCCGAGTTGCGACTGGCACTGGTCGAAGATCCGCGCAACGTCGGCGGAGTCGGCGACGCTTCCCTGTACGGCGATCGCGTCGACGGCGTGCTCCGTGCGAATCCGGTTGACCAGTTCGTCGGCCCGTTGGCGGCTTCGGGAATAGTTGACGGCCACCCGGACGCCCTCTTGGGCGAGGCCCAGAGCGATCGCGCGGCCGAGGCCCCGGGAGCCACCGGTGACCAGAGCGACTTGGTTGTGCAGGTGGAGATCCATGGGCAATGCCTGCCTTGGGGGCCGGGTTTTGGGGACGTGGCGATTCTCGTCGAATCTCAAGCGCCAACGGACTCGTGGGCAAAACGGCCGCGCCGTGAAGTCCTGCAATCAAACGGCAAGCGGACAATATATCCGGCGGCACGGGACTTTCCAAGCACTCTCGGTCGCCTCGCGCCGCGAGTGCCTCGCTCTCGGAGCCTTGAAGGCTTGCCTGCGATTGGCTCTTATTCATCACGAGATCCTGCTGCACACCGTTCTCGGGTTTACATTCTCCGTCACCACGGCGTATAATTCGGTTGCCGTTCGTGATTTGCGGCATGGTTCCGTGGCGGGGACAGGCTCCGAGCCAGACTCCCGGAAGGCGGTTGAGATATCCGTCGTGGCGAGGTGCCTGCCCCCGTTTCTGAGCGATGCCTGATTTGCTTCTCCTGAAATCGAGCCCGGTTGTGGATCGACCGGCCTTTGGATCACGGAGCTTCTGCTTCCCATTCATGTTCAGCATCCGACGCATCCACGACGACGTGTTGCCGGTCAATAAGGAGGCGATCCGTCAGGTCCAGGAAATCTTGCGGGCACGGTTTTCCGCCGTGCGGCCCGAAGATATCGATCAACTCGCCGAAAAACTCCGCAATCCCTTCAAGCAGCGTTTTCGCACGATCCTCTTCGTCGCCGAACGTCACTCCAAGGTCCTGGGCTTCGCGCTGTTGATGCACGAGCCGGAATTGCACTTCTGCTATCTCGACTTCATCGCCTCGGCAAAGGGGCTCACGGGCCGCGGGATCGGCGGCGCGTTGTACGAGCGCGTTCGCCGCGAGGCGTTCGCACTGCACTCGCTCGGGCTGTTCTTCGAATGCCTTCCCGACGAGCCGGACAAGTGCAACGATCCGGTCCTGCTGAAGGAAAATGCGGCCCGGATCCGTTTCTACGAACGCTACGGCGCCCTTCCGGTCATCGGCAACGACTACCAGACGCCGGTCCGCCCGAACGACGTTTGCATACCGTACCTCATGTTCGACGGCCTGGATCGCGGTGCGCCCTTGCGCCGGGAGTTTGCACGGAAGGTCGTGCGGACCATTCTCGAGCGAAAGTACGGTTACCTCTGTCCTCCGGAATATGTGGAGAAAGTGGTGAATTCTTTCCGCGACGAGCCGGTTCGGCTGCGAGAGCCGAAATACACGAAGAAGACCGTGCCGCACACCCCGGCTTCGCGAATCGCGGGCGAACTCGTGGGACTGGTAGTCAACGAAAAGCACGACATCCACCACATCCGCGAACGGGGCTATGTCGAGTCGCCCGTGCGGATCAAATCGATCCTCTCGGAACTCGAGCCGATGGGGCTGTTCGAGAAAATCGACGCCCGAAACTACTCCGACAGGCATATCCTGGCGGTGCACGACGCCGAGTTCGTCGAATATCTCCGCACGGTCTGCGCGGGCGTGAATGAAGGCAAGTCGCTCTACCCGTACGTCTTTCCGATCCGAAACGCCACCCGTCCGCCCAAGGAACTCTCGGTCCTGGCCGGTTACTACTGCATCGACACATTCACGCCGCTGAACCGCAACGCCTTTTTGGCCGCGAAACGGGCGGTCGACTGTGCCATGCGGGCGGCGGACCTCGTCCTCGGCGGCCGCCGGCTGGCGTACGCCCTGATCCGCCCGCCCGGCCACCACGCCGAGCGCCGCTGCTTCGGAGGGTTTTGCTACTTCAACAATTCTGCCATCGCCGCGAATTATCTCAGTGTCCAGGGCCGAGTAGCCATCGTCGATATCGACTACCATCACGGCAACGGCCAGCAGGATATCTTCTACCACCGCAACGACGTCCTCACCGTCTCGCTCCACGGGCACCCCAACTTCGCCTATCCGTACTTCACCGGTTTCGAAGACGAACGGGGCGAAGGAGAAGGAGAGGGGTTCAATTGGAACTTCGCGCTGCCGGAAGACCAGGATGGGCCGCAGTATCGCAAGGCGCTCGCTGCCGCTCTGCAGAACGTGGTCGATTTCGGCCCGTCGGTCCTCGTGGTGGCTCTCGGCCTGGATACCGCTCGCGGCGATCCGACCGGTACGTGGCTGCTCACCGCCAAAGACTTCCACGCCAACGGCCGCATGCTCGGCGAGTTGGGACTTCCGATTCTGGTTGTCCAGGAGGGCGGCTACCGCACGCGAACGTTGGGCGTCAACGCTCGCCACTTCTTTGAAGGACTCGTCGCGGGGATGCAGCGATCATGAGCACGGACGCTAACGCCGATCGGGTGACGTTCCGCACGACCGTGTCGGCCGATGACCGCCGGGTTGTCCGCTCGATCGTCGATTCGACCGGGTTCTTCAATCCCGTGGAAGTGGACGTCGCCGTGGAACTGGTCGACGAGCACTTGGCCAAGGGACCGGAGGAGAGCGGCTATCACTTCGTTTTCGCCGAACTCGGTGGGCGGACCGTCGGATATGCCTGCTACGGCCCGATCGCCGGAACCCGGGAAAGCCACGACCTCTTCTGGATCGCCGTCGATCGATCCTCCCAGTCCGAGGGCGTCGGACGCAAGCTGCTTTGCGAGGCGGAGTCGCAAATCTTTCAGCGGGGCGGTCGGCGCGTTTATGCCGAGACTTCCAGTCGCGAGCAGTACGTGCCTACCCGCACCTTCTATGAGCGCAGTGGCTATCTTCGCGAGGCTTCCCTTCGCGACTTCTACGCCCCGGGCGACGACAAAGTGATCTATGTGAAGGTCCTCGAACGCGCGGACGCGTGATCCGTCACGCGCCGCGGAAACGCCTTCAACCGGATTAGAGGCCCGAACAAAACGGGGACTGGCTCCGAGCCAAGCATTGGCAAGCCCGGAGAAAAGGCGTTCCCGCGAGGTGCCTGTCCCCGTTTTGTTGGGACCCTTTATTCGATTCAGCCTTCCAAGGCGAAATCAAAGTTGTTGTTCCCATCCTCAACCTGCGCGCTCAACTCACTGGTGCGAACGTCGCGGTATTTCTTCGGGATGTTCGAAACCTCTTGGGTTTCGTGGGTCACCTCGCCGGTGGAGGAGTCGGTCGTGGTTTCGGTGGGCGGCATGATGGCCACCTGATACTGGCCCGGCTCCAACCCGCCTTTTACCGTATCGATCTCATAGGTGCCGCCAGGCTGCAATTCGGCCTGGCCAACCTTGCCGGTCTCGGTGTTATAGAAGCTGACAATGCCCGCTTCGACGGGCTGACCGTTATGGGTCACGGTGCCGCTGATCGTGCCAAGTGGCTCCGAGCTGCCGCACCCGGCAACCGCCAGGCTCAGGGCTCCGGCAAAAAAAACTGTGCTTACTATACGATTGGACATGAGACATCCTCGCCAGTCAATGTAAGGGCACGGAAACGATCCCGGCTTCCGGCTCTTGCGCGGAGGTCTCGAGATGCTCGCAAGACCAGGGCGATCGAGCCGGTTGCCAGGGGATGAAACGAAGGGAGGCGCCGTCGGCTGGCCTCGCTTGCCCCAAGCGAGGACAGCCATTTCAGGCGACGCACCACGCGCTGTTGATGCCGACACAGCCGACGATCGCGGTCCCGTGATCGCGGAACGGTCGTTGGCGGCACTCTCTGCAGGTAAATTCAGAATTCCCCGAACACGTTTCCGTCGTCCCGGTTGGCCAGGTAGCGGAGCGTTGTCAGCGGGAGGGTCTCGCTGAGGAACCGCACCGATCCGTCGCCGAGCAGGACGTTGGCTCCGCCGGGGTGCGCGGATTGGATCGGGGTGTTGCAGTCTTCTCTTCGCGTGCCGGGAAGGCCGCCGCCCGGCGTCAGGTAGTCCTTCGTCCCCAGCGGCACCGCCACCGTCGTCAGGTTGAAACAGCGGGCACCGTTGGTGTCGGTAGGATAGGTGCCGTTGCCATTCGGATTGGTCGAATTGTTATGCCCCATCCACGCTCCGCTCGCGCTCTGCGGACGGATTTCCGTCTTGGTTCCGGTCGCGGTGCGGCCCCAGTCGCTCTGTTCGCCGACCATCATGGTGTTGCTCGTGCCGTCGCGAATGTCCCGGAAAGAAATCGGCCGATTCTTGATGAAGATTCCGCCGGCCGACACCGGCCCCCGTACGGCAGTGTGATCGGTCGTCGAATGATCGTCGCCGCCGCTGATCATGACGTACGACGTATAGAGGAGCTTTCGACCCGTGGTCGGCGCTACGCTGCACGCCGAACAGTCGAATCCGGAATGCGTCGTATCCAGGGGGCTGGACGGACAGAGCAGAGCATTCAGAAGCAGCCCGTTCAGCTCCATGTTCGGATCGCTGGCGGCGCTGGCGAAATAGAACGAGTTGGCATTGAATACGAGGCCATCGTGAAGCGGCCCCTGTTCCAGGTAGGGAAGGACCAGGACCCAGCCGGTCGGTCCATGGCCGATGACGACGTTGCCCGAGGGGAACGACTTGAAGCTGTCGTGATAGTTGTGCATCGCCAAACCAATCTGCTTCAGATTGTTGGTGCACTGCGATCGCCTCGCCGCCTCGCGCGCCGCCTGGACGGCAGGCAGCAGCAATGCAATCAGAATTCCGATGATGGCAATCACCACAAGAAGTTCCACCAGGGTGAAGCCTGATCCCCGTCTCGTTCGCATGTTCCTCTCCTCATTACCAAGAGTGCGCCTTGATAGGCAAATAGTCCTCGCCGACCCGCACACGCGTGCCGAGCCCGTCGAATCCAGATCGGGAGAACGGTTCCCACTGCCTGTTCCGTAGGGCGAGATGTGACGCGGCATGCAAAACCGCAATCGCCCACCATGTCTGCCCTTGCGAGCGAGGAGCGAGAGTGATTGGATGGCTGGCTCGTGTTCCGGCTGCGAGCCAAACACTCGGGAGAACCGCTTCACCTCGACAAGTGCAGTGCCTTGAAGTATACGCTAAGAGAGCTCCCCTGAAAAGCAACCGAAGCGACAAGTGGCGACTGCGGTGGCGGGCTCATCCGGCTTTGTCGAGGGGTTGCCTGAACGATCGGGCCTTCCCGCCCGGCCCGCACACTCGCCCGCCGACAGGGATCCCGATCGCGGGCCGAGCCTCACCGCGAACCTCACTCGAAGATGTCGCCCAGCACGTGGACCGTCCTGATGCGGACGAACCTGCTGGAGGCGAACCATCGGCAACGATGCCGGCCGAATACTGCAATCCGCACACTTGGGGGGTGAATTATTCCGGCCGCCAACTTGAGGTAGGGCACTTTTGCTGCTAGAGTGGAGAAGGTTCAAGAAGAGGTACTCTCGGCGGAACGCATTGGCAGCTCATGTCCAAGCCCAAAGCGGTAGGAATTGACCTCGGCACTACGTTCTCGGTTGTGGCTTGGGTGAACGACCAGGGCCGGACCGAGGTCATCCGCAATACGGAAGGCGAGATCCTCACCCCCAGCATCGTGCTGTTCGAAGATGCGGAGGTTGTCGTCGGCAAGGACGCTCGCAACGCCCTGGGCGTCCATCCCGAGCGGGTGGCCGACTTCGTCAAACGCGATATGGGAGCGCCGGTCTACGGCCGGCCGATCCGCGGCGAGTTTCTCCCGCCCGAGGTGATCCAAGCCTGCGTGCTGCGGAAGTTGAAAACCTCAATCACCAAGGCCCTCGGCTCCGACACCCGCGTGGTCATCACGGTTCCGGCCTATTTCGATGAACCGCGCCGGAAGGCCACCGCCGACGCCGGCGAGATGGCCGGTCTGACGCTGCTGGACATCGTCAACGAACCGACGGCCGCCGCACTGGCTTTCGGCGAGACGCTCGGCTATCTCTCCCCCGAAGGCGGTGCCACCGAGGAAATGACGATTTTCGTCTACGACCTGGGCGGTGGCACGTTCGACGCAACTCTGCTGCGACTGGCTCCCGGCGAGGTCCGCGCCCTGGCTACCGACGGCGACGTGCAACTCGGCGGCCACGATTGGGACCTGCGGCTCGCCCATCACGTCGCGGAAGAATTCAAGCAGCGGTTCGGGGCCGACCCGCGGGAGGATCACGCGGCGTTCAACCGCCTGTACGGCGCCGTGCTCGACGCAAAGCACTCGCTGACCGCACGGACCCGTGCCACCATAAGGGTCGATTTCGCGGGCCACACCGCCGACATCCCCGTCACGCGCGAACTGTTCGAGGAACTCACCGCCGATCTTTTGGAGCGAACCGCCTACACCTCGCGTCAGATGCTCGCCGCCGCGGGACTTCAGTGGAGCGACGTTTCGCGGGTCTTGCTGGTCGGTGGGGCGACGCGGATGCCGATGGTCCAGCGGATGCTTTCCGAGATGACCGCGATTATTCCCGATCACACGGTCAATCCCGACGAGGCGGTCGCCCGCGGCGCCGCGCTCTACGCCCACTATCTCCTCGCCAAACAAGGCGTTGATGCTCCAGGCCCGACCTTCGAGGTCGTAAACGTCAACTCGCACAGTCTGGGCGTCGAGGGGATTGATCCTCAGACATTCCGGAAAATCAACGTCGTCTTGATTCCCCGCAACACGCCCCTACCGGCAAAGGTCACCGAGAAATTTACGACCAAGACGGAGAGCCAGAGATCGATTGCGGTGAAGGTGCTCGAAGGAGAAAGCGCCAGCCCCGGCGACTGCACCGTTATCGGACGCACTTCGATCCGCGACTTGCCCACGGGACTGCCGAAAGCCTGGCCCATCGAGGTGACGTTCGAATACGCGACGAACGGCCGACTGAGCGTGCATGCGGTTGTACCGGGCACTCACCGGGAGGTCAGTCTCGACCTGGAACGCGACTCCGGGATGTCGGGCGACAACGTCTCGCGATGGCGGCAGACGATGGCGAACTGGGGCGGGTTCGTCGACTTCCAGGGGATGCTTCAAGAGATCCTGGCGCCGGAGAGCGAGGCCACGCCGCCGACACAACCGTCTTCTTCGCAGCCCGACGCCCAACCGGTGGCAGCAGTCTCGCCGGTCCCGGTAACGCCGCCTTCCGGCTTGCCCCGGCCTGTAACACCGCCTTCCGGTTCGCCCCGGCCCGTAACGCCGCCTTCCGGCTCGCCGCGGCCCGTAACACCGCATCCCGGTTCGTCCGCGGCTGGGAGTCCGGCGACTCCCCCCAGCACGCCCACGCCACATCCGGTGCTCGCGACTCCGCCACAGCCGCAGCCGCCATGGCGGCCGCCGACACCCACCCCGTCTGCTCCGCCGGGCATGGCTGGGCCGTCGGAAGAGTTGACGCAGGACTTCTCCACGTCCGTACCGCCGACCAGTGAATCCACCGGACTCTGGTCTGCGCCGGCACAACCGCCCCCTGCATACGATCAGAACCCTTCCGGCTCCAACGCCTACCTGCCCAATCCGTCTCAAGCCGCCGCGCCACACGGTTGGTCCGACGACAGCCAGGCGCCCACCGGCCAGTACTGGCCAAATCCGAACGTCGCCGCGGCACAACCAAACTGGTCGGACGACTACAATGCCCCGACCGGACAATACCTGCCGAATCCACTACAGTCTCCGTCCCAGCAACCGCCCCCCTCGCCCGTACCACCGCCGCAGAGCCCGTACTTTTCGCAGCCGATGCCTCTGGATCAGCAGATGGCGGGTGCCGGTATGCCGCCACAAGCACCCCAGCAATATCCTCCAGGCTATTCACCGCAAGATTTCCCTTCGTATCCGCCGTCGGGTTTCCCTTCCTATCCTCAGCCGAGTCCTCCTGCATATTCTTCGCCGACCGGTGAGCATCGGCCGGCCGGCTATCAGCAGCCCTTCGGAGTGGACACGGACTATGATCAGAGGCCCTCGATCCTCGGTGCGAAGCTTTCGAACTTCCGCATCCCAATGTGGCTAGTGACCGTGATCGGATATATCCTCTCCGCCGTGATCGGCATCACGGTAGGATACATCCTGATTTCCTGGCTTAATCTCAATAGCCCCTTCAATCTGTTCCGCTAACCGTGGCCATTACCAAGAGTAATCCGGACCCGACTCCTGCCGTCGGCATCGATTTGGGAACGACCTATTCGGTCGTTTCCATGCTCGACGAAACGGGCAAGCCCACCACCCTCGTCAATGCCGAGGGGGACCTTTTGACGCCCAGCGTCGTTCTGTTCGACAATAGCGATGTGATCGTGGGCCGCGAGGCGTGGAAGGCCGTCGCCGGCGAAGCGGATCACGTGGCCCTGTGCACCAAGCGGGAAATCGGCCACCCGGTCTACCATAAGAATTTTCAGGGCAAGCAGTATCCGCCCGAAGTGATCGAAGCCTGGATACTCAACAAACTCCGGCGAGACACCGCGGCTCGGATCGGTCCGTTCAGCAAGGTCGTGATTACCGTTCCGGCCTATTTTGACGAGGTCCGCCGCAAAGCCACCCAGGATGCCGGCTACATGGCCGGTTTCGAGGTGATGGACATCCTCAACGAGCCGACCGCCGCGGCCATCGCCTTCGGCTACCACGAAGGCTACATGAATGCCGACGGTCGGCCGGCCAAGCCCCAGCGGATCCTGGTTTACGATCTCGGCGGCGGGACTTTTGACGTCACCGTGATGGAAATCCGCGGCGACCGCTACATCACCCGGGCTACCGACGGCGACGTGCAACTTGGCGGTTACGATTGGGACCAGCGCCTGGTGGACCTCGTGGCCGAAGCCTTCATCCGCGAACACTACGCCGATCCCCGCGAAGACCCCCTGATCGCTGGAAAACTCTGGCGCGAGTGCGAAGACGCCAAACGAACCCTTTCCACTCGCGGCAAGGCCGCCATTGCCTGCAACTACCGCGGATTCTCCAGCCTGGTCACCGTGACGCGCGAGCAGTTCGAGGAAGCCACTCAGGACCTGCTCGACCGCACACGCTTTACCACGAACCAGACGCTTCATGCCGCCCGCCTCAAATGGGACCGCATCGACCGGGTGCTTCTCGTCGGAGGATCCACGCGAATGCCGATGGTCGGCAGAATGCTTCAGGAGTTGTCCGGCTTGGAGCCCGATTCCACCGTGGCTGCGGATGAGGCTGTCGCGCATGGCGCGGCGCTCCACGCCGGGTTACTCTTGGCGAAGAGTCAAGGCCGGCCGGCCACCTTCGCGATCCGGAACGTCAACTCCCACAGCCTCGGTGTGATCGGAACGGATCCGCAGACGAAGCGGAAACGCAATGGTATCCTGATACCTCGCAACACCCCGCTGCCCGTCAGCGCCAAGCGGACGTTTCACACTCAGAAGGCCAACCAGCAATCGATTCTCGTGCAGGTGGTCGAGGGCGAGAATCCGTCGCCCGATGATTGCACGATGATCGGCCGCTGCTCGGTCCGACGCCTGCCGCCGAATCTCCCTAGTCGTTCGCCGATCGACGTCGTCTTCCAGTACCAGACCGACGGACGGCTGAAGGTACGGGTGACCGTTCCGGATAGCGAGGTGAAAGCGGAAACCGAGTTCCAACGCGAAAACTCGCTGCCGAAAGAACATCTCGACGGCTGGCGCCGCCACATCAGCGGCGAAGAGCCGGCGGACTACCGCTAGCGGTTCGGCGCCCTCATACTGCTTCTGCCGCCTGTCGCGGACACGCAACCATCCACGCCTACGGCCGGGGACCGGTCCATTTTACGGCCAGTCGACGTATTTGCGAGCACAGACGTTGGCCGAAAACATGGACCTGTGCCCCTCTCTTCCGCCCCGTCGACCGTTACGCGGGAACTGCCAAAACGGCAGTCGCCGGAAAAACCGGTTCGCGGCGGAAATCTCATCGCAAGTCCTTTATTATCAATGGCTTTGGCTATGCGCGCCTCCGCCGGTTTTCATTGGCACGCACCTTGCTTAGCGCTATTCAACGAACCCGGAAATACACGGGCCAACGCGGCCGCGGCCTGCAAATGTCGCATCCTTCGCGGAGCGAAAGCGACGATGATTGCCCGGCCGCTGCCAAGTAGATATCCCGTTCGATACGAGGAAAAGGAGGGTAGAAAAATGCGTGGTACACGGTGGCAACCTTTCAACGAGTTGTGGGGCGACATGCGTCGGCTCCAGGACGAAATGAATCGGGTTTTCGGCCGAGCGCCGGGCAATGGTGAGCGGACCGGCATCTATCCGCCCCTGGATTTGTGGCAGGACGACGAGAACCTGTACGTCGAGGCGGAACTGCCCGGCATGGACATGAACGATCTCGAGATCTACGTGACCGGCGGCAACCAGCTTTCGCTCAAGGGCGAGCGGAAGCCGCCGAAGGTCGAACGCGGTAATTGGCACCGCCAGGAACGTGGCTACGGTAGCTTCAGCCGCATGGTCGAACTGCCGCACGATGTCGACGACGAGAAAGTCGAGGCCGAATTCCGTCACGGCGTGTTGACCATCACGCTGCCGAAGCGCGAGGAAACCCGGCCGCGGAAGATCGCGGTGAAGAGCGAATGACCCGCTCACGCATCGCCTGCATCGGTGAGCAAGAATTACGCAGAAGAATAGGAGAATAAACCATGGCAGAACTAGTCAAACAGCAGTCGCAGGGCGATTCGACGACCATCGAGCGCACCCAGGGCGGTCCGACGTTCGTCCCGCGTTTCGATATCTTCGAGTGCGACGAAGAGTTGGCCCTCTTCGGCGATCTGCCGGGGGTGGCCGGCGAGGATCTCGATATCCGTTTTGAAAACAACCAGTTGATCGTTCACGGTAAGGTGGCGCCGCGGCACGACGGCCGCGAGTTCGTCTACGGCGAGTACGGGATCGGCGACTTCTACCGGGTGTTCAACATCGGGGAATCGATCGACTCCGCCAAGATTTCCGCCGAACTGAGCAACGGTACGCTGACGCTGCACCTGCCCAAGTCCGAGGCGGTGAAACCGCGCAAGATCGCGGTAAAGAGCAGTTGACCGAGTTGCGGCGTGGCGGGCGCGCTGCCGCACTCGCCCGCCGCCGCTCCTTTCTGTCTCGGTCTT
>JAXGMN010000041.1:0-125140 GCA_040768665.1 Thermoguttaceae bacterium
CGGCTGGGAGTAAAACGGTTTGGCGGTCAGTTTGTCCGTGCGGGCAACATTCTGGTCCGTCAGGTTGGCACGAAATTTTGCCCCGGGCGGGGCGTCGGCCAGGGAACCGACTACACCCTGTACGCCCTGATCGACGGCTACGTCGGCTTCGACCGCGGTGGCCGACGCATCCACGTCCTGGAGAGCCGCTGAGACGGAATCGGCCGTAGGCGGCGTTCGATTTCGACGGCGTTCGATTTCGACGGGGAGGACCGACAGTGGTCGTCCCCGTTTTTTTGTTTCCAGAGAGGATTCAGGCGGTGTTTGTTGATGAGGTGGTGATCCAGGTGGAAGCGGGGCGAGGCGGTGACGGTTGCAGGAGCTTTCGCCGCGAGAAGTTCGTCCCCCGCGGGGGACCGGACGGCGGCGATGGCGGCGACGGCGGCAGCGTGGTCGTGCTGGCCGAGGCCGGTGTCGACAGCCTCGCTGCCCTTGCTCACCGCAAGCATTGGCGAGCAAAGAACGGCGAGCGGGGTGGCAGTTCGCAGTGCCACGGGGCGGCGGCCGAGGATCTGATCCTTCGCGTGCCCCCAGGCACCCTGATTCGCGACGGCCGAGAGGGGTTCGTGATCAAGGATCTGGCCCGGCCCGGCGACCGCGTGGTGGTCGCTCACGGCGGCAAAGGCGGCAAGGGGAATGCGCATTTCAAATCGCCGACGAACCGCGCTCCGCGGACGGTGACTCCGGGCGGCGAGGGTGAGCAGCGGCTTCTGCGGTTGGAACTGAAGGTGATCGCCGACGTCGGTTTGGTGGGCAAACCAAACGCCGGCAAGAGCACGCTGCTGAGCCGGCTCTCCCGCGCCCGGCCGGAGATTGCGGCGTACCCCTTTACCACCAAGCACCCCAATCTCGGTCGCGTCCAAATCGATTACGATTGGTCGTTTATCATGGCTGATATTCCCGGTCTGATCGAGGGCGCCCACACGGGGGTCGGGCTGGGACACGAATTCCTCAAGCATATTCAGCGCTCGGGCGTGCTGGTTCATCTGGTCGAGCCGGCTCCGGAGGACGGGACCGATCCCGTGACGAACTACCGCACAATTCGCGAGGAACTCGAGAAGTTCGACGTGGAGCTGGTCCGCCGGCCCGAGGTGGTGGCCGTGACGAAGGCCGACGTTCCTGCGGGCCGTTCGGTGCAGCAACGGCTGGCCGACGAGATTGGTCGGGAGGTTCTGCTGATCTCGGCAGTTACCGGCCAGGGGCTTCATGATCTGATCGGGCGGGTCGCCCACGAACTCCAGCAGTCAGCCGCTTCGCCGCGATGAAACCCAGCATCATCCCTCTGATCGCCGTTGATGTCGGGAACAATCGGATCAAGCTGGGGCGGTTCGACTCGCAGCCGGATAAGCTGCTTCCCGATCCGGACGACACGATCTGGGTCGACGGCCGCAATCCCGATTTAACGCGTGTCGATGCCTGGCTTCGCACCGAGGTTTCAGGCCAGGCTACCTGGTGGATCGGGAGCGTCAATCGTCCGGCGACCACGCGTCTGGTGGACTGGCTGCGGACGTCGAGGCCGGCCGATCGCGTCGTGCTCCTGGCAGCCGGGGACCTCGAACTAAAGATCGCCGTGGAGCGGCCGGACATGGTCGGCATCGACCGGCTGATCGATGCTCTGGCCGTGAACTGCATCCGCGATCCCGAGCGGCCGGCGGTGGTCGTCGACGTTGGCTCCGCGATTACGGTAGACCTGGTCTCGTCGGACGGCGCATTTTTGGGCGGTGCGATTTTGCCGGGAATTGCGATGTCGGCACGTGCACTGCACGAGTTTACCGATCTTTTGCCGGTGGTTGAGATGGCGGAATTGAGCAGTCCGCCGCCAGCCCTGGGTACATCGACGGTGGCGGCAATGCGTTCCGGGCTGTTCTGGGGAGCGGTGGGGGCCATTCGGCAACTCGTCGAGCAGCTTGCCGCCGGTGCGAGTAATCCCGAGATTTTTCTTTCCGGCGGCGCGAGTCCGGCGGTTGCTTCGCTTCTGGGCAGCGATGCTCGGCACGTGCCGCACCTGACGCTGGGCGGGATCGCGCGGATTGCTCAGTCGCAAGCGGCCGGTTCGTAGCGCGCCAATCCGTCCGCGGTTTCCATCAGCCCGGCTGCTCAGCAGCAGCCGGGCTGATCCTGGGCGCGCTCAGTATAACGCCATGGTGAGTTTGCGGCGGTATTCGTCGACCAGGGGGCTGTCGGGGCCGAGCAGGTGAAAAACATCGACCATCAGGGCGCGGGCCTGCTCACCGAGGCCAGGACGGTCCTTCTCGACCAGTCGCAGGCAGACTTGCATCGCCTCTTCGTGTTGACCGGCCGCGACGAGCGCGCGGGCGAGATTCCATTGGAGCTCCAGATTCTTCGGATCGGCCGCGGCCGCGGCCTGCAATTCGTCGGCCCCCCCGATTTCTCTCGCCTCCAGACGGACATGGATTTCTGCTTGAACGCGCTCGCCCTCGGCATCCAGCGTGTCGGCCGCGACGAGTTCTTCGATCGCTTGGGCGGCCTCGTCGAGGCGGTTCTGAGCCAGAAGTGATCGTGCCAGCCCGACGCGCACGGGAATGTCGTTGGGCTCCTCATTGAGCGCTTGTCGGTACTTCGCCTCGGCTGCGGCCGGATCGGCCTTTTCCACGGCGGCCGCCTCTGATGCGAGGTTCTCGGCCTCGCTCGGCAGGATGCGGCTCAGCCAATCCCGGAGTTGCGGTTCGGGGAGCACTCCTACGAACTGGTCGACCAGGCTGCCGTCGCGTACGGCAAAGACGGCCGGGATCGACTGGACACCGAAGGCGGCAGCCATTTGAGGCAGTTCATCGGTGTTGGCTTTCACCAGCACGAACTGCCCCTGGAACTGTTCAGCCAACCGCTCCAGCAGCGGGCCGAGCATCCGGCACGGTTGACACCAGGGTGCCCAGAAATCAACGACCACCGGCACCGATCGGGATCGTGCGAGTACGTCGGACTCGAAGGTTTCTGCAGTGGTTTCGACAATCCACGGAGACCCGTCAGTCATGGTTCTCCTCGGGCTTGTTTTGGGGGAGAGCAATCGAGCAGGCTGGCCATTTGCAGATACCAGTCGCTCCGGGTTGGATCGGACAGCAGCAGCCGAGTTGGTGGGACGGACACGTTCTTTCCAGTGTAGAGCAAGTCAACCGCATGACAAGCCCAGGTGGCGGGTTCGCCGCCGCAAGACCTCCGCTGCGCGTGTGTCCGTGAGAAACGGGTCGATTCCCGTCTGCCGCGGGAGGGCTGGCCCTCGACCAGAGCCTGCAGCCGTGCAATAATGATCAGAACCACCCCGTGTTGCGGAGCCAGTCCCCTTTTTCAGTAGCCTGAACGCCCCCTGCGTAAGCACCTGGAATCGACCGATCATGGGTTACCGAACGCTTCGTCACTGCATCGAGGATTTGGAGGCTTCCGGACAGCTTGTCCGAATCGACCATCCGATCGATCCGAACTTGGAAGCCGCGGAGATTCAGCGGCGGGCGTTTCGTGCGGGAGGGCCGGCAATCTACTTCGGGAGCGTGAAAGGGTGCCGGTTTCCGATGGTCAGCAACCTGTTTGGAACGATCCAGCGGGTGCGTTATCTCTTTCGGGATACGTTGGAGGCGGTCCAGAAGCTGGTCCGGCTGAATATCGATCCGTCGGACGTGCTGCGGCGTCCGCGTCTGATCCTGGACCTGCCTTGGAACACCTGGCACTCGCGTCCGCGGAGGGTCCGCCGCGCGGCGGTGATGAAACATGAGACGACGATCGACCACTTGCCGCAGCTCAAGTCGTGGCCGGACGACGGCGGCGCGTACATCACGTTGCCGCAGGTCTATACCGAAGACCCGTACCATCCGGGATTCACGGCGTCGAACCTGGGGATGTACCGGGTGCAGATGTCCGGGGGACGGTACGAACCGAACCAGCAGGTCGGTCTGCACTACCAGATCCATCGAGGGATCGGCACGCACCACGCTGCGGCGATCCGACGTGGAGAGAAACTTCGGGTGAATGTTTTCGTTGGCGGACCGCCGGCAATGACGTTAGCGGCCGTTATGCCGTTGCCGGAAGGAATGAGCGAACTCGCGTTTGCCGGGCTGCTAGGCGGCCGGCGCGTGCCGATGGTCTGCCCTGCCGGCCAATTGCCGATTCATGCCGAGGCGGATTTTTGCATCAGCGGTTTCATCGAGCCCAAGCGTCAGCTTCCCGAAGGACCTTTTGGGGATCATCTGGGTTACTACAGCCTGCAACATGATTTTCCGGTGATGCGAGTCGAGCGGGTGTATCACCGGGAGCGTCCGATCTGGCCGTTCACAGTCGTCGGCCGGCCGCCCCAGGAAGACTCCGTTTTCGGGCAGTTCATCCACGAACTGGTCGGCCCGGTCGTTCCCAAGAGGGTTCCCGGAGTGAAAGCAGTGCACGCCGTCGACGCGGCGGGGGTCCACCCTTTGCTCCTGGCGGTCGGACACGAAAGATATGCCCCGTACCAGGACCCCCGCCGACCGATGGAACTGCTGACGCTGGCCAACGCCATGCTCGGTTACGGGCAGTTGTCGCTTGCCAAGTACCTTTTCATCGTTGCCAGCGAGGACAACCCCGAACTGGATGTCCACCACGTGCCCGATTTCTTTCGCCACGTGCTGGAACGGGCGGATTGGCGCCGCGATCTTCACTTCCAGACGTGCACCACGATGGACACGCTCGACTACAGCGGCGAGGGGCTCAACCGCGGGTCGAAGGTGATCGTTGCCACGGCCGGTCCGACGCGGCGGATTCTGCCGGTAGCGTTGGACAGCCGGATCCGAATTCCGACGGATTTGGGCTTCAAGAATCCCCGGCTCTGCCTGCCGGGAATTCTCGTCGTCGAAGGCCCGAAGTACGCGGTAGGTGAAAACGGCCGCGATACGGCGGTCGAGAAGTTCTGCGCCACGTATCGCCGCGGCGACGCGATCAATCTGTTCCCCTTGGTGGTGATCGCGGACGACGGCGTGTTTGCCGCGCAGACGCTCAATAATTTCCTTTGGACGACGTTTACGCGGAGCAATCCGGCCGCCGACATTTACGGGGTCGAGCCGTTTGTGGACCAGAAGCACTGGGGTTGCCGTGGATCGCTGGTCATCGACGCGCGTGCCAAGCCGCACCACGCTCCGCCGTTGGTGGAGGACCCGGAGGTGACCCGGCGCGTCGACGAGTTGGCTGCCCCGGGAAAGCCGCTGCACGGGATTATTTAGAGGCCCCGACAGAACGGGGGCTGGCTCCGAGCCAGAAATAAGGAAAAACAGCAGAATAGGCGTCCTGGCGAGGTGCCTGTCCCCGTTTCTTTTGGGGCCTTGCAGGCACGGCGCAGTGCGTGAACTGAGACGAGGGCGTTGGAGGCCGCGATGGCTTGGGAGTATAGCGAGAAGACCAAAGAGTTGTTCATGAACGCGGTCCAGGGGAAACCCGGGACTCATCTGGGCGAAGTAGATTCGCCGGACGGATTGGGCGAGCACGGTTCGATGGCGTGCGGCGATGCGATGCGGTTTACGTTCCGCGTGGAACGCCACGCCACCGACCCGACCCGGGACGTGATCGTCGCGGCCCGCTACCTGACGTTCGGATGCACGTCGGCCATTGCCGCGTCGGAGGCGCTCTGCACGCTGATCGAACAAGGCCGCTACACGCCGATTCAGGCGCTTCAGATCAGCAACCAGGACATCGTCGATTTTTTGGGAGGTCTGCCCGAGCAGAAGATCCACTGCTCGGTGATGGGAGCGGAGGCGCTGGAGGCGGCCGTGTTCAATTGGGCGCAGAAACGCGGCGTAAACCTCAACACGCTGGGAATCGACATCCGCACCCACGAACAAGAAGAGGGGCGGGTTGTCTGCAAATGTTTCTCACTGACCGAACCGTACATCCGGCGCAAGATCCGGGAGCTCAATCTCCGGAGCATTCCCGAAATCACGCACGCGATCAAAGCGGGCGGGGCGTGCATGGCATGCCATCACGTGCCCGGCGGCTTGCAGGACCTCCTGGACGATACCTGGGGAAAGCGGGGCGCCGCCTCGAAGGAGCTGATTCAGATCAGCATGCCGCAGCCCCGCGAGGCCAAGGTGCCGGTGCCGACACTGTCTCCCTACCAGTTCGCCAAAAAAATCGACCGGGAGATCGAGGAGTACGTCCGGCCGATGCTGCGGCGCGACGGGGGCGACGTGGAAGTGGTCGACATCAAAGATACCCTGGTCTACTGCCGGCTGATCGGGGCATGCGGCGAGTGCGCCAACGCGGCCCGGACGCTTGAGATGACGGTCGAGCGGGCGTTGAAGGAGAGGGTCGACGAGCGGGTACGCGTGATTAAGGTGTAGGGATGAGGGATGAGGGATTGGTGGTGATGCAGACGATTTATGCGGACAATAATGCGACGACGCGGGTGGCCCCGGAAGTGGTGGCGGCGATGAGTCGTTTCCTGTCGGAGGATTATTTCAATCCGAGCTCGATGTATGAGCCTGCGCGGCGGACGGCGCAGGTTGTGGCCGAGGCCCGCCGGCAGATTGCCCGGTGTTTCGGGTTGGACGACCCGAAGCAGATCCTCTTCACGTCGTGTGCCACCGAGAGCAACAACACCGCCATCTTCGGCACCGCGAAGGCCAATCCCAACCGCCGCCATATCATTACCTCGGCGGTGGAACATCCGGCCGTTTTGGAAGTGTGCAAGGATCTCGAACGGACGGGATACGACCTGACGGTCATCCCGGTCGACGGCGAGGGGAATCTGGACGTGGGCCAGTTCGTTCGGGCATTGCGACCCGACACGTTGCTGGTGACGGTGATGCACGCCAACAACGAAACGGGAGTGGTGTTTCCGATCGAGCAGCTCTCGCGGATCACGAAACAGACCGATCCTGCAATCGTATTCCACACCGACGCCACGCAGTCGGTGGGAAAGATCGCGATCGATCTTGCGAGGGAATTGCCCAACGTGGATCTGCTGTCGTTTTCGGGGCACAAGATCCATGCTCCCAAGGGAGTCGGCGCCCTGTTTATCCGGCGGGGAACGCCGTGTCGTCCGACGATGATTGGCGGCCACCAGGAGGAGGGCCGCCGGGGAGGGACGGAGAACGTGCCGTATATCATCGGACTGGCCGAGGCACTGGACCTGGTTGCCCGCAATCACGAGGAGGATGAAGCACGAATCCGAGGCTTGCGGGACCGCCTCGAACAAGCGATCCAGCAGCGTATCACCCACGTACAGGTGAACGGCAAAGGAGCACCGCGACTCTGCAACACGTCGAACGTGTCGTGCCACTACGTGGAGGGCGAGGGGATGCTCTACCAGCTCAACGACTACGGGATCTGTGCGTCCAGCGGATCGGCCTGCACTTCGGGATCGCTGGAGCCTTCTCACGTGCTGAGGGCGATGCACGTGCCGTTTACGGCCGTTCACGGGTCGGTCCGCTTCAGCCTCAGCCGGTATACGACGGATGCGGAGGTCGATCATGTTATCGAGGTGTTTCCCGCCATTGTCGCCAATTTGCGGCGGATCTCGCCTTACTGGGACCAGCAGAAAGACGAGCCGCGGGCGGGTGCGGGATTGATGGTGCGTTAGAGCAAGAGTTGCCGGGGTACGAAAACCGTTAGGATTCCAGAATCGGGACAGGGGTTTCAGGAGGCGGTGATGGTCTCCTCGGACAGTCTAGCTGAGTTGAAGATCGATCGTTCGCGATATCGCCGCCGCGTTTCGCCGTGGATCTGGGTGCTGGTGCTGGGGGCTCCCGCGGTCGGCATCCTGGCGCCGCGGGTCATCGGGGGCCTGGGTGTCGCTGAAGTCGCCGTCGCATCGGCCGTGCGGATTTCTGCCGCGACGGGAGAAGACGGGAGCCCCGAGCTCACGGCCGCCGGCTACGTGGTTGCCGACCGGCAGTCGGTGCTGGCCGCCAAGTTCACCGGGCGGCTCGCGAAGCTGAACGTGGCCGAGGCACAATCCGTCGAGAAGGGCGAGGTGGTCGCCGAGATCGACCACAGCGAGCTCGATGCCACGATCGCGCAGGCCGAGGCGGAAGCCGCCCAGGCGGCGGCGGAGGTACAGCGATTGACGACGCTTGCCGCGCAGGCCGAAGCGGAGCTAGCTGCCGCGAAGACTGCCGTTTTGACCTTCGACGCCGAGAACCGGCAATACGAAATCCTGTTGGCCGATGCGCGCCGCCGGCTTCAGCGCGACGAAAAGCTCGCCGAAAGAAATGCCATCGGCTTTACCGAAGTGGACGACCGGCGGACGGAAGTCGATGGGATGGAGGCCAAGATTGCGTGGACGCTGCAGCGCAAACGCGAGGCCGAGCAGCAGATTGCCGTGGTCGAAGCCCAGGCCGCGGCCGCGCGCGCGGCCGTTACGGCTGCCGAGGCCGGGCAGCGGTCGGCCGCCGCTCGGGTCCGGGTGTTGGAAAGCCAGCGCGAGGAATCGTTCATCCGATCGCCATTTGACGGGGTGGTGACCGAGAAGGCCGCCGAAATCGGCGAAATCGTCGCCCCGATCAGCATCGGCGGTTCGATGGCACGCGGCTCGATCGTGACGATCGCCGATTGGGACTCGCTGCAAGCCGAAGTGGACGTGGCCGAGGCGCAACTCGGACGCGTCCGACCGGGCCAGCGGGCCGCGATCACGGTCGACGCGATTCCCGGCAAGGTTTTTCCTGGAAAGGTTCGCCGCATCCTCCCGCGCGCCGACCGCAGCAAGGCGACGGTCAAGGTCCGCGTCGATTTTCTCGACCGCGACGAAGAGGCGGTTTTGCCCGAGATGGGCGTTCGTGTGCGGTTTCTTCCCGACGACGCGCCGGTGGGAATCGAGAGCGGATCCGTTCCGGACAAGATCGTCGTGCCCAAGGCGGCCGTCCAGTCGGGCCCTCAGGGGAGCTTCGTCTGGGTGGTCAGCGAGGAGATGGCCAGCCGCCGTTCCGTTCAACTGGGCTCGAATTCCGGCCAGCGGGTCGAGATCACCGGCGGGCTGGCCGAGGGCGAGCGGGTCGTCGTGCGCGGCATCGAGAGGTTGTCGGGCGACGACATCGAGGTGCGGATAGCGGAGTAGCGGAAAGCGCGATGCCAGAGCCCATCATCGAGTGCCGACACGTCAGCAAAGCCTATCACAAGGGCGACGCCGATATTCACCCGTTGGACGATCTCTGCCTGACAATCGATCGGGGCGATTTCGTCGCGTTGATGGGGCCTTCCGGGTCCGGCAAGACCACTTTGCTGAACCTGCTGGGCGGGCTTGATTCGCCGAGTTCGGGAGAAGTGATCGTCTGTGGGCAGGACCTCGGGGAGCTGAACGCACGCGAGCTCGCGCGCTGGCGATGCGATCACGTGGCCTACGTTTTCCAGGCTTACAATCTGCTGCCCGTGCTCACCGCGTATCAGAACGTCGAGCTTCCGCTTACCCTGCTGCCGCTCACACGGCGCGAACGCCGCCGGCACGCGGTCAAGGCGCTGGAGATCGTCGGTCTGGCCGACCGCATGAACCACCGGCCGGACGAGCTCTCGGGCGGACAGGAGCAGCGTGTGGCGATCGCTCGCGCGTTGGCGACCGATCCGGCGCTGCTGCTGGCCGACGAGCCGACCGGCGACCTCGACGCCCACTCGGCCGAGGAGATCATGTCGCTTCTGGTGGCGTTGAATCGCGAGTTCGGCAAGACGATCATCGTGGTCACGCACGATCCCAAGGTTGCGGGCGTGGCCCGCCGGCAGTTGCACCTGGAGAAAGGCGTGCTGGCCCGGGACCTGGACGTCGTGGGCGCGAGGGCATGAGCCGATGCGGTTGCTGCTGTTGAATCTTCTGCGTAAGCCGCTTCGCACGCTGCTGACGGTATTCGGTGTCGCGGTGGCGCTATTTCTGTTCTGCTTTCTGGAGACCGTCCTGGCCGCGTTCAACGCCGGCGTGGAGATGTCGGACGCCTCCCGGCTGTTCGTGCAGCGCAAGGAGTCGATCGCCTTCCAAATGCCGATGGCGTACCGCTCGCGGATCAAGCAGGTCGAGGGGGTCAAGGGCGTGGCGGGCGCGGTGTGGTTCGGCGCGCTCTCGCAGGAGCCTGGGCCCGGCGGCACGAAACGGGAGGAGTTCTTCGCACAGCTTGCCGTTGAGCTCGACCGCTACCTGGCGATCTATCCCGAGATCGAGATTCCGCCGGATGAGCTTCACGACTTGCAGAACGACCAGATGGGCTGCCTGCTGGGCATCAAGATCGCCGAACGGCTGAACAAGAAGGTGGGCGACCGGCTCGTGCTGCGGAGCACGATCTGGGCGCAGAAGAATGGCTCGCCGATCTGGGAGTTCCACGTCCGTGCGATCTACACGACGGATTCGCCCACGTTCGACCAGACGATGATGCTTTTCCCGCTCAAGCGGTTCGACGAAGCGCGGCAATTCGGCCACGGATCGGTGGGGTTCTATCTGGTCGGGATCGACGACCCGAATCGCTCCACGGAGATCTCGGCAGCCATCGATTCGTTTTTCGCCAACAGCCCGCATGAAACCCGCACGATGACCGAGAAGGCTTTCAATCTTCAGTTTGTCGGGATGCTCGGCAACTTCCAGTTGCTGTTGCGGTCGATTGGTAGCGCGGTCGTCCTGACGATGCTGCTGGTCTCGGCCAACACAATGATGATGAGCGCGCGGGAGCGGGCCCGCGAGATGGGCATTCTCAAGGCGATCGGTTTTACCGACGGCCACGTCTTCCTGCTGTTGATCGGCGAGGCGATGGCCATCTCGGCTCTCGGCGCAGCCGCCGGCGTGGGGCCTGCCTGGCTGATGGTGAACGTTCTGGACTTCAACCCCAAGCCCGACTTCTTCCAGGTCTTCCACATGCCCGGCGAGTCGATGCTTGCCGCGGCCGGCCTGGCGGCGCTGACCGGTTTCTCGAGCGGCATCGTGCCGGCGCTCGCCGGGATGAGGCTCAAGGCGACGGAGGCGCTTCGCAGCGTGTGACGATGGCGATTCCGTTCCGCTATGGCTTGCGCAGCATCGCCGTGCGAAAAGGCTCGTCAGCGATGGCTATCGGCGGGATCGCGCTGGTTGTGGTGGTCTTCGTCACGCTTTTGTCGCTCGCCGCCGGCTTTCGGCGCGTCGTGGAAACCTCGGGCAATCCGCGGAACGTGATCGTGCTCCGCAAAGGTGCCGACGCGGAATTGCAGAGCCAGGTCATGCGCGAGACGGCGCGGGTGATCGGCGAGTTGCCGATCGTGGCCCAGAAGGGCGGACGGAAGCTGATGGTGTACGAGAGCGTGCTCATTCTCGCGCGGCCCAAACAGGGAGGAGGCGAGACGAACGTCACTCTCCGCGGCACGCTGCCGCACGCGCGCGACGTTCACAGCGACGTCCGGCTGGCGCGCGGCCGCTGGTATACGCCCGGGTCGAACGAGGCGGTGATCGGCGTGGGCCTCGCGCGAAGGCTCCAGGACGTCGAACTGGGCCAGACGATCTCGATCGGCCGGGACACATGGTATATCGTCGGGTTGTTCGAGGCCGGCGGCAGCTCGCTGGAATCCGAGCTCTGGATGGATGGCGATCTGCTGCAGAGCGTCTTTCGCCGCAACGACATTTATCAGTCGGCACTGTTCCGCGCCGCGGGCGGCGCGAGGGAAGCCGCCAAGAAGCTCAACGAGTTGACGGAAACCGATCTCCGTCTCCGGGCCGTGCAGGCGATGACGGAAAAGGAGTACTACCGCAAGCAGGCGAAACTGATGTCGGACGTGATCACGGTCCTCGGCGGGATGCTGACCGCGATCATGTCGGTCGGCGCGATCGCCGGCGCGATGAACACGATGTATGCCGCCGTGAGCCAGCGAAAACGGGAGATCGGCTGCCTGCGGGCCATGGGGTTCACGCCCGCCGCCGTGTGGCTGGCGTTCATGATCGAGTCGCTCCTGCTTGCCGCGGTCGGCGCGGCGATCGGTTGCGCGGTGTCGCTTGGGTTCAACGGGATGAAGACGGGGATGACGAACTTGTCGACGTTCTCGGAGACGGCGTTCGAATTCCTGGTGACGCCGGAGATCCTCGCCACCGCCACGCTGCTCTCGCTGGCAATGGGATTCGTCGGCGGAATGCTCCCGGCCTTTCGCGCGGCACGGATGAAGGTGGTCGATGCCCTGCGGCGGGCGTGAGCCCGGAGCTTGGGATCGTGTCGGAACGGCGGTGCCGCTGGAATTGGAAGCCAGTTACGAGGAAACGTGCCGTGCTCTCCGGCTCATCGGATCGCCATAGAAGATTATTAGCCTGGATCCTCGGGGTGCGCCGAAGCCTATCGATCGGCTCGTGATGCCACCAAGCCCAGTTCGTCCAGCGAGGCCGCTTTGCCGATCCTCAGGGCCGGCTGGCGCAATTCGTCCGCCGGCAACCGTTCCAGATCGCGCCGGATCGGTTCCGGCACCGGGTCAAACCGGTCTTCGTCTGTAATCTCTCGCCTCCGTAGGGGCGGTGCCATTACCCAACGGCGTAACCGTTCACGGGGCGGCTGGGGACTGGTCCATTTTTCGGCCAATTCGAGTGTTTTGGCGTCAAAGACGTTGGCCGAAAACATGGACCTGTCCCCCTCTCTTCCGCCCCGTGAACGGCTACCCAACGGCGTAGGCGCCCGAGGGCTCAAGCCCCACCTCTGGTGCTGGACACTCGACTCCGCGGACACTCTCGGTGTTGGCGTTTTCGGGTCGGATCGCTTAGAGTGGAAGTATAGGAGAATTTGCCGCAAGGGTTCGCCGGGCGACACCGCGGTCCGGCGAGACGGGGGCGGGGCGCTCGATGGACGGAGCGCGGATACCCCGGCTGTCGATGTCATGATCTTATGCAAACCAGGGATGGTGCCATGTCCTTGCCGATAATGCTGTCTTCAGCCAGCCAAACGCTGGCGCCGATTCTTGCCTTTTTGCTTCTGGCCAGTTCCTGCCTGGCAGTGTCGGGCGACCTGACGGTCGTCTCGCTGTTCGATGGCGAACGGAGCGACCGACTGAACACCTGGGGCGGTGCTTTCAGCGCCGGCAGTGCGGAAAGCGTCGCGGTGCAGTCGCGGAACGTGCATTCGGGCGATCGCGCTTTGGAAATCCGGTTGGGCACGCTCGAGGCCGGAGACAACCGCTTCGTGCAGTGCTTCGCATCCGGGTTCGGGCCGACGCGAGACTACCATCAAACCCGCGACTTGCGGCGGTACGAGCGTCTGGAGTTCTGGCTCCGCAACGCCACCGGCGCGCTCCTGTCCGGATCGCTTCAGGTGAAGGATGCCCGCGATTCGCAAGAACACCGCGCCGAGTATCGGTACCCGATTCCCGCGAAAGCCGATTGGATCTGCATCCAGGTTCCCCTCGAATTGGACAACGAGGGCTGGACCGTCGAGGGCGAACCCGACCTGGCGAACGTACTGTCGCTCGACTTCTTTTTCGAGGCACTGGCGCCCGTCCACGACGGAGCGATTCAGTTCGACGATCTTGTCCTCGTGGAGCCGGGCGGCCCGGCCGATATCGAGCATGCGCCGATGGCGCAGCTCGTCGAGCTCCTGGCGAGGCGGCAATGGGAGGGCCTGTGGTCGACGCGGAGCCCGATTCACAGCTTGATCCCCAACAATTCCTACCAGTCGACCGACGCCGCGCTGAACGCGACCTCGGCGGTGCTTTGGATGCTGCCGGCGGCCACGCGGCGAGGTTGGGTCGGCCGGGACGAGGCGGACCGGTACGTGGCGGCCCTGCTGCAAACCCTGGATATTCTGCTGGACCAGGCAAAGCACGTGCCTCCGCGAAACGTCGACTGGGTCACGCTGCGGCCGTCGCTGTTGCCTGAAGAGTCGTCGGTCGACGCGGCCTTCCTCGCCCTGGCTTTACATCGGTACAAGACGCTCCCTTCCACGCCCGCCGAACTCCGCAGGGAAATCGACCGCGTGCAGAATCGATTCGATTTCGCCGCGTTTGCGTGCCCGGCGGGCTGGCGGATGGCCTACCGCTATGCTTCGCGACTTGCCGAAAAAGGGATGGTCTCGGCGACCTACGACGGCTATACGAACGAAGGGGCGGTGGTCTCGCTGGCCTCGCACCTGAGCCAAAGCCATCACGTGCCGATCGAGACCTTTTGGAGCACCGATACGTGCCGCGTCCGCGTCCGACAAGCCTCGTTCGACGCGGCGCCGGTCGTCCATGCCTGGAAGGAGTTTCGTGCGCCGTTCGTCCAGGCGCTGTTCAACCTGTTCGTCGACGTCCGTCAGCGAGGTGTCGACATCTATCCCGAAGAGCAACTGGCCGCCAATCCCTGGCAGAATTTCGTCTGCTACCAAGAACACGTGATGGCCAGCCTGGCCGAGTCGGGGAGGCCTTGGTTCGTGCAGCCCGACGCGGGCGATGACGGCACGCTTACGAACTACCAACAGTTCAGCATCTACGAGCCATTCGGCCAGCCCGACCTGTTCATGCCCTACAGCGCCGCGTTTCCGCTTCTCGCCGGGACCGATGGCGCGGAAGCGGCCCTGCGATTCCTGCTTAGGCACGGACTCCACGGACCGTTCGGACTGGCCGATTCGGCCCGCTGGGAAACCGGCGCCCCGAAGCCCTCGGCCGTCACCCCCCGGCACGACTTCTGGAACACCGCCCTGGCGACGATGGCCATGCTGGAATGGCTCGATGGAGATCAGCGATCGAGCAAAGCGTTCGCCGAGCTTCCGGAGATTAAGAAAGCGATGGACCGGGTGTTCCCGGTGACGCCGAAAGCGAGTCAGCCGCAGCAGGCCGGGACGCCGGCGGTGATGGCGGCGGGATGAGGGATTATCCCTCATCCCTTATCCCGCTACGTGCCGAGGGTCACGACCACGTGGTGCGGCTGGCCGTCGTCGGTCAGGAGGATCTCCGGGCCCTGCTGCTCCTGGCCATCCAGCGTAACCCGGCTGACATGGTGGGTCGGCCTGCCGGCCACGAGGAATTCGATTCGGTAGTGCGTTTGATGGTAGCGGTAGTGGACTTCGTACCGGCTCCAGTCTTCCGGCGGGCAGGGACGAAACACCAGCCGCGAGCCCTCCACGAGAACAACGCCCAACAGGGTTTCCAGGATGAGCTGGAGCATCCAGCCGGCGCTGCCGGTGTACCAGGTCCACCCGCCGCGGCCCTCGTGAGGCGGCATGGAATAGACGTCGGCGGCCATCACGTACGGCTCGGCCCGGTACGCCGCGACCGCTTCGGGCGAGGCGGTGCGGTTTGCCGGGTTGATCATTCGGAAACACTCCCACGCCCTCTCGGAGTCGCCCATCAGCGCAAAGGCCAGCACGGTCCAGACGGCTGCGTGCGTGTACTGGCCGCCGTTCTCGCGGACGCCCGGCGGGTAGCCCTTGATGTATCCCGGCTCCAGGCCGGTCGCGTCGAACGGCGGGTCGAGCAACTGGATCAAACGGAGGTCGCGGCGGACGAGCCGGTCGTCGACCGACTGCATCGCGGCGCGGAGCCGTTCGGGGGTTGAGGAGCCGGCAATCACCGACCAGCTCTGCGGGAGGCTGTCGATCTGGCACTCGTCGTTCTTTTGGGAGCCGAGCGGCTGTCCATCGTCGAAGTAGGCCCGGCGATACCACCGGCCGTCCCACCCGTGGCTCTGGAGAGTCTCGGCGAGACGCTCTGCCTCGGCGCGGCAGAGTTCGGCGAACTCGCCGTCGCCGCGGGCTTCCGCAACGTGCCGAAAATCGCCGAGCACGCGGATCAGGAAGAAGGCCAGCCAGACACTCTCGCCCTCGCCGCCGGCGCCGACGCGGTTCATGCCGTCGTTCCAGTCGCCGGTGCCCATCAAGGGCAGGCCGTGGGAGCCCGACCGCAGGCCGCGGCGGATCGCCAGGCAACAGTGCTCGTAGAGCGACGCCGTCTCCTCGCTGGCTTCGGGACGGGTGTAGGCTTCCTCCTCGCCGGGTTCCAGACGCCGTTCGATGAGAAACGGGATCCGCACGTCGAGCACGTCCCAGTCGCCGGTCGTGCGGACGTACTTGCTCGCCGCCAGCGGGAGCCAGAGGTAGTCGTCGGCGATCCGCGTCCGCACACCCCGGCCGGTCGGCGGGTGCCACCAATGTTGGACGTCGCCCTCGTGGAACTGGCGGCTGGCACAGCGGAGAAGGTGCTGCCGGACGAGGTGCGGCGCGGCACAGAGCAGCGCCATGGCGTCCTGCAACTGGTCGCGGAATCCGAACGCGCCGCCCGACTGGTAGAAGCCGCTGCGGCCCCAGAATCGGCAGGCCAGCGTCTGGTAGAGCAACCAGCCGTTGGCCAGGTAATTGAGACTCGGCTCGGGCGTCTCCACGTGCACGGCGCCGAGGGTGTCGTTCCACAACTGCCAGACGCGGCTCAACTCCTGGCGTGCCGCGGCGAGGCCGGCGAAGTGTTGTGCCATGTCGCAGGCGTCGCGGACGCCCGTCGCCGCGCCAAGCACGAAGACGAGTTCCCGCTGTTCGCCGGCCGCCAACTCCACCTCGCACCGGATCGCCGCGGCGGGGTCCAATCCCGCGCCGGCCCGGCCGTGAAGGTTGGGACGACGCAATCCGGCCGGTGAGGCCCAGGAGCCGTTGCGGCCCAGCACCTCGGTCCGGTCGCAGGTGACGCTGCGGCGGCTCTCGCCGGCGTGCAGGAAAGCGACCCGCTCGCCGAAATTGAGATGGAAAGGGTTGCGTGCCACCAGCGCGCCGCTGCGGGGATCGACCTCCGTAACCACAAATGGCGCGGTCTTGCCGCGATGCTCGCCGAGCACCCATTCCACCACACACGTCGCGGTGAGCTTTCGGCGGCGGGCCGATCGGTTTTTCAACGTCAAAAGGAAGAACTTCACCGGGCGGTCGATCGAGACGAACACGCAGAGCTGCGAATCCAGTTCGCCGATCGACGTCTCCCAGACGGTGTAGCCGAAGCCGTGGCGGCACGTGTAGCCGCGAGGCGACGGCGCCGGCAGCGGCGTGGCGGAGACCAGTTCGTCGCTCTCCTCGTCGTGAAGATAGACGACCTCGCCCGAAGGATCGCAAATCGGATCGTTGCTCCAGGGCGTAAGCCGGAACTCGTGCGAGTTTTCGCTCCAGGTGTATCCGGTGCCCGACTCGCTCACCACCGTGCCGAAATCGGGGTTAGCCAGCAAATTGCACCAGGGCGCGGGAGTCGGCCGGTCCGGTGTGACCACGGAGATGTACTCGCGGCCGTCGCGGGTGAATCCGCCGACACCGTTAAAGAGTGCCAGGTCGGGCGCCACGCGCTCCGCTGCGTCGCCGAGCCGCCGGGTTGCGGCCGGGCGGGTCGAGTTCGGCGGCGGCGAGAGGTCGACCGGCCGCGAATGCTTTACCTGCTCCTCGAGCGGCCCGGCCGCGTCGCTGAAGTGGATGCGTGCGGCGGCGCTCAAGGCAAAGTAGTCGTCGTCGGTATACTGATCGCTCCGCCTGACAAACACTCCGCCGGGCTGATCCGCCAGCGCCGCGCTCGGGCCGGAGGCGACCGTGCCGGTTACCTGATCGACCAAGGTCTGCCGGTACCCGGTTTCCGATTCGACCCAGAGCACGAGATCCGCCTCGATCCCTTTGCCTCGCCAGTAGGCATGGGCGCCGAGCATCTGGCGCACCAGGTGCATCCCCCGTTCGCTCGTACACCGCACGAGCACGATCGGCCGATCGCCGCTGATCCCCAGCGGCCAGAGGGCGTCCTGGCGCCGAAGGTGCTGACCGACAATCGCCGGGCGAACTCGATAGCGGGCATCGGCGAACAGCAGCGACGCCGCGAGGTGCGAATAGAGCTGGGCATCGGATTCGGTCAGGTTCAAGTGCTGCAAGGTCAATTGGCTTCTGGCTCGCGAGAGTTCGAATACGCGTGCGGCAAGGCGGGGATCACGGTAGCGCTCGACCGCCGCGATCGCCTCAGCGCGGGTGGCGGCGATGCCGGTGATTACATGGACCACCGCTGCCTCGTCGCCGGCCAGCGTGACGGTCTGGCGGATGCTCACGACCGGATCGAGCACGGCCCCGCTGCTGGCGGCGAGCGGTTCGGAGCTTTCCAGGGCCAGCGGGTTCTCCGGCGACCGCGTGCGTCCGACGAACCGCTCCCGGCTGGTCTCGAACTCGGTCGGACTCTTCCTGCCCGCCTGAATATGGATCAAATGAAACATCCACGGCGGCGTCTCGTCGGCCGATCGGGGCCGCCGGGTGCACAGAATCGCATCCAACTCGGGCAGGATCTCCGTCTCGACGAACAGGCTGCTGAACGCGCGGTGGGCGCGGTCCGACTCGGCCGGCGCCAGGACCACTTCGCCGTACGTCGTCAGCTCGATCGAACGCTCGAGCCTGGCGAGATTCGTGATCGACAGCCGGCGGACCTCCAGGTTGTCTTCCGGCGACACGCTCACCTGGGTCCTGGCGTCGATCTCTTCGGAAACGACGCGGTATTCGACCTGCCCCTGCGAAAAGACCGCCTGGTATTTGTCCGGCGAGCGACGCGTCGGCTGGTAGGTGCTCGACCAGTAGGCGCCGGTCTCAAGATCGCGGAGATAACAGAACTGGCCGAAATGGTCGCGGGTGACGTCATCGTGCCATCGCGTGACGTCCCAGCGGTTCCACCGGCTCATCCCACCGCCGGCGGCGGTCAGCATCACGTGATATTCACCGTTGCTGAGCAAATGCACCTCCGGCACGGCGGTGTGCGGTGTGTCGAAGATTCGCAAGTTCGCGCGGCTGGCCTCGCCGGCCTCGAGCGAAGCCGGCCCCATGTCGAGCAGGTTCGGGTCGACGGGTCGAATTGCCTGCGGCACCCGCTCCTGGAGCAACAGATCGTAAGCGCGGCACCGCCGGTTCTCCAGGAACCGTCTCTGCATCGGCCCTGCGAGGAGCACCTTGGCCAGCGCCAGGAGCGTCATGCCGCTGTGGTGGGCCATCACCGTCCGGCAGATCGCCGGCTGCCCGTCCGGCAGGCGGCGCCCCGGCGTGTAGTCGATCGCGTCGTAGAAGCCGTAGGTGCTCAGGCAGCCCAGGCGCTCCAGCCGCTCGAGATTGTTGCGGGCCTCGTGCGGAGCGATCATCGCCGCCAAGGCCGACGCGTAGGGCGCTACCACCAGGTGCTTGCCCAGCCCGCGCTGGATACCCAGCCCAGGCACGCCAAAGGCCCGGTAGCGGTAGTCGCGGCCGGCGTCGGTGACGTAGTAAGAACTCTCGGAGATCCCCCAGGGCACCCCGCGCCGGCGACCGTACTGAATCTGCCGGCGGACCGCGGCACGGCAACTTGCCTCGAGCAGCGTGCCGCGGTAGGACGGCATCACGAGCATCGGCATCAGGTACTCGAACATCGAGCCGGACCAGCTCAACAGCGCCGGTTCCCCGCCACCCGACGTGACCATCCGCCCCAGGGCAAACCAATGCTCCTGCGAAAACTGACCGAAGCAGACCCCGAGAAAACTCGCCAGGCGAGCCTCCGAAGCGAACAGGTCGTAGTAACTGTTGTCGGGCCGGTGCTCCGCGACGTTGAAGCCGATGGCCAGCAACTTGCGCTTGGGATGGAAGAGGAAGCGGAAATCCATCGCCGCGAACTGCTCGCAGAGGTCCGCCAGCCCGGCAGCGGTGCCCAGCAGGCCGTCGGCAAACGCTCCGGCCCGTCGGGCTCGCTCGCCAAGCGACTCGAGCCAGGCGCCCAACTCTTGGCCGGCGTCGGGCTCGCCGTCTGGTTGCCGGTGCCCGGTGGAGAGAAGATCGAAGTCTTCTTCCGCATCGGGCAGCCCTTCGCCGGACACGGTCCGGCATGGAACCAGCCTTGCGACTGCCTCGCTTCGGCAAGGCAGCCGTGCCAGCAGGTCCCCGGCGCGATCCCGGATCTCTCGGGCCGCTTCAGAGATCTCGGCAAGCGTGCAACCGGCATCCAGCTTCTCGAGGTCGACGAGGAGGTCTTCGACGTCTTGCCGGATTTCCGGAGCGACACGAGTGACCGCGTCGGCGGGAGGCGGGCCGCCGTGGGCCCAGAACGCCAGCCTCGCCACGTGCCGGCGGAAGGCCACGATCTGCTGCACCAGCGCGCGGGTCCACTGCCGAAGCTCTGGACGATCCGGCCCGGCGTCCGCACGCAGACCGACCGCCTGCCTGCCGATTCGGCCGAGTCGATCCAGGGTTTCTCTTGCGCCGTCACCCTCGCTCGCGACCGCGCCCTGCAGATCGGCCAGACCCGCTTCGAACGGCGGGCTCCGATGGCCTGTCCCGGCATGGATCGCCGCAACCACCGAGAGCGTGTCTTGAATTCCTTCGAAGAGCCGCGGTGAAACGATCGGCTGGTCTCGCGACTCACGTATTCCCGATTCCAGTACGACCAGCGCGCCCCAGAGATTGCCGCTATCGACGCTGGAGACGTACCGCGGCTCTGCCGGTTCGAGCGTGCGGGTGTCGTACCAATTATAGAAATGGCCATGGTACCGCTCGAGGCGCCCAAGCGTGTCGAGTGTTCGGCCCAGACGGGTCAGCAGGGCCGTCGCCGGCTGGTAGCCCAAATCCACGGCCGTCAGCTCCGACAGCAATCCCATGCCCAGGTTGGTCGGACTGGTGCGGGGCGCGGCGCTCCACTCGGCCTGGTGCCGGACGTTGTCCGGCGGCAGCCAGTGGCTCGCTCGGGTCACGTGGCTCTCGAAGTAGTGCCAGGTTTGCCGGGCCCAACGCCGCAGGTGCTGCGCTTGCTCGGCGTTCAGGCGTATTGCCTCATGCCTGTCGGGTTGCGAGATTCGCCATGCGATTGCCGGCCCCAGCAGCCACGCCAGGAGGACGGGGCCGGCGGCGGCCAGGGCAAAGGGATTGAGCACTGCCAGCACGCCTGCCACCGCCAGGCTGACGACCGTCGAAGCGCACATGATCTCGTAATGATCACGGCAACCGCCTCCTGCCCGAACCTCCGCATCGCTCGCCGTGGTCCATTCCAGGAGCTTTCTGCGCGAAACGTGCAGCCGGTAGAGCGCCCGCACGGTGGCGTCGAGATTGCAGTGGACCGTGTAGGGAAGGATCGCCAGGCCGATGGCCTCGCGAGCCAGGCCGCTCAGGATCGCCTCGCCCTGATCTTTCAGGTGAAGCGACCAGGGCGTCTCTTCCGGCTTGCGCATCAGCCCGGGTAATCCGCCGATCAAGACCGCGCCGAAGACGATCGCCAGTGCCAACAACGTCCACAAGATGGCCATCGAGGGACTAAGCGTCCAGCCCAGCGCAAGAAAGGCCAGCAGGAAAACCGGGTGCAGGGTCCGCCGCAGATTGTCAAAAATCTTCCAGCGAGAGAGCCACGACAGCGGATTGAGACCGACGCCTCGCTCACTGGGAACGCGCCGTCTGAGCCAGGCGGCAATTTGCCAATCGCCCCGAGTCCAGCGGTGGCGGCGGCTCATGTCGGCCAGCAGACGCGACGGGAATCCCTCGAAGAGTTCAACGTCGCTCACCAGGCCGGACCGGGCAAAGCAGCCCTCGATCAGATCGTGGCTCAGAACGCGGTTGTCGGGAAATCGTCGTTCCAGGGCGGCCTCGAACGCGTAAACATCATAGATCCCTTTGCCGATGAAGCTTCCTTGGTCGAATACGTCCTGGTACACGTCGCTCGTCTGCATCGTGTACGGATCGATGCCGGCATCGCCCGCGAAAAGCCGGCTGAACGGAGTGCGGGTCGCTTCCGGAATCGTCGTCGAGACTCGCGGCTGCAGGATCGCGTGGCCGTCGACCACGGTGCGGCTTTGGGAATCGATCCTTGGCCGATTCAGCGGATGCGCCATGCAACCGACCAGCTTCCACGCCGCGGTGTGCGGCAGATCGGTGTCGGTATCCAGCGTAATCACGTAGCGCACGGAGGCGAGCAGCGCCGGGTCGCCGGTCACGACGTGGAACGCATCGGTCGCCCCGGTGCGGATCAGCCGGTTCAGCGCCGCCAGCTTGCCGCGTTTGCGTTCCTCGCCCATCCAGACGCCCTCCTGGCGATTGAATTTCCGGGGCCGGTGAAGGAGAAAGAACGTGGGCGGACGGCGGCCGCGATATTGCCGGTTGAGCCTTTGGATCTCGCGACTCGCCAAATCGATCAGCCGCTGATCGCCGGGGAGCGTCGGTTGATCGGCGTCGGGGAAATCGGTGACCAGGGCGAACAGTAGGTTTTCGTCCTGGTTGGCCAGGTAGCGGGTCTCGAGCTGATCGATCAGCCGGCCCAGAGCCGTCTCGCCCGTCAGCATCGTGGGGACTGCGACCAATGTGCGGTGCTCGGCTGGGATCCCTTTGGAAAAGTCGAGGCGCATGATCGACCGCGGCGGTACGATGAGCGTGCAGGCCCAGTTGACGAGGTTCACGGCAAGCTGTCCGGCGGCTCCGGCGAAAAGCACGGCGAGCACGAGTCCGGCTCCTGGTCCGACGGCCGCGGAGGCGCCGAAGCTCGCGGCCGCAACCAGCCCACCGCCCAGGATCGAAAGCCACACGAGCAGGACGGCTCCGAGGTAGCCTGCCAAGGGGATCCCGGCGGCGCGGCGCGAGAGAATTTCGCGCCACGTGCGACGGTAACCGATGGTTCGCTCGAGTGCCGGCCGGCCGCGCTCGACCAGGTAGTATCCAACATGATCGCGACGAGTGCGGCCCCGAGGCGTCGTACTCTCTTCGTCCGCGGGCCGGGCGCCGCCGCTGCGCGCCTGTTCCACCGCCAGCCGGGCCACCTGCTCCTCGCTGAGTCCGCTGCGACGTGCCAGACCCTCGACCGCGTGCCGGTACCGGTCGCGGCTGGTGAAGTCCATCTGCTCATAGAAGCCGGCCGGATCGTCTCGGAGAATCCGATCGACCACGCTCTGGCTCTCGACGAACTCTTTCCAGTCCATTGCGCCCAGGGCGCGGAGACTGGAGATGGTGTTGGCCATCGAGAGCTGGTCGGCCGCCTGGTTCTGGTCGTCCAGCTCGACCAGGTTCTCTACGGTCTGGCCGCGGTCGGCAAGCTGCTGGGAAAGCCACTGCACCGCGGCGTTGTCTTTTGGCAGTCGACCGTTCAAGGCCCGTGTGAAACGGGCAACGAACGCGCTGCTCAGGGCGGGTTGGCGTGCAACCAGTTCGCTCACGGTCCGCAAGAACAGCCCGAAACCTTCGTGCGAAGCTTCCGCCGTCCGCTCGGCCCAGAACTGGCCGAGCTGACGATCGTGCTGCTGCCCGGCGATCCGCAGCGCAACGCGGCGAAGGTTCTCGATCAATGCCAGCCGCAGCATGGTCGGGATCGCCCACAGCTCGCCCAATTTGAGGTGCGTCCCTTCCTGGTAAGCTCCGATAAACTCGTGCACGTTCTCTTCATCGATCTGACCGTCGACGTGACGGATCAACTCCCGGGCCAGATCGTACACCCGCGGCAGACCGTCGGCGTCGCCGCCGGCAAGTTGCGGCAGCTCCCGGCTGTACTTGCGAGGCAGATGGAGCCGCGTCATGTGGATCTGATCGTGGATCACGTAGTAGTTGTCCAGCAACCAGACGCCCCCGGGGGGAATGTCGCACGACTCGGCCGCCTCGCGGCTGAGCATGCGATAGGCTTCCTCGAGAACCCGAGCGTTGTCCTTCAGCCTCCTCAGGAGCCGGTCGTTGGGCGGGGCCTCGGCGAGCCTGTGCCAGCTTGCCAGAGTGCGGGCGTGCCGCCGGAGCTGCTCGTCGCTGAGCAGCTCGGCGCCGATCGGCAGGTCCACACCGTGCCCTTGCGCGAGCGAGCCGTCGGCGGTCTCGGTGCGGCGGTGCCGCCGGCTCCAGGAACGGGTGCGTGCCCGCGAAATCTTCACTCTGCGAGTGACCATGCGCATAAGCCTCCTGACATCTATTCCACGAACTCACGTCTCAAAATTTCCAGCAGGCCGCCGCCGGGCTTGCCCGGTGGAAGCCACGATTGGCGGCTAAAACGCCAGCCCCCACGCCAATTCCACAGACTCGATTCCATTCTCCGTTTCCGTTCAATCGCCGAAATACAGGGCCAGCAACCGTTGCTGGTGTTTGGGAAGAGCGTTGCGGTCGGGGATCACGTAGTAACGGCCCTGCGTGTCGAGCAACAGCAGGCCGCGATCGCCGAACGATTGGACGTTCTCGCCCGGCTTGTCCAACCGGAAGCTCACAAGCCGGCCGTCGATCTGGACCCGGAAGTCCAGCCGTTGCCCGAGTGTCTGCACTTGCCGGACGTCGTCGATGGGTCGCAACAGATAGCGGCGCTCGAGCGAACCGAGGACGGCTTTCCGAGCCGCCTCGGGCCAGGGCTCCAGAGAGCGGATCATCCCGACTTCGACCTCGCCCGCAGGTCCCTCCCCGTGTCGCAGGCTGATGTAGCTTTGCTCGTAGCTTGCCGGGAAGGCGCGTACGGCATAGACGCCGTCTTGCCGCGTCCCGTCGATATCCACGCGGAGGATGCCCTGCGGCCCCGTCTCGATAACGGCCTCTTGCGGGTCGAGCCAGCGGAGCGTCGATTCGCGGGGCAGGTCTTCGCCGCGGCCCGACGGCTCCGGCTGGGAATCGGACTGGCCGTCCAGGGGAAATGCGTCGAGAAAGGTCTGGTCGTCGCCGAACTCGCTCATCGAGAAGTCGCCCCCATCGAGTTGGCCGACCGTGGCCATCGACTGCACGCGCTGCCGGTTCTCTTTAAGATTCATCTGGATGTCGACCAGCGTGCGGTAGAGGCCGCCGCGGGCGAGCAGCTCTTCGTGAGTCCCCTGTTCGATCAGCCGCCCCTGATCGAAAACGATCAGGCGGTCGGCGCCGCTGAGCGTCGAAAGGCGGTGTGCGATGATGATCGTCGTCCGATCGCGGGAGAACCGCGCCAGGGCGTCTCGGATCGCCTGCTCGGTTTGGGCATCGACGCTGGCGGTCGCTTCGTCGAGGATGAGGATCGCCGGATCGAACACCAACGCCCTGGCGATCGAGAGCCGCTGCCGTTCGCCGCCGGAGAGCCCCGAACCGCCCTCGCCGAGGCGTGTTTCGTAGGCGAAGGGCATCCGCATGATGAAGTCGTGCGCATCGGCGTATTTTGCCGCATCGAGGATCTGCTCCGGGCTCGCCTCCATCTCCGCGTAGCGGATGTTGGCCGCGACCGAACCGCGGAACAGAAAGGGCTCCTGCAGCACGATCCCGATCTGCCGTCGAAGCTCGTGCGGGTCCATCTGTCGCACGTCGACGCCGTCGACGAGGATCTGCCCCTGGCTGACTTCGTAGAATCGCCCGATGAGGCTCACCAGCGTCGACTTGCCGGACCCGCTGCGGCCCACGACTCCGATCGTCTGGCCTGGTTCGACGGAGAAACTCACGTCGTGCAGCACGGGCCGATTCGGCTGGTAGGCGAACGTCACCCCGCGAAATTCCAATCGTCCCTCGACCCGACCGATTGGCTCGCCCGGCTGCGAATCCGCCTTTTCGCCGGGCGCGTTGAGCACCTCGCTGATACGTTCGCCCGCGGCGAAGAAGGTGCTGAACCAGCTCATGGCCTCGGTCATCGACGTGAGCGGAGCGTAGAACATCGCCAGGTACATGAAGAAGGCAACCAGGTCGCCCAGCGACATCTCGCCGAACAGCACCGCCCGGCCGCCGATGTACCACACGGCCAGATGCCCCAGGGTGAACAGGAAACCCATTGCCGCCGAAAACGTGGCCGTGGAGACGTCGAGCGTCTGCCGCGAATCGCGGAGCCGCGAACTGCAGTTGCGGAACCGGCCGAGCTCGCAGTTCTCCTGGACGAATGCCTTGACCACGCGAATCCCCGAGAGCATTCCCGTCAGCGCGGATGCCTGCGCCCCGACGGCTTCCCAGTAGTGATGGTGGCGCGGGTTCAGATGCCGCAGAAAGTACCAGCTTCCGGCGACGATCAACGGGATGGGCAGCATGGTGACCAGGGCCAGCTTCGGGTTGATCCAGACAAGCATCACGCCGATGCCGACAAGCTGCAGCGTCTGGAGCAGCAGGCCGCTGGTCATATGGTGGACCAGCGTGTGGAGCGTCTCGGTGTCGTACGCCACGCGGCTCATGAGCATACCCACCTGGTTCTTGTCGTAGTAGGCCAGTGGAAGCTCTGTAAACCTCTTCACCAACTCGTTGCGGAGGTTGGCCGTGAGCGTGGTCCCGACTCGGCTGGCGACGTAGCCTTTCCAGATGGTCGTCACCGTGGCGACGACGCGAACGACCAGCAGGCCGCCTACAATCGCCATCAACAGGACCAGGAGCTGCTCAATTTGTCCTTGTGGCTCTTCTGCCTGCAGCACGCGGTCGACGAGGATCCCCTGCAATTTCGGCGGGATCAGGTCTACGGCGACGGCCACCACGGAAAGGCCCAGGAGGAGAAACACACCTGCCCGTAGCGGGTGCATGAACTGCACGATCCGCCATGTGCCGGCCCAGCGGTTCCTGTCAGCGGGGACGCGCCCCGCGAAAAAACGGCCGAGAAAGTCGCCTGCCTTGCCGTCGTTCTGCCGACCGCAACGGCCATTTTGTCTGGCCGGCTGCCGGCGCGTGCTCAGATGCTCGGCGAGGTTCTCGAGGTCCTTGTCCCCGGAACCGCCCGGCAGACGCAACACGTCCTGCCACTGCCCATCGACGAGCGCCTGGACAAAAGAAGATCCGACCGACGATTCGAGACGCACCTCCTTCACCATGTCGAGCGCCCACGCGCGGCGACGTCTGCGAACGTTTTCGCCACCGAACACGACAAGCTCGGACTCGGTCACGACAAGCCGTTCGCGGCAGGCATGGCCGGCTAGGTCGATCTCGGATTCCAGCGCGTATTGGATGGATTCGTGTGGATGTCCATTACCGCTTTCCGTGGCAATGGGCCTTGCTGTCACGCCCTGTGACATACCGGTCGCCTCTCCCTTCCTTTTTGTCGTACCGCGCAGCCTTTCGATGGTCCGCGATGAATTGGCCGTGCAGAAGCAAATGGTGTGCCCGGGCATCAGGGATCGGCATCCGGTAATTCCGGGCGACCTGTCGCCACCGATAACCAGTCTCCGGCCGCCCCATGAACGTTTACCAGTCTTCGCACGCTTCCAATGTGGCTACCTCAGAGTTCTCACAAAGGGGGGCGACTCGTTGCCTTCTCACTGCCCGTTGGTCGCTTGGCACAATTCATCTCCTTCTTGTCTACTCATCCCCTCCTGGCCTACTCGCGATAGATGCGGCACGACAGTTGCAAGGGTCCTGTCGCGAATAAAGTGGACGCAGTTTCCTCGACCTTGGAAGGAGCCAAAAATGTCTATCTGGGTGTTGCTGACCTTTGCACTGTGCATGGCGATGGGTGTGACGAGTTTTGGTCCCCAGTCTCTCTCGGCGAATGCATCCCTCCCGGGATTTGTGGTGAGTCTCGCGGTATTTCTGGCGAACCTCCTCGTTCGCGGCGTCCGCCGTCCCGTGGTCTAAGCGGACCTGTCCCCTTCCTTCCCCCCATGAACGGTTACCACGCGGGAGCCGCAGGTTGCGACAATCCGGCAACCGTCCGATAATCGGATGAACGAGGGAACTGGCTCTGCACGACCGCGGATCTTCGCTCCCAATGCCCTCGATTGGTGCCAGTTCCTTTTTCATCCGCCGAAATTTACCCCCGGGGGAGTCCCACCATGGCACCTCTGCCGCCCGCGACCAGACCAGTTCGATCCACTCGCCCCCGGAGAATCTGGCATGGGATCTCCTGGATCCTCATCCTCGCTTGCGGACCGTACGCCGGTGCTGAACCGCCTGCCGCCACCTTTACCCTGCGAGCCGACTGGTTCGACCGCGGTAACGTCCGTGTCAGCCGACCGGGCGAATCCTATGCCGACAAGTACGCCTGCATCTGGAACGCCGGCCAATATCCCAACCAGGCGGAGTACGATATCGATTTCCCGGTAACCGCCGACTACACGTTCGTCGCGCTGTACACGGCCCAGAGCTCACGGCCGGTCGACATCTATCTCGACGGCGAAAAGGTTCATCGCGGTTTCGCCGGGGTCACCGGAAGCTGGCAGACCAAACAGGCCGCGTGGGAAACGCAGTGCACGATCCCGATCACTCAAGGACCTCACACGATCAAGCTCCTTTGCCCGGGCTCGTGCATGCCGCACATCTGCGCGTTTCGGTTGGAATCGCCCGTGCCGTTTCCGGCCGGCTGGCGGCTGGATCGGTGGGCCGCCCGGCGGAACTCCCAGGCGGCGGATCTCGACGCCGACGATGCCGTGCGTCCTCATCTCGTGCCGGAGCTTTCCCTGCTTGTGGATGCGACCGTGGAGGCCGAAGTGCTCTCGGCCGACGAACTCGCTGCCGCCAACCCCGACGCCCACAACGAGCTTCTCTTCGACAGCGACGTGTTTGCCGCGGCCACCACGCCGTGGCTGGCTCGGCTGAAGTCAGTCGATGGCCGGACCGCCACGCTCAGTCTCGACCCGAGCCGACTCGAAGAGATGCTTCGATGCACGCTCGAGTGGATCGACGATTTCGGCACGAATCCCGGTGCAGATCCCGACCGGCTGAAGTCCCACCGTGCGGCCGTTGCACAGATGACGGCGGAACTCAAGCACCTTCGGGGTGCGGCCGACGACCGTGCCCGATGGCAATCCTTCCTCGCGCTTTACCGCCGGGCGGCAATGCTCCAGCGCGAGGTGGCGCTGAGCAATCCGCTGGTCGACTTTGACCGACTGCTGGTAGTCCGCCGCGGCCTGAAGAGCCCGCGGTTAGGGCTGCCTCAGAACTGGCAAAGCAATTGCGTCCTGCCCCGAGAAGGGTTCGACGACGAGATCGCCGTCCTCACGCCGGTCCGCCCCGAGGGAGCCTTGACCACGCTTTATCGTCCTTCCGGTCCGCACTTCGTCGGAGACGTCGACCTGCACTTCGACGCCGACCGGTTGCTCTTCTCTTCGATCGGTTCGCACAACCGCTGGCAGATCTTCGAGATTCGAACCGACGGTATCGGCTTGCGGCAGGTGACGCCCGGCAACCACGACGACGTGGACAACTACGACGCATGTTACCTTCCCGACGGCCGCATCCTCTTCTGCTCGACCGCTTCGATGATCGCCGTCCCCTGCGTCAACGGCAGCACGCGCGTGGCCAACTTCTACCGGATGAACGCCGACGGCACCGGCATCCGCCAGCTCTGCTTCGATCAGGAGCACAACTGGTGCCCCACGGTGTTGAACAACGGTCGCGTGCTCTACCTGCGTTGGGAATACACCGACACGCCGCACGCCCACAGCCGGGTGCTCTTCCATATGAATCCCGACGGCACCGCGCAGATGGAGTACTACGGCAGCAATTCCTACTGGCCGAATTCGCTCTTCTACGCCCGGCCGATCCCCAACCATCCGACGCAGTTCGTCGGGATCGTCAGCGGCCATCACGGGGTCGCGCGGATGGGGGAGCTGGTCCTGTTCGACCCGGCGCTGGGTCGCCGCGAAGCCGAAGGCGCGATCCAGCGGATCCCGGGACGTGGCCGCAAAGTCGAGGCCAAGATCGAGGACAACCTGGTCGACGGCTCCTGGCCCAAGTTCCTCCATCCCTTTCCGCTAAGCGACAAGTACTTTCTCGTCGCCGCGCAGCCGACCGCCGAGTCGAATTGGGGTATCTATCTTGTCGACACGTTCGACAATATGGTCCTCATCAAGGAGGAGCCGGGCTACGCGCTACTGGAGCCGGTTCCCCTGCGGAAGACGAAAAAACCGCCGATCCTTCCCGACCGCGTCGACCTGGCGAGCGACCGGGGGCTGGTCTATCTTTCAAACATCTACGCAGGCGGCGGTCTGGCGGGGATTCCGCCGGGCACGGTCAAGCAACTGCGGCTGTTCAGCTACCATTACCTGTTCCCCGGCATGGGCGGCCCGCAGGGCGTGGTCGGCATGGAAGGCCCCTGGGACATCAAACGGATCCTCGGAACGGTGCCGGTCGAGGACGACGGCTCCGCCCTGTTCGAGATCCCCGCCAACACACCCATCGCCGTCCAGCCCTTGGACTCCGAGGGCAAAGCCCTTCAGCTTATGCGAAGCTGGTTCACCGCCATGCCCGGCGAAGTCCTCTCCTGCGTCGGCTGCCATGAAAGCCAGAACTCTTCGCCGCCCGTGAAATACACGCGGGCCATGAATCGCCCGCCCTCGGAGATCATCCCCTGGCGTGGGCAGGTGCGAGGCTTCAGTTTCGAGCGAGAGGTCCAGCCGGTGCTCAACCAATTCTGCGTCGGTTGTCACGACGGAACGCATCGCGAAGACGGCAAGCTTGCAGCCGATTTCCGCGGGCGCGAGCGGATCACCGATTACATCAGCGCCTATCACTACGGGGCGCACGACGCGGGCCATTTCTCCACCTCGTATGTCGAGCTCCACCGTTTCGTCCGCCGGCCGGGCCTCGAAAGCGACTACCACCTGCTGACTCCGATGGAGTTTCACGCCGACACGACCCAACTCGTTCAACTGCTGAGCAAGGGCCACTATGGAGTCGAACTTGACGAAGAGGCTTGGGACCGCCTGATCACCTGGATCGACCTGAACGCGCCGTTCCACGCCACTTGGAAGGAAATCGCCGGGGGGGAGCGGGTCGATCCGCTCGCCAGGCGGCGCCGCGAGCTCCGCAAGCTCTATGCCGACATGCACGACGATCCGGAGTGGATCCCCGACACGCCAAAATCTTCGGTCACTCCGATCGTACCCCAATCCGCGCCGCCTGCCGCAGCCGAACCGGTCGACTGTCCCGGCTGGCCGTTTGACACCGCCGAGGCGAAGCGGCGCCAGTTGGCAACCGGCGAGGTTGACGAGACCGTCGAGTTGGCCGAAGGCGTGACGCTCAAGCTCGTGCGGATTCCCGCCGGCGAGTTCGTCATCGGCGATCCGCATGGACATCCCGACGAGCGGCCGCCCACCCGCGTCCGAATCGCCGAGCCCTTCTGGATGGGCGCCTGCGAGGTGACCAACCGCCAGTTCGCCACCTTCGATCCCGCGCACGATAGCGGCGTCGAGGCCCGGTTCGCGATGCAGTTTGGTGTCCGCGGGTTCTACGCCAACGGCCCGGATCAGCCGGTCGTGCGGGTCTGTTGGTCGCGCGCGATGGATTACTGCCGCTGGCTGTCGCAGAAAACGGGCCGGACCTTTACCCTGCCGACCGAAGCCCAATGGGAGTACGCCTGCCGCGCCGGCGCCGACTCACCGTTTTCCTATGGCACTCTGCAGACTGATTTCAGCCCGCATGCCAACCTGGCCGACGCGACCCTTTCCGAGTACGTGTGTCATCCTTACCTCAAGAACCGTTCACCGCTGGCCAAGGCCAGCAAGTACGACGATTGGATCCCCAAGGACTCGCGGTTCCGCGACGAAGGCTTTCTTTCCGACGGAGTAGGCCGTTACACGCCCAACGCCTGGGGGCTTTGCGATATGCACGGCAACGTGGGCGAGTGGACGCGAAGTGACTTTCGGCCGTATCCCTATCGCGACGACGACGGCCGCAACGAACTATCTCTGCAAGAGAAAAAAGTCGTTCGTGGCGGCTCCTGGCGCGACCGACCCTGGCAGGCCCGTTCGGCCCACCGCCTCGCCTACCGAACCTACCAGCCGGTATACAACGTCGGTTTCCGCGTCGTTTGCGTAGGTGATTGACAACAGCGACACCGCCGCGTCACATCCCAGTCGCGAAGCGGCAAACGAATAATCGCCCGACATAGAAACGTGGAAGCCGCCCAAGTTCTTCTGTCTCCCCTCCGGGGCTGGAAAACTTGTCGGGGTGAAATCCGTGCCTCCGATCTCTCTCCAAGGGTTCACACCCCTGGCTATTCTCTTCCGCCGCTTCGCGGCTCTCCGAGGGAACACCCCCCTTCTGACGATACGGAACACGAGCTTTCCTATTCTACTTATTCATAAGTCTCTGCTTTATCCGCAATCCCAAGAGAATTCGCCTAATCCATGCGCTCTGTTCCATCCGATGAAAGAAGGCAAGCGGCGGGCTACGCATGGCTCGTTGCGCAGTCGCGACTCCTCGAACTCGGGCAGATGGTATGCGCAACTTCCGGACAACAACGTGGCTTTCCCTGGCCGTGGCCCTTGGACTGGCCTCGGCGGTATGGGGTGAATCAATCGCGGAACTCAAGCCCAGTCAGGTAATCCAGCTCGACGGGCGAGTGGTGTTGAACAAGGTACCAGTGGTCTCGGGCGTAGCCCTGAACCCCACTGGAGGCGTGCTTGCGACCGCTGGCGATGACCATTTCGTGCGGCTGTGGGACGCGCACACCGGCACGCTCCAAAAGGCCTTGGCGGGCCATGCCGATTGGGTCCGCGCCGCGGCGTTCAGCCCGGACGGAGAGGTCCTGGCTACGGCCGGCGACGATGGGGTGATCCAGCTCTGGTCGATTGCCTCGGGGCGCAGCTACCGCGCTGTTGCCACGCAGAAGGCCCGCGTGCAGACCCTGGCCTTCAGCCCCGATAACCGCCTGCTGGCCGCGGGAGGTTCCGACGACAAAATCCGGCTGTACGACGGTCGCACCGGCGCGATGATTCGCACGTTGACAGCCCCCGGACGGGATGTCCGGGCCATGCTCTTCTCGCCGGGCGGCCGGCAGATCGCGGCGGCCGGTCGCAGCGGGCTCATACGCGTATGGGACACACAGTCGGGCAGCGTGATCCACGAACTGGCCGGCCACAGTCGCCAGGTCAATGCCTTGGCCTACTCGCCGGACGGCGGCCTGTTGGCCAGCGCCGGCGAGGAGCGGAGCGTCCTCTTGTGGGACACGTCCAACGGCAGTCAGGTCGGCAACCTGCCGCCCCGTCCCGGGAAGATCCTCTGCCTCGCCTTCTGCGGTCCGGGACGGTTGGCTGCCGGGGCGAGCGACAATCTGATTCGCCTTTGGGACATCGAAAGCCTGGCGGAACAGGTGCGCCTGGTCGGACATACCGGGTCCGTTTCCGGGCTGGCGTGGGACGCGGCGTCGCAGATGCTGGTATCCGGCAGCTTCGATACGACGGTGCGGGTGTGGCAATTGAACCCCGGCGGGGCGACATCGGTCACATCGCTGCGGTAGGCGTGCGAGGCCCGACTCGGGAGTCTCGAAATCATCCAGGTCAAACGGTGTACACGGAGGTAGCCGTGGGATTGCTACAAAAAATGCAGGCTTGGCGCCGCCGCAGGCGGAGCCGGAAGTTCTCTCACCGCCAGACGGCTATCAGCCGGCCCCTGCGGATCTGCCGATTCGAGCAGTTCGAGCCGCGACAACTTCTTTCCGCTTCGCCGATCCAGGTCGGCGCCGTGTACTTCGAAGAGGCCACCGGCGAGGACCTCGCGGGCGATCGGTTCGAGATCACGTTCAGCGGCGGCGCGCCCGGCACCCAGTTGAAGCAACTGATTATCAACACCGACAAGGGTGACAACGGCCTGACGATCGGCGACGTCTTCTTCGACACGGCGGCAGGCGGCCAAGGAGCGTTCGGCCATGTTCCCGTCGAAATCGTAGACCAGACGGGCATCGACTCCGTCCAGATCTCCGTCGAAGACGGCGGCATGCGGATGGTCATTACGTTCACCGGCTTCGACGCCGGTGAGCGGCTCGTATTTACCGTCGACGTTGACGAGCAAGGCTCCTTCGTGGCCGACGAGGGCGACGATCCGTTTCTGGGGGCCAACGCGGTCGCAGAAGGGAATGAGTTCCAGGGATCGCAACTGACGGCCACCTTTACCGCGCCCTATTTCCCTGATGTCTTCGGTACCGGCACATTTCTCGACTTCTACGACACGAAGCTCGCCAACTCGGGCCTTACTCTGCCGCCGGACAGCTACGTCCCGCCCGGCAGCACGCCAAGGCCGGTCCAGACGGCCGGCACCATGTTTGCCGTCGAACAGCCTAGCACGATCAGCGGACGCGTGGTCGACGACGCCAACGGCGACGGAGTGATCGACGCCGGCGAGGTGGGCATTGCCGGCGTTACCGTTTACCTGCTCGACGCCGATGGCAATCGCATGGCGGAGACCCAAACCGACGAGAACGGCCATTACCAGTTCGCCGATCTGCGGCCCGGCGTCTATGCCGTCCAGGAGATGCAGCCCGGGGGTTATCACGACGGCCGCGACTACGCCGGCAGCGCCGGTGGTTCGCTCCTGGCGCCGGATTCGATCATCGATGTCCGGCTGGTCTCCGGAACCCGTGCCCTGAACTACGATTTTCTCGAATACCGGCCCAGCACGATCCGCGGCAGCGTGATCGAGGACACCAACGGCAATGGGCTGATCGATGCCGGCGAGACCGGCATCCCGTCCGTCACGGTCTACCTGCTCGACGCCGATGGCAATCGCATTGCGGAGACCCAGACCGACGACAGCGGCCGGTACCAGTTTGCCGACCTGCGGCCCGGCGTCTATGGCGTCGAAGAGCTTCAGCCGACCGGCTACGAAGACGGTCGCGACCACGTCGGATCCGTGGGCGGTTCGCTCGTGGCGCCCGACTCGATTACCGGTGTTCGCCTCGTATCCGGCACGAACGCCGTGAACTACGATTTCCTCGATTTCAGGCTCAGCACGATCAGCGGCAGAGTCATCGATGATGCCAACGGCGACGGGGCGATCGATGCCGGCGAGATCGGCATCCCGTTCGTCACCGTCTACCTGCTCGACGCCCAGGGCAACCACGTCGGCGAGACGACCACCGATGCCGACGGCCGGTACCGGTTTACCGGTTTGCTCCCGGGCGTGTATGGTGTCGAAGAACATCAACCGACGGGCTACGAAGACGGTCGCGACCACGTCGGATCCGTGGGCGGTTCGCTCGTGGCGCCCGACTCGATTACCGGTGTTCGGCTCGTATCCGGCACGAACGCCGTGAACTACGATTTTCTCGATTTCAGGCTCAGCACGATCAGCGGGCGCGTGATTGACGATGCCAACGGCGACGGGGCGATCGATGCCGGCGAGGTCGGCATCCCGTTCGTCACGGTTTACCTGCTCGACGCCCAAGGCAACCGCGTCGGCGAAACGACCGCCGATGCCGACGGCCGCTACCAGTTCACGGGTTTGCTTCCTGGCGTCTACGGCGTGGAAGAGAGCCAACCGGAAGGCTACCATGACGGCCGCGACCATGTGGGGACCGCCGGGGGCTCGCTTCTTGCACCCGACTCGATTACGGATATCCGGTTGGTATCCGGCACCGACGCGGTTAACTACGATTTCCTCGATTTCAAGCTCAGCACCATCAGCGGCCACGTAATCGCCGACGCAAATGGAAACGGCGTCTACGATCCGGGCGAGGCGCCGATCGCCGGAGTGACTGTGTACCTGCTCGACGCCGGAGGCAACCGCATTGCCAGCGCGCGAACCGGCGACAGGGGTCTCTACAGGTTCACGGATCTGGCGCCGGGCAGCTATGGCGTTGAAGAGATCCAGCCGGAGGGATATTTCGACGGCCAGGATCATCCCGGTACGGCGGGCGGCTCCCTGGTGGGCCTCGACTCGATTCGGGAAATCACGCTGGTCTCCGGCACGAATGCCGCAGACTATGACTTCCTCGAAATCCTGCCCAGCTCGATCAGCGGCCGTGTGCTCGCCGATGCCAACGGTAATTGTCAGCTCGACCCGGGCGAATCGCTCTTGGCCGGTGTGACGGTCCACCTGCTCGACGCCGGAGGCAACCGCATTGCCCGCACCGTCACGGATGAAAACGGCGAATACTTATTTGACGGTTTGGCTCCGGGTACGTATGGGGTTGAAGAAATCCAGCCCGAAGGGTACTTCGACGGCCCCGATCATCCAGGGTCGGCCGGCGGCACGCGGGTGGCGCCCGATTCAATCGTGGGCATCGTTCTCGTGTCGGGAACTGAGGCGGTGCGTTACAACTTCTGCGAGCGGGTGCCGGTCACTCTCTCCGGGTTCGTCTATCACGACGTCAACAACAACGGGCAGCGAAACGCGGGTGAAGCAGGCATTGAGGGCGTGACTCTCACGCTGTTGGATGGCGAGGGCAACGCGACCGGCATCACGGCGGTCACCAACAGCTCCGGCTATTATCAGTTCTCCGGGCTAAAGCCGGGTAACGTGTACGGCGTGGCGGAAGTCCAGCCCGACGGTTACTTCGACGGTTTGGACACAGCCGGCACCGCCGGCGGTACTGCGGAGAATCCCGGCGACAGGATCACCGGCATCGCCCTCGGCTCGGGAGTGCACGGCAAGAACTACAATTTCGGCGAGCTCCGCCCCGCGAGCATCGGGGGCCGTATCTTTGTCGATCGCGACGAGGATGACCGCTACGATCCGGGGGAGAAAGTGCTCAGCGGCGTGACGGTGTACTTGCTCGATGCATCCGGCGAGCGAATCGCCTCTACCGCGACCGATACGAACGGGCAATACTCGTTTGCCAATCTCCGGCCTGGAACGTATGGTGTCGAGGAGGACCAGCCCGACGGCTATTTCGACGGCAAAGACTACGTTGGGTCGGCGGGCGGGACGCTGGCGGACGACCTGATTTCGCAGGTGGTGCTCGGCTCCGGCGTGGACGCGGTCGATTACAACTTCTGCGAGTTGCCGCCCGCGAAAATCTCGGGCTACGTCTTCCAGGACGGGACGGAGATCTCGTACGAAGAGGGCGATCCGACTCCCGACCCGGTCTCGCTCCGCGACGGGCAGTTCACTCCCGACGACATTCCTATCGCCGGCGTCACCCTCCAGCTTGCCGACGCCAATGGAGCGGCAATCCTGGATGCCGACGGGCGCGCGATTACGGCAGTAACCAACAGCCGCGGCTACTACGAGTTTGCCAATCTCCGCCCGCGCGTTTACTCGATCCTGCAAGTCCAGCCCGAAGGCTACCAGGACAGCTTGGATACGGCCGGATCGAAAGGCGGCATCGCCATCAACACCAACTCGCAGATTTCGCCGGAAACGCTCCGGCAACTGGTGGTCGACCCGAAATTCGATGCGATCATCCGCATCCCCATCGCGGCCGGCGACAATGCGGTTTCCTACAATTTCAGCGAGGTGGTCATGGTCGAGGTCCCGCCACCGCCTCCTGTCTTCCCGCCGCCCCGGGAAGATCCGCCCCCGCTGCCGCTGCCTGAGCCGATGCTCATGTCGCCCGACCTTGTTCAGGCTGCGTGGATTCAGCAGTCGACCCTCTATCGCGAGGTCCGGGCCGTCCTAGGCGGTGCCGGTAATCCGCTTACGTACACCTGGCACCTGAGCGTCATCAACGCGGGGCAGCCGCGGAGCGACCGCGACGGGATTGAAATGATGGGGCTTTATGAGAATCCCGTCTTCAATCCGGTTTCCTGGACCGGCGCGCCGTTGAACCGCGGCCAGTGGACCCTGGCCGACACGAGCGGAACGATTACGCACCAGTTCATCTTCGGGATGGAAGGCGCGATGCCGGTTACCGGCGATTTCAACGGCGACGGCATCGACGAGGTGGCCGTCTTCTTCGACGGTCTTTGGTTCATCGATCTCAACGGCAACGGCACCTGGGACCAGGGCGACCTGTGGGTGCGCCTGGGCGACGCGGGCGACCAACCGGTCGCCGGCGATTGGGACGGCGATGGCAAGACCGACGTCGGCGTATTTGGCCAGGCCTGGGTGGGCGACGGGGTGGCAATCGACCACGAACCCGGGCTCCCCGACATGCTCAATGATCGGACCGGCCGCCGCAAAAACGTTCCTCCCGATGCCAACGAGGCGGCTTCCGGTTATCGCACGCTCAAGCGAACCGCCGAGGGCGAGATGCGGAGCGATCTGATCGACCACGTCTTCCAATACGGCAGCGAGGGTGACCGCGCGGTGGCCGGCGATTGGAACGGCGACGGAGTGACCAACATCGGCCTGTTCCGCAGTGGCACCTGGTACCTCGACATGGACGGCGACGGCCACTGGAGCCGCGGCGATCTGATGCTCCGGATGGGACGCGAGGGCGACCTCCCGGTGGTGGGCGACTGGAACGGCGACGGGATCGACGATCTCGCGCTTTTCCGCGAAGGCACTTGGCTACTGGACAGCAACGGCAACCGGAAACTCGACGCGGGCGATCGCACTTTCAAGATGGGCGGTCCCTACGATCGGCCGGTGGCGGGCGATTTCAATGGCGACGGGATCGACGAGGTCGCCGTCTACCAGGACAGTGTGAGCAAGCCCGACGAGCAGGCATTCCGTCCCGAAGACCCGGCACCCGCCGAGTCGACGAGAAGGAGATAGGCGTAACGCCCTTACCACCATGGGTCGCGACTGCCGAGTCGCGTAGCCTGATTGCGCGGTGCGTATCGCTGCATTGTTCTGCGACCGTAGTGTGCGTATCGCGACGGCGCCTTCCAGATCCGGGCGACGGATCTCCCACGGCGCCCAGGGCACGACCTGCCGCTACGGCAGGTATGCATCGAGAACCACTGCAGGAGCGTTGTTCATCGGTGCGAGTCGAACCGCGCCTGCGGCCGTCGGCAGCAGGACTGTACGCCCCTGTGGCAGCGGCTCGCCACTCGGGTCGCCCTCAAGGGCTATGGCGCCTTCAAGAAGGGTAATGATGTGACACCTTAGGTCACCGCCTGCTGCCAGGGGAACTTGGAACTGCCACCGGTCCAGGACGAATTTCTCACACTCCACCAATCGCTCGACATGCGGGCTCGCGGTTGGTTGCGCCGGATGTGGCCCGACCGGGCCCTGGCTATAGTCGATTGCCTCCAGTCCTTTTTCCATGTGCAATGCTCGCGGCCTGCCATCCGGTCCCAGGCGATTCCAGTCGTGAAGCCGGAACGTGACATCGCTGGACTGCTGGATCTCAACAACCATCAGCCCATCGCCCAAGGCATGGACAGTTCCGGCGGGAAGAAACACACACTGGCCGGCCACCGGCCGGAAGCGATGAAGAAGGGATTCCAGTTGGTTGCTCCTGATTGCCTTGCGGAGCGATTCCCGATCGACCGGACGCTCGAATCCCGCCCAAATCGCACTGTCGGTGCCTGCGTCCAGGATGACCCACGCCTCCGTCTTCCCAACGTCAGGCAGTTGCATGCGAGCCGCCGTGGCATCGTCCGGATGAACCTGGACCGAAAGCCGCCGGCGGGCGTCGAGGTACTTCAATAGGAGCGGAAAGCGTTGTTGCGGATGGTGGCGCCCCAGGAGGTCCTCCCCCTCGCGAACGACCAATTCGTGAAGCGTAGCGCCCGCCACTGGCCCATACTCCACGACGCTTTGGTCGTCGGCATGATCGCAGACCTCCCATGATTCAGCGAAGTCATCGCCAGGGCCAAGATCGCGGCCGAAAACCGTCGCGAATCGCCTGCCCCCCCACACGGCGTGTTTATAGAGAGGCAGAAGGCGCAAGGGATGGTCAAGCATCGTTGTTTTCGCGGTTCATTGTGGCGGGTCGGTAACGGAGGTATTATAAAGAATTCGACCTCCGCTGAAGCGAGTATACTAAGAAGCCCCAACAAACGGGGCCTGGTTCCGAGCCGAACACCTGAAAACATCCGGAATACGCGTTCTGGTGAGGTGTTAGCACCCATTTTGTGGGGCCCCTTTTAGAAGAAGACGTGTCGAGCCCGCCGCGCCGTCATTCCTTGGCCGGTTCGTTTGGGCCGCGGGCAAGGTCGAAAACCGATCGATACGTGTTGTCTACCAGGAAACCCGCAGCCGCTCACTTACCCCCTCTTGCCATGCTGCGACGTGAATACAACGAGGATCTGTTTAAAGAATCCACAATGACCTTCGGGGAACACCTCGAAGAGTTGCGGACTTGTCTCTACAAATCCCTGGTGGGGCTAGCTCTCGGCTTCCTCGTTGGGTTGTTTCTGGGGCGACCGGTCGTCGGCCTGATCAAGGCGCCGCTCGAGAACGCCATGAGGAACTATTACGAAGCGGGGTCTGTAGACAAAGTCGCTGAGGTCGTTGCAAGGATTGAGGCAGGCGGCGGGGCCGTGCCCCGGGACTTGCAGCAACTCGCTGAATTCATCGAACGCGAGAACCTCTTGGTTGATGAAGCATTGGTCTTTCCACAATATGTCCTCGAACAGCTCAAAACCGCATACCCGAATGAGTTTTCCGCCATCAGGATTTCGCAAGCCGACGACGACAAGAACATTACAACGGAGAAGATGATCCGGCTTCTGTTGCTGCGTCCGGCAAAAGAGGATCCGCGGACAAAGGTGACCTCGCTCAACGCTCAGGAGCCTTTTGCGATCTACGTCAAAGCTGCATTGCTCGTCGGAGCCGTGCTTGCCAGCCCGTGGGTGTTCTATCAGATCTGGTCGTTCGTCGCCGCAGGCCTGTATCCCCACGAGAAATACTACGTCCACGTGTTTCTTCCGTTCAGCCTCGGGCTGTTTCTCCTCGGCGCGTCGCTGGCGTTCTTCTTCGTATTCGAACCCGTGCTCGATTTCCTCTTGAGCTTTAACGCCTGGCTCGAGATCGATCCGGAGCCTCGAATTACGGAATGGCTCAGTTTCGTGCTGATTCTGCCGCTGGGCTTCGGCATTGCCTTCCAGTTGCCGCTGGTAATGTTGTTCCTGGAACGGATCGGCATTTTCGACGTCGAGGCGTATCTGTCGAAGTGGCGAATCGCGATTCTCGTGATCTTCACGCTCTCGATGTTCTTGACGCCGGCCGATCCGTACAGCATGTTGCTGATGGCCGTTCCGCTGACCTTCCTCTATTTCGGTGGCGTACTGCTTTGCCGGCTGATGCCGAAGCGGCGCAGCCCGTACGACAAAGACTAAGAGCGAGTAGAAGACAGGCACATTTTGCTCCGAGCACTGCGCACAATGAGCCTGTCCCCAACGGTTTGGGGATAGGTTCTAAGTTCCTGTCCACGAACAGGTTTGTAGGGCGGACTGAAGTCCGCCCTACATCCAATTGCGAAGTTGTTCTTGGAGGGGTGCTAGATGGCCTCGCCGCCGCGTTCGCCGGTGCGGATCCGTATGCAGTCTTCCAGCGGCAGGACGAAGATCTTGCCGTCTCCAACCTCTCCGGTCGGACCGGTGCGGCCGCCCTTGATAATCGCGTCGATCGTCGGCTGCAGGAAGTTGTCGTTGACGGCGATCATCAACTGCACTTTGCGAACGAGATTCACGGTGAACTCGTGTCCGCGGTAGACCTCGGTGTGGCCACGCTGCCGCCCAAATCCTTGGACGTCCATAACGGTCAGCCGAAAAACCTCGACATCGGCCAACGCCGTTTTAACGGCCTCCAAGCGGTTTGGTTGAATGATCGCGATAATCAGTTTCATGATCGGGGTACTCCAAAGTGGTACCCCTTGATCCTACTCTGCCAGTCAAATCGTCTCAAGGGGAACGACCTGGGGTATCCGGTAAGCCGTCGCCGAGGAGGCTGTGGCAGGGAATCGGCCTCCATCAGATCAAGTTCGGCCGGTGTCACGGGCCGGCTGGGCGGTGCGGAGCTTTGGGGGAGCCTGTGACCTCCTCCAAAGAATCCCAGGCACGGCCCGTGACACACTGGCACACACCATTTGGTCCGGCAGGGCTCAACGGGCACTCCTTGGCGGGTAACCGTTCACGGGGCGATCGGGGACTGGTCCATTTTTCGGCCAGTTGGCGTATTTCGGCGACAATAACGTTGGCCGAAAACATGGACCTGTCCCCCTCTCTTCCGCCCCGGCAGGGCTCAACGGGCACTCCTTGGCGGCAGCAATTGGCATGCCGGTCGCGCCGGTATTTCCCGCCCAACGAGCCGGGGTGCACGCCTGGTGAGGCAAAACTGCGAGAATTCGACCTGAACTCGCATGAAGCGGTCTCTGAACAGGCCGAGAGTCTGCCCAAGGAAAAGGCAAATTGCGGTGCGCGATCAAGCATTCCGCTTGCGGATCAAGGCGACGTTAGAACGACTGCTTGCGGTGCCTGTCTCTTCTTTTCTATCAGACCAGATTCCGGTTAACCGGCCCCGCTTACATCCTCAAACATCGCGTCGACAAAGGCGTCGGGGTCGAACAGCGTGAGGTCTTCGGCCTTTTCGCCAACTCCGACGTATTTGACCGGCAGGCCCACCTGTTGGCGAATGGCGACCACGACTCCGCCCTTGGCTGTCCCGTCGAGCTTGGCGAGCACGATCCCCGTGCAATGGACGGCCTCGGTAAAATGCTTGGCCTGGCTGATGCCGTTCTGCCCGGTAGTCGCATCGAGCACCAGCAGCACTTCATGCGGGGCTTCGGGAATCTGTTTGCCGAGCACCCGGTGGATTTTGCTCAGTTCCTGCATGAGGTTCTGCTGGGTCTGCAGACGCCCGGCCGTGTCGACGATGCACACCTCGGCCGCAGTCTCGATCGCTTTCGCGACGGCGCGGTGAGCGACGCTGGCAGGGTCGGTCCCTTGGGCCCCCGTGACGATCTCGGCCCCCAGACGCTGCGCCCAGATCGTCAATTGCTCGACAGCCGCTGCGCGGAAGGTGTCCGCCGCACCCAGCACCACGCGCTTGCCGTCGGCGAGGAACACGTGCGCCAGCTTGGCGATCGACGTCGTCTTGCCCGAGCCGTTGACTCCACAGACCATGATCACGGTGGGGCCGCTTGGGGCAAACCGGACGGGGTTCGGCGACTGCTTCATCAGTTCCTTGAGCTTCTCCTTGATGCCGCCAACTACCTCCGGCGATTTGACGACACGCGCCCGGAAACGGTTGCCGATATCATCCACGGTCGCCTGGGCGGCCTGGACACCCATGTCGGTCTTGATCAGCGTTGCGAAGATCTCATCGAGCAGATCGTCGTCGACCAAGCGACCTTCGCTCTTGAACAGATCCCGAACGTCGGTGTTGAGCAGTTGCGAGGTCTTTCTCAGACCCTGCTTGAGTTTGTCGAAAAAGCCCATACTACTGCTTACTCTCTCCTTCCTTCATCAGCCGATCGAGAATCCCATTGACAAACTGAGAAGAGTGGGCCGTGCCGAACCGCTTGGCCAGTTCGATCGCCTCGTTGACAACGACGCGAGCGGGGGTATCGGTGTAGAGGATCTCGTAGGCCCCCAGTCGCAGCACGTTGCGATCCGAGGCGGCCATCCGCTCAATACTCCAGTTGACAGCCGTCTGCTGGATCCGCTTGTCGAGTTGCGCGCGGTGCCGCCGCACCCCGGCAACGAGCGACTGAGCAAACCGGACCAGTTCGTCGGTCCCCAGGCGGCGGCGGAGCAGTTGATCCCCCACGGCAGGATTGATCTTGGGATTCAAATCATCCTGGAACAATACCTGGAAGGCAACGGTACGGGCTCGACTTCGGCGCGGCATGGCAACTCGCTACTGGGGGATCTTTGCCAACAGGCTGACCATTTCCAGGGCCGCCTCGGCGCAGTCGGCGCCCTTGTTGCCGATGCGGCTGTCCGGACGGTCTTTGCCTCGCGTACCGGGGTCTCCGCCGGAGCGAGCAATCGCCTGGTCGAGGGTATTGCACGTGAGCACCCCGAACAGCGTCGGCACACCGGTTTGCGCTCCGATGTTCGCCAGCGCAATGCTCACGGCGCGATTGATGTGCTGGTCGTGAGTCGTTTCGCCGCGGATGACTGCGCCCAGGCATATCACGGCCGCGTACCGGCCGCTCTTCGCCAGGCGTGCGGCAACCGTGGGGATCTCGAACGCTCCCGGGACCCAGAAGACGTCGACGCGATCCTCCGCGACTCCTCGTGCCGCAAGCGTTTCGATCGCGCCGCCAAGCAACCGCGAAGTGATGGTATCGTTGAACTTTGACACCACGGCCGCGAAGCGGCCTTCGGGAACTTCGGTGGATGGCTCATATACGTTCACGTTCGTCCTCTATTTCATGTTCATGCTCATCAGGAACTCCGCGTTCGACTTGGTCTTGGCCAGCCGGCCGACGAGCAGTTCCATTGCTTCGGGCGGATTCATCTCGTTGAGCACGCGGCGGAGCACGCAGACCCGCCGGTGTTCCTCCGGGTCCATGAGCATTTCCTCGCGCCGCGTGCCGCTGCGGTTGATGTCGATCGCCGGCCAGATCCGCTTGTCGACCAGGCGACGGTCGAGATGGATTTCGAGGTTGCCGGTCCCTTTGAATTCCTCGAAGATGACGTCGTCCATCTTGCTGCCGGTCTCGATCAGCGCCGTGGCAAGGATCGTCAGCGAGCCCCCTTCCTCGACCTTGCGGGCCGAACCGAAGAAGCGCTTGGGCCGCTGCAGCGCATTGGCGTCGACGCCGCCGGACAGGATCTTGCCGGAATGGGGGCATTCGGCGTTCCATGCCCGAGCCAGCCGGGTAATCGAATCGAGGAAGATCATGACGTTCTTGCCGTATTCGACCATCCGCTTCGCTTTCTCCAGCACCATGTCGGCCACCTGGATGTGGCGCGAGGCAGGTTCGTCGAAAGTCGAGCTGATCACCTCGCAGTTCTTCCCTTTGACCTGGCGCTCCATATCCGTCACTTCTTCAGGCCGCTCGTCGATCAGCAGCATGAAAACGTACAGATCGGGATAGTTGTTCAGCGCCGCCTTGGCCATCTTCTGCATGAGAATCGTCTTGCCGGCCCGCGGAGGACTGACGATCAAGCCGCGCTGGCCGAAGCCGACCGGCACGATCATGTCGACCACCCGCGTGTTGATGTCGCCCGAGGCGTCCTCCATGACGATCCGCTCATCGGGATGCAGCGGGGTGAGATCGTCGAAGAAGACTTTCTGCGAAAGCCTGTTGGGCTCCTCGTAATTGATTGCCTCGACGCGGAGGAGGGCGAAGTATCGCTCGTTTTCCTTGGGCGGCCGGATCTGGCCGGACACGGCCGAACCGGTCCGCAGACCGAAGCGCCGTATCTGGCTGGGCGAGACGTAGATGTCGTCCGGGCAGGACAGGTAATGGTAATCGGGGCTGCGCAAGAAGCCGAAGCCGTCGGGAAGGACCTCGAGCGTGCCCTCACCGAACATCATGCCATTGAGCTTCACCCGCTCCTTGAGGATACGGAAAATCAGGTCCTGCCGCTTCATGCCGGCGTAATCGGTGAGGTTCTCCTTGCGGGCCTCCTCGATCAACTCTGCCATCGACATCTTCTGGAGTTCGGCAATGTGGGTATCGCCCGACTGCTTGATCTGCTCGTAGTGCTCGTCGGTGTCCTCGTCGACCGCGCGCCGCCGATCGGCGAGTTCTTCCGCAAGGGAAAGGGGTTCTTCCTCGTCGTAGGAAGAAAAGGTTCGATCCTGGGCGGATTGGGACCGCGGCCCGGGAACGAACTTTCGCGTTCTCGCGTTGGGTTTTCCGTCTCGCGGTTCGGTCATGTCTCTCTCACTCCTGAAAAGGAAAGGGGGCCGGCGCGCGGAAGGCGTCGGCGGAGGGTGGAAAAGTGCTGCTCAAGGAGCAATCGATCGTATCGGAAAAAATCAGGGAAGGGGTGGTTTCAAAACAGCCAACGGTGCGATCGTCCGCAGGCGAAGGGGGTGGGGCTGGGAAATTCAGCCGACGAGGGAGTGCCAAAACGGCTTAAGCTGGGCTTGCACGTCATCCGGAGACCCCGTGTTGTCTACTACCACATCGGCGCGCTTTCGTTTCAAGTCTAACGATTCCTGGGCGTCCTCGCGCATGGCAAACTCCTTTTCGCTCCATCCTCGCTCGCGCGCCCTCGCCAGCCGGAGCGGACGCGGCGCGTCGACGAACACCAAGACACTGCATAACTCGTCCCACCCCGCTTCGAGCAACAGCGGCGCGTCGAGCACCACCGCCGGACAGTCTACTGCCGCCATGGCCTCGGCTTGCTCGACGAGCAATTGCCCGATTTTGGGATGGGTGATCTGTTCCAAGTATGCCCGTTCGGCGGGACCTCCAGGTGGTGGGGCGAAGACGATCTTCGCCAGACGCTTTCGGTCGATCCTTCCGTTCTCGTCGAAAATCGAGTCGCCCCAGCGGCTCCGCGCGGCCATCTCGACTTCCGGCATCGCCAATACCTCATGGCCGGCGCGATCGGCATCAAGCACTCCTGCGCCCAATGCGGCCAGCGACGCGGCCACAAAGCTCTTGCCGCTTGCCACTCCGCCCAACAGTCCGATCACCGGCATTCTTGTTCGTCTGGTCAGGCCCCCGATGCTCCTGTCCAAGGTTTTGCGTCCGCCCAATTGGCGCCTGCTTTCACATCGACCTTCAAGGGCACATTCAACCGGCGAACACCGGCCATCTCCTCGACGACCATCGCCGCCAACGCGTCTCGCTCGCCCGGAGGACACTCGAAGACCAATTCATCGTGGATTTGCAGCAACAGCCGTCCGGAGAACCGATTCCGGTCAAGACGACGATAGATGGAGATCATGGCCTCTTTGATCAGATCCGCGGCGGAGCCCTGGATCACAGTGTTGATCGCGGTCCGCTCGGCGAGGTTCCGCTGACGGCCGGCGTCCGCGCGGACTCCGCGGATGGCTCGGCGACGCCCGAGAATAGTACTAACATATCCATTCTTCCGGCAATCGGCTAGTACTTTCTGCAAAAAGCCTTCGATCCCAGAATACCCCCCGAAATAGGCGTCAATGAAATTCGCCGCCTCGGCCTTGTCGATCCTCAGTTGCTTTGCGAGCCCGAAGGCGCTCTGTCCGTAAATCACTCCAAAATTCACTGCTTTTGCCTGGCGCCGCATTTCCGGAGTGACCTCGTCCAACGCGACCCGGTAGACCTGACTCGCCACGCGCGCGTGAATATCTTCGTCTCGATCGAACGCCTCGCAGAGCCGCTCATCCCCGCTGAAGTGTGCTAGCACCCGCAGTTCGATCTGAGAGTAATCGGCCGCCAGCAGGATCCAGCCTTCCTCGCCGGGTACGAACGCCGAGCGGATCTCGCGTCCCTCCTCGGTGCGAACCGGGATATTCTGAAGGTTGGGGTCGCTGGAGCTCAAGCGTCCCGTGGCGGTAACCACTTGGTTGAACGACGCGTGGACGCGGCCGGTCTTGGGATAAATCATCTGCGGCAGCGCATCGACGTAGGTGTTCTTGAGCTTCGCATACTGCCGATAGTCGATGATCTTCGCCGGCAGCGGATTCTCGAGCGCCAACTCTTCGAGCACGTCGACGTCGGTGCTGGGCCCCGTCTTTGTCTTCTTCACCACCGGCAGGCGCAACTCGTCGAACAGGATCTGCTGCAATTGCTTGGGAGAGCTGATGTTGAACTTGCGGCCCGCCAGGGCGTGGATTTCCTGCTCGAGTTCTTCCAGCCTGCGCCCGTACTGATCGCCCAGTTCGCCGAGTCGCCGGACGTCGACCTTGATGCCGTTGTATTCCATTTCCACCAACACGTCCAACAGCGGCAATTCAAGCTCGTCGAACAGCGGTTTGAGCTTCGCTTCGGCGAGCTTTTTGTCGAGGATCGGGCGGAGCAGGACGGGGACGATCGCATCTTCGCCCGCGTATTCGGCCACCCGTGCCACCGGCACTTCATCCATCCGCTTCTGGTCTTTGCCCGTGCCGATCAGTTCGGTGATCTTGATCGTGGTATGCCCCAGGTAGGCACGGGCCAGTTCATCGAGGTTATGATTCCGGGCCCCGGCGTCGAGCAGATAACTCGCAATCATCGTGTCGAAAGCGACTCCAGCGAGCCGGACGCCGGCGCTGCGCAGCACGATCATGTCGTATTTGAGATTCTGCCCGATTTTCTCCACGTCCGGGTCTTCCAGCATCGGGCGCAGCGCGTCGAGCGTGGCTGCTGGATCGAGGCTCGTCTCGCCCTCCGGCGCGCGGACCGCCACATACCACGCCTCCTGCTCGTTCCACGAAAAGGCATAGCCGACGATATCCGCCCAGCGGGGGCAGATGCTCGTTGTCTCGAGATCGATCGAGATCCGCTTCTGATGCTTGAGCTGCTCGAGAAAGCTCTCGAACGCCTCGGCCGTATTGACCGTATGGTAGACCGGTTTGAGTTGGACCTTCGCTTCGGGTTGCTTCCCGGCCAGCGACTCCACCTTCTCCGCAAGGCTACGGAAGCCGAACTCGCGAAAGAGCCCCAGCGCTTGCGCCGGATCGATCTGCCCGGTTCGCCCGGCATCCCAATCGACCGTCAGCGGAACCTGCGCATCGAGCCGGGCGAGTTGGCGGCTGAGAATCGCCTGCTCGCGGTATTCGATCAGGTTCTGCTTGCGCTTGGCCCCGGAGACGTCGTTGGCATGATCGAGAACGGATTCGAGTGTCCGGTATTTGGTGAGCAGTTCGCGAGCCAACTTGGGACCGATCAAGGGAACACCCGGGACATTATCCGTCGAGTCGCCTACCAGGGCTTGAAAATCGACGACCTGCGAGGGAGTAATCCCCCATTCTTCTTCCAGTGCCTCGCGGTCGAAAACCTGGTTCTTGCGGATATTGAAGATCTTCGCCCGATCCGTGATCAGTTGCCGGCAGTCCTTGTCGCCGGTGACCAGGTAACACTCGCCGCCAAGCTCGTCCGCGACGCGGGCGATGGTGGCCAGAACATCGTCGGCCTCATACCCTTCGGCACCGAGCGCGGGGATCCCTAAGGCGGCAATCAGCCGGCGAATCGATTGGATTTGAGGGACAAGCTCGTCGGGCATCGCCGGCCGATGGATTTTGTACTGTTCGTACAGCTCGTGCCGGAATGTCTTTCCGGGCATGTCAAATGCGCAGAACAGGTAGTCCGGCTTCTTCTCCTCCAGGAGAAAAACGAGGTCCCGGGCGAAACCGAACACCGCCCCAACCGGCTCTCCCTGCGGACTCGACATCTCGGGCAGGGCATGAAAGACCTGGTAGATCAGCGAGTGGGCGTCGATTACGTAAACGGTCTTGCCTTCGAGCGTCGCCGGCGGGGACGGAGGAGTCTCGCAGGGCGCGGCGGGCGTGGCCTCTGCCACCGACGGATCAGCGGTTTCCGTCGCGTCGAAGAGCGACCGTTGCAGCGAGCGGCGGGCCATGGATTCGGCGTAGGGTGGGAGGAGGAGAGAAGGAGTGGAGGGGCCGCTTCGAGAGCGACTTTCCAAATCTTACACCCACCATTAGGGACTGTCAACTGCTTGGACGTTACTGCTGCACCAGTGACTGTAGCTGCGGGGCGCGTGCTCCCAAGAGCAAGTCAAAAGCAGCTTTGCGTGGGCTGAGGGTGTGGCCACCAAGGCTGCGATTTCTCAAAACAGACGGCATTTGGTGGCCACGCGCTTCTGGGTGGTTGGATCGGATGATTTTCGAGCGATGCGAGGCTTTGCGAACACCGGGGAGGAAGTGTTGGTACGGACGCCAGACGCGAGGGAACTGCCGCAAGCATAGCCGTTGCTCCGAGAGGCTGAGAACCAAATTGCCAAGGCAAGGCCATCGCACTTCAGTGCGCATCGGTCGCAAGTTCGCTTTGAGCCCCACCTTCCAGAAGAACCGCTTTGGCTGCGTGATCCGAAAGTGGAACTACCAAGTCTCCGAGCGACTCGCGTGCCATGCGAATTTCATCGACGATTGCTTCCGGCTCGATAATCGATTCCACGATCGTCGGCACATGCTTCGGAATCAGGGGCGAGATTCGCCGAAATGCTTTTCTCGCCGCAGAGCTAATCGCAACATGGCTACTTAGGGCATCGACCTCGCTGATGTGAATCTCTGCGAGCCGCTCGCCGAACCCTCGAAGCAGTTCCATGGCGACGGTCAGAGTCGGGTCAACCTGGCGCGCATGGCCTAAGTCAAGACAAAACCGTGCTTTCGGCAAAGCATCAAAATATTGCCGCATTTCCTCTGCCGTGCGTGCAATGGGTTTCCGCTGGTCCATGTTTTCAAGAAAAATCGAACCCTGGATCGGCAACCACTCGGCGGGATCCTCGATGATGTCGGGGTGCACGATAATTCCGTCGACCGACGCGGCGACGTTCGCCAGCCGTTCGATCAATTGCCGCTCACTGAGTTCAGCGCGGCGGCCGGGCGCATGGAACGATACGAACTCGAACTGCTCCAACGGAAGGTGGGGGAGCGCCTCGATCAGCGGATCCAGTTCCGCCTCGCGCAGTGCAGATAGCTCCACAGCGTCCGCATGGCCTATCTGCAACTCGATTCCCCGTTGAAAATCGCCCCTGGCAAGCGCCCCGGTCGAAAACCCAATTCGCCGCATCAGAATACTCCGTACCTCTTCGTGAACCGTGTCAATGAATTGTTCGATTCGAAGAACAAACTCTCCAGCCCTTCCCGGAATTGAATCGTATTGTCGCGTTGTTCCAAATAGACCGGGTCCGCGCGTTCTTCAAAGCCAATCGTCTTCAGCCTCTCTCGCTTCGCTGCGTCGTTCAGTCCCTCCAAAAAGCGATCGTAGGCACCGAGAGTCTTTTTGGCTACTTCGCGCTCGGCAAATCTCGCCAGGGAGTCCGCCAGCAAATCGACCGCCGTCCGCCGCGATAGCCCCAGACAGATCTCCAGCAGTTCCAGTTCAACGAGTTCCGGATCGCCGGTCTTCGGCTTGCCGGCGAAATCTTCGTGGCAGAGAAAGCAGGTGAGCATGCCTTTAGCGAACAGCAACTTTCGCGACATTCTGAGCTTGATGTTGCGAAGTGCCCACCCGGCGTTGGACCGCTGCCACTTCTTTGTGGCATAATCGACCGTCATCGTCCTCCAGAACCTGACCACATCGTTGAGCAGGAAGAGAGGAACACGGAAGCGAGCGGGCGAGGTGGCAGGCGGGTCGCCGATGATGTAGCGTTCCAGGATCGCACGGATAACCCGGTCGTGCGTCACCGGATCCGAGAGCGAGGTCGATTCCAACAGCAGCAGAATTCGGCGCGTGATATTCCGGTTCGTGTCTTCGCCACCGCCAATATAATGAACCAACTCGTGGCTGCTCGACATCACTCCGAACGTGCCGGTGGGGCCCGGTTCGCGATAGCCTTCCTTCTCGAAAACCTGTTCAACCGACTTGGTCACATCGAAGTGACGCATATCCGAGGGACCATCGACCAAGAGGGTCCAGTCGAGATCGCTTCCCGACGTCCACTCCTCCCGTGCAAGCGATCCAAACGCAACCACGGAAGTATTGGCGGGGGGTTTCACACCAGCGATCAGTCGGTGCAGCTTCGTCTCCTCTTCCCTGGCCGCTGCGCGCGCCGCAAAAATCGCGGGCCACGCTTCGCCGAGAGCTGCAGAAAGCTCTTCGAGCGGGTCACTCTCTATTTCCGGGGAATCTGGGAGCACTGAAAGCCCATTACACGACAACGCCTTGAGAACGTAAAATGCCGCAAGTCATTCTAGCGGCGTTCGCTCGGTCTGGCCAGACGCTTCTGGACCCGCAGAGTCGTAACTAGCAGGACACGGTGCCCCACGCCCTGTGGGGACTGTGGGTAACCTCTCGCCAATCACACCCGGTCCTGCAATCCTGGCAATCCGATTTCACCGGTCCCTTGCGGACCCCGGCGGGCTCGTCCCGCCGCTGAACGAGATTGCGCGGCTATAGACGAGCAGGCCACAGTCAATCGCATTCATCCACACAAGCAGTCTCGACACGAAGTGGAAGGCGGTACGCGACAGGCAGCAGAAAAGAACAAGAGGATGGCAGAATCTGCATCTCTGACACCCGACATCCGGGAGCCGGTCTCCGTTTTCGGATAGCCTCTCAGCGATCGGACCGATACCGGCGGGTGCGGCTGCCGCGGAGGATTTGATCGAGGGCCTCCTGGACGCGGCTGGAGTTGGTTTTCTTCAGGGGAACGAGGGTGACGGCACGCGCCGGTTCGCTGCCGGCCGCTTCGTCCAGCGACTGTGCCAGCTCGGTGATGTCGTCGACCAGGGGCGCCGACGCCATCACAACCAGGGAATTCGTGATCCGGTCGACCGTAATCTGCGGCGTCCAGGCGCTCGAGGGGCCACCAGTCCGCGAGCTTCGCCGAGAGCCGAGAGTAAGCTGGGAGCGGAAGACTCCCCGAACAACCTCTTCCACGCGCTCGGCATCCGTATTCTCGATCGGGATAATTCGCGGGCGGTGAGCGTCGGGCGACTCAGGAACTTCATCCGTGTCGATCACCTTCAGCAGGTTTTCGATCGTGGCACGGTCGGTGCGATTGGCCTGCACGAGAATGGCATTCATCCGTTCGTCGGGCACGACCACGACCGGGCTCATCCCGCGGCGCCAGCCGTATCGGCTCTGGTTCTCGCGAAAGAGATCTTCGACCGTGTCGGCGACGTCATAGGCATTGGTATGCTTCAGGGGAAAGATATGGAAGTTGCGGCCGATCTCGCCCCGCGGTTCGGACAGCGATCGGAGCAGGCTCTCAAGCTCGTTGAGGGCTTCGGGGTCGTCGGAAGCGATCGTGATCTGACCGTCGCCCGGCATGATGACGACGGGAGGGCTGGCGGGCTTCTGCGGTTGCTGGGGGGTGGAAGCTGACTCCGGTTTGCGTGAGGCGGCCTTGGCCTCTGCCGGCTCACCGGGATTGTTCGCCGCGGCCTTCTCGGATGCAGTCTCGCCGAATGAAGCAAGCCGGAAGACCCCTCGCCACGCAGAGCCGGACCGGGAGGATTGGTCTTTGGCCGGCTCGGCGGGCTTTTCTGCCGCCGGGTTTCCTTTCTTCTGCGGTTCCTTCTTTTTTTCAGCACCAGAGCTCTGAACGTCGGCCGGTCTGGATTCTTTCAACTTGGCGGACGGTTCGGCAGTTTTGCTCTCCGGGCTCACTGAGCTCGCGGCAGACGGAGTGCCCTCTGTCGGATTGAAAATCTGCAGATCGTTTTGCCGCAATTGGGGCCAGACCCGCTGAATTTCGGCGATCGTCGCCTGGACGTCGCCCTGGATGCGGATCGTGCGCAGATTGCTGCTGGAGCTGCCCGGCGTGGCGGCGAGCCCGGTTTCGCCCATCTTGATCAAGAGCCGGCGGATTTCTTCGAGCTGATCCGGCTTGCCGCGGACGAGCAGTTGCTGCGTGATCGGGTCGACATCGATCATCGGGGCCGTCCAATAATCGTCGCTGAACAGGCGGCTGATGGCCAGATCGGCTGACATCGGATCGACGAGATCGAGCTGGAAGATTTCGAACTGGTCCTCTTCGCTGCGCAACTGTTCGAGCGTCGAAGCGATCAGCTCATGCTGTTCGGGGCGGGCGAAGGCGACGAGTTGCTCGCTTCGCGGTTCGACCGAGAGCCGGACCTTCGCCCCCTGCTTCTGCATCAGGCTGGTGAGCACCTCCATGGCCGCGTCGGTGTCGACGTTTTCCAGCGAATAGAGCTCCAGACGGGCGGCCGTTTCGCCAGTGGCCAGCTTTTCGATCTGCTCGATCAGTTCGCGGATTTTCTTCTGCTCGATGGGAGAGGCAAAGGCGATCACGCTGCCGTTGTCCTGGTCGAGCGAGATCTGGACATCGCTGCGGCGGCGAAACATGCCCTGCAAGGCGTTGAGCAAGTTCGTCGGGTCGGCGGCGGTGAGCTGGTAGACTTCCATCCGCGGCGCCTGGCTCTGATCCTCGCGCTCCATCTCGTCAACGGTGGCCTGGATTTTCTTGTGATCCTCGGGCATGGCGCTGACGACGAGGCTGCGGTTCACGTCGTCCAGGGCGATCCGCGCATCGGGAACGAGCGTTTGGAGCACGGTATACGCGGCCTGAGGATCGGCGACTTCAAAGCGATAGACGCGAGAGGTCGTCTCTTCGATCGTCGAGACCTGCTGGGTGAACTCGTCGATCGTTTTCTTGATCGACTCGTGATACTGCTTGTCGGCCCAGACGATGAGACTGTTGCGGTTGGGATCGACGGCGATTGCGGCGTGGTCCCGGATCACCGGCTGCAGCACCCGCATCAGCGCATCGGCATCGCGGCCCTTGAGCGGGTAGACCGCCATCGTGCGGCTGTCGACAAGCGTCGTCTCCTGTGAAAGCTGCCCGACAGCCGCCTCGATCTTCTTCTGGTCGGCCGGAATTGCCCAGGCGATCAGGGTGCGGGGATCGGATCCGCTGGTGAACGTCGCTTCCGGGAAAGCGGACTGCAGGATGGACAGGGCGCTGCTGGCGGGCGTGCTCTCAAGCGTGTACACCGCCATGGTCGGCGTTTGTTCCGGCGGCAGATCGGTGGTCAACTGCTCGACCAGTTGTTTCACTTTCTCGTGCATCGCCGGAGTGGCCCAGACGACCAGTTGGTTGGAATCGGCCCCCCGGGTAAACTTCGCCTCCGGGATGGCTTCGCTGAGAAACTGGTAGAAGTAGTAGGAGCTGCGGGAGGAACCGCCGCGGCCTTTCAGTGTGTAGACGACCGCCGTGGCCTTCTGGTCCTCCTTATCGATCTCGGCGAGAGACTTCTTAATCAACTCGTGCTCGGGCGGCCGCGCATAGGCCACCAACTGGTTGGCTTCCGAACCGCTATTCAGCCTGGCCTGCGGCACGATGGCGCTGAGGACCCGGATGGCGCTCTGGGCCTCCACATTGTTGAGAGGGTAGACGACCATCGACGGAGCCGTATCCGGCGATTCTTCCGCCGACATCTCCTCAACCGCCTCCGCGATGATCTTATGGTCCTCGGGCTTCGCAAAGGCAATCAACTTCTGTGGATCCGAGCCGACGCTCAGCCCCGCTTCCGGCACGGCGCTGCGGAGCATCTGGGAGGCGGTGGCGGCCGTGGTGTTCGGCCCGAGCGTATAGACAACCGTCGTCGGCGTCTCTTCAGGGGGAAGCTCTTTGGAGAACTCGTCGACGAGTTGCTTGATCCTTTCGTGCTGTTCGGGCTTCGCCCAAACGACGAGTTGCGAAGAATCGGCCCCGACGGTGAACGTCGCTTCCGGGACGGCGGAGCGGAGAAACGCCAGGGTGTAATAGGAATTCGCGTAGGTCGCCTTGCCCTTGAGCGTGTACACGACGGCAGTGGCCGCGTTGTCCGCCGAATCGATCTCGGCCAGCGAGCTTTTGATTACTTCATGGTCGGCTGGACGTGCATAGGCTACCAATTGCTTCGAGTCCGAACCGGAATTGAGCTTCGCCTGGGGGACAATCGTGCTGAGCACTCGGATGGCGTCCTGCGCCTGCACGTTCTTGAGCGGATAGACCACCATGGTCGGGGCCGTTTCGGGGGGCTCCTTCGCCGACAGCTTGTCGACCATCTCCCGGATGATTTCGTGTTCGTCCGGTTTGGCGAAAGCGACCAGCTTCTGCGGATCGGAACCGAGGCTGAGCCTCGCCTCCGGCACGGCCGAGCTCACCATGGACATAACACTGCCGGCCGACGTGCCGTTGGTGACGGTGTAGACAACCGTCGTCGGGGTCTCTTCAGGGGGAAGCTCTTTGGAGAACTCGTCGACGAGTTGTTTGATTCTCTCGTGCTGTTCGGGCTTCGCCCAGACGACGAGTTGCGAAGAATCGGCCCCGACCGTGAACGTCGCCTCCGGAACGGCCGAACGGAGGAATGCCAGCGTGTAGTAGGAGCCGGCGTAGGTTGCCTTTCCTTTGAGATTGTACATGACCACCGTGGCCGCATTGTCCTGGGCATCGATCTTTTCGAGCGATGCTTTAATCACTTCGTGGTCGGCGGGACGGGCATAGGCGACGATCTGCTTGGCGTCGGACCCGGAGTTGAGCTTTGCCTGGGGAATGATCGTGCTGAGCAAGCGGATGGCGTCCTGCGCCTGCACGTTCTTGAGCGGATAGACAACCATCGTCGGGGCGGTCTCCGCCGGCTCCTTGGCCGAAAGCGTACTGAGAACTTCCTCGATCGTCTTATGGTCTTCGGGTTTGGCGAAGGCAATCAGTTGCTGGGGATCCGAGCCGGTCGTAATTCTTGCCTCGGGAACGGCGGAACTGAGCACCTGGGTCACGCTCGAGACCGTCAAGCCGGAGCCGAGCGTGTAAACCACCGCGGAGGGCGTTTCCTCCGGCGGGAGTTCAGAGATTTTCTTGATGAGTTCCTCGATTTCCTGATGATCTTCCGGGGTTGCCCAGACGACTAGTTGGGTGGGGTCGGCCCCAAGGGTGAGCGAGGCATCGGGAACTGCACTGCGGAGGAACGAGAACGTATAGGACAAGCCGTTGCCTCGACGGCCGGTAAGCTTATACACGACCACCTTCATCGCCTGCTTGTCCGGGTCTTCGATATCGATTTGGGCAAGCGAGGCCTTAATCACCTCGTGGTCGGCGGGACGGGCGTAGGCCACCAGGAGATTGGGCGTGGATCCGACGCTCAACTGTGCGTGGGGAGCAACTGTCTGAAGGACCGACATGGCCGACGAAGCGGTGACCTCCTTGAGCGGATAGACGGCGAGCGTGGCGGCGTTTTCCGGCAAGCCCTGGTCGGCCAGTTTCGCCAGGGCTTCTTGGATCTTCTCGTGATCGGCGGGCCGGCCCCAGGCGATCATCTGCCCGGGGTTTACGCCAGGAGCAACGATTGCCGATGGCGCCATGGCGCGGAGCGCAAACATGGCGCGCATCGAATCGAGCTTGCCGATGTCGTAGGTTTCCATTCGCGGAGCCGTCTCGGGAGGACCTTCCGCAGAAAGCTGCCCGACGAGTCGCTCGATAATCTCGTGGTCCGACGCCTTTGCCCAGGCGACCAATTGGTGCGTATCGGCCCCTTGCGACAACTGGGCCTTGGGGACGGCCGTGGCGAGGATCCGCATTGCGTCGGCGGCCGTCATGTTTTCGATCGAGTAAGTGACCATCGTCGGTTTGTCGCCCGCCACCGCGTCCTTCGCCATCTCGTCGATCGTGGCCTGGATCGTCTTATGATCCTCGGGTGTGGCGAAGGCCGCCAGGCCGCCTGTTTTGGAATCCACGACGACGTTGGCCGCCGGGACGAGCGTGCGAAGCAGGTAGGATAGCGAGGTGGCATCCATGTCGCCCGTTGGATAGACGACGAGCTTCGGCCCGAGGCCATCCTGGGTTTCCTGCATCTGCTCGAGCGTGTCGGCGATCTGTTTGTGGTCGGCCGGAATCGCCAGGGCGATGATGCGGTTGGAGGTCGGCTCCTGGATCAGTTTTGCGTCGGGAACGCGCTCCTGGAGGGCCTGCATGGCAACCTGCGGGGAGATCCGGGAGACCGGATACGACTTGTAGCTTTCCTCGAACTCGGCCGGCACGGCGGAGTCCATTTGCTCAATGGCCGCTTGGATCGCTTTCTGTTGGGCCGAGTCGGTCCAGACCATGATCCGTCGCGTTTTCTTGTCGACCACGAACTGCACGTTCGGAAAAACGCTTTGGAGCGTCGTCACGACGATTTCCGGATCGGCGGCCTTGACCGGGTAGGCGACCAGCTCATACTGTCCCTCCAAAGGCGACTCTCGTTTGAGTTCCTCGATGACCTGCGCGACGACCCGCTGCTGGGCCGGCTTGGCCCAAATGGAAAGCTCCCCGGGGGTGGCGTCGGTAATCGACTGCATCCCCGGCAACTCCTCGGTGAGGTTGGGGAGGATCGCCTGGAATCGAGCTTTCTGGCTGGGCGTCACCTGGTAGACGGCCAGCGTGCTCTGCTCCTCGGGCGCGGCGGTCGTTTCGACCTTCTCGATGGTGGACTTGATGAGGTCGTGCTCCGCGGGCGGGGCGACCACCATCATCTGCAGCCCGTCCTCGTTCAGCGTGATCTGAGCCGTCGGGGCAAGCGCCTGCAGGCCGGTGATCAGGGAGCTTGGCGGCCGCTGCTTGAGCGTGTAGTAGCGCAACTCCGGCGCGTTCGGCGCCCGCTCGTCGGACTGCAACTGATCGAGCATTGCCTGGATTGTCTGCTGATCCTCGGGAACAGCCAGGGCGATCAGGGTCTTCGCGGTGGCGTCGACCGTCAGTTCGGCGTCGGGCAGCAGATTCTGCAGGAGTGTGAGCGTCGTGCCCGGATCCGCCTTGGTCAGCCGATAGACTTCCAGTTGCGGCGTCGTTTCCGGACTGACGGTGGCCTGGAGCTTTTCCAGAGCGGCTTTGACTTGTTCATGGTCGCTCGGATTCCCCCACGCGATGAGCTGGTCGCTCTTGGGATCGAGGGTCAGCCGCGCGCTGGGGACGAGCGACTGGAGCGTCGAAAGGATCTCGCTCGCCTGGGCTTTCGGGATCGGGTAGGCCTCGAAGCGGGGCCGGTTTCCCGGGGCCGCGTCGCTCTCGATCTGTGCCAGGGCCGTTTTGATCGCCTCGTGTTCGCTCGGCCACGCCCAGGCCAGCAGGCGGTTGGTCTTCGAGTCGACGACGAACTGCGCCGTCGGCATCAAGTTCTGAAGCATGGTCACCGTGCTCGTTGGATCCGCGGCCTGAAGCGGATAGGCGACCAGTTGCCGGGAGTCTTCCGACGACGTCGCCATCTGATCCAGGGCCGTCTTGATCGCCTCGTGCTGCGAAGGCGGTGCAACGACCATCAATCGCAGCCCGTCTGCACCGAGCGTGATCTGCGCCTCGGGCGCAAGCTGCTGAAGACCGGGAATCAGCGTGTCGGGCGGGCGCTGCTTGAGCGCGTAGTAGCGCAACTCGGGGGCATCAGGGCGTCGCTCGTCGGACTGCAATTGCTCGAGCGTGGATCGGATCGTCTCCTGGTCTTCGGGAATCGCCAGAGCGACCAGCGTGCGCGTCGAGCTGTCGGCAGTCAGCTTCGCGTCCGGGACGAGGTTCTGGAGCGTGGTCACCAGCGCGGTGGGATCCAACTTGCTGAGCCGGTAAACCTCCAACTGCGGCGTCGTCTGGGGGCTCGCCGTGACCTGGAGTTTCTCGATCGCCGTTTTGATCTGCTGGTGGTCGCTGGGGGCGCCCCAGGCAATCAGTTTTTCGCTCTTCGGGTCGAGCGACAAGCGGGCGTTGGGAACCAGCGTCTGGAGTGTCGAGAGGATCTCCGCGGCTTGCGACTTCTGGATCGCGTAGGTCTCAAACCGGGGCTGAGTCTCCGGCATTGCGTCGGCCTGGATCTGAAGCAGCGCCGACTTGATCGTTTCCTGTTCGCTCGGGCGGGCCCAGGCGAGCAGGCGATTGGTTTTCGGATCCAACACGAACTGGACCGTCGGCAGAAGCCCCTGGAGCATCGTGAGCGTGCTGGTGGGATCGGCCGTTTCGATCGGGTAAGCGACCAGTTGGCGGGCATTGGCGGGAGACTCCGCCGCCTGGTCGAGCGTTTTCTTGATGACCTCGTGCTCGGCGGGAGTGGCGACGACCATCAGCCGCTTCTTCTCCGGCTCCGGTGTGACCTGGGCATCGGGCACAAGTGCGGTCAGCGCGGAGAGCACGGCCGCCGACGGGATTTCGTCGACCGGATAGAGACGAAGCTCGGGAGCATTGGAGCCGGGCTCACCCGGCTGGAGCTTTTCCAGCGCGGTCTTGATCGTCTCCTGGTCGGCCGGGGAAGCCAGGGCGATGAGGCTGCGCGTGCGGGTATCGACCGAGAGCCTGGCGGTGGGAACGAGGTTCGACAGCATGGTCTGGGCGTTGGTCGGGTCGACCCGCGTCAGCCGGTAGACCTGCAGTTGACGCGTCTGATCGGGAGAACCGAGACCGCGAAGCTTTTCGAGCGTAGTCTTGATCGTCTCCTGATCGGCCGGCTTCGCCCATGCCACGAGTTTGCCGGTGGTCGGGTCGATGCTCAGTTGAGCCTCGGGAAGCATCGACTTGATCGTCGTGATCAACTGGTCTGCGCCGGGCTGATCGACCGTGTACACTTCGAGCTTTGGGCGCTGTTCTTCGGGAACTGCGCCTTGCATTTGCTCCAGGACTTTCTTGATCGCTTCCTGCTGCGAGGACGGTGCGTAGGCATTGATCTGCGACGTCTTGGGGTCGAGCACGATATTCGCGCTGGCGAACAGGGCCTTGAGGACCTCCATCGCCGCCTGCGGGTCGGCGCTGCCGACCGGGTGAACGACCAATTCCGACTTCTCGGCGGGCTTCTCCGGCCTGGGCTCCGGTTTCTTCGGCTCGGGAATCGAGTCGATCACCTTGCCGATCGCTTGCATTGCTCCGGCGGTGGTGGTGACGAGCAGTTGTTTCGTAGCAGGGAGCACGAGGGCTTTGCCGTGGGGGCCCAAAAGCGGCGCGATCTCTTTTTCGACCGCCTCGGCATCGCGGGCGCCGAGCGGGAAGAGCGTGCTTACCAGCTCGAATTTGCCCCGTTGTTCGAGGTCCTTTGCGTCAACCCGCGGGATCATGTCTTCGGAAACGCCCGACTTGAGATCGACCACAATGAGCATGCGGTCGCGGCGGATCAGCGCGTAGCCTTTCGTGATAAGGACGCTGTTGAGCAGATCGATTGCCTCCGTGGGGGTGTACTCGCGGGTGTCGGAGTAGTTGAAAGTGCCGGGCGGCGGCGCCTCGATGACCAGCGACAAGTCGGCCTGCTCGGCGATCCACTCGAGAACGTCGGCCCACCGTTGGAAGCGGAAGTTGAACTGCAAGCGAGGTTCCGCCTGTTGTTTGGCGAAGTCCGCCATTTGTTCTTGGCTGAGCACGGCGGCGAGCTTCTTATCGTTTTCCTTGCCGACCGCTTCGCGCTGGTCCTCGGGAGCCTTGGCCAACGCATCGGCTCGTTCGGAGAGCAAACCGGTGATCTGGCTCTTCTGTTGCTCCGTGAGTTCGAGTCGACGGGCGACCGGCGGCCTGGCAAGCTCTTCGTAATTGAAGTCCGGCAGCGGGGGGGCCGCCGGGGCTTGGGGCGCCGGAGTAGGAGGCGCGGTCTCGGCTGGCTTAGCTTCGGCTGGCTTAGCTTCGGCTGGCTTAGCTTCGGCTGGTTTGGCTTCGGCCGGTTTGGCTTCGGCCGGCTTGGCTTCGGCCGGTTTGGCTTCGGCCGGTTTGGCTTCGGCTGGCTTAGCTTCGGCTGGCTTAGCTTCAGCCGGCTTGGCTTCGGCCGGTTTGGCTTCGGCCGGCTTGGCTTCGGCCGGTTTGGCTTCGGCTGGTGCGGGCGCCGGCATCTGGGCGGGCTTGGGTTCCGGCGCCTTCGTTTCGGTTTCCGCGGCCGGCTTGGCCTCCGCAGGCGGCGATTCGGCGGGTTTAGCTTCGGGGGGCGGCGCGGCCGGGGCCTCTGGCGGTTTGGCTTCAGCGGGGGTAGCTGGTGCAGCTTCCGCGGGTTTGGCCTCGGATGTGGCGGGTGCGGCCTCTTGTGCCCGCAACATTGCCGCAGGGCCTGCGACGATTGCCATCGAAACGATGAGCGGATAGACAAATGGCCGGAGACAGCGAGCAAGATAGGTCGCCACGACATGTACTCCAGGTGGGGGGGAGTGCGGAAGGAATGCGTTTCTTCCATGCTAACTCGGGGCGCTTACGTGGTAAAGCAAGCATTTTCTGCATTTTTCTGCAAGAAAGAGAGATTTGGCAGAACCTCATGGCCGGATTGACAGGGCCAAGCAGTCCGATTTGACTTGGAGCCTATCCCAAAACCTTGCGAAGAGAGGGGAGAAGGCTCCACGGATCCAGTCAGTTTTCCGGTCCTTGCGATCCTCGGCGCGGCCGAATGAGGACGCGCTCGGGCGACGTCGACAAGTACGGCATCACGTCGCCCGTGAGCCATACCGAAAAGTCCTGACGCGGTTCGATCCGAATACCCCATACTTTGCCGGCTTCGCCGGGCCGGATGTCGATTGCGTGGCGAGCCGTGTTGAAGTTCCCTTCCGCTTCGAAGGCGACTCGGCCCGTCGGAGACGTGACGACGATCCGCGCGCCCTCGGTCGGGCCGCCGTCCTGGGCGCCGACTTGAAACTGCTTCGCGGCGGCGGGAACGAAGAAGTGGCGAGTGATGTCGCTATTGAAGAGTTTTAGCGGCTGCTCGGGCGTGGCGATCTCGGCGACGGGGCGATTGCTGAACTGGACGTCGGCCGAGCCCTGCTTGGGGACGACTTCGAGATAGTAGTCGCCTTCCGTCTTCGCAGTGTGCGCGATGGTTGACGACTCGTCGACGGCAATCTTGCCGGTTTGAATTGCCTCCAGATCCGGCCCCAGCAATCGCCATGAGAGCGTGTCCGTGTAGTGGGTCACCCGGATGTTGGCAACGGTGGCGGCGATCTTTTCGCCCGCCGCGGCATGCACTACAAATGTGCCGTTTTGACGGATCCGCGAGCGAGCCTCCAGCGGCGGCCGGCCCCACGTCGCAATGTCAGGGACCAGGGGCACCAGCAGGTCGAGAACGCTCACCTGGAGGACGGCGATGTGGCGTGTGTCGTCCGCCTCGGCGTGGTTGGTCAGTGCCCGGATCTCGTAGACGCCGCGATTGGCAGTGGCAGGCGGCGTGATCGCCAGGTCGAAGGTCTGATCCGACAGCGGGGGCGAATCGATCGCCGGTTTGGCTGCGGCCACCTTCCATCCCGAGGGCCCGGAACCGGAGATCCGAAGCGCGAGGTCCAGGGGCGACCAGTTGCGGACGCTGATCGTCGTTGTCCCGGTGCGCCCGGCGACGAGCGTGATCGGCTCCTTCTGGTAAAGAAGCTGGTACGGCCGATTTGCCTCCAGGCGGAAAATGTTGGCTACGGCATACTCATGCCCGCCGCACGCGACACTCGCCACGCCGACGATCGGTACCATCCGCTCGACGTAGCGAGCATCGTCCAACCGCACCGTGGCCTGGATAACCGACCTTTCGCCGGCCCGACCGCTTTTCTCCAATCGGCTCACGAATTCGCCGCCGTTCCAGGAGCCGACGGGCACAATGCTCACCTCGGCGGGTTTCGCACCGAACATCGTGAGCGAGAGCTCTTTGGGCACCCCGGGCGCGAGCCAGCGGTGGGCTGACGAGATCTGAAGGTTGGCTCCGGACCGCGCTACCAGCAGGGCGTTCAGCCGCTGGTGCAGATTGGTCACGGGGCTGACCGGCGATAGCAATCCGGGCAGGTCCTGAAGATTTTGGGCCAGTTCGACGAACCGGCGGCCCGCGGCGGCCAGGTGTGCGTCGCGTTGGTCGGCCGGGCAGGACATCAAGCGCAACAGGCTATCGGCGAATGGTCCAGCTCGCGTGCGAAGGCTTTCGTCGCCAAAGGCAAGCAGGCCGTTGATCTGTTCGGCGTCGAAGCGAGCCCAGGCGAGCGCGACCTTTCGTTGCGGGGTTACGACGGATTGCGTCAGTTCGGCCGAGAGAGGGCGGATCGGTTCGCCGGTGGCGGCATCCGAGACGACCAGCATTCCCGTGCCAGGGAAAGCGATCCGGGCCTCGCCGGAGACGTTGGCCAGCAGGTGGTTTTCATCTCCGGAGAGAACCGCAATCTCGGCTCCTCGCCAATCCACTTCGCAGGGGAGCCGCCGGAGCAAAGCGAAGGGCTGCTTGTCGAGATCGCGAGGCAATCCGTGTCCTTCGGCGCGAGCGCCTCGCAGTGTGGCCTGATACCCCTGGCGAGGCACGAGGTTGCCGGAGCCGTCAAAGCGGCAGGCATGGGCTACGGTTCCGCCGCCGGTCGGACGATTGAGGACCGGCCCGTCGCTCGACGTGAAGAGAGTACCTTGCGGACCTTTCACAGCCGGCAACGGGCCGTCTTCGACTTCGACGAGATCCCAGGGCATGGCATCGAGCTGGTTCAGCCGCGATCGGGCCCGTGCGGGATCGGCCGTGATGACGTAGACGGCCGCGCGCCACGCGTCCAATGCCAGGTCATGCCGGCCCGCGGCGGAGCCGAGATTCTCTGGCTGCGCGGGCCAAAGCCGAACGAGGCGTTCGCCGTCCAAACCCAAGACTTCGCCCCGCACGGTCAATTCGACTTGTTGTTGGGCCGACGTGAGATTGGCCAGCACCACGCCGATGTCGCCGTGCCGCTGCCAGGCGGATGCCATCACGGCCGGTCCGCTCCAGATCTTCTTACGGTCTTTCATCCCTTCATAGGCAACCGTGTGCGGATTGGAGGCCAGTTCCAGGCCGCAGCGGCCGGGCTTTGCCCCTTTCGGGCGAACGGCCATGCGAAGCATCTTGCCGCCCATCAGGAACGGCCGACCGGCCACCCAGTAGGCTCGCGTGTACTCGCGAAACACGTTGGCCGTGGTGTTTTTCTCCTCGGGCTGCGGCGCCACCATCACGGAGTGCAACGGCTGGCTGCCCCAAACGAGTTGCCGGCCGTAGATCAGGGCAAAAACCTCCGGCGGCATTCCGATGCCTGCGTCGCTGCCGAAATTGATCGTGTAAGGATGGTAGACCGCGGTGAGGATCGGCCATACCTGCTCGCCGCCCGGCGTGTAGTTGCGCGTGAGGTCGAGCGTCAGAAAGCCGTCCATGACATCGATGAGGTGTTCGCCGATCTCTTCCGTGAAGAAGCATGCGCCCGGGTCGACCCCGCGGACGTCGGCCCGCAGTTCCGACATGAGTTCCCGGGCGCCTTGGCCCCAGTAATTGCCGCCGTGCACGGGATGACCGTGATCCGGGCTATAGCAGGTCCGAGCCGCCCCGGCGGCGAGGACGTCGAGATAGACGCCGCTCATGCCGTGCTCCCAGATAAGCTTCTCACAAATCTCTCGCATCTTTGCGTGCCACGGCTGTTGCGAGAGGCACATGTACGCGAAGCGGTTGGGACCGATCACCCATTGGGGAATCTCGCCTGATTCGTCCTTGAGCGCGCTACGCTTGCCGTCCTCAAGGATCCACGACTGCGTGTCGGTGTCCCAGATCGTGGAGAGCACGTAGGGCATCGGCTCGACGCCCAACTCGCGTGCCGCGCGGACGCCACTGAGCAGATACGGATCGGGCGGCAGATGTTCCGGATCATTGTCGTTAAACGCGGCGATGTTGTAGCGATACCAGTGCGACGCCATCGGCACCCCGAGCCATTTGCGGTAAGCGGCCCATTCCGGCACGATCTTGGCCGGCTCGTGATAGAACTTCGCCCAGAATCCGATATTGCGAAACCACGGCGGTACCCACCGCACGAGTTCCCCGCTGCCGGGCGCGGGCATGGATTGCGGCCACCGGTCCCCCGGGCCTCGCTGCGCCCACGATTGACCCTTCGCCCAATCGAGATAGAGGTTTGCGGCATCATGCCAGTCGCCCGTGAATACGGCGGTCACGATTTCATAGGGCACATCATACTCGACCGGCCTCGGCGCCGATCTTGCGGGCAGCGGCCACGTCGGCAAACTGGGAACGTTTTCGATGTGCCATGCGAGCTGTTCGCCTTGAAGCGTCGGATCCCAGGCGAAACGCTTGAAGTAGAGGTCGCCGTCCTCCGCGGCCCAGTAGAGCCCGCACGCATCGCTGTAGTCGGGCGACCAGCCGGATTCGGAGTTGTGGCCCTCGCGTGAGGCCGGTTCCGGCTGGCGCCCGTCTTCCACGCCCCAGAACGAGAACCATTGCATCGAGGCCGGTTCGGGGTAGACGAGCGACATTTTGCGCCCCAATTGCATGGGGCTCCGCACCAGGCGTCCCCAGTAGTGCGGCACGGACATCTGGCTGTTGGGAAAGTCGCGGATCCCGACGACACGCGGAAAGTCGAGTTGCCAGAGCCATCCCTGCAGCGCCCCGGAGACCTTCGCACGCCAATACGCCTTTGGGGAATCGTGTGGGAGTCGAACGCTGACCGTCACCGTCAGGTCGCCGGGCACGGTTTCGCTGACGATCCGTCGCCACGTGATGGTGAGGGTCTCGCCAGATAGAGTATGGCCGGCATGACTGGCATCGGCGGGAGTGAGTGTTTGCATAAGGTTCGGTCCCCGCACCTGGATCGCCCAGAGCGCGCGATCCTGCTTGAGTCCTTCCGGTCGCGGGCCGATGAAATCGACGTTGTGGGCGCGATGGACCAGCGAAGAGAGAGCATAGCCGTCGGCCGGATCGAACCGCAAAGCGATATGCCGGTTGGCCAACTCGACCGGCTCGTAAGTCGCAGCGGCCGAAGCGCAGGTCAGCGCAAGAAGGGCAACGAGCGGTTGGATGCGGGGGGTCATGGGTTATCCTGTTTCTTCCTCTTAGGCGTGTGGTAGATGATCGCATCCCCTCGCGATTGCCATCAGCCCGGCTGCTGGGAAGCTGCCGGGCTGATCTGCGGGTAGATTCTCATCTGCTGCTCGCGTTGTGGCAAGTGGAGTAACCGCTCAGGGGCCGGCCGGGTGCAGGAGCGGGCTCCGACCGGTTGCAGGTAGGCAGGGAATTCGGGTGGCGGATTTGGCCACGGGGGCGTAGACTGGGCGGGTACTTGGGCAAACTGGTGCTTTTGAAAAGGAATCTACGATGAGCAAGGACGCTCAGAACCAGGATTTGGAGTTGACGCCGGAGGAGAAAGAAAATTTCAGCGAACTGGTGGCGTTGCTGGCACGACATGGCTTTGGAGCGGCAGGGCCGCCACGGGAGACCACCTTCGCCCAGATTGAACGATTCGGGCATCAAGCCGGCCAGATGGTGGCCCGAGCGATCGAGAGTCAGAAAAGCCGGTCATCATCGGTCACCAGTTCGCAATTCTCCCGTTCTGCCAGAGCGACATAGAGGCAGTCATAGTACGCGTTCCGCGTTTGGGAGGAGATATCCAGGGCTCGGGGGACGAGTGAAACATGCGATAGCAACATGGGAGAGTCATTCATGATTTTGGCGTAGAGCGGAGCTGCCTCGCCCGGGGCGATAAGTTTCTGGCGTTCCGCCTTCGTCAAAGCGCTGGCGACTTCGTCCATGAAGAGATCGGGCGCGATCAGCTCATGGAGCCGCTGCCGATATTCATGGCGCAGCCGCAAAGCCTTCGCCGAGTGTGGCCGGGGGATTTCCCAGGTGAGCGCGGCCGAGGCGTCGAGGACATACCTCATAGATCCTCGTCGTCACTGATCAGAGCACGGAACGCGTCGTCGTCAATGACGCCATGTACACGACGGATGTCCTCGGTGATCCGGGCTGCGCGCTCCTCGATACGGCGGGAAGTTTCGGAATCAACGGGGGTGCCGTCGGTGATTCGCCGCAGCACGGCCTCTATGTCGGCGAGGACCTGCGGATCGGTGCCGGTGGTTGTGATCTTAGTGCTCATACTGTGATTATTCCCCCTAATTGTAAGGGTGTCAAGAGGGCACGGTAAGGAGGGCGGAATTCTCAATACGCGCGGCCGGTTTCGCATGATCGATAGCTTTTCCACCTGCTGGTGCGTTTCCGCGCGGGCGAGTTCCTCGGCAAACTCCGATCGCGGGCGGCGGTGGGGCTGATCGTGCTGGGCGAGCAGCCAACCTACCGGGCGGCAACCCGCCGGCTGCAGCCCACGGTCAATAGCGCCGCGATCTGCCGGCGTTTGGCCGCGGGTCGAGACGATCAACGGAAACGCTTGGGAGGATTGGTCGCACAAGGCCAATGAAGGGGTGCTGGTGGCATTTTTCACACCCCGTGTCACAGAAAAGGGACGGCAAGATCCCCAGGCAGCCCGGCGGCCGCAGGCGGCATCGTCAGCATACCGCGAGATGGGAAGACCTGTTTTCGGAAGATGCCGCTCACTTCCGGCGCAACGCCTGAGATCCCTGCAACAAGCGTCGTCTCACGCGACCCGTTTCAGCGGACCTTCGCCCTGATAGTCGCAGGGACAACTCGCGTCAGCCGGTGCGACAGTGGGGCGGGCTGCGGCCCCGGTCTGGCTCGGATTCGGTCGCGGCCAATTGCGCGCGGTAGTTCCAGGGCATCCAGTCGCCGGGAGCAGGCCGCACGCGCTGATGATTGCGCTGCAACTCGGTCAGGTAGTCGACCGGCGAGGCGCCCGATGAGTAGCAGGTTCTTCGAGAACGTGCTCCTCGAGCTTCACTGGGCGGCCTTGAATCGGGGGTGAGCCGCAGAATTCCCCGGAGCCCGGCAGTCCCGGCACCGGAAACGTCCTTGTCCAGGTTTGTGAACATGCGTCCATTTCGACTGCCCTGATGATAGCACACCGCTCGCGCGCGCCAAGTCTGATTTTTGGGCCAATTCCTCTATGGCTGAACTGCGGCCGGCTCCCGCGATTCGGAGTCCTGCTCCCAATGGACGCCCAGCATCACAACGTTGATCCCGGAGCCGATTCCCAGCAGCCCGACGCGGTCGCCTCTTCGGGTGAAGCCCCGCTCGACTCCGATGGCCGCCGTCACCGGCAGGGCAGCCGAGCCCGTATTGCCCAGAAACTCGAACGTGGTGAAATCGTTGGCCGGGTTGAGGCCCAGCGAATCGAGGAAGAGCTTGCGGTGAGCGCGGCCGACCTGGTGGCAGAACGTGCGGTTCATCTGGTCCGGCGTCCAGCCGAGCCGATCGAGAAACCCGGAGAACGCCGCCTTGCCCGTTTCGATGCCCTCGAGCATGAGGGTTTCCGAATTGGTGTCCATCAGCGGCCGCATGTCGTCGCCGCCCGCTTCGTCACGCCCGCTGCGGCAGAGATGGCAGAACTCGGTGTTCGCCCGGGCGACTCCGCCGAGCAGCCGATTTCCCGTGTGGCTCAGACGGCGATCGACGAGCACGATCGCCGCGCTTGCCGAACCGATCGTCAGCGACGCGAACGCCGGCTTGATGTCGTTGCGCGAGAGCGAAGTGTCGCGGTTGAGCTGGTCGATCGTCGTCTCGACGAGCGAGCGGCTGCTCTCGGTGCCGACGACAAGCCCGGCGCGGATCTGTCCCAACTCGATCATGTTGGCCACTTGGACCATACCGTTGAGCAACCCCAGGCAGGCATTCGAGACATCGTAGACGACGCAATCGGCGGCAAGCCTCAGCCCATGGTGCACCCCGGACGCGGTGGCCGGTTCGAGATAGTCGCGGCAGACCGAGCCATGAACAATCGCGCCGATTTCCCCTCTGTCGATCCCCGCAGTCCGAATGGCCTTCTCGGCGGTTTCGATACTTTTTTCGCTGGGCAGCATTCCGGCAGGCCAGAAACGGCGCTGGGCGATGCCCGTCATCAGCTCCAGGCGTCCCTCCGGCAGCCGAAGACGCCGGTACAGCGGTTCCAGCCGCGTCTCAATTTGCTCGGAGGTAACCACTTCGTCGGGCAGGGTGTAGGTGATCGCCTCCAGGCAAACGTTCCGATAAAGCATGAGAGACTCGGGGGAAGGGGTGCAAAGTAACCGTTCACGGGGCGGAAGAGAGGGGGACAGGTCCATGTTTTCGGCCAGCGTTCTTGCCGCCAAAATACGCCAACTGGCCAAAAAATGGACCAGTCCCCGACCGCCCTCCCCGACCGCCCCGTGAACGGTTACGGGTGCAAAAACCGCGAACTCTTTAGTATAAGATCGGCTGGGGTTGTTCTCAACGGCTGCCGGTCCCGGTCTGCGGCGCAGTCACGCTTGCTCCCCGGCAGCACGGCCAGCTACACTGGGGAATCGGACATGAATTTTCGCCTACCGAGGAGAATCCCATGAGAACCGTGTGCCGTTCCCTGATCACCGCAGCTTTGGTTTTGCTCCCTCCTCTGTGCCTCGCCGGCCCGGCAGAGACACGTGCGTCCGGCGAGTGGATCCAACTGTTCAACGGCAAGAATCTCGACGGCTGGACACCGAAGATCACCGGCTATCAACTCGGAGAGAACTTCGGCAACACCTTTCGCGTGGAAGACGGCGTCCTCAAGACCGCCTACGACGGCTACGACCAGTTCCGCGGCCGGTTCGGCCACCTGTTCTACCGTGAACCGTTTTCGCATTACCTGCTTCGCGTCGAGTACCGCTTCGTGGGCGAGCAAGTTGCCGGCGGCCCGGGCTGGGCGGTCCGCAACAGCGGGATCATGATCCACGGCCAGTCGCCGGAAAGCATGGAGAAAGATCAGGACTTTCCGGTTTCCATCGAGGTGCAGCTCCTCGGCGGCACCGGGGCCGGTGAACGGCCGACCGCGAACGTCTGCACGCCGGGAACTCACATCGTCATGGAAGGCAAGCTCGTCACGCGACACTGCAATAGTTCGAGATCCAAGACGTACCACGGCGACCAGTGGGTGACGGTCGAGGTCGAAGTCCGCGGCAATTCCGTCATCCGGCACATCGTCAACGGCGAGACGGTGTTCGAGTACACGCAGCCGCAACTGGACGAAGGCGACAACGACGCGCGCAAGCTGATCGAGAAGGGTCAGAACAAGATGCTGTCCGGCGGCACCATTTCGTTGCAATCGGAGAGCCACCCGATCGAGTTCCGCAAGGTGGAGTTGAAAAAGCTGTAACGGCTGCCCGCTTGCATTGCCGCCTGCTTCTCCCTACAATGCCCGGCGAAACTCTTCAGAAAGGCGATTGCCGTGCGAAAATTCCTGGTTACCGGCGGGGCGGGTTTCATCGGTTCCCATATCGCCGAGGCGCTGGTTGCCCGCGGCGACCGGGTCCGTGTCTTGGACAATTTGAGCACCGGGTTTCTGTCGAATCTCGAAGCGATTCGCGACCGGATCGAGTTTATCGAAGGCGACCTGGTCGATGGCGAAGCAGTCCGCTCCGCGGTGGAAGGAATCGATTGCATCTTCCACGAAGCGGCCTTGGCCTCCGTGCCACGAAGCGTGGAGAAGCCGTTGGACACGAATGCTGCCTGCGTCACGGGCACGCTCACGCTCCTCGACGCGGCTCGGCGGGCCGGGGTGAGGCGGGTCGTTTACGCGGGCTCCAGCAGCGCCTACGGGGACCAGCCCAACAGTTCCAAGCGAGAGACGGATCTCCCATCGCCCATCTCGCCGTACGGGGTCGCGAAGCTTGCGGCCGAATACTACTGCCAGGCGTTCACGGCCACGTACGGGTTCGAGACCGTGACGGTCCGCTACTTCAACGTGTTCGGGCCTCGCCAGGATCCGAACAGCCCCTACTCCGCCGTAATTCCCCTTTTCATTACGGCGATTCTCGCCGGCCGGCAGCCGGTGATTTACGGAGACGGCCAGCAATCGCGAGACTTCACCTACGTGGCCAACGTCGTTCACGCCAACCTGTTGGCTGCCGATGCGAACGACGTCGCAGGCCGCGTGCTCAACGTGGCGAACGGCCGATCGATCACGCTCTTGGAGATGCTCGATGCGCTGAACCGCCTGCTCGGCACCGACGTCGAGCCGATCCATGCGCCGCCTCGTTCGGGCGACATCCGCGAAAGCATGGCCGATATCACCCTCGCTCGCCAGCTTCTCGGATACGAGTCGCAGGTCGGCTTCGAAGAAGGATTGCGCCGATCGATTGATTATTATCGCCGCATCGCAGGCAACAAGAGTCGAAACGCCTGAGGACCCCGCCCATGCGTCTTCCACGCCGGGATTTCCTGAAATCCGCCGCTGCCGGAGTTGCCTTCGGTGCAGCTTCCCCACGGGTCCGACCCGTTCATGCCGGAGAGCCGACCGGCATGCGGTTCGCCATCTGCAATGAGACCTTTCAGGACTGGCCGTTCGACAAAGCGTTCGCGTATGCGGCCGAATGCGGCTATACCGGGCTGGAGATCGCGCCGTTTACGATCAGCAACTACGTGACCGATATCCCCCCGGGGAAGCGAACGGAGATTCGCCGTCTTGCCGAGCGCAGCGGCTTGACCATCCTGGGAATCCATTGGGTATTGGCCAGGACCGAAGGGTTTCATCTGACAAGTCCCGATGCGGAGGTGCGTCGTAGGACCATCGGTTATCTCGGCGAACTTACCCGTTTCTGTGCCGACCTCGGTGGCAACCTCATCATCTTCGGTTCGCCCCAGCAGCGAAAGCTCCTGCCCGGCGTGAGTCGGGCGGACGGAATGAAATACGCGGCGGAGGTCTTTCGTGCGGCGATGCCCGTTATGGAAGACGCCGGCGTTACCCTGGCACTGGAACCGCTCCGCGGCAACAAGACCGCTTTCCTCGTCACTGCGGCCGATGGCGTGGAGCTCGCCCGCCTGGTCGACTCTCCCCATTGCAGGCTGCATCTGGACTGCAACGCGATGTCGTCTGAAGCAGAGCCGATTCCAGACCTGATTCGCAAGTGGAAAGACTGGCTGGTTCATTTCCATGCGAACGATCCGAACCTACAGGGTCCCGGGTTCGGTGAATTGGACTTCATACCGATTTTCCGAGCGCTCCGCGACATCGACTATCAAGGATGGGTATCCGTGGAGGTATTTGACTACTCCCCCGGTCCCGAACGACTGGCCCGCCAGAGCATCGATTACATGCGCAAGTGCCTCGCTGCCGTGGACTGCCCCCCCGAGCGATAGGTTGGTCGGGGACCTGCCACGTAGAACCTATCCCAAAACCGTTGGGGACTAGCCCGTTTTGCGGAGTCTTCGAAGCAAAATGTGCCTGTCCCCTTCTGCCGAGGTTTTGGGATAGGCTCTTACCGTTTCCCGGAAATCTCGCTAGGATTCAGGAAAAAGAAAACTTCCGAACTCTTTTCCTGAACGTGAGATCGGTCTTGGCTCCCAAGCATCGCGAAAATGGCGTCAAAGGCACCTGTTCACTCATCAGTCTGGGCTGCCCGAAGAACCTGGTGGATAGTGAGCGGATGCTCGGTCTGCTGAACCTCGGTGGTTACAAGCTTGCCGCACAACCGGAGGGAGCCGACTTCGTCATCATCAACACATGCGGGTTCCTCCAGGCCGCACGCGACGAATCCCTGCAGACGATCCGCGAGATGATTCGGCTCAAGCAGCGGGGAGTAACCCGAGGGGTGATTGTCGCCGGATGCATGGCCCAGCGCGACCGCGAATCGCTCCTCGAGCTCTGTCCTGAAATCGACCAGATCGTTGGGCTGCACGGCCGGGACGAGATTGCCGCGGCCGCCGACCGCTTGATGAGCGGGCTCAGCGAGCAGCGGACCATCTTCCGCCCCGCGCCTTCCCGGCCGCTGTCGGATATCGACCGGCTCCGGGTCACGCCCGTCCACTTGGCATTCCTGAAAATCTCGGAAGGTTGCGACCGTTTGTGCACGTTCTGCACGATCCCCCAGATCAGGGGAAAACACTTAAGCAAATCGATCGAGGAAGTGGTCGCCGAAGCCGAACAATTGGCGGCCGAGGGGGTGCGCGAGCTGAACATCGTTGCGCAAGACACCACCTATTATGGGATGGATAGCGATGGCCGTCCGCGTCTCGCTGAACTGTTGGGCCGCTTGGAAGAGATCTCCGGGATCGAGTGGATCCGACTGATGTATCTCTATCCCATGTACGTCACGGACGAGTTGATCGACCGCATTGCCCACTCCGCGAAGATCGTCCCCTACTTGGATTTGCCCCTGCAGCACATCAACGACCACGTGCTCAAGCGGATGGCTCGGCGGGTGACGCGCGCGGAAACCGAGCAGTTGCTCGATCGGCTCCGAAACGCGATTCCCGGGCTGGTCCTGCGAACAACGATCATCACCGGGTTTCCGGGGGAAAGCGAAGAGCAGTTTCAGGAGGTTTTCGACTTCATTGGCCGGCGAAAATTCGAACGACTGGGGGTATTTGCCTACTCGTTCGAGCCGGACACGCCATCGTCGCGGCTCGAGCCTCAGATCCCCGAAGAGGTTCGCCAGGAGCGGCGCAATCGCCTGCTGGCCGCTCAACAGGACATCGCGTTTGCGTGGAACGAGGCCCAGGTGGGCCGGCACTGGGAGGTGCTGATCGACCGTGATATTCCCGGGGAAGAAAACGCCTACGTAGGCAGAACGTATGCCGACGCCCCCGAAATTGATGGAGTGGTCTACGTCACCGGCGAGCATTTGACGCCGGGGCAAATTGTGCCCTGTGAGATCGTCGCTGCCAGGGACTATGATTTAATTGCGGCAGCCGTCGGAGAACCGCGCTAAGAGCCTATCCCAAAATGGGGGCCGGCTCCTAGCTATGAACGCTTTCCTCCGTTATGGCGATCGGCTGCGAGGCGCCTGTCGCCATTTTGGGATAGGCTTTAACATGGGAAGTAGAAGGTCCAATGAGTGTCGAACGTCCGGAACCGATTCGCATGTCGGCTTTCAACCTGCCCAACCAATTGACCGGCCTCCGCCTCGTCTTGGCCGTGGTACTGTTTGCCACGATGGCGATGCAGCTTTACCTCGCGGCTATGGTGCTGTTTATCATCGCGGCAAGCACGGATTGGCTCGATGGCTACTACGCCCGCCGGTACGGGCAGGTGACTACGCTGGGACGAATCCTCGATCCGTTTGCCGACAAAGTCATCATCTGCGGCACGTTCATCTTTCTGCTGGCGGTGCCGGAGATGTTGAAGGTCCCGTGGGGGCTACGGGCATGGATGGTCGTGGTGGTCGTCGGTCGTGAACTGCTTGTCACCGCGCTGCGAAGTTTCATCGAGGACCGGGGCGGCGACTTCTCGGCAAAGATGTCGGGCAAGTGGAAGATGGTCCTGCAATGTGTCGCGGCCGGGGCAGCGCTGTTCTACCTGGATTATCCCAATCCCGGAATCACTGCCCCAAGTTGGGTTTGGGCGGTGTTCGTTGTCTCGCTCTGGGCAGCCGTTGCGCTGACCGTCTACTCGGGTATCATTTACATCATCGCAGCGGTCCGGTTGTTGCAAAGGGATTGACCGCGAGCGATCCCCAGGGCCGACACGGAGAAAGACTTCCCGCCTTGCCCTCACCATAGTGCTCGTTCCTTCGCAGATCCTTGGTCGAGGTCTGGAAGCCCCCCCCAACGAGAGCCCCATGAACGACTTTCCTCAGCCGGAAAACGCGGCCTTGGTCGGCAGTATCATCATCGCTGGGATTACTGCATGCGTGGCGACGTGGGTCTGGATCGGCGCGCGGTGGGGGCGAGGCGAACGGGTGCTGCCCTACGAACCTCGCCGCCCGGTGCCGTGGCGCTTCAGCGATTTGTCGATCATCTTGCTCGTTTATCTCGGTCCGGCTCTGGCCGGTCTGGTATTCGGCCTCGCCCGATTCGGCGCTACGGGGGATACACAAGACGCCGCCTCGCGATCAGGGGAATTGGGCGTTTCTCATCCGGTGCTCGATCTTTTGGCCAGCAATCCGGGATCGCTTGCGCTGGCGTTCTGCATTCTTGTCGTGGTGGTCGTTGCGCCGGTGGTCGAGGAGTTTCTCTTTCGACTTGTCCTTCAAGGCTGGCTTGAGCGAGTCGAACGCCACGCCGTTCGAACCCGAGGCGTGCGACCGCGGATTCGCGGACTGATGCCTGTGCTTCTGACGGCAGTGCTCTTCGCGTCCTTGCACTTCCGAGCGGCGCAGCCGAGGTTGGAACCGGAGCGCGTGATGGAAATGCTGACACAGGTGGCCGTTTGGAACCTGATCGTGCTGGGCGTCGGGATCGCGATTCTGCGGGTCCGACGAGGCGCTTCGCTCGTTGACTTCGGAATCGCGCCCGAAAAGGTTTTTCCCGACATCGGACTCGGATTGCTGACGTTCTTCGCGATCGCTGCCCCGATCTACCTGCTGCAGGCGATCCTGACCTTGCTGGTGAGCGACTATTTCGCACCGGACCCGATCACGCTCGTCTTTTTCGCCGCGGCGTTGGGCTTGCTCTATTTTCGTACCCACCGGATCGTCGCCCCGATAACGATGCACGTTGCGCTGAACGGGACGAGCCTGTTTGTGGCATGGCTCGCGGCCGGATAGAGCCTGTAGGTCCCACTTGCCGAGCCGGCATGGAAAAATTTCACAGTACACGCGTCACGGTGATGGGATTGGGCCACTTCGGGGGAGCCGTCGCGGCTGCGCGGTGGCTTGCGAGGCAAGGCGCGAGGGTCACGATCACCGATACGGCTTCGGAGGAGATCCTTGTCGAATCGCTCAGAATGCTCCACGGCGAGCCGATCGCCGCGTATCATCTCGGCGGACACCGGGTCGAGGACTTTGAACACTCTGATTTGGTGGTAGTCAACCCGGCAGTTCGGCCAGACAACCCCTTTCTTGAAGCGGCGGCCGTATCGGGAGTTCCCATACGCTCGGAGACAAGCCTGTTTCTCGAGTTCTGCTCGGCACCGGTCATTGGCGTCACCGGGACGAACGGGAAGTCGACCACGGCGGCGATGACGGCAGCGATTCTCCGGACGGACGGACGGCGCGTTCATCTCGGCGGCAACATCGGACGGAGTTTGCTCGGGGATGTCGACCAGATTGCGCCCGACGATTGGGTCGTGCTCGAAATCAGTAGTTTTCAGCTTCATTACCTGGAAGCCGGCTCACGTTTTCCCGAAGTGGCGGTCGTGACCAACTGCGTGCCGAACCATCTCGACTGGCACGGCAGCTTCGCGAATTACACTGCCGACAAACAACGAATTCTCACCGGTCAAAAAGACCGCGATCAGGCCGTGATCAATACGTTTGATCCGGAAGTGGCCGGTTGGGTGCCGCTTGTGCGGGGGAAGTGGTTGCCCCCGGCTTCATTCGATGCGGTTCTTCCCCTGGCCGTTCCCGGACTTCACAATCGATGCAACGCGGCATGTGCGGCCACGGCGGCACAGAGTGTCGGATGTGGCGAGGCGTCGATTTACCGAGGGCTCGCGTCGTATCGTTCGTTGTCGGACCGGCTCGAACCGGTCGGGGTCGTTGACGGGCGAAAATTTTTCAACGACTCTTCCTCGACCACTCCCGAGTCGACGATTGCCGCCCTGGAAGCTCTTGAGGGACCAATTTGGCTCCTTGCAGGCGGAAGCGACAAGGGGGCCGATTTCGGTCCCATGTGTCATCGGATCGCCGCACGAGCAACGGGCGCGGCTCTTTACGGGGCGGTTGCAGACGTTTTGCACAGCAGAATTCTTCATATTCGGCCGGCGTTTCCATGCGCCGCGGTAGCGACAATGAACGAAGCCGTTCAGTGGTGTTGGCGCCATTCGCGTCCGGGCGAGAGCATTGTGTTGTCGCCCGGTTGCGCCAGCCGCGATCAGTTTCAGAACTACCGTGCCCGAGGCGCGCATTTCGCCGGGTTGATCCGCGCGATGCTCGAGGGGCGACCCGAGTGAATTCTCGTGGCGCAGAAGGGTAACCGTTCACGCCCGCGGAAGAGAGGGGGACAGGTCCATGTTTTCGGCCAACGTCTTTGACGCCAAAATACTCGGACGCGCCGAAAAATGGACCAGTCCCCGGCCGTGGGCGTGAACGGTTAGGCAGAAGGTATTGACAGAATGCTAGCAGTCGATATACAGTTAAGTAGTTGCGTGCGACCTTCGGGTTGTTGCGTCAACGACCTCGAGGCGGACGGCTGTGATGGTTTCCTTGTGGGAGATCTAACGGCGCTGGGAGTCGTCGGCTTCGAGGTCTTTTTTTGTCGCTTCACGTGAATCTCCAGGCAGTCTGGCTGCCGATGCACGAGTTTGGTTCACGTAATCGCAGTTGTTCCATCGCAGCCGGACGACTGAGTTGTTTTGAGTACAAGGCGAGAGGTGTTCGGATGAAAGTGATCGACTACGAGAAGATCGAAGCCACGCCGGTTCAGCAGGACGGAGCGGCCGGTTGCAGAATCCGATGTCTGATCGGCGAACCCGACGGTGCGCCGAGTTTCAGCATGCGCCAGTTCGAAGTCGCGCCCGGCGGTTATACTCCCAAGCATTCGCATGGGCACGAGCACGAAGTCTTTGTCCTGGAAGGGACTGGAGTCGTGCTGGAAGGCGGCACGGAACATCCCCTTCGCGCCGGGACGGCCGTCTTTGTGCCGCCGAATCAGGTCCACCAGTTTCGCAACACCGGCAGCGGGCCGCTGAAGTTTCTGTGCCTGATTCCGCATCCTTTGCGCGGTATGACCGGCGCGTGCGCGGCAGCCTGCGGTTGCGAATAGTCCCGCGTTCGGTTAAATGTGGTACCGAACGGTTGCCGGGGACCGCTCGGATACCCATCGGGCGGGGCAACCAGCTCTTTTGGAGACCGTGCCATGCCGCGCGACCCTGCCGCCGAGGTCGAAAAGCTTCGACAAGAGATTCGCTATCACGACCGTAAGTACTATCTCGAGGCGGCCCCGGAGATCAGCGACCTCGAGTATGACCGGCTGCTCGAACGGCTCAAGAATATCGAGGCGGCTCATCCCGAGCTGATTGCGCCAGATAGCCCCACACAGCGAGTAGGCGAGCAGCCTGTCGAGGGGCTTGAGTCAGTCGAGCATCGCGTGCCGATGCTTTCGATCGACAACACCTACAGCCTCGACGAGCTTCGCAAGTACGGCGACCGAACGTCGAAGCTGTTGAAAGGGGAGTTGATCGAGTGGGTGGTTGAGGTCAAGGTCGACGGCGTCGCCTGCTCGTTGATCTACGAGGACGGAGTGCTCCTGCGGGGCGTGACGCGGGGCAACGGCCGCGTCGGCGATGACGTCACGCACAACATCCGCACGATCCCGGACGTTCCGCTTCGGCTTCTGTCGAGCAACGACCCGCCCGCCGCACTGGAGGTCCGCGGCGAAGTCTACATGACGAATTCCGACCTCGTGCGGCTTAATCAAAAGCAGCGAGAGAGAGGCGAGGCGCCGTTTGCCAACACGCGCAACGTCACCGCGGGCAGTATCCGCATGCTCGACCCGCGGATCTGCGCGCAGCGCCGCCTGCGATTCTTCTGCCATTCCGTCGGCCACGCCGAAGGCCTCAAGGCCGAAAGCCATATGGATTTCCTGGAAGAGATGCGGAGCTACGGGCTGCCGGCAACGCCGCACGTGGAGTGCTTCCAGTCGTTCGACGCGGCCGTCGAACATTGCGAGCAACTCGTCGCGCGGCTGCATGAACTCGATTTCGAAGTCGATGGACTCGTGCTCAAAGTCAACCGTTTCGAGCAGCGCCGGCGCCTCGGCGCCACCTCGAAAAGCCCGCGGTGGGTGATCGCCTATAAGTTTGAAAAATACGAGGCAACCACGAAGCTAAAGAAGATCCGCGTCCAGGTCGGCAAGACGGGCACGGTCACGCCGGTGGCCGATCTCGAACCTGTCGAACTGGCCGGCACGATTGTCAGCCGCGCCAGCCTGCACAATGCCGACGAAATCCAGCGGAAGGACGTTCGCGAGGGAGACGTCGTGGTGGTCGAAAAGGCCGGCAAGATCATCCCCCACATCGTCCGCGTCGAGAAACACGAACGGAGAGAGCAGCTTCGACCGTTCCGGTTTCCGGAAGACTGCCCGGAGTGCGGCGCGGGGTTGGCCAAAGATGAAGGGGGTGTGTATATCCGCTGCCTGAATCCGCAGTGTCCCGCGCAGTTGCGGGAGCGGATCCAGTATTACGCGAGTCGCAACGCGATGGACATTGAAGGACTCGGCGATAAGCTCGTCAATCAACTGGTCGACGACGGGATCGTGCGGAGCTACGGCGATCTGTACCGGCTGACGCTGGATCAGTTGGTGAATCTGGAACGGATGGGCAAAAAGTCGTCAGAGAAACTCCTGGCGGGAATCGAGGCGAGCAAGGACCGCGGCCTGGTCCGATTGCTCAACGCCCTGTCGATCCGCCATGTCGGCCCTCGTGTGGCCTCGGTCCTGGCCGAACGGTTCCGCTCGATCGATGAGTTGATCGAGGCGAGCGAAGAAGAACTGAGCGGCATCAACGAGATCGGCCCGGTGATCGCGAAGAGCGTCTGCGAGTTTCTGCACAGCGATTTCGGCCGCCGGACGATCGACGATCTGCGAGGCGCCGGCGTGAGCATGGAATCCCACGCCCCCGCGACGACGGACCGAAAGCCGCTGGAAGGGAAGACGCTCGTCGTCACGGGCACCCTGAACCGATACACCCGCGAGGAAATCGAGCAATTGATCGGCCGGTACGGCGGCCGCGCGGCATCGAGTGTCTCGAAGAACACCGATTACGTAGTGGCCGGCGAAAAGGCCGGCAGCAAGCTCGCAAAGGCCCGGCAGCTCGGCATTCCGGTGATCTCCGAGGACGAGTTCGACACGCTGATCGGGTAGTGTCTCCTTGTCTCGTGCTCCCAACTCTGTTAATCTGGACAGTTTGGGTTTTACCGGAATCGAGTCGCCTGGGCAGCGCATGAGTGGGGTGATGAAAAAGGGGACTGGCTCCGCAAGACCGTGTATCTTCGGTCCCATTTCCCCCACGATTACTTGCGGTGCCTGTCCCCTTTTTCATCAGACCGGCGCATGAGTGGGAACATCCCCGAACCGGGAGTGAACGGCCAGCAGTCCATCCGCATCCGCGGCGCGAGGGTGCACAATCTCCAGAATCTCGATCTGGACATTCCGCGGAACCAACTGGTCGTCGTGACCGGGCCGAGCGGGTCGGGCAAGAGTTCGCTTGCCTTCGACACCCTCTATGCGGAGGGTCAGCGGCAGTATATTGAGAGCCTCTCCGTGTACGCGCGGCAGTTTCTCAACCAGCTCGAGCGCCCCGACGTCGATCTGATCGAGGGGCTGCAGCCGACGATCTCGATCGATCAGCGTGCGGGCGCACACAATCCGCGGAGCACGGTGGCCACGGTCACGGAGGTTTACGACTATCTGCGGCTTCTTTTCGCCCGCCTTGGGGAACCGACCTGCTACCAGTGCGGCGCTGCGATCCGGCAGCAGAGTCTCGACCAGATTCTTGACAATCTGCTGACCCTTCCCGAAGGCACTCGTATGATGGTCCTTGCGCCGATGATCCGAGGACGGAAGGGGCAGCACCGGGAAGTGCTGGAAGAAATCCGCAAGGCCGGACTTCTCCGCGCCCGCGTCGACGGGGAAGTGGTCGACGTCGAACACCCGCCGGATCTGGTCCGCCAGAAGGCTCATCATATCGAGGCGGTGGTCGATCGCATCGTGGTCCGGGAAGGCGTTCGCTCGCGACTGGCCGACGCAGTCAAACTGGCTGTTAAACACGGCGACGGATTGATACTGGCCTCCTACGAGGAAAAGGCCGAGGGCGGCAGCAGGTGGCACGACCGGCTGTTCAGCACCGTTTACGCCTGCCCCAACTGCAAGATCAGCTACGAGGAACTTGAGCCGCGGACATTCAGCTTCAACAGCCCGTACGGAGTCTGCCCGAAATGCGAGGGAATGGGCGTTCTCGTCCAGTTCGATCCGGAGTTGGTCGTGACCGACTGGTCGCTTTCGCTCGCCGAGGGTGCCGTCGCCGGCTGGAAGGCGCCGTCGGTCGCGTTGCCGAAGAAATACCGTGAGCCGTTGGAGGCATTTCTGGCAGCCGCCGGCCTCACGCCGGAGACGCCTCTGGAGTCCCTTAAACCGAAACAGAGGGAGCAGTTCTTCCGCGGAGATGGCAAGAGATTTCTTGGGTTACTCGTACTTCTGGAAAAGGACTACGCCACAACCACAAGCGAGTCGAACCGGCAGCGGCTTGAGGCGCTTCGCGGCGAGGTTGTCTGCCCCGAATGCGGCGGGGCTCGCCTTCGCGCGGAAGCGAGGAACGTGCGGGTCGGCGGCAAGGCGATCCACGAGATTACCGCCATGGCGGTCGGCGAGGCTCGCCGTTTCTTCCGCCAGGTTGCCTTCGCGGAAGAAGACCGCCCCATCTGGGAGCCGCTCTGCTCGGAGATTTCGTCACGGTTGAGCTTTATGAGCAAGGTCGGCCTGGAATACCTGACCCTGAACCGCCCGGCCGATACCCTCAGCGGCGGCGAACTCCAACGCGTACGGTTGGCCAGCGGGTTGGGGTCCGGACTCGTCGGCGTCTGCTACGTGTTGGACGAACCGTCAATCGGGTTGCACCCTCGCGATAATAACCGATTGATCGAAGCGGTCCGCGACCTGCAGTCGCTGGGCAATACCGTCCTGGTCGTCGAGCACGACGAGGCGATCATGCGCCGCGCCGACTGGCTGATTGATCTGGGGCCGGGGGCGGGCCGCCACGGCGGGCGGGTCGTGTCGCTGGGCACTCCCCGGCAGATCGCCCAAGACGCCGACTCGCTCACCGGACGCTATCTGGCTCGAGAGTTGACCATTCCGGTTCCAAGCCGGCGCCGCAAGGTGGCGAAGACCCGTTCGATCGTGATCGAAGGCGTGCAAACGAACAATTTGAAAGACGTCACCGCGTGGTTTCCGCTTTCCGCGCTGGTGTGTGTCACCGGCGTAAGCGGATCGGGCAAGAGTTCGTTGCTCAATGAGACGCTCGCCCGAGCCCTGATCCGCCGATTGGGTGGGATTGCGCCGAAGCCGGGGCCCCACAGCAGTCTACGCGGCACAAGCCGCGTCGACAAAGTGGTGATGGTCGATCAGTCGCCCATCGGCCGCACTCCCCGAAGCAACCCTGCCACCTATACCGGCGTATTCGACGAGATCCGCAAGGTCTATGCCAACACGCGCGACGCCAAGCGTCGCGGCTACAAGGCCGGCCGGTTCAGCTTCAACGTGAAAGGGGGCCGTTGCGAAGAATGCCAGGGGCAGGGGCAGCAGAAGATCGAGATGAACTTTCTGCCGGACCTGAGCGTTACCTGCCCCGTTTGCGAGGGCAAGCGATTCAACCGCCAGACGCTCGAAATCTTCTACCGCGACCAGTCGATCGCCGACGTGCTCGACATGCGCGTCGACGACGCTCTCGTTTTCTTTGAAAACTTCCCTGTAATCGCAAGGCTGCTCGGAAGTCTTCAGGAGGTCGGGCTGGGCTACATGACGATGGGGCAAGCCTCAACCACGCTCTCCGGCGGAGAGGCCCAGCGGATCAAACTGGCCACCGAACTGAGCCGCACCGACACGGGCAACACGGTTTACATCCTCGACGAGCCGACCACGGGGCTGCACTTCGACGACATCCGCAAGCTGCTGGACGTACTCAACCGGCTGGTCGATCTCGGCAACACCGTGATCGTCATCGAGCACAACCTCGACGTGATCAAATCGGCCGACTGGATCGTCGATCTGGGGCCGGAGGGAGGCGAGCGTGGCGGCCGGATCGTCGCCACGGGAACGCCCGAGGAGGTTGCGGCGATCGAGGGAAACCATACGGGAGTGCATTTGCGAGAAGTGCTCCACGGGCCAAGCGAACCTCATGCCAGACCGGAAGACCAGTCCTGATCGCCCGATGCTCGACTTGCAAGTCAAGCGGATCGTCGAGCGGACCTTCGTCGCGGAGGTCGAGCACTATGCTGCCGTTGGTTCCACCAACGATCTGGCCAGACAGTTCGCGGCCGCCGGTCGGCACTCGCTGCCCCTGCTGATCGTGGCGGATGAGCAGACGGCCGGACGAGGGCGAGGCACGAACCGCTGGTGGACCGGACGCGGCGGTCTGGCATTCAGTCTGTTGATCGATGCGGCTGCCCGAGGCATCACAAGAGAGCGATCGCCGCTCGTATCGCTGGCCGCGGCGATCGCCGTCGCCGAGGAGGCGGGGCGCCGGCTGCCGTCGCGTCGCGTCGGACTCCACTGGCCCAACGACGTCTACGTCGAGGGACGCAAGCTGTCGGGGATTCTTGCCGAATTCCTCGCCGATGGACACGCCGTGTTGGGCATCGGGATCAACACGAACAATTCGCTGGACGAGGCACCGCCGGAGGTGCGAGGTTCGGCTGCAACCTTGGGCGAGCTAACCGGCAAGTACCACAACCATACCGAACTGCTGCTCGCAGTATTCGGGCGTTTGGAGACGCTACTGGCCCGACTCGTCGGTCATCCGGCCGAGATCGGCCGCCGTGCGAACGCACTCTGCCTCCAGCACGGACGATCTCTCTCCATCGAGTCGGGAAGCCGAATGATTCGGGGGCTTTGCGCCGGCATCGACGAGGATGGCTCCCTCCTTCTCGATACCGGCGAAGGCCGCGAGAAAGTCTTTTCGGGCGTGCTCCGCTGAAAGCCTATCGAAGACCGTCGGGGAGTGGCCCATTTTTGCGGAGTCTTCGGAGCAAAATGGGCCTGTCCCCTTGCCCTCGCGAGTTCTTGGGATAGGCTCTGAGCCTCAGCGCGCATGGACCGGCCGCCGGCCGGGAACCTTCTTCTTCGTCGAAACGGTCCCCTCCGTCAGTACCTTTTGGGCCTTGCCCAAGTCGTTCACTTTGATGACGGCGATACTTCCTCTCGTACCGTTGCCGTTGCCCAGCGCGCAGTAGGCGTAGTCGATGTTGAGATGGTCTGCCGCAAGCTTTTCACATATTTTTCGAAACGCTCCGGACTGGTTGGGAACCTCGACCAAAAGGACGTCGGCAGCATCGTACCGCACGTTCATTCCATCCAGCACTTCGGCCGCGGCCGTAAAATCGTCGGGGACAAAGCGAACCGTCCCGCGGTCGCCGGAATCCATCACCGACAGCGCGCGGAAGTTGACTTTGCTCTTGCCTAATGCTCCCAACATGGCAGCAAGGCGTCCCGGCTTGTTGACCAGCATCACCGAAAGTTGCTTGGCCGTCTGCATGTCGTTCCTCCTTCTTGCGTTGGCATCTTCGCGAGATGCCAGAACTGATTCACCGCAGCGTGAACGATTCCGGAAAAGCATTAGAAATTCTAACAAGAGCGGTCTGTCTGACAAACGTTTTCCCGAGTCTCCCCCTGACTGGCTACACCACCCCAAAAAGGCGATCGTGTGAAACGTTTCCCCCGTCCTCTCCGTCTATACAATGAATTAGGAGTATTGGGCCGACTCCCTTGAGGGGGCCGCAACAACCGTTCTCGCCCGATCACGTCCAACTCACAAGGAGCATCGGCGATGACTCGCTTTCTATCCCTCATGTTGCTGCTGGCGACGCCGGCCCTCGTCCACGCACAGGGACTCCTGGTCGTGGTCGATCCGGATCAGGCGATTCGACTACCGCGGCCGATCATCATCTGGCCTCCCCGCCCGCCGGTCGTACAGCCTGAACCGCCGGCGACCTACAAGATCAAGCAACTCAAAGTCAACGCCCGGCTCGTCGACCAGGTCGCGCAGGTGCAGGTATCGCAGGCGTTCACCAATACCGGGAGCCGGCAGTTGGAGGTCGCCTTTATCTTCCCTTTGCCCTACGACGGCGCGATCGACAGCATGACGCTCTTGGTCGATGGTAAGGAGTACCCGGCCAAGTTGCTCAAGGCCGAGGAGGCCCGCAGGCTCTACGAAGAAATCGTCCGGAAGAACCGCGATCCCGCCCTGCTGGAATGGATGGGGACGGGGCTCTTCAAGACGAGCGTCTTCCCTGTGCCGGCCGGGCAGTCGCGGACCGTCTCACTTCGGTATTCGCAACTCTGCCGGAAGCAGGACGGACTCACCGATTTTCTGTTTCCGTTGAGCACGGCCAAGTACACATCGCGAGCCGTGGAGGAGATCCACCTGCGGCTGACGATCGAGAGCCGGCAGGAGATCAAGAATATCTATAGCCCGTCGCATTCCGTGAAAATCGACCGCCCCGACGATCGTCATGCCACCATTACGTACAAGGCGGAGAACGAAGTGCCGGAGTCGGATTTCCGATTGTTCTACGACACCGGCGAGGGCGAACTGAGCGCGCGAGTGCTCAGCTACCGGCCGGAAAAGGACGATGAAGGCTACTTTCTGCTCCTGGCGAGTCCCAAGATTGAAGCCGGCGACAAGAAGCGGCCGAAGAAAACAGTCGCCTTCGTCGTCGACCGGTCGGGGAGCATGACCGGCGAAAAGATCGAACAGGCCCGCGGCGCGCTGAAGTTCGTCCTCAACAACCTTCGCCAAGGCGATTTGTTCAACATCGTGGCATACGACAGCGAGGTGCAGTCGTTCCGTCCCGAGCTGCAGAGATTCAATGACGAGACGCGGAAGGCGGCTCTTGGCTTCGTCGAAGGGATCTACGCCGGCGGCAGCACCAATATCCATGCGGCCCTGCAAACCGCGCTGGCGCCCCTCCAGGACTCGAAACGCCCCACTTATGTCATCTTTCTCACCGACGGCCTGCCTACCGTCGGCGAAACGAACGAAATGAAGATCGTGGAAAACGCCAAGAAGGCGAACAAAGTTCGGGCGAGAATTTTTGCGTTCGGCGTGGGTTACGACGTCAACAGCCGGTTGCTCGACAAACTGGTGCGGGAAAACTTCGGCCAGAGCCAGTACGTGCGGCCGGACGAGGATATCGAAGATTCCGTCAGCCGGCTCTATCGGCGGATCGAGTCGCCCGTGATGACCGACGTGAGAATTGAGCTCGTCTTCGACGAGAAGAGGGAACGCGTCGGAGAACCGATCAGCCGAGTGTACCCAAAGGGGAGCTACGATCTATTCGCCGGAGAGCAGCTCGTGGTGGTGGGACGCTACAAAAAGTCGGGACCAGCCAAGGTCGTTGTTCGCGGGTCCGTCGGCGGCGACGCGCAGAAGTTCAGCTTTCCGGCGAAACTCGTCGGGCACAGCGGCGACCAGAGCAACGCCTTTGTCGAAAAACTCTGGGCGATCCGGCGGGTGGGCGAAATTCTCGACGAATTGGACCTCAAGGGCAAAAACCAGGAATTGATCGAGGAACTCGTCGCGCTGTCTACGCGACATGGAATCCTTACGCCCTACACCTCGTTCCTCGCCGACGAAAACACCCGCATTCAAGACACGGCCTCCAATCTCCGCCGAGCCGACCGGCGGCTGAATTCGCTCGGCGAGGCACACGGGGCAGGGGGCTTCGCCCAGCGGGCGTACAAGGGCCAACTCCAGCGATTCGAACAGGCTACCGGCACACCGAGTTTCGCGCTGCCTGGCATGGCAGCCCCCGCCGTGGGTGCGCCTGCGCCGCGGGCCCAGGCGGGAAGACCCCAGAGCGGAGGGATGGGTGGCATGGCGGCGGAACTGGCCGAATCGGCCGAGGAGATGCGGGCCGCCGACCGGACCGTTCGCACGGTTGGCAGGCGGGTTTTCTATCGTCGTGACGGGCGGTGGGTCGATTCGACGGTGAGCGAGTCGCAACAGCGGCAAGCTCGGCAAGTCAAGCAGTTCAGCAACGAGTATTTTGAACTTGCTCGGCAGCACGGTCGTGAACTGGCGCAGTACATGGCGATCGACGATGCCGTTTTGGTGAATCTCCACGGACAGGCTTACCTGATCGAGCCGTAGCGAGGATTGCCATTGACCGCGTCCGGCGTTCGCCTATAATCCGCCCCCTGCCGGCTTTTCTCAGCTTCGGCTTGAAGATGTGCTGGTCGGACTGGTTCAGAAAGGGGACAGGCACCTCACCGCGACGGGTTTCTCGGGCCCCTTCAGGGAATCTGGCTGGAAGCCAGTTCCCGTTTTTGAAACGGGTCTGTGGTTCTCCGTCCAAATGAACTGGACTGGAACACCAGCAGAAGCCGACAAGAATAGTGCCTCGCCGCGCGGCGCATTCGCGCCGCTCGGCTGGGAAGCAGAAACATCCTCAGGGAAGAGGATCTATTCTGGCGATACGACACGGAGGTCCCGGGCTGTCTTGCAGCCCCTCTCGTCCAATGCAGAAGGACACAGCCATGCGAGTCTCGATTGCGCGCTGCGCGCTGGTTGCGGTGACGATGCTCGGTCTATGCGGGTGCAGTAGTTCCGGCGGCGCCGGCGGGTTTGCCTGGAACCCGTTCAGTTCCAAGTCCAAGGACGTTGCAGCAACTCCCCCGAAGCCTTCGGCCTTTTCGACCCCCACCTCGACCGCATCGAGCGAACCTGAGCAGATCGCCTCGAAAACGGGCACTTCCTCACCGGACGTAAGCCTGCCGGGGGCCCCTGCTGCCTATTCCTCGACGCTCGACGCGCTTACGAAGGTCAAGTCCAGCTCAGAGATGGATGCGAGCAAGACGGCCGGTTCCTATACGATGCCGCAAAACGGCTACTATGAGCCAAGCAGCTACACGGCTTCGACAGCCGGGCCCGGTAGCAGAGATAGCAGCACGTCGTCCGGCTCCTATGCCGGCAGCAGCCTGCCCTCCCAAAAAGTCCCCAGCTACAGTTCCACCGCAAGCACGGCGGGCTGGGGTGCGAGTGTCTCGAACGACGCTCCTCGCTACGCGCCAGCCGCGGAACGCTATGGAAATCCGGTAAGCTACGCTGCTCCGGCAGGGGGTTCCCTTGCAGGCAGTTCGGCCTCGGGTTACACCGGCTCTTCGCCGACGTATCCTGCGACCAGTGGTTCTCCGTATGCATACACCGCCTCGTCCAACTCATCGTTTGGAAACAGTGCGGCGTTCCCTACGACGAGTTCATCGACACCGGGCTATCCACTCGCAGGGGATAGCAGATCTTTGAGCAACTCATACGGGAGCACGGCGGGCAGCGGACTGCCTCCCTATGTTTCGGGACAGAGCAGTACGAGCTACCAGCCGGCCCAGACCGATTATCAGCCCGGCAACACCAGCTACACGCCGGCGGCCAATCGCTACACCCCGGGTAGTTCCGGCTACAATCCCGGCAGCAACGGCTACACGCCCGCCGGGACCGAGCCCTATCAATCTCCGGCCGGGTCGTACCAGACACCCGCCGTTTCCTACCAGTCGCCGGCTGCTTCCTACCAATCGCCAGCGGCCTCTTACGAGACACCTGGCGGTGCTTATCAGTCGCCATTGGGGTCGTATTCTTCGCAGAGTACGACAGGCAATGCCATGCCGGAATACCGCCCCGGAAGCACCAAGAGCCTTCCTTCTTACGGAGGCTCAACCACCGTGGCCGACAGCCGCGTGACGCCCGCCGGATATGGGCCCGCTCCCACGACGAACCTGCAGTAGTCTAGTCTCCGTTTCTCGCCCCGTAGCGGAGTCCGGCTACCGCGACCAAACTCAGCAACTCCACGGAAGACCGGTGCCCCCGACAGCGCCGGTCTTCATCTTTTGGCAGACCCTGCCGGGGCAGGTCCCGCTTGCCGGAGACTGCTGAAAGCGGGTCGTCCCCGTTATATTTCTGGCGGATCTGGACGAGGAGTGGCGACGTTTGCCTTCACCGAACATGGGGCTCTCATGACGGCGAACGCGGAGGCCGCCACGGCATTCGCTTTCACTTCCGCTCGATAAGCTCCATCATGTCTTGGGTGATGGGCATAACTTCGAAGTCTTTGAAGAACATTTCGCAGTCGGCCCCGCCGTGCATTTGCAGGCCGAGCTTGCCCGTCTTCTCGCATTCTTCGTCGACGATGTCCGACGTGCAGAATCCGTTGAGCATCTGGACCAGACGGTCTCCGTAGGCGGCGGTGCAGGTCGTGTTCCACTGGTCGTCCTTATTGCGGACCTTTTCGGCGAACTCCTCGTTTTTGACGACCCAACCGCGACCACGAACCATCTTGCCGTCGATGATGCCGGCGGTGTGCCAGAGGGCGGAGTCCAAGCCGCTGTTGGCGATTTCGTTCTGGAATCCGCGAAGAACCCACGGGGCGGTCGTTTCCTCGGCGCGGAAATACAGGGCGCTGTTGCCACCGTGCATGCGATACGTGACGCGGGCGATGAAGTTGTCGTAATCCTTGGTGGAAATGACCAGCCCGTCCTTCTTCTGGTCCTTGGAGTGGACGCCGCACAGAATGCCGTCTTCCGTGAAGGACCATTCCTCGGGGAGAACGAACCTGGCGTCGACGAGCTGATACTTGCCGTCGTCGCCTTTGACGAAGAACGGCTCCCACTTGCTCTCGCCCAGATCCTTGACGCGGATATTCCTCCAGGCGACGGATCCGGACTTTCCGGCGTGGATCTGCAGGCCGAAAAAGCCCTTCATCGAGAAGCTGTCGAACATGTCGACGACCAGGTTGCCGTTCAGCCAGGTCTTGATCGACGGTCCGACGCACTGAATCTCCACGTCGTTCCATTCGCCCTGCTTCGAGCTTGCCTGGGCGGCGTCGAGGCGATCCTGGGGGGTGTAGGCGTCGAGCCAAATGACGCCAAACTTATGGCCGCGGCGGCCTTCGTCATAGATGCGGCCGGTCACGTCGCCACCGGGAGTCATTTCGTACTGATAACCGTAGACCCGCTGGTGATCGCCTTCCGGACGGGCGGCGGAGCGGAACTGAACGCCCGAGTTTCCGGGTTCGAGGAACTTGTATTGCAGCCTCAAGATGAAGTTGCCGAATTCCTTTTCCGTACACAGGAACGTGTTGCCCGGCGTATCGGGGACGCACTTTCCGACGATCTCGCCGTCCTCGACCCGATACTCCGCGGACCCGCCGCGCTTGACCCAGCCAGCCAGGTCCCGGCCGTTGGACAGGGAGATGAATCCTTCCTCGACGTCCGCCGCCGACGCGGTCAGGCCGAACGGAGCCAATAGCGCGATGGTCAAAACCGTTGCAAAAGACTTTCTCATGGTTGGCTCTCCTGGAAGTGATACTGGCGGATCGAGGCGCTAACAAAAGCCTGTTTTGTCAGGGCCTGACAGGGACTCTGCTGGGCAGACGATCTTGATTGTGACCTCGCTGGCGAGGCGTTGTCAAGGCTCGGACCGTAAAGTCGATCGGCCGATTCACATCCTCAAGCACGGCAGCCATGCTTCGGCAGGTGTCGAAGCATTCGAATCACCTTTTGCTGCACGAGGTGAATCCCCGCGCGGCCAGCCACTCGAGCGACTGCTTCTGCCATGCGTCCCACATGGGCCCTTGGTAATGATTCAGTCCATGGCCGCCGGAGGGAAGTTCCAGGTACTGGACCGCAACGTTGCGTGCTTTCAACGCTTCGGCAAACTGGCGGCTGTTGTCGGGCGGCACGGCCTTGTCGTCCAGCGCATGGGCCAGGAAGGCGGGCGGCGTGTTGCCGGTGACCTGCTTTTCGTTGGAGAACAACTGCACCAGCGCCGGCTCAGGATCCGGCCCGAGCAGGTTCTTCCTCGATCCGCCATGAGTCGCTTCGCTCATGGTGACGACCGGGTAGACGAGAATCATGAAGTCCGGCCGGCAGCTTGCGCGTGCAACGGGGTCGGCTGCCTTCGGGTCGCCTTCGTCGAAGTGCGTTCCAGCGGTCGACGCGAGGTGGCCCCCGGCGGAGAACCCCATAATGCCGATTCGGTCCGGCGCAATGCGCCAGTCGGCGGACCGGGTCCGCACGTAGCGGATGGCCCGTTGGGCATCGAGCAAGGGAACCAACGGCCGGCCCCTTGGCATCCGGTATTCCAGCACGATGCCGGCGATACCGTGTTCGTTCAGCCAGCGGGCGATCAGGTGGCCTTCGGGTTGGACCACGAGGCGTTGGTAACCGCCGCCGGGACAGATGACCACGGCCGCGCCAGTGGCCTTGTTCGCGGCGGGGAGATGAACGGTAAGGTTGGCGTTGGCCTCTTCGAACGTCCCATCGCCCACCGGCGCCTCATCGGCCCAAAGCGGCCCCATCTCGACGGGCTGGGGAGGGGAATCTTGTCCGTCAGGTGTGACATAGGAGTCGGCGGCACGAGCAGTCTGCGGGATGAACAGCACTGCAGCAAGCAGGGCCAGCGATTGCATTTCCCTCTTCATCGTTTCGATCTCCTGTTTTCTTCTTCATTTCTGCTCCCGTCGCTTCGACGGCGGCAGGCGGTACAGCTCAGGCCGCCAGCCCAATGGACTTTGTCCAGTCTCGTCGGTTCAAAGTTCGGCTCGCCGTGCTTCCGGCGTTGAGGGAAGGCAATGTGGGAACCGATTGGGCTCATTCTCGTTGTGAGGGTAGACCGCGTCAATCGGGTTGCTGAGCAACAATCGGACGCTCCTGCCGTCGCCAGCCGGGCGGAATTCGGCTAGCATAGAGGATTATGGAGTCCAAACGCGCACCTGAATCCGATCATCCTGCTCCCCCCGCGGCTCCGAGTCTTCGGTGGGGACGTGTGGTCCTCTGGCTGCCGGCGTGTGTCGCCTTGGGAGGGGCCGTCGCCTGGGGCGCCATCGCCGCTCAGGAGTACTTTGCGCCGGCGATCCTCTTCCCGCTCCTGACAGGAGTCGTGCTGGGAGCCCTGTGCGTCGGCATGATGCGGGTGGGCCAGGTCGGCAATCGCCTCACCATCCTCGCCGGCCTTTCGCTGGCCATCGCTACGGCAGTCGTCGGTCAGCACTACCTCAAGTACTGGGAAGAACGTCAGCGAACTCGCGAGGAAGCGGCAATGTTTCTCCGGGCCCGGACCTTATTTCCCGACCTGACCGACGGCAGGCAGCCGGTTCCGCCTTCCAGTTTCATGGAGTATATGCGGTGGCAGGCCGGGCGAGGCCGGCAACTGAACGTCGCCGACGCCGTCGCTCGCGGGTGGATGGCCTGGGCGAGTTGGACGCTCGACGCCCTGCTACTGGCGGCCGCCGCCGTCGCCATGACAATCCCGGCATTGCGTCAACCGTATTGCAGCCGCTGCAGGAGTTGGTATCGCACGACCCGCAGTGGCCGACTCTCAGGGGAAACCGGCGTCCGCCTGGCAACGGTGGCCGGTATCGATATTTCTCGGCAACCTGCGTGGCTTCGCTACCGGCTGATCCATTGCGAAAGTGCCTGCGGTCCGACGGGCCTCCTTTTGTTCTGGGAAGACTCCGATGGCGAACCCGGAGCCGACAAGGCGTGGCTTTCGGCGGAGCATCGCGATCGAATTACGGAGTTCCTCGATCAGAACCTGCCAGGCGATCGAACCTTGCGGCAAACGGACGGCACGGGGCAAGAGTAGAAAGGAGGCCGCCCGCCGGTCAACCTCATGCGCATCGTTGGAATCGGCACCGACATTACCGAATGCCTGCGGATCGCCCGGATGATCGAACGGCACGGCGATCTGTTCATCAACCGGGTCTACACACCGGAAGAGGTCCGCTACTGCCAGAGTCGAAAGCAGTCGACCCAACACTACACCGGACGCTGGGCGGCCAAGGAGGCGGTCCTGAAGGCACTGGGCACCGGTTGGGTTCAGGGGATCAATTTCCGCGACATTGAGATCCGCAACCAGCCCGGCGGCAAACCGTCGGTTGCCGTTCGCGGCAGTGCCCGCGATCTCGTCGAAAAACTGGGCATTGGCCAGCTCCTCGTTTCCATTTCTCACTGCCGCACGCACGCCACTGCCTATGCGATGGCCATCGCCAGGGAGGAGAGGGAATGACAAATGACCAATGACCAATGACGAATGACAGACTACTCCTTCCGTTCCTTTGCCTTCTTGGTCGCTTTCTTCTTGGCGGTCTTCTTCTTTGCAACCGTTTTTTTCTTGGTGGCCTTTTTCACCTTCTTCGGTGGCGTTTTTTCCGCTCGAGCGGCGAGGAGATCCAGCGATTGTTCAAAGGTGACCTGCTCGGGATCGGCTCCTCGCGGCAGTGAAGCGTTGGTCTGGCCGTCGGTCACGTAGGGACCGTACCGGCCTTCGAGCAGCTTCACCTCCTGTTGGGTCACCGGCGATTGGCCGAAGACACGCAGCGGCTCCTTGCGCCGCGCGGCGCCACGGCCGGCCTTTGGCTGAGCCAGCACCTCGAGTGCCTGCTCGAGGGTGACGTCCAGCGGCGAGAGATCCGCGGGCAGCGAGCGGGTTTCGTCTCCTGACTTCACGTAGGGCCCGTAGCGGCCGTTGTGGGCCATCACCGGTTGTCCAGTCTGGGGATGTCGCCCGAGTTCCCGGGGAAGGCTGAGCAGCTTCAACGCGGTTTCCAGGTTGACCGATTCCGGACTTGTTCCTTTCAACAGGGACGCGTTCTGCTTGTCTTCATCGTCGTTTTCGCCGCGTTGGACGTACGGTCCGAAACGGCCTGTCTTCAGATACACGGGTTTGCCGGTGTCCGGGCAGTAGCCGATCGGCTCCTCGCCCTGCTCCGACTTGTTCAGCAGCTCCAGCGCCTTTTCCAGGGTCAGTTCGTCCGGGGCCACATCCTCGGCAATGCTCGCACGCCGCTTGTCGTGTTCGACGTATGGGCCGAACTTTCCGATACGGACATACACGGGGTGCGAATCGCCCTCGGGCTGGCCGATCAAGACGCGGCTCACGTCGCGGGCGTCGATCTCATCCACCTTGTGGGCCAGTTGCTGCTTCAGCCCGGGCGTCTGGTTGCCGAAGTAAAACCTTTTCAGGTAGTCCAGGTGCAACAGCTCTCCGCGGCTGATGGCATCCAGTTCATCTTCCATCTGGGCGGTGAAACTGTAGTCGACCAGCTTCGGAAGATGCGATTCCAGGAGCTGAGATACGGCGAACGCCACCCACGTAGGCACGAGGGCATTGGCGCGTTTCATCACGTACTTGCGCGCGAGAATCGTGTCGATAATCGAGGCATACGTGCTGGGCCGCCCGATACCCATTTCCTCAAGGGCTCGCGTCAGGGTTGCTTCGCTGTAGCGGGCAGGGGGTTGGGTCGTGTGGCTCTTCGCATCGAGATTGCGGCAGTCCAGCGGCTCGCCGACCGACACCTTCGGCAGGATCGCTTCCCGGTCGGCCAGTTCGGCTTCGGGGTCGTCGGAGCCCTCGACATAGGCCCTCAGGTAGCCGGGGAAATCGATCGTCTTGCCGCTCACCTGGAATACGGCCCCGCCCCCTTCGATTGTGATCGTGATGCGGTGGCCGCGGGCGTCGGCCATCTGGCTGGCAACGGTCCGCTTCCAAATCAGGTCGTACAGCCGGAACTCCTCCGCCGACAACTTGGACCGCAACGTCTCGGGCACGTCGAACGGATGGCCCGCCGGCCGAATCGCCTCGTGGGCCTCTTGGGCGTTCTTCACCTTCGTGCGATAAATCCGCGGCTGGTCCGGAAGGTACTCGCGTCCGTATTGCGACGCGACCAGATCACGAGCGGCGTCGATGGCGACGGTCGCCAGGTTGGTCGAGTCGGTACGCATGTACGTGATATGGCCGTTCTCGTACAGGCTCTGAGCGACCTGCATGGTCCGGCGCGCCGTAAAGCCGAACTTCCGGTTGGCTTCCTGCTGGAGCGTGCTCGTGGTGAACGGCGGGTAGGGGCGCGACGTGTACGGCTTGTCTTCGACATTGGTGACGCGGAATTCGGCGCGCGCAAGCCGGTCGCGGAGCTGGTGCACGCCCTGCTCGTCGAGCAACAGCAGCGACGGATCCTTGAGTTTTCCGGTGGCTGCGTCAAAATCGCGACTGGCGGGGATCCTCCGGCCGTCCGCCGAAACGAGCGTCGCCTGGAAGCTTTCGTTGGTCTTCTTGGCAAATAGCCCGAGCAGGTCCCAGTAGGTCGCGGAGACGAAGGCCATCCGCTGGCGTTCGCGCTCGACGATCAGCCGGACCGCAACGCTCTGGACCCGCCCTGCCGAAAGCCGCGGACGCACCTTCCGCCACAACAACGGCGAGACCTCGTACCCGTAGAGCCGATCGATGATCCGTCGCGTTTCCTGGGCGCGGACCAGATCTTCGTCGATCTGCCGAGGATGCTCGAGGGATTCAAGGATCGCTTCCTTGGTGATTTCGTGGAAGACCAACCTTCGTACGGGCACTTTGGGCTGAAGGACCTGGCACAGGTGCCAACTGATTGCCTCGCCTTCCCGGTCTTCGTCCGTTGCCAGGTACAACTCCTTGGCGTCTTTGAGCAGACCTTTCAACTTCTTGACTTGCTTCGACTTATCGCGAGGTACCACGTAGATCGGGTCGAAGTCTTCCTTGACATTCACTCCCAGGTAGGCCCATTCCTCCCCCTTGAACTGCTCAGGCACCTCTTTTGCCCCCTGCGGGAGGTCGCGAACATGGCCAATACTTGCCTCGATCGTGAAATTTCGACCGAGGAATCGGCCGATCGTCCTCGCCTTGGCGGGCGACTCGACGATCACCAGGGACTTTCCATTCGGGGCGGCCGCTTTTTTTGCCATGGGTAGTGCGATGTCCAGGGAAGCCTGAGGGTTTGGGGGCTCTTCTTCTATCAGCAATTGGGAGACCGGTTCGTGAGCGGCCATTTGTCCGGCCCAGGAAACCGATTCATCCGGTTCGACCGGCCGGATGCGGGCTGCCAGAACGCTCCCGCCAATGTTACCATTCTTATATATCACCCGATGCCCGGCCAAATGAAAAGGGGACAGGCACCACAAGTAATAGTGGGTGACTGGGACCGATGATACAAGGTCTTGCGGAGCCAGTCTCCTTTTTGGGATTGCATTTACGTCAAGTCCACTTAGAATTCGAGTTTCGTCTGCCCAGCTTGGTGAGATCCGCATAGTCCCGCCCGACGGAGGATGTTCCGGTCGGGCGCGCATCTGCCGTGAGCCGAGCAAACAGCAATAATACCTGCCCCGGCGATCTGTCAAGTGGGAATGTGCGGGGCTTGCTACACCGAAGAGGGGTTTCCGCCTATGGCTAGTCCGTTTCGGGTCTTCCGAAAGCACCAGAAAGCCATGCTGGCCGTTTTGGGCTTGTTGGCGATGATCGCCTTCGTATTTCTGCCGGTCGTCATGGATCAGATGCAGACGCGGTCCTATGCGGACCCCGTGGTGGTAGCCACGGAGACGTATGGCGATCTGACCCGCAGCGAGATCAGCATGATGATTGGCCGCCGCCAATCGCTTCTGGGGTTCCTGTACCAGGTCCAACAGGCGGTGCAGCAGGCTGGCGGACAAGCAACGGAGGCGATGCGTCTGAGTCGGCAGATCGGGGAGGCCACTGAGGAAAGCGTGGTCAATACCTGGCTCTTCGCTCAGAAAGCTCGGGAGCTCGGGTTGGCCGTGGACGACGCGGCGATCAACGCCGTGCTGAGTTCGTTGGTCGATCGCGTTCCGGCGGAGCGGATCTTTCAGATCCTGCGCGACTCGCGGATGTCGCAAGCAGCGCTTTTCGAAGTCCTCGAAAAGGAGCTTTTGGCCCTGCGGCTTCAGGAGATGTTCGGAGTCAGCATTGCCGGCACAACGCCCGCGCAGGCCTGGGACTATTTCCGGCGGCTGAATCGCAAGGCGACGGTCGAGGTAGCGGCGATCCCCGTGGAGCGCTTTGCCAGCGAGGTGAGTGCCCCGGATGAGGCGACTCTGCGCGAGTTTTTCCAGAAGTACAAGGACAAGTTGCCGGATCCGGCAACTCCGGAGCCCGGCTTTCGCATTCCGCGGCGGATTGCGGTCGAGTACGTCAAAGCCGACTACGAGAAGGTGCTTGAAACGGTCGAGGTAAGCGACGAAGACATTCGCAAGTACTACGACGAACACAAGGAGAATTACAAGCGGGAGGAATTGCCCTCGCTGGAACCTAAGGAGGAGGCGGCAACGCCGGAGAAACCAGCCGCCGAGGCTCCTGCTACAAAACCCTCGGAGAAGCCTGCGGGTGAGGGGGCCGCGGAAGAGCAAGCACCGGAGAAGCGGGCCGCGGAGAAAGCCGCGCCGGAAAAGCCTGTTGAAAAGGAGCCCGCCAAACCGGCCGAGGTGAAAACGGAACCTCCCGCCGAGAAGCCGAAGCACTCCGTTGAGGCGGAAGCGGAGAGCGAGGCTGAGCCGAAACAGACGCCGGAGCTTGCTCCGCCGGCCAACGATAGTTCGTCGACACGGCGAGTTTCCCCGTTTTCGCTTGCGGTGTATCGAGCGGAAGACGCGAACGCAGAAGAGGCGTTGGGCGACGAGCCTGAAGAAAAGGCAGAACCGTCGGAGCGCGAGGCCACCAAGGAGAAGCCGGCCGAGACTCAGGCAGCTACACCCGCGAAACCACCCGCCTACACTCCTCTGGAAGAGGTTCGCGACGAGATTCGCCGGCAGTTGCAGCGCGAGCGGGCGCAGGCAAGGGTGCAGGAGTTGATCCAGCGGATTCAGGAGAAGATGGAGGTCTACTACAATCAATGGATCGTTTACGAAGCCTCGGTTCAAGAGGGCGCCCAGACCTCGAAGAAGCCTCCTGCTCGGCCCAATCTCTCCAAGCTTGTGGAAGGAACGGCCCTGACGGCCCATAGCACCGAGTTGTTGGCGGCGTTCGAGTCCGCTCGGCTCGACATCGGCGACTCGTGGACGGGTTCCGACCCGTTCGTCGAATACGCGTACGCCGAGAACGTGCCGAAGTACAAGCCTGCCACCTCGCAGGATAACGACGGCAACACCTATCTCTTCTGGAAGACCGAAGAGGCCCCGGAGCGGGAGCCTGAATTCGACAATCCGTCGGTCCGCGAAGAGGTGCTCCGCCAGTGGAAGCTCGTCCAGGCCCGCGATCTTGCCAAGAAGGAGGCAGGAGAGCTTGCCGAAGCGGCGCGGAAGTCGGACAAGAGTTTCAAGGAGTTCTTTGCGGCCCAGAAGGACATCCCGGTTACCGAAGCAGGTCCCTTCTCGTGGCTGACCTACGGCAACATACCGCCCATGTACTGGCTGCAAAGCCAACAACCGCCGCAGATCTCGGAGGTGCAAGGGGTCGATATGGCCGGTCCGGATTTGATGCAGACCATCTTTGGTCTCGAGGCGGGAGAGATCGGCGTTGCGATGAACCAGCCGCAAGATAAGGTGTACGTGGTCCGCGCGGTTGAGTTCAATCCGCTGCCGGATGTGCTCTGGACGCTCTTCCTGGAGGACCGAATGAGTCGGTTCATGGCTACTGCGGCGGATCGTCGCGGCCCCTGGAGGGAGTGGATGAAGGAGATCAAAGAGTCGGCAGGGTTTGAGTGGAAGGAGAAGCCCGAGGAGCGGCGCCCGGCATCCTAGCAGGTCCCGCTCGGCAGAGACCGCTGAAAAAGAGGGGACAGTGTGGTGTGCCGAGGTGATCGGCGGTTCCAGGTCCCGCTCGGCAAGCGGGACCTACCAGCTTCCTCTTGCCACGAGTCGGTCCTGGCGGGTACACTTCGCCGGCCTGGCCCCGGAAGGAATCCGGGTGCCGGAGACGATCGCTTGGTATTGAATTGCCGCGTGCGACAAGGAGGTCGCCGGTGTTTTCCGACTGGCCGATTCGGGTCAAATTTCTGGTCGGCTTGAGCCTGCTGCTCCTGCTGGTGATCATCCTCGCCACCAGCGGCATGTACGCAACGCTAACGTACCGCAGCCTGGTCAAGACGCTGAGCTGGCGTGCGAGCGAACTCCCGTTGGCCATGAAGCTTGGCCGGCAGGTGAGCGAACTGCGGATTGTGCTGGGCGAACTCCGCGGTCTGCGCAGTCAAGCGCCCTCCCATCCGTCGGATGAGGGGATGCCGCTGCGAATATGGATGGCGCGGAGTCAGTTTCGCACGCAACTCAGCGCGGTCGAAGAGAACCTCGCCCAGTACCGCGGTGAGTTGGACAGCAATGTTCGCGATGGCTCACCCATCGCCGACAACCAGAAGGAGTGGGCGACTCTCCACAAGATCGAAGCCACGCTCCGGCAGGTCCGCGAAGCCGACCGCGATATCAACTGGATGCTCGACGATGCCAAGGTGGGTCGCCTGAACTCGGAACTGGAGCAGCTTCAGGCCCTGGCCGTCGAGCTGCCGAGCCACTTGCACGGCAAAATCGGCGGTTTTGCTCACGAAGTCCGAGCAAAGTACCGCACGCTGTACTTTGGCACCTGGCTCGTCAGCCTGATCGCGGGCCTGATCTTTGTATTGTTGCTCCGTCTGTTCTACCAGTGGATCTTTCGCCCGCTCAGGATTCTCATCGGGGGTTCCCGGAGGGTGGCGGCCGGAGACTTCAATCACCGAATTCACCTGGATACCCGGGACGAGATGTCGGAGTTGGCCGACGCCATGAACGACATGACTGAGCGATTCCAGGTCATCCGCGACGATCTCGACCGGCAGGTGCAGGAGCGAACCCGGCAGGTGGTCCGCAATGAGCAATTGGCCAGTGTCGGCTTCCTGGCCGCCGGAGTCGCCCACGAGATCAACAACCCACTAGCATCGATTGCCCTTTGCGCCGAGTCATTGGAAAGTCGCGTTCGCGAATCGCTCGACGAGAAGAACGAAGACCATGCGATCATTCGCGATTACCTGCGGATGATCCAGACCGAGGCCTTCCGCTGCAAGGAGATCACCGAAAAGCTGCTCGACTTCTCCCGCACGGGGCAGATCCGCCGTCAGACCACGGACCTTGGCGAACTGGTCCGGGGAGTGATCGAGATGCTCGGCCACTTGGGCAAGTATCAAAGGAAGAGGATCGAGCTGCACGTGTCGGAACCCATTCTCCTCTCGGTCAACCCGCAGGAAATCAAGCAGGTCGTGTTGAACCTTCTGACCAACGCCCTGGACAGTATCGAGCCGGACGGGCTGGTGCAAGTCTGCCTGGACCGCCGCGACGGCCTTGCCGAACTGGCGGTGGTCGACGACGGCTGCGGCATGACGCCGGAGGTGCTGGAGCACGTCTTCGAGCCGTTCTTCACCCGCCGTCGCGCCGGCCAGGGAACCGGTCTCGGCCTGTCGATTACCTATCGAATCGTTTCGGACCACGGGGGGGAAATCGAGGTGTCGAGCGCCGGGCCGGGCCGTGGATCCGTCTTCCGGGTCCGGCTGCCGCTGGCCGAAAAGGAGCAAGAAAATCACCGCCAAGCCGCATGATCGACTGAAGCTGTTGTTCGCCGACGACGAACGGTCCCTGCAGGAGCTGATGCGCCTCGAGCTGCCGCGGATGGGCCACGAGGTCACCGTCTGTCCCGACGGGCTGACCGCCGCCGCCGCCCTGGAGCGGAACACCTACGACTGCATTCTCGTCGACCTGGACATGCCCGGGCTCAACGGGATCGAGGTGATCGCCCGTGCAAAACAGCTCGCCCCCGACACCGAGGCGATCGTTCTGACGGGCAAGTCTTCGATGGAAACCGCCATCGCCGCGCTGCGTCAGGGGACGTTCGACTATCTGACCAAGCCGTGCAAGCTGGTGGAGCTCCAGGCCGTTTTGAAGCGGGTCGCCGACCGGCGTGAACTGACCCGGAAATACCGCGCTTTGAAAAGACGGCTCGAACGCCTGGAAGGGACCTCCGAACTGATCGGCGACAGCCCGGCAATGGACAAGGTCCGCGAGATGATCGCCAAGGTCGCCCCGACGCATTCGACCGTTCTGATCCTCGGCGAGACCGGCACCGGCAAGGAGCTGGTGGCGCGGGCGCTGCATGACCAGAGCCTTCGCGCCGAGATGCCCTTCGTGGCAATCAACTGCGGGGCCCTGCCGGAAAACCTGATCGAGAGCGAGTTGTTCGGGCACCGGAAGGGGGCCTTCACCGGCGCCGACGAGCACCGCGTCGGGTTGTTCGAGGTCGCCAACGGCGGCACGCTCTTTTTGGACGAGGTCGGCGAGTTGCCCAAAGCGATGCAGGCGAAGCTATTGAGATTCCTGGAAAGCGGCGAGATCCGCCGCGTCGGTGAAAACGATTCGTTCACCTGCGACGTCCGCGTCGTCTGCGCCACGCACCGCCATCTGGAGGAAATGATCGGGGACGGTGATTTCCGCGAGGATCTCTGGTTCCGCATCAACACGTTTGAAATCCAGCTTCCGCCACTCCGCGAACGGGCAAAAGACATTCCGCGCCTGGCCCGCCACCTGGCCTCGCGGTTTCGCAAGATCCCGCCCGATGCCGAAATCTTCCATGAAGATGCGCTCGTGGCTCTCTCGGAACACGACTGGCCGGGGAATGTCCGCGAGCTGGTCAATGTGATCGAGCATGCGATGATCCTCTGCGACGAACTGCCGATCACCCCCGAGTACCTGCCCGGCCGGCTGACCAAGCGCAGGCCCTACCGCCCCCTCGCCACCGTGCGCGCGCCCGAGGTCGGCGAAGCGGTGAAGACGCTTCGCGAAATCGAGATGGATGCGATCTTCGAGGCCCTCGAGCGATGCGGCGGCAACAAGCCGAAAGCCGCGGAAGAACTCGGCGTCAGCCTGAAAACGCTCTACAACAAACTGAACCAGATCAACAGCCTCGAGAAGTCCGCCTGAGAGGATGGTGGCATATCCTGGCGCGTATTGGAAGAAAGCGGCCGAAGCCGAGATCTCCGAGGAAACGAGCCTGGTAGCCTTGCGTGCACGGACCGGCGAGGAGGTGTTCCGCATCCATGGGGTTCTGCGAGGCGCGATCGAAAAGGTAACGCCGTAGTATTTTCCCAATCCAACCGGCGGACCGGTCAGTCAATCGGAGAGAGGCCCCGCTCTCTTCTTCCCCTTCGCTCGCTTGGGTTTTGCCGCAGGGCGGCGGTCCGGTTCCGGGCGGTTCGATGCATAGGGACCGGTTCCGTGGATCGCCCACTGAAGATCCGCTTGAACATCGGCGTTGGCTGCGCGGGGATCGGTGTATTTCCGGCCGTACTCGCGCAGTTGTTTGGAAAGCTCGCGAATGGTCTCGCGATATGTGGGGTCGTTGAAGGCGTTAACCAGCTCGTCGGGGTCTTTTTCGAGATCGAACAGCCAGGGAACATCGGCAGTCGAGTAAACCAATTTGTAGCGATCGGTCACCGCGGCCAGCCAGCCCCGTTCCTCGCCCGTTCCGCGGAGAAAGACCACATCAACCCAACCGTCGGGCGCCCGGCCCGTGGTCAGCAATTGCGACGCATCGCGGCCATGCTCGCTGCCGGCGGTTTTGACGCCCATGAGGCCGAGGATCGTGGGCAGAAAATCGACGCAGCTCAATGCTTGGTCAACGACGGTGCCCGGTTTGACCTTGTCGGGATAGTAGATGACGAACGGGATCTTGGCGGAGGCCTCGTAGGGCACTCCCTTGTTGTGCCGGCCGTGTTCGCCTCGCAGGTCGCCGTGGTCGGAAGTAAAGACAACGATCGTGCGGTCAAGGATGCCTGCGTTCCGCAGCGCTTGGAGGATCTTCCCCACGTTGTCGTCGATACACTTGACCATGCCGTAGTACTTCGACTGGTTGTAGGCGGACTGTGCCTTCTGGCCCCAACCGGGCAGGCCCGCGTCGGGTTTGCGGGCGGAACGCGGTTCTTCGTACATCTGACCGGCAAACATCGTGTCGTACGGAGGGCGGACCGTGTCAGGGCCGTGGGGATCGGGCAGGCTGACCATGTAGCAGAACCGTTCATCCTTGTGGTCGCGAATGAACTCGACCGTTCGATCGGCCAGGAAATCGGTGGTGAAGGAATGCTCGTCGGCGCCCTGGACGTCGTAGGTCGGCTGGCCGTTGGTGCGGGCCTTGACCCGCGGACCGGCGGGAGTCTCTTCCAGTTGTTTCCAATGTCCGCGATTGAACATGAAGCGGTTGTCTTCGAAGCCGAACTTCCTCTCGGGTGCCCATTGCGGCTTGCCGTCGCCGTCGAGATGCCATTTACCGGCGTAGCCGGTGGCGTAGCCTTGTCGCCTGAGGATTTCAGCGAAGGTGACGATGTCGTCGTCGAGCGGGATGTTATTGGTGTTCACCGGTGTCGTATGGGGATACCGGCCGGAAACCAGAGCGGCTCGCGAGGGCGAACAGACCGGTGTGGTCGCGTAGAAACTCGTGCACAGGGCACCGTGGTCGGCAAGCCAATCGATGTGGGGCGTTTCCACGACCGCCTTGCCCCACATGAAAGCCTGCTCGGGCGGGAGCGTATGGCGGTAGCAGCTGAGCGTGCGGAAATTGTGTTCGTCGGTGTGAATGATGAGCAGGTTGGGGGAGCCGACGCCCGATCGCTCGGCTCCGTGGGTTAGGGGGTTCTCGATTCCGGCGCTAGAGCCAAAGCAGATCGCCAGGAGTACCGCACCGATGCGGAAGGCATGAAGCGAGTCGTTCATGGGTAGGCTCCAATTTGGGATCGCGGGAGTCTCTTCGAGCCGGGTTCTCTTATCTCGATCACTGCCGACGTGAGCTGATAATCCTACACATCGCGGCGAAGATAGCCCGCGCTGGACTGGAAGTACTTGCGACGGCGAGTCTCGGCGGCCTGGGAAGTCTCCGTCTGCTGCTGGAGGTCCGTCAAGTTGGCCTTGCAGTAGCGGCAGCCGACCGTATCGAGGTGGAACTCGATGTAGCGGGACCATTCCGCCGGGAGCGCGCCAAGGAGATAGCTGCCGAGTCGATCGCGCGAGGGACAACTGAGGCGATGGCGGCGCCAGATGGCGCCGAGGCTATGCACGCCCGCGTCGCGCCTCGCGTTGATCTCGGCCAATCGCCGGATCAGGTCGGAATTGTCGCGCAGCGCCAGTTCGATGCGGGCCATCTCTTCCGGCGGCAGGGCCTCGTCGAGGTAGCTTTCCAGGTCGGACTGTCGGATCGCCTGCGGCATTTCGAACGATTCTCGATTTGACGTTATTCGTACAGTTCCGGAAAGACTTCGTCCGGCAACTGCTGGTGACGGACGGCGCCGCGGAGCTTGGCGAGGAATTCAAACTTGTAGTTGGCCACTGCCTGCTCGGAAAGGCCGAGCCGGACCGCGACTTCCTTGTTCGCCCAGCCCCGGACGAACAGCAGTTCGACGCACTGGACTTTCGGCCAATCGCCCCGCTGGCGCCAATGATCGAGCTGCTCGGCGATGGCAGCCACGAGAGCATCTTCCTCGAACCGCCGCCGTTCACCGCTGCGCGCGATGCTGCTGGCGGGCCGCGCACGGCCCGCCGGCTCCCAACTGCTGGCGTTGCTTCCGTCGGGGATTAACGGGAGCGTCGGCCGGCGTCCCTCGCGGCGGAGCAGGTCGGTCAGCTTGTGGGCGGCGATGGAAAAGAGATAGCCTTCCAAGGGTCGCCGCGGATCGTAGTTGGGCAGGCTGGTCAGGAACCCGATAAAAGTCTCCTGAACCACGTCTTCCGCGGCCGCGCGATTCTTCGTCCGCTTGTCGACAAACGCCAGCAGCCGGCCTTCGAACCGGCTGATCAGCTCATTCCATGCATCGGAATCGCCCGAGCGGATCCGCCGGACGAGGAGCGCGTCGGCCTGGTTGGGAGCGGGCATGAGCGGACGGTCGGGTACTGCGGTCAGGGGAATACGACGATAAGAAAGCCTGCCTTTAGATTACCGTGTGAAGGTTGGTGTGGCAACCGGTAGCACGAACGTACGGTGATTCTCTGACAAGCTATAAAGCCCGGTCCCGCCACCTCCTGCCGCAAGAACTTGCCGCACGTAGCGCGAACGTGTGCGGCGAGTCTCGGCCAGGCTTGCGCATCGGCGGCTGATGCGAGCGCGCCCCGGTTGGCAAGCGGCCCCCGGGCGCAAGGTCCCGCTCGGCAAGCGGCACCTGCTATGCCAGCACGGCGAGTCCGGCGAGGAAGATGGAGGTGAGCGCCAGGCCCGTCGCAAATCGCAGTCTCCCGCGGTAGGCGCCGCGGGTCGCCAGATCGACCCTCAAGTATGCCCAGAACGCAGAAAGGAGGAGAAGCAGCATCGTGCCGAAAGTTCCCAGGATCCAGAGCTTGCCGTGGATCACTGCCTGCCGCCAGGCCTCTCGCAAACGGTCGTTCACCGCACGATCGAACTCGAGGAGAACGTGAAGGCGAACCATGGGGATCTGGCTGCTGGGACTGACACTCACCCGGCGCGTTTCCAGCCACTGCTCCTGGACGACGTTCTCGCGGAGATAGTCCACCGGGAGCCTCACCCGGCCGGCCGCCTCGGGACCAAAGTATTGCGATGCGTATTCGTCGACGGCCGCGCGCAACGCCTCCGGCAGTTCCCGTTCGCACTCGCCGCGCGTGGCGTAAGGGCCGACGGAAACCGCCACGCGGTAGGCTCCGTCGACTTGCTGCGCGGGCGCGTCGACCCAATCCGGCTGGCCGGGCTGGCGAGTGCGATCCACTGCGGGGCGCCGGCTGGTATCAGCCGCCGGCGAGCGAGTCTCGGTTTCTGCCGCCGTCTCCGCCGTGCCCTCCGCCAGGGTCTTGACCATCACTTTGGAAAGCAGCGCAAGCAGTTGCGTCAATTCGAAGCCCTTGTCTGCCGTGGGCTGGGCCGCGCCGACCGTACGCTCCGGACCAGCCGCAGCAGGCAATGGAAATAATGGAGCTGGATCGCTCTGCTCTCCGGCGCCAATCGAAGAATTGTCGGAAAAGGCCGTGGCTTTCCGGTCCGACACGGGGATGGCGTGATCCGCTGTCACTTCTCCTTGGTCGACGATCAACTTCTCGACGCGAATATCATGACCGCCGCCATGCAGCCGTACGGCCTTGTGCGTCCGGTGCTGCCGGTCCGTGACTCGAGCCACTTCGGTAGCCACTTCGGCCTTTTGCTGCCAGTGTGCCAACACGGCGATCGCGGCGACGACCAGCAGCGGCACCGCGAGCAATGATTTGATCGTCGCGCGAAACCGTTCGCTGCTCAGCACCCGAACCGACAGCAGAATGGCGCCGAGCACGGCCGCGAGAATTGTCCCGAAAACGATCAACCACAAGAGTGCCATCATTCGCGAATCCTTCCGTTGGGCTGCCGGAGCTTGGGGTGCACCCAGGGGCTGGCCAACTGGACCGACGCCGAGATCGCCCCTGCCGCCATCATCAGCCATGGCTGGGGAAAGACCCACATGGCCGCCACGAACCACGCGACGAGTACCGACATAATCATTGCGCCAAGGCTCATCCGCGTCGTCCGCAACGGATCGGCCTGGCGCCACCACCGGATCAGGACGAACAGCGTCCCAAAGCAGGCCAGATAGGCCATCAACAGCGGCTGGCCGGCCGTATAGAAGCTGGGCGGCAATTGATACGTGTGCGGCTGCGAGAATTTCGGATCATAGGGAAGCTCGACGTCCAGGTAACTGGCCGACAGAAACGCGACCGCGCCCAGTCCCAGGCCAACCACCATGAGCACGAACCGGCGAACCATAGCGTCGGCCTCGCTCCTCTCCCAGATCTTGGCGGGAATCATCACCGCCCAGGTCCCGGCAATGCTGACCAGCAGCAGCCAGGCATACTGTTCCGGCCGCGGGTCAGCGGATCGGAAACTGTTAAGGATGAGCATCACCAGGCACATGGTCATGGCGGCCAGCGAGCCGCCGACCATCGATCCGAGCAGTTCCGTGATCCGCTGGCGGGCCGATCGGACCGGCAACACAAACTCCGGCCGATCATGCCACCGGCCTCGCCGCTGCGCCGGCATGGCGGCGCGGTAGGGTCGATCCGCATAACGCTGCATATCAGCCGGTCGGGTATGGGCTTCGGTCGGCCGGTCGCTTTCCGGAACCGGCGGCGGAGATCGCCCAGAGCGCAACGGGCGGCGGTGCGGACGGAGGATTATCACGATCTCGCGGACTAGCCAATAGCAGGCATAGAGAACTGCCAACACCACCGCCATCGGAAGCCAGGCGCCGCTGGTGGTCAGCAGCACAAACAGCCCGAAAACCAGCAGCACGAGCTTCGTCGGCGTGTTGAGCCGCGACTGGTTGTAAGTGTCGAGCATCCGCCCCGACACCTGGCGCACCGCCTTCCAGATCGGCTCCTCTTCGTCGACGGCTTCGGCCGTGACGTATTCGGCCGCCCGCGGGCTTCGTCGCGAGTACACCGCGGAAGGCATGGGTCCGGCGCCGACGTGCTTGCGCGCCGGTTCGGGCAGACTGTCGAGCATTTCGCCGACCGAGCGAAAGCGTTTAGTCGGGTCCTTTTCCAGCGCCCTGGCCACAACGCTCCGATAGGGTTCGTGCAACGCCGACACGTCGGGCTCGGCCGTGAGATGTTTCATCAGCACTTCGCCGACGCTTTCCCCTTCGAACGGTACGCGGCCGGTGAGCATCTCGTAAAGAATCACTCCCAGGGCGTAGATGTCGATTTCCTTGCCGTAGCGGCCGTTGGCCACTTCGGGGGCCATGTAGTGGACGGTGCCGATGCTTTCCGTCTGTCCGCTGCGGCGGCTGCACGAGATGAATTTCGACAAGCCGTAATCGCCGATCTTGACGAGCCCTTCGTCGGAGAAGAGATTCCCCGGCTTGAGATCGCGGTGGACGATGCCGTGGTCGTGCAAGTAGGACACGCCGGCGGCGATGCCGTGAAACCACGCCAGCGCCTCATCGAGCTGCATCCCTTCCGGATGCGCGGAAATTACGTCCTCCAGGCAATTGCCCGTGACGTATTCCATCACGACCCAGTTGTTTCCCCTTGCGTCCTGGCGGATATCGAAGACGGCGACGAGGTGCGGGTGCTTGAGATTGAGGCACTGCCGGATCCCCCGAAGCTCCACGTCGAGATTGCGACGGATGAGCTTCAATGCCACTTCCTTGCCTGCATCACTCGTGGCGTAGTAGACTTCGCCGAAGCCACCGTGCCCGACGCCCCGCTTGATGGTGTAGCCCTCCAGCGGGCGCGAGCCGCTGGGATAGGTGAAACGTACGGGCGAGGGCCTTGCCGGGGCGGCGACGCCGCCCTCGGCGCAACGCTCGGCTTCGACTCTCTGCTCGTTGGATTCCACGGCAACCACCGGATCTCTCATCGGACTGCTCCTGGCTACCGCCGAAGGTTGCACCGACGGCGGGCCGCCTTCCATTCTATCACGAAGGGGTGATCCTAGAACGCCTCCAAACTCATCGAGAATTGCTCACCAACAATCCGGGAACCGTGCCCAACGGCACCGCGGTCCCTGCAACTCGCCCCATCGATTTCGAGCCATCCCCGGGTGCGGCATTCCAGACGGTCTCCGTGACGGTAAAGGATGACTTCGTTGGGCCAGTCGCGAGACACCACATGGGACTGCGGGCGCGGTCCGAGCACGCACGAATCGGCCATCAGCAAGACTCCGTCGACCGACGGCTGGGTTCGGTGGGGACTCAGGAAATCGAGCCGTGCGGTTGCGCTCAGTGCGTGCGGCAGCCGAAACAACAATTTCACCGCCTCCCCCAACTGGATTACATTTCCGTCGCTCAGCATGACCGTCTGGCGGACACTTCGCCCGTTCACCCACAGCGGTCGCAATGCCTCGATCACGTAGCCCTCACCATCGCGAGAGATCAGAGCATGCCGGCTGGAAATGTCCCCCAGAATCGGTATGTCGACGTGACCACTGGGGACAGGCTGGCCGACGACGACGCGGTCTCGCATGCAAACCAGGTAGCCGCCGACGGCGTCGATCCAGAGGAGGAAACGCTCACGATCCGTCATTGGGCCACCTGCTGCGTCTGTCAGGCCACTCGTCCTCAATCCACACGCCATTCGAATCATTGTCGCACACCTTCGAGACTCCGGCCAAGTTGCGCCTCGCCATTCAGGAGACCTGTTCGGCCGCCACCCGGCGCAACGGCAAAGCGGCGGCCTCGGCCGCCGCCCTGCCTGCGAAGGCAATCCGACATCGCCTTGCTCCTGCATGCCGGTGCGGCTGGCAACTCAGCCCTCATTCTTGCCCGAGGCGGCCTTGCCGACGAGGCCCGCCGCGTCGGTCGTACCCTCGAAGTACTCGGTCACTTGCTCCAGGATGTCGGCCGGCGGAGTCTTATCGAGGGGGATTTCTTCATGGAAATACCCCTCGGCGTTCACCATCCGCTCGGCGACGTCGAGCCGCGTCCGCAAGTCGGTGATCAACTGCTTGACGCGGCCGAGTTGGCTCTCGTCGAAGTTGTAGTCGCTGGTGGTCTGCGCCGCGGCCACCATCTGGAGCCGGGCTTCCAGGTTTTCGACCTCCACGTGCAACTGCCTCTTCGCGGCGAGCATTCCCTCGAGTTTCTGGCGAGCGGCGTCGAGGCTCCTCTGGCGAGCCTGATGGATATCCTGGAGGCTTGCCACGGTGGCCTCGGCCGTCTTGTACCGCTCGAAACGACTGGCCAGATCGGCCTTCACCTGGTCGGGCGAATAGCTTCGGCCTGCGTAGACAAAGGTCGCCCGGTTCGAAGCGAGGTCCGTCTTCAGCCGCATCAGTTCGGCCTTATCGTCCGCAAGATTTGCCGCCGCATCGTCGATCTGCCGCTGGAGCTGCTCGACCTCCACCTCTTCCTTGGCGATCACGTGCATGTTCCGGCGGATCTCGGGCACAAGATCATGCACCATGCGCCTAGCTCGTTCGATCTCGAACTCGACCGGCACACTACTTTTGACGGAATCCTTCAGATAGCCGGTCGACGTGGTCACGTAGCTGACCGCGTCGCGTCCGAAGAACAACAGCCCCAAGATCAGGGCGACTCCGCCACCAAAGATGGCTTTCTTAATCATGTTCATCTCCTCCGTAAAGCGATTGGGGATTTCAGGATTGCGCCAGTCTCAACCACTGGTTGTCGGCCGGATACAATGGGCCACGGAGAGTTATTCGAGGTTGAGGATTGTTTCTTCAGGAAATCTCCGAATTTTGGTGAGGCCCGCTTGCTGGGCGGGACCTCCTGGTGACAGGTCCCCACTAGGCAAGCGGATATACGGGAGCGTCCGTGCCGGATTCAACTCGCGCTTTTATTCAGGCCATTCATGCCACGCCCTACCGCGTTGTCCTCGCCCTAAGTGGTGGCGGGACGGCGGGTTTGGCCAATCTGCTCGAGGTGCCCGGCGCTTCGCGGACGGTGCTGGAGGCGGTGGTCCCTTATTCTGAGGGGGCGATGATCGATTTGTTGGGCGCGCGACCCGACCAGTTCTGCTCGCCACCGACTGCCAGGGCGATGGCTATGGCCGCATTTCAACGAGGCTACCACTATAGCGGGGATGCAGCCGGAATTGCCGGCATCTCCTGCACGGCCAGTCTGGCAACCGACCGTTTGAAGCGAGGGAGTCATCGTGTCCACCTGGCCCTGCAGAATGTCGAGACGACTGTGACCTGGTCGCTGGAGATGGAGAAGGGACGGCGGACGCGTGGGGAGGAGGAGCGACTGGTCAGCCGCCTTGTGCTCAATACCGTGGCGGAAGCGTGCCGGCTCGAGGACCGCCTGAGCCTGGATCTGATCGAACCGGAGCGCGTCGAACGAGCCGCCGCAGTAGCGCCGCAGTCCTGGCGCGACCTCCTCGTAGGCTCGATCGAGCGGGTGCGTCACGCAGGCAATCGAGCGCCGGACACCGCCAAGCCAGCCGTCCTGTTTCCCGGTTCGTTCAATCCCCTCCACGCAGGCCACCGTGGCATGGCTCAGGTCGCCGAAGATATCCTTGGTGTTGCGGTCGAATTCGAAATGTCCATTCTCAACGTGGACAAGCCGCCGCTGGATTACCAGGAGGTCGAATCGAGGACGCGGCAATTTGCCCCGGATCAGGCCGTGTGGCTTACGCGGTCGCCCACGTTCGAAGAGAAATCGCGGCTGTTCCCCGGGGCCACGTTCGTCGTCGGCAGTGATACTCTCGCGAGGGTCGCCAATCCGCGTTACTACAACCATGATGTGGATGCATGCCGGTCGGCCCTGGAGCGGATCGCAGCGCGCGGGTGTCGATTCCTTGTATTTGGACGCTCCTGGAATGGGCGATACGTCCATCTTGCCGACCTGGAGCTGCCGGAAACGCTGCTCGCCATTTCCCGGGAGGTCGCTAAAGAACGGTTCCGCGAGGACATCTCGTCCACGGAAATTCGGCGGGGCGGCGGTCCATGAGAGCGCTGCCGACTAAGAGGCCCTAACAAAACGGGGCCAGGCAGCTCGCGAGGACGTCTATTCTCCGTGTTTTGCGAGTGTGTAGCTCGGAGCCAGTCCTCGTTTTGTTAGGGCCTCGAAGCACCACGTGAGTAACGCCGACCGAGCAGCCCGGCTGTTTGGAAACAGCCGGGCTGCTATCGAACTGCGAGGCAAGTTCCGGCTGGCACCCACCGACATCGCAGGGTAGGATGAACGATGGAATCCTACCCTCCAGAGTGGCAATTATGAATTTGGAGCAGCTCGGACCCTATCGACTCCTTAGGATACTCGGCCGTGGCGGGATGGGCACGGTCTACGAGGGAGTCAACGAAGAGACCGGCGAACCGGCGGCCATCAAGAGCCTCGCCCCGGCGCTCTCTCAAGAGGAGGATTTCCGCCAGCGGTTCGAGATCGAAATCGAAACCCTTCGCAAGCTTCGCCACCCGAACATCGTCCGCTTGTTCGGATTCGGCGAGCAGGACGGGCAACTCTATTACGCCATGGAATTGGTCGACGGGCAGAGCCTGGAGGAGGAACTCAAGCAGGGGCGGCGATTCCATTGGCGCGAGGTCACCGTCATCGGCATCGAAATGTGCCGAGCCCTGCGCCATGCCCACGACCGGGGGGTCATCCACCGCGATATCAAGCCGGCCAACCTGCTTCTCGAACGCACGGGCCGGGTAAAGCTTTCCGATTTCGGCATCGCGAGGCTGTTCGGCAACACGCGGCTGACGGCGGTCGGCAACGTGCTGGGGACGGTCGAGTACATGGCTCCCGAGCAGGCCGACGCGAAACCAGTCGACCCTCGAACCGATCTGTACAGTCTTGGCGGTGTGCTGTTTGCATTGTTGGCCGGACGGCCGCCGTTTCGAGCCCGTTCGATTTCCGAGATGCTCGACCAGCAGCGCACGGCGATTCCGGACCCTGTCTCGCAGCACGCAACCGGAGTTCCCCACGAGTTGGAGGCGATCGTCGCCCAGTTGCTCGAAAAGAATCCGGAGAAGCGGCCGCCCAACGCGATGCTGCTCTGCCGCCGGCTCGAAGCGATGATGCATGCGCTGGCACTCTCGCCTCAGACCTACCTGGGCCGGATGGATGAGGGCGATCCGGATGCCGGATTTGAGTTGCGTTCTGCGCCCCAGGACCCGGTACGCATCGAGCCGCGCGGCGCATTGGCGTCTGAGGCTCCCGAGGAAAGCGAATCGGGGGTTACCGTGGCGCACGACATGTCGCTCAAGCAGGTGATTGCCTCCGGCTCGATCCCCGAGACGCGGGAGACGGCGGCGTTCCAGGGATACGAAATTGCCCCGCAGCCCACGCCGTCGCCGCGGACAGCCAAACGGGAAGCCGAACCCGAACCGAAGCCGGCAGACCGGTTCGTCGTGGTTGAAGAAGAGGAGCTCGATCGCTACGAATCGGAGGATTCTCCGGCGCTGATTTCGCTGCATACGTGGCTCCTCGCCTTCAGTCTGGTAGCGGTCGGACTTATCGTCTGGTACCTGCTGCGGCCGCCCTCTGCCGATCAGCTTTACGAGAAGATCCGTGCGCAGACCGCCGATCGGTCGATCGACTCGCTGCTGGATGCGAACCGCGACATCCAGAAATTCCTCACGCGATTCTCCGGCGATCCGCGAGCGGCGACGCTGCGGAAATACGACCAGGAGATCGAGTTGTATCGCATGGAGCGGGAGTTCGAGCGGCGTTCCAAGGGGATCGGCACCACGGAGGCCCTTCTGCCGATCGAGCAGGCTTACCAGGAGGCGGTCAACTACGCGAGAATCGATCCCGCACAAGGGCTTGTGAAGGTAAAGGCCCTGTTGGATTTGTACAATCATCGGACCGACCTTTCGGGTCCGACGGGCAAGTGCCTGGAGCTGGCTCGCCGCCGGCGCGTGCAGCTCGAAGGGCTGGTGCATGAAACGAGCCGAGATCACCTGGACATGATCGAGGATCGGCTGGACCATGCCGAACAACTCTTTCAGGAGGACCCCGAGCGGGCCCGCGCGATGTTTCGAGCCGTCGTCGAGCTCTACGACGCGAAGCCCTGGGCGGTGGATGCCGTGCGTCAGGCCCGCGAGGCTTTGGCAAAGGAGAAGGAGTGAATTCCGTGAACCCACCCGCCTTTCCGACAACCCGAATGCGGCGACTTCGCTACCATCCCGCCGTCCGGCGACTCATTCGCCGGACCAGCCTGGATCCGTCGCAGATGATCTTGCCGCTGTTTGTTCGTACCGGGGAGCGAGTCCACCAGGAAATCTCCTCGATGCCGGGCCACTTTCAACTCTCGCTCGACCTGGTTCCGGAAGAGATCCGCCAGGCGGCCCGGCTTGGGCTCGGCGGAGTGCTTCTGTTCGGGATCCCGGCCGAGAAGGACGCGGCGGGAAGCGACGCGGTGAGCGACACGGGGATTATCCCGCAAGCGGTTCGTGCCGCCAAAGAAGCCGCGCCGGACCTGCTGATCGTCACCGACGTCTGCTTCTGCGAATATACCGACCACGGCCACTGCGGACCGCTCGCCGAGAGGTCGGGAAGAATGGACGTCGACAACGACGCGACGCTCGAACTGCTCGCGCGCCAGGCGGTCGCACACGCGCGGGCCGGGGCCGATCTCGTTGCTCCCAGCGGCATGATGGACGGCATGGTCGGGGCGATCCGCAACGGGCTCGATTCGGCCGGTTTTGAGCACGTGCCGATCATGAGCTACTCGGCCAAATACGCCAGTGCGTTCTATGGACCGTTCCGCGAAGCGGCCGAGAGCGCGCCGCAATTCGGAGATCGCCGCGGCTACCAGATGGACCCGGCGGCCGCGGCCGGCCAGGCCCTGACCGAGGTCGAGTTGGACCTGGCCGAGGGAGCCGACATCGTCATGGTCAAGCCGGCGCTTCCTTATCTCGACATCCTATGCCGCATCCGGGATCGCTTTCCGGGCGTGCCGCTGGCGGCTTACAACGTGTCGGGCGAATACAGCATGGCCAAGGCGGCGGCGCGCCAGGGCTGGCTCGATGAAAAGGCCGTTGCCCTGGAATCCTTGACCGCGATCCGGCGGGCAGGCGCGGACATCCTGATTACCTACTGGGCCAAGGACGTGGTACGGTGGATTGGCTGAACCGCCTTCCGCGGGCGAACGAACGGGGCCATCGGACACCGCTCTCGCGCTGATTGCCGCCGGCCGGGGCGCGCGGTAATCTATGCGGAAGGACCAACCTTCTCGAGCAGGGAGGTGAACCATGGGTGCCGAGATCGGTGAGTTGGTGTTCTTGCGCGAACTGGCGCCGCGGTACGCGGTGCCTGTGCCCGAGTTTCTCGAATGGCCGGCCGATCGGAAAACGGTCCAGGCATGTCTGGGCCGGTGGAAGGAGGCGGTGGCCAAGGCCGACGTTCTCAGCGGCGGGCGGGGCAAAGCCGGCCTCGTCGAAGTCGTGGACTCCGCCTCGGACGCCGTGCGGGCCATGAAGCGGCTGTCGGCGGCGGAGCTGAACGGGCGGCTGGCGAGGACCTCGTATCTCGTCCAGAGTGTTCCGGCCCGATACGAGTTGTATACGGCGATCACATACGACTCTCGCTACCTGTCGCCGGTCATCACGATGTCGCTTCGCGGCGGCGTCGACGTCGAATCGGTCTCCGAAGGCGAGAAGCAGATCTTTCCCGTCGACGTCTACCAGGGCTTGGACGCCTACCAGGCCGGCGACATGTTGGAGGCCCTTCGCTGCCCCCGCGAGATCATCAGCCCCTTCGCGCGGGCGCTGGTGAACCTCTGGGACATGTTCATCACGTCGGGAATGCGGATGTGCGAGGTCAACCCCTGGCGGATCACTCCCGACCATCGCCCTTTCGCGTGCGATTTCAAGGCCACGTTTGACGAGGCCAACTTCAAGCGCCGCAACCTGGAACTCGACCTGCCGGAATATCCGGAGAGCATCTCCGAATTCCAGGAAGAGATGGATCGCTTCAGCGCCCTGTCGTACCAGGGGCAAGCGCACGTGAGCGACCTGGGAGGCAGCGGCGTGCTTCCGATCCTCTTTGGAGGCGGCGCGTCGACCATCGTCATCGAGACTTTGATCCAGTCGGGCGGCGATCCGATGTTCCTTTCCGATTTTGGCGGCAATCCGCCCTACGAGCGGATGCGCAGGACGGCCGATTTGTGCTTCAAACACAAGCTGGCCCAGGCCGCCGTGCTGCTGATCCTGGGCGGCAAGGCGAATAACACCCGGATCGACGTCACCTTCCAGGCCATCGCCGACTCGCTGGCCGCACACGCCCACCGCCGCAGTTCGGAGCTTCCGGTGATCGTGGGACGCGGGGGGCCCCGGCTCGTTCAGGGCCTGCTCTCGGTGGAGCGGTGCCTGAAGGAACTCGGCTGGCCGTACACGATCTTCGGCCACGACACTCCCATTACCATGGTCGCGCAATACGCCGGCCAGCTCTGCCAATACCTCACCGCTCAAACTGCAGACAGGAAGTCCGTCTGATGCGTGCCAAGACTCTCACCGATTTGTTGCGCAAGGGCGATCGGGTCGCCGTATCGAATATTACCGGCCGCGAAGCGGCGAAGGTCACCGAGGTCAGTCATTGGTACGCCGGCAACCTCGTCGGCGGATGGGCCCTCGGCAAAGGAGGCGGGATGCTTCCCGTCGAGCAGCAGTCGTCGCTCCCGGTGTTTTCCGACTACTCCGACTTGTTGGAGCATCTTCCGCCCGAACAGCATCCGAACAAGATCGTGATCTACTCCCCGCCGGAGGCCGTGTACGGCGAGATCAAGAACGTGGTCAAGGCGTCGGTCGGAGTGGAGACGATTTACATCATCACCGAACACGTATCCATCGAGGTTTCCGCCAAGATCCGCAAGCTCTGCGAGGCCGAGAACATCGACGTCGTCGGCTGCAACACGCTGGGCGTGATCAACGTCGCCGAGCAGGTCCGGATCGGCGCCGTCGGCGGCGACAGCCCCCAGGAGGCCTTTCATCCCGGCAGTGCCACGATCATTTCCAACAGCGGGAACATGGTCAACACGATCGCGTCGTATCTTTACGGCGCGGGGATCGGCACGCGCTTCGGCATTTCCACCGGCAAGGACCAACTCATCCTTGCGCCGCTTCGCGACCTGTTGGAGCTCGCCCTGGCCGACGAGGCGACCCGGTTGATCGTCCTCTACGTGGAGCCGGGCGGCCTGTACGAGCAGATCGCCGTCCGCTGGATGGAAGAGGTCGGGTTTTCCAAGCCGATCCTCGTCTACGTCGGCGGGACCATCGCCGACAATCGGAATCTCTCGCTGGGCCATGCCGGTGCGGTGGTCGAAGGGACCGGCACAAGAGCAGGCGACAAGATGGCCCTTTTCGACGGCTGGTTCGGCGTGGCTGCGTTCGTGCCCGGGGCGGTTTTCGAACCGGACCGGCCGCCACGGCGAGGCCTTCGGGCTCAAACCATCCACGACTTGCCGGAGGCCGCGCGAGTGCTCTACGATCTTTTGGGCTACGAACGCGACTACCGGCAGTACACGCCGTTGCGGCTCAATCCATGGCTGAAGAACATGGGCAAGCTCGGCACGCGGCTCCCGCCGGCCCTGGTGCTCGGTGAGGGGACGGTTCCCTCGCCTTACAAGGAGCAGATCGAGCAGTTCGCCAAGACGCAGTTCGGGCGGATCGCCACGCGCCGCGACATGCGAAGCGCCAGCCATGCCTCCTCGAACGACGGAGCCACGCCTCGGGTCTACGGCCACAGCGCGCTTTGGCTGATGGAGAATCGCTCCTTCGCCCACGCGTTGATTCTCGCCTGGACCGGCTATCCGCCGGCACGCCCCTTTGAAGCGGAACTGGTGGAAAAACTCCTCATCGCCGCACTGACCAACGGTCCGGGCACGATCTCGGCGCAGGCGGCCAAGCTTTCGGCTTCGGCCGGCAACAGCCCCCATACGGCGATGATCGCCACGCTGGCCGCCATCGGCGACGTCCATGGCGGCAACGGCAGGGAAGCGGTCGCCTTCCTGATCGATGCGATGGCCAACACGGGTCTCACGGATCCTTACGACGAGGCCGGCAGGGATCTCGTTCAGCAGAAAGCCCGCGAGATTGCGGCGGAAACGATTCGGGCCAAGCGCGCCGCGGCCGAGCACGACGTGGCTTTCCAGCGCGTTCCGTGTCTCGGCCATCCGGTCTACCGGACCGACGAGGTCAACTACGATCCTCGCGAGCGCGTCGTCGCGGACCATCTGGCGAAGGTCGGGGTCTACCACGCGTTTCTCGACTTCTATCACCAGTTGGCCGTCGCAATGCGCGAGGTCGGGGTGACCCGAAACGTGCTGGCGGTCAATGTCGACGCGGCCATTGCCTGCGTGTGGCTGGGGATCTGCTGGCCGCTTCTGTGCCAGAAAAAGCTCACGGTCGACCGGGCGAAGAACATCGCCATCGCCGCCTTCGCGCTGGGGCGGGCGGCCGGCGGCGCCGGAGAGTACTTTGACCACGCCGACTTCGGCCAGCCGATGGACATGCGAATCCCGGTCGCCGAATGCGCGGCTCTGACCGCCGATGTGCGGGATTAGGATCGGCGATCGCGCCAGAGGGGCGTGGACGCGTTTCTTCGGTCGCAACTGCTCACCCTGTAAACGCCACCACCGCGGTTTATCGCGGTGGGGCGGTCGAAGTGTGGCTGCCAAGGACTGCGTTTTTCCAAAATTGCGGCCTTCCCTTACCACCCGGTTCCGCAGAGGGAGAGAGGCGACTCGAGGAACGAATCGGAAGCCAGGTTGCCAAGCCCTGGATATTCGCAACCACGTCGGCCGGGCTTGCCGGTATCTTTCGGAAGCGTGTGCAAAGAGACCGCCCAGTCCCGCGGCCGTTGGTCAGCGGAGGGGAGTCGGCGGGCGGGCGGAGCGGGTTACCAGATTGCCAAAGAGCTGCGGAGCGGCGAACCGCAAGGTCGGCTGGCGCCGGTCCGTGGGGGCATGTGTTCACATGTCCATTCACCTGGGTCATTCTGGTCGATGCGGCGCGCCAGGTCAAGCAATTTCTTGAAACAAGAGCGGTAAGTGGAGGCGGGGATTGGAGTTATTACGCCGTCGCGCGGCGTCGGAAGTGCGTCACGCGGTATGGCCCAGCCCGTGATGGGACGGCTCATCTTTCGCGGGGCGGAATTCCAATCGCTCGATGGCCCGAGCCGCCTCCGCCGAGAGCAGCGGTTGATCCTGCTCGGGGGCCGAGGTGTCGGGAACCTTTTATGTGAATTTCCCGGAAAACAGGCCGATTCTCGCTTGCGTGACGATGAGACGCTAAAAAAGGTTCCTGACACCTTTTCAGTCTCGGGCGAAACCGAAGCCCCTTCACCCGGCGACTGAGGTTTGTCGTATTCCGGATGCTGTCCGTGGCGGTGTCGGGCGTGGCATTGGGTACTATTATGAACGTCCGCAAACCAGCCAAGGGCGCCGACCGGATCCGCGCCGGCGTGTGGGGACGCGACTTTCCCGCCGGCAAAGCGGTGCACATTGACGATATTCGTCTGTTCCGTCTGCCGGACTGATCGCGGTATCGCAGGCACTGGCAGATTTTCAAACTGAACGGATAGGACATTTCCGTCAGTAGTATTTGCCCAGCGGAAAATCACTGCCGCTCATCTCCGAGTTGCACCAGGTAAGTATCCGCTGCCGAATTTCCTCCGGGATATCTTTGTGCCGGTCGACTTTGCCGCTTACAAAAAAGGCCGAACGGCTCTGAAGGAGGTGGGGCGGGTTCATCTCAAACAGATCCCAATGGTCGCGCATGTACGCGAAGCTACACTTGTGGGCGATCTTCCCAGTCTCCTCCTCCTCAAGATCGCGGATCTCCAGGAGATCGGCCACCCGCCGGATCGTCGTGGGCAGGTCGGTCTTCATTTCCTCGAAGAAAACGAACAGCACGTTGGAGTGCTCCTGCGACCGTTTCCACCAGCCCTGCACGTGCGCAGGCCATGTGCCCCACCACATGTACGTTTCCGATCGGAACCACCTTTCGATCGTCTCCAAGTCCGCGGCAAAAGCTGCCGGCGTTGGTGGCAAGGAAATCGGCGCAGCTTGCAAAACACGACACGGGATGGCGAGCGACATAAATGTACTTGGCCTCCGTGCCATGCGGACAGAGTTGGACCGGCATGTGGGTCTTGATGATCCGCGAAGGCCGCTCCGTGCCGACCAACGGGGCATCTTCGATCGAGATACTGCGGAGCGATTCGATCCAGGGTGAAATACTGTAGAGGGCCGTCCACGATTCGACCAAGTCGCCGACCCCGCGCGTCAGCACCTGGTAGACGACGTGCTGCATCCAGGTTGTGCCGCATTTCATCTGGGTGGCAACGAACACGTCGCCCGCGCGCGGGTGACGCTCGGCCGCCTTTTGGAAACTCTCCGGCGAGCAGGTTCCCAGCGGACCGGCCACGCCGCGGTAGGTAAAGCCGATTTTGGCAATATTGAAGCGGGCGCCGAGGCTGAGAAGCCCGATCACGGGGCTGAGGATCAGACGGTGATAGTAGAGCAACGTTTTGAATCGCTGCCGATCGGCCGCCGAGAGGCCGTAGTAATTAATCCCCCTCGTCCGTACGTCGTTCCAGGCGAGCACTGCGTAGAGATGTATCATTTGCAGGACGAGAAACGCAACCGAGGCGCAAACAAGCACAGCGATTGCCTTGGCGACCGTCCACAACGAGATGGTGAATAACGGCGCTGCGAGCATCGGCGAATCCTCTCCGGTTTGAGCGATAACTTCACCAAGTCGACCCCCTTTGCGTCGAGGCGGACTGGTAGAACCCGTTTGCCGAGCCGGACCTGTGTAGTAGGTTCCGATTGCCGAGCGAAACCTGGTTGGCAGACCTGGTTCGGAAGGCGAGGTCGTCCCGAACCGGCGATCGGCCTCGAAAGTCCGAGCTGCCGGCGGGGCCAGAGCCCGCTCGGCAAGCGGGATCGTCTCTTTGCCGCTCGTGCGCGTAACGCGACAAAGTTGTGCACCACACCCTATTGCCACGGATCGGTCGGCGGGATATCCGCCGATTCGATCGCTGCCAGGGTAGCTGTTGCACGTCGCCCGGCGTTCGAGTTCTCCGGGAAAACCGCAATCAGCGTATTCAATGGGCCGTAAGTCCGCCTATAATATACTGCAGTGTGGGTCATATAGTGAAGCATTGTGGCATGTTTGAGGAATGAATTCACCTCCTACCGAGGAGACGCCGGTGTGTCTTTGCCGTCCCCTGTCCGCACCCGCATTGCTGCAAGCGGAATCATCCAGAGCGGTAAGACCGCGCCCGCCCAGAATGGAGATCTTGCGGCCCCACGCACCCGTTGTATGATCTACCGGGCCATGGAAGCCGGCGTGGCGGTCGCTCTGGCTGCGATGCTGGGTTTGCCCGGTTGCTCGCGACCGGCAAGCGAGACACCCAAACCGAGCCGAGACTTCCCCGCTTTGCCCCAAGGCGGGCCACCGATGGGCTTCGGGAGGGCGGGTGTGTTGCACCGGGATGCGAAAGCTTCTCCGGGATATACCCTGATTGCCCCAACGACCTCGACAAACGTGTATTTGATCGATCTCGAGGGGCGCGTCGTGCGGAGTTGGCAGACCGGCTTCGAGCGCACTTCGAGCACCGCCACGTACTTGCTCGAAAACGGACACCTGCTGCGGCTTGGACTGGCCGAGCAGGCTCAGCAGCACTTCGGCGCGCGACTTGGCGCCGCCGGGCGGCTCCGGGAATTCGATTGGGACGGCGAACTCGTCTGGGACTTCCAGTTGTGCAACGACCGACAACTTTCGCACCACGATGTGGCACGCCTGCCCAACGGCAACGTGCTGATAATCGTCTGGGACAAGAAAACCGCGACCGAGGCCATCGCCGCCGGGCGCAAACCCGAATCGCTGGGCAACAAAGATCTTCTGGCTGACTCGATCGTCGAAGTCAAGCCGACGGGAAAGACGACCGGCGAAATCGTCTGGGAGTGGCACATTTGGGATCATCTGATACAGGACCACGACTCTTCCCAAGCAAACTTCGGCGAAGTGGCCGCTCATCCCGAGCGAATCGACATGAATTATCGCACGGAGAGTTGGTTAACGCCCATGTTGGCCACGAGCGACGGGGTGGAGAAGCTTAAATCCGTGGGATACCTGGGTTCTTCAGCCGAGTCAGCCCACTTGCCATTCCTCGATTGCGATTGGCACGTCAACAGCGTGGATTATCACTTCGAACTCGATCAGATCCTGGTGAGTGCGCGCGGATGCAGCGAGATTTGGATCATCGACCATAGCGTCACCTCCGCCGCGGCGAAGGGGCACGGGGGCGATCTTCTTTACCGCTGGGGCAATCCCCGCGCCTACCGCGCCGGCACGGCGGCGGACCAGCAGCTTTTCGGCCAGCACGACGCGCAATGGATTGCCCGCGGCGCTGCGGGCGAAGGACACATTCTGGTCTTCAACAACGGAGACGGCCGGCCGGGGGGGGATTATTCATCGGTCGAGGAAATTGTGCCGCCGGTCGACGCCACAGGGCGGTATTCTTACAAGCCGGCGACAGCCTATGGGCCGCCGAAACCGACATGGAGCTACACCGCGCCCAACAAGACGGAATTCTTCTCGTTGCTCGTTTCCGGCGCGCAGCGGCTTCCCAATGGAAACACGCTCATCTGTCCGGGTATGCTCGCCATGATCTTTGAAGTGACCCCCAAAAAGGAAGTGGTCTGGAAATACGCCAACCCCGATCCCGGCGATGTCGTTCCTTTCGGTTTGCCGCCGATAGGCGCATCGCTTTTCGCCGCCCGCCGCTACGCCCCGGACTATCCCGGCCTGGCCGGCAGAGATCTGACTCCGGGAAAGACCCTCGAAGAAATGCTGGCCGAGGATGATCTGAAGAAGGGCAAGCACCATGGGCAAGGCCGGTAAGGGTTGCTCGGCAAAGTGTCAGGAACAATTTGTGCGAAGCACCCGGAGGGCCGGTGCCCGGAAAATGCTTCCTGACACTTATTTCTCGAACGTTGCTAAGCCTCGGTGGCAGAAACCGTATCGGAGTGACAATGCGGCCGATACGAAAAAGGACTCCCGAACCGTTCTTGGTAGCGACCGCGATTCTTTTGCCGCCGCAAGAGTGCTGCTGGTGGCCGCTTTGGTGGTGCTGCTGGCGCCCCGTCAAGCCTCCGCCTACATCGGACCGGGAGCGGGCCTGGCGGTGGTCGGATCGTTTTTCGCGGTGTTTGTCGCCCTCTGCTCCGGGGTGCTGCTGTTGCTGACTTGGCCGCTGCGTTTTCTCTGGCGAACGTTGTTCCGGCGACGGACGCCGCGGGGCCGGGTCAAGCGGGTCGTGATCCTGGGACTGGACGGCATGGACTACGGCCTCACGCAAGAGCTGATTTCCGAGGGCAAACTGCCGCACCTGGCCGCGCTTGCCCGACACGGATGTTTTAAGCCGTTGACCGCGACGGACGCGCCGAATGCGCCGGTCGCCTGGATATCGTTCCAAACCGGGGTCAATCCGGACAAACACAACCTCGTCGATTTTCTCGACCCGGAAGCGCAAAGCTGCCGACCGGCGCCGAAGTGCGTTCGGAGCAGGCCGTTTTGGAGCGCGTTGGGCGACCACGGCGTCTTCAGTTGCATCCTGCGAGTTCCGCCCGCCTTTCCACCGCAGCGATTCCGCGGGGTGCAACTCTCGGCCATCGATGTTCGCGACCTCCGCGGCGCCCGGGGGACATTCTCTTACTACACCACCAAGCCTCGGCCCGACGGAGAGCGGATCGGCGACGAAGTCCGGACCGTTGCCCGGTGCCGCAACGTCGTCCGCGCGGAACTCGCCGGGCCGCGGAACCCGCGCCGCGCGGACCGCCCCGCGCCGAAGATTCCCTTTACGGTCACAATCCGGGATCGCGAGTCCGCGGTCTTGAAAATCGCCGGCGCCAGGCACGAACTCCGCCAGGGCCGATATACCGATTGGATCAAGGTCGGCTTCCGCCATGCGCTGGGCGTCAAGGCCCGCGGCCTGTGCAAGTTTCTGCTTCTCGGCGCCGAGCCGGAGTTCCAACTTTATGCAACGCCGGTACATGTCGATCCGGAATCACCGGCAATGCCCATCAGCCATCCGGCCGTCTACTCCGTCTACCTGGCCAAGCGGCAAGGCCCCTTTGCCACCTTCGGCCTGGCCGAAGACGCCCGTGCGCACTCCGAACGGATTCTCGACGATGAGCATTTCATCGAGCAGTGCCTCGATGGAGACCGCGAGCGCGAGGCAATGTTCTTCGACGCGCTGGACAAGGTCGACCGTGGACTGGTCGTCTGTGTGTTCGACGGCGCCGACCTGCTGCAGCGCGCCTTCCGTCGCGACATCGACCGGAACCATCCGGTGCAATCGGAGATATCCCGCGGCACTTCGCGAAGCGTGATCGAAGACCACTACCGGCGAATGGACGATCTGGTGGGTCGGACCGTGGCCCGATGCGCGGGCGACGATGCGCGGCTGCTGGTGATCTCCGGTCACGGCTTCTGCATCGATCGATCGCTTATGCCGGGTGTGCTATTCTGCAACCGCCCGGTCGGAGCGGAGGCCCCTCGGCTTGTTGACATCGGCCCCACGGTACTGAAGCTCTTTGGGGTGCCGATACCCGAGTACATGGACGGCAGGGCGCTCGGCGTGGGGGAAACCGCGAACATCTCCCCGGCCGCGCAGAACGACGACTTGCCAGGAGCGATCTGATGGGCGGACCTTCTCCGCGAAAGCTCAGCCGCCGAACCTTGCTGAAGCGTTCCGCCGCGGCGGTCGCAGGGGCGGGAAGCGGTTCCGCCTGGTCGGGCTGCCGAGGCCGCGTTGCGAAGAAGAGCGGAAAGCGAGTCATCGTGATCGGCATCGACGGCATGGATCCCGGGTTGTCGGAGAGCATGATGCTTGCCGGCCTGTTGCCCAATTTCGCCCGGCTTCGCGCGGGCGGAGGATATTGCAGGCTCGGCACCAGCATTCCCCCGCAAAGCCCGGTGGCTTGGGCCAGTTTCATCAACGGCGCCGGCCCCGGCTCCCACGGGATTTTCGACTTCATTCACCGCCGTCCCGAGCAGCAGTGCGCTCCCTTCTATTCCGCCGCGGAGACCATAGCCGGTGAAGGGTATTGGGAAGTCGGGGACTACCGGCTGCCGCTCGATTTCCCTCCTTTCAATCACCGTCCGCCGGCCACACACTTGCGACGCCAGGGCGTCCCGTTTTGGGATTACTTGGACGCGGCCGCAGTCCCCTCGACGTTCTACGATCTGCCGTCGAACTACCCGCCGAGCCCGTCGCGTCACGGCAACCACCGCTGCCTTTCCGGAATGGGCGTGCCCGACTTGCTGGGAACCTATGGCACGTACCAGCACTACGCCGACGATAATCCGCCGCAGGCGGTCGAGGAAGGGGGTGGGAAGCGGTTCCGGCTGACGTTCGAGGGGGAGACGGCCAAGGCCCGCATCATCGGGCCTGAGCATGCCTTGCGCAAAGAGCCCGCCCCGGTCTCGATCGAGTTCCTCGTCCACCGTGACCGGCAAGCCGGCGCGGCGGTGATCGAGATCCAAGGCCGTAGGATCCTGCTCAAAGCAGGCAGGTGGAGCCCGTGGATCAAACTCGACTTTGAGTATCCCATGCCCGCCATTGTGCCCGACCGGCACGTCGGTGGGATCTGCCGCTTCTATCTGCAGGAAGCGGCGCCGGATTTCCGGCTCTACGTGACGCCGGTTAACATCGACCCTTCCGACCCTGCCGTGCGAATCTCCGAGCCGGCCTCCTTTGTTGCCGATGTCTCGCAGCGTCTGGGGCCGTTCTACACGACCGGCTTCCAGGAAGACCACAAGGCCCGTTCCAACGGCGTGTTCGACGACGACGAATTCCTCCGGCAGGCCGAGATCGTCCTTCAAGAGCGGTTGAGGCTGCTGGAATATGCGATGGAGCATTACGACGATGGCTTGCTCTTCTTCTATTTTTCCAGCACCGATCTCCAATCGCACATCTTCTGGTGGGACTCCGACGCGAGGCATCCGGTGCGAGTCCCCGCCGAAGCGAAGAAGTGCTTTGGCCACATCCGCCGGCTTTACCAGAGGCTCGACGGCGTGGTCGGTCGCATCCTGGATCGTTACGGCGACCGCGCGACCATTTTTGTCATGAGCGATCACGGCTTCGCCGACTTCGGCAGGCAGTTCAATCTCAATTCCTGGTTGCGCGACGGCGGGTATCTCGGGCCGCTAGGCTGCACGTCGATCCTCCGCGACTGCGACTGGCGGCAGACCGTTGCCTATGGATTGGGGATCAATGGGCTGTACCTCAACCTCAAGGGACGGGAGCGCGACGGCGTGGTCGAACCGGGGGCGGAGCGGGAATCGCTCCTGGCGGAGCTGGCAAGCAAGCTCGAAGCTGTCCGCGACGTCGATGGCCAACCGGTCATCCGCCGCGTACGCCGCGCGGACGAGAGCTACCGGGGCGGCGCAACCGCCTTGGCGCCCGATCTCATCGTGGGCTACTGCCGCGGCTATCGCGCGTCGTGGGCCACCTGCCTCGGTGACTTGACCGAGTCGGTTCTTCTGGACAACGACTCCGCTTGGAGTGCAGACCACTGCGCCGATGCGTCGGAAGTGCCCGGCGTGCTCTTCAGCAACCGGCCCATCTCGGCCGCGGCGCCGACGCTGGTCGACCTGGCCCCGACGATTCTGGCCGAGTACGGGCTTCCCATCCCGCCGTCGATGGAAGGAAGCAGCGTCTTTTCCGGGCGGGGCGCGCCTCGATGAGAAAGGTGAAATCTCTTGTCATCCGTGCCCCGGCCTTGCCATCCGTGCTACTTTGTCTTCCAGTTGTTCGAAAAGCACG
>JAXGMN010000042.1:0-118017 GCA_040768665.1 Thermoguttaceae bacterium
CCGCAGCGGCTCCGGCAAACAATGGGACCCGAAAGTGGTCGACGCCTTCTTCCGGGCGCGCGACGACATCCGCCGGATCGCCGGCGAATGACCAACGTCCTTCCACGCGGAACACGACCTGGCCGACCTCGGCTGCGTTTGCGCCGAGACACGGCTCATTCGCTTGCCGCTACTCGACGATCATCTCGTACGCCAGCCTGGCTTTGCCATCGGGACCGGCGACCTGGAGTCCGACCACCAGTTCGCCGTTTTCAACCTTCGTGGGCACCTTTTCCAGACGCTCGCCGCTGGGGGTGATCGCGTACACGACCGCACGCTGCGGCTCGGCCAGGCGAATCCTCGCCGTCGCCCGGCCGGCCTGGACCAGATGCGGCAGCTTGCCCCAAGAGTACAAGGTGCGACGCGCCTTCTCCCCGAACGTCGCGCCCGTGTTCTGCAGGTCCGTGAGATGGCACAGCAACAGGCGCCGGCTGTCGCGAATCGGCCGGGCGTCGAGGCTTGAAACCCAAACCGTGGCGAACGACTTGTCCAGCGTTACCGTGGCTGCCGCGGTGCGAATCGTCTCGCCCTCCGGTCCATATCCGCCGGCCGTGCGCGGCGTGTCCAGGACCAGTACGTCGCGCGGTGCATCGATCACAAGCTCCCGCGTCTCGCTCTGGAACCGTTTGGCGTCAATGTGCGTGATGTTTCCCTTGAGCCAGCCGCGAGCACGCATGGCATCGAGAATTTTCGTACCGGCCTCGTCAGAGTACGGGTCCTGCGCCAGGACCTCTCCGGCCGTGTCGACGGCAAAGCGGCCCACGGGCAGTACGAGATCCGCGTCGATGGGCCCCCTGCCGGCCAGGCTGGTGCCGACGCGTGTCACGTGGGCCAGCAGGGTCCAGTCGGGCGCGAGCCGCCGCGCGGAGGCCCGTGGCGTGAGCAGCTCACTTGCGTCCAGCGCAATGGCCACCTTGTGCGGCGCCGGGCGCATGTCGCCGCGCAGGTAGAGGCACAACGCCGCGCGCTCCGCCAGTTGATTGAGCGGGTCGGTGCCCACGTCGAAATACCCCGCGACCGACGCCTGGAACAGGTTCTCGCGCGAGTGGCTGAATGCGAATCGCCAAAGTGCGCCGCAATCCTGCAGGGCGCCCAGACAGCCCGTGAGAATGCCGCCCACGCCCCGGAACCGGCCCGGCCCGGCGTAGTTGTACTCGCTGATGGTAAACGGACGGTCCAAAAGCCGCGTGAAACAATTGCTGCAACCGCCCGGCGCTCCCGCGGCGATCGGGCTGGAATTCGGGCATGACGACGGCAGCCGCCACGGCTGCTCGAGAAAACGCGGATGATCCACGTAGAAATGGTCGTCCACGTAGTCGTACTCCGCCCGCGCCGCCTGGTTGGCCAGCGGATTCGTCCACGCGTTCATGTTGGTAACGAGCGCCCGGCAATGCAGTTCGTCTCGCAAGAATGCCTTCATACGCTTGACCGCCGCGATGTCCAACGCGGCGCAAAAGGCGGCCGCGTCGCGCACCGCCGGCGAGTCGTCGGGGCTCCAGGGGATGGCGACCAGCGGCACGCCGTCGGCCGCCGGGTCCCCGCCCGGATCGCGCCGCCACGCCGCGCGGAGTGCAGCCGCGCTGCCGTAACGCTGGAGCAGAAATTCGTTCCATTTCCGCTGGCAGTCGGCCTTGAGCTGCGGCGAATCGATGCGCCCCAGGAAATTGCCCGCATTCCCCTCATTGATCATGCACAGCCACGCCAGCGCCGGGTCCTCCGCGTACGTCAGGCCCGTATACGGATTGCGGTGGCCGAGCAGGTTGCGCGCGAACGCCTGCCAGTTGGCAAATGCCTTTTCGTTGACCATTACGGCCAGCTTGAAGTCGTTCATTTCGACTCGGTCTTCCGCCCCCTCCCAGATCTCGCGAGCGCGCACGGGCCGCGAGACGTAAAGGTCGGTGGTGATGTAGATTCCCCGCTTCTTGAACGCGGCAAGCAGGTAGTCGAGCTGGTCGAGCCGTTCGGGGTTGAGCGTGACCGACTCATCTCCGCCGCGGATCAGCGTCGATTCGTAATGATGAAACCGGACCGCGTTGTAGCCGATCCGCGCCACACGATCCGCCAGTCGGTCGGCCTGCTCGTGCTCGAGGTACTGCGCGGTGCCGCAGAAATTCACGCCGTAAAAACGCCGGGGCGTCTCGGGGCTGCGCTCGAAAGCGAACGTCCCGTCGTGACGTGCCAGGAGTCGCCCGTACTTCCCGGCTGGAGCGTCGAGTTGGCCCTGCCCCGAAAAATCGAGCGCCGACCCGGCTTCGATCTCCGGGCTGTAGTCCAGCGGAATCCAATCGGCCCCGGCCGCCAGGACGACCGGCGCATCGTAGTCCACCGTCAGCCCCTCGGGACGAGTCAAGGTAAAGGCGATCTTGATCGGCACATCGGGCTGAACCGGGTTATTCGGATCGTGCGACTCCCCGATCCGCACCGAGAAAGTCGGCCCCCATTGGCGATTGTCCTGCAGCAGGACTTGGGTCGCCCTTGGAAACTCGATGGAGATCCGCCCGGCGCTCCGCGTGGTCAGCGACAACCGGCGGATGCGCTTGCTGAAAAGCTGGGTGCCGCCGCGCGTGGCCGGGAAGGTTCCGCGCACGCCGTCGCACTCGTACTGGTGGCCTGCGACTTCCTCTTCCGCGAAATCCGCAGTCACGTACAGGATCTGCAGCCGAAGCGGCGCCTTGGGCGTTAGCGCGTAGTCCAGCTCGACGCCTTGCGCCACGTCGGCGGTTCGCAATTGACTCTCGACCACGCCGTCCATGGCCTTGAGCCTGCCTCGATACTCGCCGGGCCGGTTGCTCGTCGGACTGCCGGCCACGTAGCCGGCGCCTTGCCAGCCGGCCTCAAACAGCCCTGGCACGACCTGGGCGATCTCGGTCTCGCCGCGGATCAGCCGGATTTCGCCGCCGGTGCCGACCGAGAGCGTGACAGGCGAGGCTGCACGGCTGGACGCGATTGTCCAAGACGGCAAGCTTGCCAGAAACACACCGGCCAACGCGGCCAGTATGTGAACTGCGGGGAGACGTTGCATTGCGGGAGCCTTTCCGAGCGAGCATGGGTTCGGAGCAGATGCTCATTGTGTCACAACCGGGCACCGCATGCCAGCGGTCGAACGACAATTCCCAAAGCTCACAAGGTCCCGACCGCACGGCAACCCCTTGACGGCCCAATTCTCCCGCCTTAGACTCAGCGCGCGTGGAAAACATGATTTCCTGTCACTCAGCCTACAAAGTGCGCCCCTTAGGGTAGAGGGAATTCTCATGAAGTTTTCTTTGTTTGCCTGCTCCTTGGCGGTGAGCTTGCTGATGCCCCTTGAATCCAACCGAGCTCTAGCCGCCGACGAGGGAGAAACGGTCAGGCTCTGGACGTTCAATACCGATGGCGACCGGGAGGGTTGGACCGCAACGAATTGTCTGAAGGACGTGGTCGTCCAAGGCGGCGTTCTTCGCGGAACGGTAAGCGGGCGCGATCCGTTTATTGTCGTCTCCGGCCTGGACTTTCCGGCTCGCCCTTGGAACGTGTTTCAGGCGCGGCTGCGCATCGTTCAAGACGAACCGTTGCTTCAACGAGGGGGAGAACTGTTCTACGCCAATTCCGAGGAAGGACCGTTTGGAGGATTCTCCCAGGCCAAGACGAGCCGGTGGACCGCCGCGGACGCCAATACATGGGAAATTGTCAGAATCTATCCGTTTTGGAGCAAGGAGGGGCGGATTATCAAGTTGCGTCTTGATTTTCCTGCGCCCGCGGAAAACCAGATCGACAAAGCGGTTGTCGAAGTCGACTGGATCGAAATCGTCGATTTGAAACTGGAAAATCAGCCGGCGATCGAACCGTCCTGGGTTGTCGAAAATGGCGAGACCGGTTCCTGGCAGTCGCCCATGTTCTCCCTCGATGCGGAGAAGATCGGAAACTGGCTGACCATCAACGCCTTGGTCGACGCTCCGCGATCCGTGGAATTCTCCTGGATGAACGACCGCGGGGTCTTCTATTCGACGGCTGTCGAGCTCAAGAAGAGTCCGACGGGGCTATTTAACGTCGATCTGTCCACCAGCAAATACTGGAAAGGGCGCGTCCATCAGTTCCGACTGCAAGTTCTGCCCGACGCGGAATCGCGAACCGCCGTGACGTTCCAAGCGGTTGCCGTTCATCCGCAGCCGCAGGGGCCGGCGAATATCGACGTGATGTTTTGTGGAATCGAAGACGCCATGGTCCGCGCCGGATACGAAACCGCGCTGTTCCTGGATCTGGTCAACTGCGGAGGCGAGGACTCCCCTGCGTTGACGTTCGACGGCATGAAACTGCCCGAGGGCGTTTCGCTGATGGCCGCGGAAAACCAGACGACGATCGAGCCCTTCAAAATCGGGGAGCGACGGAGGATGCTCTTCCCCATCAAGGTTACGAAACCGGTCGAGGGAACGATCTCCTTCCATCTGGCAGCTTCCGGGGAAAGAGGATTTCCGGCTGCCGCGGTCGAAATTCCGATTTCCGTCTTGCCGTCGTTGAATCTGCCCAAGGCGGACTACGTGCCCGAACCGAAACCGGTGAAGTCCGAATACGAAATCGGCGCGCTGTATTTCCCGGGTTGGTATCACGGACATTCCTGGTCGCGAATCTGGAACCGTTGCCCCGTGCGACGGCCCTTGCTGGGCTGGTACAACGAGTCCAGTCCGGAAGTCATCGACTGGCAAATCAAGTGGTCGGTCGAAAACGGAATCCAGTTTTACCTGGTGGACTGGTACTGGAACCGAGGCAACCGGCACCTGGAACATTGGATCCAGGGATTTCAGCAGGCGAGATACAAATCGTACCTCAAGTGGGCCATGATGTGGGCCAATCACAACGGCCCCGGAAGCCACAGCCTCGAGAATCAGGCAAAGGTTACAAAGTACTGGATCGACAACTACTTCCATACCCCTGAGTACTACACGATCGACGGCAGGCCCGTCGTCATGATCTGGTCTCCCGAGGGTATGGACCGGGACGTCATCGCGATCGAAAAGAAGAAGGGCCGGGAACTCAAGAAGGGGGAAGGGGTCAAACAACTGCTCGACCTGTCCCGGGAAATGGCGAAACAAGCCGGGCTCAAGGGCATCTATTTCGTGGCCATGAAATGGCCCGAGGCCTCGACCAGCGCCGCCGACATTCAATGGCTGGCCGACGCGGGATTCGAAATGACTTCCATCTACCATTTCATGGACGACGGAGGAAAGGCGATCACCCGTCGCAAGTTCAGCTTCGACCTGGTGGTCGAGGCATCCAAACCGTTCTGGCAGAAACGGCACGAGACGGGGATTCTTCCGTTTCTGCCGAACCTGTCAACCGGCTGGGACGATCGTCCCTGGAACGACCATTGCTGGATCGCGGATCGGACTCCGGAGAAATTCGCGGAAATCTGCCGGCAGTTCAAACAGTTTTCGAAAGAGACCGGAATCAAACGGGCAGTGCTCGCCCCCGTGAATGAATGGGGCGAGGGTTCTTACGCCGAGCCCTGCCGGGAATTCGGATTCGGAATGTACGAGGCCGTTCGCAAGAACCTCTGCGAAAAACCGGAATCCGGCTGGCCGCTGAATTACGGTCCCAAAGACGTCGGATTGGGGCCCTACGAGTATACGGAAGGGGCGAAGTATTAGAGGCCCTAACAAAACGGGGACAGGCACCTCGCGTAGACGCCGAATCTCCGTGTTTTGCGAATACTTGGCTCGGAGCCAGCCCCCGTTTTGTTAGGGCCACTAATACCAATACTTTCTATGGCGATCCGATGAGCCGGAGAGCACGGCACGTGTCCTCGTAACTGGCTTCCAATTCCAGCGGCACCGCCAAATTGTCGGCCAGCCATAGGGGCAATGTCGGCAGGGGCTGGCCGATGGTTAGGCAGTGGAACCACGTCTCGACCAGCCATTGGCGGTCCTGTCGGGTCGAGTGGCAGGCGGCCGCATAGATGCCGGGCGGCTCGGCGCCCAGAGCGGGATCGCTGTGGCCGATCAGTTCCAGCAGGTCGGCGTAGAAATTGAAGTGCCGCACTGTGACCAGGTCGACGACAACGACGGATACCTGTTCTTGAAGCAGCGCCGCGCATTTCGCGACAAATGCGCGACCATTTTCCGGCCGATCCTTATTCCCGGGGCTGACAATCTCGATCGCAGCCACCAGGCGGCGCCCGCGATGCGTGTCATACACCCGCACCTCGTATTCATCCTGCGCCGGCAGGTCGGCCGCAACGGCAAGCGTCGCTTTGGGCGGCGACCAGACCGCAGTCGCTGTGCCCCCGCGGTCGCTTCCCGCCCCAGCAGGCGGCCCAGTGGCCGCCGCGCCTTGCTCATATTCGTACGTGCTCACATCGATCTCGGCAAATGCTCCCAAATGGACCCGAGGTGCCGCGACATAGCGGCGCGGCAGTATTTTGCCCAAATCGAGGACGATCATAGCCGGCCACTGCCCGTGAAGTTCTTCCCACGAGGCTTGATTGTCCAGCGGCGGCCGGAAGTGATCGCGTAACGGCATGAGGATGCTCCTGGGATAGTCCAGCGGACGGTTTGATCGCCGCCCTGGTCGTAGCTGCCCACCGTAAGGTCCTACGGATACCAGCATTGTATCCTGCACCGCCCGCGTCCAGTAGCCCGACCTACGCCGTCTCGCCCGGCCAGTCCTGGTCGATCATACCGATCCGAATCGGCTCTGGGATGTACACCTCGTATGCTGGACCGCAAATGCACCGTTATCTACAATAAAAGCCTATCCCAGAACCACCGGGGACTGGCTCATTTTGCGGAGTCTTCGGAGCAAAATGTGCCTGTCCCCTCGCGAGGTTTAAGGATGGGTTGCTGCCGCCCAAATCGAGACTCGGCAGGATGGGGCCAAGCACGAGGCTTTCCGGCTTTCCCAAATGCTTCCCAAGGTTCAACGGTTCTTCATGGCGGACGGGTGTTGCGATGAGTGTGGTCGAGCTTAGCGGCGGGCGTGTCTGGCTTTCGGGTGTCGCGTGGGAGGACTATCTCCGTCTGCGCGATATCCCGGAGAGTTCCTGCCGACGACGCCGCATTGCCCGGCTTCCCTCGCGAGCTTGCCGAACAACTGCTCATCCGCCATCGCGAGATGGACGACACGGCCCTGATCCGGGCCTTCCTTCAATCGCTCCGCTGACACGAGTTACCGCCTCGGCGACTGCTCCCCGTCACATTCGGCAGTCCACTTCCCGTCGCGCCAGTGGGAAGGCGAGCGGCCGGTGGCTTTTTTGAATGCCTTGGAGAAATGGTAGGGGCTCTCGTAGCAGAGTTGGGCCGCAACCTCTTTCACGGTCAACGATGTTTCCTGGAGCAACTCCCGGGCGCGATTCATCCGCATCTGGTTGTAGTACTGGTGCGGCGAGACGCCGGTATGCTCCTTGAAGACGCGGCGGAATTGCGGAGCGCTCAGGTTGAGCGACGCGGCCAGCCGATCGATCGACTGGACATTTTCGGGCTGCTGCAGGAGCACCTTCGCGTGGGCAACCACTTCCTCGTGCCGGCCGGTGATTCGCTGGCTCCGCTGGATCGAAAACGCGGTGGCGAGGATCAAGAGGACTTTGCTGGCAATCAACTGCTGATAGCCAATCGGCTCGCTGCGAACGTTGTCGAGGATCGTCTGGTAGAACTGCAAGAGCCGCTCGTCGCTGCCCACGGAGAGCACGGGCGTTCGGGTTGAGACAAACCCGTTGCGTAACAGCCTTTGCGGAATCTCACCGTTGAACGAGACCCAGTACTCATCCCAGCCGGTGTTGTAGTGCGGCCGATAGCGGTGCCACTCGCCGGGGAAGATGAGAAGCAACGCACCGGCTCCGACCCGCCTCACACCACCCGACGCTGACTCGAACTCCCCCTCTCCGGATGTGATATAGACGGTCTGGAACTCGCCCAGGACGCGGCCTTTCTCCCAGCCGAACTGGTACAGGTCCGGGTGTGCGCGCACGGGATAGATCGTGCTGAAGGGCGGAACACTGCTTACGCCGGCGCCCGTGACATGGATCCCCCATTGGATGTCGCGTTCGCTCGTCGCCAGATAACGGTAGAACTCCATGCAAAGTTCCCTCACCGATTCAGTCTGCACGGACGAGATGATGTTGCGAACTTCCGAGTCATACCACGAGGCACGGTCTGCGTAAAGCAACCCCCCATCAAGGCTGTGGTGGTTTCTCTATGGCAATCCCTGCGGAGAGGGGGTCGCGTATTGGTGGTTCATTCTTCGCCTCGCAGCGCCGCGCTCGGGCAATCGAAATTGGCATGCAAACGATCTTTCAGGATATTGTGTTGTTTGTAGAACCTGCTTAGCCTAGCTCCAGATACCGGCTCACGTGCCGCGGCAGGGGCTCTTGGCGAGTACCGAGCTTTGGCGCCGGGGGCGTGGTTCAGCGGTCCGCGGGTCAACGACAGGCACCACGCATTGAGGATGACCTGCGTCCGTTTGCTTTTCAAGGAATGACTCGTCACCGAGTTCCCGGGGGACTCGATCGAATGCGGTGGTTTCCAGGGAGAGGGCGGCTTCGTCCAGCCTTGAAGCCGTTCTCCTCATCACTGTTCTTCTATTCTCGCTCACTTCATGCAAATGGGGAGGTCCGGCTCATGCAACGATCAAGGTCGGCTTTTACGCTTGTCGAATTGTTGGTGGTGATTGCCATTATTGGCATCTTGATTGCGCTGTTGTTGCCGGCGGTGCAGGCAGCGCGCGAGGCCGCACGGCGTTCGCAATGTACGAACAATATGAAGCAGATCAGCTTGGCGCTGCACAACTATCATGACGCGAACAAGACGTTCCCGCCTACGGCCATTTGGGGATCGATCGTCCCGGGCCAGCCAACGGCGGCCCAGGGGCCCTACCACGTCACGTGGTTGACGATGATCCTGCCGTATTTGGAACAGCAGCCGCTCTACGATTCCATTGATTTCAAGCGGCCGATGTACGGGACCTCCCCTCAGGCTGTCGTAAGCACTCAGATCGGTGTGCTTCAATGCCCTTCGGACACGTACCTCAATCCTTCGGAAAACCGAAACGTTGCCTATACGAATTACGCAGCCAGTGAAGGTTATCATTGGTGGCCCAGCGCCGTTTTTGGGGCGAACTGGAACGGTTACGCCGCGTTCACACAGACCGCTGAAATGTCCGGTCTGTTTTCCCCCGGAAATACGAACAGGATAAGTGACATTCGGGACGGCACATCGAACGTGGTGGCGGTTGGCGAGGTCAACTCGACCGGCTATAAGTGGGGACAGACCCGTTCCAACGGCTCTGGCGTCCCGCGGATGAATAAAACGCGGAAAAGGTGTTCCGCGGCGTTTCTGGCAGTCGGCGTCAATGGATATTGTTGCGATACCAATGCAACTTACCACGCAAAGTGGGGCGGGACCTGCCCGTTCGTGGACCCTGAAGGCGGAACACCGTCTGGATGGGGCGCATGGGCGTCCCCACACACGCTCCAGCCGGCCTTCTGGAATCACCGCGGGATAAACGACGAGTGGCCGGGCGCAAGTGGTGTGCATCCAGGTGGAATCATCACCGGTTTTGGCGATGGATCGGTCCACTTCATTTCAGAGACAATACCGTGGCCGGAATGGGCTATGCTCATGGGGATTGCCGACGGATTTACGGTAGCTGCGCCTTAGCGAAAAAGGAGGTTGTCGTGCGTTTCATTCTTGCGTTGCTTGTGATTTGCGTCCCGATGTGCTTCGCAGGGTGCGCGGAAAGCAAGCCGGATCCGCGTGAACGGCCGGATTTCGTCGACACATCCGATCCGTCGGCCGTCGCAGCACCGGCCCCTGCAACCGGCGAAAGCGGTCCTCCGGCAGGCGAGTCGGCCCCTGCGCAGTAAGGCGGCGAGACAGGGCGTGAGTTGCTGCTTCGACGCGAGCCGCAGGGTCACCTCGTGCGCGGATGGCGGAATCGCGGAAGGCGCTTGCGCCGCCGGATTCCGTCGTATCGTCGCGTTGAGGATGCCCGTTACGGTATCCAGACCCAGAGTCCGCTGCCTGCCAAGAAGCCGGATTCGGCAGACCGACGTATCTGCGTCGGCTGGGATGGTAGCGTTGCGCTTTGGTAAGACATCGAAGGCCGCGGCCATTACCGTCGCACTGCTCGCCATGACTTTGGCAGGCTGTGGCCGATCGGGCGCAAGACTGCCTGTGCAAGCCACCGCGGAAAAGCCGCAAGACTTGAGCCGCGCGCATGGCGAAGGTGAATTCGGGGTCGAAATCCTCTATCCTGAAGATGAGACCCTGTTTCCTCCGGATATCGCCTCCCCGACGTTTCGCTGGGAGTCAAACGCCACGGTTGCGGACAAATGGTTTCTGGAAGTGTCGTTCTCGGATGGGAAGGCCCCGATCACCGCGGTCAGCCAGGGCACGGACTGGACGCCGACGGATGAACAGTGGGAGGCGATGAAGGCCCGCTGCCTCGATCGGCCCGCCTGGCTGACCGTCGAAGGTCTTCGAGGCGATGGTCCGCAGGAGGCGACGGCAAAGGGACGCGTATCGTTCAGCACGTCGAGGGACGAGGTCGGCGCGCCGATCTTCTATCGAGAGGTTCATCTGCCTTTCCTGGAAGCCGTCCGAGACCCGGCGACGTTTATTCGCTGGCGGTTCGGCCATGTTGGGATGACCGAGCAGCCTCCGGTTGTCTTGGAAGGGCTGCCCAATTGCGCAAACTGCCATTCGTTTTCGGCCGACGGATCCGTTTTGGCGATGGAGGTGGACTCTGCCAACGATAAGGGATCCTACGTAATTGCGCCGGTCGACGAGGAGATGGTCTTCGACAACTCGAAGATCATGACCTGGAGCGACTACAAACGTGAAGACGAAGAGCCGACGTTCGGATTGCTTGCGCAGATCTCGCCGGACGGACGGTACGTGATCTGCATGGTGAAGGACCGGTCGGTTTTCGTTCCTCGACCGTCGCTCGACTTTTCGCAGCTTTTCTTCCCGATTCGCGGGATCCTGGTCTATTACGACCGCGCCACGAAACAGTTCGCTGCGCTTCCCGGAGCCGACGATCCGGAGTTGGTGCAGGCGAATCCGACGTGGAGCCCCGATGGACAGTACATTGTTTTCGCACGGCAGAAGGCGCATTACCTGAAGAACCTCCGAAACAAGCATGCCATGCTCCTCACTCCGGAAGAATGCCGCGAGTTCTTGGAGGAAGGGGCGAAGTTTCAGTACGACCTCTACCGGGTCCCTTTCAACGAAGGGCGCGGCGGAGAGCCGTTCGCCATCGAGGGGGCTTCGGCCAACGGAATGAGCAACTATTTTCCCAAGTATTCTCCGGATGGGAAATGGATCGTGTTCTGTAAAGCCAGGAGCTTCATGCTGCTGCAGCCGGACAGTGAACTGTACATCATTCCGGCGGCGGGCGGCGAGGCACGCAGACTCCGTGGGAACACACGGCGCATGAATTCGTGGCACAGTTGGTCGCCGAACGGCAAGTGGCTGGTGTTTTCTTCGAAAGCGAACTCGGCGTACACGCAGTTGTTCCTCACCCACATCGATCCCGACGGCCTGAGCACCCCGGCGGTACTCCTTTCCCGATTCACGGCGCCGAATACGGCGGCCAACATCCCGGAATTCGTCAACACGCGGCCCGGCGCAATCAAGCGAATCGGCGAAAACTTCCTCGACGACCGATCGTTCTCGCGAGCCGCGTACATCAAGATGATCCTCGGCGATATCGATGGCGCCGAGCGGACGTACCGCACAGCCGTGAAGCTCAATCCCGAGAACGCGAATGTCCACTTCAATCTGGCAACGATCCTGATTGAGAAGAGACGATTGAGTGAAGCCGGCTTCCATTGTCGCGAAGCTTTGCGGATCGACCCGGAAGCGTTCGAGGCGCACTTGAACCTGGGCCGGATCCTCGTCGACATGGGGAAGCTGGACGAGGCGACGGAACATCTGCGCGAGGCGATCCGGCTTCGCCCGAACGACGCCCTGGCGGCCTACCACCTGGCGTCGGCCCTCGAACAAAAGGAGCAGTACGGCGCGGCGGTGCGGTACTACGCGATTTCCGTAGAAAACCGGCCGGATCTCCTGCCGGCACTGCTATCGCTCGCCTCCATCAGAGCGACTGCTCCTTTCCATGACTTGCGGGGCGGTGAAGAGGCCGTCGAGCTGGCCAAAAAAGCGTGCGAACAGACGCGATTCTCCGACGCGTGGGCCTTGGACGTTCTGGCTGCCGCGGAAGCGGAACTCGGGAGATACTCCGAGGCGGTCCGCACGGCGACGATGGCTCTGCAACTTGCTCGCAGCTTGCGCGATCAGAAGCGCGCCGATGCCGTCCAAGGACGCATCGAGCTGTATCGGCAGGAAAAGCCGTTCCGCCGTTCTGCGCCGTTCGATCCCTAGTGCCCCGGATGATTCACGAACCCCTACGAACCCGATGCGCAAGCGAGGGCCGCACAACGAGTTCCCCTCGCTTGCGCTTCGGGTTAATATTGCTGAACTTTCGTGCCGGGGTAATAGGGACGAGTGACGGGCCCGTACTCCCCGCTCATGGTTCGTCAACGTCCGTTTCGGCTCCTCGGAGAGCGAAAGGCAGTAGTGAACCAGCTCGACAAGGTCCTCATCGGGCACATTCCAGCACGCGGGGTGGGGGCTGCCCGGCATTCCCGCGGCGATCCGCAGATAGATTGCCTCCGGTTCATGACCACCCTTGAACGGCTCGTGGACCAGATCGCGAGGCGGCGCCAAGTAGCCCTTGTCGTCGAACATCGGCAAGTCCCAGACGCCGGTTCCGTCGTTGCCGTGGCACTTGTCGCAGCCCAGTTTCAGGTAGGTCTCTCGGCCTTTTGCCAGGGCTTCGGGCCGGGGCGGGCCGATCGGCGGGACCGTCACAATCCCCGACGGCGTCGTGCAGAACTCCACCGACTCGCGAAGTTCGTCCTCGTCGACTTCCTCCCCGTCGGCTTCCATGGCCTGGATCAGTTGTGCGCGCATGCCCTCGCGGTTCATTTGCAGTACTTCCTCCGCCAGCAGCGTACGCTGTTGCGGGCTCAAGTTCTCGAACGGCCGCATCGAGGTGCCGGGCATGCCGCGCAGTAAGACTGCTTCGATATCGTCCAACGTCGGGACGCCGTTGCGTGTGCTCACCAGCCGGGACCTTCCGGTGCGCAAGTCCCGAGGCTTGGGAAACAGGTGCCGTGCCGCGCGGCCGTTGCCGTCGCCGCCGTCGCCGTGACACGCTGCGCAATGCCGTGCGTAGAGCTCCTTGGCGGAGGCCCCGCCGCTTGCTGGTCGCTCAACGCTGATTCCGACATCGGCTGGATTCTGCCCGGCCTCATTGGCAGGCAGCGAGTGAGAAAGGCGGTTCAGCTCGTTGGCAGCCTCTTCATCCGCGGGATCGGCGACAAGATGCACGCGGAGATCGTAGATCCGCAACGAACGGCTTTGCGCCGCATCGAGACGGGCAAACAGCCGCTCCGAATGGCCGGGCTCGAGGAGCATGGCCGATGCAACCGCCTTGGCGGTCGACGTTTCGGGATTGCGCGCTTGCCCTGGATCCGCCTGCTCAAGCCACCGCTGCGCTTCCTCGTAGTTGGCACATTCCAGTTCGATTTGTCCAAGCTCGGACGCAAGCTGCAAAGGCTGCTCGGGCTCGACAGCACGACGCGCGACGACAGTCCGAGCGGCCTCGCAGCGTCCCAGCTTTCGCAAGAGCCGGGCTACGCCCAGTTCGGCGTCCGGGTTGCCGGAGCTTTTCGCCAATTCGATCTGCTCGTGCAAGGCTTCCTCCAGCCGGTTCTGTTCCTCGAGCATTCGTGCCAGGGCCGTCCTGGCCAGTTCATGACGCGGCTGCCTTGCCAAGGCTCGCCGGAATTGTTGTTCGGCCTGCGAGGGTTCGCCGAGCCATCGCCGGAAAATTCCCGTCATGTACGCGACTTGTTCGTCATCGGGATCGTCCGCCGCCCAGCCGTCGAGCACCATCTTTGCCTTTTCCGGCTCCTCACGGGCGAGGTGGCCGTGTACGACCGCGGCAGCGGCTTGATCGGCGGGCACACCGGCGGCCATCAACTCGCTCAGCTCTCCGTTGCCGGCCGCCGGTGCCTCGCCCGATTGAACCGCCCCCAGGCTGAGTTCTTGTCGGACCTTCCCGACCGGGGCGCCTTTGCGCTCCGCGGATTGCATCGAGTCGCTCCAGCGATCCCATTGCTGCAAGGTGCGAAAACCGGCCGCCTTGATCAGTTCCGTTTCGCCGTCGCCGGGCGCCAACCAGGAAGCCCACGCCAGCCATCTTTGGGCCGTGTAGACCGCACCCGATCCCATCCAGCCAACGGCGCGTCCTCGGGCCCATGCTGCCAGGATGTCGGGCCCCCATAGCGAGACGGCTGCCGTCGCAAGCAGCACGGCGATCGCCCCGGCGAACACACGCGACCGCCGCGGAGTGTCGGTGCGAATCGGATGGGCTGTGTCCGAGAAATACTGTGGCGGCGGCATGCGGTACGACTTTGCCAGAAAGCTGCAAGAGCAAGTCAGCAGGTGAGGCCATGATGACGGCGCGAATCCAATCCATTCTACCGGCAACTGCCGGCAGGGCCTACTTCTCGCGGGAGTAGGGTGCGCAGCGAGATCTCCTGGCACGCGTGGGTCATGCGCGAGGCGCGGTAGCTGAGGAACCTTGGGCTCCTGCCGCGCGAGGCGGCAGGGGGCCCGGCAGTGATCATCGGCGACGAATGCTAGCTGCGGAACCTCATTCACCCGTGGGCCGAGCCTACGGGGGTCCTTATGGAACTAAACTTGATGCCAAGCCCACGATCGAACACCCGATGTTTTCACCTCCCGACTCCCGATCCCCTTGTGTCACTTCCACTCCCGGATTGATCGGTGACTGCTGTGACCGGGGCGAGCTTTCGGTTATACAGAATGGATCGAGGTACGAGCCAACCGATGCACCCGGGAACTGCCAGGATAATCACGAACTCCAGCGACATGATCTCACACCCGAAATGCCGGCTGGTCCGCGTATGCCTGATCGCGGGCTTGGGAGTCCTTGGGCTGGCTGCACTGGCCTTGTGGTCAATCTGGTCTCGCAGCACAATCCAGTACGACCATCTGGCCGCCGTGGCCGGCGCTTCGTCGCCGATCGCGCTGAGCGTCGAAACCGAGGTACAGATCAAGTCCTTCTGCGGCGATTGCCATGCCGTGCCGCGGCCGGAGAGCTTTCCCCGCGATGCCTGGAACGAGGCCATCAGCAGGGGCTATGAGTATTATGCCCGCTCGGGCCGCAACGACCTGGATCCCCCGCCCATGCGGCTGACCCTGGACTATTACCGAGCGCGGGCGCCGAAGGAGTTGGTGTTTTCGGCTGCCGAGGAGGCCGACGTGCCGCTGAAAACCACATTCACGACGGAAGCGTTCGGATTGGACAAGGCGGAGGATCTCGCCCCGGCGATCTCCCACTTGCGTTGGACTCGCCTCGAGCCGGACGGCAATCCGGTCCTGTTGGCCTGCGACATGCGCGACGGGAGTGTGATGGCCGTTGACGTGCGGGACCGGCAGTCGCCGGCATGGCTGTTGGCCAGGGCGAATCAACCGTGCCACGTGGAGCCCTGTGACCTGGATCAAGACGGCCTCATCGACCTGGCGGTCGCCGATCTCGGCAGCTTCTACCCCTACGACCACGACCACGGTCGCGTGCTGTGGTTGCGGCGTATTGCCGAGGAGCGGACATATGAAACGTTCGTGCTGGCATCCGGGCTGGGCCGCGTGGCCGACGTGCGGCCGGCCAACTTTGACGGCGACGGCAAAGTCGATTTGCTCGTGGCGGAATTCGGCCACTACCATACCGGAGGGATCCTCCTGTTGAGAAACATCTCGGAACCTGGCAAGCGGCCGGAATTCAAGCCGGAGAGGATCGATTCTCGCCCGGGCACGATCCATCTGCCCATCGACGATTTCGACGGCGATGGGCGTGCCGACTTCCTGGCGCTGATCAGCCAGGAGTACGAGTGCGTCGATCTGTTCCTCAATCAGGGAGGCGCGAACTTTCAACGCCGCTCGCTATGGGCGGCGCCCGATCTCACCTTCGGGTTCAGCGGCATCGAGCTTGTGGACCTTGACGCGGACGGCGACCGGGACGTGCTCTACACCAACGGCGATGCCTTCGACAACTCCTACGTCAACCCGTGGCACGGTGTGCAGTGGCTGGAGAATCGAGGCGATCTGCAATTCACTTGTCACCGGCTGGCCGACATGCCGGGCGCCTACCGAGCCCTGGCGGGCGACATCGACAACGACGGGGACCTGGACATCGTCGTCGTAGCGTGGCTTCCCCCGCAAGTCCGGCCGGCGTCCGTCTCGCCAGTCACTCTGGCGGCGATTCTCTGCCTGGAACAAACCTCACCCGGGAGATTCGTCCGGCATACATTGGAAGAGGGTAAACCGCACCATGCGACGCTGGAAATGGCCGACTTCGACGGCGACGGCGATCTCGATTTTGCCGTGGGGCCGCACGTGGTCAGCTCGCGGTTGACGAATGTCCGTGAGGTGCCCCACGAGGTCACCGTGTGGTGGAACCGGAGATCGGAATCGAACCCGTAGCATCCGGCGCACGGCGAGAGAATCCTTCACGGGGCGAAGGGAATTGGGGCCGTTCCCTGCTCGTGGCCACAACCTCCAAGGCCAACAGTCTTAAACAGCTCAAGAACGAACTACTCTCAACGGCCCGCGAACGGTTACCGTGATCGGCGTGAAAGTGCACTTCCGAAGCAATTACTGCTTCTCGGCGGCTTCGGCGCTCGCTCCGTCAGTAGCCGGTGCGGAGTCGGCCTCCAAAGCTTCGCTGGCCGCCAAGGGATCCGCGGACTGATCTTCCGCCGTGTCGCCGCTGGTGCGTGGTGATTGCCCACAGCCGGACAGTGGCAGCAAGAGCGTGATCATGGCCAGCAGCGTAATGAATCGTCGCATGCTTCTCTCCCTCCTGTTGAATAATCTGATACGGCAGTTGCGCGTCGCTGATCGAAACTCTCCGGCGCGCTCGAACGGTGAGCACCACTGTTCGACGTCCGGGGCAAACGTCGAAAATTCTCAAAACTTTACCGAACCGAAAATCTTAGAATTCGGGAATTGTCTCCCTGTCGGCGACGGCATTCAGCTTGGCCCAGACGTGCCATGGAATGGTTTCGCTGACAAACCGAACCGACGCATCGGCCAGGCTGACGTTCACGCCGCCGGGATGCAAGCCGCCCGCACCAGGCCAGTTGGAATTGATGCCATAGGCACTAATGTACGTGGGCGAGAAGGGATGGGGACCAGCGCCGGGCCACCACCCGGTAGCCGACGAGCCATCGGGTCTCCGCCATCGGCCGCTCTCGCAACATTCACCACTTACACCGGTCCACACGAGGGCCGCTCGAAAAACTCGTTCACCGTTGGTATTAAGCCTGGGCACCCCGTTTCCACTGGCGCGGATCGCTCCGTTCTTATAGCCGTTCACGTGCGTTTCGGCGACGACCACGGTATTCGACGTTCCATCCGTTACGTCCGCGATCCTGCGAGTCTTGGTGATGGCAAACAAGCCACTTATGTCGAGGGCGGGCTGTGTGGCCTGTAAAGCGGTGTGGATTGCGACGTTATTTGGGTCCGTGCTGGTGCTGCTGTACGTCATTCCGGTCCACCAATGATATCCCTCGCTGCCCGCATATTCCGTATACGCGATGTTCCGCGTGCCGCTCAAGTCGACCAACGGACTCGACGGGCACAACAAAGTTGGAATCTGGGTCTGGACCGCGGTCTGCTGCTGCCAAATGGGCCGTTGAAGGTTGATACTGTCGTACAGCGGGGTTTGTTCCATGAAGGGAAGGAGCCCTACGAGCCAAGTGTGGTGGTAGGGAAGCGTGGCCGCCGCGACCGAAGTCGGCGCAGTCAAGTTGCGGTCACCGGCCAGAACACCGCTGGGCGGAAAGCTGCGGGCCGTGTCGTGATAGTTCTGCAGCGCCAAACCGAGTTGCTTGAGGTTGTTGGTACACTGGCTCCGCCTTGCCGCCTCGCGGGCCGCTTGGACGGCGGGCAGAAGCAAAGCGATCAAAATACCGATGATGGCGATCACCACCAGCAACTCCACCAGAGTGAAACCGCGCCTTGAAAACGATCTCATCTGAAAGTCCTCCCCATAAGAGCTTGGAATAGAAAAGGTCGTCAACGACGGAAGCTGGCACGATCCCTTTGTCCGGCGTGGGCACGCGCGAAAGCAGCCAAGGAGCGACCTTCGGCCGTGCCGGCAAAGTTCACCTCTATCTCAGGCCGAGAAAACGGCAGCCCGCCCCGTTTCTCAACTTATCTAGCGGTTGCAGGCTGGGAAATGCGTCAAACGCGCAGGATCATGCCAAATTCGATCACAACTTGTTCCGTTCGATGTCATCGCCCAACAACTGGCCGCGCAAGAAACTGCTCGCGAAGGCATTGTGTTGCACCGCCCCGACCAAAGGCGTGCATCGCTCTCGCCTATTTCCTTCGCGCCGCCGTTTTCGCTCAGGCCCTACTAGCGGATTTTGCGGCCCGTCTCGCCTCGTGTCGCCGAGGTTCTGATAGCGCTCGAACCGGGACGGGATAGGCAAGGCTGAGCGGCCGCACCCAAGACATACGATCCGCCGTTGAACATCTGCTTGGTCACCGGCAAGTAGCGATAGAGATCAATCCGAACTACCCTTGTTCGGGGTTGGCAACACGGTGCACGTTCTCTCGCACAAATCGGGATTTCCTGAAGAGGATAAGCCATCGTTTGTGGCATGATTCCCCCCGAAGATGTCTGGACCATTCGGGCCGTCGGCACGAAGATCTCGACCGGCCAACCCAACAGCGTGATCGAAATTGGCATGCTGCCGATCCCTCCGGGCATTTCCTCGCTCGCGTTTGTCGACTAAGTTAGGATAGATGGAGATGTGTACTCGCTGGATGGCGGGGGTAAGTACCATTCAGGATGGTCGACACAAATTGCCGGGGGGGGTGGTCCGTGGCTTCGCCTTAGCAGGGGCCACCTCGAGGTTTTCGGTTCGACTGGGACTTCGGGTTTGTCGTTATCAATTGTTGTTGTCCGTTTTTCTTGAGGAGGGTTTGCCATGGAATCGCGTCGGAGGCCGGCGTTTACGCTGGTGGAATTACTGGTGGTGATCGCAATTATCGGAATTCTGATCGCGCTGTTATTGCCGGCCGTGCAGGCGGCACGCGAGGCAGCGAGGCGCAGCCAGTGCACGAACAACCTGAAGCAGATGGGCTTGGCGTTGCACAATTACGTCGACACGCACAAAGTGTTTCCGCCTCAAGCGATCTGGGGCGCTCCAACCGGCGCTCGTCCGGAACAACCGTATCACCACACGTGGTTGTTTGCCATTCTTCCCTTTATGGAGCAGCAACCCCTTTATGACTCCGGCAGTATCACCCTACGAGCCTGGGGCCAGAGTTTCGTGGATAAGCGAGTCGACACTCTGCTTTGTCCGTCGGATGCCGGATTTACGCGGTCGTCGGAGACGCATGGACTTGCCATTACCAACTACGCCGGGTGCGAAGGTTACGACTGGTGGAATCCTACTACCTATACCACCACAAGCCCAGGCACCATGGGCACGAAGTATCCGGAGGCCATCAACCGTTCCTTCATCGGTGTATTTGATACGGAGGGCGTGCCAAACACCCCGAACGCTACGAATAAGGCACGGACAACGCGACTTTCCGACGTGGTCGACGGAACTTCCAACACGATCATGGCATCTGAGGTCACATCCTTTGGGTTTACCGGTGGCCCCTCCTTTTCAAGTGGACGTGGCGTGCCTCGCACCAGAGCGAACGCGTTCGCACGCGCGGCGTTTGTCGCGATGACTTGCGGCGGCATCGGTTCGGTGCCCGCGAATTACATGCACCCGGATGGCACAGCCCCGACACAAGACACGTATTGGAAGACGGGGCCACACATGAGAGCGCCGAATTACCTCACGCTATCCGGCCCTAATTCCAACGAACACAGTCCCAGCAGCCTCCATCCCGGGATTGCCAACGCGGTTCTGGCGGACGGATCGGTCCGCGCGGTGTCGGAGACGGTGGATTTTTGGGCGTGGACGGTTGCCAACGGGATCAGCGACCGCGTTCCGGCGATTGAGTTCTAGGCGCGACCTGAAGAAAGGCTTTCAATCATGCGAAGATTTTTTGCACTGGTGCTGTTAGGACTGACGGTTTTTGCAGCAGGCTGCGGCGGAGGAGGAGACAGCTACAAGAACCGGGATATTGACGCCGACGCACCGAGCAACGCCGCCCCTACCCCGGTACCGCCGCCCGAATCCGTGCCGCAGTAGTGATACAGCATTTCCGAGACGAGACAATCCTGCGGCCGAGACGGCCCGGCCGAAGGCGATTTCGTGCAGAACACTAACCGGATTTCATGCGTTTTTTTCGAACATGGGAGGTATTTTCTTATGATACGGCGAGGTTTCACGTTAGTCGAGCTCTTGGTGGTAATTGCCATCATCGGCATCTTGATTGCGTTGTTGCTGCCTGCGGTGCAGGCCGCCCGAGAAGCTGCTCGGCGAAGCCAGTGCAGTAACAATTTGAAGCAGATCGGGCTGGCAATACACAACTACCACGATACGTACCAGTCGTTGCCGTCCGGGTACATTTTGGCTCCCGGGCCTGTTCCGCCGGTGACGGGGAGTCTTGCGTCGTGGGGTTGGGGTGCTTTCATCCTGCCTTTTGTTGAGCAGCAACCGTTACACGACCGATTGAGCCCAGGACGATTTCGTCTGTCCGACGCACTGACGGCAGGCGGTCCGCTCGACCGCGTTGCAGATCTTCAGACTCCGATAGCCGCATTCCGCTGCCCGTCAGATCTGGCCAAGGAAACGAATACCGGATTTACCCTTCCGAACGCTTCGGGCACTGGAGTTGCCACCGCCACTTCAAACTATGTGGGCAACAATACTAGCCGAAAGTGGCACTCCGGCGGTTACCTCGTTGGCACGGACCCAGGTCAGCCCAGCCAGTGGAATCCTCCCACCTCGGCAGCTTGTGCCCCCAATGGCTTATTCTGGCGCGACTCGTGCGTCAAGTTCCGGGATATTGTGGATGGCACAAGCAATACGATTTGCGTGGGCGAGCGAGCATGGGAACTGACCGGGCCCGCCGGCACCGCGGTTCGATGCAATGCCGGCGCAGTGCATGGGACAGATAATCGCAACGAGCAAATCAATATCCGAGTCAACCTGGGCGGAGGAGCTGTCCCCCTCGGGCCGTCTCCAACCGGAACCTCCTATTGCTACTATGGGTTTTCCAGCCCGCATCCGGGCGGCGTCGGATTTGTGTTGGCCGACGGATCGGTTCGCTTCATCAGTACGACCATCGACCACAATTGGGTTACCACCCCTACCGTCGATAGTACCTTCGAACGGTTGTTGTCTCGCGAAGACCGCCAGCCGGTCGGCGAATTCTAGTGCAACGGTTGTAAAGGCTATGTTGAGCTGGTGCCGGCCGTGATGTGCTGGAACCGGCTCGATCGAGTCTCTGTGAGAATGGATCCAAGCACAGCGGGCCACGTCTGGCTGCAGCGTTGCCCGCTGTGTTTTTAACACCAAGGAGTCGCTGCAATGGCGCGCAAGTCTACCGCGAGGCAATGCTTGCTTTGTGTTGTTTCCTTGCTCTTTTGTGTCGTTCTTACGGGCTGTCCTGGAGGCACCGATTATCCCGATCTCGGCACGGTTTCGGGTACAGTGACCATCGACGGTAAGCCCACCGAAAACATCGTGGTCCAGTTCGTGCCGGTGGCCGGAGGCCGCACGTCCGTTGGCGTGACGGATTCCCGTGGGTATTACGAACTGGAGTACGCGGCAGATGCAAAGGGAGCGGCCGTTGGCAAGCACCAGGTCGCCCTCGCCGCACAAAGCGCATCTTCCAGTGATGACCAAGTGGATCTCTCCGGTTCGGACAGCCCCATTCCAGAACAGTACCGTGACAAGATTTTTGAATTCGAAGTGAAACCGGGAACAAACACTTTCGATATCAAGCTCGAATAGACGGACTGCCTCAGTTCGTTTCTACGATTTCCCGGGCCCTGACCAAATGCCCGGCGGCCTCCTGGGCTCGCTCGTAGTTCGTCAGGGCCCGTTTCGGCATCTTGGAAAGCGACAGGCAGTACTGAACCATGTCGACGAGTTGATCCTCGGCGGCGCCTCGACAAGCCGGATGGGGCGTACCCGGCATTCCCGCTGCGAGACGAAGGTAGATGGATTCCGCTTCGTGGCCGCCTTTGAACGGATCGCGAACCAAGTCGCGCGCCACGGAGGGGAGTCCATCTTCGTCGAACAAAAGCATGTCGGCGGGGCCCCTTCCCTCGTCGCCGTGACAATGATGGCAGCCTAGTTCGGAGTAGATCGTCTTGCCGGACATCATCGTACGCGAATCCGGGGAGCCAAGCTCCGGCACAAGAATGAGGTCTCCGGGAGTGGTGCAGACCTCGACGGCTTCGCGGGTCTCCTCCGGGTCGATCTCCTCTCCATCCGCTCGAGCGGCCTGGATGATCTGTGCTTCGACGCCCGCTTGCCTCCATCGCAACAGTTCTTGCACAAGGGTCTCTCGCTGCGTTTCGTTAAGGTTTTCGAAGGACGGCATCGAAGTTCCCGGCATCCCCCGTTGCAGGACGGAATCGAGATCGGCAGGCGTAGCCACGCCGTTGACGGTGCTCACCAGTCGCGATTGACCCGTACGCAGATCGCGAGGTCTGGGAAACAAGTGCCGGGCAGCTTGCCCATCTCCACGGCCGTCCGGGCCGTGGCAGGCCGCACAATGCACGGCGTAGAGCCGTTCGGCGGAGTTCCCGTCGGTCTTGCCACCGTCGTTCAAAGCGGTTTCACCGACTCCAACGCCCACGATAGGCGGGCTCGATTGCAGTTGCTTCAGTTCCTCGCCAGCGTCAGCGTTCCGGGGGTCGACCGCGAGTTGGGACCGCAAGTCATACTCGCGCTGAGCTCGCGCGATCGCCGAATCCAGCCTGGCGAAAAGCCTCGCCGAGCGATCGGCTTGACCTTGTAGCGCGGAGGCGGTTGCCACAATCGAGAGGATCTCCGGATCCGCGGATTGCCCGGCCGTCGTCTGCGGCAGGCGTGCGAGCGCCTTTTCGTAGTCGCCGGAGGCGAAATCGATCTGCGCATGTTCCACGACGGTCACAGCGCGGCCTTCCAAAGAGGAAGCGAGCGGTTCCAGCATCCGGCGAGCTTCGGTGAGATGCCCCAACTTGCGCAGGAGGCGGGCGAGATCGAGGCGCGTCGCATCCTGCCGACCAAAGGTCTCCGCCATCGCGACGCGTTGTTCGAGAGCTTCGTCGAGGCGGTACTGGTCCTCGTACAGCCGGGCCAGTGCTTCGCGTGCCAACTCGTGACGAGGTTGCCTGGACAACGCTCGCAGGAACTCTTCTTCGGCACGCGTGGGTTCGCTCAACCACCGCCAGAGAATGCCCGCCATGTACGCAACCTCCGGCTCTTCCGGGCAACTCGCTGCCCAGCCTTCCAGGACCAGCTTTGCTTCGGCGGCCTCCTCACGAGCGAGGCAGCCATAGATGAAGGCCGCGGCAACGTCGTGCGGCGACACGCCCTCACGAATCAACTCGGCCATGACACGGCCGGGGTCTGGCATCGGCTCGCCCCGTTGAATTCTGCCGAGATGGTCCTCATGCCGCAGTGCATCGCTGTGCGCCCCCTTGTGCCTGGCCAGATCGAGACATTGCTCCCAGCGATCGAATTGCTCCAGACGCCGAAAACAAGCAGCCCGCATCAAGTCCGTCCTGCCGTCCGCCGGCTCGAACCAGGTGGACCATGCGAGTCGCGATTGTGCCGCACGGATCGCGCCCATTTCCATCTGGCGCAGAGCCGATTGTCGAGTCCACGTTGCGAAAACAGCCGGACCGAATGCCAGGGCTGTAAGTGCTGCGACCGCCAAAACGCAAGAAAAGACGAAGATACGCAAGCGTGCCGCTGGCTTGCGCGGGTCAGTATGCGTCGGCTTTGGAGGTTGCCGCTTTCGAGCCATGGTGGTTCCAAGGGCTTTCATTCTAGCATTCGCGCCGAGTTGCCCCAATCCCTTCGCAGGGGCACGCATTTGTGCTATACAAATGGCTTTCAAGCTCGCATATGGCGTTTGGGTAGGGCAGAAGCTCGATGCAAGGAAAACGACGACTACTCCGCACGATCGTTGTGGCAGTCGCCGCGTTGGTGGCAGGTGGGCTCGTTGTGCTGGCCGTCGTTCAGACGCGGCTGCCACGCGTTGAAGGTCTTGAGCAGTTTCTTGATCAACCTGATGAGGTTTCGATTTCGGACGCGGACGTTCCGCTCCGCGTAGCGGCTTTCTGCGGCGACTGCCATGCGGTGCCGAAGGCTGAGAGTTTTCCTCGCGGTGCCTGGGACGAGGAGGTGAACAAAGGATACCAATACTACGCGCGCTCCGGGCGGACCGACTTGGAGCCCCCGCCGATTCACTTGACCAAGGCCTATTTCCGGTCGCTCGCTCCGAAGCGGTTGAATCTCGATGAAGGCGTGCAGGAAGTCAGCGCGAGGCGGCAGGGCTTCAAGACCGAGGAGTTCTTTCTGGCCGAAAGGAGCGATCTTCCGCCCGGCGTTGCCAATCTGCGGTGGATCCGGCTCGAGGAAGACCAGACTCCTGTCTTGATTGTCTGCGACATGCGCACTGGGAGCGTAACCGCTCTGGACTTGGGTGATCGCCAATCTCCTCCCACACTTCTCGCCCGGCTCAACAACCCCTGCCACGTTGAACCCTGCGATCTCGACCAGGACGGCCGGATCGATCTGCTCGTTGCGGACCTCGGCAGTTTCTATCCGCACGACCACGAGCGAGGAAGGGTGGTGTGGCTTCGGCGCGAGGGCGAGCAGCGCAGCTTCGAGCAGATCGTCCTGGCGTCGGGCCTGGGTCGCGTCGCGGACGTGCGTCCGGCAGATTTCGATGCGGACGGCCAACTCGATTTCATCGTGGCGGAGTTCGGCCACTATCGCACGGGCGGGATCCACCTGTACCGCAACGTGACCGCATCCGGCGAGCGGCCGCGTTTTCAGCCGGAAAAACTGGACCATCGCCCGGGGACCATCCACGTACCGGTGCTGGACCTCGATCACGATGGCCGACCGGACTTCCTGGCGCTGGTCAGCCAGGAATACGAGTGTGTCGATGCCTTCTTCCGGCAGGGCGAACCGACGTTTCGTCGGCAGACGCTTTGGGCGGCACCGGATCTGGCGTTCGGGTCCAGTGGCATCGAACCGGTCGATCTGGACGGCGACGGGGACCTCGACGTTCTCTACTCGAACGGGGACGCATTTGACAACTCCTGTCTGAACGCGTCGCACGGGGTCCAATGGCTCGAAAATCAAGGCGAGCTGCGTTTCGCCTGCCATCGCCTCGCGGACCTGCCAGGGGCCTATCGTGCCTTGGCCGGCGATCTCGATCGAGACGGAGATCAGGACGTGATCGTGGTGGCCTGGCTTCCGTCGCAGCTCCGAACTCCCGCGGTGTCCACCTCGGAGTTCACCTCGATCCTGTATCTCGAGCAGACCCTGCCCAAGCAGTTCGTTCGCCACACGCTCGAGCACGGAAATCCATACCATGCGACGCTCGAACTTGCCGACTTCGATGGGGACGGCGACCTCGACTTCGCCGTAGGGTCGCTCCTGGTGACGATTCGGTCGAAGAACACGCGAGGTGTGTCGAGTGGGATCACGGTCTGGTGGAACGAAGCGGAGCCACCGGTAGCCGGTCAGCCGTGATCGTTTCGCCGAGTACCTCCGCCAGTGCGAGGAGCGGGCCGAAGCGGTTCGCCGTGATGTCGAGGCATGGTTCTTCTGACTCACGACGGCAAGACAATCCCTGTATTCGCGCGCCCGGGTCGTCGCCGGGCCCTCTTCCCCGATTGCGGCTGCTCCAACTACGCACCGGTGCTCTTCCACGAAGGGTGAGTGGATTATGAGAAGAAGGTAGTTAAAAAATGGCCGTTAAAAGATAAAGACGAGAAGAAAAGAGGAAGAGAATGCGTGGAACATTAGCCGGCCTGGACAGCAAGGCCTCTGACTCCCATTTTTTAACGGCCATTTTTTAACTACTTCTCGCGTCTCAACCCTACCTGGGGAGTTTCCTGAAGTTTCCCCAGGCTACGGTGACAGAAGGCCTTCGGCCAAAACATGCAAACTTGTCTTGGGTCATGGAGCAAAACTTGATGCCACGCACCCATGCAAAACCCCAAGTCTTCATCTATCCGGGCCTGACCGTGTTGACTGCGTTGGCTTGACCTGGCGACCCGAGCGACGATAGCATAGATTTGGTCAGCCCGGAGCCTTTCGACGAGTACCTCCGCCAGTGCGAGGAGCAGGCCGAAGCGGTTCACCGTGAAGTCGAGGCGTCGCAATCGACCGGGTTGACGAGGGAAGATCTCTTGGCACGCGCGAGGGTAAAAGGCATCTCCCCGTGATCGAATTCCTGGTCGATCAGAACTTCAATGAACACATCGTCGACGGCTTGACTCGCCGCGATCCGGCATTGCAGTTCACCCATGTTCGCGATGTCGGCTTGGCGTCGGTACCCGATCCCGTGATGTTGGAATGGGCTGCCGAGCGAGGCATGCCTGACTTGTTGACACTTGGCAGTGGGGAACGGTACCGTGTAGGATCGAAAGAGACGTTGGAACCGTATTCCATGGTTGCGGAGCCTTCGATGTCCACCGCCTTGGTTTCCTGCTTTCCCACAGATTGGACCGTTGCCGACATGCAGCAGCAACTCGGCGGCATCCCCCTAGCGCGCATACGCATGGTTCCACCGCCGGGCACGGCGACCGAAGAGGACGTGTTGGCTGTTCACGCTCGCACCGGCCGGCTTTGTGAATTGGTCGACGGCACCCTGGTGGAGAAGGTCATGGGGTATCGGGAATCACGCTTGGCGGTCGTTCTGGGCTACAGAACGGCTTTCTCTCGGGCGGCGACCTGCTTCCCGGCTTCGAGTTGCGGCTCGGCGACCTCTTCGACCGGGCTGAAGGTGGCCAGTGACGTGGTTATCCGGGCTGCCTGAAGAAACGGTCCTGATCATTCAACCAGTTTGGGCTTACCGCGAAAGGAGAGAGTCCATCGATGTCGGCACGGAGTGACAAGGAGCGTCGCAAACAGAGGAAGCAGAAGAAGAATCGCGAGGAGAGACGCCGCAGAGCGACACTTCACGAGCAGTACCAGCAGCAACGGCAATCGAAGCCGCCGGCGCCGGACCTCCACCGGCCGCCCGTGGCAGCCCCGGCGCCGCCTCGCCCGGCGCACGTCGACGAGCGCACGCCGATCGGTGACTGGTGGGACCAATACGAGTTGGCGGACGGCCAAGGACGCCTGCGATTGGTCCGGGAGAAGCTCGAGACTAGTAGGCTGGACGACGAGTGGTTTGAAGCGATTTGCGACGCGGTTTCCGAACTTCAAGGGGCGGTTTCCGAGGCTGAATACGTCGCTTTCCTGGAAGAACTGCGGACCTCTCATCCCGACGTGTTTGCGGAAAGTGAGGATTGGCATACGCTGTCGATGGCGTCTTGGTACCTCGCCGAGGAGCGGTGGGAGGATTTGGACCGGGTGGTCTTCGCTCTGGCTGACACGATGACCCGATTGGGCGAAGCGCTGTTCGCCTTGGTTTCGCTGATCCGGCTGGCGGGGCGCGCGGAGGCGGCGCAGCGGTTAGTCGGCGCGGCGATTTCGTTAGACGACCGGGACCTGATGCCTTCGGGGGCCGAGCAGTTGCTGAATTGGGCTTTGTTCCCGGCTTACCAAGCCTGTGCGAGGCAGGGGGCAACGGATGATGCCATCGAGGAGCTGTATCGGTACTCGATCGAGATCGGTTGTCGTGATTCCGAGAAGTCTCGGAAAGCCGAGCAGGCATTCGTTCGGCATCTGGCCGGCAAGGGCAAGACCTGGACCCGCGACGAGCTGCTCAAGGACGAACGCCGCGCCGGGCGGCGCGTGTACCTGCTGGCCGTAGACCTGATGCGATGGCTTTGCGAGGCACGGGGGTTTGAGCCCATGGTCGCCGACGAGCTCCGCTCGGTCCTTGTGGACACGATCAACGACATGGAATGCAAACCAATCGCCTTGTTCCGAGGTCTGACCCGGGAAGACTTGGAGCCTGCCCTGGCCCGCAATCTCCACCCGCTGTCGTTGCAGACGGCCCACGCGCCGGCGGGCATTGTCGCGATGAGGCATTTCTACGACTTCCTGGACGATCGCAAACTCGTGGAGGCGGCGCAGCGCGACTCCGTACGCTCCCTCTGCGACGTCTTGTGGAATGACATGAAGCGGGCGATGGAAAAGGATTGGCCGCATTACCGATTTCTTCAGCGGTATCTGCCGGCGACCGCCGAGAGTTGAGAGCCCCCCCTGAAGCGGCGATTGGAAAGGTCGTTTGCGGTGGCCATCGGCTACGACTGGCTCTACGGACAACTCGATGACGAGAGCGGCGCCGAAATCCGCGACGCGATCGTGCACAAAGGGGTTGCCCTGCCGTGGGAGACGCGGCACAGAGGCTGGATCCGGGCGCGGAACAACTGGGGGCAGGTCTGCCACGGCGGGCTGACCGCCGGCGCCCTGGCGGTGCTGGAAGACGAGCCGGAGCTGGCCGCCAAGACCGTGCACAATGCCCTGCAGAATGTCACCCGCTCGATGGCCGCGTTCGCGCCCGAGGGCGGCTATCCCGAGGGACCGGGCTACTGGGCCTACGGCACCAGCTACAACGTCCTGCTGATCGCCATGCTGAAGGAATAAGGAAACATTCTGAATCGACATCAACCTCGTCCGGCAGGTGAATGAGGTTGGTCAGCTAGCAAAAAACACTCTTCAACGTAAACCCCTGCCCAATCCCCGCCTCCACTTACCGCTCCTGTTTCAAGAAATTGCTTGACGTAGCGCGCCGCATCGACCACAATGACGCAGGTGAATGGACATGTGAACACGTACCCCCACGGACCGGCAGCAGCCAACTTTACGGCTTGCCGCTCCGGAGCTCTTTGACAACCTGGTAACCGGCTCGGCCCGCTCGCCGTCTCCCCTCCGCTGACCAGCGGCTGCACGACTTGCTCGGTCTTTTTTTTGCCCGCGGCTGTGCTTTCGCAGGGCATCTTCCTGAGAAATCGAAGCTTTGGTGGCCACACACGCAACTGGTTGCACCGATGGGCCGGCAGGTCGGGATTCGATTTCTCCGGTCCGATTGGACGGCCGTGCAAACCTGCGACGCGCTCCTGCTGCCGGACCCTCGTTGTGCCACAACGGCCTGCGGACTCGGTCCGCTCTGGACCGTGTCCGGCTCCTGGCCCTTGCAGCAGTGGTGCAGGGGCTACCGCTTTTCGCGATTGTTGCGTATCATCCATGCGATCGAACTGCAACCTCCTATCGAGACCAACCTCCTACCGAGACAATGTCGGAACCACGCGAACCGGAAATTCTGCTCGACGCCAAACGTTTTCAGGTCGTCCGCAAATACCAGCACACCCCCGCCGGCGAAAGGTTGCCTCGCCAGGTTATTTGCCACCCGGGTGCGGTCGTCATTCTGCCGCTGCTTGACGGCGACCGTGTCGTGCTGATCCGGAATTACCGGATTGCAGTCGAGGAAACGCTTCTTGAGTTGCCGGCGGGCACGATGGAGCCGGACGAAGCTCCCCTGGAAACCGCCCATCGAGAGCTGGCGGAGGAAACCGGCTATCGGGCCGGCTCGATGGGGCTGTTGGTGCAGTTTGTATCCTCGCCGGGGATCCTCAGCGAGCAGATGCATCTCTTCGTGGCCGAGCATTTGCAGCCGGGCGAAATGGCCCTGGAGAAAGGCGAAGAGATCCGCCCGGAGGTCGTCGCATGGGAGGAGGCCCTGGCCATGGCCCGCGACGGCCGGATCCGCGACGCCAAGACCCTTGTCGGGATCCTCTATTACGAGACCTTCCGCCGTCGCTGACGCTCGTTCGGCAGTTTGCTACTGGACTCGGCTCCAGGTGTACTGCTGTTGGCCGTTCTGGTCCAGAAGCACCATACGGTCCCCGGTGAGCTGCAGAATCGGTTCGGCACACCGATCGCCCACCCGCCGGTTCACGTAGGCCACCTTGTCAGCCGGGTCGCCCCCGATGGTCCGCCGCAGGAGTTTGCCGTCCTCGACCGACCATGCCAGGTCGAGTCGCAGCCGCGACGTGAACAGCCGGGCTTTCCAGCCGCTCAGTTCGACGATCATCGTCGCCGTTCCGTCCGGGCGAATCGTCATCGTCCGCTTGCCATGATAAAAGTCCTGCCACGTGCCGACCACTCCCGCGCGCAGTTCCTGATCATTGGTCGAACCGGCGTCTGCTGCCGGATTCTGCACCGGCGACGATCCGCCGACCGCCAGCTTCGGGATCTTCTTTTCAGCGCGAGGCATCGTCTGAATATGGACGACCAGTCCGCTGACGAGGATAAGGCAGAGGAAGACCGCGATGGCGGCGGTGCCCGGCGGCAACGAAGACGGCGGGACTGGGGTAACTGCAGGATGTCGTTGGCGCCGTTTGAACATGCGACCGCTCCGTAGGTACCGACGGATCAGCCCGGATGGTTGGAAGCAACCCCGGGCGGGCTGTGGACAAGGCAACGGACCCGATGGTGGTTTCGTCGACCACAAGCGTCCTTGCTCTGAAGTGTTCCCGCGGGGGGCCTGCCGGAAACCGACCCGCGGTGTCCTTCTGCAAGCCCTTCGCCGATCCTGCATCAACTGGCGAATTTGCCGTCCAAGCAGGCCGTAAGGATCGGCGAACGAATGAGTGTCCTCATGGGAACGCGGTCAGGAGTTTGCTTCCGCGCCGCCGGAGCGGGGTCTGCTGAGAAGTGGGACAAGTACCGCAACATCTTGTACCTGCCGTCATGTCAGACTACCACCGGTTGCGGAGCCGGTCCCCTTTTCAGCAGTCACCGAGCATCCTTGCGGGTTCTGGCTCGATCGCCGGCAAAACGGTATCATCACGGTCATGGTCGGTTCATCCTCAACGTCCACTTCCGAAGAGCAACTGTCTCCTCCTCCCGAGGTGCTGATTGTCGACAATGACGAGGCCCACGCTCAGGTGGTCGCTGAGAGTCTCGACCGGGTTGGCTTCGCCTGTCACATCGCCACCTCCGGCAGCGAGGGCGCCAGGAAAATCGAGGAAGGGGTCTTCGACGTCGTCATCACCGACCTGGTCATGAACGACGTGGACGGGCTGGAAATCCTCAGTCGAGCGAAGCGAGAGTTGCCCGATTCGGAGGTGATTCTCATCACCGGGCATGGAACGATCCCCTCGGCGGTCACGGCGATGCAACAGGGGGCGTTCAACTACCTGCTCAAGCCGCTCGACCTCGGCCAACTCCGTGCCGTCACGCTCAAGGCGGCTCAGAACGCGCGGCTTCGGCAGACGAACGTCGAGTTGAAGCGGCGGCTCGACGAGCGGTTCGGATTCGAAGGGGTCATCGGCGACAGCCCTCAGATGCACGACATCATCGAGCGGCTCAAACGGATCGCCCCGACCAACGCAAGCGTGTTGATTCAGGGTGAAACCGGCACGGGTAAGGAACTCGTCGCGCAGGCAATTCATCAGAACAGTCCGCGGAAGAACAAGCCGTTCGTCGCATTGAACTGCGCCGCGTTGAGCGAAAACATACTTGAGAGCGAACTGTTCGGCCACGTGAAGGGCGCTTTCACCGACGCCTCGACTGACCGCGTCGGCAAGTTCGAGTACGCCCACGGCGGCACCCTCTTCCTCGACGAAGTCGGCGACATGCCGATGGCCACCCAGATCAAGCTGCTCCGGGTGCTGGAGAATAGCGAGATCACCCGCGTCGGGTCCAACGAACCGATCAAGGTCAATGTCCGTATCCTCTCCGCCACAAACCGCAACCTGGAAGACGTCATCGCCGCAGGCACGTTCCGCAGCGATCTCTATCACCGCCTCAAAGTCGTCACCGTCCGCCTGCCGACCCTCCGCGAGCGGAGCGGCGACATCCCGGTGCTGGTCGACCACTTCATGAAGACGTTTGCGAAGAAGCACGATAAGCAGATCCGCGGCCTCGCCCCTCCGGCCCGCCGCAAGCTATTGGCATTCGACTGGCCGGGCAACGTCCGCCAGCTCCGCAACGTGGTGGAGAGCATGGTCGTGGTCGACTACGATGGGCTGCTCGATGCGGATGACCTGCCGGAGGAACTCTCCGACGCCCAAGAGCCCGTCCAGGAGACGCCGGCGGCCTCGCTGGCCAGCCTGGTCGGCAAGCCCCTCGAGGATGTCGAGCGGCTGTTCATCACGGAAACCCTGCGAATCGCAGGCGGCAATCGCGAGGAGGCTGCCCGCATGTTGGGGATAGGCGAGCGGACGTTGTATCGCAAGATTAAGGAATATCAGCTCTCTTAACGTTTGCATTCGGAATAGGCGAGGCCGACCAACGGAAGGCCGGCGACGCCGCAAGAAAGGCGTATCTCGCGTTCATTTTCAACGCAACAACCAATAAAATGCCCGGCATACGCCGTCTCTCCCAGAGTCTCGTCAACAAGATCGCAGCCGGTGAAGTGATCGAACGCCCGGCCAGCGTGGTCAAGGAACTGATGGAGAATTCCGTCGACGCCGGCGCCGGCCGCGTGGACGTCTCGATCCAGGCCGGCGGGATGGAGATGGTGCGGGTTGTGGACAACGGCGGTGGCATCCCCGCCGACGAGCTTCCCCTGGCGATTGCCGCCCACTCGACCAGCAAGCTCGCGACGGCCGACGATCTCTTCCGCATCGCCACGCTCGGTTTCCGCGGCGAGGCACTGGCTTCGATCGCGGAGGTCAGCCGCCTCTCGATCCGCAGCCGCACGCCCGACTCCGACGGTGGAGCGGAGATTATCGTGGTCGGTGGCGAGGCTTCGCCGGTGAGCCCCTGCGGGTGCCCGGTCGGCACGGCGATCGAGGTCCAGAATCTTTTCTACAACACGCCCGTCCGCCGCAAGTTTCTTCGATCGATGCAGACCGAGCTGGGCCATGTCAGCGAGGCATTCACACGCATCGCGCTGGCCCAGCCCAAGGTCCACTTCACGCTCCGGCACAACGACCGGCCGGTGTTCGAGCTGCCCGGCACGGAAAACTGGCTCGAGCGGGTTGCGCTGATTGCCGGCCGCCAGCTCGCGGAGAACCTGATCTGGATCGAAAGCACCAGCGGGCAGGTTCGGCTGTCCGGCTACGCCGCCCATCCCAGCCACAGCCGGGCGAACAACCGGATGCAATACCTCTTCCTCAACGGCCGCGCCATCCGCGACCGGTCGCTGCAGCACGCCCTGAGCGAAGCCTACCGCGGGCTGTTGATGACGGGCCGTTTTCCGATCGCCTTTCTCGCCCTCGAGATGCCGGCAGAGCTCGTCGACGTCAACGTCCATCCGACCAAGCTCGAAGTCCGCTTCCAGGATTCGGGGCAGCTCTACAGCCAGTTGCTTTCCACGCTTCGCACGAAGTTCCTCACCACCGATCTGACCACGCGCGTCGAGACACCGACGGAGGAAGACCCGACCGGCGCGCACGACGCCGAGCAGGCCGCTCAGTTTCGCCAGCGGGTCGTGGATTGGGCGAAGGGAAAGACGGAGTCGTGGTCTCAGCCGCCTCTTTCGGGTAGCGACTCCGGCTTTCTCCCGTCGATGCCTCAGCCGCACGAACCCGCACACCGTCCTCTGGAGCTGGCGCATCTTGACCAAAGCTGGTTACCGGCGGCTGAAGGAGAGGCGACCGCCGACGATCGCGCTTTGCAGGGCACCGGACAATCAGCCTCGGAGCACCAAGACCGCCGCCCGGTTTCGTCCGCCGGTCCGAACGGCTCCAATCGGGCCCTTCAGATCCATAATCGCTACCTCGTTGCGGAGAGCGAAGAAGGCATCCTGGTGATCGATCAGCACGCCCTGCATGAGCGGGTCCTTTACGAGCAGTTGAAGGCACGCGTGGTTGCCGGCCCCGTCGAAAGCCAGACTCTTCTGGTGCCCGAGCCGGTCGATCTCAGCCCTTCGGAATCCGCAGTGGCACTGGAAAATCGGGAGACTCTCGCGAGACTGGGCCTGAAGATCGAGCCGTTCGGCGGCGACACGATCCTGATCTCCAGCTATCCGGCGATGCTGGCCAACATGAATCCCGGCGACGTACTCCACGCTTTACTGGAGCCGCTGATGTCCGGCGGCAAGACACCCGAGCACCGCGACGTGCTGGACGACCTTCTGCATACGATCGCCTGCAAGGCGGCGATCAAGGCGGGCGACCGTTTGGCGGCCGACGAAATCTCGGCGCTGCTCGATCAGCGCCACCTGATCCACGATCCGCATCATTGCCCGCACGGCCGTCCGACTGCGCTGATCTTCAGCCGCGAAGAGCTGGACAAGCAGTTCAAGCGGATCTGAATCCAAGCCGTGAACGTAATCAGCCCGGCTGCTGGGATCTTCGGTGAACGTAATCAGCCCGGCTGCTCAGAAGCAGCCGGGCTGCCATCGGTGATTACTCACTTCTCTTCCCGGCTGATCTTCACCGCCAGCAGATCGAGTTGGCTCTTCAGGTCGGTCAGAAGCATCTGGGGGCTTGCGCCGCCGACCATGTGCGCGTAGAAGGAAGTGCCCGGCGCACAGCGGCTGGTTCCCAGCAGCGTCGTGGTGGTCTTTAAATCGTGCAATTCCTCGTCAACGTGGTCGAGCTTGGCGGCGGCCGCCCGATGATCTTCCCAGATTTTCTCGAGTTGCAGGACCAGCCCGGTCAGAAGGCCGATCTGACCCACCAGTGCGATCGGCAGCCCAAGCGTCCAAAGCTCACTTCGGCCCGCGGCCAGCGACCAGCCAACCAGGACACCGCCGCAGACAAAGGTCATGAGCCCCAGCGCCAGCAACGGCCAGACGAGTGCCCGTAGCCCCGCGGAGCCAGAAGCCTCCTGGCTGCGGCCGAGGCTGCCGCGACGCGAGTGGGGTCGGCGCCGACGATTGGGCTCGTGGGCCTGATCGAACCGGAAGACCGGACGAGGTTCCTGTTCAGCCGGTTCCGGACCGCCCGGCGTCTGCTCGGCCGCGAGAACTCTCTCCACGTGCCTCAGTTGCTCGCCAAGTTCCCAGCTATCGAAGACCGGCCGCGACGGTTCTTCTGCCGACACCGAGGGAGAATCGGCAGGCTGTTCGTTTCCCTTTTCCGGCAAGGGTTTGACATGGTTGTCCCGCGCGACACTGCTACAGCGCGGACAGCGACACCCCCCCTCAAGCCGGGGAAAAACGGCGGGAACGTCCTGTTGGCAGTCTTGGCACCACATGGTGTTGTATCGATCGGCGATTCGCGGGTCAAACTGTATCGATTCCGCAGGATTTACGGCCTTCGCGTCTTCGCGTCCGCTGTACATACTGCGCCATCAGAGTGGCAAGATCGCCGGAGGTACTACACGTCCAATCCGCTAAGAATCCGCAGGGTGGGGCTGGGCTGATAAAAACGGGGACTGGCTCCGCAACATCTTGTGTGGTCGCTCTGGCTAAACCGCTATTAGTTGCGGTGCCTGTCCCCGTTTTTATCAAGTTTTTATCAGCCCAGGGTGGGGCTGAGGGATGAGGGCGCGGCGGGTGTGGCCACCAAGTGTGCGATTTCTCAGAACGAAAGGCATTGGGTGGCGCCGCGCTTCTGGTTGGTTGGATCGGATGATTTGCAGGGGATGCGAGGCTTTGGTAGGGGCCCCGAAGGGAGTCGGACTGCGAACCTCGGGCGGAGGCGGACAGCCGCAATCAGAGCGGTTGCTGCGAGAGGCTGAGAAACGAATCAAAGATCTGCGAGGCAGCAGCGCGTGGATGCCGTTGGGCCAGCCCCGTGGAAAAATATGATCATTTGTCCATGTTTCAGTATGATCGATGCGGCGCATCTGGTCAATAGGGTTTTTCGGCCAAGGCAAAGTTTTTTTGAGCTTGAGAAGGGGGGGATGACAGGATCCGAGCGAGGTGTCACCGGGAGGCGGCGACGAATGGCCAGGGATGTTGTTGTGTGGCTTGTCTGGGGAACGACGAAGCTCACCTGCCGGGGCCGCTGGTGCGAGCAACGACAGGCCGGAAACCGGCGCGGCGGCCCCGGTCAGGTGCAGCGTACTGTTCGGCCAATCGGGCCGAAGGCTACCATCCCGATTTAAATGGCGACGTCCACGAGGCCCGCTTCAATGGTCGGGTCCGGAACAGGGTCGCCATGAAGCCGCATGCCTTCGACGTGGAATTCGATGGCTTCGCGAATCAAATGCGCCAGCTCTTCGCGAGTAGCAGCCGTTGCGATGCATCCAGGAAGGTCCGGGACGTATGCGGACCAGTTGTGTTCACCTCGTTCGTAAATCACCGTGTATTGCGCCATAGCGGCTATTCCTCCAATCCGGCCTGTCGAAGAACACTTTTCAGCGTCTTGGGATGAACGTCCTCGCTCGCGTGACCGGACACAGTTACTGTTCCCGGCTTCGACGCATGACGCAACTGTCGGTGACTCCCGCGCGTTCGGTCGATCTGCCAGCCGTCCCTCTGCAAGATCTCCAGCAACTCGCGTACCTTCAATTCCCACTCGCATTCTGCAATAGCCCATCATCGAAGCTGCGACAAGCCTCCCCCCAAAATGCGTGAGTGTTAATGAACGGCTTATCGCAGGAGACGTTTCCGAGCTATAGTCTGAAGCAGTTCGTTCTTCCGCTCGCGCGACCCTATTGTAACCGGCCCTGCGGTCGGCGGGCAAGCTATGGGAAGGCGAAACATTCGGCCGGATTTGAGGGGTTGGCGCGGGCTAGCCGAGGAACCTTTGGCTCCTGCCGCGCGAGGCGGCAGGGGGCCTCAAGCCTCAACCGGTAGCTGGTAACGACTGCTCGCTACGGAGCTTTGTTCAGCGGTGGGCGAGCCCACCGGGATCCTTGAGGAACACAACCGGGTGCCAGGTGCATCGTCGAACACTCGATGCTTTCACCCACCCAGTTATAACCCCTTCTCTATCCTGCCCCCTTCTCGTTGGGCAATGGATGGGCCTGCCCGCGCAGATCTGCTCGCTGGGGGAGGTTTGCGGGCGATCTCTGCTGGCGATGGAGAGCGACGGCAGCCTGTACTCGTGCGACCGGTTCGTGTTCCCCGAGTACCGCTTGGGCAACCTCCCCGAGGAGGGCTGCCGGCTGGGCGAGGTGGTGTATTCGGCGAAGCAGCGCCAGTTCGGCTGCCGCAAGCGAAACACGCTGCCGGACTACTGCCGCAGTTGCCCCCACGGTTTTGCGTGCAACGGGGAGTGCCCCAAGAGCCGCTTCCTCAAGACGCCGGACGGCCAGCCGGGGCTGAACTATTTTTGTTCGGGCATCCAGCGATTCTTGACGTATGCGGATCCGTACTTGCGCCAGATCGCCGCCGCGGTGCAGCGGAAGCGGGGGATGGAGCGTCCGGGGATGAGCGTTGACACGGCTTGACGGGAATGAGTATGGAAGAAAAGAAGATGGGGAAAGGAAGATGGGGGGAAGAGTCGTTTTGTGCTGTCGTTCGCTGTGCAGTTGTGGGTTCCGTTGCGTGATGGTGTTCTATCGATCGGCGATTCATGCGGAAAGCTGTATCGATTCAGCAGAATTTGCGGGCCAAGTCTGCAAAGGGCGGGTAGACTTGGTTCGAAGCAGGCCTTGGGGTTGGCGAGGCGGCTGGTGGCTCCACGTCCCGCTCGGCAAGCGGGACCTACTGGTTGCGACCCGCTGTTGAACCATGCCGGGTCTTGTTTGCGGAGGACGAGATCTGTGCTAGTGCGTCGTCCAGACTAAATTTTCGGTCGGGCACGCGATTTCGTGCGGACAATGATCAATCGCTCTATGCGCGGCGACCTGAACTTTTAGCGTGGACAAGGCACTAGCCAGACCTACATGTCAAATCCGCTGAGAATCCGCCGGGTGGCGCTGTCGAACGGAAAGGCGGCGTAGTGGGCGATTTGCCGCCGCTCGACGCGGAGCCTGGAAAGAGTGGCGTCGTCGCGGCTTTCGGTCATCTTCCGGTCGAACTCGTGCATCACGTCGCGAGAGAGCGAGCGGCCCTGCTCATACCACTGGGCCAGTTCGCCTCCGAGAGCCGCAACCACACCGTCCAGTTGCGCAAGAGTGGTCTCCGGCGGCCGCCGGAGTTCGTCCGCGGCGCCCGCGGCAAACTCCCGCATTTGCCCGACCCAACGAGCGATCTGCTGAACGTCTTCCGGGTAGAATTCGTCCGCCTTCTTCGGCCGCGGGAGCCGCTTCATGAGTTCGGCGAGCTCCTCGACGCCGTCTTGATAGCTTCGCCTGTCGAAATCGAGCCAGGCAATCGCCTGCGAGGGGAGATGAAGCCCGGGATGGGCAAGCTTGATCTGCTGGAAATGGCGAATCGCCTCCTCCCGCTGGCGCGCCTTCATCAGCAGTAATCCGTAGAGCAGCCGCGGCTCGATTTCCTTGCCGGACACCTGCTCGGCGGCCTCGTAATCCGCTCGGACGGCCGCCATGTCGATACGATCCTGGGGGAGATAGGCTGCCAGCCGGCGGATTGCCGACTTGGCCTCCTCAGTAAGCCGAGCGGGCCGTGCATCGGGCAGGAACAACTTGGGAGTCTGCGTTTGCGACGGCGAGGTACCGGCAGCGGCCATTGCCTGGTTGACGTACGTGTAAAGCTCCGTCGGCTCCATCCGGTTGTCACGGTTGACGTCGCCGCGGCCGGAAAAAGCCTCTGCGAGACTGCTGGCAAACAGCCCATGCTGCCGGTCGGCCAGGATCTGCCCGCGCTGCCCGGCAGAACTGCCGGCGATGGCCATCACGCTTCGCAGCGCTGCACGCCCGGCCGGCGCATCGAGCGTTTCGAGCATCTCGGCCGCGGAAGGTTGCCTGGCAAGGTCCTCGCCGGCACCGGTATGGCATGCGTCGAGAAGGAGGAGCTTTTCCCGTGCTTTGCACTGCTCGAGCTGGTCCACAAGATTCTGAAGGGCCATTCCTGTGGTGGCCATTCGACGGAAGTCGAAGTTTTTGGGAGCCAGGAAGACTTTTCCTTCCTCGTTCTGATAAGCGTGTCCCGCGAAGTAGACGACGACCTCGTCGTCGGCTTCGAGTCGCTCGAGAAAATTCGCGGCCGCTTGCTCCAATCGAACCAGACTAGGATCCGTCAACAGCAGGGCCTGGTCCTTCGGCACCCGATGTCGCTTCACCAGCATCTCCTCGACGAGTTTGGCGTCGGCCAGCGTATGTTCCAGCCGGCTGAGCGACTGATCGTCGTAATCCTGGACCCCGACGATCACTGCCCAGCGGCTCGGGTCGGCCGGTCGGCGCGCGGCGATGCTGAGGATTCGGGGGTTCTTCGCATCCGGGGAGTCGTGTGTCAGGTCGATGTGGTCTCCGGCGCGGAGATCGGCCAGTTCGACCGGTTCCCCTCCCAGGGTAATCTTCGCATCGGTTCCGACCAGGAAAGTCCCCACCGCTTGCTCGCTTTCGAGCTGGACCTGCAAGGTCCGGGTCGACTCCTCGACCGACTGCACCACACCGGCCTGGCCGAGCACTCGGTAAGCATCGACCCGCACGATCTGCGTGTCGTGCGCGATGCTGACCTGGTCGCCCGGCTTCAAATCGCCCGGCTTGAGCATCTGCTGGTTCAGAAATCGCAGATCATTGATCGTCACCTCGCAGTCCGGGGCGATCGGCATGTTGACGACCGAGGCGGCGTCTCCGTCTCCCGTTGCGAACGTCAGCGTTCGCTTAGCCACGTTCAGATCGCGCAGGACGCCTTCGGCGGTCACCACGCGCTCGACTGCCAGTTCCGTTGCCACGCGGCCGGTTTCCTCCCCGAGATGGGCGACGACAGCGCGGTCGTCCGGCTCGATGTCGGCAAGCGCGACCGGCTTTCCGTTGAGTTGGTCCTTCCCGTTGAACGTGATCTTCACGCTCGCCGGAACACGGACCACGAGAGGCTGGTCGCGCTGGTCCACATTGACCGAGACCGTGCCGGAATCGGGCTCGACGGATTCGATCCGGCCGCGGGCGATCTCGGGCCGGGTGGCGCGGACGATGGTCACTTTTCCGCCTGCCTCGTTGCGGAGAATCTCCACTTCCGCACGATCGCCCGGCGCCAGATCCCGAAGCAGCACTTTCTTGTCGTTCACGTAGAACTCATCGCCTGGCTTCACAAGAATTTCTCGGGGCTCGCCGTCCTTGCCCGACTCCAGCACAAGGGATCGGTCATCCGGGTACACGTTGCGGATCGTGCCGGAGGTTGGCTGAACGCCGGCGGCGACCTCGGCAGGCGGCGGTTCCTTGCTCGGCAGAAGCATCGCCACGCTCAGCACCAGCGAGCAGGCCATCGCCACAGCGGCCGCGATCCGCATCAGGCGCTTCTTGCGAGCCTCTTCGGCCGCGGCCGGGTCCGGTTGTTCGTCCGGCTTGGGCGGAGGAACCACCGCGGCGGGCGGGGCGTGCAACTCGTGAAGGACCTCCTGGGCCGAACGGTAGCGCTGCGTCTGATCTTTGGCCACCAACCGCTGGATCACGTGGGCCAGGTCCGGAGGAACCCCCTGCAGCACCTTGTGGATTTCCGGAAGATTGCGGTCCGGGGCGGCGTGCCACATGAGCCAGGCGATCTGACGGTCGCGACCGTACGTGGCCAGCCCGGGGAACAGCGATTCGAATTGCGGCCCGCAGAGAAGCTCGTAGGCGGAAAACCCGAGGGAATAAAGATCGCTGGCCGGACCGATCGGACCGAACTGGTTTGCGACCAATTCGGGAGCCATATACTTCGTCGTCCCTTTGAGCAGGCTCCCCTGTTCGCTGCTTGCCCGGCGCGCGAGCCCGAAGTCGCCGAGCTTCACGATGTTTTGCGGATTGACCAGAATGTTGCTGGGCTTGATGTCTCCGTGGATGATACCGTTGGTGTGGAGGAAACCGAGCGCGCCCAGGCAACTCGACAGCACGACGCGGAGGTAATCCAGGTCGATCGGACCGGTCTCGGCGCTTCGCTGCAAATTGCCCTGCATCAGTTCCAGGATGAGCCAGCCACGCGGCCGGACCACGTCGTAGATCGTCAGGATATGGGGATGCTGCAGCGATGCCAGAAGCTGCGCTTCCCGCCAGTAGCGCTCCAGTTGTCTCGGGTCGCTGAGGAACTGCTGGTGAATCTGTTTGACCGCCACCTCGCGGCCCAGTTCCCGGTCGCGGGCACGGTAAACGGTGGCGAAATCGCCCGAGGCGACCGTGCCGACGATTTCATAGCGCGTAGCGGACATGAAGCCTCCCCGGCTCCTACAAATGGCTCAGGACGATCGTGATCTGTCTCTCCAGCTCCTGGTCGCGGTACGGACTGCCGGTCAGCCCTCGCTCGAACCTGCCGCGTTCGGCGCGGAGCATGGCGAGCACCTTGCGGTACCGCTCTTGCTCCGTCTTGCGGTCGCCGATGGAATGGGCCCGCGCGGCCTCGCGGAGATCAATCTGATACGGCGCCAGAGGTTGATTCGGATCGAGGTTGGCGAAGTACTGTTCTTCGATGACTCTCCTTGCCCGGTGGGCTTCTTCCAGACCGGTCGTATTCCGCGGTTCGAAATCGACCAGGACGAGCACGGTCGACATGACCACGCTCAGCGACAGAACCACCAGCAGAACGAGGGGGTTCGACGAGCGATTTCCCTTCGTCTCGGCTTCCTCGCGGCCCGGTTCCTTGAGCCTGAGTTCGGGGAGTTTGCCGTCTTCGGCCAGTTTCAGCGCCGATTCGGTCGATTCGGCGGTGATGAATCTCGCCACCTTCCGCGGTGGCGGAACCGTCGGCGGAGGCGGCTGAGCAGGGGCGGATCTCTGCGATGCCGCCACCATCGCTCCGTCGCCGCTCGACGGCCCCCGCACCCCTGGCGGTCCCGCGCTGCCGGGCCCGGCCAGCCAGGCTCCCTGACCAGTGGCCGGAGGAGGAGCGGGCGGTCCCGGTCGCAGCGAATTGCCCGTGCCCGCTGCCGATGCCGGGGGAGCGGGCGGACCCGCGGCGCCCTGTGGCGGCGGCGCCGGCATCGTGTCTGAGGAACCGGGCTTGGGCACCCAGAACCGGCCGCCGCAATGCGGGCAGTTGGCGTAGCCTCCAACCTTCTTGTTGGGCACGGCCAACGGCGTCTTGCAGCGCGGACAGTCGAGTCTGATCGGCATGTTGTCTCGCCGCCTTGCCTAGAGGGCCAATCCGAACGAAAGGTAATTCAACATAAACGGGCCGATAATGATGAGCACGGTGGCCACCATCACCAGAACGCCCGGCAGGAGCATATTGACGCCCGCCTCGCCTGCCACCGCCTCGGCTCGCTGTGTCCGCTTGATCCGGAGCATCTCCGCCTGCGTGCGGAAGATATGGGCCAGCGGCGTGCCCAGCGTCTCCCCCTGCAAGATCGAGCCGATGATGCTGGTGATCTCGTCGTCGCTGAGCCGGTCGCGCATGGCGGCGAAGGACTCGTAGCGGGTCTTCCCCAGCCGCATATCCGTCAGCACGCGTCCGAATTCCTCGGCCACCGGATGGTCTTCGAATTCCTTGACCGCCTGCGACAAAGCGCTCAGAAACGTGGAACCCGCCTCGAGGAGCAAGGTCAGCAGGTCGAGAAGAAACGGCATCCGCCGCTTGATCATCCGCAGCCGCGCGGCCGCCCTTGCCGATAGCCTGCGTCGGAGAAAGCCAACCGTGGCGAGCATCGCGCCGAACGCCACCAGCAAGCCCCCCAGCCCGAACCACGAGACCGTATAGTACACGTACAGCGGCGTGACCCCCATCGCGACCAATTCCATCCGTGCGAGATATTCCTCCGCCAGCCAGAACCGCGGCAGCCCGGCCGCCTGGATCTCCCGCTGGACCTCCGGCAGGCTGTCGCGGAACACAATCCGGTTGAAGCGGGCCACGATTTGGATCGCCGGCTGGAACACCCGGTAAAACGCGCTCATCCGCCGCAGTTCATTGATGCGGCTGATGTCGTAGCGCCATTCCGCCCCCTGCTGCAAATCCTCCGTCTGAAGCAGCCGGATCACCCACCGCACGACCAGGAATACCGCCGTGCCCACGGCGATGCTGGCGACCGTGCGGAGTGCGGCGGTCTGAGCGGGAACTGCGGCGAAGGGGATAAAGTGCATTGCGTCAGATATCCGGATTCAAGATCACACGGGCCCAGAAGTAGGCCGCGATGTTCAGGAGTACGGCAATCGCCAGCATCATCTGGCCGACGGTCGTCGTAAACAAAAGCGCCGTGTTGCCGGGGTCGACGAACCAGTACACCGCGAGAATGAAGGCCGGCGCCATTGCCATGTACACGGCTGATTTTCGGGCCTGGGCGGTCTCCGACATCACCTTTCGCTCGAGCCGCTGCAGCTCGAGCACGCTCTCGGCGATACGTTCCACCGTCTCGTTCAGGCGTCCACCGCTCTCGTGGCTCGCCATCATGGCCGCGGCGAACAGCGCGAAATTCTCGCTCCGCAGCCGCTCGCTCGCCTCCGAAAGCGTTCGGGCCAGCGGTTTGCCCAGGTTGTATTCAGCGGCGATCTGATGGAACTCGGCATTGATCGGTTTCGGGCACTGCGCGGCGAGGATCTCCAGCGATTGCACCAGGGAAAGGCCTGCGCGGATCGCGTTTGCCAGAGTGACCATTGCGTCGGCCAACTGGTCCTCGATCTTCTGGCGGTGGCGTTCCGCCATTCTCCGCAGCAACAACCATGGTCCCGCTGCCAGGAAGACCGAGATCAGCACGCCGAAGACAAGGCTGTCCAACAGCAGCCAGAAGACCGCGAACGCGGCGGCAATGGCCGTCAACCATAGCCCCAGGTACCGTCGGACCCTGCGCGTCGGTGCGCGGAGCCGCCGGAGCTTGTCGGTGATGTCCCGCTCCACGGCATTGATCGCCTGTGCGTAGTAGTCGGCTCCGGCGTAGGCTCCCAGGGCCACGGCCGCGGCGATGCATGCATTTGCCAACCACAGTTCCGTTTCCGGCGGCATCGATTACCTCGCGATCAGTCCCGGCAGATCGGCACGCGGCAGCAGGTTTTCGGCCGCCTGCTGCTGCCCGTAGAGGAATTCCAGCTCCAGGAGTTGTTTCTCAATCAGGCTGTCGACAAAACTGGGAAGATACCCGGTCGGCTGGAGCGACTCGCCGTTTCGATAATTGAAGATGTCGGTGATGATCACGTCGCTGTTGTTGTCCGGATCGACCCGCGAGACCTCGGAAATCTGCGTCACGACCCGCGAGCCGCCGGGCATCCGGCTGATATGCACGATGACGTCGAGCGCCGAAACGAGCTGCCGGTGGATCGAAGTGATCGGCAGGTCGGCCGCCATGAGCACCAGCACGTCGAGCCGTTCGATCACCTCGCGCGCACTGTTGGCGTGAACCGTCGTCATCGACCCGTCGTGGCCGGTGTTCATTGCCTGGATCATGTCCAGGGCCTCCGGGCCGCGGCATTCGCCGACGATCACCCGGTCGGGCCGCATCCGCAGGGCGTTGCGAACGAGGTCGCGGATCGTGTATTCGCCCGTCCCCTCCACGTTCGGCGGCTTCGTTTCCAGCGAAACGACGTGCTCCTGGTGCAAGCGGAGTTCCATCGTGTCTTCGATGGTCACGATCCGTTCTTTGAACGGAATGAAACTGCTCAGCACGTTCAGCAAGGTTGTTTTGCCGGTGCCGGTGCCTCCGCTGACGAGGATGTTGCGACGGTCGATCACACATGCGCGCAGGAATGTGGCCGCCGCCCGGCTAATGCTCTCCAGCTCGATCAGATCGTCCATCTGCAAGCGCTGGATCGGGAATCGCCGCACCGTGAGACACGGGCCCTTGACTGCCAGGGGCGGGATCACGGCGTTGACGCGTGAGCCGTCGGGCAGCCTTGCGTCGACCAGCGGCTGGCTCTTGTCGATCCGGCGGCCCACCTGGGCGACGATCCGCTCGATGATCGCCTCGGTGACCTTATCGGAGATAAAACGCCGGCCCGACCGCTCGATCACGCCGCCGCGTTCCACGTAGATCTGGTCCTTGCCGACCACCATGATCTCCGTGACGCTCGGGGCCCGCAGCAGATCCTGCAGCGGCCCGAAACCGAAGATCGTGTCCTTCAGGTCCTTCTTGAGCGTCCGCAGGATCAGGTACTTTCGAAGTTCGTGGTGCAGGTGCGGCCGGACGAGGTGAAAGATCTCGTTGAAGCGGCTCTCGACCCGGTTGATCTGCTCGCTCACGTCGCGGCATTCGGCCAGGGTGAGCCGCTCGCGGACGAACTGCAAGAGGCCGTGGAGTTCTCCCTCGCGCTCCGGAACGAGCGTTGCCGGCACGTCGAACTCGTTCGATGTCAATGACGCCAGGTCGAAGTACTCCTCAGCGCCCGTTTCCATGATGATCTGGTTGACCAGGTGATCGCGGAGCGTCATCCCGGTGATCTCTTCGATCAGCGGTTCATTCTCCTTGCCGAAGACATTCAACTCGCGGCAGACGTCCTCGATGTTGTTCTCCAGGAGCAGGATGGTCTCGGTATCGCTCGTGCGGTTCGTTTCAAATTCGTAGAGATCGAGCCGCTCCAGCAGCTTGCGGTGAATCCGCAGCTCCAGATCCGCCATGATCGACCGGAGATGGGCTTCCAGCTCCGCCCGGGTGATCGTGGTCGCTTTCTCGGCCTCAAACGACAGAGTAAAGGGCCAGATCCGCACCTTCGTGCCGGGATCGAACACCGCCGACTGCCCACCGAGCACCTCCGTCTCGCCGACCACGCAACTGTTCAGGCCGAGGTTGTCCAGGTGCAACTTGCCGTCGAGAATGCGGACCGTGGCGTGGTGGCGAGAGACCAGCGGACTGGCAAGAACCACATTATTGCTCGGATCCCGCCCGATGGAGACCTCCGCTTCGGGCACGTCGACCATGCTCCGCCGGCTCTCGCTGATCTTGTTGTACCAGACTTTCATCGTAGCTCAACACTTGACGTAGAGTGGATTTTAATCCACCCGGAAAACAAGGGGTGGATTGAAATCCACCCTACGGCTGTTCGACTATTGGCCGGCATATTCTCTTACAGCTCCTTACTTCGCGTTTTCACGTGGGTGCAACATGATCGCCAGCGGGCGGAAGCTTGTCATCTCGACCATCTTCAGCAGTTTCGCCGCGCGCGGCTCGAGCATCCCATTCTCGACCCGGACGAGAATCGTCATCACGTTTTCCTGGACCTGCGGAATACGGGCGGCACGCATCACGTCGGCGCTGCCGAGGCGGTTGCCCAGCGAAAGCACCTTGAACGGCCCGATGATCTCCACTCCGTCGTCCGGCTGCCGGCCGTCTGCCTGCCGATCTTCAGGCGTCGGAGCGGGTTTCTCCCCGTCCGCGGCCGGCGGCGGGGCGAGTGTCGGAATGGCCGCTTTCGGGTTGGTCGCAACGAACGAAACCAGGTCGCCCGGATTCACCAGCGCCGGAACGAACGTCCGCGTATCGACTGGTATTCCAACCGCCCGCTCCTCCCCTCTCCCATCGACCCCGTCACCGAAGCGGAGGTCGAGCGGGGGCGTCTTAAGATCGTCCTGCAGCAGGAGCGACCCGCCGGTCAGCGTCCGCCAGACATTCATGCCGACGACCGTCTTCCGATCGCCGAAGAGCACGGCGAACTGGTCGAGATTCCCGACCGACTGGGCCGGCACGAAGACCGGTTCGAGGTGGTCGTCCAACAGCCGGTCGCCCCGCTCGACCGTCACATTGGGGCGGATCCCGATGTACGCCACGGTTTCGATGTCTCGCGAGCGGCTGTGAAGGTAGGCCCAGTTAAACGCCGCGCCCGCCAGGCCAAGCCCGACCGCGATAATGAGGCCCTGGATGCCTTTCATCGATGTTCCTCAACCGGTGCTCTTGCGGCCGATACCACGAGAAGCCCTTCGAGCCGACCGTCCGCCCGCGGGCCGAACTGCACGTCAATCGTTGTCTCTTTCTTTTCCCCGCCACTGCGAGCGCGGAGATGCCACGACGAGCCGTTGCGGCGCCAACTTCCGGCGGCCCAGCCCTGGTCGTGGAACCACGCGTCGAAAAAGTCTTTCCAATCGTCGGCTTCCTGCGGGCCTTGGAAGGCAACCGCGGCCCCGCCGTCAGTGGCTCGGATGTTGAGCGTCTGCGTAGCACCGGGGGGGAGCCCGAGGTTTGACAGACCCGGAAATGGCTCGCCGCCGCCTCCCGAACAGGAGAACGTGTAGAATGTCCATTCGTCCTTGCCCGCCGGAAGCCCTAATCCCCAGGTTACCACGCGTTGGGTCGTCGCGGCAAGTTGAGTCCCCCCAGGGGCTTCCGTGCGCGATGAACCCCGGAGGATTCCGGCCACCATCGGGAAGGGGCCGCCGAACTGGTGCACCTGCCACGCGCCGGGCTGCTCCAGTATGGGTTTCTCGCGGCTGAGCCGGTCGAGAAGCTTCTGCTCGGCGGGAGTCGCTGGTTCGTCGGGGATCGTCGACTGCCGCGTCAGGGCTGCCGCGACGGTCCGCAACTCGGCCAACGCCCGCTCCGCGTTTCCCTGCATCGAGCGCCGCGACATGGCCCAAGACTGATTGCCGAATTCAATCGAGTGGGGTACCGACGGATTGGCAAACCAGTCGGCAGCGGGCGGCCGGGCAGCCGGTGGCGATGCATCCTCCGACCACCACAGGAGCACCTGACGGCCGAAGCCAAGGCCGGCGACGATAATGATGGCCGAGACCAGGCAATTCGTAGTCCAGGCCGTGACGCGGCGCGCGACGGTCCCGAACCCCGACAAACCGGCCGTGGCCGGCCGCGGTTCATCCGATAGTCCTGATCCGAGTGCGGTTTTTGCGGGATCTGTGTTGTCCGTCGTGACTAATCCAGGCTAGAGGGTAGCTCGGAACCGGTTCAGCGTGTTGATCTTATCCTCAAGCGCTGCAATCTCGGCCTGCATCGCCGCAATCTCGGCCGCACTTGGCGGAGGTGTGGCGTTGATCAGATCGTTCAACTCGTCGATCACGGCCTCATAGAGATCGATGAACGCATCGGTCATCGTCAAAGCAACGCCTCGGTCCCGATTGCCGCCCGGCTGCCCGTAGATCCGCTCAATCAAATCGTCGACCAGGGGCCGAACATCGCTATGGTCGAGCCCGCAATAATGGGCGAGCGTGGGATGAAAATCGGGCACGCTGCCGATCCGTCTGCGAAATCGCGGCGAATAGGAAAAACGCTGGGTATACGTCCGGAACTCGTCGTCCCGATCCAACGGAAAAAGGTCCGGCCGGAATGGCGCATAGTAGATCGCGATCACCGCGTTGACGTAGGCGGTGACCAGCCCCGGATCCGATGCCGGAAAACCATAGATTACCGGGATCCGCCGGTAATCGTTCCAAGGAATGCTGGTCCCCATCGCAGGCCAGTTCATCCGCTGGAATTGCCATTTGTTGTCCAGCAGATCGGTATGCGCATGCAAATCATAATTGCCCAGCGTGGCCAGCATCGGAAAAGGCCGGCCCATGTGCGCGTTGCCGCGCAGAAACCCTCGCGTCGGATCGAGCAGCTCATGGTTGACGATGCCGCCGAAGGGCAGCGACGGCCCTCTCGCCACGGGCAGGTTCACAGCCGGCAGGTCCAACCCGGGCGCATCGGCAGCCCCACCGGCCCCCATGGCTCCCGGGACGGGCCAGTAGTCCGGGCGTGGGTTGTGATCGGAATCCGGATCGCGAGGCCAGCGACTCGACCAGACGGCGTGCCGCGCCACCGTCAGGCCGCGGACCTTCCAGGCAGCCACCGTCCCGAAATTCACCATCAGCGCCATGACCATCAGCAACAAGGGCAGCACCAGGACCATTTCGAGCGTCGATAAACCACGACGGCGCCGCGGCGGCGCCCGGTGTGCTCGTTGGATTTGCGCCATCGTCGTGGTCCCCTAGTGCGTGCTGATCCTGCCGATGTCCGCGGTACTCATACTTCCCAGGCGCGGAAGATGGATTCCGGCAGCGGCAAACTCCGGTAACGCCGGCGGCGTCTGCAGGATTTGAGCCAGGTTGGCCTGTGTCGTCGGAACGATCTGAGCGGACCAGTGTTGGTTGACCAGGTCCCAATCCGTCTTGGTGTGATGCTGCCGGTGGACGAACCAGCGTCCCTCTTCGGGATCCGGCGGCGCCGGCGGGTCGGTTCCCGGTGGCGGTGGCAACGGCGGGAAATCGCCCGGCATGCCTCCAATCGGATCATCCGGGGCCGACGGAACATGGTAGCACCACTGGAGCCGCCGATGCGGCACGAACACACGGACCTCGGCGTAGGCTACCGAGTCGCCTTCGATCGGATCATGAAACAACCCTGGCAGAATCGCCGGCAGTTCGCGCCAGTAGACAACACCCAAATACGTGAAGTGCCGTTCCAGGTAGGCGTTTCGGCCCAAAGCCTCGTCTTCTTCCGTGCGGATGACGTGGGGCAGATTCGTATACGGGTATTCCGTCTCGAGCAACTGCTCGAGCTGTCCGCAGGTAAACCGCCGCCAGAGCGTGCCAAACCGCGACATCTTGGCCTCGTTGTCGAAAAACGCCAGCGTCTGGTCGTTCCAATTCATGGTATGGTGCGACCAGCGGCCTCCCCACTCGATCCCCAGGTACCGTCTCGCGAAGTGCCGCCGCTGCTGCCGGGCGGTGCTCAACGCCGAGGCAGATCCGGTCACTGCACCGACGAGCGGATCCATCGCCGGCATTGTCTGGTTGCTCAGTTCGTTTGCGCCGACAAGCGTCACGTCCGTGCGCCAAAGGGCACCGACCATCGGGCCGCGGCGGTTCTGGGGCACTCCGTTCCGCTCGGCCACCTCCTGGGCGGCCATCTGGGCGATCACCGGATAGGTCTGGACCACCGCCCGCTGGAACTCCGGAATCATTTCCGCCCGCAAGATCTCCTCGAGGACCGGCAGGACCCGCTCGCTCACCGCGGCCGCCCACTCGCTGAACGCGCGGACCAACTCCTGCTCCAGCGGCACCTTGGCCGTAATGGCCGGTCCCAATCTTTCGAACTTGGGAAAACTCGAACGGCCGAACTTCGGAGCCTCCTTCGCCCACGCCTCGAGAATCTCCGGCACATAGCGCTCGGCGTTGCGGTCGCGAGCTTCCCGCATGAACGCCGTCAAGGCGAACGCGTCGAACAACAAGTGATTGGAGAACGCCAACGTGTTCATGCCGCGGGCCATCACGGTCCCGCCCGAGTAGGCTGCCGCGTCGGCAGCGTTCTGCATGCGGATCTTCCCGTCGACGTGCCGCCCGACGTTCATCCCCATCCCCAGCAGCATCGTCAGAAGCATCACTGCAAAGACGCTGACAATGCTGATCGTCCCCTGCTGATCGCGGTGCACGCGGCGAACAAAAGCGTAAACCACCGGCGACCAAATCGTGAGGACAGACCTTTCTGGCTCTCGACCCTCGACTCGCGACTCTCGACTAATACAAGTAGTAGTCATACGGCTTCACCGATTTTTCGCCCTCGTTGCCCAATGTGGCCGAGGCGGTGAGTTCATAGGTGTAAACGTTGCCGGTCCGACGGATTTTGGCGGCGACCTCGTCCGGCCTGCCGTCGGGCCGCGCGACCCGTCGCGCCAGAAACCTCCCCGGACCGGGCAGAAGGGCCATGTGGTGCCTGACGGTCACCGTGATCGGGTCCTGCCACCCGAGCTCTCGCCCATACCAGAGTGCAGCGTCGAACTCGGGAACCGTGTTGCCTGGCCGTATCGGCTCGTGCTGGTTCGGATACGGCACCAGCGGCGGCTCCGCGTTGGAATGGAAGAATCGCACTTCCACGACGGTCGCAGCCGAGGCATACGCAAGCTTGTTTCGCATGCGGCGAGAGATCGCGGGATTGCTTGCCGAACGCGGCGCCAGGGCCCGATAAGCCTGTTCCATCAAGCTCACGCCCGCCAGTCCTTGCCCGGACAGCGAGAAGCCAAGATCGCGCGACGGACAGATCGGCATGCAAGCCATGTAGGCGGCCGAGGCGATCTTCTGCCGCTTGGGACCGTCCAGAAGAAGATAACTCAATCCGCCTTCCGTCGGCCCGTAGCCGGAATCGCTGGGATCGACAATGGGAAATACCTGGTCGGTGACTTCCGGGTCGAGCACGTATTGCGCGACACAATTCTCGAGTTCCGTTCCCACCGCGGCCGGAATCCAGACGATCGCCGCGCGTGCCGCGACAAACGCCGCGTAGTGAACCACGACCGTACCGATCATCACCTGGCTTACCTGGATAATGAACAGGATGATCATCACGAAAAACGGCAGCGTTAGGACGAAACTCAGGCTCTGGGCCGCACCGCCTTGGTCCGCGTGCAGGCGGCGAAGCCGGCCGAACCGCAGACGCAAACCGTCCAGGCGCACGACGATGGCCAGCAGAAGCGCCGACGCCGCCAGCAAGGCCGCCCAAGGCAGGCAGTCGAGGAGCACTGCACGACCCATTGTTCGACCTTTCCTACAGGAGTCTCTCGACCAGTGCGAACTGCACCACCAGTGCGGCGGCCAGCGCGCTGGGCGCCAGATGCAGCGGCGGTTGCAGTTGCGCTCGCTCCTGGGGCGTCAGCGGACTGAACCGCCCCAGCCGCAACGTCCAAAACAGGTGTCTCGCTGCGCGGACCCGCAACCGGACCGCCCCGACCCGCCATACCAGGAGGATCAACGCCACGCACCCACCGATGACAAATGTCCAGAGCATGATCTCGATTCCTCGCTCCGGGCCGGCGACCGCTCCGACCATGGCCATCAGTTTGACGTCGCCCCCTCCGACTTGAAAGAACACATAGCACGCCAGGAGCACGAATCCACAAATCAGGAACCCGACGAAACTGGCCGCCACGCCGATCCAGCCCAACGCGGCCAACCGCTCCGGATCCGCCGTCTCGGCAAGCACAAGCACATCGCCCCCGGCGTTCAGACCCCACGCAACCAGGATGCCGGTGTACGTCGTCCAGTTATAGATTTGCTTCCGCGCCAGGTCGGTGGCCGTGGCGATCACCAGCAAGGCCAGCAGCAGGACCGTGCCGATCATGGTGAAAAGCGGCTACTGGGTGGCGTTCTGTCGCTCGGTCTCCAGGTCCGTCAACCCTTGATCGAAATAGCCCTTCACGCGCGGCCAGCCGACCTTGAGCAGAAAGATCAAGATCGGCAGCGCGATGGCCCCGATGATCAGGATCGTCTCCAGGCTCACAGCCCCTCGTTGGTCCCGATGGACCTTCTTCAACAGGCTCCAAATGGACGTTTTCATAGGCTCAAGTCTCGCTACTGAACGGCTCTCGCTCTGTTCTCATTCTACTCGCTACATGAACGGCCAGGACACCAGGACGCAGACCATCTCGTACGCCAGGAGGATGATCCGCGGTCCGGCCCACATGATGAACACGATCATCGGCAGCACGACCCCCAGCACCAACACGTAGTCGAGCGATGCGACACCCGCCCGCCGGTGCCGGCCCCGTGATTGTAGCCAGTGCGGGGCCTGCGCGGGCGGGCGAAGTGATCGCGGAACGAACTGCATCGCGGTATCCCTCCTCTACCCCCTCGCTAGGGCACCCAACTCAGGGAACGCACATCTGCCGCTGCAATCTTAGACCTCTGCCCCGAAGACGCCGTTCCAAGGGATTCTCGCTACTTCACTTATTTCGTTCCGACCAAAGCATCTCAGTAAGCCGAATTACACGGTCCAGCCCCTGTTCGTAGGGCTCGCCGGCGAAGGACGGCTTCTCCCCAGTCGGCTCCAGCTCTGCCAGCAACTCCCCCTTGGGATTCTTCCCCCGCATTCGGGAGACGAACAGATCGACCGTTGTGTACTGATTTTGTTCGTTCAGACCCCTCGCTTCGGTGATACGCGTCACCTTGCGAGAGCCATCCTCGCTGAAGCGGGCGATCTGCACGATCAGATTGATGGCCGAGGCTACTTGTGCCCGGGCGACATAAATCGGGATCTCGATGTCGGACATCAGCGAGAGGGTTTCGAGCCGGATCAGGGCATCCAGCGCCGTATTGGCGTGGATCGTGGAAAGGCTTCCCGCGTGGCCGCTGATCATCGACTGGATCAAATCGAGCGCCTCGCCTGAGCGCACCTCACCGACGATCACCCGATCCGGCCGCATCCGCAACGAGTTGATAAACAGTTGTCGGACGCTTAGTTCCCCCCGGCCTGCCGCATCGGGCCGTTTCGCCTCGAGGTACAGGCAATGCTCCTGAATGAGCCGCAGCTCCGAGGTGTCTTCGATGACCACGATTCGCTCTTCCTCGGGAATCGCCCGTGAAATCGCCCCTAAGAGCGATGTCTTGCCTGTCCCGGTGCCGCCGCTGATCAGTATGTTTTTCCGCAGCCGCACGCAGATCTCAAGGAATTCTTTCGCCTGCTCGGAAATACTGCCGAACCGGACGAAGTCGTCGAGCGTCAGCGCCTGATGGGCAAACTTCCGGATGGTCAGATACGTGCCCGTCCGCGCGGCTGGCGGGATCACCGCATGCACGCGCGATCCGTCGGGCAACCGGGCGTCGAGGACCGGCTTTTCCTCGGTGATGTCGCGGCCGACCCACTGCGCGATGTTGTGCACCGCCGACAGCAGTGCGTCGTCCGTCGGGAACCGACAATCGGTATGTTCCAGTCGGCCTCGTCGCTCGATGTAGACCTCGTCGAAGCCATTGACCATGATCTCCGTCACCGAATCGTCGCCCAACAAGGGCGAGATCGGCTCGAGGAAATAGCGAACACTGGCTTCGAAGATGGCCTGACGAGGCATGGACACATGACCGCAAACGGTTTCCAGGCAACGGCTTCCGCCTCTTCATCATCCCAAGCCGCTTGCGGAATGTCAAGCGAATCGTCAGTCTTCCCGAGCGTTCCAGACCTTATTGAACGCACCAACGGAGACGAGATCCTCTCGGAGAGTCATTGTCGAGCAGACAATGTAGTTGTTGTACTGGTAAGGGACGAGGTCCAGGTCGTTCAGCACGGTGCCGGCGAGACTTCCCAGCATGGAGCTGTCGCCGGCGCCACTGGCCATCGCGGTATAGATCGCCCTCTTGTGGACCTCCTGGCCGGGGTTGGTGACCCCCAAAGCTATGACCAAGCTAATGATTCCGGCGATGCCTAGACGAAGCATGATTTCAGCCCCTTGAGACAGTGGAGACTCGGACAGGAGAAACGGATCGTGGACCATACCAGAGCCGACCCGCGGGATCAAGCGAGACTTTGGCTCGCCCGACGCAAAGGCGCAGGCTGACAAGCCCAACGGAACGAAGGCGTTCAGCCTGGCAAGTGGTATCCAATTCGGCCGACGAATTCGCATCCAACCACGGGGCGCTGCGGGGCATTGGAAAGGGAGCGGGTGCGAGCGACCTCGGCAGCTCAGAAGCCCCGTTCGGTTTCCCAAATCACACGGATAGTATCAGTCATCCCACATCCTAAAGATGCCCACTGGTCCTCTGCCTTTCTGCGGTTCGTACCCAGCCCCCCCGACTGGATAAGCTTGTAATGGTGGTTCGCGAATAATACGTATAGCGGGGGACGGTTGACCAGCCACACACAATTCATTCGATCGGTGATATTCTGTCGCCTCTTTCGGGGTTCGGCCGGCACGGCCGTGAATTCCGAAGAAAGGATGGTGTAAGATGGCCGTTTCTGATGTGCTAGCCGCGACTGTCCAGTCGCTCGACGAGTGCGAACAGCACGGGCTGTACGATGGATGCGAACGGGAGGTTGAAGTTGCCAGGGACGTGATTACCGCAGTTCAGGTCCTGCTCGAAGCCAGACCGTTCGGAGAACCGGAGCACCAGAATCGAATCGACGAGTTGGAAGACGCGATCCAGTCGCTCGACACTTCCAGGCTGAGAGCTGCCACCGCGAGCGTTTTGGAATGCTACCGGGCAAGTCATGCGGGCAGCATGCGCTGACAGTTTCGTAAGGCGCCGTTCAAGAATAAGTTGGTCAAACGTTGTAGGGTGGATTTTAATCCACCCCTTGTGTTTAGACGGATTGCAGTCTGCTCCACGCCAGGTTGCACAACTTATTCATGAATGGCGCCTAACGTGGATGGCGAAGAAAGTGCTGGTTGTGGGTCCGGCTTGAGAGAGCCACCGCCTCCATGGCTGGCGGTGTTGCCCAGGCAGGCGGGTCCCGTCGTGTCACCACCGTCGCCGCGGACACAACGAGACCATTCGCGGCCACGTCGCTGGCCTGCGGCGGAATCTGGCTCCTTGTCGACACAGGCGACCGGATGATAGAGTAATGTGGCAGGAACCAGATTTCATACGGGAGGAATTCACCGTGACAGAACCAACGAGCCCCGCTTCCCATTCGTCCCTTTCGCGGCGACGATTCTTCAGATCGAGTGTACTGGCAGCAGGAGCAACCGCCGCCGCAAGCCTGCCGCTGGACCGAGGCGTCCATGCCGCCGGCGACGACACGCTCAGGATCGGATTGGTGGGATGCGGAGGTCGCGGTGCCGGCGCCGCAGCCGACGCGCTGGAGGCCGACAAGAATGCCAAGCTCGTCGCCATGGGAGACGCGTTCGCCGATCATCTGGAAAGCCGGTTGGGTATTCTCGAACGCAAGTTTCCGGGCCGTGTCGTGGTGCCGCCGGAGCGCCGGTTCGCGGGCTTCGACGCTTACCGGAAGGTGATCGACAGCGGGGTTGACGTGGTGCTGCTGGCCACTCCCCCGCACTTTCGCCCGATCCATCTCGCGGCTTGCGTCGAGGCAGGCAAGCACGTGTTCGCCGAGAAACCGGTGGCGGTCGACGCGCCGGGCGTTCGGGCCGTGCTCGCCGCGTGCGACAAGGCAAAAGCCAAGGGGCTCAGCATCGTGGCCGGCCTGATGTTTCGCTACCAGGCCGAGATGCGGGAAACCATGAAACGCGTCCATGATGGGGCCATCGGCCGCGTCGTTGCCATCCAGGAGACCTATAATTGCGGCCCTCCCTGGTTTCGCAACAAGAAGCGCGCGGCCGATTGGACCGAAATGGAATACCAGATGCGCAACTGGTACGTCTTCACATGGCTCTCGGGCGACCACAATGTCGAGCAGCACATCCACAGCCTCGACAAGGCTGCCTGGACCATGAAAGACGAACCACCGCTACAGGCATGGGGCACGGGCGGACGCCAGATCCGCTCGGAAATCGCCATCGGCCACATCTTCGACCACCACTGCGTGACCTACGAATATGCCGACGGCACCCGACTGTATTCTCACTGCCGCCGCATCGCCGGTTGCGACAACAGCATATCCGACACCCTCCTCGGCACGGAGGGGACGGCCGATCTGATGAAGCACCGCATCGAAGGCGCCAATTCTTGGCGCTACCAAGGGCCGAAGACCAACATGTACGTCGCGGAACACGAGGCCCTGTTCCAATCGATCCGCAACGGCCAACCGATCCATGACGGGTTGCACATGGCCCGCAGCACGCTCTTGGCGATCATGGGCCGTTTGGCGACTTACACCGGCAAGGTGGTTACCTGGGAGCAGGCGATGAACTCCAAAGAGAACCTGTCGCCCGAGCGCTACACCTGGGACGCCAATCCGCCGGTCCTCCCCGACGAGAATGGCGCCTACCCGATCGCGATGCCCGGCCTGACGCCGCTTGTGTGACCGCCCTGGCACGAATCACTGCCCAGCACCGCGACGCGGATCGGGTCCGGGCCGAGTTTGAGTCGCCCTCGGCGATCCAACGTGCCGATTTGACGTATACCTGCGACACCGGAAAATGGCAGGACCGCAAGTGGGAGACCATGCGCGCCGAGCTCGACACCAACGCGCCCCGCGTCAGTGCGCCTCTGCCCGCCGCTACCACAGTCTGGTATCTCAACCTCTTCCGCCCCGTGAACGGTTACGAGTTTCTTATACCGCTCTCGGCTGCCGTGGACGGCTAACCCAAAGCACAAGAGCGCAAGCGAGGGCTCCGGCCCTTGCTTGCGCTCTTGTGCTTCGGGTTAATATGGCGCGCCGCAAATATGCCATTCCCTCACCGCAAGCGGTATCGTCGACGCAGGCCGAAAAGCTCAAAGCCGCTTCAGAACCTTTGCGGCTTTGGTCGCGTCGGCCGCGTCGTCCAAGGCCAGGTACACGACGCACCGACCCCCGATGGCGGCGGCCGATAGCCCGCGGAGATTGATGCCGGCCTCGGCCAGCGCCGTGGCCATTTCCGATGCGAGCCCCGGCTTGTCTTCCGCCTCAATCCTGAGGGAATGGAGGCTGGAGGTCTTTTCGAACCCCGCTTTCTTGGCTGCCCGGGTTTGCGAGGCGCCTTTGAGCGGTGTCAGGAACACGACACCTGCCCCGGGCTTATCGGGTGCCCTCCGCGCGACCGCGAACTCCAACTGTGCGCCCGCATCCGCCAGCGTCTTCAATTTGCCCGACAGTCCGCCTGGCTTGTCCTCAATACTGGCAGCCCAGACATCCACGCGAGAAACATTCAGTGCCATGGCTATCCTCCGCAACAGGGTCAAACAGAACACCATCGTGCACCACGCGCCAAAATCGCCACGTTAGAGATCCACTCCGTGGTGCGACGGCCGCACGGTCACGGACCATGCCTTGAGTGGCGTCTCGCCGCAGCCCATTGGATCGCCGACGGTCTATTCTATCTTACGGCCGCATCTATTGACAGCATCTCGCGTCCGCAGGCCTCTTCTCCGGGGCGGGACACATATTGCAGAAACACTACGAAGAGGTCCTAACAAGACGGGGACTGGTTCCGAGCCAAACACCAGACGAACACTCACATTACGCGTCTTGGCGAGATGCCTGTCCCTGTTTTGTTAAAGCCGCCAAACCGCCTCATCAGTCTGCACGGCCCTTCGAAGCTCTCCTTGCCTGATCGATCTTGTACAGCAATAAGCGATTCGCCACCTGCAACCACTTCTCCCAGACAAGTGAAATTGCTAGAATCCATTTCAATCTTCTGTCCGAAAACTCTCCCTCCACGAAATCTGGCCCTAAGTCCCCGTAGCTCAATTGGATAGAGCGTCGGCCTCCGGAGCCGAAGGTTAGAGGTTCGAGCCCTCTCGGGGATACTTGCTCTTTTCGCCATGCAACTCGCTGCAGCCCGATGCAAAGCGGTGCGTATCGTCCGACGACGTCTGGCTTTACGACACCGCACCTCTTGTTGAATCGCCTTCCTCATTGGCAGGGTGGTCGGTGCAAATTGATGCAGTTCGATGCAAATAAGCACGAACTGGATGGCACCATTCTTGGCACCTTTTTTCGGCAAAAACTGCTGTCGATCACCGCAAACGGCGGGCTGGAGGCGGAAGCTCTTTCCGCATCTTCAGGGAAGTTATTACCCACCTTTGAACGGGGATTGCGCGGTGCCGATCTAGCCGTACCGGCCAATCTGGTTAGGTCTTCTACGGTGGCGTATGCACTTTTTTCCTTTGGCGTTTTGCCCTCTTGTCGGCGGCCTTCTGCCTTTCTTGCATTTTTCGCTGCCGCTTGGCAAAAGTATTCTGGTCGCGCGCCATGAATCCTCCCTCGGATCGGGTTCGGAAAGGGCGAAGCCCTTCAGGTCTCCGTCGGTGATTCAGTATCCGGATACCGGGACAAGCACCCTTAAACGTGCAGTATTCCCATTGCGCAGGGCGTAACATCCGGGAACCAGCGTCCGTTTCCGGACCGCCGCTAGCCGATTTTTCTTGGCGGATTCCACCCGCACTTGGTCCAGCACCGTGCGAACTCCTTCGACACCGCTGGCCGCCTTGAGCACCGCGCGCCGCTGGTGCTCGAATTGAATACTGCCCCAGAACGTGACGTCGCCATTGCGAACGGGCGCCGTCACGCGGCACTGCGACCCGGTGCCCGTTCGCATCAGTCGCTGGTTTACTTTCTGCAATCTGACGTGTGCTGCTCCCCCGGCCCACTTTGCCAAGTCGGCCGGAAGGCCACCTGCACTCCTCTTGCTCTTGACGTGGCAGCCTGCCGGCACGGGGCTCGGGGCGCAGGTTAATGCAGCTTCCGGGCTGTCCCCTTGCCGTAGGCCGGAAAGTCGGACCGAACGCATTCGGCAGGTTTTTGGCCTGGGCGACAGCGATCCGCCGCCGCGCGTCGACGAGGGATCGCTGGGAACGTACTACGAGCATCTTCTCGCTCACTTGCGCGTTCCTTTCCCTGCTGTCTGCTGGCAGGAGTCGCAACGAATCACGAAAGGACCCCACGGCCAGGTCGTCCTTCACCTGCTCGACAAATCGGCTTGCCGCGGAACCGACGGGATTCTCTGCGAAGTCCAAGACGAGGAGGGCAGATGGAGACTGCCTCTCCACAAGCTTCAACTCGACCCGGCGGAACCGAATTACCAGGTGCTGGATGACTACCGGTGCTGGTTCAGCGAGTGATTCAGGGGAGCGGCCACCACCCAGGAGAGTTTGTCTGCGGCAGACGGTCCATACATGCCGTCCAATAGGATACCAACTCCGCGGCCGGCAGAGCGGTGCCAAAACCAAGCGGAGGATTCTGATGTTGTATGGCGAGTTCTTCCCGAAAGTCGGATTGGCCCGTCTCGTAGCCGTTCACGGCGCGGAAGAGAGGGGGACAGGTCCATGTTTTCGGCCAGCGTCTTTCGCGCCAAAATGCCTGAACTGGCCGAAAAATGGACCAGTCCCCGGCCGCCCCGTGAACGGTTACGCCCGTCTCGAACCAGCGAGTGATTTCCGATAACACGTTGCTCAGGGTGAATTGTTCCAGCCGTTTCGAAAGGCTCGCCAGCAGGCTCATGATGATGCCCCGTCGCTTCGCTCCCGATTCGGTCTTGCTGGTGCGGGATTCCTTCCGGGCCATCGCCTCCGAGCGGGCTTGACGTTCGCTCCGGTTGTTCGTCGCCTCGACTTCCGGATGCAACACGAACAGCTTCTCGATATACCCGGACGGTGACTCGGCAAGGCACGTCCTACCAACAGAACACCGCCAACATCGGCAATGCTGCGAAACACTCGGCAGCTCGCAAGCAACCGATGCACATCTTCGCCCCCATTGCGAATAGCGACAGCGCGCCAGAGCCCCCGCTATCGGGTTAAGGATGCGAGAAGACGACGATTTCCGCCAACGAGGACGCTGCCGGGCTCGGGAAGCGGGCTGTAAAATGGCGTGTAAGGCTTCGTCCCACCCGCGCTTGAACTCCCTTCCAGGATGAATCCGGGCACATGGATACTCAGGAAATGCCCATCGATGATGAACGGGTCCGCGCAACGCTTCTTTTCTGCCGATCGCAGAACGATGGCACGATCGCGCCCGACTGGGGCAACTCGCGGGAGGCGGAGTTGCACGGGCAATTCGAGGTCGGGCTGACCGTTGCCGATCGCTATTTTCTGAAGGGCACGCTCGGCGACGGGTCCATGGGGCGGGTCTTCCTGGCCAACGACCTTCGGCTGGACCGGCCGGTGGCGATGAAAGTCGTCTCACACCGCCGGCGGCGAGCGGCCGATCTCGAAGCGGTGCTCCAACACGAGGCAAAGCTGGGAGCGAAACTCAATCACAAAGGCATCGCGGCCGTTTACGATTTCGGCTTCCACGACAACAAGTCGTACACGATCTTCGAATACGTCGAGGGCCAGACGCTGCGGCAACTCATGCAACTCCGCGGCAGGATTTCGCTGGACGAGGCGCTGCCGATCGTCGGCGACCTGGCGGCCGCGCTCGACTTTGCCCACGCCCATCGCGTCGTCCATCGCGACTTGAAGCCGGAGAACATCTGCCTGACGAAGGGGGGCGAATGCAAGATCCTGGATTTGGGGATCGCCCTGGATGTCCGGGGCGCTATGGAGCAAGGCATGTACTGCGGCACGCCGGCCTACTCGTCGCCTGAACAGGCGGATTGCCGGCCGGCCGATGCCCGTTCCGACCAGTACGCGCTGGGGCTGATCGTGTTCGAGATGTTGACCGGCCGAAGGGCGTTTGTCGATGACGACTTGGGCACCCTGTTGAGAAAGCAGGCCGAAGAACCACCGCCGCGGCCGCGGCAGTTTGTCCCGGAGTTGCCGGATCCGGTGGAACAGGCCATCTTGCGGGCGCTGTGCAAACGGCCCGACGGTCGCTATGCCACCTGTCGCGAATTCGCCCAAGAGCTCGGATGCGGGCTGGCCGGGCAGCCGGGGCGCCACGTCGTTCCGACTCCCGCGGAGAGCCGCATCGGCTTCTACATCGCCCACGTGGCGGAAGAATCACTGCTGGCGAAGCAGGTCGGCGGCGAGTTGGAGCGCAGGCGCTACGCCTGCTGGTTCTACGGCCGCGATGCCATCCCGGGAGTGTCCTTTTCCAGCCAATCCCGCGCCGCCATCGAGCGGTCGCAGGCTGTCGTGCTTCTGGTCTCCCGCCCGGCGATGCGCTGGAGCGATTTCGAGCGGGAGATCGAGCACGCGCACAAGATCGGCTGCCCGATGCTGCCCCTGTTGGTCGACCTTTCCCGGGAGGAATTCGAAATGCTCGCCCCTGCCTGGCGGAGCATGCTGGGGGCCTCGCCTGCGATCGAATACCGCCGCAGCGATCCGGTGCGCGAGATGGTCGACCGGATCGGCGCGTCCGCGGAAACGCTGGGGATCCCGGCGAGCCGCCACGCCGCAGCCGCACCGGCTGACCCGGCGCGCCAGTGCACCGGCCAGATCTGGGCGACCGACGCCAACCAGATCGACATACTCGACCTCGACCGGGTCTTGTTCCGAAACGGCGCCATCGACGACTTCTTGAACAGCAAGCACCGGCATTTCGTTTCGGCGACCAAGGGGTTCGGCAAGACGTTGCTGCTGACCTGCAAGCGGCAGTTGCTCACCCGCTCCAGCGCGTCGGCCGGCCAGCCGGTGACCATGGTCCCCGAAGGCCGCCCCTATCTCGATTTCATGAGCGAAATGCGGACGCTCTCCTCCCGCTACGAGAGCCCGCTGTCGGATCTTTCGAACACCAAGCGGCTCTGGAGCGCAGCGTTTCGCGTTTCTGCGATCTCGCACCATCCGGCGGTGATCGACGAAAGCGAGGCGGCCGAGTGCGAGCCTTTTCCCGACCGCGTCCGGCGGTGGCTGGCCGGGGCGAAGATCCAGCCGACGGTCGTCTTCAAGGAGCTGACGGCGCTACGGGTCAGCGAGTTGAACCGGCTGATCGACTGCACGGAGAACTTCCTGGACCAGAAGATGCGCCAGATTCACGGAGGAGTCTGTTTCTTCATCGACAAGGTCGACCAGGCGATCCGGCACGTGGCCCGCGACGCCTGGATCGCCATTCAGGCCGGGCTGATCGAGGCGGCCTGGGAAACCATGAACGCCAACAGCCACCTGAAGGTCTTTGCATCGATTCGCCAGGAAGCGTTCAGCAACTACCAGTCCGACATCAAGCCCAACCTGTTCGGGGCCACGACGACGCTGGACTATTCCGAGGAGGAACTGCAGGCGCTGTTGAACCAGTTGGCCGGCTGCTACGAAGGCTGCCGGTCGTTTGCCGAGTTTCTCGGGCTGAACGTGGTGCGGCACGGCCGCCGGCCCGCGCCGGAAGACAGTTTCCAGTACGTGCGGCGGCACACGTGCGGACGGCCTCGCGACCTGGTGGCCATCGCCTCGGAGATCTCGTCGAAACGCTCGTCGCTCAGCGAGCGGCGGCTGCGGGAAATCGTGCAGCAGACCAGCGCGACCGTGGTCGTGTCGAACATTTTCGACGAAGTTCGCGTGTTTCTCAATTGCCTGGACGACCGGGAAGCCCGGCTGCGTTTTCTGGCGGGAATCCCCAGCAATATCCTGGAGAAGGCCGACGCGATCCGCGCTTGCGAGGAATTCAACGGACTGGAACCGGGAACGCTCCAGCATTTTGGCGAGGATTCCAGCGCGATCTTCCATCCGTTTCGCGATCTGTACCTGGCCGGGCTGCTGGGAGTCGTCCAGCCGGATCCCGAGATGGGAAACGCCATCCAGCGGTTCCGCAGGCCGCATGATTCGCTGACGCACTCGGCTGCCGCGCTGCCCGACTCGCCGGTGTACCTGATCCATCCCGCGCTGGACACGTTCATCCAGGCGCAGCACACCCGCGCGCCGTTCTTGCAGTTTCAGCACGTCCCGGTCGGGGACAACTTGCTCTGGGAGTCCCATTATCCGCTGGTCATCCAGATCGAGAAGCAGTTGCAGAAGATCGGCGACCGGGAATTCGTCGAACCGGCCCACCAGGTCGTCAAGCGGGTGCAGGCGCTGCTCGCGGCGGGAAAGTTCCCGTTTGCGCGAGTCGAAGTGGAATCCAGCATCGAGTGGAAGGCACTCTGCAGCCTGGCAGACGAGGAAGCCTGCTGCGAAGCGGTGCTCTGGCTGGAGGAATTGCTGGGGGAGCTTTGACCGCGGACACTGTTTTCGATCACGCTCCCCGGCCAAGACATCGGCCGCTACTTGTGGCACACCAACGAGACCGACCCGGCAAGCAGAGCCCGAGCCATCGCCCTTCACGGCAGCACTCATCGGAAACGCATGGTCGAAGGTCCCCAACTCTGACCCTGGATGAAGCCGGTGCGGCCCGAGGTCATTCGGGGCGAGGATTTCGTTGCGGTCAGGACGACCTACCGATACGTACGAGGCCTGGTGCGCCCAGTGGCCGAGCAATTTCCTCATCATTGTCGAGAAGATTCACGGCAGGCCGGTGAAGGCGGGGGAATCGTTCAGCGCTGCCCATATCGTCGGCTACTTCGAATCCATCGACGAAATGCACAAGGTCTATGACCGCTACAAGGGCCACACCGCTCTCAGCGCCGACGCCTCCGGTTGGCGGCTGGTGAAATAGCTGCGACCGTCGGGTCCGACGGTATTCAGCACTCTTGGAATGAAGGGTATAGTCTCAAGAGGAACGGCCGGGAACCTCGGGGCAACGTGCTTTCTGGCGTCTGTCGGGCAGGACCTGGTAAGCGCCGGGGCCCCTCGGCATGCCGGACCTACTACAGTTATTGGCGCGTACGGGTATGGCGCGAGGTGTACCGGCAGGGATGGTTCGGAGCCGATTGGGGATTGCCGATTTGGTCGGGCGCTCCAGGTCACGTTCGGCAAACGGGACCTGGAGCGGCCATGCGCCGGGCGTTATGCGGTCCGCGGAGTCTACTCCGTCGCGAAGCTATCGACCTCCACATAGGCGTCGATCAAGGCCTGCTCGCCCTCGGGGCCCCGCTTGGAAAGACCGTGCTCCATGCCGACGATGCCCTGATAACCCTTCTCGTAAAGATGCTTGAAGATGTTCTTGTAATTGATCTCACCGGTGGTCGGCTCCTTGCGGCCCGGGTTGTCGCCGACCTGGAAGTAGGCGATCTCGTCCCAGGCCCGATCCATGTTCGGGATCAGGTTGCCTTCGCTGATCTGCTGGTGGTAGAGGTCGTCGAGGATTTTGCAGCACGGGCTTCCGACCGCCTTGCAGATCAGATACGCCTGCGGAATCTTGTAGAGGAACAGCTCCGGATGGTTTGCGAAATGGTTGAGCGGTTCGAGGACCATGACCAGCCCGGACGGCTCGCAGATCTCGGCGCATCGTTTGAGGGTATCGATGACGTTGACGGTCTGGTAGTCCAATTCGAGCCTGTGGTCGAACGTCCCGGGCACGACCGTGCACCACTTGGCGTTGACGCGCTTGGCGATCTCCACCGCGTTGCGCATGTCCTGGAGGATCTTCTCCCGCATCTCGTTGTCACCCGACGCCATGGTCGGGTTTTCAAAATCGACCGTGGCCACGAAGACGCCCATCTCGATTCCGAGATCCTGCATCGCCTTGGCGATCTTCTCTTGTTCTTCGACGGGCCTCCGCGGCATGCCGTTGTCTTCCCACGCGGTGAACCCCTGATCGGCCGCGAATTTCAACTGGTCGACGAGATCCTTGCCCGCCAGGTTCTGAAACATTCCGAAATGCGGCGCATATTTCAGTTTGAAGCGGCGTTCGGGCTCGGCGGCGCGGACGATACGCTTTTCGGCGGCAAACGCCGCCGCGGCGGCACCGGCCACCCCGGCGGCTAGAAAATCTCTGCGGTTCATCAATGGGTTCTCCGGAAGTTTTTTGGTCGCATCGGTGACAAACAGCCCTTCCATGCCGTGGGAGATCCTAGCGAAGGTTCGAGTCCGGACGGACCCGGTGGCCGCTTAGACGCCGTTCAGGAATTGGTTGTGCAATTCGGTGTGGAGCACATCTTGATCTGCCCCAGGAAACAAGGGGTGGATTGAAATCCACCCTACAATCATTGACCAACTGTTTATTGAACGGGGCCTTAAAGCGGTTTGCGTCTCCTGAAATTCTGACAACCGCAGCTGGCGAATGCAAGCTGCAATCGATGTCATGCCCCCCCCGCTTCCGGCTGCGGGCTGGGGAGGCTGGGGTACTGCCGCAGACGCGAACGCCAGGGTGGAATGGGTTGGTGATTGGTACGAATTATGGGGCTTGTCTGGACGAGGAAATCACTTGAGCGCCGTCGCCCATTTCTCACTGCTTGAGTACGACCGAGGTGAAAAGGCGGAGTTGTACGCGGAGGCCGGCATCATCGACTACTGGATTGCGAACGTGCGGGATCAGTGTGTGGAAGTCTTTCGGGAGCCGACGGGCCGAGCATTCGGCAGGGTGGATGTCTATCGCGGCGATGATGAGGTGCGGTCGCCGGTTCTGCCGGAGATGGTCTTGCGGCCCTCAATGCTCCGGGGCCCACGGGCTATGGGTCCACTATGCCGCTGATCCTAGTAACGACCGACGGGAAGGTCCCCTGCCTTGGCAACCGGCGGAAAATCGTGAAATTCTTACGGAACAGCGGCTGCGTCGGCCGCCGGAACCGTCGATGCCTGCCGGTACCATGTATGCCGACAGGTGACTCCGGTCATCGCGCCGTGTCGCAATGCTTGCGCCACCTTTCGAATGCAGGAGGGACAGGCCACTTCCTCAGGGACGCAGCGGAAACCTCCCTCGCCGCTCGGGGGAAGTTCATAGTATTGGATCTCGCCTTCGCGACAGCCATTTAGGCCAAACAGCGCTACACGGATCATGACGGCTGTACCTCCTTGTCGCACTAGTTTAGCGGGGAAAGCGCGGACGTCCATCAGGAGAATCCCGATCACCGGTCGCCCAATTCCAGCGGCAACACCGTCTCCCGGTTCTCCCGGTACCACTCGACCGAACGCCGAAGCCCTTCCTCGATCGGCACTTGCGGCGTCCAGTCCAAGAGCCGGCGGGCCTTGGAAACGTCGGCCCAGGTGGCTGGAACGTCGGCTGGGTGCGCGGGGCGATAATCGATCTTCGCCGGCCGCCCGAGGAGTTCGCCGATTATTGCGATAACGTCGGATAGCCGCACCGGCCGGTCGCCGCCCAGATTGATCACTTCGTACCCGAAGGGCCGCAGTGCGGCAACCGTGCCCCGCGCAATATCGTCGACGAAAGTGAAATCACGCTCCTGGCTCCCGTCGCCGAATACCACGATCGGCTCGCCTTCGGCAATCCGCCGAACGAAACGGAACACGCTCATATCCGGCCGGCCTGCGGGGCCGTAAACCGTGAAGTACCGCACTACCGAGACGTCCAGCTTATGCAGATAGTGATAGGTATAAGCGAGTGTCTCGGCTGCCTTCTTCGACGCCGCATAAGGCGACAGAGGGCAGTTCGTGTCGGCATCCTCCCGATAGGGAACCGGGTTGCTCGCCCCGTACAAGCTCGAGGTCGATGCCAGCAGGAACTTCTTGACTCCGCACGCGCGACAGGCGTCCAGGAGATTCAAGGTCCCGTCGCAGTTGGCCCGGTAGTAGACCCACGGGTCTTCCACGCTTGTGCGGACTCCCGCACGCGCCGCCAGATTCACCACACCCTCGAACGGCCCTTCCTCCCGGAAAAGCCGCTCCACCGCGGGCCGCTCGGAGATGTCGATCTCTTGGAATTGGAATCCGCCGCGAGCTTTCAATCGGGCAAGCCGCCACTGTTTCAGCCGACGGTCGTAGGCATCGTTGAGGTTGTCGACCCCCACGACGCGGTGCCCTGCTTCCAAAAGCAACTCGGTCACGCGCGACGCGATAAACCCGGCAGAGCCGGTGACGAGGTAGGGATGCGTCATTCTGCTGCCGATCTCCGTTCGGTCGGTTCATGCCTTGTAGATTTTCTCTCGCCCCTGGGGCACGTTTTTCGTCGCATTCCGTGTATCGACCACGATTCGGGCGTGCCGGACGATGAACTCGTAATCGTATGCGGAATGGTCCGTCGCGACCAGCACACAATCCTGCGATGCCAGAAATTCGGGCGTCAGTTCGACGCTGGCCATGTCCGGCACGTCGTGGTGGCGCATCCGCGGCAGCCTCGGCACGTGCGGATCGTTGTAGCTCAGCATGGCGCCGCCGGCAAGGAGGAGTTCCATGAGGACGAACGACGGGCTTTCCCGCGGATCGTCGACGTCCTTCTTGTACGCGACGCCCAGCATGCAGATCTTACTGCCTCGCAGCGGCTTCGCGGAATCGTTCAACGCGTCGATCACCTTGCGAACGACATACTGGGGCATGCTCGTATTGATCTCGCCCGCCAGCTCGATGAAGCGCGTCGGCATGCCGTGCTTCCGCGCGATCCAGCTCAGATAGAACGGATCGATCGGGATGCAATGCCCGCCCAATCCGGGCCCCGGGTAAAAAGCCTGATAGCCGAACGGCTTCGTCTTGGCCGCGTCGATGACCTCCCACACGTCGATCCCCAGCCGGTCAAAGAGCATCTTGAGCTCGTTGACCATGGCGATGTTGATCGACCGGTAGGTATTCTCCAGGATCTTGCAGGCTTCGGCCACCTCGCAACTCGACACCGGTACCACCGCCGCGACCGCCTGGCGGTAGAGCAGATCGGCCAGTCGCGAGCTGTTGGGCTCGATGCCGCCGACCACCTTTGGAATACGCTCGGCGGAATAGTCGGGGTTGCCCGGATCCTCGCGCTCGGGACTGAAGGCCAGGAAGAAATCCTTGCCCACCCGGAGCCCGCCCGCCTCGAGGATCGGAAGCATGACGTCACGGGTCGTGCCGGGATACGTTGTGCTCTCCAGAACGATCAGTTGACCGCGACGGAGAACGGCGGCAATCTGCCGCGTCGTCGCTTCGATGTACTGAAGATCGGGATCCCGGCTATCGCTGAGCGGCGTGGGCACGCAGATCAACAAGGCATCGGCCTCCGACAGCCGTTCCATGTCGGCGGTCGGTTCAAATTTTCCATCGCCGACGCACTGGTCAATCCACTCCGACGGGATATGCCCGATGTAGCTTCGACCCTCCCTCAGTCGCTCGACTTTGACCGGATCGACGTCGAATCCCAGCGTGCTGAACCCGGCATGGACGAAAGCGCGGATCAGCGGCAGTCCGACGTATCCCAAGCCGACGACCCCGACCTTGGCCGTGCGGTCGGCAATCGCCTGATCCAGAGCGTGAAGAAACGATTCGAGCGAACGAGGCATCGGCGAGTCCTTTCGTGAAAAGCGGCGTTCGTGGCGCCGAAAACGGCCGACCCAATCCTCCGCCTAACCACCCCGCAAAGGGGTGCGGCCGTTCGTCAAAACGGCATTATACTCCAAGCCGGCGCGTACGGAAGCCAAGCTTGTGCCGTTGCTCAGCCCCGCTGGTAGGTCCCGCTTGCCGAACTCGTCGTTAGACACATCTTCGGACCCCCGCGGGTTCGTTCCGCGGGTGAACCAGGTTCACCAGCTAGCAGACGTCCCCCAACCCAGTTTCGGCCCCCTGCCGCCTCGTGCGGCCGGAGCCAAAGGTCCGCCGGCCAGGCCAACTTTCTTACGTCCCCTAATCAAGATCCGGCCGCCGGCAAACCGCGATCCAGCCGGTGGCGCGCAGACGCCCCATCAGCCAGGGCCACCGCAGCGGCCGACGCCGTTCGGCGGACAGCGCAATCAGCCGGAGCAATTTGAATCCGGCCCTCCGCAGATCGCTCGTCAGTTCCCCTTGGCGGAACGAGTGGACAAACAGTTTCGAGATGCCGCGGTCGTCAAAGAACTTGTCGCCAAGCTCCACGTCGCATCCCCGCAGCGATTCCAGGAGGTTGACCGCCAGCCAGCGGCGGCCGTCAGGGTCCATCAAACGGTTCCAGGCGTTGTGGACATGGAGAACGAAAAGCCCCCCGGGACGGAGAATCCGCCAGGCGTGCGCCAGCACATGCCGCCGGTTTTCGCGACCGCGGATCATCCCGAGAGTGCTGAACAGACACATGCAGTAGTCGGCCGCGCCGTCGCGGAGACAGTCCAGCTCGACCACGTTGGCCTGGATCCGCGCGATCCGAAGGCCCTGTTCCACGATTTTCCGACCGAGCACTTGAAGCATCGGCCGAGACAGGTCGACGCCCAGACCGTGAAATCCTCGCCGCACGAGCGGCACCAATGCCCGACCGGTGCCGCAGCCGAGATCGACTACCAAGCCCGGTTGGCAAAAATACTCCGCCAGCACTTGCTCATCCAGTGCAAACAGCGGATGCCCACCGAGACGTTCGTCGTACTGCCGGGCAATCTCTTCAGCCTGGGCATATTGCCACACACCGCGGGGCACGCCCGCGGGAAGCTGCCACTGTGGTGGGTTGCCTCGCAAGGAAGGCTCCGGCGGTTGCTGAATGTCCGAGCGATCAGTATAATGCCCGATTCTACCATTGCCCACAAAGCCGAGCAGTCGGCATCACGGCCATCGAGTATCCCCTCCGCTTGTGTAGGGGGGTCCGGTTTTTTGCAAAGGAGAGTCACTGTGGCGATTCGTGTTGGTGTCAACGGGTTCGGCCGCATCGGTCGGCTGGTCTTCCGTCGGATGATGGAGAAAAAGGGCGTTTTCGAGGTGGTCGGCATCAACGACCTTACCGACAACAAGACGCTGGCCACACTTTTGAAGTACGACAGCATTCACGGTCGGTATCCCGGAACGGTCGACTACGATGAGGAAAACCTTATTGTCGACGGAAAGAAGATCCGGGCGACCGCCATCAAGGACCCGGCCCAGTTGCCCTGGGGCGAGTTGAAAGCCGATTTCATCCTGGAGAGCACCGGCGTATTCCGTGCCCGCGCGACCGCGGAGAAGGCCGGCTTCGACAGTCACATCAAGGCCGGGGCCAAGAAGGTCGTGATTAGCGCCCCGTCCAAGGGCGAAGACCTCACCTGCGTGCTCGGCGTCAACGACGGCAAGCTCACCGGCGAGCACCAATGCGTTTCCAACGCGAGTTGCACCACCAACTGTCTCGCCCCGGTCGCCAAAGTCCTCTATGAGAAGTTCGGCATCGTCAAGGGCCTGATGACCACGGTCCACTCCTACACGAACGATCAGGTCGTGCACGATTTCCCGCACAAGGATCTCTACCGTGCCCGGGCGGCCGCCCTGAATATCATTCCCACCACGACCGGCGCCGCCGAGGCAGTCGGCCTGGTGCTCCCAGAGCTGAAGGGCAAGCTCACGGGCATCGCCCTGCGTGTGCCGACGGCGACCGGTAGCGTCGTGGACCTTACTGCCGAGACCTCCAAACCGGTCACGGTCGACGCGGTCAACGCCGCCATGAAGGAGGCCGCCGAAGGCCCGATGAAAGGCATCCTCAAGTACACGGAGGACCCGATCGTCTCCAGCGATATCGTCCACGACGATCACAGTTCGATCTTTGTCGGCCCGTGGACCAAGGTCCTCGGCGACAACATGGTCAAGGTCCTGAGCTGGTACGACAACGAGTGGGGCTATAGCTGCCGCAGCGCCGATCTGATCGAGAAGATGGCCAGACAGTAGTCCATCTCACGTCTGCCTGAAGCGATAACCCCCGCGGACGCCGGCCCCAGCGGTCGGCGTCCGCGGCTCGTTTGGAGCGTATCCCAAAGCCGCCGGGAACTGGCTCATTCTCGGGAGTCTTCGGAACAAAGTTTGCCAGTCCCCTTCTCGTCGCGCCAATCTTTGAGCGATTGCACCTCATCATCCGTCTCGTATTGCCATCCAGCGGTCTGCGAACACCAGGCAGAACCACGGAAGCCAGAACACCCCGGCCGCATCCATGAAGCGCCCCAGCGGCGGCGAGGAGATGATGATAAACGCGATGTTGACCGCCGAGAACATCGCGGCAATCAGCAGCAAGGCATTCCAGGGCAATTGCATCTCCGGAGGTCTCCGGCCCGGCACTCCTCCCCGGCGAGCGAGCGCAACGAAATGGAGCCCCAGCAACACGGGCAGCCCCAACAGCACAAGCGGATGAATGACCAACTCCGAGGCGATCATGTAGACGCCGCGGGCCCATGCTTTGACCAGCCAGATCGCATACAACTTCGGCCGGCAGCGGATGATCGACGTGGCCAGTCGGACCAGCACCCGGTTGGTCAACACGGGATCTCCGTCAGCGACCGTCCGTGCCGCCGGAAAGAAGACTTTCCACGTGCTGCGGTCCCACCGGTTCTCGATGGTGATGTAGCTGGTCGTCACGTCGTCGCCGAACGTCGGATCCTCCTCCGCCAGGGCTTCGCGGCGGCGGAGTGCCTCGCGCGCGACCGGTTGCACCTCCTCGGGCAGGCATGGAACCGTCACCGGGTCGAGGAATTCACCCGCAAGACCGGCAAAGTTGTACCCGCTGAACGAGACAAGCCCAAAGTCGCCGACGGTCACCCAACGCAGCAGCGAGAACGCCACCAGCGGCACAGCGGCACAGCACGCGAGCCATCCGCCCATCCGCCACCGGCCGATGACCGGTTCGCTCCGGCCGCTATCCGGTTCCACCCATTGCCAAACCGCGATCAGAGCGACCCCCAGCACCGGGCAGAGCGGCACCAGGAACAGGTAAGCGGGGCGAATCTGATACGCCGCGAGAATCAGTGCGGTCAGCAGCAGCCAGCGAACCGCGCTTCGCGGAGCGACAACCACCGACACCAGCGCGCCCATTGCCGCGATGGCAATCGACGAAGCGAGGGCATCGGTCGAGATAATCGAGACATTGCGCAAAACTGTGTTGGTGACCAGAAGGCTCGCCGCCGCCATAGCTGCAAGGGAAGCCCTGGGAAACCATGTACGCGAACCCCAATACCACACGAGCACGCACAGGACGTGGACGACATACTGGGCCCACGGCACGGCCGCCTTCGTTCCGCTCATGCTTAGAATCGCTTGCACGAAAAGCGGGTAACCGTACGTGCGAATGCTGACCAGGCCGGCCTCGACGGGCAGAATCGGGAACTCGAGGTAGCTGGGCGTATCGTACACCTCCTCGCAGGCCATTCGCCCGGTCAGGTGCAGTCCCGCGGCCACGAGCACCCCGGCGGCCAGGATGGCGGCAATTGCTCTGCGGTCGGGGCCAGGCAGGATCGATCGAAGCTCGCGCAAGGGACTCGCCTCGGCACAGAAGGCTTTCAGACACACTCAATCCTCGATTCCTACGAGTATAACTTCCCCCCAGTCCGCAAACAAAACGGCGCGAACCTACAGTCGCTACAGTCCACCCGACCCGAATCATGAAGGCCGTATCAGCTCGCCGCCCTCGCATATCTGGTGAGCCCCTCGCCTTCACGCTATCATCAAAGGGCAATCCGCGTAGCCGTTTCTCGCACGGCACGACACACCGCCCCGAACATTCGGCTTCCGCACCAGGAGGCAAACTTTCATGCACTCGAAACACCTTCTGCTTGGCGCCGTTTTCGCGATCCTGCTCGCACCGTTCTCCGCGCTCTCCAGCGATTCCCAGCAGCCGGAAGCCGCGGACCGTCCTCAATTCGACCTCGTCAAAGGGATCGATCCCGCCTACATCGTCCTGGCCAAGACGGAACACAAGGGAGTGCTTGCCGCGGCCAAAGACCTGCAGCGCGACATCACCAAGATCACGGGAATCACGCCCAACATCGTTCACTCTCTCGACCACACCTGGGGCAAGTGCGTCGTGATCGGCACGGCGGATTGCCTGGAAGGCAAAACCCTGCTGGCATCGGTCGGCGTGGCGACCGACGACCTGGCCGGCCGCTGGGAATCGTTCAAGTACCGCGTGCTCAACGACGTCGGCGGCAAGGATCAAGTCCTTGCTATCGCCGGCAGCAATGTCCGCGGCACGATCTTCGGCATCTACGACTTCGAGCACAAGCACCTCGGCGTCGACCCCTTCTGGTTCTGGGCCGACCACGAACCGGCCACGCAACCGGAACTCGTCTTCGACAGCCGCATCGATTACGGCCCCAGCCCGGAGCCTACCTGGAAATATCGCGGATGGACTCTCAACGACCACCCGCAGTTCATGGAATGGCTTCAGAGCGGAATCGTCCAGCGGACCCGTTATTCCCGGTACATGTTCGCTATCCATCCGGAGGTCCTCGAAAAGCTCTGGGAGGCGGCCCTGCGGCTGAAGATGAACATGTTCACCTGGTACTTCATCGACATCGACTGGTACCCCGATTACGAGCGACTCCGCGCGGCCGTGGACCGCGGCCTGTTGGTAACGCAGCACCAGATGGAGTCGGTCGGGGCCGATACCGGATTCTGGGACGATTACTGGCGCAACCACAATCCGGCCGGAAAGCCCAAGGAGTTCTCCTACCAGTTACACCCCGAAGCCTTCCGCGAATTCTGGACGTACTATATCCGCCGCTGGTCCGAGTTTTCCCCTCAGGTCGTCTGGGAGTTGAACCTCCGCGGTTGGGCCGACGGAGAGTACAAGGAGGCCGGCCTGCCCGATGGAGGAACCCCGCAGCAGCGGTCCGAGATCATCAGCCAGGCGATTGCCGACCAGGCCCGCCTCGTACGGCAGTACGACCGCAATCCTGACGTCGAGATGATGACCAGCCTCTATAGCGAAGTTGGCCGCAACTACGACCAGGGGTGGATCAAGATCCCCGAGGGCGTGACCACCGGCTTCTGCGACGCCGGCATGAGCGGCATGTCCTATTCCAAGACATTCTGGACCGAGCCCCGCGATCCCGAGCGACACTACGGGCAGTATTTCCATACCCAGTACTTCGGCGGCGGACCGCAGATCGCCCGCTGCACGCCCATCGAGCAGTACCTCAAGGTCAATATCGACGCGATGTACCGGCGGGGAGATACCCGGCACATGCTTCTGGCGATGAACGAACTCCGCCACCAGCAGATTGAGATCCGGGGCATTGCCGAGATGCTCTGGGACTACCCCGCTTTTCAGCCCCGCGAGTATCTGCTCCGCTGGTGCCGCGAGCAGTTTGGCGAAGCAGCGGCACCGGAAGTGGCGCAACTGTACGACGAGTACTATGAGACGTACCCGCACAAGCTCGTCGACGACGGATTCAAGAAGTACCCGTCGTACTACAAGGTGATGGAGCCGTTGTTCACGGCCATTGCCAATCTCCAGAACATCGAAACCGGCACCCGCGACGGCTTCGCCGTCGCCTACCAGTATGACAAGGAGATTTACGAAAAGGGAATCCGCGAATTGGGCGAGGTGCTGGACCACGCCCTGGCGCTTCGCGATTCGATTCCCGAAGACCGCCGCTACTTCTACGACTATGAATTCCTCGACTCCATCCGGCTGATCCGCGGAATCTATAGGCTTACCATCGCCACCCATGAAGCCATCGCGCGACTCAAAGGAGGAGCCCTAAAGCAGCCCACGCCGCGCTGTTGGAAGCCCGGCCGCTCCTTGAGGAAATGATGACGGCATTCAAGCACACCATGGCAGGCGACCGATGGCGGCACTGGTACCGCAGCGGCACGAATGAGGACTTCTATCTCGCCTACAACCTGTACCAAAAGGCGCGCCTGCGGCTGGAGGTGGAACCGATGAGCTTTGTCACCGATATCGAACCGCAGCGGCATCCCTACCTGGGCAACGTGGTGATGCATCAGCCGGCCGCATCCGGCGATGCCGTCTACAGCAGCCAGTGCGAGCGGCTCAACAGCTCGGTCTACAACGGTGCTCCGTTCTCCATCCTTTCGCTCCCGCTGGACGACGTTTTCCAGATCGGGGGCATCCAGTCGGCCTACCACAAATGGGAACAGCCGGTGCCGGACTTCGGCCTGAGCTACCGTTTCCGGTTGCAGGGGCCGGCCACGGTTTACGTGGCCAAGCTCGCCGGCCAATCGCTCGCCTGGCTCGAAGAACACGGTTTTCGCAACACGGCAAAGACGACGGAAGTCGGCTACTGGGGCTGGCCCTACCGCTATCGCAAGCGGCCGCCCCAGACAACTTACACATTCGAACTGTTCGCCAAAGAATTTCCGGCGGGCGAAGTCGCCTTGGGAGAAAACCCGCCCCGCACGGCACGTCTGCCCTACATCGTCTTCATTCAGCCGCAGCTTTTGCTTTACGAAAATTTCCACGACGAGGCCGTCGGCCGCGCCCCAGGCGGCTGGCAAGTTACCGCGGGCGGTGGGACCGTCGAAATCGTCGAGAACCCCGACTACGAAGGCGAAATGCGCCCCACCGCGTTCGATCTGGCCACGGTGCCGCGATATCGGCCGCTGAGACTGAAAAGCCTGCGTCTGGCGGTGCCCCCCGGAGCCGCCGAACCGGCCGTGGCTGTTCTTCCCTTTCGCCGCGCCATGGACGGCGAATTCGTCGTCGATGTGCGTCTGAAACCTGGAACGCCGATGTGTCGGACCGGCTTTTCTCTGCAGACTGAAGAGGGCCGACCGGCCGTAGCGGTGGGTTTCAATGACGCGGGGCGGATCACCTGCTCCGGTCCGGGCGGCGAGCCAACCGAGGTGGCAAATTACCAGGCAGGGCGCTGGTACAATATCAGATTGGCAGTCTCGCCCGCGAAGGGAACCTGCGACCTTACTGTCGAGGACGACCGGATCGACCAGGTGGCGAAGCAGGCACTTGCGCTGGCGGAATCGGCCCGGAAACCGCTCTGCGCGATCCGGCTCGAGCACGGCGGTGAATGGGTCGTGTACGATGCCATTGGTGCATTTGCCCGCTAACCTGGATTGTTCACGTCACTACACGAGGATTCTTCGCCGCGCCATGAAGTCGGATGGATCTTACTTCGTAAGAAACGATGGAATGCCCCTGCATCACCGTCGCTGGCTGACCGCCGGGGAACCCAAGGCCGTGCTCGTGCTGGTGCACGGGCTCAGCGAGCATAGCGGGCGCTACGACGATCTTGGCCGGCGATTGAGCCAGGCGGGGTGCGCGGTCCGCGCGTTGGATCTCCGCGGTCACGGGCTATCCGGCGGCGATCGGGCCTTTGTGCGATCCTTCACGATCCACATGGACGACGTTGCCGATTTCCTCCACCTCGTTCGAGGTGATCATCCGAACACACCGCTCTTCCTTTTCGGCCAGAGTATGGGCGGGCTGATCGTCGCCTTGCTCGCCGCCGAGCGGGACCTCGACGTTTGCGGAGTGGTGCTCAGCGCTCCGGCCTTGCGTGTAAGCGACCACGTGGCGCCGATGCTTCGCAGGATGGCCGGCATCGCCAGCCTGGTGGCGCCTCGCCTGGCAGTCGTCAGGATCCGCTCGGCAAAGCTCTCGCGGGCCACGGACGTCGTCGCCGGCTTCGAAAGCGATCCACTCGTTTTTCACGGCTATATGCCCACCCGAACGGCCGCAGAAATCCTTAGGGCGGCGAAACGGGTCCAGCGCCGCCTCGAGGCCGTCCGGCTTCCCTTTCTGGCCATGCACGGAAGCGGCGACGAGGTGACCGATCCCGAGGGAAGCCGGCAACTCTACCGCCGCGCCGCATCGTCCGACAAGACCCTCAAGATCTACGACGGTCTCTGGCACGACCTGTTCCACGAACCCGAAAAGGAGCAGGTAACGCGCGATCTGATCGACTGGCTGCAACGGCTCGCGACAAGCGGATGTTGAATGGACCTTGCGCTCTGCCGCGGCGACCGGTGAGAAATGATGGATGCCCGGCAATACCGTTGTGGTTCGATATGTCAATAGTGTCTTTCCCGCTATCGCGAATCTTGCCCGGCCGAGCCCTGTGCGGCTTTCCAGCCGGCCCGCATCTGCTCGCTCAGCTTCTCGCCCACCGCTTTGCCTTCAGGGCTGCCCGCGATATTTACGTTTTCCGCCGGGTCCGTCTCGTGATCGTACAACTCGCGCGCCACCTCGGTGCCATCCGGCTGAAGCCAGCGTGTCAGCCGGTAGCGAGCGGTCCGCATGGAGTAGCCCATGACCTTCCCGCGCGGATACTGGCTGAAGGCAGCTTCCTTCCAAGGCCGGTCGGGCGCATCGAGCAGTCTTGCAAAGCTCGTGCCTTCCAGGTGGGCGGGGAGCGGCAAGGCCGCCAACTCACACAGGGTGGGATAGATGTCCACGAACTCCACCAGCCCGCGGCTCTGTCGTCCCGGCGCCTTCTGGCCCGGCGCGCTGCAAATGAGCGGAACGCGGGTGTCGTTTTCGAAATTCGTGTGTTTGCACCACATCGCATGCTCGCCAAGCTTCCAGCCGTGGTCTCCCCAGAGCACGACCACGGTGCGGTTGCGCAGTTCGAGGCGGTCCAACTCATCCAGCACACGACCGATCTGGGCATCCACATAGCTTACGCACGCGTAGTAGCCGTGTTTGAGCGTCCGGGCCTGCTCGGAGGTAAGCTCACCGACGCTGGGAACGTCTTCATAGGCCCTCAGTTCGCCCCAGTTCGACTGTGCGATCTTCGGAACGTCCCGGGGCGGAAACGGGTTCAATGCGGCCGGTATGTTCTGCGGCTGGTACAGGTCCCAGTACGGATCTGGTGGAAATGGCTCGTTTGCATACGCGGTTTCTCCCTCGTGTTTTGCCGCACCTTCAGGGCCGGCGAATGGTAACCCCGTTCACGGGGCGGAAGAGAGTCTGTTGCCGTTGGAGACTGCCCCCACACTGGTGCCGTGGGTCGGATTATATCCCTAGGCAATCGACTTAGACAAACACCTGAGGTCTCCGCTCTTGAATTGCCCCCGAAACGGGCGTATCCTAAGATGTTCGGACGCAAGCAATTGCCCCTCGCCAGCATTAAACTGCGCACTCACTCAGGAGCGGATTATCGTGGCCACGGTCACCAATAACCAGACAACACCGCTTGCCAAGCAAGCCGCCATGCAGATGACCAGCGGGGCCGACGTGGTCGTTCAATCGCTGGTCAATCACGGCGTGACCACGGTCTTCGCCTATCCGGGGGGCGCCAGCATGCCGCTCCACCAAGCGCTCACCCGCTTCCGCGACAAGATCCGGGTCGTCCTGCCGCGCCACGAACAGGGCGGCGGCTTTGCCGCCCAGGGCTACGCCCGCTCTACGGGCAAGGTCGGCGTTTGCTTCGCAACCAGCGGCCCCGGAGCCACGAATCTCGTCACCACTATCGCGGACGCCAAGCTCGACAGCGTCCCCATGCTGGCCATCACCGGGCAGGTGGGCACGCCGGTGATCGGCTCCGACGCCTTCCAGGAAACCCCGATCGTCGAGGTCTGCCGAAGCGTCACGAAGCACCATTATCTGGTCACCGATCCCAACGATCTGGCGCGCGTGGTCCGCGAGGCATTCCACGTGGCGACGACGGGCCGGCAGGGCCCGGTGCTGGTCGACCTGCCGAAAAACGTCCAACTCGCCCAGGTCGTGCCCGACTACGACGCGCCGATGGACCTGCCAGGCTATCCTGGCGAGCCGCCGCGGGCGAGCGCGGCGGAAATCGCGGCGATTGCGGCGGCCGTTCGACGGGCCAAGCGGCCCGTGATCTATGCCGGCGGCGGGGTGATTGCCTCCGAGGCGGCCGACGACTTGTTCGCATTGGCCGAGAAAACGCAGATCCCGGTCACGATGACGCTCATGGGACTGGGCGGATTCCCGGGGAATCATCCGCTCTCGCTCGACATGCTTGGCATGCACGGCAGCGTCTATGCCAACATGGCCGTGAGCGAGGCCGACCTGCTTCTCGCTTTCGGCGTGCGATTCGACGATCGAGTGACCGGCAAGGTTTCCGAGTTTGCCAAGCATGGAACGATCGTCCATGTCGATATCGATCCCTCGGAAATCAACAAAATCAAGGAGGCCAACATCCCGGTCGTCAGCGACATCCGCTATGCCCTGACCGAGTTGAACAAGATCGTCGAGGTTCCGGATGATCTTAGCGACTGGCACAAACGGCTGAATGGTTGGAAAAAGTCCGATCCGTACAAGTACGACGAGAACTACCAGGGCATCCTGCCGCAGCATGCGATCCGCGAACTGTGGAACCTTACAAAAGATCGAGACACCATCATTGCCACCGGCGTGGGCCAGCATCAGATGTGGGCGGCCCAGTTCTACCGCTACCGCCGGCCGCGAACGTGGATGTCGAGCGCCGGTCTGGGCACGATGGGCTTCGGCCTGCCGGCGGCCATCGGCGCCAAGGTAGCCCACCCCGACAAACTCGTGGTCGATATCGACGGCGACGGCAGTTTTCTGATGAACATCCAGGAAATGGCCACCTGCTACTGTGAAAAGGTGCCGGTCAAGGTGCTGCTGCTGAACAACCAACACCTCGGCATGGTCGTGCAGTGGGAAGACCGCTTCCACGCGTCGAACCGGGCCCACACGTATCTCGGCCCGATCGACCATCCCGAGGCGATCGGCCGCGGCAAAGGGATCGGTCCGGAGGAGCGCTATCCCGACTTCATCACCATTGCCAAGGGGTTCGGCTGGCAAGGCCGCCATGTGATGAAAAAGTCGGAACTGGTCGACGGGCTGAAGGAGATGATCGAGTCGCCCTCGCCGTTTCTGCTGGACGTGGCTGTGCCCTACCAGGAACACGTGCTGCCGATGATTCCCTCCGGCATGACCGTTCGGGAATTGATCAAGGAATAGTCCGGCCGGTAAACGTTCACGGGGCGGAGGAGACGGGGACAGGTCCATGTTTTCGGCCCACGTCTTTGACGCCAAAACGCCCGAACTGGCCGAAAATGGACCAGTCCCCGTCCGCCCCGTGAACGGTTAGTCCGGCCGCTCAGGGGCGTGCTTCGGGGCGGAGTTTCGCGGCCGTTTCGTGCTTGCTCCACCAGCGGTGCACGTCCTGCCGGGCTTCCGGTGTGGTGAATCGGCAGCCCGGGACGCCGAAGATGTCCAGAGTGCGGTCCGGGGTCGGCTCCAGGCCGAACGCCAGCAGCGCCTGCTCGTGTTTTTGCACGAGGATGGCTGCAGCGGTCGCGCCCAGTTCGGGCGAATCGTCGCGGTGCGCGATGAGTCGATCGGTGCGGTCGATCAGACCGGCCAGCCACGTTTCCGCCTCCAGCCAGGGGTCGGCTAGCGCAATCGACAAAGCGGCCAGCCAGTCCAGGCGATACGGAGCGGGCTCCGTCGGCGGCAGAACGCGGCTGGCCTGGATCGCCTCCAGGAGCATCGGCATGGCCGACTTCGTCCCCTCCGCGGCCAGGAAGACGCAGAGCATTCCATGATGGCTCGGCCGTCCGGCGGTCCGCTGAGGACCGTCTTCGGGCAGACGCTTGTCCTCGATGGCCGTTAGCATCTTTGCGGCAAACGCCGACGCAAGGTTCACATCCAACTGGGGCAGCGTCACCAGCTCGGCTTCGGTCAGATGCCGCTTCTGCTCGAGTAGTTGCTCCGCCGTCCGCCGCGTGATTGCCGCCAGACGCCCGGTGGCATCCGTCTGCCGGTGAAACTCGTAGGCCATACGGCGTCGCGGCGTCGGCAGGTTCACCAGGTGGAAGATCGCATTTTCCTGCTTCGGATGCGGAATTGCCACACCCACCGGGTAGTCGCCTGGCAAGAGGCTGTTGCCGCTGACGCAGTGGGCCACCTCGTCGTCGATGCGGTCAAAATGACTGGGGCGCGCGGCGCCGGGCCCCAAGCTGGGAACACCGACGACCAGGTACTGGGTTCCGACGTGCTGGCGGTCGGTCCAGAATTCGGCGACCATGCCGGGCGGCGCCAGTTCGAGCAGTTCCCGCAGGCGCTTTTCGCCGGCCGGGTCCAGATTCGGCTCCGCCAACTTCGTCTCGAGCGCTTGAACGATTCTTGGCACGTACGAATCCCGTGCCAGGACGTCGAGCAGCTCACGGCGGGCGGTTCCCAGGACGCTCCACTGCGTCTGGTCGCCTTCCGACGCCGGCCGGGCCAGCGCGTCAATCCACGCCGCGATCTGCGGATCGGAGACCGCGGATAACTGGCAGTCCTTGGGATCGCCCGTCAGCCATGCCAGCCGCGCAGATTGATCCAAAGGTTCGATCCAAAGCCGTGCATCAGGCGAGAGTTCGCCTTGAACCAATCGTTCTTTGAGTCGGACCATGATCGGGCAGACTAGCTCCGGGGTCTTCAGCAGCCACTCGAGCCGCCGCGAGGCTCCCAGACGCTCGGCATAGCACTCGCTTTGCAGTTGCCCGATCAGCTCCTCGATCTGCGCCACGGAGGCCGTGCCGTTCGGGTGTGTCGCTTCGGGCAGGGACCGGGCCAATCGTTCCAGCCGCGTGCGCGCTTCGAAGGACAGTTTGGGCTGGAGGAGCATTCGGTGGATTTCCTCCGCCAGTCCTTTCGGATCGGCACGCGAGGCCAACTGCTCAAGTTCGAAGGCCGCCACCTTGCGGACGGCAAACTGATCCGCGTCCAGATCGCGAACCAACTGCTCAAGCTCCTGGCGCAGACTGGTAGGCTCGCGGGCCGCCGCGAGACCATTGCTGGATGCAACGAGGGCCACGGCAAACAGATGGCTCCAAACGGCAAACACCGACAATTGCATCATGACTCAGACGATCGCATGTTGATAGGCGTTTTTGGGGGAATATAAATCATTTTGCGGATCAAACCGCCGCTGTCCACTGCTCTTGCGTCCCATGGGTGGTTTGGCTAAAAGACTCGCCTTGCTTGAACCGGCCGGCTGGACCGAACCACGAGGAGTTGTCATGTCACGCGCTCGCCTTGCCTCCCTTGCCCTGATCATCCTGGCGCTCGGCATCATCGCCGGTTCGGTACGCGCCAACAGTTCCGCGCTGGACGCTGCAACCATCAAAGCTGGGCTTGACACAGCCACCCCGGAGGAGGACGGTTTCATCGAACGAGTGGTGGGGCTGACGAAACAGGGCAAGCTGCCGGCAAAGCTCGTCGAAAGCACCTTCCAATGGGCCCGCCAGAAGCCGGACCACAAGTTCCAGTATTTCAAACGAGGGTTAATCCTTCGAGCGCGCCGAATCGGAATCGACCTGTAGCGGGCCCGGGCCCCGTAACTATAGGAAGCCTGATGAATCGCCCCGCTAAAAGGGATCAGGCACCGCAAGGAATCATGGCTCTCAAGCGCAAACGAACGCCCCCGGATCCTTTCGAATCCGGGGGCTGATCTTGTCTGGTTCAGATGCGTTTACGGGTCACACTGCCCGGACGCTCTCTGCCCGCGGACCTTTCGGACCGCGTCCTTCCTCGTACTCGACGGTCTGGCCGACGCGAAGATCTTCGATCTTCCCATCTTCGACGGCCGAGTGATGGAAGAACAGGTCGCCCTTGTCTCCCTGGATGAAGCCAAAACCTTTGTCTGCAATCAGCTTCCTGATTGTACCCTGCGGCATATCTGCCACTCCTCAACAAAAAGAAACACAAACAACGCACCGCGTATTGCCACCGCGGCCCCGTTCCCGCGACGACAATAACGGTAAAACTTAGAAGGAGATGGCTAACCGCAATCGGAGACAGGTGCCTTCAGCGAGGACGCCGCTACGCAAACGCAGTTTACGGAGAAGGAGAACTCCATCGAGTTTTCGGGGCTCACATCTTTAGCCACCACCCTTCATAGCAGCAAAGTATACCATTACGGGTATTATTTACAATAGCTGAAAATCTTTTATCCGTAGAGGGGTAAGGGTTGCTAAGGCGGGTCAGCCGGTGAAGTACAGGTAAGCCGCCAAAATCGCCGCCAGCACCGCCGCGGTGCCCAAGACATCAATCCAGTTCCAACTGCTCCGCGTTCTGCGGCGATCCTCTTCTGAGAGGGTGCCGAACGTCAGCCCCTGCAGCTTTTCCACTGGTGGGGGCGATGTCACATAGCTTACCCCCACTAGAACAACGATACTGACAAAGAAGATCAGGAGGCTGTAGTACTGGAAGTAAAGGTTGTTGACGATCCACAGGAAAGACCCCTCCGGATACCCCCCTTCGTAACCAGCCACCGCAAGGGCGACAGGAGTATCGACCGCCAATCGGAACAGTCCCAGCAGGAAGCCCACCACCAAGGCCGCAAGACATCCCTTCGCATTGAGCCGCTTGTTGAATACACCGAAGAAGAAGACGACAAAGATCGGCGGGGCCAGATAGCCTTGGACCGACTGTAGGTAGTCGTACAGCCCCCGCGATCCCTGGATCACCGGGATCCAGAGAATCCCGACGACGACCAGCACCGCCGTGGCGACACGCCCGATCCATACGAGCCGGTCCTGGCTTGCGCCGGGGCGGAACTTCTGGTAAAGGTCCATGGTGAACAACGTCGACGAAGCGTTGAACACACCGGCCAGCGAACTCATCAGCGCCGAGAGCAACCCGGCAACAACGATCCCGCGAAGCCCTGGCGGCAGAACGCGCTGGACCATCAGCGGGAACGCGGCCTGGGCGTTCTCGGTGACCAACTTGCCGTCGCGGTAGAGGGCCGACCGCAACGCCTCGTTCTGGCCGCTTTCGGCCAGGGCGAAACAGATCATTCCCGGCACGATGAACAGGAAGACGGGCAGCAGCTTGAGCATTCCGGCGAAGATTGTGCCGCGGCGGGCTTGCTGCTCGTTGCGGCCGGCCAGCGCTCGCTGCACGATGTACTGATCGGTGCACCAGTACCACAGTCCGATGATGGGAGCGCAAAAGAGCATGCCCAGCCAGGGATAGTTGCCGTTGAAGTACCACGCCTGGCGGACGATGTGGCCGTCAGCGGCTCGCTCGATCACCGGCTGCCAGGTGCCCTCGACTCCCGCGGGGACGAGCGGCTTCCACAGATTGAACATGGTCGAGCCACAGATCTCCCGCAATTCCTGCCATCCGCCCAGCGCGCCGAGCCCGAACACGGTCACCAGCAAAGAACCGAGGATCAGGACGATCGTCTGCAGCGTTTCCGTGTAGGCCACCGCCCGCAACCCGCCGAGCACGGTGTAGAGCCCGGTAAGAACGATCACCAGAACCGAACCGATCCAGAAGCTGTTCAACTCGATGCCGGGGAGGCTCAGTCGCAGTTCGGGCAGGAGCGTGTCGAACACGATTCCGCCGGCGAAGATGCCCACCGCAATCTTCGTGAGGACGTACGCGACCAGCGAGATGATCGAGAGCATGTAGCGTGAAGACGCCGAGAACCGCTTTTCAAGGAACTCGGGCATCGTGAAGACGAGCGAACGCATGTAGAACGGGACCATGACCCAGCCCAATACGAGCACGCACCAGGCGTGGAGTTCATAGTGGGCCATCGCCACCCCGTCGGTACATCCCGACCCCGCGAGACCGACCAGGTGTTCGGAACCGATGTTCGAGGAGAAGATCGACGCGCCGACGATGAACCAGCCTAGGTTCCGGCCGGCGAGAAAGTAGTCGTCGGTCGTGTCTTTGCCCTTCAGGATCACCCACCAGGCGAGTCCCAGCAACACGCCAAAGTATCCGCCGATTGCGATCCAGTCGACCGCGTGGAGAGTGCTCTCCATAGGATGTCCTCGAGTCTTTCGTGGAGAGAAAGGTTCAAGCCGTCAAAACGAGCAGGTCCCATTCTAGTCTGGCCAGGGACCGCGTCCAAGCCGAGGAGCCGGGGCTGGGGAGGTGAAAACACGGGCATGCCGTCGGCTTGCCGGGCTTCCGCTCTTGCTGCTTGTCAGCGAACCAGCATGGCCTTCATCCAAGCGTAAACGGTATCGCCGATCTGCTGGTAGCCCGACGCGGCCGGGTGGACGCCGTTGTTCAAGCGAACCGCGTCGGATTCGGCATGAGCATTCCGGCGGCTGGTAGCCGTGGGATAATTGTGCAGGCAGTCGAGATTGACCTGCGTTGGAACCAGGTAAATCCTTTCCGCCTCACGGTTTCCGTAACGTTCGATCATCCGCTCGACGAGCCGATGCTGGTTTCGCTTGTACTGCCAGCGCGTTTGACCGGTCTTGTAGTTGGCGCCGAACGCATCCTGCGTGGCGGCCGGGGGAACCGGCAGCATAACGCCCAGTCGGGTCTCGGCCGACGCGGCGCCGACCATTGCCAGCAGCAGATCGTAGTTGGCCAGCATCGTATCGATCGTCTCTTCGAGCGTGTCGTCGGTGGCCGCGAAGACGTCGTTCGGCCCCAGGAGAATCGTGACGAAATCAGGCGATTTTTCTGCCTGAATGTCCTCGAGGTACTTAGCGAAATCGAGCTTCCTGCCGCCGTCCGGGGTCTGGTAAAGAAAAGGGCTGCCTCGCTTTTTGGAGTCGCCCTCGCGTGCAAAGCCGGTGTAATGCGTTGCGAATCGCAGCGCGGTCCAGCCGCCGTAGCCCTCGTGGCGGTTCTCCGGCGGCCGGCCTTCGGGATTGTGCGAGCCGATCAGTTTGACTTGCGGACTGCCGGGCTGTCCTGAGAGGTCCAGTAACCGCTGCGAGTACACGGACGCGTGGGTCAGGCTGTCGCCGATCAACAGTGCAGTGACCGAGCGGCCCTCGCCCGCATCAGCCGGGACCACCTCAAGCTTCGACGATGCTCTGGCGAGCAACTGATTCTGGCCGTCCCGCACTTCGACTTGCAGCGGATAGCTGCCGGCATCGTCCTGCGAGGGCGTGTAGGTCCATCGCTCCGACTGCTGAATCCCCTTTGGACAAGTAACATCAAAGACATAGTCGTCCGGATCGACGACGAGCACGACGTTGTCGAAGTAGAGGTTCATCTCGATGCCGGGCACGGCGTGGATCACCGGCGGCAGCAGCAGGCGGACCGGCCCGGGCAAAGCCGGCTCTTTTTCGGTAGCGCCGGCCAGAGAACCGAGCAAGAACAGCAGCAGGGTGGTGAGCATTGGTTCGAGTTTCCGCATGGCTGTACTCCTGAGCATGGCGACATCGCTGGGCGGGGGGCGAAGCTTGGAAGCCTTCGCCGCCTGATCTAAACTCCTGATTGTCAGCAGGTTGCGGCGCGCGGGCGGGTCCCCCCGCGCCCGCAGCTTGCGCTTTCCAAGCCGGTAGAAAGGGCTATACTACTCATAAGAATTCCTTTATGGCGGCTAGCCACGTCGGTTAGGAGCGTGCGAACCAACAGCGCCACCGGGGTGAGCCAACCGTTGTGCTCTCCGATCCGCCGCGAAGGTCTTACTACTTTAGGAAACATGAGCGAACAAGGAAAGCCAGACCGTTGGTCCGACCTGCTGTCCGAGCTGGGAATTGAGCTTCCCGCTGCCCCCCCCTCTCCCGAGCCAGTCGAAGAACAGGTCCGAGCGGTTGAGCCCGAGCGAACGGCTCCCGCACCGCGGCCGAAGTCGAGCCACCATGCCCCTCCTCGCGAGTCGCGGCAATCACCGCAGGATTGGCTGCGCTTGGCTGCCGATCTGGGCGTTGCCATGCCCGAGGAGGGACTGTTGCTTGCAGCGCCGGTCAAACCAGAGACTCCGAATGAGCCTGCTGAGGCAGCCGCTCCGGAAATCGACTTCTGGCCGCCCGAGGCCGCGAGCCCCTCGGACGCTCGTGAGTCGCTTGCGGAAGCGGAAATGGCGCTTGAGGATCTGGACCAATGGGACGCAGAGGGCGATACCCGCCAGCAGCCGGAAGAAGAGCCCGAAAGGGGACTCCGCCGTCGCCGCAAGCGCCGGCGGAAGACTCGCCGCCCCGGCGACAGATCGCTGGTCTCCGATGAACGGGAGGAGGATGACGAGCGACCGGATTTCCTCGAGGCCGAGGCCGTAGAAATCATCGAAGAGGAAGTTGAAGAGTTGACCGTCGAGCCGGAGGAAGAAGAGACCGCCGGGGAGGCGCAGAAACGTTCGAAACGCCGGCGTCGCCGCCGGTCGAGCCGCAAGAAAGAGACCCGCGAAACCGACAGCCTCGATCGCGCGGAGTCGCCCGTCACCGGGGAAGCCGAGGAAGATGACTTCGAGGCGGACGAGATCGAAGACGACGTCGACGAGGACGTGGTCGGGGTGCGAGAAGGCCGCCGCCGCGAGAAGCGATTGCATCGAGGCATTCCCAGTTGGAAAGAGGCCATTGATGTGATCATTTCCGCGAACATGGAGTCGCGGTCGAAACGTCCGGACCGAGGCGGACGCGGACGCGGCGGCCGAAATCGCGGACAGCGCGACCGCAACGGCTGAGCCGGGGCCAGCGGATCCGCTACCGGCCAGCAGACGGCGGGCGGTTGAAGGAATATGGCTCACGCCGACATCCGCTTGACAGTTTCCGATCAGCTTCACGCGCTGCCCGGGAGCCTCGAACAGCACGACGGCTTCTCCGACGTGGTTGCAAGCCTCTTGTCGGGCCATGCGGCCACGCTGGACGGAGTGTGGGGGTCGTCTTGCGCGCTAGCCGCTGCGGCTCTCTTGCAGCATGCCCCCGCCACATTCGTCGTCGTTTGCCCGCGGCAGGAAGACGTTGACTGCTTCATCGACGACCTGTCGCTATTCAGCCTTGTCGAGCCCGAGCGGTTTCCGGCCCGCGAGATCTTCCAGGGCGATCACGCCCTCTTGGACGAGGCGGTGGGCGACCGAATCCGCCTGCTGAAACTCCTTTTGGCGGATGCGGACCGGCCGAAACTGCTCGTCACGAGCATCCAGAGCCTGTTGCAGGCCGTGCCCGAGCCGCAATCCCTGGCCCGGCACAACCGCACACTCCGCACGGGCGACGAAGTCGACGTCCAGGAGATCGCTCGCTGGCTGGTCGCCGGCGGCTTCCACCGTTGTCCCGCCGTGGAACTCCCCGGCGAGTTCTCCCTTCGCGGCGGCATCCTGGACATCTTCGCTGTAGATTGGGACGATCCGATCCGCGTCGAACTGTTCGGCGATCAGATCGAGTCGATCCGGCGATTCGATGTCGCAACCCAACGCAGCCTGGTGGTCCTTGATCGGGTGGAGATAACCATCCATGGATCCTCTCTGTCCGAGCAGGGCCACCTGGCCGACTACTTGCCTCCGCAAAGCTGGTTCTTGCTGGTCGAGCCGTCAGAACTCCGCGAGGAAGGCCACAGCTATCTTCACCGCCTTGAACACGCTACTCAGATGCACACGGTCGAGGCGGTCCTGGACCGAGCCGTTCGATTTCCCTCGGTCACCGCCTCGGCCGTTGCCGCGGGCTCGCTGGAAACCACCTGCCGGCTCAAAATCGAATCCGTCGAGCACTTCAGCGGCGACATCGCCAAGGTCCGCGGCGAACTCGAGACGGCCGGCGCCGGACAGGAGGTATTCGTCGTCTGCCAGACGGAAGCCGAAGTCCGTCGGCTGGCCGATCTTTTCGGCGCCACACAGCTTGCCCGCGACGATAGGCTTCACTTCCCCTTGGGAAACCTCACCAGCGGGTTCCGCCTCGTGCCGGAATCGGTCGTGCTGGTCAGTGCGAGTGAACTTTTCCACCGGACCGACATCCGTCGCCCGGTCCGCCGCCGGCTCAGCAAAGCGATCGACAGCTTCATGGACCTGCGCGAGGGCGACCTGGTGGTCCACGTGGGCCACGGGATCGGCCGGTACCGCGGAATGTCGCTCTTGGAAAAAGACCGGCAGGTTGAAGAGCACTTGCTGATCGAGTTTCACGGGGGGACGAAGCTCTACGTGCCCAGTTCGAAGATCGGTCTGGTGCAGAAGTACGTGGGCGGAACGAAGAGCCGGCCGACGCTGGCCAGGCTCGGGGGCCGAACCTGGACCCGGCAGAAGAAGACGGTCGAACAAGCCGTGACCGACATGGCTGCCGACATGCTCGATCTGCAGGCGGCCCGGTCGGCCCGTCCCGGCATCACTTTTCCCGAGGATACGGAGTGGCAGAAAGAGTTTGACGCTTCGTTCCCATACCACGAGACGGACGACCAATGGGTTACGATCGAGGCCATCAAGCGCGACATGACGCAGCCCCGGCCGATGGACCGGCTCCTGTGCGGCGACGTGGGGTTTGGCAAGACGGAACTGGCGATGCGCGCGGCCTTCAAGGCGATCGATGCCGGATTCCAGGTCGCCATGCTGGTGCCGACCACGATCCTGGCCGAGCAGCACTATCGCACGTTTTCCGGGCGCATGGCCGAGTTCCCTTTCGAGATTGCCACGCTGTCCCGCTTTTCAACCCGCAAGCGGCAGTCGGAGATCATCGAGCGGCTGGCCAACGGCTCCATTGACGTGGTGATCGGCACGCACCGGTTGGCCCAGCCGGACGTCCGATTCCAAAACCTGGGCCTGGTGATCATCGACGAGGAGCAGCGGTTCGGTGTCGAGGTGAAGGAGCAGCTCAAGGCACTGCGGACGACGGTCGACGTGCTGACGATGACCGCCACGCCGATCCCCCGCACGCTTCATATGTCGCTGATGGGCCTGCGCGACATCTCGAACCTGCAAACGCCTCCCGAGGAGCGGCTCGCCGTGGAAACCCACGTGACCCGCTTCGACCCGACGATGATCCGCAACGCGGTGCTTCGCGAGTTGAACCGCAACGGGCAAGTCTTTTTCGTACACAATCGGGTGGCCGACATCGAGGTGCTCGCCCGCCGGCTTCGCCAGATCGTGCCGGAAGCGACGCTGGAGATCGGCCATGCCCAGATGGCCGAACATCAGCTCGAAAGGGTGATGCTCGATTTCGTCGATCACCGGTTCGATATCCTGCTGGCCACGACGATCATCGAGAGCGGGTTGGACATTCCCAACGCCAACACGATTTTCATCGACGAGGCCGATCGCTACGGCCTGGCGGACCTCCACCAGCTCCGGGGCCGCGTCGGCCGGTACAAGCATCGGGCCTATTGCTACCTGCTGATCGATCCGAACAAGCACGTCGCACCCAATGCGGCCAAACGGCTGCGGGCGATCGAGGAGTTCAGCGAGCTCGGCGCGGGTTTCGCCATCGCGATGCGGGACCTGGAGATCCGGGGGGCGGGCAATATCCTGGGCACCCAACAGAGCGGGCACATCGCTCTGGTCGGGTACGAGTTGTACTGCGAATTGCTGGAACGTGCGGTCCGACGGCTACGGCAGCTTCCTCCCCGGACGTCGATCGAAGTCGACGTCGACCTGCCGGGCGAAGCGTATCTGCCGCGGAACTATGTGCCCGAAATGCGGCTGAAGATCGACCTCTACCGACGCATGGCCCGCATTTCCATGCCGGAGGAACTCAACGATTTCCGAGTCGAGCTGATCGACCGGTTCGGGCCGCCGCCGCCCGCCGTCGAACGGCTTCTTTCGCTGGCCGAGTTGCGGTTCCTGGCCCATCGATGGCAGATCCGCTCGATCCGCCTGGAGCCGCCCTACGCGGTCTTTGGCTACACCTCCCGCCGGCTGATTCGTGAGTTGGTGGAGCAAAGCCGGGGCCGACTGCGAGTGGCCGACGAGGTGAGCGCGTATCTTCCGATCGGCGAAGAACTTGCGGCGCCCGATCGCATTCTGGCCCGCGTGAAATCGCTGTTGCAGGCTGCCTAGGGCTTCTCTATAATCCGGCCGCCTGAAAAAGGGGACTGGCTCCGCAAACCGATACGGTCTGGCTTGAGGGCCGTGAGAACGCTTTGCGGTGCCTGTCCCCTTTTTCAGGCGGTTGAATCGGGATCGCGATGCCCCAGGACCAATTCTCACCTCAAACGGCGGAACGGACTCCGTGCAGCGCCTGGCCAATCCACTCCTCTTCGTATCGGTGGTGATTGCCGCGGGTTTCGGCGGAAAGAACGCTGCGGGACAGGCCTGGCAGTCTGACACCGCTGCGGCGGTTCCGTATCCATCCGCGTATGGACAGCCGGCTGTCCCTTCGCCTCCGCAAGCGCCGGACGCGGTCACGCGTCCCGAGTCGTGGCCTGGTATGCCGGCCGGTCCTGGTTTCACTCCTGCGGGCGGCAATTTCGGGACTGAGATGCCGGCAGCGGCGACTGCGGGCATGTATCCTCAGGTTCCGCAGGGCGGCGGCGGTGAGGATGCCCCCGATGCGGTGCCCTGGGTCAATCCACTGTCGGCCTCCGATGCTCCCACCTATGAAGCCGTTCCGCGGCGCCCGGGCGTACCGGCGGGCCGCGGTCCTTCGATGGCTCCGGCGAAACCGCAGCACCCGCCCGCAGACTCGGGTGCGGCTGCCGAGGCCCAGTTCGACACCGGGTCCGAGGTCGTCGCCGAATTGGAGCTTTGCGAGGGGGCTCAACCGCTGGCCACCGTCGGTTCCGCCTGGATACTCGCCGGAGAAATCTTGGGATCGGTCAACGACATCCTCAAGATGAACGCAGATCGCATTCCCAAAGGCCAACTGGAAGAGCAGCGGAACCTGCTGATCCGACAGAAGCTTACGGAACGGATTCAAACCAAGCTGATCTACCAGGATGCACGACGGACCATCCCCGAAGAGAACTACCCGATGATCGAGGAGAAGCTGGGCGAGTTCTTCGCGGAGAAGGAACTACCGGCGCTCATGAAGCGAGCCAGCGCAACATCTCCGCAGGACCTCGAAGCACGATTGCAGGCCCTCGGCACTTCGGTCGGCCAAGAAAAACGCGCCTTCATGGAGCGCGCGCTGGCCCAGCAGTGGGTGCAGGAGCAGGTCAAAACGAACGAAGAGATCAGCCACGAGCAAATGCTCGCCTACTATCACGGACACCTGGCGGACTATGAATATCCCGCCCAGGCCCGCTGGGAACAATTGATGGTCCGGTTTTCCAGCCATCCGGACAAGCAAGCGGCCCACGCGGCAATCGCCGAGATGGGCAACCAGGTGCTCCGCGGTGTTCCGCTGGCTGAAGTGGCGAAAGCCCGCTCGGAAGGGCCTTTGGCCAAAGAGGGAGGCCAGCGAGACTGGACTTCCAAAGGAAGTCTGGTCTCCAAAGTCCTCGACGACGCGATTTTCGGGCTGCCGGTCGGTCGGCTCAGCAGGATCATCGAGGACGAGCAAGGCCTGCACATCGTTCGCGTCATCGAGCGGAAAGAAGCCGGACGAACGCCTTTTCTGGAGGCCCAGGTCGGAATTCGCGAGAAGATCCGCGAGCAGCGGCGCCGCGACAAGCTCGAAGAGTATCTCGCCCGTCTGAAGGAAGAGATCCCGGTCTGGACCGTATTCGATGATCCGCAAACGGCCAGCTCGATGGCTGGTTCTCTGTCACGGTAGGTTCCGCTTGGCGAGCTTGCCGAGCGGGACCTGGGGCAAGGTTCCCGTTTGTCATTCCTCGAGATCGCACGGATCGAGTTCGCCGAGTCTGCACTGGACGCAAGGTCCCGCTCGGCAAGCGGGACCTACCAGGCGGGCTCCGCGGACACGCATAGGTTGCGACCGGGCTCGCCGGAGGACGCGTCTACTTCAAAGAAATGGACCCGCTCGAGGTCGACGTGGATTCGAACTGCTGACGGCGAAGAAGATCGCCACCGCGCCGGCAGTCGGGCCGTTATGCGGGTTCCGTCAAGGTCGAAATGAACGTCGGTATGTCCGCCGACAAACTCGGCGGACTCAGGGGTCGCGCGGAGTTCGCAACTCGATTTTCCCGGGAGCGGAGCCTCCAGAAAGGCGTCGGGACGAACTCCCAGCACTGCGGGTCTCCCGCACCGGTTGCGCAACTCGGCCTCAGCCCAGGCGGGCACAGCGATCCGAATGGCACCATGCTCGAAGCGCACGCCGCGCTCGGTTTCCGTCAGCGTTCCCCGGAGAAAATTCATCGCGGGAGAACCGATGAAGCCGGCGACGAAGCCGTTTGCGGGGTGGTCGTGAACGTCGCGGGACGAACCGACCTGTTGGATCCGGCCGCCGCGAAGTACGACGACTCGATGGCCGAGCGTCATCGCCTCCTGCTGGTCGTGCGTGACATAGAGCGTGGTGGTTTGAAGGCGGCGGTGCAAGGCGCGGAGTTCCTGCCGCAGCTCGTCGCGGAGGCGCGCGTCGAGACCGGATAGCGGCTCGTCGAGCAGGAAGCAGGCCGGCTCCCGGACGATGGCCCGCCCCAGGGCGACGCGCTGCCGCTCGCCTCCGGAGAGCTGCCGCGGCTTGCGATCCAGAAGCCTCTGGATGCCGAGCAGTTCCGCCGCCCGGCGGACGCGGCGATCCGTTTCGGGGCGGGCGAGACGGCGAAGCCGGAGCGGAAAGGCGATGTTGCCGTAGGCCGTCAGATGCGGATAGAGGGCATGCCCCTGGAACATCATGGCGACGTTTCGCTCGCGCGGCGAGACGCCGTCCAGCGAGCGGCCGTCCAAACGAATGCTGCCGCGTGTGGGCGAATCGAGGCCCGCAATCAGCCGCAGGAGCGTCGTCTTGCCGCAGCCGGAAGGGCCGACGACGGCAACGAGCTCGCCATCGGCCACTTCGAGATTGAAATTTTCGAGGGCCCGAATGCCGACCGCGTAGGTCTTGGTGAGGGAACTCAGCGTAAGGCTTGGCATGGATTGCGCGATGGGAGGCCGCAGCCGGGCGGCAATTTCCGCGTTACCTAATCAGCTTCCAGCCGTCCGGGCTCACCTCGAGGCCGGTATGGCCCTTGTACTGATCGTAGACCTGGTTCATCTCGTCGATCGAGTTGAAGTAGCCGACCACGAACGCCGCGCTGAACGACTCTCCGGCCTGCACCGGCCGGCCACCGAACTCTTCGATCATACAGACATAGCCTCGCTGGTGACACCATGCCTCCCAAACCACTGCGGGATCGAGTGTCATGCCGGCCAGCCAGGGGCCCTCGTCTCCGGTCTCGGGATCGCGAAGATGCACGGCGCGAATGAACCGCTCGGGGGTCGGATCGCGGTCGCGTCGGTAGTTGAACTTTGCATCGGGCGGAAAATCTTCCAGGAACTCCGAAGCGGGAATCCTGCCGTGGTAGCTCAGGTAGATTTCGCTGAAACGGTCGCCGCGGTTGTGCCGTACGTGGCCGGGCATGTCGATCCGCAGGAACATCGCGTCGCTCGAGTTCACTGCGTCGATCCGGTCCATCGAGACGAAGTACCGCTTTCCGGCGGGAAAAACCAGGATCTGCGTCCAGAGCGAGCCGGTCTTTCTGCCCGGAGCGGCCGTGCGGTAGCGAAACTGCTGTTTGACGGCGACGAAATCCTTGCCGCGGATGATCTCAGGCGAGAGCTCCTTGGCCCGCGTGCAAATCTGGGGACCTTCGATCGATCGCTTCGGCCGATTGCCGTGGTAGAGATCGCCGAACTTGTAGAGGAGTTCAGGATCGAGCCGGTCGCGGTAGGCCTCGTCGCTGCCCGGCTCCATGATCCAGTCGGCGATATCCAAGCCGAAGCCCGGATCGCGAAATCCGGTCTTCTTGTCGAGGAAAGACTGGCGAGCCACACCGCTTACGTAGCCTTTCTTGCGAACCGCAGCCTCCAGTTGCGGCGTGGTGATGGAGACCTGTTCGTCGTTTTCGGCTACCGAGTAGTCGGCAGCCAATGTAAAAGGCGTCGCCTGGGCGACGGCCAGCAACAAAGCTGCAATCCAGAGAGGCCGGTGTGTCATGGTGTGCTCCTATCCTGGCGGATTGCTCATGTTTTCGGCGATTGCTTCAACTCTTGCCGAACCCACGTCCGGAAAGATCGAATCCACGACGTTTCGTCGCCGTTGCCAAACTCGTCAATGAATCGCTGCAACTGTTCGACGGGAAGGACGGGAAACGCTCGGCTGCCGCTTCGTCGAGTGTACTTACGGTCATCTTCCAATTCATAGACCCGAATACTGCGGCCGTCGCAGATCCACACCTCCGGAACGCCGAGCTTCGCGTAGATTCGTAACTGATCGATCGAACTCGCAGTGATGTCCACCTCAATCGCAAGGTCGGGCGGCGGATCCTCGTTGAGATCGATATCCATTCGGCCGCGAACGCGGGGCTCGTTGGCCACGTAGTAGCACTCGTCGGGTTCGACTCCTTTCTGCTTCAACTGGCTCTTCCACGTCGTATTGCCGGCGCTGGCGATCGGGATCTCCAACTCCTCGGTCATCGTTTCGACCATCCGCGCCAGCAGTTTCTTGATCCGTTTGTGTTCGGGCGAGGGCGACATGATCTCCAGGACCCCTTCATCGTATGTGAAACGCGTGCCAGAGCGGTCCGTCTCCACCAGAAGAGCCTCGTACGTTTCCCAACTGATGTGGCTCAGTACGATCCGAGTCTCGCCCGGTTCGCCCGTCTTGCTTGCGACTGATGCCATGAGTTAATTCCTCGCGGGCTCTGCAAAGGGGATGCGAAACAGCCGACCATCGGCCAAGATGCCGAATTCCTTGCAGCCGACTACAATTCGCCGGTCTTCCGCAGCACCGGCTGCCACGCTGCCGTAGCGGCCGGGCTGCTTTCTATTTTACCGCAACGATTCCTCAAAATCACTCCGCGGACGGGCAGTGGGTCGTCATCGGGCACTGGGTGTAGCCCATGGCCTGGATGCAGACGTCGAGCCGGTAGATCGGGTCCTGCATCAGGCAGACCCGGCGATCCCGGGCCGGGATGGTTGTGGAATAGATGCGAAGCTCGCCGGGCAGACTCACGATCAACTCCTCTCGCCAGTCGCCCAGCACGTCGGCAAAACCGACCACGGAGCCCTCCAAGGCGCCGATCTGCTGCTCGCTCGGGTACTTGACGATTCGCCTGCCCTGGACGAGTTCCCGCTGAAGATCCGCATCCCACCAGACCGTTCGCGGCCCGAAGCCCCAGTCGAGATCGTCGCGGAGGATGTTGCCGCGGCAGTCGAACAGCCAGCGGACATTGGACTTCTTCTCTTGATCGGTGTCGGAAGAATAGCTCTCGATGCCGGGGATGCTGCCGTCGATATCGGCGCACATGCCGGTGGAGTGGATGTGGCGGGTCGGCCGGTCGAGCCCCCAGAGAATCTTGCCCGTGCGGGCCTCGACCAGGCAGCAGCCGTCCTTCTCGCGGCGCGACTCGATCCCGTAGTAGACCTCAAGGCCCGGACTGGCCGGATCGATGTCGCCGACGTAGTGGTGATCGGGATGCCCCAGGCCGGTGGACCACAGGCCGACGCCGTTGTCGTCCAGAACCGCGGAGCCGAGAAAGACCTCGTCCCGGCCGTCGCCGTCGACGTCGGCGGCGTGCATGCTGTGCGCGCCCTGGCCCCGATAACGGCCGCCCTCTTCATCGTCGCTCCATCGCCAGAGTTCTTGGAGACTGCCGGCGTGCAGTTGGTACGCCCTCACCTGGATCACGTTGTACGTTCCGCGCTCGACGATCAGACAAGGAGTCTTTCCATCGAGGTAGGCGACGGCAAGCTGGTTTCGCGAGGCGTAGTTGTAGCTCGGGAAGTCCTCGCGCCGGGGCCACTCGGCGCGGGCCTTTTCCCGGCCGGTCATGCCGTCGAGCACCACGAGATACTCCGGCCCGGATTGCACCCGCCCGTCGCCGTCGCGCGGATCGCCCTCGCCTGCTTTGAGACAGACCTCCGCCCGGCCGTCGCCGTCCAGATCGTACACGACCACCGGCGAATACCAGATTCCCCGCTCGATGGCCCAGCCCATGTCGTAGCGCCATAGGAAGGTGCCGTCGGACAGGTAGGCTTCGATCTTGTACGTCTCCGGGCTGGGCTTCCAGTATTTCTCGTAGGGATCGATATTGGCGCTGGGCTGCTTGATCACGTAGTCGTAAACTCCGTCGCCATTGAGATCGGCGATGCCGCATTTCTGGAACGTGTGGTCGCCGTCGAGCTTGATCGACTGGTAGCTTTGTCCCTGCTGGGCGGGAACGGCCGCGGCGGCTTCGGACGGCTTGCCCTGCTTCCCACCGGCGACCGGCACGACAAAATACTCATTGCGTACACCGGCGGCGGGGCTCACGTCGATGAAATCGGTCGTGCCTGTCAGCGGCGCCTTGTTGAGCTTCTGCGGCGACGCTCCTTCCACGCGTCGATGCACGTCAAAGGCGATGTCTTGTGGGTCGTCTTTGAGCAATCGCCAGCCGACGTAGATGCGGCCGCCGTCGACGGGCATCGCGACGGTGCCGCGCCCGAGGGGCTCTTCGATCCGGGCCTGGGCGAATCCGTTCACCTTGGGCTTGCGGTTCGGGTCGGGCAGCGGGGTGAACTCGATATAGTCGTAATAGGTTGAACCGGGATTCGTGCTCGAAGCATAGCGGTCGTCGACCCAAAGCTGAAAACCGTCCTTACCGATTTCGAGCAGTTCGAGGTTGCGCGCCGAACCTTCGATTTTCCTCCAGTTCTTCCCGTCGAGCGAAATCGCCATCGGCCGGCTCACCCCGCCGATCTCGACGTAGTACTTGCCCGGCGGGATCTTCTTGATCACCGTGTGCAGCGGCGGCGCGCCCTCTTCGGGCGTGGCGCGGTCCTCGAGCACGCGCGGAGATTGCAGCACGACGCCGCCGGACCACTTCTTCTCGGCGTCTTTGTCGGTGGACCAGAGATTCCACTTCGCATCCGAATACCGATCGGGCTGCCAGGCATCGCCGGGGCCGGTCACATCTTCGGCCTCGAATCGCAAGCTCCGCTGTGGCTCGGCAGCGCCTGTTGAACGGGAGAGGCAAACTGCGGAAGCCAGAATCCCGAGGACTGCTGCGTGAGGGGCAATTCGAGTGAGAATCGTACTTCGCATGGGGATCCTTTCATGAGAGGGTGGCGGAAACCGAGGATCCAGTTTAGTCCGGGGAATCGTCGGCCGGTAGGGCCGGCGCGGTCTGACGAAAAAGGGGACGGGCACCGCAACGACCGTGGTTTGTCTAGGAGCCGCAGAGTCGGCAGGAAGGCTCCGGGAACGGATATGAGCATCTGTCCATATACCGGTTATCATGATGACCGATGCGGCGCGATGTGTCAAGCAAGTTTTTCAGCCAGGGATGATGAGAAATCGGAATCGGGGCGGGACGAGAGGGAGTTTTTAGCCGAGTCGAGTTTTCTGGGATTTGGCTTGGGCGCGGGTCTTGGGTGTAAACAGCGGACCAGACTGGATTTGTGGCAAAGGACGTGCTCGCAAGTTCGCACCGTCCGAAAGCAACTGCGGACGGTTGTGGCGGAGGTGGACTTGGGCGAGGCAGAGGGGGATGTGGGATTCAGTGTTGTGGGAGATTCTTGAGCACGGAAAAGCCGGTTGCAGTCATCGTCCCGTCGGGCCGAAGGATCAACTCACACCGGGGGACCGAAATGAGGTGTGAGAGTCCGTAGCGATTCGTCAGGAAATGGATTTGCTGGTTTGCAGAGCCCAGAAGACCCTGATCAACGCGCTGTGCGGCCAGATAGCGGCCGGCAATCAGGACGTCGAGGTATCCGAGCACATCGGTGCCGAAAGGGAGATGGTTGAGTTCGGCAAGCGTATAGCCGGTGAAGGCGAGACGGCTGAGTTGCGAGGCGGAGACACGCTTGAGGAGATCGAGCAGCGCTTCGGACTGCTGGAAGGGTTCGCCGCCAGAGATTGAGATCCCTTCAATCCTTTGGCCCAAGCCGAGGATCTCGGCGGCGAGTGCCGGGGTATCCGCGTCGTAACCACCAAGAGCATCGTGTGTGGCGGGGTTAAAGCAGCCGGGGCAGTCGAGCGTGCAGCCCTGGAACCAGACCACGGCCCGGCAGCCGGGCCCGTTTGCCCGGCTAAAGGGTTCGAAGGCGTGCAGACGGACTTTCATACAAGCAATCGCGTGGGGCTTCGAGACACAACAGGTACCACCGCCGGAAGGCCTCGGTCTTCCGCTCTCCAAGATATGTCTTCTGTGCCAATATCGCGCGCCCTCGCTGCGCTCGGGCAAGGGGTAAAGGAGTAAAGGTTCAAGGTGCAGCATTGGCCTATTCTGTACATCAGAACTCATAAGTCGGACTTCCATCCGCTTGGTATGCCGTACATCAGCCTTTCGAAGTCGCCACTCGGGCCTCTCGGGACGGAGATACTCGGGGCGATTCAGGATAACGATGCTGGGACTACTTTGCTCGGGTACAGTCTCTGCCTCCGTCAACTGGCCTGCCTGGCGTTCTGGCTGGCCCAGGCCGTCAGCAGGGCGATCTCCCGGGCACGCGATCTTGACAGTGGGTACGTTTCCTTGACGGCATCCAGCAAGTCGGCGGTTTCGAGTTCGCGCTGGGCCTCGAACGCGCGAAACAGCCCGCCAACCACGGCCTGCTCGATCTCCGCTCCCGAGTAGCCGTGGGTCGACTCGGCCAGCGCCGTCAGGTCAAAAACGTTCGGGTCGCGGTGCCGACGCATGAGATGGATCTTGAAGATGGTCTGCCGTTCGGCTACGCCGGGTAGGTCGACAAAGAAGATGTCGTCAAATCGGCCCTGCCGCAGAAACTCCGGCGGGATGCCGCTGAGGTCATTGGCCGTGGCCACCACGAACACCGGGCTCCGCTTGTCCTGCAGCCAGTTTAAGAAGGTACCGAACACCCTCGCAGCCACGCCCCCGCCTCCTTGCCCTCGCACGCCCGAGAAGCCCTTTTCCACCTCGTCGATCCAAAGGATGCATGGGCTGACCGCCTCGGCGGTCTGGATGGCCATGCGGAGGTTGGCTTCCGACTGGCCCACATAGGAGCCAAAAATCCGGCCCACGTCCAATCGCACCAGCGGCACACCCCAGGTTCCGGCCAAGGCGCGGGCGGACAGGCTCTTGCCGCAACCGGGCACCCCTACCAGCAGCACCCCCTTAGGCATGGGCAGTCCGGCATAGCGGGCCGTATTGGCGAAAGCGGGGGCGCGCGACTGAAACCAGGCCAGCAGGTTGGCCAAACCACCGACGTCGGCGAACGATTCGGGTTTGTCGTAGTATTCCAGGATGCCGCTCTTGCGAATGACTTGTGTCTTGGATTCGGCCACCTTGCGGACGGCGGCCGTCGAGAGGCCCCCGAGTTGACTTGCGGCGCCGCGGAAGGCCAGGTCTGCTTCGTTGGCCGTAAGACCGCTGGCCGCGCGCAGCAGGGCTGCCCGCTCGTCGTCAGTCAGTCGAACCTGGCTGCCTGCCTGCTCGAGTTCGGCGATTACCCCCGCCAGCACCTGCTCCAACTGCTGCCGATCGGGCAACTGGAAGACCGCTAGAGCAACCTCTTTCTGCAGTTCGTCGGGAACCTGGTAGAACGGCGACAGGAAAAGCACCGACTTACGCGTCGTGCGGACTGCGCGGGCCGCGTCGCGGATCAGCCGCGTGGTCACCGGCGAATAATGCCGATGGAGGTCTAAGAACACGTAGATGGCATCCTCCGGGTTCTCGATCAGGTGGACGATCGCCGCGGTCGGGTCCTCCAATGTCTCCTGGCTGACGAGCTGATCCTCATCATTCCGCAGCCCGCGCGAGGCGCTCCAAGTATACAACCTCCGCGGCTTCTTACGCTCCTCGCTCAGCCGCCGCGCGATGGCGCGGATGGATGCCAGTACCCGCTCCTCCTCGAACGAAAGGACGCAGACCAACGGGAAGCTCGCTCGAATGAGCACTTCCAGGCGGCTCTCGTCGTCGTCCACCAGCCGCGTCCGGCGGGCGACCGATTCCAGGTCGCCGGCCAGATCCTCGGCCGTCTGATAGCGGGCCTCGGGATCCTTGGCCAGCATCTTGCGGATCACGCGGACGATCCGTGGGTCAACACCTTTTTCGAACAGCGGCCTCTCGTCGTATTTCGCCGTGATGATCTTCTGGATCACCTCGCCCACCTCGCCCGTGAAGGGGCGTTGGCCGGTCAACAGTTCGTAGAAGGTCACCCCCAGTCCCCACAGGTCGGCGTTGGTGCCCGCGGCTCCCTGCATTTGTTCGGGGGCCATGTATTCCACGGTGCCGATGTTGGTGCTGGCCTTCTGGCTGGTGCGGGCCAGAAATCGAGCGACTCCAAAATCCAGCAGCTTCGGCGTGCTATTCGCAGCGAGCATCACGTTCTCAGGCTTCACGTCGCGGTGCAGCACGCGGGCGGAATGGGCGTAGGCCAGGGCCTCACTCAACAGCCCGACACAGCGAAGGGCCTCGTCCTGCGGCAGGCAGGAGCGCTGTCTCAGCCGCGTCCGTAACGTTTCGCCCTCGATGTATTCCATCACCAGGAACGTTACTCCCTCCCGCTGTTCGATCGCGAAGACTCGCAAGACGCTGGGATGCACCAGCCGACTGAGGACCGTGAACTCCTTGGCCAGCTCGGCAATTCCCTCCTCGTCCTGTTGGTGCGGGAAGCCGAGGGCTACGATTGCCGGCACCTCGCCCGGGTCTTCATTTCGTGCCCGGTAAACACTTTTGAATGCCCCGGAGCCGAGATAGGCTTCCAGAACATAGGGGTCGAAGTGCTGGCCGGTTTTGTAGGGGCCGCCTTGGGAGGTCATCGAATGTTCCCTATGCGTCGTTGTTGATGCCACCTGTCATGCAAGTCCAGCGAAGCGTCGATCATAACTGGAATCCGGATATGCCCCTTGCCGGCGATGACTTATGAGTTTGTAAAAAAATCTCGCGTATTGGGCGTTCGTCACCGGATGCATTGCCAGGTAGTACGGCGCCAATTTTACCTCAAACATCCCGCCGCCCTCGTCGGCCCCCTTCCCGCCCGCCAGGAATTTCCCGCCCGGAACCAGCAACAGCGGGCTGCCATCGACTTCGTTTTCCACAAGTGGCTCGACCCCGCCCAGCCGTTCGGATAGTGGGAACTCGGCGATGGTGAGCGTCTGGAGTTCGTCGACAGGTTCAGCAGCGTCGTTCACGTTCGGTTTCCTTCTTCCTGCCGTGCCTCCACCATGCTGAACACAGCAAAGCACCTAGCGTCTCTTTCAGCGGCGGCGGAGCCTTCGCTCCGCTGACGATGACATTCCTACACATCAAAAATCCGTTTCGGCTTCTTTGGGGCCGGCGGCGGCTCCACGATCGAAGCCTCCCGCACCTGCTCCGCCGACTCCGCGCCGCCCGAAGCCGGCCGCCACTTCTCTTTCGCTTCGGACCGCAGCGCCGTGATCCGCTGCCCCATCGACTGCGACAGCGGTACACTGCTCGTGATCGCCTGCTGCAAATGCCGATCGGTCAGCTTCGTCTCCTCCCCCTCGGCAAACGCCATATACAGCGCCGAGATCACCGCCTGCTCGATCTCCGCGCCGGAAAACCCGTCGGTCGCCTGCACGTGCGCGGCCAGGTCGAAATCACGGTAATCCCGATGGTGCTTGGTGAGGTGGATTGCGAAGATGTTTGCCCGCTCCTGCGCCGAGGGCAGATCGATGAAGAAGATCTCGTCAAACCGCCCCTTGCGCAACAGTTCCGGCGGCAGCCCCTCGATATCGTTGGCCGTGGCAATGGTGAACACCGGCTTCTGGTTCTCCTCCATCCAGGTCAAGAGCGTGCCGAACACCCGCGTCGAGGTGCCGGAATCGCCCGTCTGGCCGCGGGTGCCGGAGAGCCCCTTTTCAATCTCGTCGATCCACAATACGCAGGGCGCCACCGCCTCGGCCATCCTGAGCGCCCGCCGCATGTTCTCTTCCGATTGTCCCACCAGCCCGCCGAACACCTTCCCCAGGTCGAACTTCAACAGGGGCATCTGCCACTCGGCAGCGACCGCCTTTGCCGAAAGACTCTTGCCGCAGCCGGGCACGCCGACCAGCAGCAGCCCCTTGGGACTCGGCAGCCCAAACTGCCTGGCCTTCTCACTGAACGCCTTCCCCCGCTGCCGCAGCCAGACCTTGAGGTTTTCCAGCCCGCCGATGCTGCCGAACCGCTCCGGCGTCGAGTAGAACTCCAGCATTCCCGACTTGCGAATGATCTGCTCTTTCTCGGCCAAAAGCAGGTCGACGTCTTCCGGGTCCAGCCGGCTCCGCGTCACGACCACTTTTCCCAGGGCATTTTCCGCCTCGGTCCGCGTAAGCCCTGTCAGCGCTTTGACCATTTTCTCGCGTCCGCCCTCTCCGAGGTTGATCTCCACGCGCGGGTTGTCGCGAACCTGTTCGACGGTGTCGTCCAGCACGGCCGCAAGTTCCTCCTCCCCCGGCATTTCCAGGTCGACCACGGTGAGATCCTTCTCCAATTCCGGCGGGATCTTCAGCACCGACGACAGCAGGACCACCGTCTTCCGTGTCGCCTTGAACGGCCCGACTAGGTCGCGGAGCTGCCGGATCACCAGCGCCGCGGTGGGCGAGCGGTCGTCGAGGAAGAAGTGAAAATCCTCCAGGATAAACACCCCCGGGTCCGGAAACTCCAACAGAAAGGGTAAGATCCGCTTGGGATCGGCCGTCCTGCGATCGACCGGCTTCAGATCGAGCGTGCAAAGCCCGCGGGAAACCGACCAGACATAGGGCTTCCGCTTGGAAAGCTCGCCGTCGGAGAGCAATCCGCCGAGGAGTTCCACGGCCCGGTCCTCTTCGGCCGTGACCACGTAAAGGATCGGGTATCCGGCCCGCAGATACGTATTGAGCCGCTCCTGGAACGGCGACATCGGCTTCTTGGACTGCTTGTCTTCCGCGGCAGCCTGGCTCATCGGTCAACCTCGTGCTGGCGTTCGGTTTCCGACTCGGTCTCATAGTATTCCGGCTTCAACTCGCGCTCACCCAGCGGCGTTCCCAGACGTTTCTCCAGTTCCCGGGTAAACTGCACGCAATCCTCGCCCACGGCGCCGAGCACTTCAACCTTCTGCGTGCCGTCCTTGCGGATGGTGATCTTGATCTTCTTCATCGCATGCTCCTCCTTCTTCCATCAACCGCGTTCGGACAGCAAAATGACCACGTCGCCGTTTTCGAGCGTCTGCTCCTCCTCCACAATCAGGTTTTGCTCCCGGGCCTGGTCGCGGATGAGGTTGTAGGCGTACTGGCGGTTGACCTGCTGGATGAACTGCTGCTGGCGGATCTGCGTATTACCTTCTACTCCCCACCAGTCGGCTACAACCTCGTACTCCTGGGCTTGCCGTCTGAACCCGACATCGTACTGCGAACCGGTATCCACGACCACCTGGGCCGTCTCCCGGTTGCCCGACCAGCCGCGGACCTGCAGGTTCTCGCCCTCTTGAAACTGGCAGTGCAGATCCCGCAGGGCCTGCACCAGGTGCTCCCGCTCTCGGATCTGGGTGCGGATACGTTGGAAATGCGACATGTCTCGATCTCCTTTATGTTTGCCGATCTTAACCGCGAAGCGGTTCCACAACAAAGCCCGGGGTCGCGCCAGCGCACCCCGGGGACGCGTTCGCCAATTCCCCGAACCCCGACGAGGTTCCACAAGGATGCTCCGACCTCCGTTGCCCAGGGTACGCCTGCGCGACGCTGGGCTTTGACGCCCCTAATCCCACACGTACCGTTCATCAATCTCCAACCCATACTTCTTGCACAATCGCCGAAATTCATCCTGAAACGTCTCCGCACGGTGATGTTCCTCCTGATTGGCGATGTACCCCTTGAGCACCTCCACGTGTCCTGGACTGACGGAAAACGCCCCGTACCCGAGTTGCCAATGGAAATCCGCCAAATCCTTCCACTCTTGCTTCACCCACTTGGATGAATCGCGTTTCACATCCCGGATCACATCCGCCAGCGCGATCGTCTTGCCGAACCGGCAGAGAAGGTGGGCGTGATCCTCGACGCCTCCGATGATCAAGGCCGTGCATTGCAGATTCTTGCAGATGCCGGCCAGATAGGCGTGCATCCGATCCCGCATGTCCTTTTGTCGCAAGAAGGGCCGGCGAAGCTTCGTCGAGAATACGATATGCACGTAGATCTGCACCAACGATTGCGGCATATTCCGGTCCTCCCCGTCGCAAAACTCCATCAACTTCGGTTCACCGCGAAGCGGTTCCACAACATAGCCCGGGGTCGCGCCAGCGCACCCCGGGGACGCGTTCGTCAATTCCCCGAACCCCAACGGGGTTCCACAAGGATGCGATCCCGGTACACGGGGCGGCGGTCGTGAAACCGCCACGCCCCAATTCCCAACACCCACCGGACGCCGAAGGCAATCCGCCGCATCCACGGACCCCGGTCGATTCGTTCTCCGCACACCCACGTTGTAAAACCCCGTTGGGGTTTCGTCGATTGTACGACCTCCGTACCCCAGGGTGCGCTCGCGCGACCCTGGGCTCTGTTGTTCAACACCTTCGGCGTTGCCTGCCCTCACATCGTCTCGAGCACGCGTTTCTTCGGCCCGACATCCTGCTGCGGCTCGCTGGAGGCGGGGAAGGCTCGACCATCGGTCTTCCATTTGCGGATTTTTTCGATCACCTCGCCGTGCGACCTGCTCAGCGGAACCACTTCCGCGAGCGCCGTCAAGAGATCCCCCTGCTCGATCTCCCGGTTTTGGTCGGCCAGGGCGGTAAACTGCGCTTCGCGCACTGCGCGTTCGATTTCCCGCCCCACCATCCCACGGCTCTTCTCCACCAGTTCGTCCAACTGAAATTTGTGTCTCGCGTCGATCTCGCCAGCGCGATTCAAATGGATTAAGAAAATCTGCCGCCGTTCGTCATCGTTCGGCAGATCCAGGAAGAACGTCCGGTCGAACCGCCCCATCAACTCCGGCGGCAGACCCTCGATGTCGTTGGCCGTGGCGATCACAAACACGGGCGCCGTGTGTTCCTGCATCCAGGTCAAGAAACTGCCAAACACCCGCGTCGCCGCCCCGGCATTGAGCGAAGTCGGTCCGCTGCCGGCAAATGCCTTCTCCATCTCATCGACCCACAAGATGCACGGGCTGACGGTCTCGGCCAGCATCATCGCCTTCCGCATGTTCTGCTCCGATTCCCCCAGCAGCGACCCGAACAGCGCCCCCACGTCCAGACGCAACAGCGGCAGCTTCCACAGCCCCGAGAGCATCTTGGCCGACAGGCTCTTCCCGGTGCCCGGGATGCCGATCAGCGCCGCGCCCCGCGGGTAGGGCACGTTCGATTCGCGGGCCTCCGCGCTGAACCCCACCTCGCGCTTCTTCAGCCAGGCCTTCATCATATCAAGCCCGCCGACGTCGCTCTCTCCCTGGTCGGCTGCCCAAAACTCCAGCGCTCCGCTCTCCCGAATCACCTGCTGCTTGGCCGCGGTCACCAGGGCGATCCCCCGTTCGTCAAAACAGCCGTGCTGCGCAAAAACCCGCGAGAACGCCAGCCGCGCCTGGTTCGTCGTCAGCCCCTTGGCCGAGGCGACCAGTTTCTGTTTGACCTCCGGCCGCGGCAGTCGCGACCGGTCGAGCTTGCCGGTGATCCCGTCAAACAGCCGCTCCAGCTCCCCGTCGTTCGGCAGCGGCATGTAGAGCACCACCACGTCGTCCTTGAGTTCCATGGGCAAGTCGAGTTGCGGGGTGATGAAGACCAGGTACTGGCTTTGCGCCCGCAGCTTGGCTGCCATGTTGCGAAGTTTCCGCGTCACGTACGCCTTTTTCTGTGCCCAGCAGTGATGGAAGTCCTTAAGCACGATCACACAACCCGGCGGCGCCTTGTCGGCCAGATGGGGCAGCAGCGTATCGGTCGTGCACTCTTTGAGCGGAAACGGTTGTTTCCCCTCGCGGACCGCGAAAAACCCGTCGGCTAAGTCCCAGCTCACCACGCCCAATCCGCCTTCCTTCTGGAGCTGCGCGAGCGTCTGGACCACCCGGTCTTCCTCGTAGGTGATCACATTGACCAACGGCACATTCGCCCGCAGCAGTCCTGCCAATTCATCTTTCAAGTCCATCACATTGTCCTCCCCATAGAGATCTCTCCTCCCCCAACCCGCCGATGCCCGCTACTGAGGATGCAGTAGGCAGTACGCAGTACTCGGTCTGGGTACCGCGGCCGAATTCTCCCGCGATGTTCGACATGACCGATTCCGAGGAATTGTTGATCTGCAGCGCCAATAGCTGGTCCTTCGAGAAGGGCGCACGCCGGGTGGCTGCAAAGATAGCCTTCGACCACGCACGTGCCCGTTGCCGGATCAACAGCTCCTTGAAGGACCGCAAACCGGCCATATCTCCAGCCTCTGCGTTCAGAGTGAGGTTGCGTCTGATGACATGAATTCCCCGCTCAGGATCAGTACCGAGTACTCAGTACCCAGTGCTCAGTACTCGTTACCCCGTACTACACATTCAGTACCCTCGAGTTCCCACACCGTGCTCTTCCCTGCTCCGTACTCGACCCGCTGCGCCGCTCACCGAGCTCATCCTCCCGCGTCGACCGCAAGACATCTCGAAAGGATCCACACTCCAGCAATCGAAATTCCATCACATCATTGCCGTGTTGAAAAAATATCGCGCGCCCTCGCTGCGCTCGGGCAAGGGGTAAAGGAGTAAAGGTTCAAGGTGTAAGAGTCCTGGCAACACGGAATCCGTTGTGGTCGCGGCGGTAGTCCGGGCGGTCGAGGCGTGCGGTACGCACACCGGAAGTAGTCGGGATAGTCGTAGAGCCACGACCCGCCGCGCAACACACGGGACGCCTGCGAACCACCTGATGGTGGCACAAGGTTGCCCAGCTTGTAGCGCGAGTATGCGTCATCGTCCCAAGCGTCCGCACACCACTCCCACACGTTCCCCGACATTTGGTAATGCCCCCAAGGGCTGCACCCTTCCGGATAACTCCACACGCTGCACGTTCCTTCGCTGCCTTTGTTTTCATCGTTGCGGCATTTGCTCACGTCCCACGGATTGCCCCACGGGTACTCTCGCCCGTCCACTCCCCGTGCACCCTTCTCCCACTCCAATTCTGTCGGCAATCGAACTCGCGCCCACTGGCAATACGCCTGCGCATCGTCCCAGCTTACGCATACCACCGGATGATCGGCTCTATCCGCCGGGAAGCCGTTGCCTTTCCAAACCGGATCACCATAGTCCGCCTTATCCGGCGCCCGATGCCCCGTCGCGTCCACGAATCGCTTGTACTGTGCGTTCGTCACCGCGTGCATCCCAAGGTAATACGGCGCCAACTCCACCTGAAACACCGCACCCCCCTCGTCGCTTCCCGGCCCGCCTGCCAAGAACTTTCCCCCAGGCACCAGCACGAGCAGGCTGGCGTCAATCTCGTTCTCGATCAGGACGTTCGTTGCCGCCATTCGTCGCGAATCCTCTCGTTCCAGGTCGTGCGCAAACGCGCTGCCGCTCATGCTAAGCACTGCGACCCACCCTCATTCCCCGCTCTCTCCACCGCGAAGCGGTCCGCCAACAAAGCCCGGGGTCGCGCAGCGCACCCTGGGGACGCGGTCGTCCCATTTTCATCGAACCCCGACGGGGTTCTACAATGTCTCGACTCGATTCACGCATCGCCCACTCGTTGCCCCCGAAAGAAACGCCCGCGCCAAATCCCCCGAACCCCCGGTCAATTCTGTTTCGCCACACCCCCGTTAGCCCCGTTGTAAAACCCCGTTGGGGTTTGGTGGATGGCGCAACCTCCGACCCCAGGGTGCGCTGCGCGACCCGGGGCTGTCTTGTTCAACACCTTCGGCGTAACTTTCGCCACTGGCCTGTTCCACCGATCCCGCTACAACCTCACCACCGGATGATCCTTCAACAGCGTCTTGCCCGTCATGTTATCCAACACCGTCACCACCAACCGCCGGTGCCCGTCGACCCAAAACGAACACAAGAACCGCTTCTGATCCCGCTGGAGATTGACCGGCGGGTCGGCAACGATGAATGTGGGGTTCTCGCGATTCAAACAAATATGGGCAAACTCTGTGCTCACCTGGCTTTCCTGCCGAATCACCCCATCGGCGTCGACCAGCGAGCCCGCCAGCTTCCGCCGCTTCATCCGCGAGACCTCGAACACCTTCAGCCCGATCCGCGTCATTGCCTCGTAGCTCCCCCGCGCCCAAAGCTTGACGAAGTCTCGCGGCGTTGGATACTCCGTGCCCATTTTCAACAGCGGCGCGAACTCGTACTCCTGCTTCTGACGGTTGTAGCTCTCGATCGCGTAGTCGTGCTGCAGGATCGGCACCACAGCACCGCCGCACGCTCCCCGCGCCACCGCATCGAACGGGCTGGCGAGTACGGCCCGGCTGTCGAAGCAATCGAGCAACAACTTTCGCACGCACGGCACCAGGCTCGTCCCGCCCGTCACGAGCACCTTCGCCAAGTCGTCGCGTCTCAAACCCGCCTTGACCGACGCGTTCTCGATGGCCCGGTCCAGTGTCTCACGAGTCTGCTTCGAGAAGTCGTGCTCCAAAAGCAAGCACCCCAGGCATGACTCGCCAGGGTCCTCATGTTTGCCCGCACGTTCTCGCTCGCAGTCTGCGCAGCACCGTCGATACGTGGTTCGCAGCAGGCGCGGCCGGCCGGCCGACCGATCCAGCACCTGCATCTCCGCCTCGTCCTGCGTGGGGTCGGAAAGCGCGATCTTGGCGGCCTCGGCCTGCCGCAGAATGATCGCCTCCGACTCGCGACGCCCGTGCTCCCCCAATTCATGCCGCCGGCAGAAGTCTTCCGCCAGCCAGCGGTCGATGTCCAATCCTCCCACCTCCCGGCCGGCCTGCCCAAGCTGCACCGCTTTCTTGTCTTCCGTCGATCCCAGGTCGATCCGCACCGCCGAAACGTCGAGCGTGCCGCAACCGAAGTCGAACACGAGAAAGCGGTCATCCTTGCGCGCGGCGCCCTGGTATCCCAGCACACAAGCCGTCGGCTCATCCAGCATCCTCAGCCGCTGGATGCCCAGCGATTCGCCCACCCGGCGCAGCCAGTCCTGGAAGTCTTCAAAGGCCTCGGTCGGTGCCGTGAACGTGAATTCGTCGTCGGCAAAGGAGATTTGGTCGGAGACATAGTTCAACAGCAATTTCAGAAAATCCTCGCCGGCCTGCGCGGGGCTCTTATGGCCTTGTGCGGTCTTTCGCCGTTTCGTGACACGCGCTGCAATCCCTCGCTTCATCCACCGCAACGTGTCCGGGTGCTCTGCCAGCCCTCGCGAAAGCACCTGGTCTCCGATCAATGTCTCACTCTCCGAATAGTAGATCAACGAAGGAACCACATGGACGACCTGATCTGGCCGATCCGCGCGGAGCCGATAGCGAAAGGCCGTGGCAATTCCCGGGATCTCGATCGTCTCGGCCCGCCCGAGCGTCTCGTTGAACCGCGCGAGCACCGTATTGCCCGTGCCAAAATCAACAGCGATTCTCGCCATGATCCGTTTCCTCTCCTGCCGCCGACTCCCCAGCGCTGACCATCGCTTTCATCAACACCCGATCTCCCATGCAATACCCCGGAAGCTCCACAGTGACCGGCTTGCCCGCATGCACCGCGCCGCCGCTCATCCGTTGGTGGCAGGCAACGTCGAAGAGCGTTCGCTCACCCACCTCGCCAATCCGCTCGAGACCGGCCCGGTGTAACTCCTTCTCCAGGCTTCGGATCAGACTCAACAGGTCGCCCGCCTCCACCTCCTGCCCGCCCTCTGCCATCGTTCGCAGCGCGGCCAGGTTCGCTAGTGTTCCCGCCAGCCGCCTGAAGAGATTCTCCAGTTGCTCCTGCCCCGCGTCGACGGCGACACGTTCCTTGGCCACTTCCAGAGTGCCGTACTCCGAACGCATCTCGACGATCTGCCGATCCCGCTCGGCCAGGTCCATTTCCAGCGAGGCGACTTGCGCCCGCAACTCGGCAATCTGCTCCTCCGGCGAGCCTGGCTCAGGCTCGATCGCATCGCGCCCCATCAGTGCCGCCGCGAGCCGCCCCCAGTACCCAACACTTCTCGTCGCCATCCTGTGTGCTCCTTTGCTGGCTACGCCCCGAGTCGGTCTCGAACTCCACTTCCGTCGCCTCCACAAACTCGCCCGCAAACTCCCCTGCCTCGATGACCATCGGCTCGAACGTGCCGGTGGTGATTCGATGCGTCATGATCGTCCTCAGCACCTTGCGAACCGAGCCGAGCTTCCCGGTCCACGCCTCGGCCGGAGCCGCCGAGAGTCTCTCCAAGTCTGCCGGCGTTGCCTTGCCCGGCCAGGATTCCAGAACGCCCGCCACTGAGGATAACTCGTTGATCCAGTAATTGGTGTCCCCAACCGAGTCCCGTGTCAGGTCTCTACCTGATATTCCCGTCGCGTATCCCGCCAGCCGTACCAGCCAGTGCGGGCTCTCCCGGACCGCTCGCACGGTGCCGTCGTCCCACCGTCCCTTGGCGGCCATCGCCCCGACAATCGCGACACTGTCAGGCGGCGTGGCCGTTTTCAGTCGCTCACGCAGCGACGCCTCGTCCAGCCTGGCCAGCTCTCCACCGCGGCCTCGCACCAGCCACTGCTCGAAGAGCGGGCTGGCGGCGCTCGGCTTCTTCGGCGGGGGCAATTTCTCGTCGCCGGCATCGGCCAGCACCTGCCTGTACACGCTTCGCAGGTCCGGCGAATCAGGCTCCCAGTTCGATTTTCGGAGCGCCTTGATGGCCGGGAATCCGTACTTCAAGGGCAACTCCAGACATGCCTGAAACAACCTCGCCCAGTCCTGGTGGCGCAGGCACGACTCAAGTGCCAGCTTGATTTCCGGTTCCGTACACTCCGGCAATGGCTTGGCCCGCGTACCGAAGAAGCCCTGGCACCGCCGGTCGCCGGATCGAACCACCTCCATCACGTGAGCTTGAATCGTCGCGTCGGCCCGGTCGTATTGTGGACGCAAGTGCTGGAACTCGAAATCCTCATTGAAGTATTCATCCAGTTGCCGCGTGACGAACAAGAACAGGCATCGCCGCTCCGGATCTCGCGGCCGGATACCGTTTTGAAGGCAGAGTTGCGCGGCCTTACCGGAAGGCTTTTTCATAGCCTCGTCGCACAATGCTTCCCAAGCCGGGCCCGGCGCAACGTGTTCCAGCGAACGAATGGCAGCGGTGCGAACCTCCTCTTCCGCGTCGTTCAACAACCTTACGAAAAAAGGAACTACATCGGCACGATCCACTCGCACCGGTCTGCCACACTTCAGCGAGGTGAGAATCATCGCCTGCAAGGGTTGCCGTGCGATGTATCCGTGCTGCGCGATCAGCTTGCCCAGCCGTGTGTCGCGGCCCTTGGCCCAGAGAGCCCCAAGGGCGTCGATCGCCGGTTGCGCAGAGAGATCCCCGAGAGCCGCTTCGGCCGCGGCCGTCACCTCACGGTCGGAAGATGTCATTGCCTCAACCAACACTTCTATTGCCGCGGGGTCGTTGCGGTGCCCCTGCAATGCTTCAACGGCGCGTTGCCGTCGCATCTTGCCTAGCAGGGGAAATCTCGACTGCAACATCTGGCGCAATTGGCGTAGTTGTTTCTCGCGAATCATTGCACACTGCTCCTTTCCATCGTCGCACGCCCGAAGCTGCTCTGGCTCAGCAGCCGCCGGCGCAACCCCCATGTGTTACCATGTTTGAGATGCCCGATCCAACTCGCCACCGACGCCCGGATGTCCGCCAGCCCCAGTTCTCCCTGCCGATACCCCTCCCGCAACTCTTTCAGCCGCCGCTGGAACCGCACTCCTGTCGATCGTCGAAGTCGGCGGTGGTCCGGGTACAATCGCCAGCCCAGAAACGGCACCCCCAGCCTCACCGGGAGCACGACGCACTTCCGCGGGTGCAGACGCAATCGGTAACGTTCCAGAAACCGCCGCAAGGCGGGAAGCAGGTCGTGGAGTTGCCGCTTGTCGTCGCCGAACAGCAGGAAGTCGTCGGCAAACCGCAGGTAAGCGGGCCAGCGAAGCTCTTCCTTGATGTAATGGTCCATCGGGTCGAGCATCACGTTGGCCAGGAATTGGCTGGTGAGGTTGCCGATGGGAATCCCCCGCCGCCGCTGGTGCGGCGTGAACAGATCGTCCCCCGAGAAATATCGCACCACCGGCTCTTGCGGATTGCTCGCCCGGACGATCTTGTCGATCAAGTCGAGCGTCGGCGGGCATTTGATCTTGCGGGCAACCAGCCTCAGGAGGATTTCGTGATCGATCGAAGGGAAGAACTTCTCGACGTCGCACTTTAATACATACGGCCAGCGCCGGCAGAACTCCGTCGCCCGGTCCAGCGCCTTGTGCGTTCCCTTCCCGACGCGGTTGGCATAGCTGTCGAAGATGAATGTCCGGTCGAACAGCGGCTCCACCACCCGGCAGATCGCATGATGCACGACGCGATCCCGGTACGGAGCGGCAGAAATCAGCCGCTTCTTGGGGTCGTGAATCCAGAACGATCGGTACGCCCCGGGCTGGTAGCTCCCCGAGTGCAATTCGTCGAGCAGGATGAATACGTTCGGTTCCAGGTCGAAATGGAAGCCCGCCGACGCCGGACGACTGCGTTTGCTGCGCAGCGCAGCCTTCTCCGCCGCCAGCAGGTTCTCGAACGAGGCGATCCTGTCGAATAGGTTCCCGTCTCGCTTCATTGGTACTGTCCCGTATGGCTATCCACCGCAAAACGGTTCGGAACCTGAAATCACGTTTCCCATTTTCAAAAAATCTCGCGCGCCCTCGCTGCGCTCGGGCAAGGGGTAAAGGAGTAAAGGTTCAAGGTGTTAGAGTCCTGGCAACACGGAAGCCGTTGTCGTTGAAGCGGTTGCCCGGGCGGTCGTGGTGGCGGTACGCACACCGGAAGTAGTCGGGATAGTCGTCGATCCACGACCCGCCGCGCAACACACGGGACGCCGACGAACCACCTGATGGTGGCACAAGGTCACCCAGCTTGTAGCGCGAGTATGCGTTGCTGTCGTACGCGTCCGCGGACCACTCCCACACGTTCCCGCTCATCTGGTAATGACCCCAAGGACTGCATCCTTTCGGATATGACCACACGCTGCACGTCGTCTCGCTGCCTTTATTCTTGTCGTTGCGGCATTTGCTCGCGTCCCACTGATTGCCCCACGGGTATTCCCGACCGTCGACTCCGCGGGCACCCTTTTCCCACTCCAGCTCTGTCGCCAACCGCACACCCGCCCACTGGCAATACGCCTCCGCTCCATACCAACTCACCTGCACCACCGGATGCTCATCTTTGCCGCCATACGCCTCGTACCCGGCACCTCCCTTGCGAACGAAGCAGTTGCTGTTTAACTGAATCCATTTCTCAAGGTCCGCGTCTGCCGGTCGCCGCTGGCTGAGGAATCTCGCGTATTGGGCGTTCGTCACCGGATGCAGAGCCAGGTAGTACGCCGGCAGGTCGACGGGGAACTTCTCGTTGCCCGCCAGGAACTTTCCCCCAGGAACCAACAACAAGAGGCTGCCGTCGATTTCGTTCTCGATCAGGACGCTTGTTCCGGCCATTTCTCAGCATCCCTCGTCGCTTGGTACCCAGTACTCAGTACTCAGTACTCAGTACTCAGTACTCTGTACTCTGTACCCGATCCCCGCGCCTTGTTCAGCGCCTTGCCCAGCCACCTCGCCTTCCACCGCTATCGCCCCCACGCACACTGCGGCTTCCATCGGAACTGACCCTGTGTTTCAAAAGGCGCGGGGCGACGTTCGCCGCGGCTACCAGCCGCCCCGCGCCGCTTCGTTATTTGGCCTTGCGGCCAGGACCTGGTCTGGACTCTCCCCGCACACTCTCGCCCTTCGTGAAGAGCAAGACTCCGGCAGGGGACAGTGCTGGCAACACGGAATCCGTTGTTGTTGTTGCGGTTGTCCGGGTGGTTGTTGTTGCGGTACGCACACCGGAAGTTGTCGGGATTGTCGTTGTTCCACGACCCGCCGCGCAACACACGGGACGCCTGTTTGACCAGGCCCCACGAAAGCTCTCTCAGCGATGCTGCTGCCCCAAGCCAGGCGGAAGAACGTCTTTCCGTCGGGCGGCAAGGCAGATACGTGACTCGGTTCAACATGATCGATCCTCCCCCCCGGCTACCCATTTCCCGGCTGCGAGGTACCGGGCGACGGCCGCGAACGCTTCCAGCCGCCGACCAGCCGGCCAACTTCGTCGATCAGCCTGGCTGCGACTTCATATTGGTGCGTGCTCATTAGTTTTTCGTCGTGCGTCAGCCGCACCTGGAACCGCATCTGCTCCAGCCGAAGGTTGGCACGGTCCAGGATCGCCAGCTTGTTTCTCGTGTATTTCGCTTCGACGAGCAGATCCAACAACTCGTACACATTTGCCAGAATACGGTCACCGAGTACAAATTTGTAGTCGCGAGGGAATTTCCCGACTCGCCGCGTCATTTCCCGTACCAGGTCGTACGCCTTGGTGATCACGATCAATTCTTCCGTACTCGCAGGTCGATCATGTTTGCCGCCGGTCATCTTCGACTCACCCATTCAAAATTGCGCGCCCGCTCGCTGCGCTCGCGGTAAGGGGCAAAGGAGTAAAGGTTCAAGGTGTTAGAGTCCTGGCAACACGGAACCCGTAGTTGTCGTTGCGGCGGTCCGGGGGGCCGTCGTTGCGGAACGCACACCGGAAGCGGTCGGGATAGTCGTTGCTCCACGACCCGCCGCGCAACACACGGGACGCAAACGCGCCACCCGTTGGCAGGGTCAGGTCGCCGCGATTGTAACGCCCATACGCTCCGCTCTCGTACACGTCCGCGCACCACTCCCACACGTTCCCGCTCATCTGATAATGCCCCCAGTAACTACACCCCTCCGGGTACGACCACACACTGCACGTCGTTTCATTGCCTTTGTTCGTGGCGTTGCGGCATGTGCTCGGCTCCCACTCTTTCCCCCACGGGTATTCCCGGCCGTCCACCCCTCGCGCACCCTTCTCCCATTCCAACTCGCTCGGCAACCGCAACCCTGCCCACTGGCAATACGCTTCTGCCCCATACCAACTCACTTGCACCACCGGATGATCGTCCTTCCCGCCGTAAGCCTCGTAGCCGCTGCCGGTTTTCCGCACGAAACAGCCGCTGTCCAACATGATCCACTTCTGGATGTACGCATCGCCAGGCCGCCGCTGGCTCAGGAATCTCGCGTATTGGGCATTGGTCACCGGGTGCAGAGCCAGGTAGTACGCCGGCAGGTCGACGGGGAACTTCTCGTTGCCCGCCAAGAACCTCCCGCCGGGCACCAACAGCAGCAGGCTGCCGTCCTTTTCGTTTTCCAGCAGCCACTGCGGTAGCCCCGTCGTTGAGACAGCACTCATGACTACTTTCTCGTTCTGCCACCGCGGGCAAACCGGCCGACCCCCAATTCCCGTTCAATGAGGGCCTCGACCCACTTTTGGATCGAGGTATCCTCCTCAGCGACCTTGATCCGCAAAGCCTTGTGGGTCTCCGGCGTCAGCCGCACGATGATGTTCCGCGCCGACTCGGTATCCCGCATTTCGTCTGCCATTGACACTTGCTCCGAAAAACTGAAGGAAGGCTGGCATACGCCTCTGAAGTACTGCTCGCCAGCCAGACCGATCGTGGTGTTATTATTATCTTTGATTGTATATGTTCTAAGATCGTTGTCAAGCGCCATTCCAAGAAATCGGCACCGCAGCGCTGCTCAGTATGGACCGCCTTGGTAGTGGCTTTCAAGGGAAGGAGACGCGGCGCGAGCGACGCCTGCCCTGGCGGACGCTGCCGGGTTCGGCAACGGCGCTGGCGTGAACCGGATCAGCGTCTGAGATCGCTTGTACCGGAGTATTAGGACATTTGCCTGCGCTGGCTGGCCGCGTGTGCAGCCTAAGAGATGGCGTGCAGGAAGCTCTGGGGAAAGGCCGGGATTAGGGATTCGTGGATGTGCCGTCCGTGCTGCTAATCCCCATTTTCGGTCCGCCCCCCCTCGCCCTCTACCGCTACAAGTTAGAAGTCCGCCGACTCAACATTCCCAGCCAACTAAAAACCCAATAAGCCGACCGAATGCCCACGTCTTCACCTCTCCCGCTCCGCGGCCTATCCCATCCATCTCGTGGACCACGGAAAGAATTTTCCAGATTTCCCCACACACCTCGGCCGCGCAACTCGTTGCCGGGCAGCCTCTTCCGCAAGCGCCTTCCACCAAACTGCCCCTTGGCCGAAAAAAACTTCTTGTCAAAACGCGCCGCACCCACTACCTTCAAGAGGCGATAGTGAACATGTGTACCCCTTCCGCGCCGTGCCGCCACACCCGCCCCCAGCAAGAAACAAAATGACCAAGGACCAAGAACAAAGTTCTTACATTCTGGACTTTGGCCTCTTGCCTGCGAAATCCTCGGGTGGCCGAAGGAGCCGCGTTCAAAGCTCCTGGCTCTGGCGATAGCTTTCGATATCGTCGCGGTACTGGAGGGAATCGGTCAGCGCTCCGCCCAGGAACATCGCCAGAAAAACCAATGCGGTGACGAAGATCAGGGCATTGAAGGGATGATCGTAGCGCAGATGCATGAAGTACAGGGCCACCAGCGCCGCCTTCACGGTGGCGATGGCCAGGGCGATCGCCAGGTTCCACGGCTCGAGGTCCACCCAGGTCGCCGCGACGGTCGCAAATGTCAGGACCAGCAGCGTCAGAAAGACCGCCGCCAAGACCCCCAGCGGCATGACGTGGCCGACATGCTCGGCTTCCGCATGGGCCGTGTTGGGACTTTCGCTGTGGGTCGCATGGCTGGTCATGGCTTCTAATGAATCAGGTACAGGAGCGGAAAGAGGTAAATCCAGATCAAATCGACGAGGTGCCAGTATAGGCCGACGTAGTCGACCGGCCCGTAGTAGAGGCTGTTGAAGTGCCCCTTGGCGGCGCGGACGAGGATCCAGGTGATCGCGCCCATTCCGGCCAGCACGTGCAGCCCGTGCAGCCCGGTCATCAGGAAATAGATGCTGAAGAAGATCCCCGCGTAGCGCGGACCCTCCTGATGAGAGAGGGCCGGCTCAACCTCCGGGTCGCCGGACGGCTGGATCGTGTGGTCCGCCGGTTGGGAGTGCCCCACGGGATCGTACCGGCTGGCCCAGAGCAGCCCGTCTTCCCACTTATGCTTGTACTCGACGTACTTGATCCCCAGAAAGCCGCACGCACACAGGAGCGTAAGCGAGAGCATCACCATCAGCCGCTTCCGCTGGTTGAGCTGGACGCAGCGGACGCCCCAGGCCATGGTGAAGCTGCTGAAGATGAGCACGGCCGTGTTGATCGCGCCCAGGTTTTTGTCGAGGAAGTGGTGGGCGTAGATGAAGATCTCGGGATGATTGGCCCGATAGACGGCATACGCGCAAAACAGGCCGCCGAAGAGCAGAATCTCCGTCAAAAGGAAGATCCACATGCCCATCTTGCCGGCGGCGAACTGCTGCTGGTACGACTGGTAGTGGTGGGCCAGAAAGGGCTGGTGCGAGCGGGCCTCGGCGTGTGGGTGATGATCCTCCGGGAGCGGCTGCGCGGCGTGGGCCTCGGCGTCGCCGAGCGGCGCAGGCGGATCCGCCGTGTCGGTCTCATGCTCCGTCGTGCCGGGGCGACCGGCTGAGCTGTCTGATTTCGCCATGGAAAGCGAATCCTCTTAACGGAAGACTGGTCTGATGAAAAAGGGGACAGGCACCGCACGGAGTCGCGGGTAAATCGGAGCGAAGATACAGGGTTTTT
>JAXGMN010000043.1:0-116967 GCA_040768665.1 Thermoguttaceae bacterium
ACGCGCCACGCCTCACCTGCCTTTCCGGCGGCAGGTGTCGCGCCGCTCTACTTGCACAGAGGGGGGCGGTATGCTATGTTCCAAGCCAGGATCTCCTATCCGACGCCTGGGGTGTGTGCAGCAGGTCGCCGCGCCCCGGGCTTTTTTCCGTTTCAGAAGTAGTCGGGAATTTTCAAAGTCTGCCGGGGCTTCCGCGGGGTCGCCTCCGGAGCATGTGCGACCCGTCGCCGCAGCTCGAACGCGCGGATGTCTTCCACGTCGATGAGGTACCGCGGCTGCCGGCCTGGGGCCGCTACGTTGATGGCCGGTAGCTCACCGCTCCGGATCCAGCGCACAACCGTTTCCCGGGCGACACCCCACGCTTTGCGGAGCTGGTTGGGAGTGAGTTTCTGGCGTGCGCTCATCGGCTCGCCTCCTCCGCGCGTTCGCGCTGTTCAGCCAAACGGATAAGCTTGCGTAGGAGCTTAGCCTCCTCGAGATTTGCGGATAGCCGGCGGCGCAGCTCCTCAAGAGTCGGGAGCCGGTCCAGGTATTACTGGAGGTTGGCGGATGGCTTCGTCATCAAAAAACGCCCTCAGATAGGACGCGTGTTTGTTCAACACGCAAGATCCTATCTGGGGCGTCTTACAAAATCCTGACAGAATTGTCGGACTTATGTAAGGTTCTTGTCTGGACGAATCAGAGTCACATGTCCCTTGCCCCATTTCACGTGTAGGCCATGCGCGCGAAGCTTGGCGCCGTTGAATGCCGTTTCGAGTCTCCGAAGAGATTGTTCAACGGTTGCGGGTTGAACCGGATTCTCCCACACCGCAGACTCAAGAGCGGATTGCTGACAAGGCGAGTGCTCCCACAAGTAGCGAACAACGCTCTGATGCTGTCGAGACAGCTCCTTCAGAACGTCGGGCGGTATTTCGCGCAAAACGGTGGGCGTGGTCTGGGCGGGCGGTGTCTCCGGTGTAACCGTATCAACCTGCATGCTCGCCCGAAGGACGGCCGCCGCCTCTTGCCACGGGCGGAACAATTTCGCCGGAACCCGCGGGAGTTGCTTCGCGCTGCGGTAGTCTTGCCGTGCGAACCACGCCGCAAGTTGATTGCTCAGTTCCCTTACTCGCCCCACGGCGATGTTTTGCTCCGCAGACAGACTGCAATTCCAGACGGCTGCATCCCTGGGCCCGCTCCTTGGGCCGCAAGACTTTTGGATTTGCCCAGACAGCCGCTCAACAACCGCGGCTGTGCGACCGAAGCCGACAATAGCGTAGTCCGTTGCGACACTCCGATATTGCGTTTCAGGGGCATCGTCCAGAGCTAGGACGGTTCTGATTTGTCTGTCGGCTTCGTCGAGACACCGGATAATCGGGTCGACGATGTGGGCAGCCGCAACGAGCTTTCCGCCTCCGCCCACTACGGCCGCTGCATCGACGTAGTACGGCCCGCCGCTTTCGCCATGTTTGGTATCGGGCTTCTTGCGTCCCATAGAATCCTTCCTTTCTCCGGGCCGGCGGGGCTGTGGTTGGAAAAGGAAGGTAATCCGGCCAACAGCCCAGCCGCTTGGGCATCGCGTTTCGAACCGCGGCGCCTCGCCCGGCATTGCGTCTATTTTGCCTTCTTCGAGGGGAAGAGCCAAGCATGAACATGGTCCGTTACGGCCTTCAGTCGCTCGTCGTCAACCCGTTCTCGATAGACAGCCGACATGTCCGAGTTGCTTGGGGCGTGGCCCATGATGGCCTGGACGGCTGCCAGGTCGCGCGAGCCTTCGGCAATGGTCTGGAAGGTGTGCCGGAGGGCATAGAAGGAAAGCCCCTTCCGGCTTAACCCGGCTTTCTCAAGGGCGCCGTCCATTTCCTGCGTCACTCGATAGCCCTTATGATTGCCGATGTAGGATTGACCGCGCCGGCCGATGAAAAGCAGCTCAGCGTCTGCCGGGTTCTTGGGTTGGCTTCGGACTTCGAGGACTGCCCGGATCCTCTTGATGGTTTCCGACCAGAGTGGGACCCGGCGGGGCATCCCCGTTTTCGGCCGCGGATAGTCCAGCCAACCGGATTCCAGGTTGACGGCGGAAATCGGCAGCAGGGCAACGTCCGTGTTCCCCAGCCCGGCATTGATGCCCAGCAGGGCCATAGCCTTCAGGTTGACCGTCGCATGTTTCAGGACGGCCAGCAGTTCTTTCCGCTCGAACATCCGCAGCCCGGCTTTCGCGCGGTTCAGCCGAAGGGTTTTTGCAGAAGGCTTCTTGAATCCAGGTCCAAAGCGGACGGCCTTCTCCAACAGCTCGGCTTCCATGCCGTAGCGGAACACAGAGCGAACAATCTGAATCTCGTTCCCCAGGGCCACGGGGCCGTAGGTCTTCGCCAGTTCCGCCCGGAGGGCAGTGAAGTCATCGGGCCGGAGATCGTCGGCCGTGCGGTTCCGTCCAAAGACTGCCATGATCCGCTCACACGTCCCGTGGTAGCGGTCCCATGTCCGTTGGGCCAGCTCCCCGGATTCGAGTAGCTGCTTCTTGAAGTGCATGAAGTGATTACAGAGGGCATGGACCGTAAGCCGGTCCTTGTCCTGACTCCGGGGTTTCCGCCCGGCTAGCAGATCGTCTTTCTCCTCCGCCCACCTCTTGAGGGCAGCTTCGCCGTTGGGGTCGTCGGCTATCTTGCCGAAGTAGTGAAACTTGCCCTTGATCTTCCGACACCATCGGCCGGAGGATCGGTGCTTCCAGAGCGGGAAGTCTTTGGGGGGCTTGGCGGCTTTGCGCTTGCCGCCGGATGCGGTAGACTTGGGCATGGATGCCACCTCTCGCGTCAACGGGGTTTGGTGGTGTCACTGACACCCGCTCGTCACCACCGAGCGGGTGTCTTCATTCGCCTGTTGAGTCTACCGGGTGTCAAAATGGGTGTCAACCAGCCAGAACAACCAGAAAACCGAACGACGGGCGAGTGATGGAAAGCCTTGAAAAGTAAGGATTTAAGAGTCTTTGGATGGATGGCCGAGTGGACTAAGGCGGCAGTCTTGAAAACTGCTGGGCTCGCAAGGGCCCCGGGGGTTCGAATCCCTCTCCATCCGCTTGCGTATCAATGGTTTCTGCTTGCTGCACAAGGACTTGTGGCAAGCGGTTTTTGTTTTCTTGGCCGGTCAATTCCGTGCCCCGTGGCACCTCATTTTGGCCTGTCGGGGCATGTTCCTGACATGCGAGTGACATGCGCCCGCCGTTCGTGGGGCCCCGCAGCTCCCCCAAGGTACTCGCCATTGCCGCGAACAACGGAGCGGATCAGCCAAAACCCGGCGGGTGTGGGAGCCTTGGCGGGCAACCGCCGGGGCGGCCCGGCCGCGTGGATGCGAATGGCGAGGCGTTACGGTCCGGAGTTCGCGTTGCCGGAGACGGGCAGGTTCATTACGTGCAGGTGCTTGCCGGCAAACAGATAAAGGCGGTTGCCTTGGCGCCATGGGCTGACGAGGCCGTCGGCCATGGGCCAGTTTGCGTATCCTCGGGGATCGCGGACGACTTTTCGGAAGTCTTTGGTGCGGCCATAGATGACCTTGGGGCCGCCGTCGTAGGGGGAGCTTTCGGACCAGCAGACAAGATATTCTCCGTCGCCGAGGTAGCCGACGAAGTGTGGACGGTAGACGCCTTTGCGTCCGCCGCCGCCGTCGTCGGGGTGAATGACCGGGTTGTCTGGGAAGTAGTCCCAGTGTCTGCCGTCGGTCGAGGTGGCGAAGCCCAGTTTGCATGGATCCTGGGTCCACTTGCCGTCGGCCGAATACTCGCCGCCGGTGCCGCGCAGGAATCCCAACCAGCATCCATCGGGCAGACGTTGGATCGCGTGGTAGGACGATTGGCTGTTCATCCAGCGTTCGGTCGTCACTGGGAAGACCGGTACGAGTTTCCCATTTTCGTCAACCCAGGTTGTCCAGTTGTTCTTGGCGAGGTCGGGACAGGTGGCCAGGGCTGTTCGTTGGTGTCCGCCGCCTGTTTCCCATTGGTTCTCGTAATAGTGGAAGTACATGAACCAGAGCTGTTCTTCCTCGTTCCAGACTACGCAGGGGCTGGAGTAGTGGAACGGTTGCCCTCGTTTGCCTGGGCAGACGAGGGCACGGCTGTCTTCGCGCGCGCGGTCTTTTTGAGCAAGTTTGACGTAGGGACCTTCGATCGATTCGGCGATGGCGCAGCCGATTCCCGAGTTGGGATCGTGGTGGGCGTAGTAAAGGTAGTAGTGACCGTCGGGATTGGGTCCGCGGTCGTTCCACACCATGGTCGGATATCCGACCGACTCGCGTCCCGTGTCGCCGCGCCACGAGCTGCGTTCCCAAGGTTCGGTTTGTCGAAGGATTTGGATGGAACGGGCAACGTCGAGGGGCAAGTCTGCATTCAGATCGGAGAGGTCGACACACTTCAGGTTGTTGTCGATTCTCTGGTTGCCGGCAATCGGCAGGCGTGCGGCTGGTTGCGCACCGCAGATCGTCCAGAGCATCCAGAAAGCGATTTCGGTTCCCGCGCACAAGGGTGTCATGGTGATTTCCTGAAGTGAGAAGCAAGTGATGGAAAAACCGATTTCTCACACGTGCCGAGTCTAGCGCGGAAGAACTCGGTCGTCAACGGGAAGCAGCAAGGAGAAAGCGGCCAGCGCCACCTCTCTCCCCGCGATTGCCCGCTCCAAGGAGAGCCGGTTGCGGCCCCATTTCCAACTGCCGTGGGTGTCAGGGCATGCGAATCCGACGGCGCGTGTTCCTCGCTCGGCGAGCAGGAGCGGGTCGATCGCGCTTGGTCAAGGGCACGACGACTCGAGCAGCGCTTCGCGGTTCCTACAGACCCTCCTCTGCCGGCGACACGAGGAGGGGAGGCAGCCCCCGTACTCAACGGCTGACCAGTATTGGGTCGCGCGGGCCCCGGGATTAAACTTCCTACCAGCTACCCAGGTCGCGTGCCTGGACGCCATAGGGTACCACACATACTACCCCAGCAGTCCATCGAGAAAACTTGATCGCCAAAGCCTGGTGACGCGTACGCCTGACGCCCATCCCGCTGGGCCATTTACCGGCCTGTTCACTTGAACCAAAGGACCCTCGCAACATGAATACGTTACCCCCTATGACCGAATGGATGGGGCCAGAGGCAACGTGGTGCTGGCTGATGCAGCCCCCTTCTCGCACAATTCTTCGCCTTTCATGGACACCCGCCCCGGGGTTCCGCGGAGCGAAAAATACAAGGCGGTTGCCGGATATCCGGGCAAAGGCAATAAGCACCATTTGGTCGGCCCGGACTTAAGCGGACGAGGTCTGCACGGTATCGCTTTCACTGACTTTCAAACGTTAGATTGTCCCACTCCAATTCCGATATCGGCGGGTTGAGCTTCTCCGTGTTGGGCGCATCGAACTCAGGAAGACAGGCGGCCAGCCTGGCTTTCACGCGGTCGTACCTTGGCTCGTCGGCCAGGTTGTGCCATTCATGCTCATCCAAAACATGATCGTAAAGCTCTTCTTCTCCGTTACGGTAACGAATATAGCGATACCTTGCGTCTCGAATCGCGTGGTTGCCGCGACCCCAGGTTGAGAGGACCGGACGGCCGCGATCAGACGTTGCGCCCGCCAAAAGATTCGTCAAATCAACGCCATCGAGTTCGTGCTCGGGGCGACCCAGGTTGCATAGTGTCGCGAGCGTGGGGTAGAGGTCGATGAGACTGACGGGAGAGTCGATGGTTTGTCTCGGATAATCGGGAACGTGAACGGATAGGAATACCCTTGTCGCCTGCTCCCACAGCGTGTACTTGAGCCAGTGATTCTTCTCGCCAAGATGCACGCCGTTGTCACTGAGGAACACGACGATGGTACGATTGGCGTGCCCAGCGGCCTGGAGCGCATCGAGGACGCGGCCGATCTGCTCATCGACATAAGACATGGCCGCTGCAGTAACCGCGCAAAGCCTCTTTCCACATGCCCCGCTTGACGATCTCGGCATGTGTTGCCTCTCGGGAGCAAGACATCAGGCGGCCGCGACTCGGCAGGTCCTCAAGATCGAATGGATGATACCCAGCAGGGACTTCGACCCCATCGCGGGGATACACGTCGAAGTAGCGCGCGGGCACGGTAAACCGGACGTGGGGCCGCCAGAAGCCGACGGCGAGGAAGAATGGCCGGTCGTGTTCGGATCGAAGCAGTTTGATGGCGCGATCGGCCTGCTGGGAATCCTGCTGCCACCTCTCGGGGTCGTCCCGGTCCCAGTCGTCCGGCAAGATGCCCCAGGCAAAGTTCTCGCTCCCGCCGTCACGCAACGAGCCGGGGATGACGTGTTCGAGAAGGTCATTGTCACGATGCGTGACGTGTTCCAACGAGTTGTGCGGATAGGCATAGCCGGGCGTGTAGTCCGGCATGCTTGCCTTCATGGTGTGGGCAATCTTGCCGTAGCCCGCGGTCAGATAGCCGGCCTTGCGGAAACGAGCGGGCAGGGATTCGGCCTCGGCGATCCAGGTCTTGGGAAACTTCTGGGAGTTGTAATAGACCCCGGAGCGGGAGGCTCTCACACCGCTGAGCATCGCCATGCGCGACGGATTGCACGCCGGGGCGTTGCAATAGGCTTGTTTGAACCAAGTGCCCCGCGATGCAAGCCGCTCGATGTTCGGCGTGCGGACCGGACCACCATGGCCGACACGGTGCAACTGCGGAGCCGCGTCGTCGATGATGATCATCAGTACGTTGTACGGCTGATTCGATTCCGCCCGTGATTCAAGGCAACTGGCCGCCAGCCCCATAGCCAGGGCAAGACCCCCGCAGGTGAACCGACGAAGTCTTGGCTTCGAGCAGTCCGAGCTGGGCAGCGGCATCGATCGCGCATCGTGCTGAACGTTCTTTGTAATAACTCAGCGTTTTCTCGTGGCTCCGGCGCGCTTGCCGGGCCTCTACCGCACTCGGTAAGCCCTCGGCATCGCTCCAGTCAACATACACTCGGGCCACCGCCAGGCACTTGTCCAGCAAACCACGGCGATTATCAAATTCCCACTCACTGGAAAGAATCAGCATGGGGCGGGGGGCCACCATCATCATCAATTCATCAAAATCGACCGGGACCGGCAGTTCGGGGTTGTCGATATACGGCCGGAATTTCTTGATGTAGATATAGGTACCTTTGTCGCGTGACCAATGCGCCCCCGGGCGGTGCCAGTCAAGCACGCCACCGACGCTGATTGTGGCAGCGATTCTCGGTTCGAATGCCCCCGCAAACACCGAGGTATGCCCGCCAAGCGACAAACCCACGCAACCAATATGCCGCGCGTCCACGAAATCCAGGGTCTGCAGGAAATCGACGCTGCGCATGATATCCCAGGTGTTCTTGCCCACGATCGACCACTGGGGATGTCGCTGGTAGAACGGCCGTGAGTCCAGCACCTGGGCGCCAGGCTCGATCCGCTCGCCGTCGGTGAGCAAATCGATGCTCATCAGCCATCTGCTGCCGCAGAATCGCAAGTTGCTGCGCGGATAATCTCTCGGAAGGGCAACCGGGCTGCAGCGTCACTTTCCTCATCGTAGGACGTAGCGTTGGAACCTCGTCAGGGAAATCGCCCAACAATTCCAGCCAGCCTTGCTCAATCCGTTTGCGGCGCTGCGGCCAAGGCAAGGAGGAAGCGTTCGCATCTGCGTTTGCCGTTGCGGCAGGCTCGGTTGCCAGCGATGCCCCCACAAGGGCGGAGACTCCGCCGATGATCAGTTCGCGGCGACTGGTCCTGGAACGATGGCTCATGACCGATAACTGAGTGACTGCTATGAGATTTGATTTCCCGCAGCCGCTGAATCTAGCCCCGGAGAATTGGGTGGTCAAGGGAGTGTGCGCGGGGCCACCCGGCCCGACTTCGACCGGGTCGGCCGGAGAGCCGTTAGTCGTACGTCATCACGTTCACGCCTTGGAGAGCCTCCCACGCTTCCGCAGTGGGCACGATCCAACCAAGGTTCAGATATTCGAGATGGGGAAGCCTCGCCAGCGCTTCGAGGCCCGCGCCTCGCTCCCCGTCACCGCCGAGAGTCAGGCGGCGAAGCGAGCGGACCTCGGCGAGTTGCTGCATCTGTTCGTCCGACACATCGCCCCCCAGCGACAGTTCCCGGAGGTTGGCCAGTCTGGCCAGGACGGAGAGCCCCTGCTGCGGAACACCGCCACGGATATTCAACTCTTCGAGGCTTTCGATCATGGCGACCTGTTGCAACGCCCCCGCGTTGAGCTGCCCCCCAAGTTCCAGCCGCCTCAAAGGAAGCGCGACGAGACGGGCTAGACCGTCGCCGGTGACCTGCCCAGGGAGCACCAACTCTTCCAAGCTCATCAGCTTTTCAAGACGGGCCAGATGACGATCGCTCACTTTCGTGCCGGCAAGGTCCAGCACGCGGAGGTTTTCCAACGGCTCGATGTGAGCCAGGCCCGGGCCTTCGAGCGATGTCCCGGCCAGGCAAAGCGCTCGCATCGACCGGATCGATGCCAGGTGAGCCAGGCCGGCGTCGGTGATCTTGCTGCCTGAAACGTCGAGTTCCTCCAACTGCCGCAAGGACGAGAGATGCGAGAGCCCCACGTCGGCCAGGTCGCTTCCCGGCAACTTCAGCACGCGGAGCCGCTCGAGGCGCCCCAGCCCCGCGGTTCCGTCCGGCCCGACCTTCGGCCCTTCGATCACCTCCAGTGTTGTCGCGGCGGCCAGCGGCGCCAGACCGGTGGAGCTCAGGTCGCTGCCCGGTGCTTCGATGCGGCGGATCACGGGTAATTTGCTCAGATGTGGCAGATCCTTTCCCTCGAGCGCGGTCCCCGGCAGCGAGAGCTCTTCCAGCGACTCCATTTGGGCCAAGTGCCGCGCCCCGTCTTCCGTTAATTCCCAGCCGCTCAGTTCGAGCCGTTTCAGGCCATCGATTCGGACGGCCATCTCCAGAAAGGGATCGACTCGGGGCGCGTCGACGCAATGTTGCCGCAGATGGAGCACCCGAACGTTGGGGATTGCGGCAATCGGCTGCACCTCGTCGCGAGTCGGCTGATGGCATCCGTTCAGCACGCAAGTCGCCTTGACCGCGTCTGCCTGACCGATCGGCTCGATTTCGACGTGATACGTTGAAGTGGTCAGATAGACCAAACGCGGCAGGTGCCGAAACAGCTCCAGCGAGGCACCGCCGACGTTCGTCTCGAACAGATAAACGTGGCGGAGGTTTGAAAGCTCCTTCAGATAAGGCACGACGTTATCGTCCAGCGCACGGCTTTGGACGTAGAGCTGCTCAAGCCGGTCGAGTCCGCCCAGATCGGCAAACCCCGCGGCCGAGACATCGCCGTAGATCGAGAGCGACCGGATCTCCGGCAGCTTCTGGAAAGCGGCCAACGACGTATCCTCGGCGCCATGAAGTCGGAAATGGTGAAAGGGAGCGAGATGCTCCGCCGAGCCGTCTTGCCACGGGCTCTCGAAGTGGATGCTGATGGAATCGCCCGCTTTGTCTTCCCCATCTGCCGACGGTTTCCTGACGACCATTTCCGGCAGGGCAAGCTCCCGCAGCGCGGCAAGTTTTTCGATGAGGGCGAGCGCCTGCTCGCTCACGTCCGTTTCCTGGACGTCGAGTTGCGAGAGAAACGTGAGTTTCTCCAGCGCCGGCATCCATCGATCATCGATCCGGGGGCCGACAAGTTTGAGGTGTTTCAGGCCGTTCATTTCCGCCAGGCGCGCGAGGTCGCAAGGCGGAAACTGCGGATCGCGGATCGTCAACCCCGTCACGCCGCCAAGCTCCGCGAGCGACTCGATTCCCTCGCGGCCGAACCGATGCCCGCCGACCGTGAGCCCTTTCAGACCGGCGAGCCGGCGTAGCCGGCCGAGCTGGTCGCCGGCAATCTTGGTGTTGTCGATCCCCAGCCGGTCCAGCCTCGGGATATCGGCCAGGCTGTCGATGGCCTCCGCGGTGATCCATGTTCCGCCGAGGTCCACCCTTCTCAGCCGCGGCAGGGCGGCGAGCCGCCGGGCGGTGGCGTCGGTCACTCGCGTGCCTCGCAGATCGACGGACTCCAGAGCCTGAAACTGCTTCAGGTCGGGCAGCGTCTGGTCGGTCACCCAGCCTCCCGAGATTGCGAGCCACCGTAGAGGCCGGCCGCGGTTGAATCGCGGAAGGTGCGACAAATCCTCGGGGCGGATTTCGGTGAGGACGAGCTGCTGATCGGTGCTGCGATGCCGCGGCTCGGTGTCGTGCCGGTTGAGCACCAGGCCGACGATGTTCTCCGCGTAGGAGTCGGGGATCCACGCGAGCCGGACGGGCGTGTCGCGGAGATCGATACGGGTGCGGCCGACGATCGCCGCCAGTTGCCGCATGCCCGGCTCGGTCAGCGGACTGTGGGAGAGATCCAAGTACCGCAGCGTGTTCAATGGCGCGAGATGCCTTGCCCCCGAGCCGGTGACCAATGTCCGCCGCAGATTCAGCGACTCGAGATTGCGGAGCCCGGACAAGTGGACCAGTCCCGCGTCGGTGATCGGGTTGTCGTGCATGTCCAGCGCGCGGAGGTTCCGCAGGCGGCCGAGCACAGCCAGACCTGCGTCCGTCATGCGCGTGTTCCAGAGCGACAGCCGCTCGAGTTGCTGAAGACCCGCCAAGTGCCTCAGGCCGGCGTCGGTCACGTTCGTGCCGGCCAGATAGAGCCGCTTGAGGCCGGGAAAATGCGCGACGGCGGATACCTGGGCGTCGCCCAGAGGCCGTCTCTCCAAGTCGATCGCCACAATCTCCCCCGCGGCGCTGCGGCTGATCTCAGCGCCGGCTTGTTGGAGGAGGTCCAGCGCGGCGCGGCGGCTGTCGGCCGTTGCCGGCGTTTGAACGACCGCATCACCGGCCGAGACGGCAACGAAGAGGCAAAGAATCGTCGTGAAGTTCATGCGGTGTAGGAGGCGGTATTTCGGCGCGGCGGATTGTGCCGCGACTGGATCGGTACTCACATGCTGTCGCCCGATAGGATCCATTGTACCAGCGAGGCCGTCGGATGACGGGCGCGGCTCGCCGGAGGCGTTGGCTTGCAGAACTTTGGAGGGGCGAGTCACCGCGGCCCACGGCCTGTCAGTTGCTTGAGAGCGCCTATACGGTGAAGGCGCCGGACAGCTCATGCACTACCTCCAAGAAACGATCCTGCCTGCCCTCCTTATGCCGGAGCTACTGAGTCGGTCCACTTCCGCTGCGTACCGAAGGGGGTGGTTGCCGTGCAGCACCCTCTTAATCCGTAGAGACGTCCCGTTGCGGCACAGCGTCTTCGGCAGGTTCTCTCCTCCAGTTCGCCACCGCGCGGGCGGAATCCCTCTTTGGCGAGTTTGCCTGCCGCGCAGAAGATCGGCTACAATAGGGGCGTGCGGAGCAAGGCTGGAAAAAGAAGTCCCATAGGCGCTTCGCGCTCCGCGGATCAGTTCAACTAGTTTGTATGCTGCCCGCCCCCGGGTAGCCGTGCACCGATGGCACGCGTTTTGGCGGGGGCGAGCAGCATAGACACCTAAACGTTTCGCATTCGAAGAAGGAGGTCTGGGCCCGATGGGTGCTCAGCTCTACTACCACACCACCGCTTACACCAGCGATCCAAACGCTGCACTCAAGGAGCTGCAATCGAAGGCACTCGACAATTATGATCTTGCCGAAATGGTCGCGTCACACCTCGCTTCCAGCCAACAAGCCTTCGAGGACACCCTGGAAGACGACGAATACGGCTTACACGAACACTACGAGGCGGAGCTCGCACGCGCGAAGATTATCGCCTCCGAGGCGATCCCAACCGACTTTCGAGGGCGTCTCGACCTTGTTCGGCGGCTGCATGCTGACACAGGGCAGGGCGTGGGCAACATACTGGACGTCGACGGGATCGCGGATGACGAAGGGGCGGGCTGGTCTGCAGCCAAACCTCTTTTGCCGAATGAAGTCGTTGCCAAGTTTGGCTCGGATAAGCTCGTATCGGCAGACGCTCGAAAATACGCCGGGATCGCCAATGGATGGCTCGGACGCGGCGAATGCATTTGCTTCCCGCTTTATGCCGATGCTGGCGAGGACCAGCCAGTTGAATGGTGCTTCGTTGGCAACACGATTGACTGAGGCAGCGAGGCGCAGATTTGATATTCGGCGTTTCAGGAGGGGAGATCGCATTGATGGACTGCTTGCAGCGGTCGCCGTGACGGTCACGATCGCCGTTGAACTTGGCTATTTCCGATCAGTACTGCGCAAGGACTCGGGGCCCCTCCGCTGGGCGTGGATCGTTCTGGGCAACATTGTGAGTAACGTGCTATTACTTGGTCTCGCAATCCTCGTCAGGATCTTACAAGCGAATCGTCCGGAGATCGGCATTGCGCTGGTGCCCTACCAAGGTGTGTTTCTGTTGATGCACCTGACGATCAGTTTCTCCATGGTGACAGCGGCGTTAGTTCAGCCTACAATGGGTGTGCTGCGACTGGTCATGGCGGCCGAGCAACCAGAGACAGTCTCCAACCAAGAGTACGCAGACGATATCGCGGATGGAGACGAGCCGAAGCAGGCGATGGAGCCGACCGGGATATGCGGCGGCGAGATCGGTCCTGAAACCAAGTCAGTCGCGCCGCATATCCCGGTCGGCTGATCGCTGTCGTTCGTCGCTCAGAGTGAACAGCGGCAACAACCGTTCCGGATTCATCGCACCAGGGGATTTCGCCAATGCACCCGTTTCTCGAAACCCTCAGCATCGCCGGTGGCGTCGCCGCGGCCATCGTCGGCGCGATCGTGATCCTTACCCTATTCTACCGAGGCATTGCCTGGATTTCTGACGGGGCAAAACCAGATACAATCGCCGTGCGCGGAGTCCTTAAGAAGAATACGCTCGCCACGGTCCATGTGGCTGGCAGTAAGCCGTTTGAGCGTGTGCGATTTATCGGTTTTACAAATTCGCAGACAGTGAAAACCCATTTGCCATTTGAACTAAACGGGATGGTGATACTGGAAGACGAGAGCAAGACTCGGTTCCTTGTTCGCGCGAAAGACATCAAAATGATCGTGGTGCAGCCTAACGGTGATCATGGCTGAAGAAAAGACTTTCCCACTCCGACTGACCGGAGCCCAACGCAAAGTCGTTGCTGGGCTTTTCCATGACCTGACGCCCCGCGTGCTCCGCGACACGACGAACCAGCGGACCATTCAGTTCACCCGGAGTGAAATGAAGAAAATTGCGCAGGCATGTCGGGCCGTTGTTCGCAAGGCCGAGACCGGCATGGAGCGGAATTCGCTTCGCCATGTCGCCGCGGCCGCCGAACAGGCCATTGAGAAGTTCACCGATGGCGGCATCGCCCACATTCCGGCCGCCGAACGGGTCTACCAGTTCAAAATCGTGCTCAAGGGCATCCAGCCGCCCATCTGGCGGCGAATTCAGACCAAGGATTGCATTCTCGACAAGCTCCACGAGCGCGACCCTGTGGTGACCGTCCGTCAAGCCGCAGGGTTCGAATTGTTCATCCGCGGGGCCGAGGCCGCACCTGCGACGGAAGCCTTGATAACCGCGTTGAACGATTCGGATCTGAAGGTGCAGCGGGTGGCGGCGGCAGCACTGTCCATGATTGGCCCCTCGGCGCACGCGGCGTTGCGCGCGCTTGCCGCGCTGCGGAACGTTTCTGATCAGAAGCTCCGGGCCTGGATCGCGGAAGCGGAAATGCGGATTGGAAGGGAGGTCATTTAAGAGTGAGCGGTTACGGATGTCGATCTACTGTGGTCTGCGTTACAAGGACGTCAAAGGATGTGCTGTCAAGAAAGTGCCACCCGAAGAAGTGCCTCGCGAAGAAGGCGGCCACGGTCCTGGTAGACTGCCGAACGAGCTAGTCGAGTGGCACGAGTGCGACGACTTCGACATGGATGCCGCATTCGAGGCGTTCTACCGCGGGATCGATTCGCACGAGCAGGGCGTCAAGGTATGGAACGCAACCTTGGACCGGAGCGAGTGAAGTACGACCCTGACGAAGGGGCGGCGTACATTAACCCGGATTATTCACGTCCTCATATTAACCCGAAGCGAAGCGAGGGCGGCGCTGAGTTCCCCTCGCCTTGCGGCTTCGGGTTAGTATCTCGCAGTCTGCAGGCTAGTCTCGTCGGGGGACGTGAATAATTCGGGTTAATGAGATTATGGCCGAGGACAACGCCAAAGATCCCTATTTGGAAAGTTACCAACATTATGGGAAGAACGTATGAAGCGGGGTGACGTCGTCCTCCTGCCTTTGCCTTTCCAGGACGAACCGGGGAAGAAGATCCGGCCTGCGGTCGTGGTGCAATCGGACGCCGAAACGATGCGTCTGATCAACACCATCTTGGCGATGATCACGGGCAATACGGACGATGCTGGTCAGCCGACGACGCTTTTGGTCGATCTCTCGACTCCGGAAGGGGCAGGCTCAGGTTTGGCCGGCCCTTCTCTCATTCCTGAGAGCCAGCCATTAGGCGAGCCGTTCGATTTCATCGACCGCGCGGCTCAGTTCGTCGACGAGCGGATGCGGTCCGTCCTGGGCGAGGAGTTCCACGACGGCGCGGTGATACCAGAGGGTGCCGCTGCGACCGCCGCGAAATCCGCTCCAGACTTCATTTCCTTGCCGTCGAAGACCGGCGGCAAGGGAACGCATGTTGTCGAGTTTATCAGCCGCGACCACCAGGCGGACCGACGGGCCGGAGTGGCGGAGGCGATCGAGGAAAGCTTCTTTGCGGGCTTGCCATGGCGGCTTGGGCTGCTGGTCGGTGTCGCTGCAGCCGTCGACGATCTCCACGACACGATCGCCGAACTTCCTGCGGATCTCCTCTCGCGTGGTCGCGCCGCCCTGGTCTTCGATCGCATCGTGCAGCAGCGCGGCGATCGCTTCGTCTTCATCCGCCCCGTACTCGAGCACGATGCCTGCCACACGGAGCAGGTGCGAAATGTAAGGTGCCCCCGACACCTTGCGGCGTTGGCCGGCGTGAAGCGTGGCGGCATAGACCAGCGCGTCGCGGAATCGGTTCGGCCCAGGCATCGGCGGTTATCGCGGATGTCGGAGGGAGTCTGCCGTGAGTGCCAGATCCGGCTCGTCGAGCAAGCCGCCCCGGAGGCGGAGCTGCATCTCGAGATCCTCGATCCGTCGCAGGAGGCTGTCCTCGCGCCGGCGTGCGTGCTCGCGGTCCCGCAGCAATCGCAGGAGCCAGAAGCGGGCATGGCAAATCAACTCGGTGTTGGCCTCCATCACGCACATGGCGTCGAGCGGGGAACCGACCGGAGCAAGGCTGATCAACTGCCGGCCGTCGGGCAGGGTGGTCACGACGGTGCCGCTGCCGTTGGCCTGGTCATCGATCACCAACGGCCCCGGGCTGGCTGCCTGGCATACCGTTTCCCACTGATTTGCCTCCTCGTCCTCGACGGGTCGACTCCGCTCGACTTGCAGGGGATCGAAGGGGCCGTCGTCGAAACAACTGTCTTGGAACCACGGCATCAGCGGACCCTTTTGAGAAGCGGGATTTTGGACCGATCGGAAGACCGGTGCCATCGGGATAAGATACCTAATTCTATCCGGAAACGCAGCGGCGCCCCAGGGACGCCCCCCACAGAAATCCGGCGAGATGGATTGCCTGCGGACGCCACAATACCTCTTACAAGAGGGGTTGGTTGGGGGTTCAGCGTCAGACGCGACACCAGGATTAGGCTGATCCGGTTGCTGCCGAACGACTTGTGTCGATAACGGTCCATGCGGCGCCGGTGGGCAAGAGGCGTTTTTCAGGCCAAGCTTGGGAATGGACCCGTTGCAGGCTGCCTTGTTCCTGCCGCATTCGGGCCGGTATGATGAAAGGCGAGTTGGTTCAAGGAGCCTAAACGCCGTAAAGGGATAAGTTGGCCAGACATTGTAGGGCGGATTTCAGTCCACCCCTTATTCGTGGGGCGGATTGAAATCCACGCTACAACGAAGTGCGCAGTTTATCTTTTTACTGCCCTTGAACCAATCGACCAGCCATCGAGTTGGCCCGCCCAGGAAAGGGGGCAGGCACCGTCGCCGCAGTGGTTTGTAACAGCGCAAAACGCTCATGCGCCACGGAGCCAGTCCCCTTTGCCGGGCTGCCGCAATTATGGTTTGAAGGTTTTGCCATGCCCCGACAACCACGGATTCCCGATATCGCCGAGTGGCCGCGGTGTCCTCAGTGCGGCGCACCGCGGACGACCCAGTGCCCGATTTGCGAGACATCGGGCGTCGATTTCCACCAGGTCGATCCCGAATACGCAGCGATACTCGAGGATGACGCCCCTGCCACGGCGCATTCGTGTGGGTGCGACTCGGGCGGATGTTCGTCCGAGGTGTGCGGAACCGAGTACGAGGAAGGGTCGTCCTCCGTCGAGCCGGGCGAGGCGGCCACCGGCGTCATGGTGATTTGCCCCACGTGTGATGAGCCGTTCGTGCCCGGGCATGCCAACCGCTGCGAATGGTGCGGCCATCGTTTTCCCGATGGTTATCATGTCGACGTCGACACGACCGAGCCGGAGCAGTTCAACGGCCGCGTGATCGGGGCCATGCTCGGGCTGGGCGTTGTCTTGCTGGCGTTGGCGATCTATTTCGCGGCGGTGTTTTGATCCGCATGGGGTACCGCGTTTGAGCATGAGTCTGTTGCGTTACGACTACGACGTCGTCGTGATCGGCGCCGGACATGCCGGCACCGAGGCCGCGCTGGCGGCTGCCCGCATGGGAGCCAAGACAGCCCTGTTGACGGGCAATTTGGACACGTTGGCGCAGATGAGCTGCAACCCGGCGATTGGCGGAGTGGCGAAAGGGCAAATCGTCCGCGAGATCGACGCGTTGGGAGGCGCGATGGGGCTGGCCATCGATCGGACGGGGATCCAGTTTCGCATGCTCAACCAACGTAAGGGCCCCGCGATGCACGGGCCGCGAGCACAGGCCGACAAGCGGCTCTACCAGCACGAGGTGAAATGGATCGTCGAGCAGCAGCCGGGGCTCGACCTTCGACAGGAACTGGCCGAAGAACTGCTCGTCGATGGCCCGGCGGACTCGCCGCGGGTCGCCGGTGTGCGGGTCCGCGGGGACGTGGAGTATCGAGCGCGAGCGGTGGTGCTTTGCGCCGGAACGTTCATGCAAGGGGTGCTGCACTACGGGGAGGAACGGGTCGAAGGCGGCCGCGCGGGCGAAGGGGCGACCTCGGTGGGAGAGTCGCTCAGGCGACTGGGGTTTCAACTCTCGCGGTTCAAGACGGGTACGCCGCCGCGGCTCAACGGCCGGACGCTGGACTACCGCCGGCTGGAACGCCAGCCCGGCGACAGCGACCCGCAACCGTTTTCGTTCCTGACGGATCGGATCGAGCAGGAGCAGATCCCCTGCTGGATCACGTATACGAACACGGCGGTGCACGAGGTGGTCCGCGCGAACCTGCACCGAGCGCCGATGTACACCGGCCAGATCGAATCGGTCGGGCCGCGGTACTGTCCGTCGTTCGAGACGAAGGTGGTCCGGTTCGCGGAAAAGGAGCGGCACCAGTTGTTTCTCGAGCCCGAAGGGCGGCGGACATCGGAAGTGTACGTCAACGGGCTGGCGACGAGCCTGCCGCGGGATGTTCAGGACGCGATCCTGCGGTTGATTCCCGGGCTCGAGCACGCGCAAGTCATGCGGTACGGCTACGCCGTGGAATACGACTACGTTCCGCCCGAGCAACTCAAGCCGTCGCTGGAAACGAAGCGAATCGCGGGGCTCTATCTGGCAGGCCAAGTAAATGGCACGACGGGTTATGAAGAGGCAGGAGCCCAGGGGCTGATCGCCGGGGCGAATGCCGTGCTGTCACTCGAGGGCAAAGAGCCGCTCGTGCTCCGGCGGGATCAGGCCTATATCGGAGTGATGATCGACGACCTGGTCACGCGTGGCGTGGACGAGCCCTACCGGATGTTTACCAGCCGCGCGGAGTATCGCCTGCTTTTGAGACAGGACAACGCCGACCGCCGGCTGACGCCGCTGGGGCGGCAACTTGGGCTGGTGAATGAGAACCGTTGGGTAAGGCTGGAGACCAAAGAGGCTCAAATCGCCGAGGTAACGCGACGGATCCAGGCTTCGCGGGCCGGCGAGATCTCGCTGGATCGACTTCTGCGGCGGCCCGAGACGACATGGGCCGATCTCACGCGGCATCTTCCGGAGCTTGCGGAGGTGCCGCGCGACGTCGCGGAACAGGTCGCCTGCAACGTGAAGTACGCCGGATATATCGCGAGGCAGGAGACCGAGATCGCAAGACAGCAGCGGCTCTCGGATCGCCGCATCCCATCCGATCTCGACTTTGCTGACGTCCTGCACTTGCGGGCGGAGGCCCGCGAGCAATTCGAGCACGTTCGTCCGACGAATCTGGCTCAGGCCGGCCGGATTCGCGGAATCACGCCGGCGGATCTGGCTGTGCTGGTGCTCCACCTCGAGGGCCGTCGCAGGAGTCGGGCAGAGCATGGATCATGCGGGGCCTGCAGCGGCCAACACGGCGAAAGAAGCGGGGGACTGGGCTAGTTTCGTCGCCTGTGGCTGGCTGCGTAGACTGTTAGCCGGCGAGAAGATGTAGGAGCTACACGCGGAAGAAGTCATGTTGTCGGGGACGCGGCGTCGAAATGGCCGGTCTGGCTAGGCCGTCCCCTGATTTCTGGGGATTGACGTTTTTCGGCCGCGACGAGTACGCGTAAGTTGTTGGCCGATAACACGTTGAAAAATAAAGACCTGTATTGACATGGCCTAAAAGGTAGTTATAATGCTCGCAATTGGCAAATTCGGCAATGTCGGCAGAACCGGATGAGCCTACTGTTTACACGGAGTATCGGGAGGTGCGGAGTTTGCGAACAACGCGAACTCAGGGCTAGTTCCCGGGAGTTCAGACACGGAGGACTAGAAACCCGGGGGTATTTGGCCGACACATGCCTCGGGGTTTCGCTGGCCTAGCTCGGCTGCAGCTAGGAAGAGGAACGGTCAACGACCAATGGCAACGAAGACTGTGTTTACGACCGGCGAGGCCGCCAAGATCTGCAAGGTCAGCCAGCAGACGATCATTCGTTGCTTCGACTCGGGCCAGTTGAAAGGATTCCGAGTACCAGGGAGTCGGTTTCGTCGGATCCCCCGCGAGCAACTGTTCATTTTCATGCGGGACAACGGGATTCCAACCGATGCTCTGGAGAGCGGGAAGCGAAAGATTCTGATCGTCGACGACGACGAAGAACTGGTCGAACTGATCTCAGACGTGTTGGAGCGCGACGGACGGTTCGAGGTTCGGACGGTGAACAACGGATTCGACGCCGGCATGATGGTGAAGGACTACCGGCCCGACCTGATTGTGTTGGACGTGATGCTGCCGGACATCAACGGCCGCGAAGTGTGCCAACGTGTCCGCAGCGACAAGACGATGGACGACGTTCGCATCATCTGCATCTCGGGCATGGTGGAAGAAGACAAGGTGGGCGAGTTGAAGTCGGCGGGGGCCGACGATTTTATGCACAAGCCGTTCGAGGTGGAAAAGCTCATCGAACGGATGTGCCAGTTGCTCGACATCGAGACGGTATCGACCATCTGACTGGAGTCTTTTGGGGGCCCTAATAAAACGGTGACAGGCGCCTCGCCGCGACGCGTAGTCCACGTGTTTTCCGAATGCTTGGCTCGGAGCCAGTCCCCGTTTTGTTAGGAACTCTTGGGGGTCGCAGGACGGACTTCGGCGTCTCGGCGCAGGCTGTCCGCAGTGCGCCCGGCCAACCGCCTGCCGAACTATGCGAATACTGCCCCTCCTAGCCGCACATGGGGAAGTAGTCTCGTTGCCGATGTCGGATACATCGGCAGAGACCCTTCTGCGGTTGGTCTCGGCTGGGCACGGTTCGGACGCGCCCGGGTGGATGGTCGAGCCGATGAAGAGCGATCCGCCGCTGGCGCTATGGGCTGTCTGCGCAGCTTGGCAGCGGACGAAGCTTCGGCCTGGATCGATCGCCCAGCTTGCTCAGTGGCTTTGCGAGCATGTCCTCGATGTACTCCAGTGGCCGCCGGAGGAGCGATTCGGCTCGGGGCTTGCCGGCGTGACCGAGGCCGAGTTGGCCGCAAACCTGGTGACTGGATTCCAGTTGGCCGAACTGGCAGCAACGCTGTCGGCCGGTGCGGGTTGCGTCGAGGCCGAGGGGGCATTTCTGTACGGTCTGCTCGCTTCAGCAGAACAGTGGCTGAAGATCGGGACCGGATCGCATCGGGCGCCACGCGGCATGCTGCCGGACTGGCTGGTTGAGCATTCCTCTGCGACTCAAGCGGTTGTCCAGGAGGCCGGAGCCATTTTCAGTGGCCAGTCGCCCCCGCCGGCGGACGTAAATGTTGAGGAAATCGTCCATCGAGCAGAGGAGCAACGGGTTCGCTGGTTTGCGCGCGGCTCTGCCCTCATCGAACTGCTGCCGGAGATTTGCGGGCGGATGGCACGGCTCGCCCGCCTGGAGAGAGACTTTCGAGCGGCGGTCGAGACCGAGAAACTCGAGGCGATGGCCGAATTTGCCGCGGGCGCCGGACACGAGATCAACAATCCGCTGGCGATCATCGGCGGGCGTGCTCAATTGCTGATGGCCGACGAAGTCGATCCGGAACGGCGGCGCGAACTGGCCGTGATCAACGCGCAGGTCAAGAGGGCCCATGAGATGATCGCCGACGTGCGGCTCTTCGCGCGTCCTCCACAACCGGAGAAAACGGCCTCCGACCTGGCTCAATTGGTCGATGAACTGGTTGCCGAGGTCGCATCCCAGGGCGCTGAGCGAGGAGTCCGCGTGTCGCGGACCGGAGAGCCAGGGCCGGCGGAAATCGAGGCCGACCCGACCCAATTGGCCGTGGCGCTGCGAGCGGTGTGCAGGAATGCCCTGGAATGGATCGGGCACGATGGCCGGATTGAGATTGCTCTGGCGGTCGGCCAACGGCAGGTCGAGATTCGGATTTCCGACGACGGGCCCGGTATGACGCCGGAGCAGCGGCGCCATGCGTTCGATCCGTTCTACTCCGCTCGTCAGGCCGGGCGGGGTTTGGGGCTCGGACTGTCGAAGTGCTGGCGGATCGTAACCAGTCACGGAGGACGCGTGGAGGCCGAGAATGGGCCGGAGCGCGGGGCGGTCTTCACCATCATCCTGCCACGATGGCAGAGCGGCTGACGGCGATGCATTACCAGCGACTCGTTCCCGTCTTCCCGGCCGGTTTGATCCTGGCGATCTACGCGGCGGTCTACTACGCGACGCCGCTTTCGGTAATGCCGAGCGGGCCCGAGGGCGTGCCCCGGCGGACGCTTCTGCTCACTTACTTGCTGCGCCCCGACGACCTGGTGCGCGAGTGGCTCGGATCGCCGCCGGCGCTGGCCGTACTGGACCGGCTGCCGGTGCTGTTGTTGGCCGCAGGCATCGTCGGCATGGCCGCTGCGCTCGGCCGGTTGGCGATCCGGCTGGTCGGCGCCGACCGCGGGCTGGACGGTTTGGAGCGGTTCGTCTTCTCGGCAGGCGTAGGACTTAACCTCGTCTCGACGTACATTCTGGCGGTCGGGCTCGCCGGGTGGATGAATGCGATGACGCTTTTCTATGTGCCGGCTGCGGCTGCAGTGGGCGCCGCGGCGTGGATGTACCGAGGCTTGCGGTGGAGGAAGGCCGAATCGGCCGATTCCGGGCGTTCCATACCACGGAAAGGGCGGCGAAACCGCTCCGGGCGCAGCGAGTCCGCCGCGGTTGCGCCGGCAGACGCCGGGAGGGCGGAGTTGCTCGGGACGCGGTGGCTGTGGCTGATGGCTCCGTTTGCGGCCGTGATCGTGCTGGGTGGGATGCTGCCGCCGATCGAATTCGACGTGCGGGAATACCACCTGCAAGTTCCCAAGGAGTTTTTCCGGCAGGGACGGATCACTTTTCTGCCGCATAACGTGTACGGCAACATGGCCATGGGCACGGAGATCTTGAGCCTGCCGGCGATGGCGGCGGCTGGCGACTGGTGGCTGGGCGCCTTGGCAGGCAAAACGCTGATCGCGCTGTTTGCTCCGTTGACGGCCCTGGCGCTGTTTGCCGCCGGTCGAAGGTTCTTCTCGACCACGGCCGGCGTTGTCGCGGCGGTGCTGTACGTTTCCATGCCGTGGGTGGTCCAGGTCTCGATGCTGGGGCTGGTCGATGCGGCGGTTGGCTGCTACCTGGTGTTGGCGCTGTACGCTTTGCTGCTGCACGCGCGTGGTCAGGACCAGGAACGGCAAGCGGCGGGCCGCGCGTGGTCCGAAGCCGAATCGCGGCTCTTGCTGGCCGGTTATCTGGCCGGGGCCGCCGTTGCCACGAAGTACCCGGCCGCGCTGTTTGTGGCGGTGCCGCTAACGGCAGCCGTCGCTTGGATGCAGGTTCGCCGATGGTGGCGGACTGCATGGAAACCGCTGGCGGTCTTTGTTCTGGCCGCGGTGGCGGGCTGCGGTCTGTGGTTCGGCAAGAACTGGGCCTTGACCGGCAACCCTGCGTATCCGCTCCTGTACGAGGTGTTTGGCGGCGAGACGCGGACGGCGGAGAAGGACGAGCAGTGGACCCGCGCGCATCGGCCGCACGTATTCACGACGGACGCATTGCTGCACGATCTGGGGCGCGTGCTTCTGACGAGCCCCTGGCTGAGCCCGCTGCTGGTGCCGATGGCCGGCCTGGCGTTTCTTAACCGGCGCTACCGACGGATGGCCGCGGTTCTTGCTGCCTACTTCGCATTTGTGATCCTGGCCTGGTGGGTCCTCACGCATCGGATCGACCGGTTCTGGATCCCGGCGATCCCGCTATTGACGCTGATGGGCGGCATCGCTGCGACGGCAAGTGCAGGCCGGGGCTGGAAAGTGCTACTGGTTATCGTGCTGGTTTTTACGGCATGCGCAAACTTCGTAGTCGCTGCATCGCCGTTGATCGCCGACAACCGGTTCTTTGCGCCGCTGGCGCGACTGCGCGATGATCCGCTCCGTATGAATCCCTGGCATCGGTGGTTCAACGCCGAGGCGCCGGACGGCTGCATCCTGATGATCGGCGAGGCGCAGGTTTTCGACCTTGTGCCGCGGGTGATCTACAGCACCTGCTTCGACTCGTCGGTTTTCGAAGAGATCGTGAAAGGACATTCCGCGGAAGAAATCCGCAGGGCGTTGCGGTCGCGCGGGATCACGCACGTCTACGTGCACTGGGGCGAGATCGCGAGGTATCGGGCGACGTATGGGTACACGGATTTCGTCCAACCGGAGGTCTTTGAGCGACTCATCCGCGAAGGGATTCTCGAGCCGTTGCCTCCGATCGAGGATCACCCGAGCCGTGCGTATCGAGTGTGGTAGGGGCGGCCGCGGGGGATGGGCGGGGCAGGACCGCCGTCGAGCCCAACCACGAAATCGGGGACAATTTCGGCGGCAGAGATCCCGCCCGAAAACATGAACCTGTCCCCCTCTGTTTTGCCCCGTGAACGGTTACGGCTCCCCGTGAACGTTTCCCCCGTTATGGCGTTCGGCCTTAGTTTGGCTTTGCGAATAACCCGGACTCGTCGCCCCTGCCCCGGTTTCTGAGCTAAGCTTGCGATAGTTTTCCGTCTGCTCTTCCGGCCCTGGTGTGTGACCACCGAACGAAAGGACATGAACGATGAGCCGTCTGTTGTGGATCGCTGCGGTAGTGTTGGTTCTTCTGAGCAGTTCAACGGCGTCGGCCGGATGGGGCCATGGGGTGCCCGTGACTGTACACAGCTTCTATCCGGTCGGACCCGTCTACGCCTACCCCGAAGCCGTGGTTGTGCCCGTGATGCCGGTTCCGGTTCTGGCTCCTGCCGCCATCGTCTATCCGGCGCCGGCTGCGGTGGTACGGGCCAGGGTATCGTATTACGGGCGGCCCGTGCGCAATACCATCCGTATTGTGGGATGGTAAGAGCCTATCCCCAAACCGTCGGAGGAGAGGGGGACAGGCACATTTTGCTCCGAAGACTCCGCAAAACGAGCCAGTCCCCGGCGGTTTTGGGATAGGCTCTAAGCTGGCACGTCAGGCGATCTGCTGCTCGGCCTCGAAAAAGTGATCGGCGCCGTCTGATTTCGCGATCACGGTAATGCCGTTCTCCGTGACGGTAAATCCACGCGCACGATCCAGTTCGTGGTCGTAGCCGATCGAAACTCCGGCGGGAATCGACACCCCTTTGTCGATGATCGCCCTGCGGATACGGGCGCGCCGGCCCACGTTCACGTGGCCGAAAAGAATTGCACTTTCGACCTCCGCGAAGCTGTTGATCCGGACCTGGTGGCCCAGCACCGCGTGGCGGACCCTACCGCCGGAAACGATCGTCCCCGGACAAACGATGCTGTCCATTGCATAGCCGCGGCGCTGTTCGTCCGCAAACACGAACTTCGGCGGCGGCAGGTTGGGTTGATAGCTTCGGATCGGCCACCCCTCGTCGTACATGTTGAGCTCGGGGTCGACCGAGACGAGGTCCATGTTGGCCTCGAAGTAGGCGTCCAACGTGCCGACGTCGCGCCAGTAGGCGTCGCGCTTGCGATTCTCGTCGATCTCAACGACGAAGGGAAACGCAACAACTCGGTTCGTGTCGATGATCGCCGGGATCAAGTCTTTGCCGAAGTCATGGCCGCTGCCCCGGCGCGTGGCGTCGCGGCAGAGTTCCTCGAACAGGAAACGGGTGGTGAAGACGTAGATGCCCATCGACGCCAGGCAGTGCGTGTCGTCTCCCGGGACCGGCTTGGGATCGGCGGGTTTCTCCTGGAAGCCGACGATGCGGTTGTCGGCGTCGACCTCCATGACGCCGAACTGCAGTGCGGCCTCCACGCGCGGGCGGCGGAGCACGCCGATGGTGACATCCGCGCCGACTTCCGCGTGGTAGTCGAGCATCCGTTGGTAGTTCATCTTGTAGATGTGGTCGCCCGCCAGGACAATGACGTACTTGGGATGCTCTTTTTCCAGGGTGTAGATGTTCTGATAGACCGCGTCGGCCGTTCCTTGGTACCAGTTCTCGTCGATTCGCTGCTGGGGTGGGACGACGTCGGCAAACTCGCCGAGTTCCCGGCAGAAATAGCTGCCAGCCCATGTTGATGTGCCGGTCCAGGCTCATCGCCTTGTACTGCGTAAGCACCAGGATCTTGCGGAAGCCACTATTGAGGCAGTTGGAAAAGGTGAAATCGATGATGCGGTAAGCGCCGCCGAAGGGGACGGCGGGCTTGGCACGGTCGCGCGTAAGCGGCTCGAGGCGGGATCCTTTGCCTCCGGCCAAGATAATGGCCATTACCGGGTCGTTCATGATTGTTTTCCCATCGGAAGAGCTTGTGGCGAGCGGTCTGCGTCGGACGCGGAAATCGCGTCCATTGTAACACTTGGACCCGGGAGCTTAACAGGGTAACCGTTCAGGCGGCGTACGGCGACGCGTCGATTTCGCGGCGCGATCCAGTGTTTTGCTGCGTTCTCGGCTGCCCCTCCGGCCCCGCCGCGCGAGGCGCAGATTGCAGACGGATTGCGAACCCCTGCCGGCTCCCCAGACCGCGTAAATCGACATTCGGGTGGCGGAAGAGCCGTCTACTCCCGCTCTACAGGGGCAGTCGCCTCATGGCCGGCGAGTTTTAGATCGCTTGCCCAGGGATGGTGACGAGACGGTGCAGTTCTAACCGGAGGGGCCCCTGCGGGCGTTTCCCCTGTAGGGAAAGACACCATCTAAACCCATGATCAGATTGCCATTCGGCCGCGGCTGGCTAAAATCTGCCGCAAGAACCGACTCCAACGGCCGTCGCGGACTGGACCGCGTTCCCGCCAAAGCTGTACCGGGGTGCGGGGGTTTGTCGATTCTCTGGGCCGGGGGTGGCCAGCTTGTCTCTAACCGAGGAGGGTCGTACATGCGAGCTTTGCTGCAATTACTGATGTTGCTCCTTGCGGTTCTGCCGTTCGCGGTCGGGTGCTCGTCGCGGATGAGTGAAGAAGCGGCCGAGAGACTTGAGGCGGAGCAGGCCGAGGAGGAATCCTCTGAGATCCCGGACAATGCGGCGGGTGACGAGGAGTGATACCGTCCCTCGCTCGTTGCCGCTTTTCCGACGTCGTCAAGCAGTCGCATCGTAGAGTTCGGCGAACACAGTTGAAGAAGACCGAATGACGAGACCGGCCGGACAAGGCGACGACGTCCGAATGCGAGGATTCGCCCGGCGAACGAGGGTGGCCGACGCGATCCTTTGGCTGGACACCCACACCCGCCGGCTGCCCGGCGAATCGGTCCCCTTGGCCCAGGCGTCAGGGAGGGTGCTGGCGGAAGATGTCACCAGTACGGTCAACGTGCCGGGCTTCGTCCGGGCGATGATGGACGGCTTTGCCCTTCGGGCGGCCGATACGGCGGGCGCCTCGCCGTACAACGGGCTCCCGCTGGCGGTTGTTGGGCAATCCATGCCGGGGCGCCCCTATCCGGGCCGCGTGGAGCCGGGGCAGGCGGTGCGGATCATGACCGGGGCGAAATTGCCGGAGGGCACCGATGCCGTGCTCCCGGTGGAATTCGTGGAGAACCGAGGCGACGATCAAGTGGTCGCCCAGGGAGAGGTTTCGCCGGAGAAACACATCGGTCGGATCGGCGAGGATGTAGCTGCGGGGAGCGTGGTGCTCGTGGCGGGTCGGCGGCTGCGGCCGCAGGATGTCGGCGTCCTGGCGTCGATCGGCTGTGGGGAGGTTGCCGTGGTTCGCCGCGCGCGTGTGCGGATCGTGGTGACCGGTAACGAACTGCTGCCGGCCGGATCGAAACCGGCCGCCGCGCGGATCGTGGATTCCAACGGCCCGATGCTCGAGGCGCTCGTCGCTCGCGATGGTGGCCTGCCGATTCATCCGGGCATCGTCCCCGACGAGCCTGGGGAGATTCTCGAAGCCCTGCGGAGCGACGCCGACGTCGTGCTGGTCTCCGGCGGGTCGAGCGTAGGGCAGGAAGATCTTGCACCGTCGCTGGTTGCCGAGCACGGCGAACTAGCCGTCCACGGAATCGCCATGCGTCCGAGCAGCCCGACGGGGATTGGAGTGCTCGACGGCCGATTGGTGGTGCTGCTGCCGGGCAATCCGGTTTCGTGCCTTTGCGCTTACGATTTTTTCGCTGGTCGGGCGATTCGGGCTATGGGGGGGCGCTCGGCCGACTGGCCCTACCGCCGCCTTCCGTTACGGTTAAAACGCAAAGCCAGTTCGGCGATCGGGCGGTTCGACTACTTGCGCGTGCGAATTGACGGCGGGCAAGTCGAGCCCTTGGCGATTGGCGGTGCGTCGGTCCTCTCATCGACCACCCGGGCCGACGGTTTCGTGCTGATTCCCGAAGACAGCGAAGGGTATCCGGCCGGCGCCGAGGTGGAAGTCTTCTTGTACGACTGACCTCGATGGGGAGGAGAATGTTAGTGGCACTAATCCCCGCTGTTGAACCATGCCGAAACTCGGATTGACCGGCAAGGCGGAATGGCAGTAGATTCGCAGGGGTAACCCGGAAGTAGAAGAGCGTAGCCTGTCGGCGCCCCCCAACATGTCTGATATCGTTGTCAAGCCCGTCACAACCCGCCGGGAGCGGCGCGAGTTCGTTCGCTTTCCGTGGCAGCTCTATCGTGAGGATCCGAATTGGGTCCCGCCGCTGGTCGACAACCAGTTGGAACTGCTCGGCTACCGGCCGCACCCGCTTTGGACGGACAACGAGATCCAGACCTTTCTCGCCGTCCGGAAAGGGGCGGTATGCGGCCGGATCGCGGCCGTTTTCAGCCGCGGGCACATCGAGCAATACAAGGAGCGACGGGGGTATTTCGGGTTTTTCGAGTGCGTCGACGATCAACGTGTCGCGGAGGCGCTGTTCGACGCGGCTCGCGGCTGGCTGGCCGATCGTGAGATTCATACCCTGCGCGGACCGACCAACCCGGCCATGATGTACGAGATCGGACTGCTCATCGACGGGTTCGACTCGCCGCCGACGTTCCTGATGACGTACAACCCGCCGTACTACGCTCGTTTGATCGAGAACTGCGGTTTCCGGAAGACGCAGGATCTCTACTCGTTTGCAGGCCATGTCAGCCAGCTTCCCGAAATCCGGAAAAAGCTGGGGCCGATCGTCGAGGGCATCACCGAGTACTGCAACGTCCACGTCCGTCCGCTCAACAAGGCGAGGTTCATGGAGGACGTGAAGGCGTTTTTGGAGGTATTCAACCGCTCGCTGGTCAACCATTGGGGCTACGTGCCGATGTCCGACGCGGAGATCCGGCATGTGGCTAAGGGGTTGCGCTGGCTGATGGTTCCCGAACTGATCATGGGCGCCGAGATCGACGGCAGATTGGTCGGGTCGGTTATCACGCTGCCCGACTACAACCCACGGATCAAACAGATCGGCGGCCGGCTGTTTCCTTTCGGGTTCCTCCGCCTGCTGTGGCGAAAGAACAAGATCAAACGTATTCGACTCATGAGCACCAATGTCGTTCCGGAGTACCAGCGGCTGGGCGTTCCTCTGTGCCTCTTCGCCGGAATGCTGCCCAAGGCGCTTGAGTGGGGAATCGAGGAGGCCGAGTTTTCGTGGGTAGCCGAGTCGAATTCGCTCTCGCGCGGAAGCCTGCAGAAGGCGGGACTAAACCGCGAAAAGACGTGGCGGGTGTACGACCTCGACTAGGCGGGAAGTCGTTCAATGGCCAGGGTCCTGGTAACCGGAGCGAACGGATTCGTCGGACAGAACCTCGTGGCCAGGCTTGTTGCCCGCGGCGACGAAGTGACGGGGCTGGTTCGCAAGACCTCGTGGCTCGATGGACTGAAGCCGTACGACGTCCGGCTGGTGTACGGCAACGTCACATCGGTCGAGACGCTTTCGGGCGCCGTCGAGAGACAGGACATCGTCTACCATGTTGCGGGGAGCGTGCGTTCGCTTCACCCGTAGCGGGGTGGTGCTATAATTCGGCTAGTCGCTCGTTGTTCCTGCATCTTCCCCTTTTCACATGTCCCGTATTGTCCTGGCGATGTCCGGCGGAGTGGACAGCAGCGTGGCAGCCTGGCTGCTCCGCGAGCGGGGGCACGATGTGATCGGGGTGTTCATGCGGCACGGGATCGAGGCGGAAGAGGCGTGCCGGGTCGGGGCGAGCGAAGGGAAGGTCCCTAAGCAGGGCTGCTGCAGCGCAGCCGACGCCGAAGACGCTCGCCGCGTTGCCGACATGCTCAGGATCCCTTTTTATGCATTGAACCTCGAAGCCGAATTCGGGCGGATCGTCGATTACTTCGTGGGCGAGTACAGCGCCGGCCGCACGCCCAATCCTTGTGTGGTCTGCAATACCTGGCTGAAATTCGGCAAGCTTTTCGACTACGCCGATGCCGTGGGCGCCGAGTTTGTCGCCACGGGACACTACGCGCGACTCGTGCCGTCGGAAGACGCCAATGCTCCGGCTTTGTGCCGCGGCAAGGACCGCTCGAAAGACCAGTCGTACGTGCTGTTCGGCGTCGAGCGGCGGCTCATGCCACGGCTCTGCCTCCCGGTCGGAGACTATGAGAAGGTCGAAATTCGCCGGATGGCGGCCGACCTGGGGCTGCGGGTGGCGGAGAAGAGGGACAGCCAGGAGATCTGCTTTGTGCCGGATCAGGATCACGCCCGTTTTGTCCGCCAACGGCGAGGCGGCGAAGATACGTCCGGGGAAATCGTGACGACCAGCGGTGCGGTGGTCGGTCGTCACGACGGGCTGGAACGCTTCACCGTCGGGCAACGCAAAGGGCTCGGCATCGCGCTGGGAGATCCGCGGTTTGTCGTTCGTTTGGAGCCGGACACTCGCCGCGTCGTCGTGGGAACGCGCGACGAGCTCGCGCAGAATGGACTCACCGCCAGCGGAGCGAACTGGCTGGTCGACGTGCCTTCCGAGCCGATTCGCTGCCAGGTGAAGATCCGGTACCGTACCCCGGCGTTTGCGGCAACCGTGGAGCGGCTTGAGGGTGATCGGTTCCGCGTTTCCTTCGACGAGCCGTGCTACGGGATCGCCCCGGGGCAGGCGGCCGTTTGCTATCAGGACGACCGCGTGCTGGGCGGCGGTTGGATTGAGTAGCGCCGCGTTCACCCCGCAGTGCATCGTTTACGGGCAAAACGTCTTCGGTAATCGCCGGGCGACAGGCCCGTGTCGGTGCGAAAGAGTTGGCCGAAATAGCTCGACGAGCTGAAGCCGGTGTGGGCCGCAATGTCGGCGATGGGATCGCTGGTGCCGACGAGTCTTTCCTTTGCCTTTTCGAGCCTGAGGTCCGTGAGATACTGGATGAGGGTCTTGCCGGTCGCACGCTTGAAAACGGCATGAAAATGGCTCCGGCTCAGCGGGCAGAACTCCAGGACCGAGTCGACCGTGATCGTCTTCATGTACGAGGCATCGAGGTAATCGATCACTTCGCGAATCATCTGCTCGTGTGAAGGGGCCGGGCAGATGGGGCGGCCCTGGCTGTGGAATTCGGCATCGCGGGCGATGGAAACCAAAAGCCGCATCGTCAACATTTTCAGCACGGCATGATAGGCCAGGGCTTTTCGCTGGAACTCGACGAGGAGTTCCTCGAAGATCGGTCGCACGCACGTCTGGCCAGGCGTGGAGAGCGGCACCTTGCCGCGAAACCAGGCCAACTTGTCGATCACATCGAGCGCTTCTTTGTCGCCCGGAAGGGCGGGAGTGAACAGGTGGCTTTGGAAGTCGAGCACGAAGCAGTCGAACTTCCGGCCGGGCGGGAAGAGAGACCGGTGCTCGGTGCCGGCCGGGATGAAGAACATGTCGCCGGGGCGCATGGCGAACTGCCATCCGTCGGCGCACTGGCCGCCTTCGCCGAACGTGCAATACAGCAGTTGATGGTAGTCGTGGACGTGCGGGCTGTCGGCGTTGCGGCAACCGGGCGGATTGCGGTTGAGGCTCAGGTGGAAATAGGCGTCCATGGCTGGACTCACGGAAAGGGTTGCGGGCTATCGCATCGGGAATGGAATCCAAGCCGCCGACAGCCGTCGTATCGGCAACCGCCATTTTACCGCAAGCTACCGCGCGTCGGAACACCCTCTTCAGACAATCCTGATAGTTTTGCGGAGAATCGTGAGATTGTCGCCCCGGCGAACCGAGGTACACTGGTAATCGTGGCAGCCTGCGTCGAACGCCCAGGCACACCGGCTTTCCTCACGTGGACAGGTACCGAGCTATGAATCGCGCGTTGAATTTCTGTACGGCAGGGCTCCTTGGCTTTGCCGTGTTGGCTTCCGCAGCATCGGCCAAGGACACGAAGGTCGTGATGTTGGCAGGAAAGAAGAGTCACGGCCCTGGGGAACATGAATACGAGAAGAGCCTCCAGCTATTCCGGCATTGCCTGGACACGGCGTTGAACGTGCGGCACGTGCTCGTCGATGTCCATACCGACGGCTGGCCCGAGGACGAGAAAACCCTCGACGACGCCGATACGATCGTCCTGTTCAGCGATGGGGGCAGTCTCAGCAACCGGCATCCGCTTCTCACCGGGAACCGGATGGCGGTGTTGGAAAAGCAGATGCGGCGAGGTTGCGGGCTGGTTGCGATCCATTGGACGCTCAATCTGCCTTCGAAGGTCGGCAACGAGACCTTTCTTCGTTGGATCGGCGGGTTCAAGGATTATGAAGATCCGCCGCGCGGGATCGGACAGCCGCTGCTGGTCGACGATTGGTCGAAGCAGGCGGAACATCCAATCTGCCGGGGACTGAGACCGTTCGCGATGCCCGAGGACGAGTACAAAACGCCGGAGCGTCTGCTCTCGGATTCGCCGGGGTTTGTGCCGATCCTCCCGTTCCCGGGCAAGCCGGGGGCGCCGCTGTGGGCCTGGGCGTGGCAGCGGGAGGACGGCGGACGCGGGTTCGGGTTCATCGGTGGGCACAAGCACGCGCTCTGGGAGATCGAAGAGATCCGCAAAGCGATGCTCAACGCCATTCTCTGGACCGCGCAGAAGCCGGTGCCGGACGACGGCGTGATCTCGTCGCTCCCACCGGCCGCCACGTCGCCGCCGGAGCCGGTTTTCTTGCCCTGGAAGATCGACGGGCCGGTGCATGATCCGGCGATCGGAAGCTACTGGTACGGGCCGTTCAACGAGTCATGTTCGCTGGTCGACGTCAATGGTGACGGCCAGGTCGATATCACGTGCGGCGTCCATTGGTACGAGGCGCCGAAGTGGACGAGGCACCCCTACTATTTCGAGGGCGCGGAGAAGCGGGACTTCTTGCACGGCCATTGCCATGAAACGGCCCTGGACGTGAACCGGGACGGCCTGGTGGACGTGGTCAACTCGGGATACCAGCCGGATATCGCCGGGGTGCTGTGGTATGAGAACCCGGGCCGGGACGGCGGCAAATGGAAGGTCCACCGGGTCCACGATTCGCCCTATGTCGAGGGCCTCGTGCCGGCCGACATCAACGGCGACGGGCACCCGGATCTCCTGATGAACCATTTCCGCAAATATGGCGGGGCCGAAGGCGAGGGATCCGCCGCGCGCGTGGAAGCGATCGCCTGGCTGGAATCGATCGACAAGGAGCCCTGGCTCGTCAAGCGGGTGATCGCGGCCGACGCCGACGACCACGGCGCCGGAGTGGGCGATCTCAACGGCGACGGCCGCCTGGACGTGCTGTCGAAGCACGGCTGGTACGAAGCGCCGCCGAATCCCGCGCACGATCCGTGGCCGCACCACCCCGATTACGAGATCTCCTACCGGGCCTCGCTCCCGATGCTGGTGACCGACGTCAACGGCGACGGGCTGAACGACATCATCACCGGCAACGGTCACGGGTACGGCCTGGACTGGTTCGAGCAGCGACGAGACCGCGAGGGAAGACGAACTTTCCACCGACATGCCATCGAGGAGCACTTCGGCAACTTCCACACCATGGTGCTCGCCGACATGAACGGCGACGGCAGGGCCGACCTGCTGACCGGCAAACGGCTGTTCGGCCACGACGGCCGCGATGAAAGCGAATGGGACCCGCTGTTCCTGTTCTGGTACGACACTGAAGGGGGCAGGTTTGAGCGGCATGTGATTTCGTTCAACTACCTGCAATACTATCCCGGACACGACAACGTGAACGAACCCCCGCAGTATGCCTGCGGGACCGGCATGAAGATTACTCCGGGCGATATCAATGGAGACGGCAACTTGGATATTGTGGTGGCGGGGCGCGGCGGGCTATATGCCTTTGTGAACCGGGGCCTGACGCCGATCCCGAAATCGAGGAATCCCAAAGTGCCGCTGATTGGTGAGAAACGCCCCGACCTCAACTGAAGTGTTCGTAAGCGTTCACGCGGCGGAAGAGAGGGGGACAGGTCCATGTTTTCGGCCAACGTCTTTGAGGCCACAATACCCGAATTGGCCGAAAAATGGACCCGTCCCCGGCCACCCCGTGAACGCTTACAAATTTTCCATCGACCGGGAGTGAACCGACATGAAGACACGCATGAACCGCCGTCGTTTCCTGGCCAGCGCCGCCCTGGGCGGCGCCGGCCTACTGATGCTGCCTGGCGGTGCTTCGGCACGGACCTATCAGGCCAATGAGAAGCTGAACGTCGCGCTGGTGGGGGTGGGATCGCGAGGCAGGCACTTCGTCGGCGCGATTCCCCGGATCGGCGAGAACCTTGTAGCGCTCTGCGACGTCAACGACCGGCAGACGGAGTGGGCAGTGCAGCAGCTTCCTTCGGCAAGACGATTTCGCGACTTCCGCAAGATGTTCGACGAGATGGATCGGCAGATCGACGCGGTGATCGTGGCAACGCCGGTACACACGCACGCGGTGGTCGGGATGGCGGCCATGGCGCGGGGCAAGCACCTTTACATGGAGAAACCGCTTACGCACAGCGTCGCCGAGGCCCGCGCGATGCGGGATTTCGCCCGGCGGCAAAAGGTGGTTACTCAGCAGGGCAGCCAGGGGATGGCCACCGATTCGTTCCGCCGGACGCTGGAACGGATTCAAGACGGAGCGATCGGCGAGATCCGCGAGGCACACGTGCTATTTGAGTCGGGCGGCACGGGGCCGATCGAGCGGCCCGCCGAGCAGCCGCCGGTGCCCGGAACGCTCGACTGGGACCTCTGGCTCGGCCCGGCGGCGGTGCGGCCGTATCACCCGGGATATCTCAATCCGGACTTTCCGGGAGCCGGTGGCAAGCCGTTCGATCCGGCGCTGCTGGGCTGGAACCGCTGGCGCGACTTCGGCGCGGGGGCGTTGGGCGGCGCCGGCGCCCACTCGATCAACCTGGCGTTCAAGGCTCTCGACGTCGGGGCTCTCTGGAGCGGTGGCGAGGGAAGCCGCGCGATTCGCGTCGAGACGGAGATCTCCGAGCGGTGCCCGGAGAATTTTCCGCAGTGCCAGATCGTCCGTTTCCATCTGCCGCCGCGAGGGCCGCTGCCGCCGGCGACGATCCACTGGTGCAACGCCTGGAACTCGGAGATCCAGCGGCGAGGGATCCTGGCGGAGTTGGAAAAGACCACCGGGCAGACGCTGAAGTGGCAGTCGGGAAGCTGGTCGCCGCACTCCTTCCTGCTGCTCGTAGGAAGCAAGGGATGGGCGCTGGCCAACTTTCACAACTCGGTCTGCAAGCTGCTGCCCGAGAAGGATTTTTCCGATGCCGACGGGCCGCCGCAGAAATTGCCGCGATCAGGCAGCCACGAACGCGAGTGGGCGGGCGCGTGCAAGGGTGGACCGATGCCGATGGCGAATTTCGACCACTCCGGGCCGGCGGTGGAACTTTTGCTATTGGGCAACGTGGCGGCGCTGGTCGATCGGCCGTTCGAGTTCGATCCGGCGAGTTGCACGGTTCTCCGCGACGAAGAAGCCAACCGGGCGTTGCGGTCAGCGTATCGTGACGGTTGGACGTTGTGACGCGACGAGTCCCTGAAATCAGGAGCGATGCACCATGTTTCGGATGCTTGTTGTTGCGACTTTCGTGCCGGGGATGGTTGTCTCGGTTCTTGCTTGGAACGCATGCGCGGCGGAGCGCGACCGCGCTTTGACAAGCACGAGCCGGGCCAAGATCCTTGTCCTGACAGGAAACGAGTATCCCGGACACAAGTGGAGAGAGACAGCGCCGCTGATCGCCCGATTCCTTGCGGCCGACGCCCGGTTGACGGTCGAGGTCAACATCGACCCGCAGTTTCTCGCGTCTCCGGAAGTCCACGCGTACGATGCGATCGTGCTCAACTACCTCAACTGGAAGTCGCCCGACCCGGGCGAGAAAGCCCGTGCGAACCTGAAGAGGTTCGTCGAAGAAGGCAAAGGGCTGGTCATCGTGCACAACGCGTGCGCGGCGTTCCAGGACTGGCCGGAGTTCAAAGAGATCGCGGGTCGCGCATGGAACCCGAATCGTCTTCGCGGGCACGACCCGCATGGCCGTTTTCGGGTCGAGATCACCTGCGTGGACCATCCGATCACGAGGGGAATGGAGTCGTTCGAGACGACCGACGAACTATATACCTGCCTGTTCACCAGCGGCCGCCCCGTGGAAGTACTGGCGAAAGCGACGTCCGTGGTCGACAAAAAGGACTACCCGATGGCCCTGGTGAATCACTACGGAAAAGGACGCGTGTTTCTCTGCGTCCTGGGGCACGATGTGGAAGCCCTCAGCGTCGAGGCGGTGCAGGAACTCTATCGCCGTGGGACCGCCTGGGCGGCAGGGTTGGACGCGGTTGGAGGTTAATAGCGCTCGCGGCAACTCACAACGGGAAGAGGGTCGGGGCTCTTGCCCGCGCGTAGGCGAGCCGGTAGAGTAGCTGTTGAATCGCAACCTGCCGGCTTCGCGGAGGGCCGATTCGGGGCGGAATGAATTCCGCCCTACCTGTCGGTCGAAGCAAACTTGTCGGCACGCCGGAGCACCCGCCATGCACGTTGCCGCGATCGTTCTTGCTTTTGTATTTCTTGGTTCCGAGCCTTCGGACAAGGCAGGTTTGGCTAACTGCGACTTCGAAGAGGGGTTGGAAGGCTGGTCAGTCTGGTACTCCGACGATCCGAAGAAGGAGATGACCCGCTATCCGTACACTGCCGATCCAACCGTTGCCCACTCCGGCGGGCAGTCGCTGCGGATCGACGCGCCCGACGAAAACGGCTGCGCGTTCGTCAGCCGCACGTCGGATCAGTTTAAGCCGGGAAGCCGGTACGCGGTCTCCTACTGGTACCGGAGCACGCCGGGGCTCGACGAGGGGAAGTTCTCCCTGCGGTTCAACTGCAGGCCTGCCGACCCGGAAGCATCCTCGTGGGTCATGAAAGCTCTCGAACCGCTGGTCCTTTCCCGCAAACGCGAAGGCGAGTGGCAGTATCGCGAGGGCCGGGTCCAGATTCACAAAGACGCCCAGCCCCGGGTCAGCCTCGGCATCTATCTCCGTGAAGCGCGAGGGAGTGTGTGGGTCGATGATATCCAGGTACGTGAAGTCGCCCCTGGCGAAGACGCGATCGCCGATCTGTGGATCTACGATCCACACCGCGTCGAATTGGGCTCGGCTCCCTTGAACGCTTTCCGAAAACTCAAGGAGTCGAACGACCCGATCCTCGGCCGGGCTGCGCGGTACAACGAAATCCTCGTTCAGTCGGCGCAGGTCAAAGAGAATGTCCGACGGCTCAAGCGGCTGGCCGGCTACGGGGGAGCCATCGACGGCAAGGCCATCGAACACGTCTGGGCCGCGATGGACCAGGCGGAGCGAAGGTTGGCTGCTCTCTACGAATCGTATGGCCGGATGTTCCTGGACCGCGACGATCCGGAGAAGGCCGCGGATTTCGACCGGTCCGCCGCGGCACTGGCTGAAGAGTTGAACGGGCTCCAGCGGGAAGTCGCGGCAGCGATCGCGTCCGCCATAAGAGAACGGAAAGATGCCGGGTTTCTCTGGGCGCCGCCGCGCTCGCCGCTCGACTCCAGAGGGCCGGCGATCAGCCCCGATGGCCGCGTCAACCAGATCATCTATGCCAAACGGAGCCTGTGGGACTTCCAAGAGCTGGAGAAGCCGCTGGGTATGGATCGGGTCCACAGCACCACCCTGGGCACGCCCACCAGCAGTGAGCCGGGCAAGTACGACTGGTCGGCTTATCTCGAGCAGTGGGACGTGATCAAGGCGGGGGGAACCGCGGACAAGAGTTGTCTGCTTTTGTTCATGGCGCTGCACGACAACTGCTACACCCCCGCGTGGCTCGCCGAACGGTTCCAGTCGGTTCCGGAGCTTCTCCATCAGACGGAGCCGACGGCGAAGCTCCGGCAGTGGGGCAACCGGGCGCAGCTCAACTGGTGGCACCCGGAGGTTCAAGATTATGCCCGCGAACTGGTCGGCGACATGGGCCGGACGTTCCGAGACCGAGACGAGTTTCTCTTCTACGTGTTTCAGTGGGAATGCTACGGCCCGTATGTCGGCACGGACACGGGGATTCGCGAGGTCGGATATGGCAAGCATGCCCAGACGGATTTCGTCCGCTGGCTGAGAGAGAAATACGGCGACATTCGCAGGTTGAACGCCCGCTGGAAGACAGGCTACACGGGGTTCGAGCGGATCACGCCGCCGCCGGACCGCTACGTCGTCGAGCGGCGCCACACCGGCCCGCTGGCATCCGACTGGGAGACGTGGCGCGAGGCGAGCTACCGCGATTGGTGCCGTCTGATCTACCAGGCATGGAAGGAGGCCGATCCAACGAAACCGGTTCTCGCCGGCCACAGCCAACTGCTCCGCCGCTTCAACATGCCGGACGTGTACGACACGTGCGACATCCTGAGCTTTCACTCCGGGGGCCGCGAGTTTCTACCCGGACTGATCTACGCAAGGAGCCTCAGCCGCTACAACGGCCACAAGCCGCTGGGCCAGTACGAGAACTTCTGGGGAATCCAGGAGGACCACGACCGGATGCACGAGGAACTCGCGCGCCGGCACGGCGCCCAGCGACACATCTTCCGTATGACGGCAAGCGACCTGTTCCTGCAGGTCTGGTGGTACGCCTACACGACCGCCGACTACCTGACGCATTACGACGGCAATTTCTTCGATCCATCCTACGCGCTGACCACGCTCCGTTACCGAACGGCGGCGTTGCCGGTCTACTTCGAGAAGTTCAGGCGGCTTCAACGGGCCCTGCTGGACAGCCGAATCGTGCCATCGCGGATCGCGATGCTGGCCCCTTCGGCGTCGATGCGGAACAACTTTCCGGAAGCGGCCAGCCAGGCCGAGGCCCGCGATCTGCTGTGGCAGCTCTTCCCTCGCAACTACGCCTGCGAATACGTACCGGAGGAATACTTCCTCGATGGTCGGACGGACTTCGCTGATTTCGATGTGCTGATTCTGCCTTATGCCGTGTACCTCTCCGGGCCGCTTCAGGAGAAGATCGGCGATTGGCTGAAGTCGGAACCGAGGTTGCTGCTCGCTTGCGGCCCCTTCGGGCTGTACGACGAACTCGGGATCCCGTCGGGAGATCTCTTCAAAGCAGCCCTCGGGCCTCTCGAAATGAAGTTTGAATCGCCGAGCCAGCGCCGCTGGGAATGGAAGGTCGAGTCGCCGGATTCGCAAAAAGGGCTCGAGATCCTCGAAGGTCGGATCGGGCCTTCGCGAGTTCTCGTCTCGCCGAGGATGATCTCGGAGTTGCAGACGAATCCCGCGATTGTCGATCGCCTGCTTGCCGCGGTCGAAAAGACGGCGGAGCGTGCCGCGTATGATGAGAAGAATGCCCTGGAGCTGGTCGTCCGCCGCCAGGGCGACACGTTGTATCTCTGCGTCGCCAACCCTGATCTCGACGATCCGGTGGAGACCAAGGTGCACGTGCGGGGCGAGTTCCCCTCGATCGTGGATCTGGACTACGAACAGGGGTACCCGGTTGCCGGCAGCGTGGCGAGCGGAAGCACCGCGTTTTCACTCTGCCTGGAAGCCGGCGAGGCGACGATCCTCCGCCTGATGCCGTAAGGCGACGCGGGCGCCCGATTCAGCCACTTGAGTTATGCATGCCCTGTTGACCTTACCGGTTCATCGCCTTAATCTGCTCCCGTATGGCCTCCGCGTTGAAATTCGCCGGACGCGGCACGCCGAGGTCCGCTTCCAGCTCCTCGAGCGTGGGCGTTTTCGAGAGCACGCCGCTCTCGGGCACTTCCGCGCCGGCGATCCACACCAGCCCGTTGAGCACCGACTTCCGGAAGCTGTCCTGCGCCCAGTTCCAGTGCGTGTGCATGCCCGTAAAGCCGAAACCGCGGCCCCCGCCCGGCCGCTCGTAGACCCAGCCGACCACCTCCGGCATCCCCTTGCGGGCGCGGACATGCGGATTGCCGCTGTGCGGGCCATCGGGACGCTGGCGGGTACTCTCCGGCGGCACGGCCGAGAGAATCGGGGTTACCTTCTTCATCTCTTCGACGAATCGCATATGGTAGTACCACTCGTCCTGCAACTTGAAAGGCTTGAGTCCCCGCGCGACGGGGTGATCGGGAAAGCTCTTGAAGTCGGCCTCCCAGAACGGATTGACGGACCAGTGCTTCTCATAGCTCCCGCCGATCCAATCGATGAGCCTCGCAATCGCCTTCGGATCGCTCGGGTCCAACGTGTAGTGGATACACGCCAGGCCCACGCCCCTCTTCATAAGCGGCTCCAGACGGTCGCCGAGCGTCTTCACCAACCGCCCGCCATCGCTCCCAAGCACAATGGCGTCGGCGGCGTCCAACACGGCAAGGTCGCCATCGTCCTGGACGACCATGGCGTTCACGGCGGGCACGTTCTCGTTGAGCATCCGCGCCAACATGCGGAAGGCCGGCCCGTAGGCGTGGCCACCGTATCCGTGGCTGGCCGGCCCGTGGATAAAGACGATTTGTTTCTTGTCCGGGGCCGCAAGGCAGGGCCATACCGCGCCTGCAACCGTCAGCGCGGTGACCCCCAAAACAAACAGATTGGCGAAGCTTCTATGCGTCACGAGACGTTCCTCCAGCAGGTACGGGGTATTGTTCATAGGGCAAAGTGCAACCTCCTTCGGATGTGCGTCCCATTTTACTTCGCCTCATGGTGCGACGCAATTTCGTCAACGTGTCACCGTCTTGCACCGCGGGTGTACGCCTGGCTGACCGCTCCATTTGGCCCTGGCGGCACAACGCCGCTTGCGAGCGGTGCCCCAAATGGAAGCGGTGCCCCAAATGGAAAACGGCGAGCGGCCGTGTTAACATGGTGTCAGCGTTGGAAGCCACAACCCGACGGAGAGTCGTTACCGTTCACACCTACGGCCGGGGACTGGTCCATTATTCGGCCCATTCGAGTGTTCTCGCGTCAAAGACATTGGCCGAAAACCTGGACCTGTCTCCCTTCGCCCCCGTGAACGGTTACCGGAGAATCCGTCGACCCGTACCCGATTCTGGAGCAGCGACCATGAACCGTACTACCCGCCGCTACTTTCTCAAACATTCGGCAGCCGCCTCCGCCGCGTTGGTCGGTCCTCATCTCGGCTTCTCCCCGTGGCTGCGCGCCGCCGGCGCCAACGACGCTGTGCGGCTGGCAGTCGTTGGCGTCGGGTCGCGGACAAAGATCGGCGGAATGGGCAGGAACGAAATCCGCAGTTTCGGGCAGATCCCGGGCGTGCGCATCGTTGCCCTGTGCGACGTTGATGAGGCCAATCTCCTCCCGGAGGTGGAAGCGTTCCACAAACGGCATGAGACCGTCGCCGGTTACGCCGATGTACGCAAGTTGCTGGACAGCAAGGAGGTAGACGCCGTCGTCGTCACCACGCCCAATCACTGGCACGCTCTGGTGACGATCTGGGCGTGCCAGGCCGGCAAGGACGTGTACGTCCAGAAGCCGGCTTCCCACAACATCTTCGAAGGCCGGAAGATGGTCGAAGCGGCCCGTAAGTACGAGCGCATCGTGCAATGTCCCAATGGATCGCGCGCTCCCAACGGCCACGCAGAAGCGCTGGATTATGTCCGCAAGGGGAGCCTCGGCGCAGTCCTCATGGTTCGCCACGTGCATTTCTCGCCGCGCGCAAGTATCGGCAAAGTGGCGGGTCCGCGACCGATCCCTTCCACGCTCGACTATGATCTCTGGTCCGGTCCGGCCCCGATCCTGCCGCTAGCGCGCGAGAATCTGCACTACGACTGGCACTGGCAATGGCCCTACGGCAACGGTGAGTTGGGGAACTGGGGCATTCACCACCTGGATGGCTGCCGCATGTTTGTCGGTGGTTCCCTGCCGCGGCACGTCATCAGCATCGGCGGACGGTTCGGCTATGAGGATGACGGCCAGACGCCCAACACGTTGATCGTGTATTACGATTACGAGCCGGCACCGGTCCTGTCCGAGTTCCGTGCCCTGCCCAAGGACAAGTCGTTTCTGGCCAACGGCGTTGTCGGACGGGATTCCTGGGGCCGCGGCGCGATGGACTCGTACAAGGGGATCCCGATCGGCAAAGTCGTTCACTGCGAACACGGGTACGTAATCAGCACGGTTAGCAGCCATGTTGCCTTCGATGCCTCCGGCAACGAAATCAGGAAGTTCCAGCCCACCACGCCACCGCTGAACCGCAACTTCATCGACGCTGTCCGCAGTCGCCGTGCGGGCGACGTGGTAAGCGATATGCTGCAAGGGCACCTCTCCGCCTCGCTCGTCCACCTGGGCAATATTTCGTATCGCGTCGGCCGAACCATGCCCGACCGCGAGATTCGCGAGCGCATCGCGGGCAATCCGGATTTGTCCGACGCTTACCAGCGGTTCCAGGCACATCTGCTGGCCAACGGTGTGGACCTGGACAAGACGCCCGCCACCATGGGAGCCATGCTCACATTCGATCCCGAGACGGAACGTTTCGTCGGCGAGTTCAGCCAACCGGCAAACCAGCTCGTCTCCCGTGAATATCGTACACCTTTTGTGGTGCCGGAAACAGTATAATCGCGCTGCCCGACGAAAGCCCGAAGCCCAAGTGAGTGGAAAGCGACAGCACAAGGAGACTGGAATATGACGACCGACGAACCGACGGTTTCTCGCAGGGATTTCTTGGCCCGTAGCGTGGGAACCGCCGTGGGTGTTTGCACGCTGGATTCTTTCCGGGGATCACGGCTGCGCGCGGCCGAGCCGGCGGCCGACCCCAAATCAAAAATGCGATTTGGCCTGGCGACGTACACATGGGGGAAGGACTGGGACATCCCCACACTGATCGCCAACTGCGAAAAGGCCGGGGTCCACGGTGTGGAGCTGCGAACGAGTTCGAATTATGCTCATGGCGTGGAAGTGACGCTCAATGCGTCCCAGCGTGCCGAAGCGAAGAAACAATTCGCTGACAGCCCCGTCGACATCGTGAGCATCGCCTGCAGTGAGCGCATGGATTGGCCCGACCCGGACCGACTCCGGGCAGCCATCGAGGCGGCCAAGGCCCAATTGAAACTGAGCCACGACGTCGGTTGCGACGTCCTGCGGGTGTTTCCCAATCAGTTCCACCGCGACGTCCCGCGTGAAGAGACGATCAAGCAAATCGCCAGGTCGTTGGACGAACTGGGCGCGTTCGCCGCTGACCTGAACCAGGAAGTGTCGCTCGAAGCCCACGGCCCGGCGGGAGAACTGCCCACGATGAGGGCTATCATGGATTTGGTGACCCGAAGCAACGTCCGCGTGCGTCTGAATTGCGACGCCCGCGATGCCCGGGGTGAAGGTTTTGTCGCCAATTTCAATCTCGTCAAGGACTTTCTTTCCCGAATCATCCACCTTCACGACCTGGGCGTGTCCCAAGAAGAGTATCCGTATCAACTCATGGTCGAATTGCTGGTCAAAACGAATTGGGAAGGGTGGGCGTTGGCCGAGCGAGGCGACGCCGTCGCCGATCGCGTTCAAGCGTTGATCGAACAGCGCCAAGCCTGGGAGGCCATGATCGACAGGGCCGGCTGACTTCTTTCCGAACTTGTTCGACCGGGCCGGGCGTAACCGTTCGCGCCCGCGGTCGGGGACTGGTCCGTTTTTCGGTCGATTCGAGTGTTTTGGCACCAAAGACGTTGCTCGAAAATAAGAATTTGGGAGACATAATTATGATCTATCAGCGGTTACTGTTCAGGGCTTATCGCCACGCCCTAATGATCACGCTCTTCAGCGTCCTGTGCTGCAATGGCCAGACGGTCCTGCACCGTTGGGATTTCAGCAAGGGTCTTGGGGAGTGGTTTGCCGCCCACTCGTGCGCACCGCTGGAGGTGAACGACGGTCGCCTGACGGTACGCGTCACGGGGTTCGATCCCTACATTTACAGCAGCCGGGGCACGGGCCCCGCCGTTGACGTCAGTTCCTCCACGTTTATCCGGATGACAGCGCGGTGCAACCTATCGCAACCAGCCACCTTCTTCTGGGCGGAGAACCGCGAGGGGCGTGACACGGGGTTTCAGGCCGGCAAAGAAGTGGCTTTCCGCATGCACGGGGACGAGAAGTTTCACCAGTACAACATCTTCCCGGGATGGACCGGTCAAATCTCGCGCCTGCGGTTTGACCCGCCTGGCGGTGCCGACCAGGGGGTGCTGGTGGAAATTGCCTCGATCGAGATTCTGCAGTTGCCGCCGTCGCCCGTGGCCGCCGAGTCCACCTGGGACTTCTCAGGGACATTGGCGGGTTTCTTGCCGAGCCAGTACGTGGAAGACTTCCGTTTCGAGCAGGACGGCGCGGTTCTGCGAGGTTTCGGTCCGGCCGCGACGCTGGTCAATGACACCCTGGACCTGGCTGCCGAAGAATGTCCCTGGCTCAGCCTGAATGCAATCAGCGCCGAGCCCACGGTACTAACGATCATGTGGCGGACGGGCAAGGAAACGTCGTATTCCAACGAGCGTGCACGTGTGCGTGTGCTCCCGGGCCGTCCGATCCACAACGTCCGCCTGGACCAGTTCGAATCCTGGAAGGGCCGGATCACGGGCCTGCGGATTCAGTGGGCGGCCGACGAGGAACCGGTCGAGTTGAAATTTCGCCAGGTGGCGCTGGGCGCGGCCCCGGCAGGACCGGGTCGGCTGGAAATCGTTTCGGCGGGGACAGACCGGTACCTGGTTTTTGCTGACGAAACCGTCCGGTTCACGGCAAAGGTCCGCAACGCCGGCGGGGAAGTCCTCGAGCCGCAACGGCTCGAACTGAGAGGGGAGGGGCTTCCGGCCGGGAAACTCGCCCTGGAAACCCCGCGCCTGACGCCGGCATCCGAGGCCGAAGTGAGCACGTGCCTGTCCCTGACCGGCGACCGCCTGGAACTGTCCAGCCCGGGAGAAAGCTCGCCCCGAACGATAAGGGTCACCGTTGCCCCAAAGCTCGATGCCGATTCGTCTGCGGTCCGCGGGGTGCTGGTTACCGACTCCTATGCAAAAATCGGTACCGACACGCTTCGGCTCCGGGCTCCGGCACACCGAAAAACCCAAGAGTACGGCCCGCTGGTGGTCGAAGTTCTCCGCGGCGGCGAGTGGCGGCGTGTGGGCGTGCTGCCGGCATGCGGGGCCCTCGCGACCGGGGACAACGTCCATCGCGAGTTGCCCTGGGGAAAGGTGGTCGCAGCGGATCACCGCGGTACGAAGCCGGCGTTGATCTTCACTGCCGTCTACCAGGAGCCAAACGGGCGCCGCTGGACGAGCACTGCGGAGTATCGGCTCGTCGACAAGGGCGACCGCATTGCCATGACCCACACGCTGCGGTGCAACCGCGAAGGCTCTCTACACCGCTACGATGGCCCCGTACTTCGCGTGGGCGATGGCACATTCGGCAGCGAGAAGTTCGAGGCCCTGTTTCCGGGCCTGGAGTACCTGTCAGCCCACGAGGAATCCTCCAGCGACCGCGACATTCTGCCTCCGGGCGACTTGCGGGCGATTCCCGACCCTCGCCGCATCTGTATCCCGGCGATGGCGATCACCTCACCGGAGCGCGACCTGGTGGCCCTGCTCTGGGACAACCAGCAGCACTGGCTGAGAGACAACGATCAGCCTACGGCCCTGTTCGCGTCGCCCAACCTGGTTGAAAGCGGCGATGCCCGCCTGAGCCCGGCTGATTTCACGATCGAGCGCAGCGGCAACAACCATTTGATGGGACTCTTTGCACCGTCGATCCCGGATTTTCTGGAAGAAAACGGACTGCAAGCCCGGAAGCCGATTTTGCTCGGACCGGACGATGCAATCACCCTACGAAGTCTTCTGCTGGTCCGTGCGAACGCCGAGGTGCTGGATGCGGTGAGCGTATGGCTGCAGTGGGCCAAACCCGGGCCGATCGGCAATCCGCCGTCGACGCTCCCTGAGCACTACGCGCTCTCGCTGCGCGCACTTGAGGAAATCCTGTACACGCCCGGGAAAGGCTGGGCGAATGTCAAGGGTTGGGATCCGAGTCCCAATCCCCCGACGGCCTTGGCGTATCTCTATCTGGCCGAGCAACTGCAAACCCCCGAGCTGCGGCAAACCGCCATCCAACGCATCGGCAATCACCGGGATGTTCCGCTCTCTCTGCACCTCGGCTCCGTTTCCGAGACCGTGCAGAGAGCGCGTCGGGAAGGCTTCGGAGCCTTGGGCCGCCGAGAAGCGGACGGCAACTGGGTGTTTCGACCTACGGAGAAGACTGCCAGCCTGGGACGGGCCGGCGATACCAACGTCGGAATGGCGGCGGGGTCCGTGCGTCAGATCCTGCGCTGTGCCGCCCAGTCCGCCGACCCGGTTCTGCTGCAGCAGGGGCTGAAAGGATTGCAGTGGATGCGGCAGTGGCGTGTCCCGCGAGGTGCGCAGGTCTGGGAAATCCCCTTGCATGCGCCCGACATTCTCGCCTCCGGCCACTGTTGCGCCGCATTTCTCTGGGGGTATCGCCTGACGGGAGACGAATCGTACCTCGAAGACGCCGTGTATTGGGCGCGGACGGGGCTGCCGTTCGTGTACTTCTGGCAAACGCCGGTCGAGGGCCTGGAGCCGATGCGCGGCGGCACCATTCCTATCTTCGGAGCCACATTCTATGTCGGCAGTTGGTTTGGGCGTCTCGTGCAGTGGTGCGGGCTGGAATACGCGGCGACCCTTCTGGACCTGGCGGAGTATGACAACAGCCACGACTGGACCACGATCGCCCGCGACATCACCGTCAGCGGCTGGCGCCAGCAGCAGGAAAAGGAAGGTTTCCAGGGGCTCTACCCTGATAGCTGGTCCATGTTGACCGGCGACATTTCCTGGGGGCTGATGCTGGGGCCACAGCGTCTGGTTCGCAACCAAGTCGCCCTGGACGGCTACCGCCCCGACGGCGACACGCGGCTGTTTCGCCGGGGTAATGCCCTCGTCGCTCTTCTCGGCCCCGGCCGGTTCGAAACCGTGTCCGCGGGGGTGCCCGGTGACGGCACCCGGATAACCGATTTGCCCGATGGCCCCTTCGACCTTCAGTTCCAGCATCATTTTCGCAACCATCCGGAATGCTATGTGGCGTTGGTGGGAGTGAGCGAACCCCGGGCAGTGGAACTTGCGGGGACGCCGGTGCCGCGGGTCCCGGACCTGGATGCTGTCGAGCAGGGCTGGACATGGTCGCCGTCGATGCCGGGCCTGGTCGTCCGTCTCCACAGCCCCGCCAAGGCTCCCGTGTCCGTAAGGCTATCGGGACTCAACCCGCGTCCCGCCGCGACTGAACAGACTCAGTGGACATTCGACACGGATTCCGAAGGATGGACTGCCGATCATGATTTGGCGCCTTTCGAGATCCGCAACGGCGCTCTGGTGTGCAAACCGACCGGCGGAGACCCGTACCTGACCGTGCGTCTTGCCGGATTGGACGCCGCCGGATTCCCCCGAGTCCGCATCCGGTACCGAACGTCGCAAAACAGTTCGATGCAGCTTTTCTGGGCGTCATCCGCGGGATATGCGGCCGAACGGTCGCTGACAGTTCCCGTGCAAGGAGGCAACGAGTGGCGGACCGTCGACGTCGATTTGAGCGCCGTGCCCACGTGGCAGGGCATCATGGTGGGATTCCGCATTGATCCTCCGGCCGCGGGCATAGAACTCGACGAGGTGAGGTTTCTGCCGGGTATCCCGGATCCGTAAGAGGGCGGATGAGCCCCGCGAGCCACTGGGAACAAGCGCGTGCATCCTGCCGTAGCGGCGGAGCGGTGAGGAGACCCAGCGGCCCGGCATGTTTGCCCTCCCCGCAAACCCCTGCTTCTATGTGGATTCTATCGGCGCCCCGCCACCCAAAGCAAGGGTGACATCGCCCGACCGTCCGCCCCCACGGCCAACTTCAAGATAGGCGGTGGCTGAAGAAGAAAAAGGGTCAGGACTGGGGCGGCGAAAGCTTCAGGGTTCCGCCGGCTGATTCGATCTCCCGTTCTGTTCCACCGACCATTGCCCACATCCGTCTTCATCCGTGCCCCGGCTTTGCCATCCGTGCTATGAGAACAACTGGAAGGCAAAGTTGCACGGATGGCAAAGCCGGGGCACGGATGAAGATGAGGAACAAAGGTGGAAACTCAGCAAGGCGAAGGCCTGCCCGCGTTTTCACCTACTCAGGTCAGGACTATTTCTGCGTCACGAAAACATAATGTCCGGGCCATAGAGAGCCCAGCCTGTCGGCATCAATCGTGATCCGGCGAGGACAGCGAAACGCCGACGGTGGTCGAAAGATCGTCTCGGGCGCATCGGGAATCGGCAAATCAACCGGAATCGCTTCCTTGAGGTTCAGCGCGAAGTGTGAGAGGATGTGGATGTTTCCCGCAGCCCGGCTGCTGCGGTCGCAAAGGAACCGAAAAAACGAGACAGGCTATTTTCCAGGGGACACCGCAATGAAGACCACTACCTCTCTGCCATTCCGCCGAATTGTCTTGCACAAGAAGAGCCTCCGCCTGGCGGTGCAGAGCTCCAGCCTGGGCGTCTTTTTTCTCTTCCTTGCAACGGTAAGTTCGCCAGCCGAGCCGCCGCCGTCAAGAACTCCGCGTACCTGGCCCCAAGCCTATTCGGTCCAGCGTGACGACGCCTCGGGGCTCCTGACCCTTTCCACTCCCTACTACACCATCCAGCAGGATCTCAAGAAAGGCGGCGCGATCACGCGAATCACCTTAACGCACGGAAAGGCCGCAAACCTGCTCGTGCGGCCCCTCGAGACCCGCGTCCGGGACGAAAACGGAACCGTGCTTTCGGATCTGAACGATCCGGCGCCCACTGTCGTGCACCGCCGGGATGGTCGCCACGAGATCGTCACAGTCCAATCCGCACTGAAGGACCAGGCCGGCCGGGCTCCGGGACTTCAAGTCAAGACCACGCTCGAGTATCGCTGGGGATACCTGAAGATCCACAAAGAGTTGCTCGTTCCAGCCGGCATACCTGCGCGAGAGGTCTGCCCGCTGTCGACGGTCCTTGCCCCGAATCTCACCGACTACGGTTATCGCGAAGGGATCACCGAGGAAGAAAAGGCCCCGCCGTTTTCGTTCGGGAGCAATCGCTGGGCGAAGCTCCGCCTCGATGAGCCCTCGGATCAACGCCTCGACACGCGCTATGTACCGCGATCGATGATCTTCGCCGATCCCGGAGTCGAAGGGCTGGAGTGGTTCGTCGGTTCCGACCTTGCACAATGGGACCTGCAACTGACCGGAAGCCGCGGCGCGGGCCGGTGCCTGCTGGATCGCAGCCAGGACCCGCCGGGGCTGGCGCTGTCGGTCTCTCCGCTGTGGAGTCCCGAGAAGGCCGTGCCGGTGCCCAGCGCCATCGTCTTCAACTTCTACATTTCCTTCCCGCTGATCGAGGGCCGCGCGCACGCGCCCTGGCTGCACACCACCTTCAATCGCAACCGCGGCGATTGGGTCTCGACGGAAGAAATCGGCCGCTGGGCGGAGAAGGGCATCCAGACGGTCCACTGCCACAACGACGGCGATTACTACGACGACGGCCTGTTCTGGCGCGACGGCGCTTATCCGCCCTACCCGGACATGGATCGCTTCGACCGGGTCCTTTCCGATTGCCGGCGCGTCGGAATCCGGACCGCAACCTACTTCTCGAACAAGGAACTGCACCCGAGCACCAACGAGTTCCAGCAGCACGGCGACGAGTGGGGCCGGAAAAACCGCAAGGGCGAGCTGCGGCACAATTTCTATCGCCCGGAGCGCGAGTTCGGCGCCCAGATGTGCCTGCGGTCCGGGTGGCTCGATTTCCTGAAGCTTTCGATCGACCGGGTCCTCAAGAATCATCCTCTCGACGGCGTCTACTACGACTGGAACGTGGCCCTGCTCTGCTCGAATCCCCTGCACGAAGGCGGCGACGGCGCCTCGCCGGCCAAGGGCCATTGGGACATGGACGAGCTGCTCGACCTGATGGAGTGGACTCGCCGCCGCGTCGGCATGAACGGCCTGGTTATTGTCCACAATACCACCGTTCCGATGTACGCCGTCGAGAATTTCGCCGATTACGTGGTGGCGACGGAATGGGGCTACCGGAAATGGACCGATCGTGCTCCCGACCTCGAGGACCTGCCGCTGGAAACGTCGCTGGCCGGCGCCATTCCCCGTGGCGTGATCAGCTACGGAGTCCTCGAGCGCAACGCCCCCCGGCGGCTGCACCGGTTGTTTGCCATCGAGGCATTCTTGAACGGCGCCACGCCTTGGCCGGCCAGCGAGGAAACGTTTGCCTTGCTTCCGTTGCTGCCGAAGCCCCTGACCGATATCGGCAACTGCCGATTTGCCGACTGGCGCAACACTGCCGTCACGCTGTCGCACGCCCGATGCGCGGCTGCCGTCTACAGCAAGCCCGGCGAAGCCTATTTGTTTCTGGCGAACCTCGACGCCGAGCCGCGCGAGGTCACCTGCGTGCTGAAACCCGAAAAGCTCCCGTATCCATTGGCTCGCCTGACCAGCGCGGCCAACCTGGCAGCCACGACTGCATCTGCCGGCCCTCCGGCGGAGAACCACGTTTCAAGCCTGGACGTCGAACAGTTGACCGGAGCAGGCATCAAGCTCACGATTCCCGGCGATGGTGCCATACTCGTTCGAGTCCGTTAGCCACCCTGTCATGACGGCCAACTATACCGAGCGGCCCGCGCTGTACCGCCCACGCGATCCGCAGACTTCACTATAAAGGACACTCGCATGCGATATTTCATCTTCTGTAGCTGCTTGTTCATGATTGCCACCGCGTGTCACATGCCTTCCGCCATCGCGGCCGGACAGGCCGGCCAATTGCGGGTAGCAACCTTTCGCGAGGATCTCACCCCACCCTTGGCAGCGCCGACCTATCCCAGCGGTAAACCGCTGGAAACCGTGGAAACGCCGCTGCTGGCCAAGGGGATCGTGTTGGATGATGGCCGGCAGCGCGTTGTTCTCTGTGCGATCGACTGGTGTGGTCTGTGCGGACCCGCGCATCGCCTCTTTCGAGACAAGATCGCGGAGGGGGCGGCGACCGATGTGTCGCAGGTGACGGTCCACACCGTTCACCAACATACGGCGCCCTACGTCCCGATGGGTGCCATGGATCGGCGAGACGAGACCGGCAGCCCTCCCGAAAACCTCGAACCGGCGGTGATTCATCAGATCGCGCAACGGTTGGGCGATGCGGTCAAGAGGGCGCTCGAGCAGTTCCAGCCGTTCAACTCGATCGGCGCCGGCCAGGCCAAGGTCGATCGCGTCGCCTCGGCGCGGCGGATTCTCACCGACGCCGGAACGATCCGCACTCGCTGGAGTGCTTGTACGGATCCCGATTTGCGAGCGGAGCCTGAAGGCCGCATCGATCCCATGCTCAAGACGATCACGCTTGCCCAGGATGACAAACCGTTGGTCCGCCTTCACTACTACGCCACACACCCGCAGAGCTTCTACGGGGATCCTCGCGTCTGCTACGATGTTCCCGGCTTCGCCCGCGAACGGCTCCAAGAGAAGGAGCAGGTGTTCCAGATCTACTTCACCGGCTGTTCCGGCGATGTGACCATGGGCAAATACAATGACGGCAAGCCGCAAGCCCGCGCGGAACTGACCGACCGCCTTTATGCGGCCATGGAAGCGTCCGTCGCGGCGACCCGGATGGCGCCGGTCGACCGCATCGTCTGGCGGACTCTGCCGTTGGTGCTGCAACTGAAGGATGAAGCCGACTATGATCTGGCCAAGAACCGAGCCGTGAGGGAAGATGCCACCAGGCCCGACAAGGAGCGTCAACAGGCGGCGCGACGGATAGCCCTGGCCGAGTGGATGAGTCAACCTCTTCAACTGAGCCTCTTGCGCGTGGGGCCGGTCGATGTGGTGCATCTGCCCGGCGAAAGCATGATCGAGTTCCAGTTGTTCACGCAAGAACAGAAACCGGACTGCTTTGTGGCCGTCGCCGCGTACGGCGATTTGGCAACGGGCTACATCTGCACCGAGCAGTCATTCTCCGAGGGAGGCTACGAACCGAGCGCGTCACGCGTCGCGCCGAAATCCGAGGCCGCCCTCAAGGAGGCCATCCGCAAGTTGCTGGAATTGGAATAAGATAGCAGTCTCGGCCATTTGACTTGGATCGCCAGTTTCGTTGGCTGGAACAGGGCGCTGCGATGGAGATTGGCGCCCTCGGCTCACTCCCTACCCCTTGCCGGCCAACTTGCCGAAACGCGGGTCTGATTGCCGCCTTTGTCGATAACAATCGCCATCAGATCGATCTTGCCGGCGTGCAACAGCGTGGCAGGCAGTGGCGCTTCGAACTGCTGCGCCGCGCCTTTCAGTTCCCTGCCACCGACGATCGTGCCGGCATTCACGTCAAAGAACGCAATGGCCCCAAGACCGGCATTATCCGATGCCTTCAACGAAACCTGCGGGGTGCGAGTCCTCCCCTGCGCAATCCCCAACTCCACTTGCGGCGGTTCGTTGTCGGCGACGTCCACGTCCGGCGAGAGGTAACGCGAGTACGCCAGCAGCCGCGCGTTGTCATCGGAGAAGCCGACGCGGCGCCCGCGATTGCCAGTCGGCGAGAAATTCCACCGCAGGTTGCGAAAACCGTTCCCCATAATGTCCTGATCGTCTTTTCGCTGGTCGTGCGGCAGCCCCAACGCGTGTCCCAACTCGTGCGCGACCGCCCCGAAACCGTCTTCGACAAACTCGCAACGAGGCGAATTCGGGCCGTGCCCAAATGCCTTTCGGCCCGGCACCGGCGTTCGGTCAAAGAACAGCGGGCGTTGTTGATCGATCGTCAAGGCGCAGAATTCGTCGCGGAGCAGGTACGACGAATAGACTGCCAGCCCCCCGTCGGCTGAGTAATACGCGCCCAGGGCCAGGACGCCCGGCCAGTGATGGTCGGCCGGCCCGTCGTCATAGGTTTCGGCAAAGGCCACTATCAATTGTCGCCTTGGGTCGCCCACTTGGCTCCGGATTTCCGGCACCAGCCGTTTCCACTGCGTAGTCGCCTCATAAGCCGGAGCGTTGTTGTAGTGTGCCGCCGGCTGGCTTCCGCGCACCAGGTGAACGACCGGCCGACCGGCCGCCTCTTCGAAGAGTAGCCTCGCCGTTCGGTAACCCTTCGACCGCAGATCGCTGCGATACAGCTCTGCAACCGTGGCCATGATCAGCGTGATTTTCTCCTGGTGGTTGGCGACCGGTGTACGATCCTGAGGGACGAAATAGGCCAGCCGCACGCGGTAGTCGGGGACGGCCGGAGTTTCCGGCGCCGACAAGGGCGGACGGTCCACCCATTCACCAATAACCCAGCCTTTCCACTCCGTACCCTTTTCCTGGCGCCAGTAGCAGCGACCATTGCTCAGGCGAATGTGAAGCTTCGAACTGCGATTGCGAAGCTCGACGTAGTCGGCGGTCCGTTCGAGTTCGTCGTACACGATCATGCGGCCATCGCGCCGGTTTGCGATCCACTCTTTGTCTTTGACCTCGACGATGTGGACCGTTTCGTCGCCTTCGGTATAACGCAGGGCATGTCGCGGGTCGGCCTCCGCGGCCTCTATTGGTTGTGCCGTGAAAGAGGAAACCGCGACGATGAGGCAAATCGCAGTTGCCAGAGGTTGGGGTGCGCTCCGCCACAAGGTCATTCCTGCTGAACCCATCGCTCGTGGCCCTTGTTCGTCTGATTGGGGTGTCCGGGTTCCCGCGACGTTAGTCGTTCTCAAGCTTGGTGCTGAACCGTCCCCCGACGCGCATCGACTGGTTTAACGCCTCGCGGTGGCTCCGCGTCTCGCGCTCGACTTGCTCGCGGCTCTGGTACGGCAGGTAGGCCGCTCGCATTACGAAACCATAAGCCTCGCCCACCTGGTAATCCGGCACGAACCACTGGAAGTCCCAGGCCGGGTTGCCCACGCCGCCTCCCGAAGGAGATTGCGCCAGCCAAATGCGGTCCCGCTCGCGGAACATTAGCACATAGGCCATCCCGTGGCTGACCCCGAAGTACCAGGGCTCCGTGTAGACGTACTCGGAAGGATGGTTCACTAGCGTCAGGGGAAAATCGGCGGTTACTTTCGGAAGCAAAGGCATCCCGGCCGGCGCGTGCGTACTGTCGATTCCGTGCGCCGGCGATACCGCCTCGATCCATCTCCCTGGTCCGGTTTTCTGGCGCCGGCGGCCTCGAAAGAAGATTGCTCCCGACTGCGGTTGATGAATGTAGCTGGCCCAAAACAGAAATGCAGCCACACAGGAAAGCACCGCCACTTCAAGTCCGCGTTTCATCGCTGACCCCTCCGAACGGTCGCCACCTCCGAACTGTTCCCTCGGACGTCTTGCCGATTCTATCACGCCAACAAGAAAGTGCGAGCAATTCGCGGCTTCATGATGGACGGCGCCCGAACAGACTCCCTCTCGCGCCATGGACGAAGGGGCCATGGCAACCCGCGGGATGGGCTGCCCAGTGGGCGCGAGTGTCTCCAACAATACGGCTCGCGGTGGAGAATTGCAGACTGGCGGCCCGTCCATAATAGGCCGAAGCGTCAGCGAGAGGCGGCCCGCCCTGGCCCTGTCTGCCACGTCGACGAGGCGGCTGAAGCCTCGGTCAGAGGTCGTTGAGAAAATCCTTTTGGCGTCCCTTGCGGGCCGGGCCGGGACGGCTATAATTCACTCCGTCGCGGCTACGGATCTTCTGGAAAGCCAGTCGGTTCGGGCCGCGAAAAAATTGGCGGGGCGACGTTTGACAAGCAATCGGAAGTCCGCTATATTCAAAATCTTCCCGGTGGTCTGCATGACCCAAGTGGGGAGGTAAGATGTGCCGAGGGCGAGCTTTGTCCGGTGTTCCGGAAGGTAAAGTTCGGCCTCTGCCTATCTTGGCAGGCGGGGCAAAGGCTCCGTCGTTCGATCTTTGACAATTTGGTTGTGGTTTGAGTGGCATCTTGAAAACGGCGTGCCAGTCGCTTGTCGGCCTTTTGGGCGGCGAGTGGTTGGCAGCTAAGAGCGCTAAGCGAGCCGACGGCCGGGGTAGGTCCGGTCGGCGGCTGCATCGTTACCCGGTCTGTTCCGTCGGCAGTGTCGGCGGAATGGGCTTACGGTAGCTCAAGCATGAACCGGCTCGACACGAGCGTTCGAGTCCTCGCGACTCGGCAGCAGGTGGAGCTTTGGATTCATGTGGCCAAGCTACTAAGGGCGCACGGGGGATGTCTTGGCGTCAGGAGGCGATGAAGGGCGTGGAAATCTGCGAAAAGCCCGGGGAAGTTGATAAACGAGCGTTGATCCCGGGATTCCCGAATTGGCGTACGCTGAATCCATAGGCGTACGTCGCGAACCCGGTGAACTGAAACATCTCAGTAACCGGTGGAAAAGAAAGAAACCTCGATTTCCTCAGTAGCGGCGAGCGAACGGGAAATAGCCCAAACCGCGGAGGTTTCCTCTGCGGGGTTGTAGGGCCTCTCACATGGGAGTTACAAAGTGATCTGGTAGCGGAACCGTACTGGAAAGGCGGACCATAGCGGGTGACAGTCCCGTACGCGGCATCGGCATCACCTCCCGAGGGGTACCTGAGTAGGTCGGGTCACGTGGAACCCCGACTGAATCTACGGGGACCATCCCGTAAGGCTAAATACTCCCTGACGACCGATAGTTGACCAGTAGGGCGACTGAAAGATGAAAAGAACCCCCGCTAGGGGAGTGAAATAGAATCTGAAACCGTGTGCCTACAAGCGGTCGGAGCACTATGCCTTGCTTTCGGGCAAGGAATGTGTGACGGCGTGCCTTTTGCATAATGATCCGGCGAGTTGCCGTCATCGGCTTGGTTAAGGCCTTCCGGGCCGGAGCCATAGGGAAACCGAGTCTGAATAGGGCGAAATGTCGACGGCGGTAGGCGCGAAACTGCGTGACCTACCCATGGGCAGGTTGAAGCGCGGGTTATACCGCGTGGAGGACCGAACCCACTTGGGTTGAAAACCGAGGGGATGACCTGTGGGGAGGAGTGAAAGTCTCATCAAACGCAGAGATAGCTCGTTCTCTCCGAAATAGCTTTAGGGCTAGCCTCGAGCCACTACGCACCGGGGGTAGAGATACTGAATCGGTTTGGGGCCCTTCCCAGGGTACCCTGCTGAACCAAACTCCGAATACCGGTGCGACTATCTCGGGAGTCAGTCCCTGGGGGATAAGCTCCAGGGTCGAGAGGGAAACAACCCTGACCACCTGCTAAGGTCCCGAAGACGGGCTTAGTCACAAAGGAAGTTGGGTTGCTGAGACAGCCAGGATGTTGGCTTAGAAGCAGCCACCATTTAAAAAGTGCGTAACAGCTTACTGGTCGAGCAACCCTGCGCCGATAATGAACGGGAGTAAGCCCGTCACCGAAGCAGTGGATCGTCCGCAAGGACGGTGGTAGGAGAGCGCTGAAGATCAGACACAGGCCGTACCGAAAGGAGCGGTTGCGGGGTCTTCAGGTGCTTATGCCGGAATGAGTAACGATAAAGCAGGTGAGAATCCTGCTCGCCGAAAGCCTAAGGTTTCCTGGGGAAGGTAATTCCGCCCAGGGTTAGCCGGTACCTTAGTCGAGGCCGAAAGGCGTAGACGATGGACAGCAGGTCAACATTCCTGCGCCACTCGCGTGGACCGATGGAGGGACGGCGCCCGTAAGGTGAGCGGTACGATTAGAAACGTCCGTGGCTGGTTCCGAGGCTGGGGATAGGTAAATCCGCCCCGCAAGGCCAAGGGGCCGGACCGACCGCGTTTACGTTCGGGAAGTCATCTGAACGGCGTCCAAGAAAAGCTTCTAAGGGATGAAGCGCGAGTGACCGTACTAAAACTGACACAGGTAGGCGAGACGAGAAGTCTAAGGCGCTCGGGTGAACACTGGTTAAGGAACTCTGCAAAATGGCCCCGTAACTTCGGAATAAGGGGTGCCCTCTGGGGTGAATAGCTTCGGGGGGTCACAGTAAATCGGCTTCAGCGACTGTTTATCAAAAACACAGGACTCTGCTAACTCGCAAGAGGATGTATAGAGTCTGACGCCTGCCCGGTGCTGGTATGTTAAGGAAGAGGGTTAGCCCTTCGGGGTGAAGCTCGCGACCGAAGCACCAGTAAACGGCGGCCGTAACTATGACGGTCCTAAGGTAGCGAAGTTCCTTGTCGGGTAAGTTCCGACCTGCATGAAAGGCGTAACGACAGAAGCACTGTCTCAACCAGTGACCCGGTGAAATTGTAGTCGTGGTGAAGATGCCACGTTCCCGCAGCGTGACGGGAAGACCCCGTGAACCTTTACTGCAGGCTGATATTGGGCTGTGGTATGTCTTGTGTAGGATAGGTGGGAGGCATTGAAGCCGGGACGCCAGTCTCGGTGGAGCCAACCTTGAAATACCACCCTTGGCTTACTTTAGTTCTAACGCTGATTCCCGTGAATCCGGGCAGCGGACATTTTCAGTTGGGCAGTTTGGCTGGGGCGGTCTCCTCCAAAAATGTAACGGAGGAGTGCAATGGTACCCTCGGCCTGGTTGGCAATCAGGCGTCGAGCGTAAGGGTAGAGAGGGTGCTTGACTGCGAGAGGTATATCTCGAGCAGGTACGAAAGTAGGTCCTAGTGATCCGGTGATTCCGTATGGAAGGGTCATCGCTCATCAGATAAAAGGTACTCCGGGGATAACAGGCTTATCGCTCCCGAGCGTCCATAGCGGCGGAGCGGTTTGGCACCTCGATGTCGGCTCATCACATCCTGGGGGTGGAGAAGCTCCCAAGGGTTTGGCTGTTCGCCAATGAAAGTGGTACGTGAGCTGGGTTCAGACCGTCGTGAGACAGGTCGGTCCCTATCTGCTGTGGGCGCACGAAACTTGCGGAGGTTCTTCTTTAGTACGAGAGGATTTAGAAGGACGTACCTCTGGTGTGCCAGTTGTCGCGCTAGCGGCACGGCTGGATAGCTATGTACGGAAAGGATAAACGCTGAAAGCATATAAGCGTGAAGCCTTCTCCAAGATCAGGTTTCGTAAGACCGAAAGGTCGAAAGCCCCCTGGAAGACTACCAGGTCGATAGGCCGGATGTGTAAGCACGGCAACGTGTTCAGCTAACCGGTACTAACGGGCGAAAGCTTGGCCACATGTATTCAACGCTCCTGGCTGTTCACGCCGGAGCCACTCAGACGCACAACCAACTCGGGCGGAGCGAGCCTCACACGGCTCCTCTGCTCCTTTCCGGCGGCCATACCTGGAAGGTCACACCCGTTCCCTTACCGAACACGGCCGTTAAGCTTCCAGGGCCGATGGTAGTACCAAAAGTGCGAGAGTAGGTGCTGCCGGATTTTATTCACGAAAGCCCCCGCGGCGAAAGCCCCGGGGGCTTTTGCATTTCGGGGGCCGGGTCCTGAGATTCCAAAACGGACAGAGCCATGAAGCACACAGCCGCTCGCCTTAGGCCCCTTTTTCAGCAGTCTCTAGTGGATTGCGCGACCGCGTCAATTTGCCTTCTCCGGCTCGATGCCTTCGTGCTTCAGCGACAGTTTCACCAGAATCCCGCAGTTTTTCTGGAAGAAATCGAGCGGCATCAGCGGCGTCTTTTCGTGAATCTCCTTGCCGAGCTCTTCGCTGATCTCGCGGACCGACTTGCCGGCGCGGAATGCGTCGACGATCCGCTGGTGATAGCGGCGCGTAGCGTCGATCGCACCGCGGAAATATTCCGCGATCGCATCCGCGCCCCGGATCGCGCCGTTGTGGCTCAGGCAGAGCACTTCGGCGCCGAGACCGGCGAGGCGCTCCATCGAGGCGACGTACTTGCCGTAATCGGTAAAGTAGTTGGGCCACCAGTCGCCGTGCTGCGGCATATAGTAGCCGGTTGCATCGGAAACAATGAGGATCCCGGCGGCCGGCTCGAAGAAACTGAGACTGCAGTCGCTGTGGCCGGGCGTTTCCAGGACCCGGAAGGTCGTGCCGGGACCGACTTCCACCGTATCGCCCTCGCTCAACGCGCGGTCGATGACGATGCGGTTGTCGCCCCCCGGAACGGTGCCGCACTGTTCTCGGATCAGGCCGTGCTCGGTGAGCGAGGCGCAGAGCATCTGGTCCATCTTGGAAAAGAACGCAACGACTTTTTCGACGGCCAAGGTCTTCGCAGCCGCTTCCGAGGCGAGGACCGCGGCCTCGGGAAACATCTGCCGGAAAGCGGGCACGGCCATCACGTGGTCGGGATGGGCGTGCGTTACCACGATGCGCGCGACCTGTCCGCTGGGGATTCCCAATGCGTCAAGCTGCTCGCCCAGAAGCGGCCCCGACGCCCCGATCCCTCCTTCAAAAACCGTGTATTCCTCCGCGCCGCGGTAGACATACAACGGGTATTCGGTCGTTCCGAGCATCGAGAGATTCTCGGCGAGTTCGACGGGCGGGTCTTTCACGAGCATGAGAGTTCTCCTTTCTCGGACCGTTCCAGGGCAAATAGCGCCGCCCCCAGCGCGCCGATGAACTGCGGCTGCGGGGGAACGAGCGCCTGCTGTCCAAAATACTCCTCGGCCAGGACGCCCAGCAACCGGTTGTGAGCCACCACTCCGCCGGTCATCACGAGACGGCCCTGGACCGTGTCCATCTCGACAATCCGTTTCAGCACCGACCGGAAGGCCCCTTTCACAATGTTCTCCACGCGGCGGCCGGCCCGGATCAAAGCCAGGATCTCCGTCGCGGCGAAAACGGTGCAGAAGCTTCCCAGCGCGACATCTTCGTCTGCCTGCTCGGCCAGTCCGTTAAGCCGCTCCAGCGGCAGGTCGAGACGGTAGGCGATTTCCTCGAGAAAAGCCCCCGTTCCAGCCGCGCACTTGCGGTTCATCTTGAAGTTGGTTCGGCGGCCGGAGTCGTCGAGGTGAATCACCTTGCTGTCCTGCGCGCCGATATCGATCACGGTCATGGCGTGAGGGAAATGGTGATATGCCCCTTTGCCGTGACAGGCGATCTCGGTCACCTTGCCGTCCGCCCAGGGGACGTTGTCGCGTCCATAGCCGGTCGAGCAGGTCGCGGCGATTGCGTCGCGGGCCAGGCCGGTTGCGGCGAGCGCTTCTTCAAGGCAGCGCTCGGCCGTGGCCGCGTAGTCGATGCCCGAGCGACGGACACTCATGGCAACGACCTCTCTGTCCCGGTCGACGATCGCGAGTTTCGCCGCCGACGCTCCGATATCCACACCGCAGAAATAGGACATGCTCCGCTGTTCCTCCGTTCCTACGCGCCGACCAGTTGTTCGGCGAAGGCTTCGATGTTCGTGCGGGTCTGTTCGTCGGAATAGAGTCGCATGTCGTTCAGGTCGCCGTTGACGATCAGGAAGGGCTTGCCCAACTTCTGCTGGAGCCGCTGGGGCATCTCGTAGCGGCAGTTGGAGTTGTTGGGGCAAGTCTTGGCATCGTGGAAGAGGATGCCGTCGACGCGAAATTGCTTGACCATCTGCTCGATATAGCGTTCCTTAAAGTCGTCGCTGCGGCAGATGAAGATGCTCGAGTAAGCCCTTGCCATGCTCTGAAACGGATCGGCCGGATCGAGGTCTTCGAAGATCCAACTGTTGCAGTAGGTCGATGCGACCACGCAGGCCCCGAGCGCGAGGAACTGTGTAGAGAGATCGCGGAGCTTGCCCCAGATCGGCATCCCTTCCCAGTAGACCCGCAGCCGCTCGCCCTCGACGGCCGCCACGCCGTCCTTCACCCGTTGGTTCAACTCTTCCAACAGGAGCCGATAGTAGTCCACTGCGACCTGATCGCCCCGTAGGACGACCGCAGGGCCCATCTGGATCGTCTCATCAAAGAAGTTGATCGGCGAGGGGACGTTTGCCGCCGTCTCAATCACCGACTTCCACAGCACCGTGCACTGGCGGGAAATCTTGATAACCTCCCGCAGCCGATCGATATCGAACCGCGTCCGGCCAACCTCTTCCAGCGTGGGGATAAGTTCCTCGATCTGCCCCGCCACATATTTAATCAGCGATTCGTCCAACTCACCGATCGCCCGGGGAGTGTGCACTCCAATGCACGGCACGTTCCACTCCCTCGCGTACCACTGGAACCAGTCCTTCACATCGCGGCACTGGTTGGTATTGAACACGAGCACGTCGGCCTTAGGAATGCCGTCCAGCCCCATCTTCTGCAGGGGCGTGGCGCCCTTCAGATACGAGCCGACGTCGCTGGTGAGATAGGAGCAGATGTCGGGCGAGAAGCCGCGCGCGTTGGCCAGGGGGATCAGATCGGACGCCACCCGGGCAGCGCCGAGCATTGCACCGTGGTTCTCAGGAAAATAGACGTTGAACCCCATCGACCGCAGCAGTTCCGCCGGGCCGACGCTCGTACACCACGCGTTCTTTTTTCCCTCCGCGGGACCACGAGCGATCTGGGCAAAGTAGTCTCCCATCACCGTTCGCAGTTGCTTGTTCGCGGCAAAATCCTTTCGTTCCGGAGCGGACGACATCTCGAATTCTCCTTTAACATTTCAAGGCGTGGCAGGGGCGAAACGGTCGCCATGCTCTGCTGCCAGCCGGTCCAGTTTAGCACGAATTTCCTTTTCTCCCATATCGCGGGCCATTTGCATCAGGCCGCCGCGAAAATCGGGAAAGCCCAGCCCCAACACCGTTGCCACGTCCACGTCGTCCGGCGAATCAACGATCCGCTCGGCCATCACGTAGTCCGCCTCGCATATCATCCGCATCACCAGCCGCTCTTCGATCTCCTGCCGGCTGAACCCCCGCGACTCGAAGCCGCGTTCCGCCGCGACGGCCGCGATGATCTCGGCGGTGACCGGGCTCTCCTGCGGCGCCCGATTGTCGGCCCGGTAGCGATAGACGCCCTGGCCGGTCTTCTGACCCAGATACCCGGCACGGAAGAGCCGATGGGCGATCGGCGAAAGAGGGCCAAGTCGCGGCAAGGCCCGCTCGAGCACCCCATGCGCACCGACGAGCACGTCGATGCCGACCAGGTCGATAAGCACTAAGGGGCCCATCGGAAAGCCAAACTGCACCATTGCCTCGTCGATTGCTTGCGGCGAAGCCCCCTCTTCCATCAGCGCGAAGGCCTCCTGGACGTAGGGAATGAACAGCCGGTTGACAACGAAGCCTTCGCGGTTTCTTACGACGACCGGCGTCTTGCGCATTCGTTTCATCAGCCCGAGTGCGGCAGTCAGCACGTCGCGTGACAGACGTTCGTGCCGGATCACTTCCACCAGCGGCATATGATGGGCCGGGTTGAAAAAATGCAAGCCGAGGAATCGCTCCGGCCGTTGCATCCCTGAAGCGAGTTCCGTGAGAGAGAGGGTCGAGGTGTTGGTCGCGATGACCGTTTCACCGGAGCAGATGGTTTCAAGCTGCTCGATCAAGGGCCGCTTGACCCCGAGATCCTCGTAAACGGCCTCGATCACCAGGTTGGCGGACCGTGCATCCAACAACTCGTCGGAGAGCGAGATGCGACCCAGGATCTCGTCTGCGGCTTCCGAGCCGAGCTTGTTCTGGGCAACCCGTTTGTGAAGCGACTCTTGGATTCGCTGCAAGGCCCGCTGCCTTGCTTCGGGGCGTTGGTCGATGGCGACGACCGGCAAACCCGCGGTCGCCAATGCCTGTACGATACCCGTTCCCATCGTGCCGATGCCCACTACCGCAGTCGTTGTGAACGGGATGGTCGGTCCCGCCCGGTCGGCAACTTCCTTGGCCCGGCGCGTTGCGAAGGAGAGGTGCAGCTTGTTGCGAGTCGCGCGGGTCGCCATGCACTCCGCGGACCCGTTCTGTTCGGCAGCAAGTCCCGCCTCAAAGGACTGCTCCGGTTTCGGCGAGTCCTCCAATTGCTGAAATGCGTCCTGCCGAAGCATGGCCACACTGCCGGAAACCTCATAACCGATCATCAACGACATCTCCGGCAGAGCGGGCGTGGCGACTTCCTGGGTGTGCAGCGGTTCATCTGACCAGCGTTGGCCCCAAACGGGCCTCGATTTGAGTGGAACAGCCCGAAAGGGGACTACATATCGTTCAAGTGACTCCCTACCTTCCCCAGCTCAGGTCGACGCATTCCCGCCAAGTTACCAGCCCTGTAGAAGACCGTCAAGCTTGCGGCCGCGAGGCTGCGTCCATCTGGCGGCATGCTTCGAAGATGACCGGCTTCCCTGCGTTTCGAAGGATTTTCCGCAAAACCCGCAGAATCCGCCAGTTGACCGCGTGGCGGCAAAGTCGGCACTTCCGGCAATTCTCCATTCATGGTTCCAGTTTGCCCGACCGATAAAACTGTTGTTTGTTTATCACCCACTAGCCAGCTTCTGCCGCTCAGGGGGCACTGTCGTGAAGATTCATCCTACCGCGCTTGTCAGCCCGCTTGCCCACATCGATCCGGATGTTCAAATCGGTCCTTTCGCGATCATCGAGCCGGAAGTGAGCGTTTTGGAGGGCTGCACTTTGGAGGCTCGGGTGGTCGTCAAACAGGGGACGAGCCTGGGCCGAGACAACCACGTGTTTGAGGGCGCCGTTTTGGGGGGGCTGCCGCAGCACGTCAACATGCCCGAACGGCCAGGAAGACTGGCAATCGGCTCGGGGAACACGATCCGTGAGAACGTGACCATCCACCGGGCCCTCGATGAGGAAGACTCGACCATTATCGGCAATAACAACCTCTTGATGGTCAACGCCCACATCGCACATGATTGCCGGATCGGCAATAACGGGATTTTTGCCAACAATTGCATGCTGGCCGGTCACATTACGGTCGGCGACCGTGCGTACGTGTCGGGAGGCGTAGCGGTTCACCAGTTCTGCCGAATCGGACCGCTGGCGATGGTCGGCGGGCAGGCCAGGATAACCAAAGATATTCCGCCGTTCGTGACCGTGGACGGCGAGAGCAACCGTGTGGTCGGGTTGAACCAGATCGGGCTGCGGAGAGCGGGACATTCCGCGGAACAAGTCCGCCGGCTCAAGGAAGCCTACCGGGTGATCTATCGCAATAACCTGAGCTGGAACGAGATTCTCCGCGTGCTTCAAGAGCAGTTCACCGAGGGACTAGCCGCCCAGTATTACCAATTCCTCTCCACCACCACCCGTGGCATCGTTTCCGAGCGGCGTCTGCCACCGGGCGCTACCATCAAGCTTCGCGAGGACCGCCCGCAGCAGGAACTTCTTCGGGTGCGAGCGGGGTAAACGAGCGCGTGAAAAGAATACAGCCCGGTTGCTCGTGGCAGCCGGGCTGCTTTTGCCCATTTCAGGCATGGATCTTGGCAGCAGACGTGCCTGCTGGATGCTCCGGTCAGTTGAACGGGTTGCTTCCAAAGGGATTGGGAACCGCCGGTTTCTCTTCGGCGGGCTTTTCCTCTGCGGACTCCTCTGCCGGCTCTTCCGCGGGTTTCTCTTCCGCCGGTTTTTCCTCAGCAGCAGGAGCGGCGAACGGATCGGCTGCCATCGGAGCCGCCGCAGGCGCGGCGGCGGGTTCGTCAGCCGGCGGAGGCGGCGGTTCGGCCGGCGTTTCTGCGGTCGTTGCCGCAGGCGCGGCTGCGGGTTCGTCAGCCGGGGGAGGTGGCGGTTCGGCGGGTGTTTCTGCGCTCGTTGCCGCAGGCGCGGTTTCCATCGGAGCTGCAAACGGATCGGCTGCCGCCGGCGGCGCCCCGGCCGGAGCCGCTGCCGGTTCCGCGGGAGCCGCGAAGGGATCGGGAGCCGGAGTTTCCGTCTTTTCCTCGCCAGGCATCGCTTCCGCAGCGGGTGCCGCCGGCGCTGCGAAAGGATCGGCAGCGGGCGCCGCCTCGGCCGGAGTGGCCGCCGGCGCCTCGGCCGGAGCTGCCGCCGGTTCCGCGGGAGCCGCGAAGGGATCGGCAACGGCTGCGGCGGGTCCTTCCATCGCACCTTCGGCCGCTTTGGCCGGCGCGGCAAAGGGATCCTCGGCGACCGGGGCCGGCTGTTCTGCCGCCGGCGCGGCCGCAGGCTCTTCCATTTTCTGTTCAACCGCTTGCTCGACCGCCTCAGCGGCCTTCGCTTCGGCCGGAGCCGGCTCAGCGATCGGACCGGTCTCAAAGGGGCTGCTTATGGCTGCGCCCGGAGCCGGCGGTGCTGCTGCGGGCTGTTCCCCGGCTGCCTTCGCTTGCTCGCGAATGACACGGCTTTCTTGACGTCGGATTTCGTCATAGCGTTGCCGCCGGATTTCCTCGGCCCGCTGCCACGCCAGCATCCGCGCATTGGCACGGTACTGCTCGAGCAGCAGGCGATCATGGCCCTGCACGCGCTGCAAAGCTCGCCCGACGTTGTAGAAATTACTAACGTCGGCGGCTTCGAGTTCCGCGGCCTGCTGAAAATCCATTTTCGCTTCGTCCTCGCGGCCGAGTCGCAGAAAGGCGAGGCCGCGGAAATAGTACGCCCGCGGGTCCTTGCTTCCGGCCTCGATCGCCGAGGTGAAATACTCGAAGGCGCGGTGATAGTCCTGCGAGAAATAAGCATGAACGCCGCTGCCGTACATCTGGCCCAAGACGGCGTCTTGGGCCGGCAGCAGGGCGGCGCCAAGCAGGAGGATGCCTCCCAGCAGCAGTGCAATTCTCCGGTACATAGCAAGTGACTCCTGGCGAGCAAATAGGATGGGTCCGAGGGGGAGAGGCCCCGCCGCCTTCCGTTGGGCAGAGCTGACCAAACCGCCCTGACTTCGGTCGACCGTGACGCTCGTCAGGTGCAAACCGCAAATGGCTTGCCAACCGGCAGACGGGCGCCACCGTTGTCTGCCGGCTCTCTCGCTAATCCTAATTGGGCGGTTGCAGAATTTCAAGCAAACTCTCTTCGACCGCCTTCTATTTCGCTTTGCCAACTGCCCAGAGATGCTTCTCCCCTCGCAAAAAGATCTGGCCCTGACTGATCGCCGGCGAAGCGTAGCTGTTCTCTCCCAGATTGTTGGTGGCCACCACGTCGAGCGTTTTGCCCGGAAGCACGACCTTCGTAACCCCCTCGTCTGAGGTAAAACAAACGAGCCCTTCGGCCAGCACGGGCGATCCGCTGTAATGAGGCCCGAGCCGCTCCATCCAGTAACGCTCGCCGGTGGCGGCCTCGAAACAACTGCCAACCCCCTTGTCGGAGGTAAGCAAAAAATACTTGCCGTCTGCGGAAAGGATCGGTGAGGGGACGTACGCGCAGCCTTGTTGGGTTCGCCAGACGATGTGGCTATCGGTCACATTGCCGCGTCCATCCGGCCGGATTGCCAGGATGTGGTACTCGGGAAATCCCGCCGTGATGAACAACAAACGACCGTTGTAGACCGGTGAGGCGACGAATTGTTCCGTGGGGCCGTCGATGATCCAATGCCGTTTGCCCGTACGCGGATCGTAGCTGGCCACACAGAGGCTGCCGGACAGGATCATCTGCTTCCGGCCGTCGATCTGGCGGATAATCGGGGCACAGTAGCTCCGTGTCTTGTTCTCGCGGGGCGTTTTCCACACGGTACGGCCGGTCTTTTTCTCCAGGGCGACGAGGTAGGACTCCCCGTCATGGTCGCCATTGATGATCGCGAGGTCCTCGAACAACAACACGGAACTGCAGTAGCCGTGAACGCTATGGAAATCCCCGGGTCGGACGAGCCAGAGTCGTTCGCCCTCGAAGTCATACGCGGCCACCAGCATCTGGTCGCGATCGAGAAAGGAGACATAAATTGATTCGCCGTCGGTGGCGGGAGTGCTCGAGGCATAGCTGTTCAGTCGATGCTTCTTCTCCAATGGGGCGGTGACAACCACACGTTCCCAGCGGATCTTGCCAGAGGTGCGGTCGAGGCAAAGCAGACACCGCTCCTCGCGGTCTTCGCGACACGTGACCAGGAAAATGCGATCTTTCCAGACAATCGGCGACGCATGGCCGACGCCCGGTATTTCCGTTTTCCACGCGATGTTGTCTCCGCTCGGGCCGTCCCACTGGACGGGAATGCCGGTTTCCAGACTCGTGCCGTCGTTGCGAGGGCCTCGCCAACCGGGCCAGTTCTCGCAGGCGGCGATCACGGGAAGAGACAGAGCGAGAAGCAGAATGCCGACGGAGAGGAAAACGCGAGGGGGTATGGCTTGCGGGAAGGTCACAGGTTGGCCCTTTCGGAATTGCGATGTGCGAGACTGCGCTGGGGGAAGTGAACCGCCAACCGACGCGCATGTTCGTCTTGATCCTCGTCCTCGACACCCTGCCAGAGGACGAGGGGAAGGAGGACGAAAAACCAAAATCCATCTTTTTCAGCAGTCTCAATTATGGTGTTGGCGAGAACGGGGCCGCAACGGGTGGACGGCGCCGCGGCGGCCGCGGACCTGGTAGCCATTGAAAAAGAGCCCTCGCTTTCGGAGTTGGCGATCGAGCTCGGTCTTCTGGCGAGCCCTGGCGGGCAACGATCTCCGGCCGGGAGTTGATCGGGCAAACCGCCAGGTGCGATATGGGAGACGTTTGGGTCGGCGGCGGTGTGTGGTGCCCAAGTTGCGAATTTCTCAGAACGGAGGCACTTTGGGCTCCACACCGTTCTGGGTGGAATGGTTCACGTTTCTGCTTGGTCGTCATCGTTGTGCTCAGCAGGCGTGAAGGGGATAGTGTGCCAGTCGGCCTGGTCGGGCAGATGATCGGGCGTGCGATGCGGTGCCGGGTTGGTGGGAACGTCGAGGGTCGCGGGAGGTTGCCGATCGGGAATGCACGGCGTTGGTTGTTTGTTCTTGGTCCTTGGTCATTCGTCATTGGTCCATTTGTCATTCGTTCTTTGTTCTTCGTTCTTCGTTCTTTGTTCTTTGTTGGGGGCGGGTGTGGTGGCAGGGCGCGTAATGGGTACTAATGTTCAGTATTGCCTCTTGAGGATAATGGGTGCGGCGCGTTTTGACAAGAAGCGCTTTTCGGCCAAGGGGCAGATTGGTGGAAGGCAATTGCGGAACAGACAGCCCGGGAAGGAGTTGCGCGGCGGGGGTGTGCGGGAAAATGTGGGAAATTTTTCCCGCGGTCCACGAAATGGGATAGGCCGTGGAGCGCGGTGGTGAAGGCGCGGGCCTTCGGTGGGCTTACTGGGTTTTCAGTTGGCTGGGAATGTTGAGTCGGCGGACTTCTAACTTCTAGCGGTCGAGGGCGGGGTCGGGGTCGGGGGCAGGCCGAAAATGGGGACTAGCACCAAACGGTATTTTCGACTGGAAGTGTCCGTTTTGACACGGCACGGTTTTACAAAGGATGCCCGCGGCTTGTCCGCGGGAGGCTCACGCTTGCCGCTACAGGAACCTCCCCGCGTGCCACCCCTTGGTTTCGCCCGCGGCGGCACGCCGCCGCGGGCGAAACCAAGGCGGACAGGCGATCGTGGCGTATGTAGCAGAGAACGTAACCATCCCGCGGACAAGCCGCGGGCATTCGCGACAGAGCGAAAGTAAATGCCAACAGCCAAAAAAAACGGTTTGGGGCTAGCAGCGCGGACGGCACATCCACTAGTCCCTAATCCCGGCCTGACCTTGCGCTACGCAGAGAGAGGAAAAGGCCACCTCATTTACAGGGAGGCTCCGGCGAGTGGACAATCGTCTGAAATGCAGTGACACGCGCCGTCCGGTTGCCTTCGCGGTCTTCTGTCGGTAGGGTGAGGTGAACGGGGCCTTACGTCAAAATCCTACGTGGAAGTGCTCTTCTCCAATCCGACCGACGTGGCAGAAGGGACCGAGATACTATCGCTGCAGCCGCAGGAGTAACCGACGTTGATGAACCTCGATCGCCACAACCTCGGCGAGATCGAACAGTTCAACCAGCAGGGCGGCCGCACGCTGAGCATCGTGGACTTGATCCAGGCTAGTGCGGCGTCAAGACAAAGAACGTGGGTAGCCGAACTCGTGAGAGTTCGGAAATCACCGAAGTCTCACGACTTCGGCTACCCCAAAACTAAGCGTTGGTAACGCACTAGGCGAGAACTGTTTTGTTTGGGGCCGACGGGATTTCCTGGACAAAGCGCGGGACCGCGTATCCGGGAAGTCGGCGGCGAAGCTCGTCGATCAGCCGCACTGCTTCGGTCTGCGGAACCTCGAAATGCGAGGCGCCCGCGACACGATCCAGTTGATGGAGATAATACGGCATAACTCGCAGCTCAACCAGTCGCTCGTAGAGTTCGGCCAGAACATCCGCCTGATCATTGATTCGCCGGAGAAGCACGCCTTGTTGCAGGAGCGGAATACCCGCGTCAACCAGCCGCCCGATTGCCGTCTCGACCGAGCCGTCGATCTCTGCCGGATGGTTGATGTGGAGGACAACGATGGCTGTCATCCTGGTTGCGGAGAGCGTGGCGAGCAGTTCTTCCGTAATCCGCTGGGGAACCAGGATCGGCTGCCGCGTGTGGATCCGCAGACGGCGAAGGTGTGGTATCGCTTCGAGCTGATCGACCAGCCGGGAGAATGACTTGTCACCCATTGAGAGGGGGTCGCCTCCGCTCAAGATGATCTCGTGAACGGAGGGTTCGTTGGCGACACGTTCCAGCGCTGCGTGGTGGCGTTGCGCGATGGCAGCTTCCCTGTATGGGAAGTGACGACGGAAACAGAAGCGGCAATGGACGGCGCAAACGCCAGTTGTTACGATTAGAACTCGGCCACGGTACTTCCACAGCATGCCCCCAGGAAGCGCGGAGCCGATTTCACCGACTGGGTCTTTAGTAAACCCTTGCAAGAGGGGGATCTCATCTTCTGTAGGCAGGACCTGCAAGAGGAGCGGATCGACGGGATTGCCGATGCGAATGCGGCTGAGGTACGTCCGCGGCACGAGGAGGGGGAAGTCGCCGGCCGCGCGGGTCGCGGCTTCGGCCGCCGAGGGCGGCAGGTTGAGAAGCCGACACAACTCGGCCGGATCCCGTACGGCATCCGCGACGACCGCTTGCCAGTTGGGATACTCGGGCGAGGGCGGATAATCTTCGAACGAGGCGGAGACAGTACGGCCGGGATGCGAAGGCATATCTCGAATCGTACGAATCGATCGGCAACATTTCAACAAGCGACACACAAACCAGGAAACGAGTCGTGGCGAGTTACAATACCAGCGAGTTCCGCAAGGGGCTGAAAGTCCAGATCGACGGCGACCCCTACCTGATGATCGAGTGCAACTTCGTCAAGCCGGGGAAGGGGCAGGCGCTGTACAAGTGCAAGCTGCGGAATCTCATACGCAATACGGTGCTCGACCGCACCTACAAGAGCGGCGACTCGCTCGAAGCTGCGGATATCGAGGAAATCCAGGCGCAGTTTCTCTACCGCCAAGGCGACCAGTTTGTTTTCATGGACAACGAGTCGTACGAACAGTACGAACTCTCGGCGGAGCAGGTGGACGAGGCGTGGAAGTATCTCAAGGAAGGGATGGTCTGCAGCATGCTCCTGTTCAACAACAGCCCGATCGGCGTGACCCCGCCCAACCACGTCGTGGTCCGGGTGGAATACACGGAGCCGGCGGTCCGCGGCAACACGGCGACCAACGTCACCAAGCCCGCCAAGGTGGAGACCGGCGCCGAGTTGACGGTGCCGAATTTCGTCGAGACGGGCGAACTGATCAAGGTCGACACCCGAACCGGCGAATACATCGAGCGGGTGAAGGAGTAGTCGTGGAGGGTCGGGGTTGGAGGCAAATGACCAATGACCAATGACCAATGACCACCGAAGGCTCTCCCGCGGACTGGCGTCCGACGGCATCGTGGAGCAATCTCCGGTTGCGGGCCCACCTGCTACGTGCAGTCCGCGACTTCTTCGATGCGAGAGGATTCCTGGAAGTCGAGACGCCGATCCTCTCGGCCGACACGGTCATCGACCGCCATCTGGATCCATTTCCGGTCGATTCCGGAGGGCTCGCGGGCGTTGCCAAACGTCTCTGGATGCAGACATCGCCCGAATTCGCGATGAAACGCATGCTGGCGGCGGGCGCGCCGTCAATCTACCAGGTCGGCCGCGTCTTTCGCCGCGGTGAACTCGGGCCGCTGCACAATCCGGAATTCACGATGGTGGAGTGGTACGAGGTCGGCGCTTCAGTCGACGACGGCATGCAGCGACTCAGTGAGTTGAGCGATGCGCTCCTCGGCCGCGGCGCGGCCGAGCGAATCACCTATGCCGATGCTTTTCGTCGGTACGCCGGCGTCGATCCGCATGCGGCCGATTCGCTCGAACTCGCTCGCGTCGCGGAAACCGGCGGAATCACGATCCCGGCGAGCCTTTCCTTGGACGACCGCGACGGCTGGCTCGACCTGCTACTGGTAGAGTGGGTGCAGCCCCACCTCGGCCAGGACCGGCCCGCGATTCTCTACGACTACCCGGCCAGCCAGGCCGCGCTGGCTCGCATCCGAACCGGACGGCCGGCAGTCGCGGAGCGGTTTGAGCTCTACGTCGACGGGATCGAGCTTGCCAACGGGTATCATGAACTGCTCGATCCGCAAGTGTTGCGCAACCGGAACCGCTCGACCAACGAGCGGCGGGAGGCCGATGGCAAGGATCGTTTGCCGGAAGAAAGCCGACTGCTGGCGGGTATGGAGGCAGGGCTGCCGCCGTCGGTGGGCGTTGCTCTGGGGTTCGACCGTGTGGTAATGCTTGCTGCCAGCGCCGCTTGCCTTGCGGAGGTGATCGCTTTTCCCATGGATCGGGCATAGAGAGGGGGGATTCAGATGGTGGACGAGCAATTCATGCACAGGGCCCTGGCAGAGGCCGAATCGGCGTTGGCAGAGGATGAGGTGCCGGTCGGAGCCGTCATCGTCCACGCCGGCCGGGTCATCGCATCGGCTCATAACCAGCGGGAACAGCTCCGCGATCCAACCGCCCACGCGGAGATGATCGCGATCACGCAAGCGGCCGAATCGATGGGTTCCTGGCGTCTTGAAGGCTGCACCCTGTACGTCACGCTCGAACCCTGCCCCATGTGTGCGGGGGCGATCCTTCAGGCGCGTATTCCGACCGTCGTGTACGGAGCCACAGACCCGAAGGCCGGTGCGGTCCGCACACTCTATCGCCTGCTGGACGATCCGCGGCTGAATCACCGGTGCACGATCGTGCCGGAATTGCTTGCGGAACCTTGCGGCGAGATTCTCTCTCGGTTCTTCCAGTTACAACGCCAGAGGGGGAAGAAGTAACAAATGCTTGACACCGGCTTGCCGGGAACCGATAATCAGGGCAACCCCGGCGGTAGCCAGACCTATTGTAACCATGCCTGCGGACGTGATTGGCAGACCTCGCGACGTTTTTCTGTCAGGAGAATCGAAAATCATGACGACGTTCAATCGCCGACAGTTCCTGGACCGTTCCACGAAGACCAGCTTGGCTGCGGCGGCTGGCGTCACGATTCTGACCAATGCCGCCTCGGTGCGTGGGGCCCCGGCGAACGATAAGGTCGTGCTGGCGGCGGTTGGCATCGGAGGTCGCGGGACACACCTGGCCAGCGGTTTTCTCGAACGGGGCGACACCGTCTACGCGTACGTTTGCGACACGGATATCAAGAAAGCCGAAGGCCGCGCTTCGGAGATCTCAGCGAAGCAGGGCTCGCAGGCGAAACCGCTGCAGGATTTCCGTAAGGCGTTGGAAGACAAGTCGGTCGACGCGATCATTTCGGCAACGCCCGACCACTGGCACGCGCTATCGACCGTCTGGGGCTGCCAGGCCGGCAAGGACGTATACGTGGAAAAGCCGGCCTGCCACAGTTGTTGGGAGGGCCGCAAAATGGTCGAAGCGGCACGGAAGTACAAGCGGGTTGTGCAACTCGGCACCCAGAACCGCAGTGCTCCCTACAACATGTCGGCCAAGAAGTACATCGAAGACGGCAAGCTCGGCAAGATCCACATGTGCCGGATCTATAACCAGAAGCTCTGGGGCAACCGCCCGGCCGCGCCGGACAGCGATCCGCCCGAGGGGCTCGACTGGGACATGTGGAACGGGCCGGCCCCGGAGCACCGCTACAATGCCACGCTGCATCGCGGCTGGCACCATCTCTGGCGATACTCGGGCGGCGATATTGCCAACGACGCCAGCCATCAGATCGATCTGGCTCGCTGGCTTTGCGGTGTGGAGTGTCCCAAGAACGCCTACTCGGTCGGCGGACGTTGGGCGAGCGAGGGCGCGCTGGAAACGCCCGACAGCCAGGTGGCCGTCTACGAGTTCCCGGAGATGGTCATGACGTTTGAGCTGACCCTCTATACGCCCTACATGCTCAAGACCGATTCCGTTATCCGCGATTCGGACATGTTTCCTTATTGGCCGCAGAACGCGACGCGGATCGAGCTCTATGGCACCGAGGGGGTGATGTGTGTCGGGCGACACGGCGGCGGATGGCAGGTGTACGATCGGCCGAAGAACCGGCTGCCGGTGGTCAAAGAGCAGTGCTATGGGCGATTTCCGGATCCGGAGCACAAGGAGAACTTCATCCAGTGCATCAAGAGCCGCGAACTGCCCAATGCGGATATTGAGAAGGGACACCGCAGTGCGCTGTTGATCCACTACGCCAACATCAGCTACCGGCTCGGCGGCGAGAAGGTGGTGGTTGATCCCGGGACCGAGCAGATCAAGGACAACCCTGAGGCGATGAAGCTGTTCAGGCGCGAGTATCGCGCCCCTTACGTAGTGCCCGAAGAGGTATAAGATTGTGAGGTCTGGCTATGCGACGGTTCTCTGTGATTGTCGTGGTGTTCCTCTCCACCCTCTCTGCCGTGGTCAACGAAAGCGAGGGCCAGAGCCGATCGGGGACGAGTAGTAGCACAAGTCGGTTCAACTCGTCGCTCGGGCAAAGTTCCAACTCGGGTAGCGTATTCTCGGGCTCCGGCCGGTCCTCGCCTTCCAGCGGGATGTCCGGTACCGGAAGCATTCAGAGCAATGCGACGCGCGCCGCGACGGGAACGGAACTGCTTCGAAGTTCACGAGGAGCGGAGAACTTCGTGGGAGCCGATACGGGAGATACTCGCAACTTCCTCGGTTTCAGCGATTCGGGGTCGGCCGGCAGCCGGTCAGCCACACGGACGTCCCGAACCCGCACGCCCAGCCGCCAGCAGTACTCAAACCGATCCTCGGCAAATGCCCGGCGGCAGACCACAACCTACGGCCGCAGCCGGACAGGCCAAACCACGGAACTCCAGCCGATGCTCAGCTTGGGATTCGAGTATCGCCCGCCCCAGAGTCTTGGCGCGAACCTGACAAGCCGGCTTCAGCAGTCGAAACGGTTTGTGCCGGGCGGAGCCGTTCAGGTGCAAGTGCAGGACGGCACCGCAACTCTCGTCGGCACGGCTGCCGACGAGCATGAGAGGCAGTTACTCGAGCAGATGCTGGCGCTTGAGCCCGGAATCCGGCGAGTGGACAACCGCTTGACGGTTGGACCGGCTGCATCGACCGCGCAGTAAGTGTTGCTTACGGCCGGCCGATCGGATGCCAGGCGACGTCGATGCGACTGTGAAGCCGTGATGCGGCGGTGGCGTATTGCGACCGCGGACCGATCAGCGAGGACGCGACCGCCGACAAAGGCATGCCCACCGTTTCGCTCAAGAAGGCCCAGGTGGCGGAGCGATCCGAGCCAAAGGACGCGCAGTTGGCCATTTCTGCCGGCAGCAGATCTCGCAGGCGATCAGCGTCCCAACCCTCCGGCAGCAGAACGACGAGCCGCCGATAGCCCGCGCAGTGCAGTGGAGACTGCTGAAAAAGGGAGTGCCTGTCCCCTTTTTCAGCAGTCTCCAGTGGGGTCGCGCCGGTTTCAGCAAGACAATCTGCCAGAAGCTGCGTGGCTTCGCTCGGGGACCGTCCGGCAAGGAGCGTGCCGACCGGCTCCAGGCCGGTGAGGCAACGTGCGGCAGCAGCACGAGCGGCAAAGCCCAGGGCCTCGTCGAAGAAGGTTGCCAGTTCTCCGCCTGCGTCGATCGCCGCGGACAGTTCGGCAGGCCGAGCGAAGAGCACCGGCAGCACCTTTCCTTCGACCTCCGCCGCCAGTTCCGCGGCGCGGAGACGGATCGCATCGAGAAAGGCTCCACGCACAGCGGCCAGGCTTTTGCTGCCGGTGCGCCTCGCCAGGTTCTCGGCCGCGGCAACGTCGCCTTGCACCGCTCGACTGATGATCTGCTCGAACGACTCCTTTAGCGTCTCCGCCTGACGAACGGCTTGTGCAAAGCGGAGTTGGGCGACCGCGGTTGCCTCTTCGGGACGCTGGACCTCCTGCGTCCGCTGTACCAGATATTCCTGGAGGAATTCGCGCAAACGGTGGAGAAACAGCGGATCGGCACCGCGGCCGAAGGTCTGGCCGAGGATGCTGTCGAGAGACGACGGTTTCGAAGGGCCGGCCGCGCAGTACGCGGTCTTGGTGACTTCCGCCGGCGCCGTTCCCAGCCAGCGACGGACGACCCCCATCGAGATCAGGTCGCTCGCAGCCGCCGCGAGTTCGCTCCTGAAGTCGGCAAGGACCGCGGCCGCGAACGTCCCGAGTGTGGCTGTCCCGGCATTCGTCCTGGAACTCAACCGGCTCTTTTCAAGCAGGGGACCGGCCATCGTTGCCACGTGGAGATACAGGTAGTCGGCCGTCCGTTCGATGGCAACCCGATACTGCCCGTCGTCCACGGCATCGCCAAAATGGACGAGGCGCGTGGAATGAAACGGTGGGCGGTTGTCGCAGCTCGTTGGCAGTCCGCAGTCGGGATTGCCGGGATAGCGGGTATCGGGACGTTCGTAGTGGTTCAGTTCCGTAAGGCAGGCATAGGCGTTGGCCAGCGCGAGTCCTTCCTCCTCCGTGCGACTGCCGGACGAACAGGTCAGGATGCCATGGACGGCCGACTGGGCCAGACCGAGCGATTGAAGGACGGCATGCACGGCGTACGCCATATCGATGATCATGCCGCCGCCGGTGCCGCCGGAGATCGATGCAACCAGGAAAACTTGCGGGGAGTCGCTCAAAAAGGGGGCCTTCAGTGCTCTTGCAGTCGACTCGATGCCGTCGGAATCCATCATCTGCCTTAAAACGGCATCCAGGTGCTCGAGCACCGTCGGAGCGTGGTCGACCAGGGCAAGGCGGCCCAACGGCCGCAGACGGCCCGTTTCCAGCGATCGCGGGATGCTGTAGAGCCAGCGGCGGTCGAGCCAGCGGACGACACCGGGCGGTCTCAGCCGATATTCTTGTACCCTCCGGAGCGGGAGAGCGAGCGACGTGAGATCCTTTGCCCCGCCGCGCGCGTCGCTGCCGGAAGCTGCCAGCGATCGGACGTCCGTGTCGACAAGCAGAAACTGTACGGCCCGAGCTTTGTCCAGGTCGCCGCAGTGAGACTCCAGACGCCGGGCCACGGAGCGAAGGATTTCGGCGCCGGTACCGCCGATTCCGACCAGCAGCGTTGGCCGCAAGGCTGCTTCGTGTTGCAGCAACCCGAGCGGTTCGAGTTGCGAAGCGCCGAGCCGCGCGTCTGCAGACGCGAAGTCTTCTATCGAGTCGCCTTCGAGCACAAGTGTGTTGATCGCAGGCGAGGCGGCGGGAGTTTCCCAATTGGAGCCGACGGGAAGACCGGCATCGAGTTTCGCCGGCGGCGCAGCGGAATGACGCACCGCTGTGGAGTGTCTTGGGCCACCGGTTGGGATACCGGACGACTGCTCGGCCGCGGCGGTCTCGCCTCGGGCCAGTTGGTCGATGAGTTGGCGACAACTCGGGAATCGCCGGTGGGGCTCCTTGCTGAGCGCCCGCTCGACTGCCACCCTATCTCCTGGTGGCAGGCCGTCGAGGCAGGGAACCGCTTGCAGGTGCTGCATGGTAAGGCGGGCCGGCGTCGTGCCGTCGAACGGCAATGCCCCCGTGAGCATTTGGTAATAGACAATTGCCAGGCTGTACTGATCGCTCTGCCGACTCGGCGTCCCCTCGAACAGTTCCGGAGCCGAGTAAGTGGGCGTCAAGCCACCCATCATTGAGACGTTGGCGTCGTTGAGTTGCTTGACCAGGCCGAAATCCGCAACCTTCACGCGCCCCGCGACCAGCAGAAGGTTCTCCGGTTTGATGTCCAGATGCTGAAGCGAGTGTTTCTCGCACAGGTAATCGAGGACTTCGGCGGCGTCCCACAACAGCGAGAGAAGCTCGTCGTGTGGAATCCCCTGCAGGCCGCAACGGCGACAGGCGTCGAAACGGTCCTTCAAACACATATCCGCCAATTCGGTGATGATGACGAGTTGCCCGTCGACAACCTCGATCCGCTCCAGAGAAAGGAGAAAGGGATGGCGGACCTCCTTGATCCGATTCAGCGCGGTCAACTCGCGATTGGCCCGGTCACCGTCGAACCGGCCGAAGATGATCTTGACGGCCTTGCTGATACCGCCGGGAGCCATGGCTTTCCACACTTCGCCATAGCCGCCGCTGCCGATGTGTTCGAGCAGTTCGTAGCCGAGGACGGTCCTGGAAGCGACACCTGGCATCGATTCGAATTCCGCGTTTTCAGAAGTTGTCGGGGCTTTGACCAGGTTCGTCAGTGCGCTCTTACGCCTGGATCGCCGGAGTCTCGGGGCGTTTCAGGGGCATTGGGCGGCCGTAGTAGAAACCTTGGGCCAGTTCGAAACCGAGTTCGGCGCAAACCTCTCCCTCCTCGCGAGATTCAATTCCTTCGGCGAGCGGAACGATCCCCATCTCGCGGACCATTTGCACCAATTGACCGACCATCCGTCTCCGGTGTCCGGTGTCGAGGTGGATGCCGCGGACCAGCGTGATGTCGAATTTCAAGTAGTCGGGAGGGACTTCGATCAATTCGAGAAGTCGGGACTGCCCTGCCCCAAAATCGTCGTAGGCGAGTCCGATGTCGAGATCTCGGAGAGTCGATTTCAGTTCCAGCATCGAATGCCGGCTGCCGACTGCCGCCTCGTGCAATTCGAGGATCAGCGGCTGTCGAGGCTCCATGCCGCGCAACACCCGCAACGACGGCGTGAGCTCCGAATCACGAATCTCTCCGGGATGCGTGTTCAAGAACAGCAGCAGCTCGTCCGGCATGCCGGAACAACCTCGGACCTCCTCCTCACGCAGCAGGCGGCTCAGGTCGCGTTCAAGATCGAGCTGCAGTGCGACATCGAACATCTCCTTGGGGTTTCTCAGCCCGAACAGCGGGCTGCGGGCTAGCGCCTCATATCCGACCGTTGCTGTCGTCCGAAGGTCCACAATCGGTTGAAAGTAGGGAGTGATTAGGCGTTGACTGAACAACTTGTCGAACTGGATCAAGCCGATCGCCGTATCGCACGCTTCCTCGCCGAGGGTTCGTGCGTTGGAAGCAATCACCTCACGGTCGAGACGGAAAGCCAGGTTGGCAAACTGAACGATGTCGCCCGAATCGACGACGGTTTGCTCCCGAATCCGTTTTCCATTGACGTACGTGCCGTTCGTGCTTCCAAGATCATGGACCACCAGTTGTCCGCGGTGTTCGACAAATTCGGCATGTTCGCTGGAAACGGTCGGCGAGGGCAGAGTGAGGGCAAGGTTGGGCTGCCGGCCAACGCGGAATGGCGTGGTGCTGATTGGGATTCGCCGGGGCCCGCCGCCATCGCCAAAACGGCCGACCAGAAGCCAGATCGACAATGTGGACGGAGTTTCCGATTTCATGACAATCCCAAGGATCGCCGAACTGCATTATTCACGCTGGTAGCAAATGCCATCCAAATGTAGCACACGGGATGGGGGCAGATGGAGTACGCGAGCGTGACATCGCACTGGAAGTCGCGTGAATGTCTTGCAGCCGTGCGTTCCATGCACGGATTTGGCGGCCAAACCCCACGATTCTCGAATTCTCAAAGCTCCTGGTCACCCCGCACTGGTATGGAGAACCGTATACCTTTGGAGAGGGGTGGCAGGGCGAGTATTGGCCGCCGCGGACGGCTATGCCTCGAAGGCGACGGTCACCGTCGTCGTGATTCCGCCACGGGGCGTGAACGCGGACTGAAGCTTCAGCCGTCGCGGCTGAAGCACTGCCACAAGGTCGTCGAGGATACGGTTGGTCGCGTTCTCGTAAAAAATCCCTTCGTTTCGAAACTGCTGGAGGTAGAGCTTCAGGCTTTTCAGTTCGACGCATTTCCGGTCGGGTACATAGGTAATCGTCAGCGTGCCGAAATCCGGCTGGCCGGTTTTTGGACAGACGGACGTAAACTCGGGGCAGACGATCTCGACCGTGTAGTCCCGATCCGGGTACTGGTTTTCGAATGTTTCCAGGACTTTTCGAAACTCCTCGGTCACCGCCGCCTCCTTTGGAGACTGCTGAGGGCGATTGGCTCTGCAACCGGTGGTGAGTTGACTTGACGATAGATACCAGATGTTGCGGTGCCTGTTCCCTTTTTAGCAGTCTTCTTTGCCTCCGCCGTTACTGTGATTACCCCTACCCCCCAAGCCAGAGCCGGACGGACCTGCGCTGGGCCATCAAAATGTTACAATGCGGGGAGCAAGTTCGGCACCCCCTGTTTTCCGTAAGTCTACGACGGAACGATCTTCCGTCGACCTTTGCTGATGCGTGTCGCTGAGATTTTCCGATCCATCCAGGGTGAAGGGTTCCTGACGGGCACCGAAAGCGTTTTCGTTCGGGCGAGCGGCTGCAATCTCCGCTGCTGGTTCTGCGACACCCCGTATGCCTCGTGGCGGCCGGAAGGGAGTGACCTGTCGGTCGAGGAGATCGTTGCGCGCGTGACCGAGTTCGACACCTCGCACGTGGTGCTCACCGGCGGGGAGCCGATGCTCTTCTCCGAATTGATCCCGCTGGCATCGGAACTGCGGCGATTGAATCGCCACGTGACCGTCGAGACCGCCGGGACGCTTTATTTGCCGGTCGAGTGCGATCTGATGTCGATCAGCCCCAAGCTTTCCAACTCCTCTCCATCGGCGACGCAACATCCTCGGTGGCATGGGAGGCACGAGGCAAGCCGACATGCTCCAGAGGTCGTCCGGCGGCTGACTGCGGAGTACGATTATCAGGTGAAATTCGTGGTGGACGAGCCCGCGGACTGCGAAGAGCTGGAGCGATATCTCCGCGAGTTCCCGCACATCAACCGCGATCGGGTCCTGCTGATGCCGCAAGGAACCAGCGCCCGGGAGCTAGCCGAGCGGGCCGATTGGCTCGCTCGCTACTGCTCCGAGAATGGCCTGCACTACTGTCCCCGGCGCCAGATTGAGTGGTTCGGACTCGTTCGGGGCACGTAGACAATGATGCCAGCCCGGCTGGGAGCATTAGCTTTATGCCGCGACAGCGCACGTCCGAACGAGACCAGCCGGGCTGACAACAGCGGGGCTACTCGCCGACGTACGGCATCAGGGCCATGAAGCGAGCCCGCTTGACCGCGAGGGCAACGGCGTGCTGGCTGACCGCGGTGCAGCCACTCTTGCGCCGGCTGATGATCTTGCCCTGGCGATTGGTAAGCTTCTTCAAAAGCTCCAGATCCTTGTAGTCGACGTACATAGGCCGGGGTCGCTCGCCGTCGACAAAGATCGGATCCTTCTTCTTCGTGCGAGTTTTGAGTTTCGCCCGTTTGCGATTGGTACGAGTCCGGTTGAAACCGCCTGGTCTTGGCATGAGCGCGTGTGGTGGTGTCGAAAGCTGTGTGTGGTAGTGATCCCCGCCCTGGCGATCGGCGGCCGTTTGGCGGAAACCATGTATTTTAGCGGAGTTTCCGCCCGACACAAGGCGGCCAGTTTCGCTATCGGCCGCCAGACCGCCGTGTGAAAGGCCAATCGACTTTGGGGCCAAGGCAGATAGATTCCACCGGTTAAGCGGGTTCAGCCCCTTCTTATGGGGCGCATGCAAGGCAGGGCGGCTTGTGCGGAATCTTACGCCTCCTACAATTTTTTCGTCTGGCACGGCAGCAGCCGCTTGGGCTTCAGTAGATTGGGCACTTTTGCGAGACTTTTCCGCTCCAAGTGACCGATCCCCAAGAAGGTGGCAGTATGCCGGACGGGCAGATTTGTCGCGGTCCGGCTTGGCGGCAACTCCTTTGCCCGATCGCGGAATGATGGCAAACGTCCCATTACCTCACAGCCCGATCCAGGCAGATGCCCAATGTCTGGTCCAGCAACTTCGCCGTTCGCGCGAGGAGATGGATCACTTCGTCCGTGCGCTTTCGCACGACATGACGGCCAACTTCATGGTCCTCGACGGGTCGTTTAAACGGTTAAAGGCTGCGCTCGCCGCCGGGGACCGCAAGGAACAAGACAGGAGAATCGCCCACGTCGACGCCTGCCTTCGAGAGTCGCGCCGATTCCTGGACGACCTGGTTTTGCTGGCGAAGACGGGGACTGTCCAAATGGAGCCGCGCTCGGTTGAAGTTGGCGAAGTGGTCGACGAGGTGCTTTTCGAGCAAAGGGAACTCCTCACGGAGCGAGGCGTCGAGGTCGATGTCCACCGACCGCTACTGGCGGTGTGGTGCAATCCGCAGCGGCTGAAGCAGGTGTTGACCAACCTGGTTCGAAACGCGGTCAAACATGGCTGCGATCCGCGCCGGCCTCGGATGTCGATCTCAACGGATCTTGAGGAGGATCGAACCGGGCCGCCAAGCTGCCCGCTGGTTGCCCTCCGCGTGCAAGACAACGGTCGCGGTATCGATTCTTGCTACCACGAAGAGATTTTTCTGCCAGGCAGGAGGGTATCGTCATACCCGGAAGAAGGGGCAGGAATGGGCTTGGCAATCGTTCGAAAAATTGCAGAATACTATGGGGGTTCGGCGGCGGTCGATCCCAGTTGCCCGAGCGGCACGGCCCTGGTGGTGAGGTTTCCGATTTCACCGGAACCCACCAGACGGCAGGAAACGGCCCGCTTCCCGCGAGACCCAAACGGCCTTCGCCGGACTGAGCACGATGCCCCGCACGAGGAGTATCGAGCCCACCATCATCGGTCGAGCAAGGTTCATCGCCGCTCGGCACGACGCGGCTGATCGGCATGGTCCCCCTTTGCCCGCCGCCGGACCGATCCTCGCAGTGCCAATTTGCGTAGAATGATGGCAACACCGGACCGGGACGCGGCAACATCTGTATGCGATTCCGCTGAGGGTTTAGTCCGCGGCGGTTGCTATCGGGAGGATTGAAATACTGCGCAGGGTTCAGCAGTCCGGCGGGAATTGAAGTCCGTGCGGTCCTTCTTGAACCATGCCTGGAATTTGGGCCTTCGGTGGCCCTCAAGGAGCAGAGAACATGATCGGTTTGTTTGACCCGCTATTCTGGCTATTGGTTGGCCCGGCATTTCTTCTTGGCCTCTGGGCCCAGTTGAAGGTAAAGTCGTCGTATGCCAGCGCCCAGCGCCAGCCGGCGCCGTTGAGCGGTGCGGCGGCCGCGCGCCACGTGCTCGACTCGGCCGGGCTGGGCAACGTTGATATCGAGATCGTCCCCGGACATCTGAGCGACCACTACGACCCTCGGCACAAGGTATTGCGGCTGAGTCAGGAGGTCTATCAGAGCCGGTCGCTGGCCGCCGTCGGCATTGCGGCGCACGAAGCCGGCCACGCAATCCAGGACGCTCGCGCGTACTTCCCACTGGTCGTCCGCAATGCGGCAGTCCCTCTGGCCGGTTTCGGCAGCAATTTCAGCTTCATGCTGCTGATCCTGGGGCTGATCTTTTCGTTTCAGCCGTTGATCCTGGCTGGGATTGCGTTGTTTGCCGCCGTGGTGCTCTTCCAGGTGGTGAATTTGCCGGTCGAATTCAACGCCAGCAGCCGTGCGAAGGAGCAGTTGGCCACCCTGGGGATCGTTAATGCCCAAGAGATGGTTTACGTCAATAAGGTCCTCACCGCAGCGGCGATGACCTATGTGGCTGCCACGCTGCAGGCCCTGCTAACCCTGCTGTACTACATCATCCGGTTCACCGGTAGCCGCGACTGAGAACGCTGAGTTGCCGTACGAGAAAGCCCCGGAACTGCTTGCCCCCGCCGGCGATTTCGACTGCGCCAGGGCTGCCGTCGAGAATGGGGCGGATGCCGTCTACTTCGGCCTCCAAACGGGGTTCAATGCGCGTGCCCGCGCGACGAATATCCCGCCCGAACGTCTCGCCGAGTTCATCGAGATGCTCCGCCGTCGCGGCGTGAGGGCGTATCTCACGGTCAACACCCTCACGTTTTCGGGCGAGTTGGACGAAGTGGAGCGAGTGGTCAGGCAGGCGATCGAAGGTGGGGTCGACGCCCTGCTCGTGCAGGATCTCGGCGTGCTTCGATTGATCCGTGCAATCTCAGCGGAACTGCCGGTTCACGCCTCCACCCAGATGTCGCTGACCAGCGCCGAGTGCATCCGCGTCGCGGCGGAGCTTGAAATCCAGCGGGTCGTCCTTCCCCGCGAGCTATCGATCGGAGAGATCGCCGAGATCCGGCGCCACACGGAAATCGAGCTGGAGGCGTTCGTTCACGGGGCGCTGTGCGTCGCCTATTCCGGACAGTGCCTCACCAGCGAATCGCTCGGCGGACGCAGCGCGAATCGCGGGCAATGCGCCCAGGCGTGCCGGATGCCCTACGAATTCGTCTGCGACGGCCGGGATCGGGATCTCGGCGACGTCCGCTACCTGCTCAGCCCTCAAGACCTCGCTGCTTTCGATCTGGTTCCGCAATTGATCGCCGCGGGCGTGTCGGGGCTGAAGATCGAAGGCCGCCTGAAGACGGCCGAATACGTGGCCAACATCACCCGTCACTACCGCGAGGCGATCGATACGGCTATCTCGGGCCGGCCGGTCCGACTCGAGCCCAAGCGGATCGAGGAGATGGAACTCTCCTTTTCTCGAGGATTCTCCCATGGCTGGCTCGAGGGCTGCAATCACAAGACGCTGGTGCCCGGGCTGAGTTCCGCCAATCGCGGCGTACTTCTCGGCGAAGTCGTGGGTGTGCGCGGGCAAAGGGTGGTCGTCGAACTCGCCGGTTCGATCAAACGGGGCGACGGCGTGGTCTTCGACGGCGACCGCTCGCGGGGCGAGGAGCAGGGGAGCCGGGTCTACGAGGTGTTCGACCGCGGCCGCTCGGTCACGACGGAGATCCATCGCGGGCAGGTCGAGCTTGCATTCGGCCATGGCGCAATTGACCTGAGGCAAGTCCGCCTCGGGCAAAAGGTCTGGAAAACCAACGACCCGGAGCTCACGCGGCGCCTCCGGAAGAGCTACCAGGGCGAACAGCCTCGCAGGCGCGTGCCGCTCGACCTTGTGGTTGAAGCGATCGCGGGCGAGCCGCTGCAGATCCGTGGCGCAGCCGAGTCCGGGGCCACCTGCCATGTCGAGTCGCCCGCACCGCTGGAGGTCGCCGCAAAGCATCCGATCACACCGGAGCTGCTCCGTGAGCAACTGGGCCGGCTGGGCGGCACCGTCTACGAGCTGCGAAAACTCGAAGCCCACGTCGACGGCCGACCCATGGTGCCGTTGAGCGTCCTGGGCAAGCTCCGCAAAGAAATGGTCGAGCGGCTCGACGCGGCGGTCGCCGAAGCCCCCCGCCGCGTCGTTGCCGAGGGACCGGTCCTTCCCGCGATTCGCGCCGGGCTTTTTGCTCGCGCCGAAGCAGACCGGCAATCGGATCGCCGGCGGCTTTATGTCCTGTGCCGATCCTTGCCGCAATTGGAGTCCGTCGCGGCAGGCGGTGCCGACGGGCTTATCGCCGATTTCCAGGATTTGCGCGAATACCGCGATGCGGTTCGGATCGCCAAGGAGGCGGGCCAGTCCATCCTCCTGGCGACGCCACGGATCCAGAAGCCCGGCGAAATGGGCATTTTCCGAGTGATGCTCCGGCACGGGCCCGACGGCGTGCTGGTCCGGAACTTGTCGGGCCTGCAATTCTTCCGAGAACACGGCCTTGCCGTGGTCGCCGATTTCTCACTCAACGCGACGAACGAGCTCTCGGTCGACTGGCTTCTTGCGAAGGGCGCTCGAAGGGTGACCGCTTCCTACGACATGAACCGCGACCAACTGCTCGAGCTATCGTCCGCGGTTCCGGCAGGCATGCTCGAGGTCGTCCTCCACCAGCATATGCCGATGTTTCACATGGAGCACTGCGTCTTCTGTGCCGTGCTTTCTCCCGGGACCGATAAGACGAACTGCGGCCGGCCGTGCGACCGCCACGAGGTGCGGCTCCGAGACCGTGTCGGCGCGGAGCATCCGCTCAAGGCCGACGTCGGCTGCCGCAACACGCTTTTCAACGCGGTTCCGCAGAGTGCCGCCGAGGCGGTGCCTCTCTTGATTCGCCATGGGGTCCGCCACTTCCGCATTGAGTCGCTCACCGACGCTCCTCCCGGCGCACTGCTCGAAACGGTCGACCTTTATCGTCGGCTCCTGGATGGGCAACTCAGCGGGAAGGAGGTTTGGATGAAGCTCAAGGCTTCCAATCGAGTCGGAATCACCCGCGGCACGCTTGAGCAGTAGCAAATCCGCCCCGTCAACGGCTACAGGGGATTGGAGGGCGACGCGACAGAGGTTTGAACGGCTCCCCCTCATTGCCTTATACTTTCGCTATTCGGGCAGGCTCGTTTTTGACTCGGAAATCTCGGTTCGATTCTCTTTCGTGAGAGGAGTTTCCATGAGAATTGCTCTGGCGCTGTTCACGTTGACATGGGCGGCGGCCGCAGGATCGTGGGCGGCTGAACCGGTTGACCTTCCGCCGTGGCAGAAACCCTACACCGGTTCGGAGGCGGCCGGGCCCGGTGTGATCGCCTTCTGGTCGTTTGAGCCGCCGTCCGAGCTCAAGGACGCATCGGGGCACGGCCACGACCTGACGCTTCGCGGCGAGTCGCGAGTGGTCGCCGGCGGCCGGTTCGGAAGCTGCCTCGAATCGTTCCCTGCCGACGAGAACAAAGACAAACCGCAGGGCGCGCTGGCGAAGAATGACCCGCGGCTCACTCCCGCCGGCGCGTTCACGCTCGAACTCTGGTTCAAGCCAAAGCCCGAAATGGACGACTACACGACCGTGTTCCTCGTGGATAAGAAGAACTACCATTACGCCAAGGATCTTCCGCAAGCCAACAGCGACTACTGCCTCCTCATGCGCCGCACCGGCCCGAACCGTCGGCGGATCACGGCCTGGCTCGGCTTCGGCAAAGACTCCGCGATGTACGATTCGACCGACGTGCAACTCGAGCCGGACCGGTGGTACCACGTCGCCTTTACGTACGACGGCGCCGGCACGGCAGAATTCTTCCTCGACGGAAAATCGGTCGGCCAATCCACCGAACACGGGCGGGGCCCCATCGTCGCCGGCCGCTATCCGCTGGTGATCGGCTGCCGCAACGGGAGCATTCACCATGGTTTTCCAGCCTATATCGACCAGGTGCGGATTTGCGACGGCGCCATACCTTTCTTTTCCGGCGAATTGGAGATCGACGCGTCCGGGGCTCGCACTGCCTTTCTACGGATGGAAGACAACGCGAGCGTTCCGGTGGTGATCTCCAACAATACGGGCAAACGCCTCATCGCTGGAACCGTACGGATCGAGACCGGCGATGGAAGCTGTGAAGTCCGCCTTCGGGAATTACAGCCGGCAGCCAGCCAGACGATCGACGTACCGGTCGACACGGCCCTTCGGCCCGGCAGCTACGCGGTGCGGCTGAAAGCTTCGGCAAGGAGTGAGACGGGGCAGTTCGAGGTTGAAAAGGAAGTGGCGGTGACCATCGTGACGCGGCCGTTGCCGAACGAGATGCCGGTGGTGCTGTGGGGCACGGGCGACCCCGACACCGTCCGACAGATCGGATTCACGCACCAGCTCGTCCACCTCGCCGACTACAGCCGAATATGGGACGCCGGAACGCCGGTCGAAGCAGTCTCGGCCGGGCGGAGGGGCGAATCGGCCGCAATGCTCGACGAATACCTGGTTCGAGGCCTCGGCGCCGTGGTGATCGCAAGCCCGGGAAGATGGTTGATGGGAAACGAAAAGCTCAGGGAGAAGTATCAACGGGTCGATCGTTCCGACCAGCCGTACGAACGCGAGAATCCGTGCGTTTCGTTTCCGGAGATCCAGGCATTTGGCTACAACACCGGAGCGGCCGTTGCGAAGACCTTCGGGTGTTTTCCCGCTCTCGAAGCCGCCTTGATCCACTCGGAGGTCCGCGACTCGACGAACCTGTGCTTCCATGACCACGACCGGCGGGCGTTTCGCGATGACTCCGGCTTCGAGATACCTGACAAGGCCGTCGGAACCGACGGCGTGTCCTATGAACGGCTCGAGGGCTTTCCGGAAAACCGGGTGGTATCCGACGACGATCCCCTTTTGGTGTTCTATCGGTGGTTCTGGAAGAACGGCGACGGCTGGAACTCGCTGCACACGCGAGTCCATGAAGGGCTGAAGTCGACGGGGCGCGTCGATCTCTGGACCTTTTTCGATCCGGCGGTCCGCGTGCCGAGCGTCTGGGGCAGCGGCGGCGAGGTCGACGTCGTTTCCCAGTGGACCTATTCGTATCCCGACCCGCTTAAGATCGGCCAGGCCACCGACGAGCTGTTCGCGATGGCCGGCGGCAACCCGGACCAGCAGGTCATGAAGATGACGCAGATCATCTGGTATCGGTCCCAGACGGCACCCAAGCTGCCGGACGATCCCTCGAAACGGGCACGATGGGAAGAAGCGATTCCCGACGCACGGTTCATCACGATCTCGCCCGATCATCTCCGCGAGGCGTTCTGGTCCAAGATCTCGCGGCCGGTGAGGGGAATCATGTACCATGGCTGGGGATCGCTGGTTCCGTCGGAACGGGGCAGCTACCAGTTCACGCATCCGGAAACCCGCGAAGTGCTTTCGCAACTGATTCGCGACGTGGTCCGCCCGCTCGGTCCGACCTTGTTGGCCGTACCCGATCGAAAGAGCGACGTGGCGATCCTCGAGAGTTTCGCCTCGCAGGTCTTCGCGCGCCGCGGCACGCGCGGCTGGGGCAAGAGTTGGGAGGCCGACATGCACCTCATCCTGCAGTGGGCGCAGATCCAGCCGCGGATCCTCTACGACGAGACGATCCTCCGCGACGGGCTCGACGGAATTCGGGTGCTCGTGATGCCTCACTGCGACATACTCACCGCGGGCGTGGCCGCGAGGATCGCGGAATTCCAGAAGTCCGGCGGCATCGTCATCGGCGACGAGCATCTCTGCCCGGCGATCAAGCCCGATATCCCGGTGCCGAGCTATCGGCGGACCGGCAAGGCCGACGAGGACAAGGCCGCGCTGCAAGCCAAAGCCGCCGAGTTGCGCGAGGTCCTGGACGGTCGCTACCAGCGGCGCGCGGATTCCTCCAGCCCGGACGTCGTGGTTCGCCTGCGGCAGTACGGCGACGCCGATTACCTCTTCGCGATCAACGATAAACGGACTTTCGGCGAGTACGTCGGGCACCATGGTCGCGTGATGGAAAAGGGGCTTCCGGCAAGTGCTTCCCTTACACTCAGGCGGCCGGGAGGCCACGTGTATGACCTCGTCTGTCACCGCCCCGTACCGAGCCGCCAAGCCGACGCGGAGATTGCCTTCGACGTCGAGCTTGGCCCCGGCGAAGGACGCGTGCTGTTGGTCACAGACCAGGAAATTGCCGGCGTCCGAATCAAAACACCCTCGCAGGCCAAACTGGGTGAGCGGGTTGAACTGGGAGTGTCCGTTGTGGACAGCGAAGCAAAACCGATCGCCGCCGTCGTGCCGCTCGAGATTGAAATCCTTGATGCCGAAGGCAGGCCGGCCGAGTTCACCGGTTTCTACGCGGCCAAGGATGGGCGAGTCGCCCTCTCCGTCGATCCGGCAAAGAACGACAAGCCTGGAACGTGGACGATCCGGGCTCGCGAGTTGGCCTCCGGAAAGACGGCTCAGCAAGAGGTTTCGGTTTTACCTTAGCCGGCACTTTCACGGACAAACCCATGAGGGACTGAAAAATGAGCCGAAGGATAGGCCAAAGGGGGTTCACATTGGTGGAACTCCTGGTCGTGGTTGCCATGATTGGCTTGCTTTTCAGCTTGCTCTTGCCGGCAATCCAGATGGCGCGCCAGAAAGCTCGTGCGGTGAGAAGCACCCCATCGCCGCAGCCGGCCGTCGGGCAACCCGCAACCGACGTCCCCTCGGGACTGCTTCCCGTGCTGGAATCGGTGAATCTCGAGATGGACCTGGCATCGAGTTACCACCAGATCGATGTGGTCGTCTACACTCGCTACCAGGTGGACTGCACGGGGCGACTGGTTCTACGGCATCCCGGAAGCGAGGAAGAGGGCAGCGTGCTCCTGTTTGTCCCTTTCCCCGAAGCCATCGTCGAGGCCCGCGACGTGGAGTTGAACTTGACCGGCCCGGACGATCAACCTCGTTTCCCAAGCCAGGTCCTCTATCGCCGGGAAGGGATTTACTGCCTGTGCGCCATGGACCGCGACGAGTCTCTGACCGCGGACGTCCGGTTCACGGCTCTTGGCCGCGATCGGTTCGAATACCGGCTCCCCCCGGCCAGGCAACTCCGATCCGTGGCGATTCGCCTCGATGTCCGCGGGGCTGAGTCGATTACCATCCCCGATGACTCTCTGCAGCCAACCTCAACGGTTGACAGCCGGCTCGAATGGGACTTCCACAACCTTGTCAGCGACCGGCGAATCATCGTCCTGATCCCGGAAGCAATGGCACCGGTAGCACGCGTGCTCTTCCTTTGGCGATTCGTTGCTGCGGCAGTATTGCTTTTCGGCGCCGGATTCCTCTATCTCAGCGAGCAGGCCACCCCGGGCCAACTCGACCGTTTCCGGCTGGGCCATTTTGTTCTGCTCGCCTTCAACTACCTGCTCTTCTTCGTTGTGTTCACCGTACTCGAGTTCCACGGCCATCTGGGCACGCTCGTGTCCATGGTCATTTCAGCGGTATTCTCGCTGCCCCTGTTGATGCTTCACGTGGCTGCGGTCCTCGGCTTCCGCTTCGCCTTGACGCGGGTCTTGCCTTTGGCCGTGTTCTCTCTGGGCCTGGTGCTCAACGGAGTTTATGGAGGCGGGATGCGCGACTATGTCTTTATCGGCGCGATCATCCTGGTCATCGGCTATGTGACGGTCACGTTTCCCCGGTGGGCGGCTCGACGCGAGCGGCACCGCCAAGAAGCGGATCGCCAATACGGCGCGGCTCGCAAGTCGCTGATGGAGATGATCGCCCAGGACGTCGGCCGGCAAGTGGCCGACCTCAAGGCTGCCGATGCCCGCGCGGAGAACCAGCTCAGGCTCCTCGGGGACGCCGAAAAGACGGCCCCTGTCCGATCCAGGATCCAGACCGCCAGAGAGCCCGTGCCGGGGCTGGGCAAGGAGTACGAGGAACTGCTCAAGCGTCTGTCTTGGCTGCCCGCCCATCCCCCTTGGCCCCAGACGGACGTGTTGTCGAGCCTTCGGAGCGATGCTGAGGGGTTTCGGGAGCGCGTGGAGCTCGCGCTGGCCCGGCTCCGTGCGGAGTTAGAGAGCATTCAGCCCTCCGCTGCATCTGCCGAGCCGGACCGCAAAGGCCAGACACACTGCGCCGCCTGTGGCCGCACCGTCCCCCGAGCGCCGTTCTGCGCACAATGCGGTTCCCTTCAGCCCGTGCTCGTGGTATGCCCCCAGTGCGGAGAGAGAAACGTCCTGCCCGTTCATTTCTTTCCCGAAGGAACGCCGTCTTCCACGGAGCTTTATTGCACCCGTTGCGGCGAAGTCCTGACCAATCTGGTGCGGATGCCGCGCACCGAACCGAGGAGGGCCTCTCCGGAGGAGGCATGATCCAGTTGGGCGATTGCCATCCTCCCGCACCTCGAGAAGCAGTGATGCTTCCGCTTGGCCCGGTTGGTAGGTTCAGGTGGCCCAAATAGACGGTATTCGCTGAGCGGGGGCGCGTAATAATAAGAAAGTAGGTAACAAGTTCCTGGCGTGTTCACGAATGCCGCTGACAACAGCAACACCCCCACTGATAGAGGATGCCGATCGGGTGCCCGCGGGCCTCAGTGGCCCTCGCGAGCTTGCCCAGTTGCTGCTTCGCGCGGTGGAGCGGGAGCGACAGGCGGATCGCCACCTTCTTCTTTCCGAGGCGAACGTTGAGAGACTGATTCAGCTTGCCTACGCTGCAAGCCTGCTGGAGGAAGAAGGACGATATCCCCGGTTCCGCATCGTCAGTAGGACGGTTCCCTTGCGGTGCACGGTCGAGTTCAATCCGCCGCTTGCGATCGACAGCATCGAATCGCTGCGGCGGATTGCCCCTTCGGTTTCCAGTCGCCAGCGGGCCCTATACATCACGCAGGACGACGGTTCGCGCAACGAAAACCTTATCTGCCGCGGAATCGTCGATCTTGGTCTGGCGTTCGAGCCGGTCGTAGGAGTTCCCGACAGTCTGATGGGGCACGATAAGAGTTCGCTCATGCTGGCGATTGACGGGCCGGGACATATCGGTGTCTCCGCATTCGACTACGGGTTCGTTTTGCGCGGCTACATGATCCGGCGGCTCGTTCCCTACATTTCGTTGGAACCCATCTACCAGCTTTTCTCGAGCCTCGCCATCACGATCTTGGCGGTGAGGGAGTCGCAGCCGACGGGATACCAGTTCTTCACGCCCGCGACGGGCCCCTTGGATATCGCGGCCATCTGGTCCGACGTACTTCACTCCGCCATGGTGTTGCGTCACGGCGGAGCTTTTGTCATCCTTCCGGAAATCGGGGTGAGCCAACTTGATATCGGTGAGAAGTATGGGATCGATATCCAATGCCGCACGAATCTGGACCTTGGAATTGCCATTGCGCAGCTTGCCGATGGGTGTGAGCGCGTGCATGAACTTGCGAGGGACGACGCGAGCGTTCCGCGGCAAGACCGGACGGAAGTCGCGACCCGTCGCGAGCTGAAAAGAGCCACGGATCAGTGGCTGAAGCAGAGAACGGCGGTTCGCAACGCCGCGTCGATCCTGGCGAACCTGTCCGCGGTCGACGGATGTGTCGTCTTGGATCGGCGACTCCGCGTGCATGGTTTCGGAGGCATCATCACCCAGCGAGGCGGCCGAGGATTGCCGATGCGCCAGTGGCCCGAGAGCGAGAACTCGCTCGATCCGCCTTGCTGTCGCCGCCTCGGAACGCGTCACCGGTCGGCATGCAGCTTGTGCCGCCAGCACAGCTATGCGTTTGCTTTCGTCGTATCGCAGGACGGTGATCTTCGCGTTTTCTGCAGCGACTCGGATTACGTCTACGGTTTCGAGGGTCTCGACGTCTGGCCGGGAATCTCGGCTCGGGCGTGAACGCGAAGGGATTCATCTCACTGCGGGATAGGAGTCGCGGGCAAAGATAGCGGCGGAAACCACTCCGAAGTCGCATGCAAAGGAGACCGACCCAATGAACGAGCATTCGTCGTTGAACAACCCCTGGATGGTGGCCGTGTGGCCCGGGATGGGCCACGTGGCCATGAGTGCGGGCTATTACTTGATGTCGAAATTGGGAATGCACCTGCTGGCGGAGTTCCGGCCGACGGAGCTGTTCGATGTGGACCAGGTGGACGTCAAGAACGGTATCGTTCAACCGGGGCGGCTGCCGCGGAGCCGCGTCTTCGTCTGGAACGATCCGTCGCGGCGCCACGACATCCTTGTTTTCGTCGGCGAGGCCCAACCCCCGCTGGGCAAATATGCCTTTTGCCGGAAGATCCTCGAGTTCGCCAAGGAATTCGGAGTCCAACGGGTGTTCACCTTCGCGGCGATGGCGACCCAGATGCGGCCCGTGGATCCGTGCCGTGTGTTTGGCGCTGCCGCCGAGGAAGAGACTTTGGAGGAGCTGAAGCAACTCGACCTCGAGATCCTCCAGGAGGGCCAGATCGGCGGGCTCAACGGGGTCTTGCTTGGCGCTGCGGCCGAGATCGGCATGCGAGGGGCCTGCCTGCTGGGGGAGATGCCGTTTGTATTCGCGCAACTTCCTTTTCCAAAAGCATCCCTCGAGGTTCTCAGGACCTTCACAACCATCGCCGGGATCGACTTGGACTTCACGGAACTGAGCGAGCAAGCCGAGGCTGTCGACCAGAGTCTGGACGGCCTGCTTGCCAACGTGGAACGCGCGATCCACGAAAAGGAGTCGGAGGGCGAAGAAGCCTTCAACGTCGAACCGCCGGAGGAGGACCGCCTTGACCCGGAAGACGAACGCCGGATCGAAGAGCTTTTCGACCAGGCCGGCGTCGACCGGTCCAAGGCCTATGAGCTCAAACGGGAATTGGACCGTCTGGAAGTCTTCGACAGGTACGAAGACCGGTTTCTCGACCTGTTCAAGAAGTGAGCAGGTTGGTGAGTACGGCGACCGGGAAGTCGGAAAGGGCTGCGGCGAGCGGCAGGCGGCCGCTTTCGAAGCGGCACTCTTGTCCCGTGAAGAGGTTCTTCATGGGCCAGGGGGCCAGGGACGAGACGTTCAACTGCGTGTCGGCCCAGACGGGCTCGCCCAACGGAGGCGGAGGAGCCTGGCCGGGCTCCGGCGGCGTCAACTGCACGAGCCGGCGAGGCGCAATCACCAGCGCGAGTTGTTCCGGCTGGCCGGCAGCGCCGGCCAACTGCCAGGCGAACGCACAGACGTGGTCGGCTTTCGCACCCTCGGCTTCGAGCGGCAAATAGCTCCCTTCGCGGAACAAGGCCGCCTGGCGGCGGCGAAGCTGGAGCATCTTCCAGGTGACGAGGAGTTTGATCCGGGGATCACGCGGGTTCCGGGCAAGATGGCCGCCCAATGCCGCCAATGCCTCGTCGGCTTCGGTATCGGCCTGGAGTTGATTGAGCATGTCCCATCGGCGATTGAAGTCCACCGGGCGGCGATTGTCGGGGTCGACCAGGCTGAAATCCCACAGTTCCTGCCCTTGGTAGATGTCGGGCACTCCGGGTGAGCCTAGTTTGAGAACCAACTGCGACAGCGCCGTGTAGAGTCCCCAGTCGACAACCTGCTCGTGAAACATGCGCACATCCTCCAGGAAGCGGTTTCTCGGCCCGCGCTGGAGCACGGTAGCGACGAATTCCCGGACCGCCTGGTCGTAATCGGCGTTCGGGGTGATCCAACTCGTGTGGAGTTTGGCCTCGTGCGTGGCCTTTTCCATGAAGCCCTGCATCCGCTCGATAATCTGCCGATGCGTCTCTTCGTCCGGCGGTTCGAGCGGCCAGATGCCGATCAGATTCTGATAGAACAGGTATTCATCGTTGCGGCTGGGGGCGGGCTGGCCTTCGACGTCGCGGTGGTGGCGGCGGTTGAAACGGGTCCAGCGATTCACCGCGTCTCGCCATAAGCGGGGGACCTCCGAGAGCACGCTGATCCGCGCCCGGACGTCTTCGCTCCGCTTGGTGTCGTGCGTGGTGGAACAGATCAGCGACCAGGGGCGCTGGCCTAGCCGGGCGAGGTTTTCTCCGTGAAATTCCTCGATCGTAAGACTCCCTTCCGACGGTTCGCCGCCGACTTCATTCAACGAGATCAGCGGGACATAGCGGTAGAAAGAAGTATCTTCGACCCCTTTGGCCATCACCGGGCTGGTGACCTGCTGGAACCGCCCGACGAAGAAAGCCCGCTCGCGCTGCCCGGCTTCGTCCAGCTCGGGCGGTTGCTCCAGAAGGATCACGTCGCGGATGAAGTCGAAAGCCGCGGCATCGGTGGCCGGGTTGCGGCGCTTGGCCTGGGCCACCGCACGGTGCACGACCTGGCGGTCCTGCTCGAGGACTCCTTCCAAACCGATGTAGGTCCGATAGACAGGAAAGCAGGCGAGGATTTCCCGGAGTGTAAATCGGAGGGTGTTGAGGGTGAAATCGCGCGAGCGGCGGTGTCGTTCAGAAATCCGGTTCAGGCGATAAGCGAGCATCGCAAGTTCGCTCGACATGGCTGCCCGGAGGATGAGGAGCTTCGACTGGTAAACGATTTCACGGAAGTCCACTCGCTCGGCGGTGAAGCGCCCGTATGCCTTGACGATCTCGGCCAGACCCGTGCGATCGACCAGGAGGCGGTTCACCGTATTCAAGAAGTCGTACCCGGTCGTGCCCGCGACGGGCCACTCGGCCGGCAGCGGCTCGTCCGAGCTGAGGATCTTCTCGACGACCACGTACAGCGGCAGTCTCGATACGGGCGCGGTGTGCGCGTCGATCCCGGCCTCCTCCTGCTGGTCTCCAGCCGGTGAAAGCTCGTCCGCCGGAAAGACCCGGGCCGGGTGGACGCCGCCGATCCGTTGCCAACATGCGTGCAGGAAGTGCGGCTCGATTTCTTCCCAGGCAGGCATGTCTTCCGAGTCGCCGTTGCCGGCAACGGCAGTCGGGGCGGCTTTTTCGTCGACGCCGCCGCGCGCCGCTGCGGCCGCGCGAACCTCGCCGCCGGCGGCGTCGCAGTACGAGGCCGCCCATTGCTCGAACGCCGCGCGGCCCAGGGCGCGGACGTATCCCCACTGCAACCGCCAGAGGTAGTTTTTGGGGTCGAACAAGCCGTCGATATGGTCGATCCGGAGTCCGGCCACGTCGCCGCGCACCACCAGGTCGAAAGCCAAGGCGTGGCTGGCATTGAATACCTCCGGCTCTTCCATAGACACGGCGGCCAACTCGTTGATGTCGAAGAACCGCCGGTAGTTGATTTCGTCGGAAGCGGCTTTCCAGTGGGCGAGGCGGTAGACCTGCCGGCCAAGCAGGATATCCAGCAGGTCGAAGCTGTGCGGTTGCTCGGGATTCCCGTTAAAGTCGCGCAGATTCTCCGCGATGAACTCCGCGATGACGGTCGATTCGTCAGTCACTCGGTCGAGGCGGCTCTTGATGACTTCCTTCTCCCGCCGCCGCTCCTCCACGCGTTCCGGCGCCGTTTCGTTCCGATCCGGCAGATACTCGATCGCAGTGAGAACGCTTTCCAACTCCCGGAGGTGTTCGTCGTCGGCAGGAAGGGCCTCCTTCAATTCGTCAAACCGATGCTCCAGGAGCAAGGCGTACGTGCTCGGGTCGAGCGGCAGCTCGCGATCGTAGTATCGCAGCACGAAAGCCCCGTTGCGAAAAGCGAGCTGCAACTCGCCCGACTCCAGGACGCGACCGTACTGATCGCCCAAGAGCGGCAGGAGGATCTTGTTATGGAGTTCGTCTTTGATGGGGTTCCAGTCGATGTCGAAGTAGCTTGCGTACGGGGAGCCGGGGCCGTTTTCCAGCACGTCGCGCCACCACGCGTTCTCCGGGTCGGCACTCATGTGGTTGGGCACGACGTCCAGCACCTGGCCCATCCCGCGGCTGCCGAGGGCGTCGACCATGGCGCGGTAATCGTCTTCGGCGCCCAGCTCGGGGTTGAGCTGGCTGTAGTCGACGACCGCGTAGCCATGCGGACTGCCGCTGCGCGTCCTCAGATAGGGCGAGGCATAGATATGGCTGATGCCCAGCTCTTCCAGGTAAGGGACGACCTGCGCGGCCTCACGGAAGGTGAGCTCGTCCTTGTTCAGTTGAAGCCGGTAGGTGGCCTCGGGCCAGGTAGACCGGTCACCAATCCTGGCATCGACCTCTTCCACGAGCCGATCTACCAAAGCATTCCTGTCCATCATGATTGCCATCCGGTTTTGCCAAAGAGAACCAGTTCGTACGGCTGGAGCTGCTCGAGCGGCTCGTCGCTCTCCCGACTACCACCGTAGCGTTTTGAGTCCGAAGTGAGAAGGAGGGCCTGCCCGGCCATGTCGATGTCCGGCAGCGGTTGCGTCTCGGCGGTGAGATTCGCCACGGCCAGCAGGCCCGCGTCGCCTCCGCGGCGGAGGATCAGGAGCGACGGGGTTTCCCCTCCGCGCCGGTCGACCAGGCAAGCCTCGCTGAGCTGCCGCTCCCTCAGCGGAGGCCAGTTGCGGCGCGCGGCGAGCAGGTCCTTATGAAGCCTGCGGATCGCAGCCTGGACGCTCCCTTCCGGCCAGTCCCAGGTCAGTTTGGCGGATTCGAACGTGGCGGGGTCTTGAGGGTCCGGGATTTCCACGCCCCATTCGAACGCCAATGCGGCAAATTCGGCCCTGCGCCCTTTGCGAACCGCCTCGACCAGATCCGGATCGCCGAAGGAGCAGAAGAACGGGAACGGCCGCTCTTCGCCGTATTCTTCTCCCATGAACAACAGCGGCACACAGGGGGACAACAGCAGCAGGCCCGTCGCCAGCCGCCCCGCCTCCGGGGGCAGCTCGGTCGCCATGCGGTCGCCCCGGGCACGATTGCCGACCTGGTCGTGGTTGTGGATGCAGAAGACGAACTGCGAACGGTCCGCGTCTCCCACCCGGTTTCCATGCTGGCGGTGGCGAAATTCGCTGTAGCAGCCGTCGTACACGAAGACGTCGTTGTACGCTTTGGCCAGGTGTGCGGGTTGGCCGAAATCGGAGTAGTACCCGTCGCGCTCGCCGGTCAAGAGGGCGTGCACGCAGTGGTGGAAGTCGTCGGCCCAGCAGCCGTCCAGCGCGTAGCCGCCCCGTTCGGCGGGACGGATCAGCCGCATGTCGTTCAGGTCGCTCTCGGCAATCACATGGATCCGGCGGCCGCTCCGGCGGGCCTCTGCCTGCACGGCGTCCTGCAACTCGGCCAGGATATGACGGGCGCTGAAATCGAAGATGGCATGGACGGCGTCGAGCCGCAAGCCGTCGATGTGGAAGTCGCGGACCCACATCACGGCGTTGTCGACGACGAGCTGCCGGACGGGGCCGCTGTAAGCGTCGTCTAAGTTGACGGCGTCGCCCCAGGGAGTGTGGTAACGGTCGGCAAAGTAGCGGCCGAATTTCCCCAAGTAATTGCCCTCGGGACCGATGTGGTTGTAGACCACGTCGAGCAACACGGCCATGCCCGCCCGGTGCGCCGCGTCGACCAACCGCTGGAGCCCCTGCGGGCCGCCGTAGGTATTCTGCGTCGCATGGGGGTGCACGCCGTCGTAGCCCCAGTTCCGCCCGCCCGCAAACTGGGCGACGGGCAGGATTTCGATGGCCGTGACCCCGAGTTCCAAGAGCTGCGGCAGGCGGGGAACGATCGCGTCGAAGGTGCCCTCCGGAGTGAATGTGCCGACGTGCAACTCGTAGATCACCAGATCTTCGCGTGCCACTCCTTTCCAATTGCTGTCGGACCAGGAGTGGTCGTCGGGAAAGAAGACGGCCGACGGACGGTGGACGCCGTCGGGCTGCCAGCGGGAGAGCGGGTCGGGATACTCGCCGCCGTCCTCCAGCTTGTAGGCATAGCGGGCGCCGGCGGCAACGTTCTGCCGCCGATGCGTGTAGAAACCGTATCCTTCGCGGTCCATCGGAATCTCTTCCCGCTTGCCGCCGGCAAGCAGAACAAGCGAAACTCCATCGGACCGCGGCGCCCAGACTCGCCAAAGCACGCTGCCGTCGCTCTGGCGCAACGCGCCCTGGGGCCTTCGGTCCGGCGGAGGCGGGCACTGGGATCTTGAAGCAGCATCGTGTGTCATCACGATCATCACTCCTTGTCGGCTTTCTTCCGGAATTCGTTTACCACCTTGAGTATGCGGATAACGCCGGGCAGCTCGCGGAACTGCTCGAAATTGTAGCGGGCCTTGCGGCGCCAGTTGGGCCGCTCGTGAAACGTTCCCGGTGTGTTTTGCGGCAAGGTCTCTTCCCAGAGATCTTCGAGGTTCACCAGCACGATCGGGGCAGGGCTCAAAGCGAGCAGCGCGAGACATGCTTGCAGGACCGCCTCGGGGTCGAGGCTGCTGGGCGAGAGAAGGTCGCGCCGCCGCAACAGCGCGACCAAGGCGTTGCGCATGGCCGCGCGTTCGTCTCGGGCGATGCTTGCGCCCTGTTCGTCGAGCAGCCCGAGGTCCAGGCGGTCGTCGATCTCCAGGCCGGTCCAGAACGCGGCGAACGGCGACATGTCGTGCGTGTTCATCGAAGCCACGGCCCGGTCGGAAACCGGCCCGAGCGGCTCGTCTTTATCGGGTTGGATTTCATACTGGACGACGAACATGTCGCCCACATTGTGCTCTTGCATCGCCTCGTTGACGGCCGGCGGCACGGTTCCGAGGTTTTCGCCGATGATCCGCGACTGGTGGCGATGCGACTCAAGCGTCAGGATTGCGAACAGCTCGTCGCGGGGATAGCGGACATAAACGCCCTCGCCCGTCTCCATGCCGTGGGGAATCCAGAAAAGCCGATGGAGGCACATGCCATGGTCGATCCGCAGAACGCGTGCGTAAGCCAGATGGCGGCGCAGCGAAACGATGAAATACTCGTAGCCCTGGTCGCGCAGCTTGTGCGGGTCCAAGGGCGGGAAACCCCAGTCCTGACCTTTGGTAAAGAAGGAATCCGGCGGAGCTCCTCCCGAAGCGCCCAACGCGAATACGTCGCGCCACCGCCATACGTCGTAGCTGCTTCCGCTCACGCCCAAAGGGAAATCGAGATACCAGAGCAGTTCCATCGCTCGAGCGGTCTCGGCCATCGCGCGAAGCTGCTCTTCGATTTGCCATTGCGTGTAGAGGTGATAACGGTAGACGTCCTCATCGTAGTCGGCCGGTTCGATCCGGCCGCTGCGAAGCGGTTCGGGCCACTCGGGCCACAGGTTTCCCTGGCGCTCACCGACGGCCCGAAAACGGGCGAACTCGTCAACCCTCGGATGTTCACGGCGGTAGCGCTCCAATTGGTCGCGCCGCCCGTCGGCACGGCGGAAAAAACATTCGGCCAGGGCCCGGAGAATGCTACGCTTGATTTGCATCTGGCGCCGATAGTCGACGAGCCGTTCGAGACGCAACGCGTGCCGGTCTTCGCGAACTTCAGCATGGTCGAGGAGCTCTCTGGCTGCCCGACAGCCGGCGAACTCGGGTATCTTCGTAACATCCAGGTAGAACTCGTTCCAGAAGAGACGGCTGGCGGGCGAATAGGGGCTCGGATCGGCATCGAGTTCCCAAAGCGTGCTCAGCAGAGGCAGGGTCGCGACGAGGCTCCCACCCTGCCGGCCAACCCAGTGCATCAGAGCCTCCAGGTCGGAGAGATCCCCGGCGCCCCAACTCGACTGGCGGTGCAGCGCATACAGCGGCAGGAAGACTCCCCAGAAATGTCGTTTGCGCCCCGGCGGTTCGGCATAAGCCATTCGAGGCGCCGAGATGAGCAGGCTCTCACTGTGCCGGTCGCCCAACTCGACGTGCAACCGGTGGTAGCCCCACGGAAGGCCTTTCGGCAGATCGAACTGCCGGGCCACGTAGGCTGTGCCATCCAGATCTCTTCGCCGAATCATCGGCAAATCGTCAAGCTCGCGATCATATTCGCGGCGGTCGCCGTTCTCGCATTCGATCCGGAATCGCGCCTTCGAGAACGACGGTGAGGCAGGAATTCGAATCCGAGTTCGCGCCGGTCGATCCTCCCAGGCGACGACCACGGGTTCGACCATGGTTTGCCAGCACCGGCGCCTTTTCTGCCGCAGGGCTTCGGGGGCATCCTGGACGCGTTCGACCGGGGCTCCAAGGATCTGGAGGGTTCGCAGCAGCGACTCCGGTGTCGCTTCGAGGCGCCGCTTCGCGATGTCGAGGTAATCCGTCTGGATCGCGTACAAACGGGCCAGTTGTCTGAGGTCGTCCATGGTACTCATTTTGATCGAACTGCCGCAGTACGTGTGGGGTGTGCCACTGCTTGTGATTGGACCGGCTGGCCATTAACATGAGGCTTGCCACAATCACAAGCAGTGGGAAGCGGCGGCATGCCCCGCAGCGCCGCACTGCTTGGAGTTGTGGTGAAGCCGGTTCCGATGGAAGCCGCATTCAACTCCAATCCGTGTGCCACTGCTTGTGGTTGGACCGGCTGGCCACTGGCTTGAGGCTTGCCACAATCACAAGCAGTGGAGCTGCCGGCATAGCCCGCGCGCCGCACTGCTTGGAGTTGTGGTAAAGCCGGTTCCGATGGAAGCCGGATTCAACTCCAATCCGTGTGCCACTGCTTGTGGTTGGACCGGCTGGCCACTGGCTTGAGGCTTGCCACAATCACAAGCAGTGGGAAGCGCCGGCATAGCCCGCAGCGCCGCACTGCTTGGAGTTGTGGTAAAGCCGGTTCCGATGGAAACCGCATTCAACTCCAAGCAGTGGCACACGTCGGTCGGTCTCCTCGCGAGATCGTGGACCATCATGCGGCGGTCTCCCGTTGGAAGACCGCAACGGAGCGTGCGGAGAGACTCAGCGATAGCTCCCCGTGCGACTCCAGCACAACCGTCTTACTTGTTTGAGCGGTTTCGTCGGAGCGAAGGAGTTGCCGCCAGCGTCCGTTCGGCACAGGGACGGTGAACTCCGCCGGTTGCCGGCCGAAGTAGAAAACCGCCACGACTTCGCTTCCGGCAGACCACCGGCGACAAGCCAGAACCTGGCTGGCCTCGTTCCAGAAGATCTCGCGGTGGTTCTTGCTCACCAAAGCCAGCGCGGGCACCGTTTTGCGCAAGTGGAGCAGGCGACGATAGAAATCCAGCAGCTCGCGGTGCCGGGGCTGCTCGGCAAGCTCGCGATTGAGTCTCGCCCGCCGGAAGGTGGCTTCGTCCTTGGGATCGGGAATCTCTCCATGCCACTGAAAGCGGATGAATTCCGACTGCCGTCCCCGCCGGACCGCATCATTCAGCGCCGGATCCCCGTGGTCGATGAAGTAGGGAAACGGGGCCGTCTCACCGTACTCCTCGCCCATGAACAGCAACGGAATCGCGGGCGACAGCAACACGATGCTTGCCGCCAGCTTCAACTCCTCGAAAGCGATCAGTTGACTGAGCCGTTCGCTCCGGAGTCGATTGCCGACCTGGTCGTGGTTCTGGCAGTAGACGACGAACTTCGTTGCGGGAACGCTTTCGGAGGAAACGCCCTGACGCCGCCCGCGGTAGTGCGAGTACTGGCCGGTCAGGGCGAAGCCGTCGCGAATCGCGCGTGCGAGATGCCCGAGCGTGCCGAAGTCGCGGTAGTAGCCGGCCTGCTCGCCGGTCAGCAGCGATTGCAGGGCGTGATGGAAATCCTCGTTCCACAGGCCGTCGAGCCCGTAGCCGCCGTCCTCCGGCGCGCGGACATGCAGGGTGTCGTTCTTGTTGCTTTCGGCGAACAGGTAGACGCGGCGGGCAAGTCGCTCCGCTTCGCCGTGCACCGCCTCGGAAAGCTCGCGGAGAAAGGGCCGTGCGGACGTATCGAAAATCGCGTGAACCGCGTCCAGGCGGAGCATGTCGACGTGGAAATCGCGCACCCACGAGAGCGCGTTTTCGACGAAGTAGCGGACGACGTGATCGCTCTCGTGTCCATCGAAGTTGATCGCCTCGCCCCAGGGCGTTCGATAGCGATCGGTGAAATAGGGACCGAAGTCGGCCAGGTAATTGCCTTCCGGGCCCAGGTGGTTGTAGACCACGTCCAACGCCACCGCCAATCCACGACAATGGCAGGCCTGGACCAGTCGCCGCAGCCCGTCAGGGCCGCCGTAACTGTTCTGTGCGGCGAAGGGGTAGACGCCGTCGTAACCCCAGTTTCGCGAGCCGGGAAACTGGGCGATCGGCATCAGTTCGATCGCGGTGACGCCGAGTTGCTTGAGTCCATCGAGGTATGGGATGACGCCGTCGAATGTCCCTTCTTCGCTGAAGGCTCCAACGTGGAGCTCGTAGAGCACGTAGTCGGCGATCGGCAGCCCGGGCCAGCCGCGATCCAGCCAGGGAAACTCGAGGTCGACGACCTGCGACGGACCGTGAACACCCGCGGGCTGAAGCCGCGAGGCAGGATCCGGCCGGCGAGGGCCGCCGTCGAGCCGGTAGAAGTACTTCGCACCCGGCTCCACACCTTCGAGGACGCCGAGGAAATAGCCGTCGCCAATCGCGTCAAGGGGCCGGTGCCGGGGAGCCGGTTCGATGATTTCAACGGCCACGCCGGTGCATTGGGGAGCCCAGACGAGAAATCGGCACCGGTTCTGCCCGAGGCAAGTTGCACCCAGTCTTCCGCACGGATGCTCGGTGATCACTTTCGTCTCTTTCCTTTGAAGAATACGACTCCCAGAGGCGGAACCGTCACGACGAGCGAGCAGGGTTGACCGTGTGACGGAATCGGCGATCCTTCGATTCCTCCCAGGTTTCCCCAACCGGTGCCGCCGTACAGCGGCGCGTCGCTGTTGAGGATCTCTTCCCAGTAGCCGCAATGCGGAGCGCCGACGCGGTAGTTGGAGCGCGGCAGCGGCGTGAAGTTCGCGATCACGATGATATCGTCGTCGGTCGGAAATCCTCGCCGCAAGAAGCTGAGCACGCTCTGCTGGCTGTCGTGGCAGTCGAGCCACTGGAACCCTTGCGGATCGCCGTCGAACACGTGCAGGGCCGGATACTGCCGATAGGCACGGTTGAGATCCTCCACCCATCGCTGCATGCCCGCATGGTTCGGGAAGTCGAGGAGATTCCAATCGAGCGCTTCGTCATGGTTCCATTCCCGCCACTGTGCGAACTCGCCGCCCATGAAGAGGAGTTTCTTGCCCGGCTGGGCGTACATGTAGCCGAGAAGGATTCGCAGGTTCGCGAACTTCTGCCAGTCGTCGCCGGGCATTTTCCCCACCAGCGAGCCTTTGCCGTGGACCACCTCGTCGTGCGAGAGCGGCAGAACGAAGTTTTCCGTGAAGGCGTAGACCTGGCGGAAGGTGATTGTATCGTGGTGGTACTTGCGGTGAACCGGGTCGAGGCTCATGTACTGCAGGGTATCGTGCATCCAGCCCATGTCCCACTTGTAGCCGAACCCCAAGCCGCCGATGTAGGTCGGGCGAGAGACCATCGGCCAGGCGGTCGACTCCTCGGCCATCGTCACCGTGTCCGGGAAATTCGAATAGACCGCCTCATTCATCTTGCGCAGGAAATCGATGGCTTCGAGATTCTCGCGTCCGCCGTATTGGTTGGGGATCCACTGGCCTTCTCGGCGCGAGTAGTCGAGGTACAGCATCGAGGCAACGGCGTCGACCCGCAGCCCGTCGACGTGGTACTTGTCGAGCCAGAACATGGCGCTGGAAAGGAGGAAGCCCCGCACCTCGTTGCGGCTGTAGTTGAACACGAGCGTGCCCCAATCGGGATGCACGCGCTGGCGGATGTCGGAGTGTTCGTAGAGATAGGTGCCGTCGAAGTAACCCAGGCCGTGCTCGTCGCTGGTGAAGTGCGACGGCACCCAGTCGAGGATGACGCCGATCTCGTGCTGGTGGAGCGTGTCGATCAGGTACATCAGATCCTGGGGCGTTCCGTAGCGGCTGGTCGGGGCGAAGTAGCCGGTCGTCTGGTAGCCCCAGGAGCCGTAAAACGGGTGTTCCATCAGCGGCAGGAACTCCACGTGCGTAAAGTTCATCTTCTTCACGTACTCGGCGAGCCTGACGGCCAATTCGCGGTACGATGCCGTGCCGCCCGACTCCGCCTGGCGCATCCAGGATCCGAAGTGCAGCTCATAGATCGACATGGGGGCGGTCATCGAGTGCCGGCCGGCGCGGGTGGAAAGCCAGTGCTCGTCGCTCCACTCGTACTCGAGGTCCCAGACGATCGAGGCGGTCTGCGGCGAGACTTCCGTATAGAAGGCGTACGGGTCGGTCTTGTCCACGCGGTAGTTGCCGTGGCGCGACACGATGAAATACTTGTAGCGGCTGCCGTGGTGGCACTCGGGGATGAAGCCCTCCCAAATCCCGGAGTCGCGGTGAGGGCTGAGAAAATGGCTGCGATTCGACCAGCCGTTGAAGTCGCCCATCACGGCGACCCGCTCGGCGTTCGGCGCCCAGATGGCGAAGTGCACACCTTGTTCGCCGTTGACGTTCACGCAGTGGGCGCCCATCTTCTCATAGAGACGGAGGTGCGTACCTTCGTTGAAGAGATAAATATCCTGGTCGGAAAACGGACTTGTCAGGAGCATCGGTACCTCTTTTCCGAAAGATCGGGCAGCTTGGCTTCTGCCGATCGTAACCTGCACGGCGTGAACGCCGCGGCGAATCGCAGCAGCCGGGCCGGTGATCTCATTTCGCAGTATCCAGTAGCCGCAGGATTCCCTTGAGTGGAATATGGGCCCAAGCAGGCCGGTTGTTCAGTTCGTACTGGAGTTCGTACAAGGCTTTCTCCAGCAGGTAAACGTCCAAGAGCGTCTGGATCGCGTCGCGGGGTTTGGGAATGAACGGGCCCTCCCCGGAGACATCCAGGTACGATCTCAAGAAGGCGGCGCTCGTCCACGCTACCCAGAATCTCACCCAGTATTCCAGAAGCGAGTAGTCCTCCGTTTGCACCACCACGTTGGCAAACTGGTCCTCCAGTGCCGAATGGCAGGCGTAGTCGAAAGACCGCAGCATTCCGGCTACATCGCGCAACGGTGACATCTTGATTTGGCGCTCGCCGATCGGGCGCGCCGGCTCCCCCTCGAAGTCGATGAGGACGAAGTCGCTTCCCGTGTAGAGGACCTGGCCGAGGTGGTAATCGCCGTGGGTTCGCGTCCGCACGGCCGTGATGCCACGCCGCGTGATTGCCTGGAGGCGATCCTCCGCCTCGGCCAGCCTTCCCAACAGGCCTTCTGCCCCAGCCCGGGTTTCTTCCGGAAGCGTTGTCAATCGGCGCCGGAGCAAGTGAAAACTGCGAGCCGCCTGGTTCCGCAGTCCTTGATAGAGTGATCGCTGGTAGAGCCGCGAGAACCATTCGGGGCTGAACGAGGGGTTTTCCGTTTCGCTGGCCAGCGCGGTGTGCAGCTCCGCCGTGCGGCGGCCAAGCAGCCGTGCGGATTCAAGGTAGCTGCCGAAGAGTCTTCGTGCCGACTCGGGCGCCTCGCTTTCGGCCAGGGCCAACAGCGGCAGTTGCGGCAATTCTCCTTGGGGCGCCGCGACGGTGGCGTCGGCGAAGACTCGATCGAAGTAGCCGCTTAGGCTATCCAGCGTGAAATCCCAGGCATTTCCTTCGTTGGCGACGAACCCCTGCAAAACGGCCGCCGTGGCCGGCTGCGATCGTTCCGCGCGATACTCGATCGCCCCGGCCACCGGCGGAATATGGGCGAAGGCCACCTGGTCGGTCAGATAGGCGCCGATCTCGAGGTCCGGATTGACGCCTTCCTCGATCCGCCGGAAGAGTTTGAGGAGAAACCGGTTGCCATACACGACGGCGCTGTTGCTCTGTTCGGCCCGCAGGGGAATGATCTCGAGCCGATCGCTTTCCGGACCGTGCAGACGCCGGAATGCGCGGCTTTGGCGTCCGGACAGCTTGCCGTCCCAACCGGGGAGGATCCGTCGGGAGGAGATGATCTCCAGAAGCGCCCGGCAGAACGCCTCGTCGCCAAAGGCGTCGTACAGCACGCCCGTCTCGCGCATGCCGCGCCGGTCCACGTGGAGGCGCGCCAGCACGCCGGACGTGCCGCGCGCGTCGGTGAGCTGCAAATGTTCCTCGCTTCCGAAACCGAGCGGGATCAGGTAGTTTTCCGGATCCGCGTCGGTATAATCCACGTGAACGACCACCAGGTAGACGTCCGGGTGCTCCGCCATGTGCTGCATCGAAACGGCGTCGGCGATCCGCACGTTTCGCATCGTCTTGGCCTTGCCGCCGAACCAGCGACGGCCGCTGAGGAACGCGGGAAGAAGCTGCTCGAGACTGCGGCGATTTCGCCCATGAAAAACGCGATCCCAGTCGCCCGCAACTTCGAGCAACGGCAGGGCGACTTCCCCGCCGGCCGCTGCGGGCTCGCCGGGGACCGCGGCGATTTCTGCCGGTCGCTGGATGGTGAACCAGAAGAAAGCGTGGGGAGTGAGAGTCAGAAGGTAGGGAAGCTCTCCGATTCTTGGAAACTGGACGCGCCCGAAAAGCTCGATCGGCGTGGCGCCCTGGAACTGCGACAGATCCAGCTCGACAAACTGAGCAAACCGCGAAAGATTCGCCACGACCAGTACGGTTTCGTCGCCCCATCGGCGGAGAAATGCCAGAACCTTGGGGTTCTCCGGAAAAAGAAACTCCAGCGCCCCGCGCATCAGCGCCGGCGACTGCTGCCGCAGGTTGATCAGGCGTTTCATCCATGCCAGCAGCGAGTGGGGGTTGTCGCGCTGGGTCTGGACGTTGATCGCCTCGTAATGATATTCGTAGTCGATGATCGGCGGCAGGAAGAGCTGTTGCGGATTGGCGCGTGAGAAGCCGGCATTGCGATCGGCGCTCCATTGCATTGGGGTGCGAACTCCGTTGCGATCGCCCAGGTAGATATTGTCGCCCATCCCGATTTCGTCGCCGTAATAGATTACGGGCGTCCCCGGCAGCGAAAGCAACAGGCCGTTGAGCAATTCGATCCTGCGGCGGTTGTTGCTCATCAGCGGGGCCAGGCGGCGGCGGATGCCGAGATTGATCCTCGCCTGCGGGTCCCGCGCATACACGCGGTACATATACGACCGCTCTTCTTCGGTAACCATTTCCAACGTGAGCTCGTCGTGGTTGCGCAAGAAGAGCATCCACTGCGAGGTCTCCGGGATCTGCGGTGTCTGCTGAAGGATGTCGAGCACCGGAAACCGGTCTTCCATATGGACCGACATGTACATCCGCGGCATGAGCGGGAAATGAAACGCCGAATGGCATTCGTCGCCGTCGCCGAAGTAGGCGGCGGCGTCTTCAGGCCACTGGTTGGCCTCGGCCAGCAGCATCCGTTCCTGGTAGCGCGAATCGACGTAGGTACGCAGCTTCTTGAGGAAGGCGTGGGTCTCGGGAAGGTTCTCGCAGTTGGTCCCCTCCTGCTCGTAGAGGTAGGGGACGGCATCGAGTCGCAGCCCGTCGACCCCCATCCCCAGCCAGTGATCCAGCGTGTGAAAGACCGCACGCTGCACCTCCGGATTGGCAAAGTTCAAGTCGGGCTGGTGATGGTAGAAGCGATGCCAGTAGTAGGCATGCGCGACCGGATCCCAAGACCAGTTCGACGCCTCGAAATCCTTGAAAATGATCCTTGCTTCGCGATATTTCTCGGGCGTATCGCTCCAGACGTAGAAATCCCGCCACCGGCTGCCCGGTTTGGAGCGCCGGGCACGCCGGAACCAAGGGTGCTGGTCCGATGTGTGGTTGATCACCAGCTCCGTGATGACGCGCAGCCCGCGACGATGGGCTTCGCGAAGAAAGCTCTTGAAGTCCCGCAACGAGCCGTAGTTGGGGTGGACGTTGCGGTAGTCGGCGATGTCGTAGCCGTCGTCTTTCAACGGGGAAGGGTAAAACGGCAGCAGCCAGACCGCCGTAATTCCGAGGTCCTGAAGATAATCGAGCTTCTGCGTCAGCCCGGGAAAATCGCCGATCCCGTCGTCATTGGAATCGAAAAACGCCCTCACGTGGAGCTGGTAAATCACCGCTTCCTTGTACCAGAGAGGATTCGCAACTTTCGCCGCGCCCCGTTCTTGTCTGCCTTCCGTCGTGTGAGGCATCACCGTTGCCATTCTTGCTCCGGACTACATGAAATACTCGAACTGTTGCTCCGTCCGCACGTGGCGGCGAATCTGGAAGACGTGGGCCGGCAGGACGTGCGGGTTCAGCTCAACGTAGTTGCGAGGACCGTCCCACAAGTAACGGCCGTCGCCAAGCAGATCGTGCACCTGATAGGGCCGATCGGCTGCAATGCCCAGCTCCGCAAGCGGCAGGTCCACCCACCCCGACTCCGTGTGGTTCGAATCCAGATTCACCACCACCACGACGAGATTCTTCTTGTCGTCGCTTTGCTTGCTATAGCAGATAAGCTGATGATTGTCGACCGGGTGAAAGTCCAGATGAAGATCCGTCTGCAACGCCGGATTGTCGTGTCGGATGCGGTTGATCCGCCGCATCAAATCCCTCAAGCTGTCGGGGCTGTCGAAATCCCAGTGGCGCACCTGATATTTCTCGGAGTTCCAATACTCCTCGCTGCCGGGCTCGCGCGGCTGGACGTCGCAGAACTCCAGCGGCGGACCGTAAACTCCGTAGCTGGCTCCCAGGGTTGCTGCCAGCACCAGTCGCGTGACGCAGGCCGGCCTGCCGCCAAACTGCAGATATTCATTGAGAATGTCCGGCGTGTTGGGCCACAGATTCGGCCGGAAGAACTCCCGCACCTCGGTCTTCGTGAGCGTGGTGAAGTATTCGACCAGATCGTGCTTGGTGTTCCGCCAGGTGAAGTACGTGTAGGACTGGGTGAACCCCAGCTTCGCCAGATGGTACATTACCTTCGGCCGTGTAAACGCCTCCGCGAGGAAGAGCGTTTCCGGATAGCGATCCTTGACGTCTTCGATCAGCGATTCCCAGAAGCGGAACGGCTTGGTATGGGGATTGTCGATGCGGAAGATCCGGACGCCTTGGTCGATCCAGTAGAAGATCACGCTCTTCAACTCGTTCCAGAGTTCTCGCCACTGGTCCGACTCGAAGTCGAACGGATAGATGTCTTCATATTTCTTCGGCGGGTTCTCGGCATATTGCACCGTGCCGTCCGGCCGCTCGCGGAACCACTGGCGGTGTTCTTGCACGTAGGGATGATCGGGCGAGCACTGGTAGGCGATATCCAGGGCGATCTCCATGCCGTGCTCGCCGGCGGCCTTTACGAGCCGGCGGAAATCGTCCAGGTCGCCGAGCTCCGGGTGGATCGACTTGTGGCCTCCTTCGCGGCCGCCGATTGCCCAGGGGCTGCCCGGGTCGTCCGGCGACGCGACTCGCGCGTTGTTCGGCCCCTTGCGAAAAGCGAATCCGATCGGGTGGATCGGAGGCAGATAAAGAACGTCGAACCCCATGTCTGCGATGCGGGGCACCAGGCGCTCGAGGTCGCGGAAGGTGCCGTGGCGGCCCGGCTCGGCACTGGTCGAGCGGGGGAAGATCTCGTACCACGTGCTGTAGCGGGCCCGTTGGCGGTCGACCGAAATCGGCAATTCCTTCCGATACGTCGTGCTGTAGCGCCGATCCGGATGGGCGGCCATCACGACGGCTAACTCGTCGCTCAACGCGGCGGCGATTCGCTCCGCTTCGCTCCCCTCACCGCCCACGACGTCCGCGTACCAGCCAAGCCGATCGGCGTCTTGTCCGTCCGCACGCTGCTGGGCGGCACGGATCATTTCGGTGCCCATCTGCAGTTCAACCGGCACCTGTTGGCCCGCCTGAACGCGCTTGGCGAGATCCTTTTGCCAGGTGTCGAACCGATCGACCCAGGCTTCGACGGTGTAAAAGTATCGAGCGAGCTCCTCCACGCAAAACTCGCCTTCCCACCGGTCGTTGACCAGCGGCTCCATGCGGACTTCGTTCCAATGCTCGTCCGCCGCGGTGCGGTACTTCAGCAAGCAGGCGAGCCGGTCGTGTCCGTCCACAAAAATGTCGGCGCGGACGACGACCCGCTCTCCCACCGTCCGCTTGATCGCAAACCGACCGCAGTCGATCTCGGGCTGCACATTTTCAATGACGACGCGCCGGCGGCCGGCTTCTCGATCCGTACTCAGTTCGACCTTCACGACTGGTTTGTCCCCTGCTGGCTTGGAGTCCTCTATTCTTCTTCCTCCCGATCGATCCTCAGCACAACGACGGACCGCCCGCCGAGCGGATACTCGTCGCCGGCCACGAATTGCTCGGGCTGGGCGTCGAGATCCGACGTGTCGAATACCCGCTGCCAGCGTTCCTCCTCCTTGTGCACCGGCAGGGCGAACGGGATCTCGTCGGCGTCGGCATTCAAAAGGATCAGCAGCGTATCGCCGACCAATCGCTCGCCAAACTCGTCGACGTCCGCGATGACGTCGCCGGCGAGCCGCACGCCGATGCACTTGATGAACCCCGCGTCCCACGCCTCGTCAGCCATTTCCTGTCCCGAGGGATCGAACCAGGAGATATCCGCGATGTCGGAACCGCGTAATGGCCGGCCCTGGCAGAACTTGGGGCGATGGAGCACGGGCTGCTCCTGCTTCAGACGGATCAGGTCGCTGACGAACTCGAGAAATCGTTCCTTCTCCTCGTCGATCTCCCAATGAAGCCAACTGATCTCGTTGTCCTGGCAGTAGGCGTTGTTGTTGCCCTGCTGCGTATGGCCGAGCTCATCGCCGGCTCGGATCATCGGCACACCCTGGCTCAACAGGAGCGTGGCCAGGAAATTGCGTTTCTGCCGTTCGCGCAGTCTCAGCACGTCGGGATCCTTCGTCGGCCCTTCCACACCGCAATTCCAGCTCAGGTTGTGCGACTCGCCGTCCATACTGCTCTCGCCGTTGGCCTCGTTGTGCTTCTCGTTGTAGCTGACGAGGTCCTGGAGAGAGAATCCGTCGTGGGCCGTAATGAAGTTGATGCTTGCATACGGGCGGCGGCTGCTCTGCTCGTAGAGGTCGCTGCTGCCGCAAAGACGCGTCGCGAACTCCGACACGGCGCCGCCGTCGCCGCGCCAGAAACGGCGGATCGCGTCGCGGTACTTCCCGTTCCACTCCGTCCACCCCACCGGGAAATTGCCGACCTGGTAGCCCCCCTCGCCCAGGTCCCAGGGCTCCGCGATCAGCTTCACCTGCGAGAGAACCGGATCCTGGTGGATGATGTCGAAGAATGCCCCCAGCTTGTCGACCTCGTGCAGTTCCCTCGCCAACGCGCTTGCCAGGTCGAAGCGGAATCCGTCGACGTGCATCTCCAGCACCCAGTAGCGCAGGCTGTCCATGATCAACTGTAGCACACGAGGATGCCGCATGTTCAGCGTATTTCCGCAGCCGGTGTAGTCCATGTAATAGCGGGGATTCTCCGGCACCGTGCGGTAGTACGATGTGTTGTCGATTCCCCGCAGCGACAGCGTCGGCCCCATGTGGTTGCCCTCCGCCGTGTGATTGTAGACGACGTCGAGGATCACCTCGATCTCGGCGGTGTGCAGCGCGTGGACCATGCGTTTGAACTCGCGGACCGACTCGCGGCCGTCCGGCGTGGAGGCGTAACGCAGCTCGGGCGCGAGAAAGGCCACCGTGTTGTACCCCCAATAGTTCGTCAGGCCCCGGTCGACCAGATGCCGATCGTCGACGTGGTGGTGGACGGGCATCAGTTCCACGGCGGTCACCCCCAACCGCTTCAAATAGTCGATCGCCGGCCCCGAGGCGAGGCCCGCGTATGTGCCTCGCAACGGCTCCTGGACCGCCGGATGAAGCTGGGTGAAGCCCTTGACGTGCATCTCGTAGATAATGGTCTTGTACCAGGGGGTCCGCGGCGGGCGATCGTCGCCCCAGGTAAATGCCGGATCGATGACCGTGGCCAAAGGGGCATACGCAGCGTTGTCCCCATCGTCAAAGGACAAATCCTCGTCGGGGTCGCCGATTCGATAGCCGAACATCTCGTCGGCCCATTTCAGGTCCCGGCCGATCGCCTGCGCGTACGGGTCCAACAGGATCTTGTTGGGATTGAAGCGAAGGCCGTTCTTCGGCTCGTGCGGACCGTGAACGCGGTATCCGTACAATTGTCCGGGAAAAACATCCGGCAGGTATCCATGCCAGACCATATCGGTCTGCTCTGGCAGTGGGATGCGATATGCCTCCCTGGTCGTGTCGGTCGATTCGAACAGGCAGAGTTCCACCTTCGTGGCAGCTTCGGAGAAGATCGCGAAATTGACACCTCCACCGTCCCAGGACGCGCCCTGTGGGTATGGGCGGCCGGGCCACACCCTAAGCGTCGGGGCAGCATGGGAAGTTGAAGGTGGAGGGTCTCGTTGGACATCGATGATTTGGGGTTCGTTTGCCATTTTTTCCTCGTTGATAAACATGCCCCCGCCGGGCTGACGCTATCTTAGCGCTAAAAGAGGACGTTTCAAGGCGAGGGGCACCGGCGGGTTGGTATCAACCCTACGTCGAAAGGGGGGCCGGTTTTCAACGCTGCCAGTTCCGCCTAAGATTGGGCACGCGGGATTATTCCAGAGCTGAAGGAAAAGCTTCGCCGGTTTAAGAGGCCCTAACAAAACCAGCCCTGGCTCCGAGCCAAACATCGGCAAGACCCAGAGAACAGGCGTCTTGGCTCGCCCCCCCCTTTTGGTACGACATCGAAGAAGAGTGGGAGTTGGCACTATGAAGAACGTGATCACGCTCGTGCTCGGAGGGGGACGAGGCACTCGTCTTTACCCCCTCACCAAATTCCGATCGAAACCCGCGGTCCCATTGGCCGGAAAGTACCGGCTGATCGATATTCCGCTGTCGAACTGCATCCACAGCGACCTGAACCGCATCTACGTACTCACCCAGTTCAACTCGGTAAGCCTGCACCGGCACATCGGAAGTACCTATTCGTTCGACGCGTTCCGGGGCGGGTTTGTCGAAATTCTCGCCGCGCAGCAGACCGTCGGCCACTCCGAGTGGTACCAGGGTACTGCTGATGCCGTTCGCCAGAATCTTTCTTACCTGCAGCAGCCCGACGTCGAACTGGTCCTGATCCTCTCCGGCGATCAGCTTTACCGGATGGATTACCGTGAGTTGATCGACATCCATCAACGGACTGGGGCCGAGGTGACCATCTCGACGGTCCCGGTGCATAGCAAGGATGCGTCGGGGCTGGGGATCATGCGGATGAATGAAGACGGGCGAATCGTGAAGTTCGTCGAAAAGCCGAAAACGGAAGAGGCGCTTGCCCCGGTCCGGACCGATCCCGCCTGGATCGACGCCCGCGGAATCGAAAGCGGCGGACGCGATTGTCTGGCGAGCACCGGCATTTATTTGTTCAATCGCAATACCCTGTTCGATCTGCTGGAAAAGCATTCCGCCCCGGACTTCGGCAAAGAGATTCTGCCGGCCGCAATCCAGTCCCATTGCGTTCAGGCCCATCTGTTCGACGACTACTGGGAAGACATTGGAACCATCAAGGCTTTTTACGAGGCCAATCTCGCCATGGCCTCCAAAAACCCGCCGTTCCAACTCGTAATGCCCCAGAGACCGATCTATTCCCGGGCTCGCTACCTGCCGCCGACCTATCTCGACGGCGCAACGGTCCGCGGCAGCCTCCTGGCCGATGGTTGCATCATCGAGGACGGCGCCGTGATCGAAAACAGCATTGTCGGGCTGCGCTGCCGTATCGGACGCAACGTCACGATCCGCAATTCGGTGCTGATGGGCAACGACTTTCACCAATCCGTCGAGGAGATCGCCCACGATCTGCGTTGCGGTCAGCCGCCGGTGGGCATTGGGGAAGGGAGCGTCATCCAAGGCGCCATCGTCGACAAGAACTGCCGCATCGGGCGAAATGTGCGGGTAAACAACGAGCCGGAAGTGGAAAACCGCGAGGAATCCGACGAGTCCGCGATGATTTGCGACGGCATCCCCGTGATCTCCAAAAACGGGATCCTCCCGGACGGCTGGGTGCTTTGAAAGGAGACATCATGCAACTGGACGGCAGAATCGCACTGGTCACCGGTGGGGGGAGCGGAATCGGCTTGGCAACCGCCGCCGCACTGGCGCGGGAAGGATGCCGGGTGGCGATCACCGGGCGAAATGGCGAAAAACTCCGCAAAGCGGCAGAGGGCCTATCCCGTAGCCCGCCGATTCTCAGCCGGCCTTGTGACGTGGCCGACAGAAATCAGGTTGCCGAACTCTTCGAGTGGCTTCGACAGGAGGCTGGTGCACCGGAGATCCTTGTCAATTCGGCGGGCATTAACGTCCGGCGCCGGATGATGGCCGAACTCGACCCTGCCGACTGGGATCAGATGATGGCCATCAACGTGACCGGGGCCTACCACTGCATCCGTGCCGCACTTCCGGAAATGCGGAAGCGCCGCACCGGGCTGATCGTCAATATCTCGTCCATTTCCGGAAAGCGTGCCTCGGCGCTGGGTGGGCCGGGGTACTGCGCCTCGAAGTTCGCTTTGACGGGACTCGGAACCGCGGTCGGCCTGGAGGAACGCGCCAACGGAATCCACATGACCAACATCTACCCGGGCGAAGTGGCCACACCCATCCTTGAACAACGGCCAACCCCTGTTCCACCCGAGAGACTGGCTGCAATGCTCCAGCCGGAGGACATCGCTCAGATGGTGTTGGCCATCGCTCGTCTTCCGGACCGGGCAATTGTCCCCGAACTTGTGATTACTCCGATGTATCAAGAGTATGCTTGACAGATCGCGCCGCAGCCGTAAGATAAATACTGAACACGTGAACCCTATGCCGCCCTTTGGCGACTTACCTTACTATCACCAAGAGCTCCTGCCGGCCCGCCCCCGGCAGGAGCCGGGCCGCGCACACGCGCCAGCGGTTTGCCTCGCGTGCTCGCCACGGACAAGACGGCAAATTGGGTGGAATGCCAGCCGCTTGCCAGGATGAGCGTTTCCTGCTACGCTAGCTCCTGGAGGTAGACGGAATGTATCCCGCGACTCCGCTGGCGGCCAATCCCTTCCTCTCCTCTCTCGCCCGCGTTCCGCGCGCACCAACTCATCGGCAACTCCAATCCTCTCCGCGTTGCATGGATTTTCCGGCGGGGCCTCTCCGGGCTGCGTCAAAAAAGATTTTTGGTCGCGCGTGCAAGATTTCGCCCTGACGCTTGTGTGATACTTAGGAGAACCGCGGTGGACGACGCTCCGGTGACTCGCCCGAGCCTGCTGCTGCGTGTCCGTGATCCGAGGAACGAGCGGGCGTGGGAAGAGTTTCTGGAAATCTATGAGCCGCTGGTCTACCGGCTGGCGCGCCGAAAGGGGTTTCAGGACGCCGACGCTCGAGAACTCACCCAGGAGGTCTTTCTTGCCGTTTCACAAGCGGTGGATCGGTTCGTTCCCGATCCGTCGCTGGGCTCGTTCCGCGGCTGGCTGTTTCGCATCGCTCGCAACCTGATGATCAACTTCCTCAAACGCGAAGGGAGGCATCCCCACGGCACCGGCGACACGTGGGTGAACAAGTTGCTGGAAGCCACGCCGACCGGCGATGGCGAGGAGAGCGAGTTTTTCGAGTTGGAGTACCGCCGCCAGGCGTTTCAATGGGCGGCGGAGCGGGTTCGCGAGGAGTGTCAGGAAAGCACCTGGAGGGCCTTCTGGATGACGAGCGTCGAAGCATGCGACGTCCGCCGCGCAGCCGACGTGCTCGGGATGACGCCCGGCGCCGTTTACGTCGCACGCTGCCGCGTCCTCGCCAGACTGCGAAAGAAGATCGAAGAACTCGACGGTGCAGAGTAATCGGCCGCCGCCGGGCTTGCCCGGTGGAAGCCACGATTGGTAGCTAAGACGTCCCGCCCCCACAACATTCCCACGACACCCGACCAGAACCCCTCGGAGGCCGACTCATGGTTTGCGACCACCGGCGATTCGACCGCGGCCGGCTCCAACTCCTCCTGGAGGATCGCCTTGCGGCCGACGCCGAGGCGGGGATTATCGCGCACCTGGAGGTCTGTCAGCGATGCCGTCGTGAGCTGGAGGCCATCGCCGCCGGCCCGAGTTGGTGGGCCGAGGCCCGAACCTTTCTGGCCGAAACGCCGCCCGGCGGCCTTTCGCCACCCAACCCCTGGCACGCGCTGCTCGAGCCGAGCGACCGCGAAGACGCCATCGGCCGGCTCGACAAGTACGACGTCGTCGAGCTCGTCGGCCGCGGAGGCATGGGCGTCGTTCTCAAAGCGGTCGACGGCGAACTCAACCGGCTGGTGGCCCTGAAGGTCCTCGCGCCCGAGTGGGCGTCGAGCGCCGACGCGCGGCGCCGCTTCCTCCGCGAAGCGCAAGCGGCCGCCGCCGTGGTCCATCCCAACATCATTCCCATCTACGCCATCGGCTCCGCCGGCGATATCCCCTACCTGGTCATGCCCCACATCGCGGGCGAATCGCTCCAGGCAAGGATCGAACGCGAGGGTGCCCTGGACCCGGACGACGTCGTTCCAATCGCCGTGCAAGTGGCCGCGGGCCTCGCCGCCGCGCATGCCCACGGCCTGGTTCATCGCGACATCAAACCGGCCAACATCCTCCTCGAAGAGGAAACCGGCCGCGTCTACATCACCGACTTCGGCCTCGCCCGCGCGGTCGACAACGCCGCCCTGACGCGGACCGGCGCCGTGGCGGGCACTCCCCACTACATGTCGCCCGAGCAGGCCGAGGGAGGCCACGTCGACCACCGCTCCGATCTGTTCAGTCTCGGCAGCCTCCTCTATGCCATGTGCACGGGCCGTTCCCCGTTTCGCGCCGACGGCACGCTGGCCGTCCTACGGCGGATCTGCGACGTCCCGCACCGCCCGGCCCGCGACGTCAATCCCGAGGTGCCCGAATCTCTCTCCGCAATTATCGACCGCCTACTGGCAAAACGGCCCGACGACCGCTACGCGTCGGCAGACGAAGTCGCCTCCGCCCTGGTAGGTGCCGTCTGCCGGACGGGACCTGGCGCAACTTGCCGGCGACGCTTCTTGCCGCTTTCAGGTCCCATCCGGCAGACGGGACCTACTGGCCTACCCCTCCTCGCAATCACCGCCATAACCACCGCCCTCCTCGTCGCCTTCCTTCTCCTCCCGGCACGCAACACCCCCATCCCCGAACCATCTCCCATCCGCGCAATCGGCGGCAGCCGTCTGGCCGAATCGTTCTCCTTCGACTTCCGCGGCGAGCAATACGATCCGAGCCTATTCTTCCCGTTGAACGTCGATTCCTTTTACCGGGTCAGCATGCTCCGCCCGGCCCGCGACGGCCTGCGCGTCGTCGTGCCCCACGGTCCGACCCAGGTGAAGACCGACGTCACTTTCGCTCCCATGCTGGCAATCCACGGCGACTTCGAGATCACGGCCAGCTACGAGCTCGTCCAGGTCGACCCGCCCGCCGAGGGCGACGGAATCGGAGCCGCGGTCTATCTCTGCGCCCGTGGCAGCGCCAACGCCGCCAAGCTCTGCCGCTACGTCTGTCCCGGCGGCCGGCAGCAGTATTTCGCTTTCGCCGCGATCCGGGACCCCGCCGGCGATCGGGCCGGGCAATCCCAGTGGTTTCCCGCCACCGGCCGCTGGGGACGCCTGCGCATCGAGCGGACCGGTTCCGCGCTGCAACTCCTCGCAGCCGAGGAAGGCTCCGAAGAATTCCGGCCCCTCTACCGCATCGACCGATTCGGCCCCGGCCCGGTCGACCTCGTCCGCCTCGAAGCAACCGCCCAAGGCGCCCGCACCACAACGGAAATCCTCTGGAAAGACCTCGAAATCCGCGCCAAGAAGCTCTTCCTGCTCGACCTCCCCGCCCTGCGAACCGCAAAAGCATCGCAACCGCCGAGATAACCAGGAAGAAAACGCCCACACTGCTCCACCTTCGATCGCCCCCATCAGCGACCCCTGCCGGTTCATCC
>JAXGMN010000044.1:0-116169 GCA_040768665.1 Thermoguttaceae bacterium
GCCGGCGTCGCCAACTCGCGAGAAATAAGGGCCGCGGCGCCGGTCCGGAAAACGACCTACTTGCTCGTGTTCGGAACGCTCCGGCGAGCTTCCCGTTGACTGGGTAACCGTTCACGCCCACGGCCGGGGACCGGTCCATTTTTCGGCCAGTTGATGTCTTTTGGCGCCAAGAAGGTTGGCCGAAAACATGGACCGGTCCCCCTCTCCTCCGCCCGGTGAACGGTTACTTGACCGGCAAGCACCGTCGGCTACGGTTTGACGCCCGTGATAGCTCGTTTCACGCAGCGGAAGCCGTAGTCGTCCGAGGCCACGCAGGCGTCGGTGAAGCCCGGTTCGTCGCAATAGCGATTCCAACTGGTACAGCTCTCGGCAGAGCCGGAAAAGGCGCCGCCGCGGAGGACGGCTTTTTCGCCCGAGGCCGGGCCGCGGGGATCGACGGCGGGCCCCGCGGAATAAGCGTCGACGGCGTACCAGTCGTTGCACCATTCGCGAACGTTGCCGGCCATGTCGTACAGACCGAAGGCGTTGGGTTCCTTCCGGCCCACGGAGTGATGTTTGCGGCCCGCGTTGTCGCGGAACCATGCATGGTCATCGAGTTGCTCGGGACCGCCTTCGAAATAGTAGTCACCGGTGCTCCCCGCCCGGCAGGCATACTCCCACTCGGCCTCGGTCGGCAGCCGGTAGCCGTCGGCGGAGAAGTCGCAGGCCCAGGTTTCCAGATGGTAGCAGGGCGTGAGTCCTTCCGCGGCCGATCGGGCATTGCAGAACTTCAGCGCATCGGTCCAACGGACCCGCTCGACCGGGTTTTGCTCGCCCTTTCGCCGGGCAGGGTTCTTGCCCATAAACTGCTCGTAGAGCGCCTGCGTGACCTCGAAGCGATCCATGTAGAAAGTGCTGACGGTCACCTCGTGGGGCGGGCCGGCATCTTGTTGGCCGTCGCTCCCCATCGTGAACCGGCCGGCAGGGATCAGGACCATGGGGATGCCGCCTAGGGTCTCGATCTCGCCCGGCAGCTCGTCCGCGCGCGAAGAGTTGGTGGCCGGCGACGCGGACGGTTCGATCCGCTTGCGCTCCGCGCAGCCTGCAAGCAGTATGAGCAAAGGGAGAAGAGCGACTGTCGGGAGCGTTCGCTGCGGCACGTCATGGGGCTCCGGGGTTGCTTTTGGGAAGGTACTTACGACATGGTTCCCACCAGGTGGGCTGCCGGAGGATCTGTCGGCAACGGTCGATGATCTGCTCCGCCACACGGACGTGCTCAGGCGAGGCGGTGCCCATGCGAGCCGCTTCTTCCATGAGTCGGATCGTGACGACACTCAGGTTGCGGGCCATGTCGTCCTGGGTTCCGGCCACGGAGCGACACTTCTGCGTGAGGGCCTTGACCGCCGCCAGGCTCTCTTGCTTGTCGTCCGGCGTCAATTTCTGGATGCTGCCGGTCCACCGCCCGACTTCTTCCAGCGACGTTTCCGGCAGATCGGCCGCGACGACGTCGCGGATTTCCGCCAGGATCTCTTCGCACGGCTTCAGTGCATCGGCCATCGCCGGCTGTTTCTTCTTCTCCGCCTGCAATAGATCGTGCAGCTCGGCGGCAAACCGGTCGAACTGGAACACGCGCTCGCGAATGAGCCGGATGAACGTGGCGATGTCGTCGGCATATTGCTTCACCTCGGCCCACGGCGCCGCCTCGGGTTCCCGGGCGAAGCAGGCCTCGATCTTGTAGGTCATGGCGCACACGGCATTGTGGTGCTCCAGGAGAACCTGTTCCCTGGTGCCCTCGAAGTCGAGCAGGCTTGCGGCAGCGTCGTTGCCCAGTGACTTCTGCAGGACGCCCACCGGAGACAATTGCTTGTCGTCGTAGGTATCCAGGTAGTAGACAAGAAGGTCGCCGACGGGCGGAAACTTCTTCTCGAAATGGACCATCGTCTTGTCGCCGTCGAACCATAGCGGATAGTAGAACCAGCCTCGGATGTAGCGCCCCCAGAGCTTGTGCCGCCTGGCGAGGAAATAGAAGGGAAAGTCGTAGCCGTCGGAATCGATGAAGAACCGCCCGATCCAGCGCGCGTCGAAAGGCTTTTGCCAAGGTATGGGCGTATCCCTTTCCAGGTACCCTTCGCGGAGCCGTTCGGCGTGCCAGAGACTCGGGTGGTTGATAAAACCGACAAAGACAGGCTGGCCGACGGTGTCGAGCTCGAACGATTCGATGATCGGTGTGCCGCCGCTCTCCTTGACGAGCACGCGAGCCAACTGTTCGCCCGGCGGCCAGACGGCGGTCAGCATTCCGGCGTTTCCTTCCTGCAGGCCGACGACCATATTGAGCGAGACCAGATAGCTGGACTTTCCGGCCGGGAGGGTATTGGGATCGTAGAGTAAATCGGTGCCCACCAACGACGGCACCAAGGCATAGCGAAGTGTGCTGCGAACCATGACGGTTCGGTGGGGTGGCTGCCGGATCTCCAGGATCCCGTCTTTTGAGAGTGCGACGAGTTGTTTCAGCCCTTCCCGGCGATCGCTGATTTCGAGCCCTACGCCGTGCCTTTCGTCAGGCACGATTCGAATTTGCAGTGAAGGGGAAATCGAACTCAGGACGATTTCGCCTTGCCGGGCGAACCGATCCTCTTGCCGCGTCCAGAACGTGAGGACGCCGGGGTCGGCCGAGCAGGCAACGGCGGCCGCCGTGGTCTCCAACACGGGAAAGCCCGACACCTGCGCCGGGAGATGATCCGGCGATCGTGTTTCCGTGGCGGTGTTTCTCAACGATGCACTGTCGCCGGAGAAGGGTTGATCGAGAACTCGGATATTGACGCCGTTGTGCGAAACGGCGGTTCCGCCGGCAGCCCGGTCGGGCCGAGATGCAAAATGTATTGCCAGGGCGGCGACAACGAGGAACGTCACGCGTGAGTATCGGTTCACAAGACTCATTTTCACACTCTCGCAGGTTAGGGTTGAAAAAAGAGTGAAAAAAGAGTGTCAGGAACCATTTGCCGGAACCGGCCCTCCGGGTGCTTCGCACAAATGGTTCCTGACACTTTTTTCTCGAACATTGCTTACTCGGAAAGGAAACGACGAAACGAGTCTGCTGCTTTGAGCCGCTCTGCCAGAATCGCGTAGCCCTCGGCGGTCGGATGGCTCAGGTCGGCGTAGGTCCGGCTCGGCAGAGCAGCGGGAACCATAGAGAGAATTCCTTGCTGCTCGTGCCAACGGGCCACGGCAAGCTTCCGCTCATGGTACGTGGCCAACCCTTGCTCGGTGAGCATGTGTTCGTTCAGCGGGCCGATCATCACGAAAACACGATTGCCTCGTTGCCGCAACCGCTGAATTGTCTGCCGAAAGAACCGCCATTGCAGCGATTGGTCGAGCGGTACCCATTCCGGATTGACTTGCCGCAGTCCCTTCTCATCCCAGGGTCGAGCGTCCGGCTCCGGCGACGGCGGTTCGTCGGGCGAAGGGAGGCCCAGCGTGATCGGATCGAGCGGATTCTCGTAAGGGTGCTCGAGGGTCCAGGTGGGCAGGTCGTCGCTGCCGAAGTACGCGATGCGGATATGATCGGCCCAGCCCAGGAAGCGGAAGTGCCGGGCGACCACCGTACCCAGCCGTTCAGAGAGCGTCGCTCGATAGCAGGGAATGTTCACTGCGAATTGCGGCACAAGGGCCGGATGATTGAAAGGCGCCTCCTTGTCGGACGAGAGATCGTGGCGCGGAGAACTCATCCACAACAAGTTGCAGTTGACGATCACCCGCTTGTCGCGGATCGCGTCTCCGTAGAAGTCAACGAGTCCGGCCAGGGCCACCGGGTGGATGCCGTCCACGCCCAGGTTGGCAAACTCGCGGTCGCCGTAGACGGCGTTGAGATAGTGGGAAAGCGCTGCCCGGCTGTCGACATAATGGCCCCAGACAACCGAATCGCCGACCAGCAGCGTCGCGCCGCCGCGGCAGACTTCGCGGCTTGTCCGCCGATAGTTCCAGTAGTCGTTTCCCAGTCGGAAGGGGATACGGTAGTCGGCCTTCAAGCCCAGCGGTTCGATCTTCTGCCACACGAGCGGGATCAACCGGAATGCCAGCAGCGTCAGTGCTGCCACGATCAGCCAACCGCGCGCGGAGAGCCGAACGTCGTTCGCAGCAAAGCGATCGTCGGGGCCGTCTCGGGCTCCCGAGTGGTACGTGCTGGATGGTTCGTTGAATGTCATGCTGTTGCGAGCAGTTCTACTCTTTTTTTCGTCAGAAACGGAAATAGATGAACTCTTGATTGCCGGATGTCACAACGGCCGCCATGTAAACGAGCATACCGAAGACCAGCGCGATCCGCACGGGGCCGGCACTCACGAGGAACCGAAATCGTGATTCGTACAGGTACTGGTACAACCAAATCGAGAGCACCAGCCCCGTCATCAACAAGGGGAAGGCCGGATCGGCCAGGCCGCCGGTCAAGATCCGCCCGAGAATCAGCCATGCGTCATGGATGCTCTGGGCCCGAAAGAACACCCAGGCCAGCATAACCACCGAGAAGGTAAGAACCTGCTTGGCGAGCGTGGGCACGCGATTTCGGTAGATGGCCGTCCGTTCGAGCGATCGCGTGAGCACACGGCCGGCGGCGTGGACGGCGCCCCAGAGCACGAAGGTCCACATGGCGCCGTGCCAGAGGCCGGAGATCAACATGGTAAGGACCATGTTCAAATAGGTTCGCAGTTCGCCGTGCCGATTGCCGCCCAGCGGAATGTAGACGTAATCGCGGAACCAGGTGGACAGGCTGACGTGCCAGCGGCGCCAGAAATCGCCCAGGCCCGTAGCCAGGTAAGGATTATCGAAGTTGAGCATGAGGCGGATCCCCATCGACCGGCCGATGCCGCGGGCCATGTCGGTGTAGCCGCTGAAGTCGAAATAGATCTGCCAGGCAAAAGCGAACGTGGCCAGCAGCAGAGCCGGCGACCCATACTCCTCCGGTGCCGAATAAACCGGATCGACGTACATGGCCAGGTAGTCGGCCAGGGCGACCTTCTTGAACAGTCCGACCACGAACAGCGACAGCCCGTCGGCGACGTCGTCGCGGGTGATCCGCGGGGTCCGCTGCAACTGGGGCAAGAGGTGGCTGGCCCGCTCGATCGGCCCGGCAACGAGTTGCGGGAACAGGGACACGAACGTGGCGTAGCGGATGAAGCTGCGTTCCAGTTCGACCTGCCCCCGGTAGAAGTCGATCGTGTAGCTCATCGACTGGAAGACGTAGAACGAGATGCCGACCGGCAGAAGATAGCTGAAATCCGGCACGTGATAGGAAAGGTGCAGCGACGAGAGGACGGAGTTCAGCCCTTCGCTGAGGAAACAGACGTTCGGATCGCTCAGACCGTAGGGCAGGTCGAACCGCTCGGCCAGAGCGTTCACGTTGTCGACCACGAAGCGGCCGTACTTGAAAAAACCCAGCAATCCCAGGTTGTTGACGATGCTCAACGCCAGCCAGGGCTTCTTCCAGCGCGTCCGCGCCATGGCCAGGACGGCGAGGTAATCGACCGTCGTGGCCCAGAGGATCAGCAGCAGGTAAACCGGATTCCACCAGCCGTAAAAAACGTAGGATGCCGCCAACAACCAAGGAAGCCTGAACCACGTTCCCTTGACCAGCAAGTAGACCGGGTAGAAGGTCAGAAAGAAGGCGAGGAAGACCCAGGTGTGGAACAGCATCGAAGGTGGGATACGATTCTATTGTGTCGCAGGGCAAGATTGCATCCCGCGAGAGACAGCTTTGCAGACCGGTCCGGCAGCCGTCACCCGCGGCTCACCCGTCACTTCCTAAGCGTTCGCAGGTGCGCGTCGACCGAGGATGCCAGACCCTCCAGATCATAGCCTCCCTCAAGAACCGAAACCAGGCGCCCGTGACAATGCTCTTCGGCGATTTGCTTGACGATCGCCGTCAGTTGGGCGAACCCCTCTGAGGTAGCTCGCATCCTCCCCAGAAGATCGTCTTGGTGAGCATCGAATCCAGCCGAGACGAGCACGAAATCGGGCCGAAACCGCCGAGCCGCCGGTAGCAGCTTCTGGGAAAACGCGTGCTCGAACTCAGCGTTGCCGCTGCCTGCCGGCAAGGGCACATTCAACGTTTGCTCCATTCCTTCGCCCGCTCCTTGCTCGTCGGCGCTGCCCGAGCCGGGATAGAACGGGTACTGATGGACGCTGAAATAAAAGACGCTTGCATCTTCGTAGAAGATGTCCTGCGTGCCGTTGCCATGGTGAACGTCCCAGTCGACGATCAGGACCTTGCGTAGCTTGTACTTCTGCTGGACATAGCGCGCCGCAATGGCCACGTTGTTGAGCAAGCAGAATCCCATGGCCTTGTACGGCGTGGCGTGATGGCCGGGCGGGCGAACGGCACAGAAGGCGTTTCGGACTTCGCCCGCCATGACGGCATCCACCGCGCCCAGGACGCCGCCGGCGGCCGAGAGGGCGACCCGGTACGACGATTCCGAGACCGGCGTGTCGCGCGTTCCGGCAAACCGCTCCCCTTTCTCGTACAACTCGCCTAGCGCGGCGATGTGCTCGGGCGTGTGAACGGCAGTCAGCCACTCTTCCTCTGCCGGACGCGGCTTGATGCGAATCAGTTTCTCCAACAGTCCGTCCGCCTGGAGCCGGGCGACAATCGCCTCCAGCCGCTCCGGGCGTTCCGGGTGCCCTGAGCCGGTGACGTGCCGGAGGTAGACGTCGTCGTAGACGAATCCCGTGGGCTTTGCCTGCCGGCCCTCGGCGCCCATCACGGCCGCCGGTATTGCGAAGTTGAACGGCACACCTGATCCTCTTTTCGTCGACAGCGGTTGCTCCGCGGCCCCGTCGGCCGGGCTTTCCGTGCGGCATTTTCTCACACACCGAAAGCCGATCGCGTCGCGGGCGAAACATGCGTCGGAGAAACCGGGCTCTTCGCCGATGCGAAAAGCCGAAGTGCAGGATTCCTCGCCGGCGCCCCAATGACCGCCGCGGAGCACGTTCTTGTCGCCTTGGGCCGGACCTCGCGGGTTCTCGGCCGGGCTGCCGGCGTAGTAGTCCGGGTCGTAGAAATCGTTGCACCACTCGGCCACGTTGCCATGCATGTCGTAGAGGCCCCAGGCATTGGGGAGCTTGCGTCCGGCGGGGTGGGTCTTCTTGTTCGCGTTGGCGGCATACCAGGCATGCTGACCCAAGCGGCTCGGATCGGAACCGAAGCTGTAAGCGGTCTCGCTGCCGGCACGGCAGGCGTATTCCCATTCGGCCTCGGTAGGCAGACGATATCCGTCGACTTCGAAATCGCACTCGCCGAACTCGTTGTAGCAGGGCTTGAGGCCCTCCGCCTCGGAACGCAGGTTGCAGTACAAGGCCGCCTTGTCCCAGCCGACCATCTCGGACGGCAAGTCGGGACCTTTGAAATGGGAACCGTTGATGGGGTCCACTTTCGCGTAGACCGCCTGGGTCACCTCGTAGCGATCCATGAAAAATGCGTCGATCTGCACTTCATGAGCCGGTCCTTGCTCGGGCGGGCCGCCGCTGGTTCCCATGATGAATCGGCCGGCGGGAACCAGCACCATTTCGATGCCGCTGTCCGTGACGAAGACCACGGGCGGAGGAGCCGAATCCGGCCTGCGTGCGGAACGGTCGACCTTCCGGCATGCTCCCGCGGAAGCGACGATTACCGGAAGTACAAACCACAGAAGATGTCTCATGGCAGCGTCCGTTGAAGAAGCCCCTTGGAGTCTATCTCGGATTCAGGAGGCGGCCCCTTCTTCAAGGAGCCGTCTTGGGGAGCGGCATCCAATCGGGTTCCTTGTTGCAGTTGCCATCGGAGGTGATCGGCATCCAACGGTTTTTCTCACTCGCGTCGGCCACTGCGATGTTCCAGTCCCTGGCCTTGGCCCCGACGACTTCGGGAATCGTGCCGAGGATCTTCCGCTCCGGCCCGCGGCTGAAAGCGATGTACTTTCCGCAGGGGGACCAGTCAACGTGGTAGATCTTCATCGGCTTCGCGCTGGTGACCACGTCGCGGGCGTTGAGCACCTTCGGGGCTTCGCCGGAAAAATCAAGCTCCGCGACGCGGAGCGCCCAATCGCTGGGCCCCCAGGCGAGACGTTTTCCGTCGGGGCTGATGTCGGGACGGCAGCCGGGGATCTTCAGGTCGTAAACGCCCTGGCCGTCGGCTTCGATCGCCAGAATCGCGTGCTTGTAGCCCATCCCCGCATGGACGGTCGCCACGAACCACTTGCCGTCGGGCGACCAGCAGAGGTTGTAGAGATGCATGAGTTCCCGGTTGGGATGCTGCCTGTGTTGTCGGCTTGCCAGGTCGTAGAGGAAGATCCCTTTCGTCGCATAGTCCGTATAGGTGAACTGGTCGACTTCACCCTTCAGGTAGGCGATTGCGGTCGAGTCCGACTTCCAGCAGGGTTGCCGGGCATTCTCTGCCACGAGCTTGCGAGCGGTTCCGTCCAGGTTCATCACGTAGACGTTGCGAATCTTGTCGGCGCCGGATCCCTCGTCACACACGAAGCAGATCTTCGTACCGTCGGGCGAAACATGGGGATACAGCTCGTTCCGGTCGGGAGTCTTGGTCAGATTGACCATGTCGGACCCATCGGCACGGATCGTGAAAAGTTCCCAGTTGTCGTCCTGCCAGGTCTCATAGACGATTTTCGCGGAGACCTCCTTCATGTCTTCGGCTAGCTCTGCGGCAGTCGCAGGGGACGCCAAGAGCAGGAGGCACAAGGTGGGCAACCCAAGACGCATCCCGTTGTACGAGGGGGCATTCATCGATTGAGACTCCGCGAGATCATGGTTGCGGGGGAAACCGACACCGCATCAGTCGGCCGCGTAGCTGCGCGTCGGCCAGGGCACGGCACCGTTTGCACGTCACTTGCCGGGGGGCGGACCGTACTGCAACTGCCAGCATACTCGATCACACGCGGACCGGAAAGGGCGAAGGAACCTTCCTCACTGCTGTGCCGACGAGGCGGATCTCCCGGAGTTTCTTCAGGCCTTCGAGGTGGACGATGCCTTTGTCCGTGACCTCGCGCAGGCGAAGGAGCCCGAGTTGCTCGAGTTGTCTTCCACAAACCGAGTTCTTCGAGCTGAGACAAACTTGCCAGATGGACCAGCCCCGCATCCGAGATGCTCGTCTCATTCAGGATCAGCTTCTTCAGCTTTTCAGGCCGTCCAGGTGCGTCAGCCCAGCGTCAATGATTCGCGTGCTGCCGATCCAGAGAATCTCCAGATGCTAGCACCAAACGGTTTTTCCGGCTGTTGGCATTTACTTTCGGATGTCGCGAATGCCCGCGGCTTGTCCGCGGGATGGTTACGTTCTCTGCTACATACGCCACGATCGCCACTATCCTTTATAAAAGCGTGCCGTGTCAAAACGGACACTTCCAGTCGAAAATACCGTTTGGTGCTAGCGACGAACCTTCGGCTTCCACGTACTTTGGGGGAGATGGGTTGATATATGCCAATTCATTGATGCAATTACAATAGGTTTCGAGTGGATACGTGGGCACGTCGGGTCGCATTCCCCGACACGGAGGATAAAGGGCCAAATTCCGCCGGAACATCGCTCATGGCACCACTTGCCGATCCGTACGATCTGCGCATCATGATCGGCGGCCATCGACTTTATATCGAAACTCGGCTGATGTATGACGATCTGGCGGATCCCTGACGATCCGACGATTTTGATTGCCAACGTCCACGACGCATGAGAGATTACCATGGCAGACCAGAACGCCAATAAAGACAAACCGTTCCCATGGCGGTGCCCTGGAGCAGTCGACCTCCACTGTGCTACAACGGAATGTGTCGGGAGGATTCCGCAGGCGACGACGAGGACCAGGAAGTGACCATTCCCACCAGTCTACGCTTGTCCGAAATGGAGTTCACCGCCTTTGATCTGGAGACGACGGGCCTGAGTTGCCGATCCTGCCGGATCGTGGAGTTCGGGGCCGTGCGATTCCGGCTGGACGGCACCGAGATCGCGTGCATGGAGCAGTTGGTGGACCCCGGCTGCCCCATCCCCGCGATGGTGACCGGCATCCACGGGATCACCGATGCGATGGTCAAGGGAATGCCGACGGTTGCGGCGACATTGCCGCGGTTTCACGACTTTCTGGGTAGGCCCGAAACGCTGCTGATGGCCCACAATGCTGCGTTCGACATCCGATTCCTGGACGCGGCGTTCACCCGGTCGAAGGCGGATCTTCCTGTGCATGCCGTTCTCGATACGCTGCGTCTGGCACGCCGATGCGTGCACGGTTTAAGCAATCGCCGGTTGCAGACGCTGGCCGTCCATTTCGGTTTGGCCGATCGCGAGGACCATCGGGCCCTGTCCGATGCGAGGCTGGCCATGCGGCTCTTTCTGGCGATCCTGCGGGACCGGGAAGATTTGCGAACGGTACAAGATCTTTTCAAACTCGCGAAACCGATGAGTTTCGTGAACAGGACTGCCGCCCCACTACCCGTGACCGCTCTGACAGCGGAACTGATCCCGGCCATTCGGGAGCAACGGACCGTGGTCATGATCTACTCGGGCGGCAGCGGGGGAGCCTCGCCAAGACGCGTGACGCCGCTATCATTGGTGCGGGTTGGCGGGCGGCCCTACATGGTTGCCGTGTGTCACCTCGAGGGAATTGAGAAGACTTATCGGCTTGACCGGATCGTGAAACTTCGAGTGGAGGAGTAAGAGCCTGTCCCAAAACCGCCGGGGACTGGCTCATTTTGCGGAGTCTTCGGAGCAAAATGTGCTTGTCTTCCGCCCGCAGGATACCACCGGGGGACGGCCACTGACAGAACCCGCCGGCGGATACCCTGCCTGGGAGAGGAACATCCTGTCTCTGCCATGGCAGAACCGGCAGTCCAGGCAGGTTCCACAGCGTCAAGCCTGGGAATCCCATGGACTTCCACGAGAGTCCCAACTCGCGAATTCGCTCCCTCGGTCGGCACATGCCTGGTCATGGCTGACATCGCTTGCCGATTTGATCTTCCTGAGCCACCTGGCTAACATGCGTAGACTGTGGCGGCGGCAAAGCATCCCACATCTTCGAGCAGCGTCTGGAAGGATCGCAAGGTCGTCTCTTAACTAAATCCATTCCCTTTTGAAAGGAAATATCCATGAAAACCTCTTTACTTCGCGCCGCGCTGACAGCGGTTTTCGGCGGTTTATTGGTCGGCCTCGTGTTGCCGGCACCGTTATGCCGTGCGGAATTCGAGGTCGGAGCCGCGTCGGTTGACATGACGCCCACAAAGGCGGTGGCCCTCTGGGGGCAATTCGGCCTGCGGCTTTCGACCACGCCCGACACGCCGCTGACAGCCAACGTGGTCGCACTCGAGTCCGGCGATGTGCAGACCACCTTGGTCTCGCTGGACCTCCTGCAATTGCCGGAAGTGTTCGTCCAGGCGATCCGCGACGCGGTGACCAAGAAGGATGCTTCGATTGACGTTCAACGCATCGTCCTCACCGCAACGCACACGCACACCGCCCCCGTCCTCCGCCCGGGGACGCCGGGCATTCCGGTCAACGACCAAACCATGACGGTCGAAGAGACGATCGCCTACCTGGCCGACAGAATCAGCGACGGCATCGTGGCGGCCTGGAAGGATCTTGCGCCGGGAAAGATGTCGTATGGGCTGGACCGGAACAGCATCGGCTTCAGTCGCCGGGTGGTCTATGCCGACGGCACGGCGCGGATGTACGGCAACACGAACCGGGAGGACTTCGTCCATCTGGAAGGCATGGACGACGATGACGTCGGCTCCATCTTCTTCTACGATCGGCAGGACAACCTGAAGGCGATCGCGGTCAACGTGGCCTGCCCGGCCCAGGCGGTCGAAGGCCAGTCCTCGATCAACGCGGACTTCTGGCTTCCGGTTCGCGACCGCCTCAAGGCTCGCTACGGCGACCGGCTCGTCGTGCTGGGCTGGGGGGCCGCGGCCGGAGACATGTCTCCACGGCCGCTTCTGCACAAGGCCGCCAATGCGCGGATGCGCGATCTGCGCGGCGTCAACGAAATGCAGGAGCTGGCCCGGCGAATCGATCTTTCCATCAGCCAGACGTTCGACACGGTCCGGAAGGAGAAGTCGGCCGACCCGGTTCTCCGCCACGTGGTAGTAACGCTGCAATTGCCCTTGAACAAGATTTCCGAATCCCAGTACCAGGAAGCACTCGCCGCGTATCACAACGTGATGGCGCAGGTCGAAAAGGACCCGGGCTGCGCGGGCCGCGTCGCCTTCATGGCCCGAGACTGGCACCACGGAGTGGTGAAACGGTACGAGCAGTTGCGGAAGGATCCGAACGCGACGCATCCCGTCGAAATTCACGTCGTGCGGCTCGGCGATCTGGTCGTCTGCTCCAATCCTTTCGAGCTGTTCTGCGAATACGGAATCCGCATCAAGGCCCGGTCGAAAGCGACGCAGACGTTCATCCTTCAGATGTCCGGCTTTGGCAGCTACCTGCCGACCGAGCGGGCCCAGGCCGGCGGGCATTATTCGGCCGTCCCGCAGAGCAACGTCATCGGTCCGGAAGGCGGGCAGATCCTGGTCGACAGGACCGTGGAAATCATTGACGAGTTATGGAGGTAAACGGAGAGCTGCCGGGCCCAAAATATGCCTACCCGGCGACTTGGAATCGATACCACCGGATCACGCTGACGCAGTCCTCGTAACACCAGAATGCGACCATCAGACTTCCATCCGGCAGCGCAAGGACACTGGGCGCCCCGAATCGAAGAGCGTGGAAGTTCTCCACCATCGAGCGGTCGGTGATCGTTCGGCCGACCGCACTTTGGTGCCCCCATAAGGGCTCCGCACCGAGATTCACCCAGCGATCGCCGTCAAGGCGGCCGAGATTGGCCCACAGGCCCGGCTGATCGGTTCGCCGGTAAACGCACAACACGCGGCCGTCGTCGAGCGCCAGCGGCGTCATGGTCTGGCCGCAAATGTCCAGCGAAGCCGGAGCGGTCCACGTCGCCCCGCCGTCGTGACTCACCGCGTATTGGTTGGGCCGGTCGACCCCGATCTGTTCATCGTAACACCACGCGACCGCCAGCAGCCGGCCGTCCGGCAATTCGATGATCTTCGATTCCCAGAAGATCAGATTGCCGCCCGGATTGGCAAAGGCATCCATCCACACAGGCCAAGAGAGACCGGCGTCGTCGGATACCAATGCACCGGTGCGGTTGCCGTTCGGAAGCCGCCCGTCCCAGTCCCGCCACGTCGAGGTTGGCCACAACCAACGGCCGTCGCTGAGAACGGTTACCGGGGCACACAGCTCGAACGATGGGCCTTCCAGCGGCGGCTCGATCGGTTGGGGCTCGCTCCAACTCCGGCCGCCGTCTGTCGACCACAGCAACAAGACCTCCACCGGCACGAACCCCAGCGTCGCCGGGTTCGCCAAGCCTTCCTCGGGATGCTCGCTGCGATCGTGACGGACCACCACGGCGACCAGACGGCCGTCCGGCAGAGCGGTGAGGCGGGCGGCGTCCGTCGTCAGCCGGCCGGGCGTTTCCGGGCACAGTCGACCTAGGGGCTGCCATGACAGCCCGCCGTCCTCGGATCGAGCTACGTGAACATGCAGGTCCGTCGCTTCAAATGCCTGCCCCAGTACATACAATGCCACCAGGTCACCGCCGCTCCGAGCAACCACCGAGGGAAAGTACGCGTGTCGACTCACCACGTGCGGCTTTGCGTTTCGGTAGATCAGCCCCGTCTGAATGTTCTCTAGCATCGGGAAATACCTTCTCAAACTGTAAACGCCACCACCGACCCCGCGTCGGTGGGGCGATGTTTGGCAACTACAAACCGCACCCCACAGACCGTTCCGTGATTTCGCTTTCTCCGTTCGGCCCGAAGGGGCCGAACGGAGAAAGCGAATCCTGGAACGGGGGTTTTCGCGGCGTTTGTAGTTGCCAAACATCGCCCCACCGGGATAAACCCGGTGGTGGCGTTTACGTTTGAGAACCTTCCGCTTGAACGTTTACGATCATCCTTGCTGACAGGCCTTGGATAGAACGGCAGCCGTTCATGCGCCAGTCTCCATCGGCTCCTGCGGTTCCTCTCCGGGTGAATCGCGACGGGCGAGTCCCGGTGAAGGCGTGTCGGGCAAGGCCGCGGCCACGAGCATGAGAGCCGCCGCGAGAATTACCGATGCAACGATAAAGCTGGTCCGCAGTCCGAACAACTCCGCGATGACTCCAAACCCGCCGCCACCAAAGCCGACGGCGAATGTCAGCAGGGTCGTGTAGGCCACGTTCTCCCGGATGCGACTGGGTGCCGAGCACGTCACGATGTAGTTCGGAAAGTAGACCCCAAACAGTTCGCCTGCCCCGAGCAGTCCGAAGCTCAGCAGGTACCACCTGCCCGGAACGGTCAGAGCCCACAGCACACCGAGCAGGCAAACGCCGGTCGTCACCAGCAGTCCCGCCTTGGGGTGCGTTCGTGTGACGATCCACCCCAAAGCGAAGCCGGCCACGATCTTGAACGAGAATCGCAGCACCATCTGCAAGCCCGAATACGTCTCGGGCAGCTCCCCGGTTACATCGCGAATGTACAGGGAGAGGTTGGGCAGGATCATGTTGCCGCCGATGTACGTAAGCAGGTAGGCCGTCGCGGTAACCATGATGAGCGGATGCGTTGCGTATTGCTTGATCCCACCCCAGATACTGGCAACCCTCGATACGGTTTCGGGTTCGGGGCTCGCCGGGGGCAGCACGGCAAGCGATCCCAGCAGTGCTGCCAGGAACATCGCCGGCACCGTGGCTCCGTACAGAATCACGTAAGGCCAAGGCTCGGGAATCGTCGGCACGTGGACGAGGTCGAGGAAGTTGCCGCTGAGCAGGAGCTGCGACAGGAATGATCCGAACACCGCCAGCGCCGGCCCCACGCCGTAACACCAACCCAGGGTCGTGGCGCGGCGGCCGGCCGTCATGCCGCGCCCGGCCAGCTCCCACAGGCATACGAAACTGACGCTGTTCGTTGCGCCGGTAACGCCGGCGTGGACGATGATCGCCGCGACGATCCACTCCCGGGAGGCGAGCTGGAACATCACGGCCACCAGCGCGCCGGCGACGCCGAGCAGGAAAAACGAAAGGACCAAGAGCGGTTTGAAGAACCGCTCCGAGGAGAATAGCCACGCCACGAGCACCGGCGTGGGCATCAGCCACATGTAGGCCGCCTGCGGAAGGTTGGCCACCGTGTCGCCGGCCCCGAAGGTGTTGCAGATCGCAGCCTGGACGATCCCGACGTAGAGCACCGGCGCCACAAGATAGACCAGGCCCCAGCAAGTGATGAAGATCAGGCCGTTTCTGAGTTGGTCGCGATCGGAAAGGGGGCATTCCGAGGCCACTGTCTTCGGGCGAGTTCCGCTCGCGCCGGCGTCGCCGTCTCGCTCGCCATCGGTCGGGCTCAAGTTCATCGATCACCTCGCGCCTGTGACCGCCGGCCCCGAAAAGTAACGGACAAGGAATCCCCACGCACGAAGATCCTATCTTGCCGCCGGTTGCGCCGTCAATACTGCGGTAGTTGCTCCATCCACGGCCGGACACAGGCTTACTGTAAGAGGATTGCATTACCGGTGGCGTTCACAAAGTCAACCGGACCCAGTTGATTTTCATGGACGATGCAGTGCCCTCGTAGTAGACCACCATTACGTTGCCATCCGGCAGGGGCTCTGCGAAAGGCAACCCGTAGTTCCATACGCTCATCTCAGCCAGCAGTTCTCCCGTGTTTCCTTCCACCGCAGCCGTCCTGGAAATGCCGGGCTGGAACTCGTAGAGAATACATTCGGTCTCGGGAAGAAGAGGAGCATCGTTTCGCACCGCGAGCCGGGCCCGAATCGACCGCGACTGGAAACGGTCGACCCAGGCGACGACCAATCGACCGTCCGGCAGTATCGCCGGGCGTGACGGCTGATCGGCGAACCCAAGGTCCTCCGGAGTCGTCCAGGTGATTCCCTCATCGCTGCTGAGGCGCCGCTGTACGTTGAGATAGCGTGCGGTCAGCCGGTCGTAGGTCCAAGTGAACGTGACCAGGCGGCCATCCGCGCAAACAGCAGCTCGCTGATCCCAGTGAAAGATGCGTGCCGTCGGATCCTGGCAGACCGTCACGGGTGTCCCCCATGTTCGCCCGAGGTCGTCGGAGTAAGCATAGACAACGCGTTGAAACCACTCGGAACCGTCCTCGTAGTTCTTGTTGGTCTCGATACTTACGGCCAGCCTTCCACTGGGTAGCCGAAGGACCGGGCTCGTTAAACTCGGCGGGCCGAGCTCGCGCGGGAACGGCAGCACGCGCCACGGAGTCCACGTCTTGCCGAGGTCGTGCGAATCGGCAAGGAGGATTCTCATCGGCAGACAGCCTTCGGTGCGATCGTTGAACAGCGGCTTGCCGGGATAGGCTTCGCGATCGACCCACAGTGCCGCGGCGATCAGGTGCTCCTCGGCCAGGAGCGTTACGTAGGCCACCTTCAGCGATCCTCGGGTGCCGTCGACTACCGCGCTAAACGGCGTGACCGGGTCGCCCCATGTTCGTCCACCATCCTGGGAGCGACGCACTTCGATGGTCTCGTCGTCGGAGTCCTTGGTCGTTCCGATCCGGTACGTGGCCAGAATGGTGCCGTCTCGAAGAGCCGTGACCGTGGGAAACGTCGAAACAGCCGCGGGCCGAACCCGGATCGCCACAGTTCAGGATCCCCCGGCCGCTGATTCTCATGACCGTTCTCCGACCGCGCGGCCCCGTTTGGGAGCTGCAAGAAAACAAGTTGTGCATTTTTCACGTAGGGTGGATTTCAATCCACCCGGAAAACAAAGGGTGGATTGAAATCCACCCTACGATTGGCCGATTGATTTTATTACTGCTACTTATCGGACCGCAACGCCCATCTTCCGGTACAAGTCCGCAAAATGCCGCTGCAGACCTGCTTGAATGTCTCCCGGCACGCGCGACTGGTAGCCGCTGACCAATTGCTCCACGCGGTCATGGGCTCGCTCGAGAAGTGACTTGTCGCTAGGGTGACCGCCGCTGAGATCGATGAGATCATCGTGGAAAAACTCGTCCGATCGCATGAGTTCCAAGGTCAAGGCATCATCCAGGAACTGCCCGCCCGGGCCAACCTGCTCGAGGCTGCCGACGCCCAGAAACGGTTCTTCGGTGCGAATGCCGCGGGCCAGGTGACGAGCGGCTCGCAGGTATGCCTGTTGAATTACCATCATCTCCGCGGACATTCCCACGGCATTGTGATATGAGCCGAACCCAGCGATCCGGTGTGCGCCCGAAGTATGTGCCGCGAGCATGAAGAGCATTCCCTCTGCCCCGGTCTGCACGTCGTAGCGATGGGTCAAGGCGCCGCCGCACTCCGCTCCCACCGGCATGTTCTCCGCCAGCCCCAATTGGACCGCGGCGTTTTTCCAAAGCACCTTGTCCAGTGTATAGTACAGATCGGACCCGCTGCGGAGATCGGTCACGGAAAGGCCGGACACGTACTCTACGGGATGGCCCGGGCGCAGGGCTTGGGCCATCAGGGCGATCATCAGCACCTCGATGTGCGATTGAATCAACGTGCCGGCCAGGGAATACGGCGCGGTGGAACCGGCCATAGGACACACGGTGGGCACGACAGCGAACCCCTGCTCGACGCTGCGCACAAGCAACTCGCCGTTCAGTTTGTTCAGCACCAGGGGTGATCGTACGGCCACGGCCGAAGTGATCAGTTGGCGGTAGTCTCCGCCCCGGCCCAGGATCTCGGCAATGCCCAGCCACTGGTCGAAGCTATCCAGGCCGGTCGCCATCACCTGGTAGTGCCGGGTATGGTGCAGCAGATGCGCTTCCAATGCCCGCAGGCTGGAATCCGCCCCCGTGACATCCGTCACCGGATAGTCCATGCGGCTGATGGAAACGATCGGCTCCAACTGTTCGGCCACGATCGTGTGCCGCCGCACGTCTTCGAGGCACGGATGGCGCGGCTTCCGCGTTTCGTAGTCGATGATCCACGGATCGGTGACGATCGCGGTGCCGTATTGCCCCGTCCCGCCGATCACCCACGTTTCTCCGAGAATGTTGGCGATGGTGTACTGTCGCGGAACCTCGGCCATCAGTTCCGCGACCAGCGAACGCGACACGCGGACTCGGCCTTGCGTTTCGTCCACGTGAGCGCCGCGTGCGCGGGCTCGGGCCAGCAATGCCTCGTGTTGCACGGCGAACCCGTGCTGCTCGATGTGCGACAGCGCTGCTTCGCGCACCTGCACGACCTGCGAATCCGACAAGACGCGCCAGCTCCAGGAATGGTCCATCCATGGTTGTCCTTGGAATGTGTTCTGCCCCGGCACTCAGCCCGGCAATTCAATGGTCACTTCGTCGAGCATGACATAGCCTTCAGGTAAGCGGCTCCGCCAGACGGGATAGTCGCGTTCGGGGCGAAGAAGGTGCGGGTTGCCCTCCAATGGTCCCATCGGCGCGATGTCCAGCGGATGGAGCACCAGCAGGATGTCGGTATTGACGTCGGCCAGCACCGTTGCCAGCGGGATATATCCATAGTAGTCCGTTCGATCGTGACGACTGCCCAGACACGTCCATTGGCTTTCGTCCGGAGTGCAGAAGATCGTCGGTTCCGACCAAACGGGTGCCACATCGATGGATTGCCCTGTCAGCAGCCATCCGCTACAGACTCCGTCTTGGACGGCCTGGCAGAGAAAGACCAGGCGTGCCCCATTGGCGAGCACTTCGCCTCTCAAACGCAGAGTGATCCGGGCGCCGGTGAAGTTCGTGCCGAAGCCGCCGGCGACGAAGCGGTTCGGCCCCGCCACTTCGCGGTGGTGTTCGCCGGCAGGGCCGCGCGTGGAGAGTATGTAGAGCAGGTGCAGATAGCCGGCGCCCGGAGGCGCGTGGTTGTAGTCGATCCACCATGGGCTGCGGGAAACCGCCGAGCTGTCGCGGATCTCCAACGGCTTGGGACCTGAAGCATTGCTGACAAAGCCGAACCAGCCGCCCGGCCCGTCGTCGAATGTCTCTCGATAGACTTTCATGGTCGGATCGTTGATACCGTATCACATACTGCCACGGTGATGGGGATTGCCGCACCGGCCCTTATTATCGCCTCGCCTCCATTTGGCACAACACGCTATAATACTGACGTTTACACAGCGCAACACGTCGACGAAACGTAAATCCCGACGCGGCAAGAGTTTGGCGACGGAAGTGCCGGTGAGAGCGGGACTTGTGAAAAGGGCCTTCCCTGCGCTCAAAATCCGGTGTCCCTCGTGACATGTCGGTTCAACTCCCACCTCCGGTACTTCAAAGCCGTATGGGAAGATGTTATGGTTCCCGAGCCGCAGTTTCTTTTCCTCACCTGCCAGAATGGCGCCGAATCGGCTTTGAAGGGCGAAGTAGCCCGTAAATGGCCCGGATTTCGCTTCGCCTACTCCCGCCCGGGCTTTCTCACATTCAAAGTCCCGGCCGACGTTCACCTCGGCTCCGACTTCGATCCCGGACTGGTTCTTGCCCGCTCCTGCGGCTTTTCGCTGGGCAAGGTCACGGGCGAGAGTGCTGCCGCGCTGGCCGAGGGCGTATGGAGGCTCTATGGCGAGAGGGCTTGGGAGCAAGTCCATGTATGGGCTCGCGAGTCCGCGGCGCACAGCGAAACGGTCGGATTCTCGCCGCTGGATCACGCCGCCCGGGAGGCTCAGAACGCTCTGGCGGCGAAGTGCCCTTGGCCCGACCGGCTCGGGAAGGTCAACCGCCCCGCGCGGCCCGGCGACTTCGTGCTCGACTGCATCGTGGTCGAGGCGAACGAGTGGTGGGCAGGCTACCACCGGGCGGACTCGGTCGCGTCTCGTTGGGCGGGAGGAATGACCCGGCTCAAGATGCCGCCCGGCATTGTCTCCCGAGCCTGGCTGAAAATGGAAGAGGCACTCCGCTGGGCGCAGCTACCCGTGCCCTCGGATGCGCGGTTCGTGGAGTTGGGTAGTTCGCCCGGCGGCGCCAGCCAGGCGCTCCTGAACCGAGGCTGGCACGTGATCGGCGTCGACCCGGCCGAAATGGCCCCCGCCGTCCTCGATCACCCCAATTTCCAGCACATTCGCCGCCGAGCTTCCCAGGTTCGCCGCCGCGAATTCCGGAAAATCCGCTGGCTCACCGCCGATATGAACGTCGCGCCGAGCTACACGCTCGCGGTTGTCGAAGACATTGTGATGCATCCCGATGTGAACGTGCGAGGAATGCTGTTGACGTTCAAGCTCCCGCAGTGGGAACTGGCCGAGCATATTCCCGAGTTCCTCGATCGCGTGCAAAGCTGGGGCTTCAATCGCGTCCAGGCACGCCAACTCCAGCACAACCGTCAGGAGATCTGCGTCGCGGCGTTGAAGCAACCGTTTTCCAGGAAAGAGCGTGGACGCCGTTAGTCCGGTCGTTAGCGGGGCTGCGACCATCGGACTCCCGCCACGACGGAACGGCAGGACGCAGGCGAGCCGTCGGGCGGCCATTGCCTCTCTCTTTCTGCCAGTCGGAGACTGCTGAAAAGGGGACGTAAGCGGACGGGGACTGGTCCATTTTTCGGCCGCTTCGGGCGTTTTGGCGTCAAAGACGCGGACCGAAAACTTGGACCTGTCCCCTTCTCCTCCGCCCCGTGAACGGTTACCGGTCGCCTAGCGCGCCGAATAGACCTCTCCTCCTTTTTGGCGAAACTCGTCGGCCTTTTCCTGCATTCCCGCGGCCAGGGCGGCCCGTTCGTTCAGCCCTTTTTCGGCCGCATATTGCCGAACGTCCTGCGTGATCTTCATGCTGCAGAACTGGGGTCCGCACATGCTGCAGAAGTGCGCCGTCTTGGCCGCCGGCGCGGGGAGCGTTTCGTCGTGATATGCGCGGGCGCGCTCGGGATCGAGCGACAGGTTGAACTGGTCTTCCCAGCGGAATTCGAATCGCGCTCGCGACAGGGCGTCGTCGCGAGCCTGCGCGCCCGGATGCCCCTTGGCCAGATCGGCGGCGTGCGCGGCGATCTTGTAAGCGATCATTCCCTCTTTCACATCGTTCTTGTCGGGCAGGCCGAGATGCTCCTTGGGCGTCACGTAGCAGAGCATCGCCGTGCCGTACCAGCCGATCATGGCCGCACCGATCGCCGACGTAATGTGGTCGTAGCCGGGCGCGATGTCGGTGGTTAGCGGGCCGAGCGTGTAGAACGGCGCTTCCTGGCAGCACTCGAGTTGCCGGTCCACGTTCTCCTTGATCATGTGCATCGGGATGTGTCCGGGGCCCTCGATGATCACCTGCACGTCGTACTCCCAGGCAATGCGAGTCAGCTCCCCGAGAGTCTCCAATTCAGCGAACTGGGCCGCGTCGTTGGCGTCGGCGATCGAACCGGGCCGCAGGCCGTCGCCCAGCGAGATCGCCACGTCGTACCGGCTCAGCAGTTCGCAGATCTCCCGGAAGCGGGTGTAGAGGAAACTCTCCTCGTGGTGCGCCAGGCACCACTTTGCCATGATGGATCCGCCGCGGGAGACGATCCCGGTCACACGATTGGCCGTCAACGGAATGTAGCGCAGCAAAACGCCCGCGTGGATCGTGAAGTAGTCGACTCCCTGTTGTGCCTGTTCGAGAAGCGTTTCGTAGAACAGCTCGAACGTGAGCTCCTCCGGTTTGCCGCCGACCTTCTCGAGGGCCTGGTAGATCGGCACCGTGCCGATCGGCACCGGCGAGTTGCGGACGATCCACTCGCGCGTGGCGTGGATATTCTCGCCGGTGGAAAGATCCATGACCGTGTCCGCGCCGCACCGGGTCGCCCATTGGAGCTTTTCGACCTCCTCGTCGATCGAGGAGCGGACGGCGGAGTTGCCGATATTGGCGTTCACCTTTACCAGGAAATTGCGCCCGATGATCATCGGCTCGCTTTCCGGGTGGTTGATGTTCGCCGGCAGTATTGCTCGCCCACGGGCAATTTCCGATCGGACGAACTCCGAGTCGCAATTCTCGCGGATGGCGACGAACTGCATCTCCGGCGTAACGATCCCTTGACGGGCGTAGTGCATTTGGGTAACGCGCCCTGTCCCGCGAAGCACCCGCGCGCGGCGCATCTCCGGCGGAATCAGTTCGATGTCCGGGCCGCTGTAAGCGGGTGCCACGGCCTCGGTATCGCCGCGAGCCTCGAGCCAGGGCCGGCGAAGCGGAGGCAGTCCGGCACGGACGTTGTGCCCTTGCGGACCGCTCGTCTCGTAGACGGAAACGGGCGGTTCCCCGCTGGAGAGTCGAATCCGCCGCACCGGGACTTCGATGCCGTTCGGACCGGAAATGGTGGCTTTCTCGGAGACGGCCGCCGAAGCAACTTCCGGCGGCGACTGCCGCTCGCGGCCTTGTTCGGGACGAGGCTGGGAAACGGTTGGATTCACGTGTAGGCTCCTCTTCGCAGTGCCGGTCTCCTTTTTCGCAGTCTCCGTTGGGCACTGCGGCGAAACGAGGATTAACAAAAAACGCCGGTCCATCCGGCGTGGAAGGATCGGCGCTTGCTGGCCCGTGGCAGGGCCCCGGGCGAAAAGTCCTCCCTACGCTGGAATTACCCAGGTCAGGTTCAAAGGGTATGTTCTCAGCCTTACGGCACCCCTAAGACATGACTATCCTAACACATCGCTGGCGAAAGTACAGCCCCGCTTGAGTTCGCGAACCCCCGAGCCGTTCAATTCGCCGGCCGCTTGATGTATACTCTTCGCACCCCGTTTCGCTCGCGACGTAACCGTTCACGCCCGCGGAACAGAGGGGGACAGGTCCATGTTTTCGGCCAACGTCTTTGACGCCAAATCACCCGAATTGGCCGAAAAATGGACCAGTCCCCGGCCGTGTGCGTGAACGGATACCTCGCGATACCCATCCGAAGGGAGGTGTGCAGGTGACCCCAATGAAACGCCCCGCACCGCCCCATCCCTACTTCGCCGGGACTTTGTCGCTCGGCCAAGTGGCTCACCGCTGGGGGATCTCCGGTAGGGAGGTGCGGCAGTTGCTAGCACGACAACGGCTTGGCTTCGTGATGATTGAAACTCGATTGCGCATACCCTTGGAAGAGGTGGAACGCTTCGAAACGGATCACCGGGATGGCCAGCGGTGATGAAAAAGGGGATTGGCTCCGCAAGACCTTGTATCTCCGGTGCCATTCACCCACGATTACTTGCGGTGCCTGTCCCCTTCTTCATCAGGCCAGGCACGACCCGTCCTGGCGGACACGACATCCCTGACACCCACGGAGCATTGCCCACCCGATGAGCGACCGGTTCCTTGCCGTCATTCCCGATTTCATCACCGACGACCTCCGACCCGAGCGCGAAATCCTCGGCGATATCGCCGATGTCGTCGCGCTGGGCGCACACTCCGAAGAGGAGTTGATCGGCCGGATCGAGTCCGCCGACGTCATCATCCTTTACCACGACGTTTCGCTTACCCGCCGAACCCTCGAGAGGCTCGAGCGTTGCCGGTTGATCGTTCGCGGAGGTGTGGGGATCGACAACATCGACCATCGTTTTGCGCGCCAGCGCGGCATTACGGTGGCCAACGTGCCCGACTACGGTTCCGAAGAGGTTGCCGATACGGCGATCGCCATGATGCTTGCCTTGACCCGCGGCGTTCACTTGATGAACAGCCGCCTGCGTTTAGCGCGCGGAGCGTGGAACTATCAACACGCCGTTCCGCTCGTGCGGTTGCGGGGACGGGGATTTGGGGTGGTGGGGCTCGGTCGGATTGGAACTGCCGCGGCCCTCCGGGCAAAGGCGCTGGGCATGGATGTTGCCTTCTACGACCCTTACAAACCCGACGGCTACGACAAGGGGCTGGGCATCCGGCGGGTGGAGTCGCTCGACGAACTGCTCGCGCAGTCGCTGGTCGTAAGCCTTCACTGCCCCTTGACCGACGAAACCCGGCACATGATCAACGCCGAAACAATCGCCCGCATGCCGCCCCGATCCTACCTGATCAATACGGCACGGGGAGGCGCCGTTGACGTCGCGGCTCTCCCCGGCGCCCTCGCCTCCGGCCACCTGGCGGGCGCGGGCATCGACGTGCTGGAGACCGAACCGCCCTCGGACGATCACCCGCTGATCGTCGCCTGGCGCGATCCCGATCATCCGGCGCATGAGCGGCTCATCCTCAATCCCCACGCGGCCTTCTATTCGGAGGAGGGCCTGCTCGATATCCGCACCAAGTCGGCCACGGCCTGCCGACGCGCATTGACCGGTCTGCAGATCAGGAACGTAGTCAATTGAAGACGGGCGGCACGATCGACGCGTCAATCCTTTGCTTACTCAAACTGCAGACGCCACCACCGACCCCGCGTCGGTGGGGCGATGTTTGGCAACTACAAACCGCAATCCGTCAGGCGGTTCCGTGATTTCGCGTTTACAGTTTGAGTTGCTCAGCCGGCCCCACCGGAGGAACCAAGCCGGGTCAACAGGATCGCAACGACCGCAATCAATGCGACCAGCAACCAGACTGCCACCGACAGCACCCGCTTCGACACGCGAAACGGCGGAAGTTGAGGCCGGATACTGCCCGCGAGGTACATTACCGTAAAAGCGCCCACCAGCAGCAGCGCGAGAATCGCTCCCACGACCGCCCCTGCCCCGCCCGTCGCCGCGAGGATTGCCGCGAGGCAGCCGAGAACAGCAAACGGCAGCAATGGCTTGGCGCGGCGGTCAACCATGCGTCTCTCTCGACCGATCTTCAATATGCGTCGGTTACCGGCACTCGGCTCGCAAAGTGCAGCTACGCAGATGATTTCGTGCCAACGGAGGGCCGCCTCGCACGGGCACCGCCACGGGCGGCAGAACGTCTCCACAATACCGGGCAATAATCGCTTTCGCAAGCCCCGTGCCGATCCGCTGGAATCGGCCATTCGGGCATGGTATAGAAGAGTGGTAACCGTTCGCGCACACGGCCGGGGACTGGTCCATTTTTCGGCCCATTCGAGTGTTTCGGCGCCAGAGACGTTGGCCGAAAACATGGACCCGTCCCCCTAAGCTTCCGCCCCGTCAGCGGTTACGGAGATAGAATCCTGGCAGCCCCCCCACCACCTTCGGAGCTCCTACCCATGGCTCGCTTTCCCGCCATTTCCCGCCGCCAATTCCTGGGCCGCACACTCGCTGCCGGAGCGGCAGCCGCCACCGCCGGACACCTGCTCGGCAGTCCCTGCATCGCCGCGTCGCCCTGGAAGGAAGGCGAGTGGCAGATCGGCTGCTACACGAGGCCCTGGGACAAGTTCGACTACCGCGTCGCGCTCGACGCGATCGCCGAGGCCGGCTACAAGTACGCGGGGTTGATGACGACAAAGTCGGACACGCGGCTGGTCATCTCGGTCAAGACGACACCGGAGGAAGCCCGGAAGATCGGCGAAGAGGTCAAGAGCCGTGGAATGAGCGTGCCGTCCGTCTACGGCGGCGGAATCCCGGTCAACGAGTCGCTTGAGGCCGGAATCGAAGGAATGAAGCGGCTTATCGACAACTGCGTCGCCGCGGAAGCCGCCTCGCTGCTGATGGGCGGCATCGGCAACGAAAAACTCTACGAAACCTATTACAAGGCCATCGCAGAGACGGCCGATTACGCCGCTGAGAAAAACCTCGTGATCACAGTCAAACCGCACGGAGGCCTCAACGCCACCGGGCCGCAGTGCCGCAAGACGGTCGAGTTCGTCGGCAAAAAGAACTTCCGCATCTGGTACGATCCGGGGAACATCTATCACTACTCGGACGGCCAACTCAGCCCCGTCGACGATGCCGCCACCGTCGACGGCCTGGTCGCCGGCGTGTGCGTGAAGGACTTCACCATGTCGCAGGAAGACGGCAAGGTGAAGAAGGACGTCTGGGTCACCCCCGGCACCGGCATGGTCGATTTCAAGGCCGTGTTCGCGAAGCTGAGACAGGGCGGCTTCACGGGCGGGCCGTTGGTCGTCGAGTGCTTCGCACGCGGCGACGACGCAAAATCGCTCATCTCCGAAGCCAAAAAGACGCGCGAGTTCGTCGAGCAACTCGTGAAGTAGCGAAATCGACGGGCGGGCAAGATCCATTTCCCGGCAGCCCGGCCTGCACGCCCGCTGCCGGGCTTTTTCTTGGAGAACCCCATGCACAAACCGATCAACGTCCTCACTCTGGCAGCAATTCTCGCGTCGTGCTCCGCGGTTTCGGCCGAAGACATGCGGCTGCCGAAGAAGCTGATCGCCACCGGCTGGGATCAGGCCGACACGCAGCGGTTGCGAGAAAACATTGCGGAGATGGAAAAGCGTCCGTTCGATGGAGTCGTTTTCGTCGCCGTCGGGCAGACGACCGACGGCAAGCCCTGCCCGCTCCGCGGCGCGTTTGTCGACCAACCCTGGCAAGAAGCGTGGTTCCAGACCTGCGTCGACGACCTGAAGGCATGCCGGTTCCAGAAATTCACCGACAACTTCGTCTCGCTGGGCGCAAATCCCGGCAACGTCGACTGGTTCGACGACGCGGGGTGGAAGAACATCGTCGAACACTGGCGGATCGCCGCCTGGATCGCGAAGCAGTCGGCAATCCGCGGCATCCTTTTCGACCCGGAGCCGTACACCGCGCCCTATGCTCAGTTCCGCTACGAGTCGCAACCGCACGCCCCGCAACATTCATTCAACGATTACTACGCCAAGGCCCGGCAACGCGGTCGCGAGATCATGCAAGCGGTCGTCGGCGAATACCCCGATATCACGGTCCTCTGCTATTTCATGAACAGCGTTACGTCCGCCGCAACCGGGAGGCCCGACCCGCGGCCGGCGCTGGAGACCCTCGGCTATGGCCTCTATCCCGCGATGATCGACGGATGGTTGGACGTGGCGCCGCCAACGGTCACGCTGGTCGACGGCTGCGAGTCGGCCTACCTGTTCAACAGCGAGCGGCAGTATCTCGAGGCCGGTCTGAAAATCCGCAGCCATTGCCAGGAGCTGGTCTCGCCCGAGAACCGCGCCAAGTACCGGGCACAAGTCCAGACCGGTTTCGGCATCTATCTCGACGCGTACTGGAATCCCAAGGACTCCGAGTGGGGCAGGTGGTATGTCGACGGCCTCGGCGAACCGCGGGTCGATCGGTTGCGCGCCAACCTGCAGACGGCCTTGCGCGTGGCCGACGAGTATGTCTGGGTCTACGGCGAGAAGTTTCGCTGGTGGCCGACGCCCAACGGCCGCGTCAAGCCCGAGACGTGGCCCGAGGCCCTTCCCGGATGCGAGGAAGCGCTCCGCTTCGCGCGCGACCCCGAAGGCTTTGCGCGGGAGGAAATCGCCGAGCTCAAACGCAGCGGGAATCTCGCCAACCAGGCGCGGAACGGACAGTTCGAAGCGGAAACCGCGAAGAGCTTTGAAGGCAACGACGTAACGTATCGCGATGGAGGTCCTCCGGCCGGATGGCACACCTGGCAGGAAGAACGCTCCAAGGGAAGCTTCGCTTGGGACCGGCAGCAAGCTGCTTCCGGCACGGGCTCCGCACGTGCCACCGGCGTAGCGGGCGGTTGTTTCATCCAGTCGCATCCGGCGAAGCCGGGCGAACGGTATACGGTCCGTGCCGTGCGAAAACTGCAAGGCGCCGGCACTGCGGCCATCCGCGTTCGCTGGCAGACTCCGGAGGGGGCCTGGACGGCAGAGAGCCTCGATCAGCTCGCCTATGCCCAAGGGCCTGCCGAGGAGTGGTCGGAGATGTTTACCGTCGTGAAAGTGCCCGAGGAAGTGGGCCGCCTGGTCATCTTGCTCGGCGTGCATGGCCAGCGGTCGGACACCGATGCCGCGTGGTACGACGATGTTGAAATCTACCGGCTCCCATAGATAACGGAGATCTCCCATCAGCCCGGCTGCTCGGAAGCAGCCGGGCTGATAGACGGGTGAGTTTTCATCTGCCGCTCGCCTAACGGCGACAATCACTCCGTTGCTTCGGTTCTCTCCTGTTCCCACGAGGCGAGTTCTGCCAGCGACCACAACAATTGCACCTCCCCGAGCGAGAGCGGCCGCCGGAAAGCGATCACTTCGTCGAGCAAACCGCGTGGCTCGCCGCTTCGATCGCCCAGGACCAGGCTGCCAAAGGTGCCGTCCTCCGGCACGGCGGACAGCGAGACCACGTCGAACGGTTGCCCGTTGATACTCAGTTCCATCGTCGGCCACGACCAGTTGGCCACGATCAGGTGCCATCGCCCATTCTCCCACGGCGACGGGGCCGTGAGCGTCGCCGTCCGACCTTTTGGCGGACGGGCAAGATACATCACCGCCTCATGCCGCCGGACCCGCCCGTCGTCGTCGACCAGCGGGCCCTGACGCTGGAGATAGAACGTGGAATTGCTGGTCATCGCAAACACGCAGTTGCCGTCGTTCGGCCGCTGCCACGACTCCGGCTTCACCCACAGTGCCATCGCCCCGCGACGCTCCAAAAGCACGTTGCCTTCTCGCGGGTAAACGGCCCCGCCGGTACCCAGAACCAGGGCTTTGCCAGTCAACCCCGGAGCGAACTCCGGCTGCGGGTGTCGGCCCTGGTGGCTGCCCGAGACGGATGGTTCGTACTTCGGGCCTTCGGCCATCTCGGGCGACATGCTGTCACCGTCGAAACTGACCCGGAACGTCACCGCGTCCATCAATCGGCAAAATTCCGGGCGGAGATACGGCGTTGGCTCGACCGTGGCCGGTTCGTCAGCACGCAATGCGAAGCCGCCGCATCCGGCAATCGCCGACAACAGCACAAGGGTCCTTCTCATCATTGCACCTGCAGGATGCACACGTCGTGTTTCTTGATGGGCACGGTGAACACACCAGGCGCCGACCGGGCGATCGGCTCGCCTGTTTCCAGGTTGGTCGCCGCCGCTTCCCGCTCAAGCCCCAGCTTTTCCAGATCGAGCATCACCTGCCCACTGCCCCCGTTTCCATAGTCGGTGACGACGACGATGGCCCGGCCGCCGCCGGCCAAGGCCAGCGTGCGGGCGTCGATGCCGCTTACGCGGACCGGATGGTCGTCGTGCCAGTAATTCGAAACCCGGCAGGCGTCGGTGCCGTAGCCGAAATCGTACAGCTTCCGGTAGATCTCGATATCTCGCTCGGGCCGGTAGTCGAACACTTGGATCTCGTGGACCAGCGTGACTCCCAAACGCGTCCGGTACATGAAGTCGACCCGCGGGTCCTTCGGCTCGGGATGACCGCCGGCAAGGATCGTCGGCCAGGCCCCTACCTGCCGGCCGATCGTTTCGGCCACCGTCAGGTCGGGCGAAAACCGGTCCTGGAAATCGTCGTAGCCGTACTTCCATTCCCAGTCCATTGTGCAGTTGAGGAACGAGTAGACCGGCGCAAGCATGGTGTTGGTCATGTGGGCGAGCGTGATCGGCGGCCTGCGGTGCTCGGGAAACTCTTTGGTCTCCTGCCAGAGCATCACCGCGGTCCGCTTCGCCAACTCCCGCAGATGCATCAGCCCGAGCGTAGGATGGATGCGGCCCTCGGCGTCGGTCCACGCCTGGCCGGCGACGGGATCGAAGTTGGCGCTCAAGAACAGGTTGTCCCAATAGACCCCGTCGAAAGCGGTCAGCATCTTGCGATAGTACCAGACCGCATAATCTTGGAAACTGCGGCTGGGGCTCACGTCGTAGCCGACCGCGTTTTCCTCGCCCCAGTTTCGGTTGAAGAAGCGGTAGCGAAGCCATTCGTCCTGGAACGTGGCGAACTCCGGCACGTGGAAGCCGACGCCGCGGGGATTCGTATAAACAAACAGGCGATAGCCTTCTGACCACGGCGTGCTTTTCGCGCCCCAGAATCCGGCATTGACGTGACGCTCGAGGAATTCGTACCGCTCGGTGCCCTCAGGCGACAACTCCTTGCCCCACATCTCCATCCACCGATCGATGTAGGCCCGGTCGATTTCCCCGGTCTGGCGAGTGGCTTTGAGCTGATCGAAGAAATCGAAACGGTACCGGTAGGGATATTCGTCGTACGCCAGACTGCCCCAGTAGAAGTTCGAGCCGAGCCACCGGACCGGCCGCGTGCCGGGAATTCCCGGCCTGCCGACCCAGCGGCGCCAATCGTTGGGCATCGGCTTCGTGGGCGTGGCCTGCAGTCCGAAGACAATCCGATGCCGTCGCGCGAGCTTGCCCGATTTGGTGACGAAGTGCACCCGCATCGTCAGCACCTCGTCTTCGCGGGTCAGATCGATCGTCGGCGTCTCGTCGTCCAGAACCCAGTCGCGATCCGTGTCGGCAAACCAGCAGAGGCCGCGCTCGCCGTCGCCCAGCCAGAGATAGGGAAAGAACGTTCCGGGGATCTCCAGCCGATTCGCCTGGCTGCTGTCCCAGACGCGGCCGTTGCCGGCCGGCGTAAAACCGGCGTAATTGTGACGGAGCCCGTCGGAGACCGCGTGCATGTAACGGGCCAACTTGTCGTCCAGCGGCACGGCAAGGCTTAGCCGCTCGATCGGCTCTTCGGTCGGCTCGATCGCGAGCGTCACGAGCATCATGCCGTCGTAGTCGTAGTCGGTGGTCACGCTTGCGCTGACCGGCCCGGCAGACCAGCGCGCCTCGCCGGTGACCGCGGTCGGCTTCTGCGATTTCGGCTGCCACCCGCTGCCGGCAACAGGGCATGCCATGGAGCCGCCGTCGCCGGCCGCCGCCACGACTTCCCATCGCATCGGCCCGGCGAGCATGGGCTTGCCATCGCTTGCGACGCTGTCCCAAAGCCCTGCCGGACCGTGGCGATGCTCGCGAAGAACGGCCTTGACGCCATTTCCCGTCACCGCCAACGGCGTGAACGGCGGCATGACTTCGTCGCAAATGCCCAGCGAGTTGTGCTCCCACTCGAACACCTGGCGGACGAACGGCTGGAGCACGGGCTGTTGGGGCACGCCGGTTCCTCCTTCGAGTTGAACGCCGAAAAGGTACTTTCCCTCGTCGAGCGTCGGAATCTCGCAAGTTGCTTCGGCGGCGTATTTCTCCAGTCGAATCGGCCGCTGCCAGATTGCCGGCCCGGCCGGTTTGCCCGCGTCGCCGGCCTTCCAGATCGCCGCCTGCCCGCCGGTTACGCGATCGCGGAGGCTCAGGGCCTCGACGCTCGTGCGGAAATGGACCTGGCTGGTGTAGGGATAGTACTTGAACTCGAGGGCGACGTCCTGCTTCTGCTCCTCGCCGATCGCCCAGGGCGACTCCGGGCGGTGCAGCGACCATTGATGGGTGCGATCGTAGAACACGCGGGCACCATCCGGGCTGGTCACCCGAATCGTCGTGCTGTGCAGCCCTTCCGCTCCGCCGTCACGTCCGGCAATCGCGAGAGTCTTTTCTTCTCCCGGACCGATCGTCGCCGTTTCTTTCGTTTCCTGCGGCGGGTCGCGGTGCCACGCGTCGGAGAGCAGGGCGGCGACGCTGACCGGATGGTCATGCGGATTGAAGACGGCGACTTCAATGTGCGGTTTGCCGTCGCGGACCAGTGAAACGACGCGAACGACCGGGGCCGTGTCGTCCATCGCGATCTCCGGCAGCGACGATCGATCGTCGTACGCCGCGCGCCCCGCCGACCATTGCGACTGCTCGCTTGGTCGCCGCCAGTTCCTGGCGACCTGTACTCCCCAGGTCTGCCCGGCAATCTGTTCCTCCGCAACTCCGAGGCTTGCCAGCGGGATGGCAATCTCGACATGCCACCAGCCGTCGTTGATGCTCTGCTGGATTTTCCAGTTCGGCAGCCGCCAGCCGAGTTGCTTGAGATTCTGCCGGTTGCCCGGTTCGACCGCCCAATCGTACAAAGCGGCGCGGGCGTTGGTAATCAGGTGAAAGAACCGTTCGCCGCCGGGGTCAAGCACGAACTCCAGCGAATCGTCGTGGAACGCGGCCACCACGTCGCGTTGGGGATCCGGAACCGCACGGGTCAGAATGCGGCCGTCGGGCGGGGCTTCGGTCATCACGGCCAGCAAGAAGTTCTTGTCGTCGCGACCGACCCAGAAAACGCCCTCGCGGCCGGTCACCGCGCCCGTGACTCGGCTGATGAAGCCGACGTTGCGAACGGCTCCTCGCCATTCGGCCTGCTCGACGCGACCGTCGATCGCCGGCGGGGTTTTCATCCGCGGCAGGCTGATTCGCGGCCGATCCGGTTCAGCGGCTCCGGCATCGCCGCTGACGGCGGCCGCAACGATCGCCGCCAATAAAATAGCCGACTGCGTCACAAGCCCAATAGGGCGCGTGCGTTGGTTCATCGAATGCTCCTCGCGCGAACAGTACGATTCCTGAGTCTGGCAGATAGGGCAGGAGTTTTCAACCGCTGGAAACAGCCCAACGGCCCGAAGAAGGATGCGCTTAAGAGCCTATCCAAAGCCGTTGGGGACTGGCTCATTTTGTGGAGTTTTCGGAGCAAAATGTGCCTACCCCCTTCTTCTCGGGAATGGGAAGGTGGTCCTGACGGCTTTCCCGTCCCGGCACCCCCTCGACCAGCCGCGTCTTTCGCAATACACTCAGCGCGGGTGGGAAATCGCATCGGAAGGGCAGCCATGCCGAGGGAGTAAGTCCACGGAACCACGATTGAAATGGAGACGTACCGTGCGCCGGGTATTGAGCTTCGTATCTTTGGTGGCATCGATCGCATTGCCCGCGACCGCTTGGGCCGGTTGGTCGACCGTTCCGCTGGCAGAATGGACGAGGGTGGAGTCGATGGATACGAGCATCGGCCTTCGCCCGACGCCCGGTGTCTGGTCCGAGCGCGATGGGCGTTTCCTTCTGGAAGGGAAAGCGGATTGCTGGGACACCCGCCTCGCGCCCGGCAATCAGCCAGCGGACTGCCACGTCGCCGTGAGCTTTACGATCCAAGAAAGCTCGCGCATGGCGCGCCGGCTGCCGGCCATGCAAACCGGGCGCTGGGCTTACCACTACGGCGAGAACGCGCCCGGGTGGGATTTCGGCGTCGTGTTGCGATGGTCGGACCCGCTGAACTTCTACCGGATCTGCCTCTCCGGCCACCGGAGCGAATTGGCGCTGTGGGACTCGCTCGGCGAGTTTCTGCAGTTGGTTCCGTGCGCGTTCGACGTTGGCAAGCCGCACCAACTGGATATCCTCTGTCACGGACCGCGCTTCCAGGTAAGGCTGGACGGCAGGGAAGTGCTGGACTACGTCGACCGCAGTCTCCCGCACGCCGGGGGCCGAGCAGGCCTGGCCGTTTGGCGCAGCAAGGTTGTGGTCAGCCGGTTCGATGTGGCAGAGATCTCGTCCGAGGCCGCACCGTGCCCGCCCCATCGGCCGGATTTCCGTTTCGAGCAGGACGACGCAACGGCGATTCTCTTTGACGGCAACGAGCCGATCAGCCGCTACTTCAAAGCGGATCGCGGCGAAACGGGCGCCCTGTTCCAGAGCTGCGTCAAGCTTCAGCCGGGCGGGCGGACCGTGTACTACACCTGGCTCGGGCCGGCGATCACTCCAGGGCCGGTCCACGGCGTGCTCCCGCTGGTCGGCGAGTTGCCGGAGGCATTCCGCGTTTCCCAACAAGGAGAAGAACTGCACTTCACCTTCCGCACCAACCGGCCCGGCACGGCCAAGGCGGACCACCGGTGCATCGTTCGCTACGATCGCGGGCGCGGCGTCTACCGCTATGAATACGACAGCCACTTGACGTTCACGGTGAGCGAGCCGTTCGAGATCAATGCCTTCGAACTGATCGACCCGCTGACCCACAACAACCGGCCGCCGGGGCCGGAGGTGGTCTACCGGTGGAATTCCCTGGAGCATCGCTGGCACCTGTACCAGGGCCCGGGCGGGCGTTGGTACCGTTATCCGCTGATCGACCACATGCTTGAATGCAACAACCAGGAGACGCATTGGGGGAAGTCTACGGACGTGCTGTACCCCGATGCGGCCGCCTGCCCGGCGTTCGAGATCGATCTGGGTTGGGAGCGCGACCCGAAGCGGCATTTCGAGCTGGGGCTGTGCCACTGGGGTTACGATTACCATCACAGCGAGCGAGGCAACGGCGCCCCGATCGCGCCGGGACACGAGCGGCGCTTCGCCGTTACCCTGACGGCCCTGCCGCCCGCGGAGGCCAGGGCGATCTTCGAGCAAACGGCGCTGGCGCCGAAAGTGGCCGCCTCTCCGGATGAGTTTGCAGCGTTCGACCCGACCGGCAGCACGTTCGCCGAGCTCTCGACGCGTCAGGCCCCCAAGTCGATGACCGTCTGGCGGGGCGGCCAGATCGAGAAGAAGCTCGGGCGAACGGATTCTCACTCGCTACGGATCGACGGGCCGGGGAAAGGCTGGGTGCAGATTTATCAGCACGCGATCGAGGCCAATGCCAAGCGCTGGTGGGTCCGCGGCTGGTACAAGTCGCAAGGCGTTACCGGCCGAGGGCTGCAATGCCGCACCAAGTACTCCTACGGCGAAGAGCCCGAGAAGATCTTCTACATGGATGGCCGCGGGGATGTCGACTGGACCTACTTTTCCTTCATCACCGATGTCTTCACGCGCCGCGACTGCACCGACGTGGGTTTCGAGCTCGACGGGGCAGGCACCGTCTGGCTGGATGACGTGGCCGTGTCGGCACTCGATCCAGGCGACGCACCCGAACAGACTTCGTGGCCGGTTCCGGCGGACCTGGAGCCGATCAACGAGGTGCTGATCGACCTGCGGATGGATACCGAACCGGTGCGGGCGGTCTATGACTCCAGCCACAACGGCCATCATTTGATGCTGGCAGGCAATCCCCAGTGGATGCAGGAAGACGGCCGGGGCTTCCTGCGGCTGGACGGCAACGACGACGGCGCCACGATCCCGCTGAAGCCCAGGCTTCAGGCGCTGGACTGCAAGGTGCCGATGGGGCAGGTCAAGACGCTGTTCCCGCTGGAGGAGTTTACGTACGAGTTCTGGGCCCGGCCGCAGATTCCCGCCGGAGGGCCGGGCGCGTGCGGAGGGCTATTAAATTCTCGCTGGAACGTGAACTTGGAGTTCAGCCGGTTCAACGAGGCAGACAAGACGTGCCGGCTGCACTATCAGAACGATCGCCGAAACCCGGACGACCGGTGGCAGGCGACCGGGCGGGTTCGCATCGAGCGGCGCGTGCCCTACGGCGAGTGGCTGCACATTGTGACCACGCACGCGGATGGCCGGGTCGTGCTGTACGTGAACGGCGAACCGGCCGGCGAGGCCACGTATGACACCAGCACACCCGGGTTCGAGTTTTTCATGTTCGACCCGGCGTATCACATCGGTTGGACATACGGCGGCGGCCGACACTACCGCGGCGACATCGGCCCGATCCGGCTGTATGCCAAAGCGTTACCGGCTGAGGAGATTGCGGAGCGATGGCGAACGGGGTGGCTAAAGAGGTGACGGGGGAGAAGCAGTTGGGCCGGCGTTTGACGGGCATGGCGCCGACAGTGCTGCCGATCATCGGGTTCAGATGGGTATCCGGCATTGGGACAGCGGGTATAATGGTGTGTAGGACCAATGGGAGCAGGACCGGATCCGGCAAGAATGGGGTGAGTGGAGTCTATGACGACAGAGCAGATTCTCGAGGCCGTTCACCGGCTGTCCAGCGACGAACTAAAGCGACTCGCCCAGGAAATCATGCAGGTCGAGGCCAGTCGCCGCGAACCGGCGATGTCGAAGCAAGAGACGGAGCTAATCAAGCGGATCAATCAAGTTCCGTCGCCGGAAAGGGTTTCCCGATACCGCGAGTTGTGGAAGAAAGGCCGGGCCGGCAAGCTGACGGACGAAGAGCAGCAAGAGCGTGCACAGCTCAGTGACTGGATCGAGGGAGTTCACGTTGAACGGATGGGCTATGTCGTGGAATTGGCTCGTCTGCGAGGAGCTAGCCTGTCGGACACGATGCGTCAACTGGGAATCAAGCATTGGGCGGACTAGGCATTGGCTCCCATTAGCAAGAAGACGAGGGACGAAGTTCGTAGGCGGGCGCATGGGATTTGCGAGTATTGTCGAACGCCGGAGGAATTCTGCCCCCAATCGCACTCGATCGAGCACATCGTACCACGATTACGACACGGCAGCGACTCAACCGGGAATCTCGCACTGTCGTGCCAAGGATGCAACAATCACAAACACACCAAGACCCATGAACTCGACGAACTGAGTGGCGAAACGGTTCCGCTCTTCCATCCTCGCCGCATGCGTTGGCACGAGCATTTCGCGTGGAGTGACGATTACGCCGAAGTTCTTCCTTTGACAGCCATCGGGCGTGTTACAGTGCTTGCACTGCATTTGAATCGAACTGGGCTGGTCAACCTGCGCCGTATGCTTCACGCCATGGGGGAGCATCCGCTCGGATATTGACTGCGGCGACATCGACACAATCCAGCCATGTACCAAAATCTTGTCGCCGGAAGAAATATCCGAGCAGTAACGAACCGGCTGGCTTCAACAAAGATGAAAGATGAAGAAGGAGGACCAGATGATCCGGCAGGTGGCAATCGTGGCGTTGACGGTGTGGCCACTCTCGGTTTTCCAGGCTGTCCCCGCCAGGGCCGCCGAGGAGGCGCTTACCTTCGATCATGAAATGTCCGCCGTCATCTGGGCCCGGCAATCCAGCGACACACAGGCCCGCTGGCTGGCCGAGCGTGAGCAGGACAAGGCCCTCTTCTTCGACGCCGTGCACCGATTCTTGCTCCTGCGGTTTCCCGGCTGTGCCGAAGCGATCGCCGGGAAGTTGGCTGCAGGAGAGGAAATCATCTCCGCCAGGCTCGTGCTCACCTGGCAGGACCAGGAGTGGCTGCGAACCGATTATGGATATGTCCACCGCGGGTATCGCTTGAAGGAGATGGAGCCCGAGACGTGGCACGCGCGGGCGTGGCTGCTGCGGCGGCCATGGACGGCGGATGCCGAGATCGGGCCGACGTGGGACGCGCACATCAACGGGGCCGGCTACTGGGCCGCCGGCGGTGCCCGCGATGCGGAAAAAGACCGGTGGCCTGAACCGCTTGGCGAGGCGCTTTTGGGTAAGGACAACCCAACAGGCTCGATCGACGTAACCGCCGCGCTCAACCGGCCCGGTGACGGGCGCGGCCTGGGTCAGCGGCTTCGCGACCTGGAGGCGTGCGGGTTTCTGATCGACAAGGCCGAGTTGGCCTCTCCCGAAGCCGGCGCGTGGGGGCTTTCGACGGGCAATTGCCGCGTGTTCGTCGCCGACCCGAAGCTTGTGGTGACCTTCCGAGCTGCCAAGGCCACCGACGTCGAGTTGCCTCCGAGCGTGGACGTGCCGGCCTTGGCCCGCAAGTTGAAGGCCACGGCCGGCGGAGGCAGCCCGCCGGTCCGCGTCCCCGCTAACTTGCAGGAGTTGGCCCGGCGGATCGTCGACGCCCGGCCGGTGATGCCGGCGTGGATGCAGCAGCGCGTCCGCGAGGTGCGGACGGTCCCGATTGACGAGCGGGAGCGGGAGGACATCGGCTACCGCCTGCCCAACGCGTTCGACGCCGGCGATCGAGAGGCGTACCTGAAGGTTGCCGAGGACGTGCTGCGGGAGCCGCCCGGTTGGTTTCGCGGCCATTCGCACCTGGATTACCTGGTCCCCTTGGTCGAATACGACCCGATGCTCACCGAGCTTCTTCGCTACCACCTCCGCAAGCACTTCGAGGCTCGCTGGCTGCATCCATTTCGAGAGGACGATCTGCGGGTCCGCGCCGGCTACCTGAACGGCATCTCGACGCTAAACCTGATGTCCCAGTTCCGGTCCGAGGTGGCGTTGGCGGGCGAGCTGTTGGATCGGCCGGAGATGGTCGTCCGCGGCAACCGCAACATCTCGCACCTCAACCGCCACATGATCTGGAGCGAGGGCGCGCACCAGGAACGGGGCGATACGTTTTACCTGGGCATCACGTTGAGCACCCTCAAGATGCTCGCCCGCTACGGCGGCGACCCGCTCGCGCGCCTGCGAGCCGACCTGGGTGTGGAGAAAATCCTTTTCGAGGAGAACACCAATTATCATCCGGGCCTGCGGCGGCGGGTGTCGCGGATCGCCCGGCGCTATCGGATCGACGATCTGCTGATGCGGCAGGACGTGCCGCGGGCGGTGCTCCACACGCTGTCGAAGAAGGGAGTGTTGATCGAAACCGACAAGGAAGAGGTCCACGGGATCGCGACGGTCAACTTCCACGCCTGCAACCCCGTCCGGGTCGCCTTGCTGGCGCCCTGGGGCCCGGATTGGGAAACCCACGCCATCGACGACAAACCGCTCCCGTCGTGGAGCGTCTCGACGAATCACGTGCGGCATCGCATGCACCCGCCGGTGCACGAAACGACCTACCTGGGCAAGCACTACGGCCTGTCGTGCATGGACGCCGATATCGGCGTCGAATGGCCGGTCCTGGCCGTCTGGAAGCGGACCGAGTGCGACGTGGAGCACCTGGACGACCTCGGCGTGCTGTGGCCCTGGCCGTATGTGAACGGCAAGCTGGTCAACCAGTACAACCAGCAGGAACCCACGCTGCTGAAAGGGAATTGCCCGCAGGCCTCCTTGCAGCACCACAACAAGATGATCCACGTCGTTCGACCGGTGGAGAGGGTCTTTGTCGGCGATGCACTGAAGCAGGGGATCGGCAGTTTCAGCAGCCGCATCCTGGCCTACCTGTATGCCGATGCGAAGGACCGCGAGTTGTGGATCAACGATGAGAGAATCACGAGCTTCCCTGCTACGGCCAAGCAGGGCGACGTGATCACGCTGGGCGATGGCGTCGGCTACGTCGGCCTGATCCCGCTGCCTGCCACCGACCTGGGGCGGGACGTGGAGGTCGCGATCCGTTTCGAGTATCCGCGGATGGAGCTGGAGTCGTTCGTTCTGAAGACCGATTCTCCACTGCCGGACGACGACACCACCTGGGCCAAGCTGAAGGACGCCTCAGCAGGCTGGACTATCGAGATGGGCGATCAGACCGAGTATGGATCGTTCCACGAGTTCCGTGCCCACATGAAGGCCGCGAAGGTGACGCGCCGCTGGGACGCTGCGAAGAAGATCGTGCATGTCGACTACCGCAGCGGTGGCGACCGGTTCGAATTGGGCGTCCACTGTGGGCACCATCGCACCGACGCCGCCGACCGGTACATCAAGCCCAAGGATCTGCTGGCTCACGTGCGGGTCAACGGCAGAGAGAACCCGTGGCCGCCGATCGACATCGATCTCGACTCACCGCTCGGCCAACTCGGCACCGCCGCTCGATTGGAAAAGGGCGGCGCCCTGTTGGAGACGGCCGAGGGGCAGATGGCCCTGTTGAAGATCGAGCCGGTCACCGGGACGTACACGGCGGTGAACCCGTTCGTCGATCCAACACCCCTGCGGCTCCGCACTCCCGAGGGCGCCGAACTGAAAACGGACGGCCCGGCCTCGATGGCACGAATCCACTTTCGTCCGCGGGAGAACAAGCTCTGGATCGACTACTGCATCCCGCCGCCGGAAGGCGACAAGGCCGTCGAGATGCTTTTTGCGGAGAGCCGGACCACGCATCCCTGGTACCAGCGTTACTTCCGCGAGGGCGTCGATGTGACGAAGGCCCACGAGCAGTCGGCGCGCCGCTTACTGGTAACGGGCATCGAAGACCGGCCGGTCGTTGTGCTCAACGGCGCGCCGCTGGCCGGCCCGTTCGAGAAAGTGATGGCCGAGGGCAAGACGTGGTTTCGCATTCCGATTGTGGCAGAAGAGAGCGTGCATCCGGGGCCGCTTCAGAATACGCGGTAGATCTTCGCGTCCAAGGCTTGCTGCAACTGGGGATCGCCGGCACGCCGCAAAAGATCGTAATAGCTGTAGGGGTACTTGAACACGTGGCCGATGTCGACGGAGCGGTCTCCGCGCCTTTGCCAATACGCCGCGCCGGTCGGCCGCAGGTCGCTCGGCGCGTGCTCGGGAAACGTCTTCGAATCCGGTTCCGGCCCGCGCCGCGTGACCGTCACATATTTGCGGAAAGCGGTGCGGCAACTCTCCGCCCAGTGGACGTCGCCCATCGCCGCTAGTTCGACGAGTGCCTGGCCGAAGGTGAGCATGTGGCCGGCGAACCCTTGCCCGAACCCGATAAACCGATCGATCGCCGCACTCGCCTCGCGCAGGATGAACCGCGACGCGGCCGCCGTGTCCGCGAAGGCCGGCGGGTCGATGTCCGGATCGGGGTCAATATCGTGCCAGGGTGTAAAGGAGCGGATCAGCGTGCATACGCCGTCGATTCGCTCGGGTGTGGCGGCGCTGGGCATCATGCGGAACGCCTTGATCGCCAGCATCGCAAAGATGGCGTTGTGGCCGACCTGCCGAAGCACCTCGCCACCCTCGACAAGCGCGGCGCCGATCTTCTCGACCCGCGCCGGCTCGGGCTCGGCGTCCGGGAAGGGCTTGCACAGCGCCGACGAGGCCCAGTTGAGATCGACCAGCTCCGCGATTCGCGACGTGGCTCGCTCATCGAGATTGTTCTCGGCGCACAAAAGGTGTGCTGCCACCATGGCGGCGCCGCGATGCCCATCGGCAAAGTAGTCGAACTTGTGGGCCCTCGATAGTGCATTCAACCCGAGCAGTGCCAATCGCTTGTCGAACATGTCACGATCCTGACCGGATGACCGACCGTTGCCGAGCAGTGCGCCGGTCATGAGACCGCCCACGGCCGCGGACGCTTGTTGTGCGAAGGCTCTGCGATCGAGGTTCTTATCCATGATGCTTTCCGCGCGTGGGATCTCGCAACCGTTGGGAGTTATCGATCGCAATCTTTCTCTTGCCCCATCCCATTCGTGCCCAATCGGCAACATGAGCCGCCGTCTGCACACGTCCGTGCCGTCAGGCGCCATCGGCCTGCGCAAATCGCCGCAACACTTCCGTGGCCTGTTGGGCAAGTACGTCGCCGGCCGGCTTCTTATACGGAGGACGGAATTTCGTATAACGGTAGAAGGAGCTCATGTACTCGCGGTCGCCGGTGTTGGGGCTGTCGGTCAAGTAGCCGTAGCGGTTGTTGGTGTAGCCGCAGGGAATCGCCAGCGGCAGCGGCGAGTTTGCACGAATTTGCCGCCCGATCCCCTGGAACGGCTCGAACGGCATTCCGACGATCCCCACGTCGCCGATCCGGATCACGTAGAGTTCCACGTCGAGGAACTTGGGCACCTCGTTTGCGCGACCGCTCTCGTGCAGCTTGAGTGCCCATTGGCTCCAGGGCAGGATGGCCTCGACGAGTTTGCCGCGGTACGAGGGAGTCAGTTCCGTGGGGAAGTTCAGGCCGACGCAGTGGAGCGTTTTTTCATCGCCCGCGGCTCCGCGCCGAATGAAGTCCTCCATTTCGGCGATCTCGGCCCGCAGCGTTTCCGGCGGAGGCAGCGGCGCCAGCGGCACCCCGACCTTTTCCACCGAATAGTCGAAACCGTCGCGGCCGGACGGCTTCAGGCTCTCGAGAGCTTCGAGATAGCTTTGCGCCAGCATGCGGCCGAATCGGATCGAGTCCTGCACCCCGCCTCGGAACATCCCCTTGGAGTTCACGTCGCCCGCGCAACCCTGAAAAAACGCCACCGGCGCCGCGCCCGACGGGTCCAGATGCTTCGCCACCAGGTCGCAGGCAACGCGAGGCCAGTCGCCGAAGACCACCGGCTTTTCCGGGTGATAGCAGGTGACCGGATGCCCGGTGAACTGTGCCAAGGCGGCCACCGCTTTGCCCTGGTCGTTTTTTAGCACAACGATCGGCGCCTGCCGGTCGATGTCGCCGTTGAAGTCGGCACCGACCCGCTCGCGGTCCTCTTCGCGCATCAGGTACGTGGAGCCGTCGGCTCGGCGGCCTTTCCGGTTGTACGTAATCCGCCCCTGGCTTCCTTCCGCCCACCACACCGTCACCGGCTCGAGCATTTCGGGCAAGCGCCCGGCATGGCTGCGGCACTCCTCGAGCAGATCGCGGCCGGCCGGCGTCCAGTCGGGCTCGGGCACGTCGTCGACCGGCAAGTAGGTTTCCACGGTATTGGTCGTCACTGCCGTATCGCTGTGGTTATGCGAACTGAACAGGAGCACATTCGCCGCGGGCAGGCTCAACTCGGCGGCCACGCCGCGGCGGATTGCGGCGCTCGCGTCGGCCGAGAGCATTGGGTTGAAATCGGCCGTGACGATGCACAGCCGCCTGGCTCCGTCGGCGAACAAGCTGACGGTGCCCTTGAGCGGGCCCGCCACCTTGCGCACCTTGGCGTCGGTGAATCGGCCGGTGTACGCCGTCGCGCCGCCCTCCTTCACATCGACGGCGAACTCCAGCGACGCTGCGTGCAGCCGGGGCCCATCTCGGCGTGCCTTGGAAGGATCCTCCGCGGCTGCCGCCACAGATCCCGAACATGCTGCGGCTGCCACGGCACCCGCCACCTGCAAAACCTCGCGACGGTTTGGCCGTCTTGTCATATTGGTACCTCTCTGCGGTATTCTAACTTCCACGGTTCACATGGCGGCTCGAGGGCGATCGGGCCGGCGGCCGCGAGGGGAAGTGTTCCAGCGTACATTATCCGGCATGATTTTGATCGATGCGGCGCGTTGTGTCAAGGAATACGAATACTCCTTAGGCATAGTTCGTAACTCCATCCATCCCCATCGGACCCCTGCCGGTTCATCCGGCAGGTGAACGAGGTTCAGCAGCTAGCATAGTCCGTAACTTCATCCATCCCCCCGTCCCCGCCACTTATTGCCGATTCGCACGCCAAGCTACAATGCGGCATCGCCAATCCCGGAAAACGTTCCGGACCTCCTTGCGGGTGCCGCAGTCAGTGGGAAAGGTTATCGCGGAGGACGCATGAGATTGCAGGGATGAAAGAAGGATGGGAGGGGGAGGAAGTTATCAATGCCTCCGGCGTTCTTGCCGCTGCATGCGTCGTCACCAGCCGCCGGGATTGGACCCGGTCAGCGGCAACTCCCGATCCGTAGCAGCACGCCCCGGAGGGGTTTGGCAGCTCGCGGGGCGGATAGTAGAATAAAACGTATTCACGAGGTCATTGGACCGGCCTACTCGGTCTTTTCTCTCTGCGGGGTTGATACCGAAATGTCGACAGCAGCCAACAACGACGCCCGACTGGACTTCCGCTTGCCGGGGGAACTGAAGCAGATCATCGAGCAGGCGGCTGCCTGCTCGGGCCAAACGATCGATGAGTTCGCCGTGTCTGCACTGGTCCGCACCGCTCATGAAGTCATCCTGCAGCATGACCGGACCGAATTGTCGATTCGCGACCGACAGGTGTTTCTGGCGATGCTCGATGACCTGGATGCGGAGCCGAACGAGTCGCTTCGTGCCGCCGCCGAACAGTACAAGCAACAGATGAGTTGACCCTCCGATGGGAGACTGGGAGATTCAACCCCTGAATCGCTCCCACGACCGCAGCGCGTTTGACTGCGGCAACGAGGTGCTCAGTCAATGGCTGAAGCAATTCGCCGGTCAGTGGGATCGGAAAGAGCTGGCACGATGCTATGTCGCCGTCGAGAAGGGCCAGTTGCAGGCAGTGGGGTACTATGCGATATCAAGTCATCATGTCGGCTTCGATGCATTGCCTTCCGACCAGGCGAAAGGTTTGCCCAGGATCGACATCCCGGTCGTGCTGCTCGGACGATTGGCTGTCGACCGGAGTGTTAGTGGGCGGGGGCTTGGGCGATTGCTGCTGGTCGATGCTCTGCGTCGGGCCGAACAGCTCACGGAACAACTTGGCATCCGCGCCGTTGAGGTGAATGCAGCCGACGACGATGCGCGCCGATTCTATCTACAGTTTGGGTTTACCGCTTTAGCGGACGATCCGAACCATCTTTATCTGCCCATGCACGTGATCCGAAAACTGGGTCTCGGCGGATCGGCCAAGTGATCGGCCGGGACGAGCGCCCGGTGAGGCCAATCGATTTCGAAGGATCCCCAGGGGAGCGGGCGGCGGCGTGGGGGCTGGCAGGGCGGATGATGGTCGTGGCGGCGCGGTGAACGTCGACGACCTGATGGCCTACAAGCGAAAAGACGACAAGGCCAGGGCCAAGGTTCTCGACCAGCTCACCGCCGAAGCCCAGGAACTCGGGATGGGCTATTGATGGAGCAGCCGGTCACCGCCGTCTGAGATGAGTCGCTCTGACCGTCTCGTCCTCATGGCATTCGCGTCCGTTCTTTCGGCGCTTCCCTCCACACCGAGGCCGCCTGCCGCGGGATCGTTGGAGACTCCCCGGCCCGAAAGGTGCACCTCGCAAAAACTTGTGTGCTCCGCATGCAAGGGCGGTGGCGCCTTGATTCACCGGCCCCGAATCGGCGATCTTACCACCCAGAAGCGCGTGGCGCCCAAACGCACTCCGTTCTGAGAAATCGCGAACTTGGGCACCACAGCCACCGCAATTGCAAATCCTTTGAACTGCTTGGAGTACCGAGCGGGTGTGGGGCCATGGCGGCCGCTCATGTCGGGCTGGCAACCGCGGATCCGCGGATCAAAGCATCCCGGTGTCGCGCATCGTCGCAAGTACCTGGCGGGCTTTTTGGGCGTTGCCGGCGCTGGCGACCAACTGCTGCCAGCCTTCGTACGCCTGCCGCAGTTCGGCTGGATCGATCTTCTCGAGGAAGGTCAGCACTTCTTCGGCATGCTTGGCCTGGCCGCCGCAAAGGGCCAAGAACCGCTCCGCCATCTGGTATCGCTCCAGCGTGGCAGGACCGGTTGGGCGCTGTTTTGCCCTGGCAGAAGAGCGGCGTCGCTGGCCGCCGATCTGTTCGCGTGCCCATTCCCGCTGGCGGTAAACGGCACCACTGAAGCTATCCCCAATCTCCTTTTCCAGTTCAGGGTGCAACTCGACGATCTTCGCCTTCACATCACCGGCCGATACATCCGGGTCGTGCAAGGCGACGAGCGCCTCGCGGATTGCTGCAGTTAATGCACTGATCTTCTTTGCCATGGACCTTCCTTCCCGCTTCGTTTGGCTACCAGGGTCGACCAAATATCCTCCCAAGGTACTCTGAGCGGCAGGGGAGGAAAAGTCCCTACCCGTAAGGTTCTTCACCGGACAGGACGAACGGGACGGTTCCAACCTCCAATTCCACTATACCGGATGGTGCCAAGTGGCCTGATAGTGTTAAGATTGCGGCTTCCAGTAACAGCGAGAACGAGGGTCTACCGCCCACAAGCAGCCGGGCTGCTACCCAGCGTGCCCCGGTTCCGGGTACACTGAACCTGAAATCGGCAGCCGAGCTGCTTGCCGATCACGCCCCCGGAGACACTACCGTGACCGAATTCATCCGCCAGACCTTTTCTCGCCGCACCTTTGTCCGCCGGACCGGCCAGTCAGCCGCCGCGGCCGTCCTAGGCACGCAAGGGATCGCCGCGCCCGCCTCGGGCGAGTCCGCCTCGCAGACGATCCCCGATGGAGTACCCCGCCGCGTTCTCGGCCGGACGAATGTGCCGATTACCCTGTTCACGCTCGGCACGGCCCCGTGCGGCAGCAGCTTTCCTCCTGCCGAGATTTCTGAACTGGTCAACGTCGCGCTGGACGAGGGGGTCAACGCGGTCGACACATCCCAGAATTACAACAATGCTCAGGAAGGCGTTGGGCTGGCCTTGGGTAAACGCCGCAAAGACGTCTTCCTGTCGACGAAGGTCTTCGCCAATACAATCGAGGACGCCGAGAAGTCGCTGGCCACGTCGGTTCGACTGCTCAAGACGGACTACTTCGATCTGCTTTACTACCACGGCCTCGGCAATCTGGACATCCGCGGCGCGATGGATCCCGAAGGGGTGTTCACCTGGCTGCTGAAGCAGAAAAAGGCGGGTACGTGCCGGTTCGTGGGCATTTCCGGCCACAATATCCCGTCGCGTTTTCCGCAGTTTCTCGAGAGCGGCGAGGTCGACGTCCTCCTGGCGTCCGTGAATTTCGCCGACCGCCACACATACAACTTCGAAGAGCGCGTGTTGCCCATCGCGCGGAAGCACAACGTCGGCATCGTGGCAATGAAGGTTTTCGGCGGCGTGGCGGGCATGAACTACAAGGGCGTGAGGGGGCCGCAGATCGGCGAGGAGCACGTCCCGGCGGCTCTCCGCTATGCCCTGAGCCTGCCCGGCGTGGCCTCGGCGAACCTGGGGGTCCATTCGGCCGAGCAGATCCGCCATAACGTCGCGATGGTGAAAGACTTCAAGCCGATCTCCCAAGAGGAAGAAGGACGACTGCTCGAACTGGGCAAGAAAATGGCAGCCGAATGGGGCGAACATTTCGGGCCGGTCCAAGAAAAGCAGAATGCGTAGCACGGAGTCCGGCTCATGAGAATTCTCCTCGTGGTAGCGGCTGTCGCGGTCGGAGGGACGGCCGCCCCGGGGCAGGCGGAAATCGTCCGGCAGTGCGCCCGTGATCTCGGCTCGGAAATCGCGACGGTCCGCCAACAGGCGGCCCGGACGCTCGGCCGCGTGGGCGACCCTGCCGCGGTTCCCGAACTAATCGCCGCGCTCGGCGACCCGGAGAGATCCGTCCGTCGCGAAGCGGCCAAGGCCCTGGGCTCGATCCAAGACGAGCGGGCCGTGCCGGCCCTGGTCAAGGCCCTCGGCGATCCCGATACGAACGTCCGGTTCTACGCCGCCTACGCCTTGGGAGAAATCAAGGACCCGCGCGCGGCTGCGACTCTGGTTCAGGTTCTCCGCGACCCGCAGTGGACCGTTCGCGATCAGGCGGCGTGGGCGTTGCGTGAAATCGGCGACGAGCGAACGATCGAACCGCTCGTGGCAATGCTCCAAGATGACGCGGCTGACATGTCTCAAATCCGGTGGCTGCTCAGCGGTTTCGGCGCCGGCAAGACGACCGGTCCGCTGGCCGCCCTGCTGTCGGACTCCAATCCTGCTGTGCGGCTTCGGGCCGTCCGCGTGCTCGAGCGGTTCCGGGAGAAAGCGGCGCTTGGCCCGCTCGTTACGGCCCTCAAGAACACCGATCCCGCGGTCCGCCTGGCCGCCGTGAAGGCCCTCGTCAGCCTGAGAGACGATCGGGCCGTCGGTCCGCTCCGCGACCTCGCCGCACACGAAGACGATCCGGAGGTCCGGGCAGCCGCGGCGGAGGCTGCGGTGGAACTGTCTCGCCACGAAGCGCTGGCCGCCTACTGGAGCTTCGATGAAGCGGATCGGAAGGTCGCCAGGGATATGAGCGGCAACGGCAGCGACGGCGAGATCATCGGTTGCACGCCGGTCGAAGGAAAGGTCGGCCATGCGCTGAAGTTCGGCGAGGGAGCGTACGTCGAACTGGGCAAGCCGCAGAACCTGCCGATTGCCAACACTCCGCTCACCATCGCCGCCTGGATCAAAGCCGACGCGCCGAACGGCGTAGTCGTGGCGCGCGGCGGGGCCTTTTGCGGATTCTCCCTTTATCTGAAGGACGGCATTGCCAGGTTCGGCATCCGGCCCTCGCAGGCAAGCCCCGCCAGCATTGCTGCCGGCACGGAACCGGTGGTCGGCTCATGGGTCCACCTGGCCGGCGTCATCAAGAACGATTGCGTCGAAGTCTACGTGAATGGAGCGTTGGCCGGCTCGGAAAAGACCGCCGGCTATATCCCCGGCAACTGCGGTCAGGGCATGGAAATCGGCTACGACGTCGGCAACAGCCCCGCCGAGATTATCGACCACTTCCAAGGCATCATCGATGAGGTGAAGGTCTTCCACGCGGCACTCTCCCCGGAGGAATTGGCCAAGCAGATCAACGCGGCGGATTCCCGTGTGGGTCCTGAGCCGACCAGGTAAGAACGCAAACGGTAAACGAAGTTGCGGGGACAGGCACCGTCGCGGCGGTCGTCTGTAACAGGGCAAGACGCTCCTCCGCGACGGAGCCTGTCCCCTCACGCTGCCGGGTTCACCGTTTGAGCACGGGAAAAAGCATATGCCGACCACGAATACGTGAACACGAAAACAGACCCATGATGATCAAGCGTTTCATGCCAGCTTGGCTTATCCTCTCCGTCGTATTGCTCGGTTACGCACAAGTTGCCCCAATGACTCTTCAGGCCGCCGAAGCGTCCGGGTCGCACACGGTGAAACTCGCATCGCAGATGGTCGAGGCAAGCGGCGCCGCAGGCGGCGTCTGTGCGGTCCTCGGCCGGACCGATGCCGAATTGGCTCTGGCGATTGCACGGCAGGGCCCCTTCACCGTCCACTGCCTGGCGCGCAGCGCCGAGCTTCGCGACCGGCTTCGCGAAGAGATCCGCCGGCTGGGACGCTATGGCGCCGTGTCTGCAACCGCGCTCGAGGGCACGCAACTGCCCTATGCGGAGAATCTGGTCAACCTCCTGATCGTCGATTCCTATCCCGCATTTGCCAAGGAGGGCCTCACGGCCGGCGACATTCTCCGCGTCCTTGCCCCTCTCGGCACCGCCTACTTGGCCATCCCGCCGGCAGGCGGCGAGCAGCCTTCGGCCAACGAGGTGGTTGCACAGCTTCGCCGGGCTGGAGTGCGCGAGGTCTCGGTCACCGAGCAGGGCGGCACGTGGGTTCGGCTGAAGAAAGCCTGGCCGGCGGAGATCGACGAGTGGACCCACTACCTGCACGGCCCCGACGGCAACCCCGTCGCTCAAGACCTGGTAGTCGGGCCGCCCCGGCGCTACCAGTGGACTGCCGGGCCGACGTGGATGCGGTCGCACGAGACCGATTCGAGCGTCAGCACCCTGGTCACCGCACAAGGCCGCCTTTTCTATATCTACGACGAAGCGCCCATCAGCCTTGTCGGCGCCCATCCGCTGCCGGACAAGTGGTTCCTGGCCGCGCGCGACGCCTTCAACGGTGTGCTGCTCTGGAAGGTGCCGATCCGTCGCTGGGGCTGGCGCGAATGGAAGAACACCTGGTTCACGAACCGCCCCGGCGACTTCCCGTTGAACATCCAGAAGCGGCTCGTGGCGATCGGTGACAAAGTCTATGTCACGCTAGGCTACCGAGCCCCGGTTTCCGAGCTTGATGCGCGCACCGGCGAGATCCTGAAGACCTACGATGGCACCGAGGGAACCGGTGAGATCCTCTACGTCGACGGCACCCTGGTCCTGGCGATCCTCGACCAGGGGCAGATCAAGGTCGCCGCCGTCGACGCCGCATCGGGCAAGCCCCTTTGGACCACGCCGGTCGGCTACCGGGGCAGCATCGTCGACTACATCAGGTGGTCCGGCAGCGCCGGAGGCGTCCAGCCGGCCGAGCTCGATCCTTCGGTGAACATGGCCACCGATGGCAAGGCCGTGGCCTTGATCGATGGCTCCGAAATCGTCTGCCTCGACGGTCGGACCGGCAAGGAACGATGGCGCTCGTCGTTCCCCGCCGACGAGGCCGATGCCACGGCCGGCGGCGTGAAGTCGCAGGGCGCGCTCTGGATCGGCACGATGATCGTCGCCGACGGCGTCGTGCTCCATGCCAGCCCGGGCAAGCTTGCCGCTTTCTCCGCCGCCGACGGCAAGCTGCTCTGGCAGCAGGCGAAAAAGTACATCGGCCATCTGTGGTACGAGTGGAAGGAAGTTTTCGTCATCGATGGGTTGGTCTGGACCTGGAGTGCCGAGCTCGACGAGGCCGTCTTCGACATCGGCCGGAAGAGCCAACGCACACTCTGGCCCCGGGCCGTAAACGGGTACGATCTCAAGACCGGGGAGTTGGAAAAGGCCGTGCCGCTGGGCAATATCTTCAAGGCCCATCACCATCACCGCTGCTATCGCAACAAGGCCACGCTCCGCTACATCCTCGCCAGCCGCCGAGGCACCGAGTGCGTCGACCTGAAAGACGGCAAGCACACCGTGGACAACTGGGTCCGCGGGACGTGCCACGTCGGCATGATGCCCGCCAACGGGTTGCAGTACGTGCCGCCGCATCCCTGTGCTTGCTACATCGACGAGAAGCTCAACGGTCTGTTCGCGCTGGCTCCGGTTGCAGAGGAACCGAGAGCTGGGGATCGAGAGTCGAAAGACGAGCCCCCGCTTCGTCGCGGCCCGGCCTATTCCGGCGTTGCCGGCCAAGCGGCTGCCGACGACTCTCAAGCGGCCGATTCCGATTGGCCGACCTTTCGCCACGACTCGATGCGGACCGGAACGGCGACGACAAAGGTGCCGGCCGACGCGAACCGGGTGTGGCGAGTGAAGCTCGCCGGCAAGATATCGCCGCCGGTCGCCGTCTCCGGTAAGCTGTACGCCGCGCTGGTCGACGAGCATCACGTGGTCTGCCTCGACGCCCGCGACGGCAGCACACTTTGGCAGTTCGCGGCAGGCGGACGCATCGACTCCCCGCCGACCTGTCACCGCGGCACGATTCTCTTCGGCTCGGCCGACGGGTGGGTCTACTGCGTGCGGGCCGACGACGGCGAACTCGTCTGGCGGTTCCGCGGCGCACCGCGCGAGCGGCTGATCGGAGCGTTCGATCAGCTCGAGTCGGCCTGGCCGGTCCACGGCACGGTGCTGGTGGAAAACGGGACCGTCTACTTCGCCGCCGGTCGCACCTCGCAACTCGACGGCGGCATCCGCATGTTCGGGCTCGACGCAAGAACCGGCGAGGTCCGCCACCACGCGGCGATTGAAGGGCCGCATTACACCGTGGACAACATCGAGGAAAACTTCAAACTCCCTATGGGCGTGCTTCCCGACGTCCTGGTCAGCGACGGTTCGGCGATTTTCATGCGTTCGGCCGCTTTCGATATGGAGCTCAACCGGGCGCAGGGCCGCCCGTCGTTCGATGCACCGGGCGGCCTGCTGGACGACAACTACTTCAAGCGGGTTCCCTGGAAAATGGACGGCGACTACGGCAGGCTGCTCGTCCACGACAATCGCTCGGTGTACTACGTGCGGATGTTCGATTCGCTCCGGGGGCTGGATCCGACGGTCTTCTTCACGCCGGCCGCCAAGGGCTACCTCCTCTTCGCCAAGAACACCGGCGGCGGGCGCAACCGCTGGTCTCTACGGATCCCCGTGCGAATCCGTGCGATGGCCTTGACCGGGGACCACCTGATCGTCGCCGGGCCGCCGGACGTCGTCGATCCCAAGGATCCGCTCGGCGCGTTCGAAGGCCGCAAAGGCGGGCTCCTCGACGTCTTCGACGCCGCCAGTGGCCGGAAGATCGCCGAACATGAGCTTCCTTCTCCGCCGGTATTCAACGGAATTGCCGCGGCCGGCGGGAAACTGTATCTGGCCGAAGAGGACGGCAACCTAAGCTGCTACGGAACCGAATGAAGCGAGGCAACTTGATGCGACTTCTCCAATCGACCCTTGGCGCCGCAATCGCGGCGGTGTTTCTGCTTCTGCAACCGGCCGGTGCCGAACTGGTCCGGATGGAAATCCGGCACCGCGAGCCGTTTGCCGACGGCTACGTCTTCGGGCGCTCCGGCCCGTACGAGAAGATTGTCGGCAGGCTTTACTTTGAGGTCAAGCCGGACGACCCGGCCAACGCGGGCATAACGGACATCGCGTTCGCCCCGCGCAACAGCGAGGGAAAGGTAGAGCTCTGGAGTGACTTCTTTCTGCTCGCGCCGGCCGATCCCCTGCAAGGAAATCGCCGGCTGCTCTACGACGTGAACAACCGCGGCAACAAGCTGGCCCTCTGGACGTTCAACGAGGCGAGAGGCAACGACCCTACCACGTTGGCCGACGCGGGCAACGGATTTCTCTTGGAGCAGGGGTATAGCGTTCTCTGGTGCGGCTGGAGCGGCGAGATCGTGCCGGGCGAAGATCGGCTGATTGCCGGACTGCCTGTGGCGACCGGCGGCGGGAAGCCGATCACGGGGAAGATCTACGTGGAAATCTGCCGCAATGAACCGGTCGAGAGCACTCCGCTATACTGGACTCCGTGGGCGATTTCGATCCCCTATCCGCCCGTCAGCCTCGATACGCGGCGTGCCCGGCTTACCATGCGGCCGACCCGCGCCCAGCCGGCCGAAGAAATCCCGGCCGACCAGTGGGCGTTCGCACGGGCGGAAGACGGCGCGACGGCCCCCGATCCGGGACATCTATGGGTCAAGGGCGGTCTGCGGCCCGGTTGGCTCTACGAACTGGTCTACGAAGGCAAGGACCCGCGCGTCACGGAGCTGGGATTCGCCGCGGTACGCGACTGCACCTCGTTTTTCCGTTACGAATCTGCCGATCGAAACGGAAACGCCAATCCGCTGGCCGGAGGGATCCAGCGAGCGTACATTTTCGGCATTTCGCAGTCCGGCCGCTTTGTCAATCACTTCTTGTACGACGGTTTCAACACGGACGAGCGGCAGCGGATGGTCTTCGACGGGGCGATCTCGCATGTCTGCGGGGCCGGCCGGTTGTTCAGCGGGCGCTTCGGCATGACGACCCTTTGCGCTACCCACCACGAAAACCGGTTGACGCCTTCCGAGTCGTTTCCGTTTACGACCGTGCCGCAAACCGATCCCGTTACCGGCCGATCCGGAGACATGCTTGAAAAGGCCCGCTCGCGGGACCACGTGCCCAAGCTCTTGATCACACAGACTTCGACGGAGTACTGGACTCGCGGTGCTTCGCTTCTCCACACCGATGTGCAGGGAACCGAGGATGTTCCGCTCGATCCGAATGTCCGGCTCTATGTCTTTGCCGGTGCGCAGCACCTCGGTGGCGGGGCCACGGATCGCGGCATTTGCCAGAACCCGTGCAATCCGTTGGCCGACCGGCCGCCTCTGCTGCGGGCCCTGCTCGTTGCCCTGGATCAGTGGGCGAGTAGCGGCCGGCGACCGCCGGAAAGCCGCTATCCGCGGATCGCCGACGGCACTCTCGTAAACTTGGACACGTTCCGCAACGCGTTCCCGAACATCCCCGGCGTCAATCTGCCAGGCGACTACTATATGCCGTACCGGCTTGATTTCGGCCCGCGGTGGAACACCGGCGGCATCGCCGAGTACGTGCCGCCCCGCGTCGGATCCTCGTATCGCACGCTGATTCCGAGGGTCGACGCCGACGGCAACGAAGTGGCGGGCATTCGATTGCCGGACGTGGCCGTCCCGCTTGCCACTTACACCGGCTGGAACCTCCGCGCGGCCGATTACGGCGCCGCCGGTCTGCTGGCTCCGTACCAGGGCTCCTACCTTGCGTTTGCACGGACGCGGGAGGCGAGAATCCGTTCGGGCGACCCGCGACCTTCGGTTCTCGAGCGGTATCCATCCCGCGACGTCTACCTGGCGAAGACAGCCGAGGCTGTTGTCGAACTTCACAAGAATCGTTTCCTTCTGAGCGAAGACGCGATGGCGCTGCTGAGGACGGCGGCAGAAAGGCGGCTGTGGGAACGATGAGCGGATACCCACCCGGGCGACCCGGGCGAGGGGCGTTCCGATTGTAACGCCTGTAGCGATTTTTCCGGCCGTCGCACAAGCTCTTCGGAAGATAGCGGTTCTGGCACGCCAGGGAAAAGAAATTGCCCTCGACCGACGTGGATTCGTTCTTGAACGTTTTTCGTCCCTTGGTACATTGGCAGAATAAGGCGGCATTCGACCGGCCAACGCGAAAGGTCATGGTTGGAAGGCAGATTCTATGGTGAGTCCTCGTTATCCCCGACGCGGTGAGGTGGAGGAACTCCTCCGCAACCTGGAGCTTCGCAACGAGCTGGAGCCCTATTACGACGAATCGATCAGCCGGGTCGAAGTGCAGCATCTTCCCCTGGCCGTCGAAAATGAGTATCTCGCTTCGATGCTGGCCTGGGAGACGGCCCCGATTCTGCCGATCTACAAGTGGTTCGAGCCCGAAATGAGGCCGCCGCGGCCCGACATGCTCAATGATGCGGATCTTCACGATATTCTTTCCGACGTCATTCAGCGGCTGTTCGAAAAACGGATCGTGCTGGACTTCACCGACCATTTATCGGATCGCGAACTGTATACGTTGATCTACCGCGATATCTTGCCGTCGCGAGAGAAAAACATCGACTGCGGCACGAACTTCTTGCACTGGGACTGTGCCGGCGCCAGCGGGGACCCCGAGGTCTGGCTCAGGTATTACGCCACCGAAGAAGAGCGGCAAGCATGGGCCGAGGCCTATCGCCAGCCGCTGCCTCCCACGGCCGATCCGCCCTACCCGCGACAGATGCCGCAGGACCCGCTGTAGAACGCCCACGAAGCGCGTAGTGCTCCGTCAAAGCTGGAGTGACGGGTAGCGGAAGTCGTGAGACTTCCGGCCACGAACTCTCACGAGTTCGGCTACACCCGTCAAAGGAAGATTGCCAGAGCAGTAGTCAGAAACCGCTGTTGCAGGCGGCCCGGTCGACGGCGACCGTCGCGGCCGGCTACGACGCCACCGACGGCCGAGCCGAAACCTCCGCTGCGATTCGGCGACACAGTGCGATATCGCGGTCCATCTGGGCAACGAGGTCGCCAACCGTGGCGAACCTCTCGACGCCCCTCAGCCGGGCCAGGAAATCGACCGCGAGCTCGCGGTCGTAAAGGTCGCCCTGGTAATCGATCAGGTGGACTTCGATCTTCAACCCGCGTTCGTCGAAGGTCGGATTCGAGCCGACACTGATCGCCGCGGGCCAATGCCGCCGGCCCGTCCAAGCCCGGCCGCAATAGATGCCTTCAGCCGGCAGCAGAGTCTTGACGTCGCCGAGGTTCGCGGTCGGATAACCCAAGCCGGCTCCGCGTCCCGCGCCATGCTCCACTATGCCGACAATGCGGTAGGGCTCCGTCAGCATGCGGCGAGCGGTTTCCACATGTCCCTTCGCCACAAGCTGACGGACTCGAGAACTCGATACGATCTGGCCGTCGACTTCAACCGGTCCGACAACGTCGAGTGACAGTCCGGCGTCTTCGCACAGCGTCTGAAGGGTGTCAATCGTTCCGGAGCGGTTATGCCCAAAAAGAAAATTGGGCCCTTCCACCACCGCACGGACATCGAGGCAGTCGCGGAGGATTTCGGCGAAAAACTCCGAGGCCGTCCGACTGAGCAAAGCCTGGTCCGTGGGATAGGCAACGACCACGTCGACGCCCAGGGCGGCAAGCAACTCAGCCTTGCGGCTCGCCGTAGTCAGCAGCGGAGGAACGCGGTCGGGCCGAAGAACGACGGCGGGGTGCGGGTCGAACGTGAAGACGACTGCAGGGCCGCCTGCCTGACGAGCTCGCTCGACCAGCCGGTCAGCGATCCGGGCGTGCCCGAGATGCACCCCGTCAAAGTTCCCGACGCTGACGGCACCGCGACGACAGTCGGCGGGCAGCTTGCTGATATCGCGGATGAGTCTCACGTGCACGCGATTCTACCGGCCTTCATGCGTCCGGCTCGCGGACCACCGGTTCCATGACCTTCGTATTCCGCTCGACGGCAAGCACGATGGTTCGCTGTTCCACGCCGTCGGCACTGCTGGCGACAACCGGCAACACCTGGCGGCGATCCGGCAGGGCGAATCGCACGGAGAAACTGCCGTCGGGCTGAAGGCGAACCGGCTCGCCTCGGAGCGTCACGTGAGCATCGGGATCGACCGTACCGTACACGATCAATTCGGCGTCGACCTGGAACGAGAAATCGCGGCGATCGTTTCCGGCAGCTCCGAGGCCATAGCGGGTTACCATCGGCGACCCCATCGGGCGGCGGAGCCGCTGCTCAAAGAGGTTCTTTAGGTCCGATGCCTCGGCCTCCTCATCGTACCCACCACTGAGCGCGTAGATCCGGTCGAAATCCTCAGCCACTTCTTCCCAGTTGCCATCGACCGCATTGGCGCTTTCCGCGGGGGGGGTGCTGACAGTATTGCTCCGAGCCAGCGACTGGAACTTGCCTGACGGGGCCAAGTAGCCGATGTCGACTTGGTAGCTCTTGGGGGGATCACTTACGTCGATGTACCAATTGTTTACGCCACCGTGGACCTCCACGTCGCGGACCAACTTGCGTGCGGTACTCGTCGTGCCGTCGCGAACCACCTCCCACACGCGAAGAACGGCTCGCGACCCATGCCAATGCTGCCCCATTGCCACTCGGGCCCGCTCGACACTTTGGCGGGAAAGTTCCCAATAGGCGTGAAGCCAGTAGGGATCGCGTACCATCACGACGAGGCGGTCTTTGACCTGTGCCCCGTCTTCCGCCGCACAATGGAAGGCAAGATCTTTGGACTGAGTCAGTCTCGCCTTCAACTGCTCGATCCGCTTGCGAGCCCGGCTCGACAAAGCCTTTCCATTACGATGGCCGCCCTCGTCCCCGCTTCGGCAGTGACCGTTGGACTTGGCTCCGTTGGACTTGGCCATCGACTTCCCGTTTGCCGTTGCGGCCTTGTGCGATGCACCCGCCTTCGTGAGCTTGACGAGCGCCCGAATCAACTCATCCTTCCGCATGGCGTGCCAGCCAGGGACTCCATGGCGTTTTGCCATGGCGGACAAGTCTTTCACAGTGCGCGTCTTGAGTCTTGCCGCGGTAATCACAGGACTTACCTCCGCATAGCCATATACCGGGTCTGATACCGGCGCAGGCACTTCGGTTGTTCATTGTCCGAGGATCTTCCATGACTCGAGGCGGAATGACGCGCCTCTGTCCCTCCGGCTATCCGTGGCCGGAGAAGTCCATCCCAGGCGCAAGGCTGAATTGCTGTAGGCGGGAGGCAATTTTGGATGGCAAAGATCCCCCAAGACCACCGTTTCGCGGCAGCGGACCCCTTGTTGCCCAGGTGGTGTCTCTCGCCTTTGGCAGGCACCCGACGCCGGTCGGGCAGGACGAGCAACACCAGCAATACTGATTGTAATTAGAGTCGCCTCCGAACGCAATCATTTCCAGAGCCAGCCCGCAGCAGTCTCCAACATTCTGACGTAAAGGTCGGGCGGAAAGGCGATTGCGCCGCCTTAGCCCCCCCAAAGCTAATATGTCCTTAGTAGTAGATACCCCCACATCGGATGGAGTGTGCGGTTCGTCGATGCCCAAATTCGGGCTGGACCTCACGCGAGAGTTCTTGGTACGATCCGCAGCCCTGTATCCGGTGACTAATCAAAAAGGCTGGCATGGTTCAAAGCACAGCGACAGGCATCTCGCCGTAAGGCGGTTCTTCTGCTGAATTGCCGGTGGTATGGCTCGGAGCCATCCCCCTGTTTCCGTGTAATACCAAATAGCTCACAACGGGAGGCGGTAAGGGATGTTTCCGCGCGTATGGCCACTCAAACGATCCCTCGCCTTTGTGGCACTGGTCGCCGGGTTGGCCGGGGCCTCGACGTGCGCATCGGCCCAGCAGCCTTCTTTTCTTCCTCCAAGCAGCCGAGAGAGTTCCGGCGAGACAACAAGAGACCGTTTTCCGCTTACCGGGTTCCCTGCAACAGAACCGAATACCCCCCACCACCATGCCAAGATCGTCTATGGACCCAATTCCTGGTATGGCCAGCAGGCACCCACGACTCCGCCGGTGCCACCATCGCAGCCCGTAGCCTCTCAAGAGCCAGGAATGCCCGCCTTTTCGGAGGCGAATTGCAACGGTCTTGGCTTCGATCGGTGGCAAGAAGGGCGTGGTTTGCTGTGGACAGCCTGCCGGCAGCTCGACGAACCTCGTACGGCGGGAAATCGCGATCATTCGGCGGTGGTCGACCGTGGCCGGCTCCTGCCTCCCCCCTCTCCACAACGGGATCTGGCCATTCAACCGACCGCGCATCAATCCGTAAATGGAGCCGAAGAGAAGTCTTTCTCGCCCAGCGCCGCCCAGTCGAATGCATCGAATGAGCCCGGCTACGCTGTGGCAGAGGGACCACCCGCGCCGCCAACGCGACCAGTATCCCCCCCACCAAACGAACCAGCCGTCCAACGCGAGTCAACTCCGCCTTCCCTGGCCGACCGGATACGATTGGCCGAAGAGCGGCGTAGCCATTCCACTCCGGCGTTGACCCAGCCGTCGAAGTGGGACCATCTCTATCCGGGCCGAGAACACCTCTCGGAAGCGCCCCGATGGAATGGTGGAACGGATAGGGAGGTCGCCGGCAGCAGGGTCGGCGGGGCCATTCTTCGGCGATAATGCTCGTTGCGGGGCAAAGTACGCCACATGCCCAGACGGTGAGTCTTCGCGATGTCTCAGGATCAGTTCCTCGAAGTGATCGATCGCGACGAGGCTCAGCGGCGGTTCCACAACGCAATCCAACTGCGGCCGCTCGGCATGGAACCGGTCGACACCGAAGCGGCGCTGGGCCGCGTGCTCGCGGAGGACGTTGTTTCTGACGTCGACGTGCCTGCCTTCGATCGCTCGAACTACGACGGTTATGCCGTCCGCGCCGCAGATACCTACGGTGCCGGGGAAGAGACCCCGCGCCGGCTCACGCGCCTGCCCGACGGGATCTCGCCCGGCGTCGTTGCCCGTGGAGAAGTAACTGCGTCGACCGCCATGGCGATTGCCACCGGCGGAATGCTGCCGCGCGGAGCGGACGCCGTGGTGATGGTCGAACATACCGAGTTGGACGAGGATCGCGTGATCATCACCAGGGCGGCAACGCCCGGATTTGGCGTGTCGTTTGCCGGTACGGACATTGGGGCCGGCGAAACCGTTCTTCGCCGCGGCGAGTTGCTCAGCAGCCGGGAGACCGGGGTTCTTGCCGCGATCGGCGTTGCGGCGGTGCAGGTGTGGCGGCGGCCGAAGGTCGCCGTCGTTTCCACGGGCGACGAGTTGATCCCGCCCGGCGCTCCCATGCGCCCCGGCATGGTTTACGACTCCAACGCTCAGATCCTGGCCGACGCCGTTCGGGAACTTGGCGGCGAGCCGGTCCGCTACGGGATTTTCGTCGACGACCTCGAGCAGCTTCGAGCGGCTCTTCATTCGGCTTTGCAGGCGACCGACGTCGTTCTGCTCTCCGGCGGCACGAGCAAAGGCGCCGGCGACTTATCATATCGCGCGGTTCGCGAGCTTTCCGAACCGGGGATCGTCGCGCATGGCGTCGCCCTGAAACCGGGCAAGCCGATCTGTCTCGCCGGACACCGGGGCAAACCGGTGGTGATCCTTCCGGGCTTCCCGACGTCGGCCATTTTCACGTTCCACGAATTCGTCGCGCCGGTGATCCGCATGCTCGGCGGCCGGCCCGCCGGCCGACAACAGACCTTGACGGCGCAGATGGCGGTCAAGGTAAACTCGGAAATCGGCCGGACCGAATACCTTCTCGTCGGACTCGTGCCCACGGGAGACGGGCTGGCCGCATACCCGATCGGCAAGGGTTCGGGTTCGGTCACCGCCTTCAGCCGGGCCGATGGATTTGTAGCGATCGGGCGTCACGAAGAGATCGTCCAAGCGGGCGCGGTCATTTCCGTTCAACTCCTGGGCAGTGAGTTTCGACTTGCCGACCTCGTGGCGATCGGCAGCCATTGTGTCGGCCTGGATCTTCTTCTGGGACACCTGCAAGACCTGGGGTTCCGAACAAAGTTCATGGCCGTGGGTTCGACGGCCGGTCTGGAAGCCGCGCGCCGCGGCGAGTGCGACGTAGCCGGCATCCACCTGTTGGATCCGGCGACCGGCCAATACAACGTCCCGTACCTGACGCCCAACCTCGAACGCCTGGAAGGCTACGGCCGCCGGCAGGGCTTCGTGTATCGACTGGAGGATGCTCGCTTTGCCGGTCGTCCGGCCGCGGAGGCAATCCGAACGGCAAAGGAAGAGCCTGGTTGCGTCATGGTCAACCGAAACCGGGGAAGCGGCACTCGCATCCTCATCGATCGGCTCCTCGCGGGTGTCGAACCGCCCGGCTATGCGGTACAATCCCGGAACCACAACGCCGTGGCCGCGGCAGTGGCGCAGGGCCGTGCGGATTGGGGCGTGGCGATCGAGTGGGTCGCACGCCGAGCCGGCCTGGGGTTTCTGCCGCTGGAGGACGAACAGTACGATTTCGTTGTGCCGCGTCAGCGGCTGGACCGCCCCGCGGTCGTCGCGTTGCGGAGTCTGCTGGCGGATCCGGGAATCCGTTCACAGCTTACGAAAATGGGATTTCGTTTGGGAACCCTTCAACGTTGAGACTGGCATGGACTCTGCAAATCCGGACATCGGCTCGATCGACCGTATTGAAGACGTCGAACAACTCGAGGAGATTCTCAGCAGGCCGACGCCCGCCGTCATTGAAATGATGCGTCGGCTTGAGGGCGACATCGTGGTCCTGGGCGTCGGCGGAAAGATCGGGCCGTCGCTGGCCCGCATGGCCCGACGTGCGAGTGATGAGGCCGGAGTGTCCCGCCGGATCTTCGGCGTGGCGAGATTCACCAGCGGTGGCCTTGATGGGCAGCTTCAAGCACAGGGAATCGAGACCGTCCGCTGCGACCTGCTGGACCGCAAAGCCCTCAAGGCGCTGCCCGACGCTCCCAACGTGCTTTACCTGGCCGCCATGAAATTCGGATCCAGTGGTCAGACGGCGATGACTTGGGCGATGAACACATACCTGCCGGGCATGGTCGCCGAGCGGTACCCACAGAGCCGGATCGTGGCGTACTCCACCGGCAACGTCTATCCGATGGTGCCGGTCGAGTCCGGCGGCTCTTTGGAAACGGATCTGCTCTCGCCGGTCGGCGACTATGCAATGAGTTGCCTGGGCCGCGAGCGGATCCTCACGCACTTCAGCCTTCAGAACGGCACGCCGACGGCTCTGATTCGCCTGAACTATGCGCATGAATGCCGCTACGGCGTAATGGTCGATATTGCTCAGCAGATCCTCGCCGGCAGGCCGATCGACCTGTCGATGGGTTACTTCAACGCGATCTGGCAAGGCGACAATAATGCGTTCACGCTGCAGGCGTTCGAACATGCAGCCTGCCCGCCTTTCGTGCTGAACGTCACCGGTCCGGAAAAGCTTCGGGTCCGTGACGTGGCCGATCAAATCGGGTGCGTCGTCGGCAGGCCGGTGGAGTTCCGGGGTACCGAAGCGCCCGATGCATTTCTGAGCAACGCCTCCAAGAGCATCGGTCTGCTCGGAGAACCGCGGGTTCCTAGCCGGCGGTTTTTGCGGTGGATCGCCGATTGGCAGGCCCGCGGCGGCCCCTCGCTGGGCAAGCCGACCAAATTCCAAAGCCGCGACGGGACTTTCTGATGCTGCTGTTCGAGCACATCGGACTCATCACTGACGATTGTTGTCGGTTCGGCTCGGCGAGACTATACTTCGGATATGGCTCTACGTTGTTGCGGAGGCGCGGGGATGCTTCAATACAAGGCGGGTTACAAGTTTGTCGGCGGGGGAGTGCACGCGCAAGTACTGGATTTCCCGGCGGCAATCAGTTGCGGGGCCGACCTTGACGAGGCACGGCGGATGCTAGGGCTCGCCTTGGTGGACGTGGCCGAGACTCGCATAGGCCTGGGCGAATCACTTCCCACGCCCGACCCCCGTGTAAGCGACCCCGAAATGGACTTGGAGGAACCGATCTTCCTCCACCTGCTGGCCAGTTCGGAGGTGTCGCAGGAGCCGGCGGGTGTGGTTGTGCCGTGAAGCGAGAAGATCTGCTCCGCCACTTGCGGCGATATGGGTGTCAGCCGTTGCGCGAGGGTCGTCAGCACTCGGTGTGGGTGAATCCGGCGAACGGGCGGCAGGCTTCGGTGCCTCGGCATCGCGAAATCAACGATTATACGGCAAGGAGCATTTGCCGGCAGTTGGGCATCCCTGAGCCCTGACTGCGGGGCCGATCCGTTCCGCCGCAATGCCGTCGCGGATATGCGAAGCCGGCCGTTACCCGGGCAACAGGATCTCTCCGCGTCCCAGCGCGACGAGATCCCCGTGAAACAGTTCCCACTCGGCGTCCGCTAGATTCTCCGGAACAGGGTATGCCTGCTGACGGAGAAAACGCAGCATCGCCATCAGGAACACCGGCCGGAGCCGGCACGCGCGGCGGAAGGTCGGCAGCAACGGCGGGCGCGGGTGGCCGAACAGGCCAATCGTTCCGCGACGCATGTTGGCCCCATGGCGAATCCCGGACGGACCGAAAACCAGGATCGTCCCGGCAATCATGTCGACGCCGGCGGCATCGGCCGCGCCACCCACGGCGATCAGTCCGCGTCGCATCGAGTGGCCGATCTCGTTTCCGGCCGGCCTGTGCACAAGGATGGTGCCACCGGTCATCCCCCGTGGGCTGCCTCGATAGGCCGCGCCCACGGCGTGCCCCGCATGTCCGAGGACCTCGATCCGGCCGCGGTGCATCTGCCCGCCGAGCCAGTCGCTGACATCGCCCTCGACGAGAATGCTGCCGCCGGTCATCTCGCTTCCCACGTGCCGGCCGGCACTGCCGGCAACGCGAATCTCACCGCAGTCCATCCCGGCCCCGATCCAGTGCACGCCGGACAGATCGCCTTCGAACTCGATTCGCTCGTCCGCTGGATCGCCGGAGACCTCGAATAGTTCTCCCACCGGCAGCTTTTCCTTCCCGTGGAAGATCTCCATGCGCCGGATTTCCTCGAGTGCCTTGTCGCGAACCGCTGAGGGCGTCAGCCCTTCGAGTTCCACGGGGATGCTCGTCGGATTCTTGTAGCGAAGGCGTAGCGACATGGAACGGATGCCTGCTGGAAAACTTACTGGGTATTCTTCGGTGCTGTTAAGGCGCTGATGCGGCGGAGCGGTCATGCCACAGCGATCGACCGAGTCGCAGTCTGCTGGGCCTCCACGGAGGGTAATGTCACCACTCAGCCGCGCGCGGCCGCACCGGCGACAAGAAGGCCCACCGTGATAGCAAAACGAGCAGGGACTGGCATAGTGCCTCCGATTCATCATCGAGGGCGCTGTGGAGGGGGTGGCAAGCTGAATCCTTTTGTTTACCAAACATTCGCTGCGGCTGCTAGCTATCGTCGCAACGGTTCTCGGCAAGCGGGACCTACCCCCCCCAGACTCAAGGTGGTGGGCGATTACCCGTATTTCCAGGTATCGGAATTCGCGTGGCCGAGGTTACAATGTAGCGCATGGAGGATTGGCACCGGGGCCGTTTTTGGCTTTGCCCCGGCCGGACCGCACGGTTGCGGGGTCACGTGAGAAACCACTGTGGTCGGATTTTTCTGGCTGCTCTCAGCCCTTGTTTTTCTGACACTGATTCTGCACTTGGCTGCGCGGTTCTGGTTCACGCCTCGCGCGACGTGGATGTTCGACCGACTGCCCTGGCTGCCTGTCTCTTGGTATGGGCCGTTCGGCAAGGGGGAAGACGTCGAGTTTTTTGCCCGCGACGGTGTTCGACTATGTGGCACCTATCTGGCGACGCTGCAGGAATATCGGCGCGGAATACTCCTCTACTGCCATGAGCTGAATGCCGATCGCTGGAATGTTCGGCCGATCGCCGAGTTGCTCCGGGGCCGGGGGTTCGACGTTTTCACGTTTGATTTCCGCAATCACGGGACCAGCGATCGGATTCCAGGCTGTGAGCCGAGCCCGTGGGTAACCCCGCAGGACGTGGCTGACGTTCAGGGGGCGCTCGACTACCTGGCGACCCGCCCGAATTGCGATTCCCCGGTAGTCGGGATGATAGGCGTCGGGAAAGGGGCTGCCGTGGCGATTTGTAGTGCGGCGGGCGATCCCAGGGTTCGCGGCGTGGTGGCCGAGGGGCTGTATCCGACGCGGCCGATTGGTGCAAGGCTGGTCGGCCGATTCTCGCGCGCGTCGTGGTTGGCTGCCCTCTTGGATCGACTCGTCCGTTGCCTGGACAGATGGGCGCTGTTCGTGTTGGGTTGCCGTCGGGGAAATCGCTTTCTGGATGTGGAGAGGTTTCTTGGCTTGTGCTGCCAACCGGTCCTGCTCGTGCACGGAGAATTGGACGGCCATGTGCCGATAGCGTGGCTCCGCCTCATGCACCGGAGAATGGCTCGCGGGTCGAACCTTTGGATCGTGCGCGGCGCCAAGCACGGCGCGGCTGCCCAGACAGCCGCCGAGCAATATGCCTCGCGCGTCGGCCGCTTCCTTGATCGCCCTCTGGCTTCGAGCCTGCCAGGCCACGGCGGAAGGCCGATTTCGCCACCGGCCCAGCGAATGGAATCGCCGGTTGCGCCGATTACGACCGGGGCGATGCCGTCGGCATAGCGTGGAAATCGGCGTGCGGACACGGGGGCAGAGTTTCACCGCATGGTCGCCGCGGTTGTAACCGTTCACGGGCGGGCGGGGACTGGTCCATTTTTCGGCCAGTAGATCCTCTCTGGCCAAAGAAACGTTGCCCGAAAACATGGACCTGTCCCCCTCTTTCCCGACCCCGGTTGGCTGTCGATCACTTCAAGGCCTCACGACCGCCGATAAGGTACGCGAAGCGATCCGCGATTAAAGGCTTCGCAAGTATTGGACTGCTGTGGTCGCGTGACGGACGGCTTCGTCGCCCGGGTTGGGTTGGACGGTGAAGTATCTGCGGTAGCCGAATTCTTCCAGCGCCCCCAATAGAGCGGGCGTATCCACCGCCCCCTGCCCGAGCGGAACTCGTCTGCCGCGTGATTGTGAGAATCCGGCGATCGCATCCGTCGCGTGGACATGCAAGATCCACGAGCCCAGTGCCTGCACCGCCTCACGGGGGTTGTGCCCGGCGATGACAAGATCGCCGGGGTTGAAGTCGACTCCCAAAGCTCCCTCGGGCAGGGAGCGGAGGAGCCGGGCGAATGCGTCCCCCGTGTCGAGCCCCGTCTGGGCCGCGAAGACGGCTCCCGCACGCTGGCTGTAACTGCCCAAGTCGTCGAGCACCGTCGTCAGCACTTGCCAAGCCTCCGATTCGGGCTGGGGGAGCGGCCCCAAGGTGCCAATGACCAAATCGGAGCCCAAGCGGTAGGCAAGGTCCATAGCAGCCTTGGTGCCGGTGACGCGGTGGTCCAGTTCGTCCATCGTTACGAGCCCACGGCGACTGCGATAACTTAACGCAGCCACCCTTAAGTGGAGATCTTCGAGGACCTTCCGCAATTCCCGAACACCCGTCTGGGTGAACTCGTTGGGCCGGATGGTCTGGCGGGCATCAAGGACCACCGCATCGACTCCGAGGCGGGCGGCTGTATGCAACGCTTCTCGAAACGGCATCTGGAGCGTTTGCAGATCGAGGCCGATTCTTAAAGCAGGCACAGAGGACTCCTTCGGTTTTTGACGAAGTCAACGATCCCTATCCAGTGGTAAACGTGAATGGACGATAGTGGAAACGGACTCGTCCACTGTCCCCGATCCAAGCAAGGAAAGCGACCGCTCGGCCAAGCACGTTGCGGCCCCATTCGATGAATTTTGCGTTGGCTTTGTTGATTGTAGCGATTCAGCCGGAAGCGCCTATCGGCATCCGCTACCCGGCTGCCACGGAAATCTTTCGCTGCAATTTCGATGCCTCGTGGGACGCAAATTTCGATGGGTGGCCCGATCGCTGGACTCGCCGTCAGGGGCCTGGATTTCCACACTACGTGGAGATGACGATTCAAGAGGATTCAAACCTCGGATCCGACCGATGCCTGGAAGTCCGCCTGGATGGTGGAGGGGCCGTGGCCTACAGCCCTCCGATTCCGATTGGTCACCGCTATAGCTATGTGCTGGAAGGCCGGCTGAAGACTTCCGGACTGGAACACGATCGCACGTTTTTTTCTCTGACGCTGTTGAATGAAAAGCAGGGCCGCCTCGAGAGGTTCACGTCCGAACCGGTGCGAGATGCTGCCCAATGGGAGAAAGTCCGGCTCGGCCCGGTCCTTCCGAGTAGCGAGGACGTCTGCTGGGCCGTGATTGGGCTGCACCTGGAGCCGGGCGAGCGGGCGGACCTGAAGGGCTCTGCGTCGTTCAGCGATCTGTGGCTAGGCCGGCTGCCGCGAATGGAACTGGAACTCGATCGTCCGCATCATCTCTACCACGACTGCCATCGGATCCAGGTTGTTTGTACTACTTCGGGATTCTCCGAACACAACCCGACGATTCGCCTGCTCCTGGAGGATGCTTTGGGAAACAGGGTCGCCGAAGCGAAGCCTCCCCTGCAAATTCAGGAGGAAGAGGACGCCGAAGCGTCTCTCGCCGGGCGCGAGGGCAAGGAAACGCTGCCGCCGATGGGCAAGGCAAGCTGGCAGCCGCCGGCGCCGGGACCGGGGTTCTATCGACTCTGGGCCAGCTTAGAGTCCGGCGAGACGGTGGTCTTTCGGCAGAGCGTTGCCCTTGTCATCATTCAGCCCGACAGCGTTCCCGTTGGCGGCGAGTTCGGCTGGACATTTCCGCGTGGAACCGGGCCGCTCGACCTGCATGAGCTTCGCCAATTGGTCACGCAGGCCGGCGTGAACTGGGTCAAGTTTCCCCTCTGGTACGACGAGAACACCGGCGACGACGAAGTTGCGAGGCTGATCGGTTTTGCGGAGCGGCTGTCGGCGCAGGGAATCAAGCTGGTCGGTTTGCTGAACGAGCCACCCGACAGCCTTCGGAAACGGTATGAATCTCGCGGTCCGCTTTCGGCGGCGGAAATTTTCTCGCCGGATCCTGAGGTGTGGTACCCATCGCTGGAGCTCGTGATGATGCGATTAGCCACGCAGGTCCGCTGGTGGCAGTTGGGCGCCGATGACGACACGAGCTACGTTGGCTACTCCGAACTGTCGAAGAAACTTCGCCAGGTCAAGACCCAGTTGGATCGGATCGGGCAGGATGTCAACCTCGGCATCGGTTGGGGTTGGATGAACCGCTTGCCAGACACGCTCGATGCGCCCTGGCGGTTCGTATCCCTGTCGAGCCGGCCACCGCTGAGCAGCCAGGAGCTGGCGGCCTACCTGAAGATCACTCGCCGGCCGAATCTCGACCGGTGGGTGGTGCTCGAGCCGCTTTCCGCGAAACAGTACCCGGTTCGAGTGCGGGCCGAAGACCTCGTGCGCAGGATGGTTTCCGCCACGATCCACGGGGCTGAAGCCGTCTTCGTACCGGACCCATTTGATCCGCAGTGCGGGCTGATGAGTCCCGACGGCACGCCCGGTGAGTTGCTGCTTCCCTGGCGGACTACGGCACTAATGCTTGCCGGGGCGGAATATCTTGGCAGCATTCAATTGCCGGGAGGGAGTCCCAATCAAGTCTTCGCTCGCGAGGGCACGGTGACCATGCTCGTGTGGAATCCACGGCCAACCCGGGAGATTCTCTACCTCGGCGAGACCGTGAAACAGGTCGATCTCTGGTCGCGGAGCCGGGCCCCGGAGATGATCGGAGATGAGCACGTGATCGAGGTCGGGCCGTTGCCCGTCTTTGTCACCGGTCTGAACCTCGAGGTGACGCGGTGGCGGCAAGCGTTTTCGCTGGCGGCGGATCGCATCCCCAGCGTCTTCGGCAGGCAGCACCCTAACGCGGCGAGGATGGCAAACCGCTTCCGCCTCGGCGTTGCCGGCTCCGTGCGGCTGGTAGGGCCGGAAATCTGGAGCCTGAGTCCGTCCGGGGCCGAATTTCGACTCGCCGAGGGGGAAGCATTCCAGTTCCCCTTCCAGATGAGCCTGCCGTACAACGCGACCAGCGGGCGGCACCCCGTCCGCGCCGAGTTCCAGATCCAGGCGGACCGGCTCTACCGTTTCAGCGTGTACCGGACGATCGAGGTAGGGCTGGGCGATGTTTACCTTCAATGCACGACCGTGCTCAACGGCCAAGGCGAACTCGAGGTCGAGCAGTGGCTGATCAACGAAACCTCCGAGCCGGTCAGTTTTCGCTGCGAACTGTTTGCGCCGGATCGCCGGCGACTGAAAATCGACGCGGCAGCGCAGGGGCGAAGCCGCGACGTGCAGGTCTACCATCTTCGCGACGGCAAGCAACTGGTCGGCAAGACGCTTTGGCTGCGGGCCGCGGAGATCGGCGGCAAGCGGACTTTGAACTATCGGTTCCGTGCGGAACCGTAGGACCCGGAAGCCCCAAATTTGACCGGATATTGGCCCGACACCGGCGCCGTAAGCTAGACTTGGTCTGGAACCTGCGGATCGCGCCGGAGAAGCCCCGCCTCTTTGCTTCGTCCCAGTACCCACTATGAACCAGCCGGCAACTACCCTTGACCAGCTCACGACCAAGGCCGGACAACTCTATACGCTGCCGGCCGTCGCGATGCAGGTGCTCGATCTGACCGCCGATCCTACGGTCGATACCCAGGCGCTGAAAAGCTGCATTGAAAACGACCCGGCGCTCACCACGAAACTCCTCCGGGTGGTCAATAGCTCACTTTTCGGCCTGAGCAGGCACGTGTCGGACTTGAACCAGGCATTGGCCCTACTGGGAATCAAACCACTCAAACTGCTGGTGCTCGGTTTCAGTCTTCCAGGACAGCTCTTCCAGGACATCGCGGGCGACGTGCTGACGCAGTACTGGCGTCATACGCTTGTCAAGGCGGTCGCCGCGCGCGAGATCGTCGAGACGCTTTGGCGGCACTCCGGCGACGAAGCTTTTCTGGCCGGGCTGCTGCAGGACCTGGGCTCGCTGTTACTGATCCAGGAGTTGGGTGAACCCTACGTGGAACTGATCCGAAGCTGTCGATCGAGGGGGTTCGACTTGCTGGAGTGTGAGACTCGCTCGCTGGGCTTCGATCACACCACACTTTCCGCGTGCATGCTCGAACGTTGGCGATTGCCGCAGGTGCTCATTGTCGCCGTCGAAGCGGGCGCACCTTCCCCCGAGAGGAGCGCCGCCGAGCCGGAACCGGCCAATTTGCGGCCCGTCTTACGCCTGGCCGAACTGATCTCGCGATTGCTGGCCGACAGGGACACAGGCGTGCTGGGGCGACTGCTCACCAGTGGCCGGCAACTGTGCGGGCTGACGACCGCCAAGCTTGATGCCCTTGTGGAGAACCTGGAGGAAAAGGTCCGCCAGTTAGCAGATGTGCTGTGCCTTCAACTACCTGATAGTGCGGGGTACGCCGACATTCTCACGCACGCGCACCAACGTCTGGCCGAAGTCGCTTCGGACGCGGCCGCCGAAATCCTTGCGGGCCGTCAGCAAGGCGACGGGAACTTGGTGCCGGAGGACGGTGCGACCGTCTGCCAGGTGACGTCCCTTTGCGATGCCGTGGCGGAAGCTGCCCATCGGCCGGACCATTCTCCGCGGTCGCCGAAATTCAGCCGAAACTCGCCCGGTCGATCTCCGGCGACAGCAACCTGCGAACCGACCGGCGCTCCGCGCGCAACACCGGCTCATCCCTCGGATGCCCACCGGTCGGTCGCCCCGGACGCCGCCTTGATCGAACAGCTATCTGCCGACGTCGCGACCTGCCGGCAGTCGCGATCGCCGCTGAGTCTGTTGCTACTGGATGCGGGCGACGCTACCGAGTTGTTCCTGAGGCTTGGCCGGGAGGGTTACGGCAGATTACACGATTTCCTCGAGGCGGTCTGCCGGAATCTCGATCCTTCGGCGCGGTGTCTGCCCCACGGCGAAGCCGGCTTCGCGATCGTGCTGCCCGGCTGCGAACGTCAGGGCGCCGTTCAAGCGGGCAACGAATTGATGGATCAGGTCCGACGTCTGGTGTCGCGGTGCCTCCCGGGTAACCCTCGTGGCGTCTCGCCGGCCGTCGGTGCAGCCACCGTGAGTCTTCCTCCGAGAAATTTTCCTGCGGAGGACCTCTTCGCCGCGGCCGACCGCTGCCTGAACGGATCCCGCCTTTCCGGCGGCGGGCTCAAGAGTATCGAGATCTATTAGAGTCTGTTCCAAAAAGGAGCAGGCACCTTGCGGCAAGGCGTTCTTTTTCCGGGAAAGTGGGCGTTGGCTCGGAACCAGTCCCCCTTTGGAACAGACAATTCGTGCCGATGCGGGCAATGTTCGCAGTCCAGCCGCCCGGCAGCCGCAAACCGTTACCAGCCGTACAAGCCTGATAGGGAGTCACATCTGCACGGCCATTCCAATCATCACGATCACCCCAATCACGACGACGGCCGCGGCGACGATCGACCACTTCACCCAGGCCCGGGCCAATGCCTCTTCCCGCCGCTGTCGCTCCAGAGCCTTCTGTTCGCGGTGCTCAAGGCTATCCTCATAGCGCAACGGAAATTGAATCCGGCAAAAGGGGCAAAGGGCATCTTGCCCCAACATCTCTCGCGGCGTTTCCAATTCATGTCCGGATGGGCACAAGATATGGAGGACCGGCGGTAGCTCTCGCTCGATCTTTCCCGGGAACTCCGGGGCCGTTTCGGTCGTACTGGGGTCTGAGGCCGAACCCGGTTCGGTTCGGATTTCCGGAAACACCGTTGCGGATCGTCCTGTCCGCGCATTGCGGATCGCAATGGCCGGCACTTCCGCAGCAGTCCGATCCGCCGGTGGGGGTGCAGAATCGGACGACTCGCGTGAAACGGGCGGCCGGGGTTCGGAATCCGGGGGGCCTCGCCGAGAGTCGATCGGCACCGCGCGCGCCGGTTCGGGAACGAGGAAGATGCTGCGGCAATACGGACACATGCACTGCTGCCCGATCTGCGACAGGTCGGCTTCAAGCAGGTGTTCCTGGGGGCAAAAAAACTGGAAGACCATGGCAAGTCTTCTGCCTTTGCGGCGGTGCCAATCAAACCATTTTTCTCTCCTCCATTGTGATCACGAACGTTCCGGGCGTCCAATAGGCAATCGGATCATTCCCGCGATCGTCCATTCCTGGGGGTGGCGCTGGCCTGATGAGAAAGGGGACCGGCACCGCAAGGAATAGTGGGTAAATGGGACTGAAGATACTGGTTTTGCGGAGCCTGCCCCTTTCTTCATCACCCCAGGGTGGTGCGGTAGTCGAGACCTGGCTGCGAAACCCCCTCTCCCAGTCCCGTACAGGCATGGTAAAATAGAAGTTCATGGGGCCTTGACAGCTTGGGCCCCAGCCAGGTGGACAGAGTATGCCAGGAATTGCCGAATGAGCAACGACGCACAAGACCAGCCTCGCCGAAAGATCCTGATTGGTTCCCAGCGGGACGCCGCCGCGTACCGCCCCCGGCCGAAGCGAGACGACATTCCGGTGGTTGATCCGGACGCGCCGCCCCAATTGGTTGAATCCGAGCAGGCAGAAAATCCGGCCCCTGAGGCGGCGGCGTCCAGTCCGCACGAAACACCGCAGCAGTGCGCTCCGCAGACGCCGGTTCCGGCAATTCCGGACTCGGCTGCTCCGCAGCAGCCTGCCGAGCCCACGGAAGCGGAGTTCGAGTCGCCGTCTGCGCCCGAATATCCGGCGCAGCCGCCAGACGCCTCGATCGCGCAACCGCCAACAGGCGATGCTGGCCCCGATGATTCGGAAACGCAGCAGCCGTCGCAAGGTAAGCGGTTCCCGCCGCCGAACATCCGGTCTCGTCTGACGCCGGATCTTCAGCGGGAATTTGAGGCAGCTCTGGGGGATGTCTCGCTGGAAGAACTCATCGAATCGGGTCAGGCGATTACCCAGCAGGAGCCGCTGGAGCCCGAGTCGAAGCATTTGGGACGCGTGCTGATGATCCGGCGGGAGGATGTGTTTGTCGAGTTGGGAGGTCGAGAGCAGGGAATCTTGCCGCTGAGCCTGTTCGAGCAACCGCCTATGCCAGGCACAACGCTGGACGTGATCGTCGCGCGGTTCAACCGGGAAGACGGGCTTTATGAACTGACCCTGCCCGGCACCGCGGCCAACGTCGAGGATTGGTCCGATCTGGAAGAAGGGATGCTGGTTGAAGCCCGCATCACCGGCCACAATGCGGGCGGTCTGGAATGCGAGGTGAATCATATCCGCGGGTTCATTCCGGTCAGCCAGATTTCGCTTTATCGCGTGGAGGGCCTGGAGCAGTTCGTCGGCGAGAAGTTCACCTGCCTGGTCACCGAGGCGAACCCGCAGCGGCGGAACCTCGTTGTCAGCCGCCGGGCCGTATTAGAACGCGAAAGACAGCAGGCTCGCGAGGAACTGCTGGACTCGCTCGCGCCGGGCCAGGTCCGCGAGGGCGTGGTCCGCAAGCTCATGGACTTCGGCGCATTCGTCGATCTCGGCGGCGTGGACGGCCTCCTGCACGTCAGCCAGTTGGCGTGGGGGCGAGTGAATCATCCCAAGGAAGTCCTCCACGAAGGCCAGCATATCAAGGTCCGCGTTGACAAGGTGGATCGGGAGAACAATCGGATCAGCCTCGCTTACCGCGACATGATGGAGAACCCGTGGAGCGGCATCGAGCAGAAGTATCCCGTCAACACGCCCGTCCGCGGCAAGGTAACGAAGCTGATGGAGTTCGGAGCCTTTGTCGAGTTGGAGCCGGGAGTCGAAGGGCTGGTCCACATTTCGGAGGTTGCGAACAAGCGGGTCTGGCGCGTCGGCGACGTCGTAAATCCCGGCGACGAGGTCGACGTCATGGTTCTTTCCGTCGATCCGGCGTCACAACGGATCAGCCTTTCGATGAAGGCCCTGATGGCCGAACCGGCGGCCGAGAAGAACGAGGACGCCGAATCGGCGCTTCCGGAACCGGCTACCCAACGAAAACCTCGCAGGGAGCCCGCCGGGCCGCTGAAGGGTGGTCTGGGGCGTTCCGGCGGCGGCGATCGATTTGGACTGAAGTGGTAGCCGTTTTTTCCGGCAGAATCGTTTCCTACGGCCGGGTTTCGGGCTGCGTGGCGGGGTTTTTCGTACCTTTTCTGTCTGCTGAATCGATTTTGCCATCCGCGAAAGAGTTCTTGACCCGCGGACGCGTGGCGGTCCGATACCAGAGCTGGAAGACAGAAGCGAGTTTTCCGGTTTAGGGGGATACATAAGATAATCGGCACACGAGATCGCAGCGTTCGACCTGGGCGATCTCCAACGTGCCCCGAAGCTTCGAGCTCGGTCGTCTCGTCGCCCTTGGACACCAACGCACCAGAACCGTCCCCGGCACAGACGGCCGAGCTTTCTTCACCTCACGGAGCGGTTCTCGCCGCAATGGCGAGTAAGGCGCGGGCGGCTGCGGCCCGGACTTCCGGGACATCATCCATTTCGGCGGCCTGCAATACCGCGCAGGAACGGACGTCGCCGATCTTGCCCAGCGCATCGGCGACCGCGCAACGCACGTACGCGTCGCTGTGACCTAAGGCGGCCATGAGCGGCAGGACAGCTTCCCCCGAGGCCATTTCGCCAAGCGCGTACGCGGCAGCCAGCGCAACGTCGGCCTCGTCTTCGGCAAGTGCCTGAACGAGTGGTCCTACAACGCCGGGATCCCGGTACTCCGCCAGCGACAATGCAGCCATCAGCCGGACGTCACAGACCTCGTCTTCCAATGCTGCAGCCAGGGACTCCGCGGCTCGCACGGCGGTCCGGTCGAGCGCGGCCAGATCACGGGACAACCGAACCGCGGTTTTACCTTCGCCGAGATCTGCGACTGCGCGCGATTGGCAGCAGCAGGCTCCGCAGCGGCCGAGTGCGTCGGCGGCGGCAATGCGGACTTCGGGCGCGACATCCTCCAGGGCATCGATCAACAGTTCGACCGTGCGCGGGCCCGCAAACCGGCCGAGAGCATCGACGGCAGCCTCGCGGATGCCCGTTTCCGCGTGCAACAAGGCTTCTGCCAGGCCGTCCAGAGCGGCTACGTCGCCAAGTTGCGCCAGCGACGTCGCCGCCGCCAGCCGCACTTCGGGGTCGGGATCCGCCAGCGCGGCGACGAGCGGCTGAACCGCGCAGGGATCTCGCAGATTGCCCAGGGCCCAAGCGGCGACTTGCCGAACATCGCTCTGAAGATCGGAAAGCGCCTCGCAGAGCGGTACCGCCGCCGTGCGATCACGCAGTTCGCCGAGCCATCGCGCCGCTTCGCAACGCTCGACCGGCGTGCCGCCGCGCAGTCTTGCAATACGCTCGGCCATCGACCTGCTGATTCCTTCCGACATGCTCCGCGTCCCTGTTTTCGCTGACGTCGATCGACCGACAGGACTCCCGGTGAACAGCCGCGGGGGACACCGATGCAATTCCCGCCGCCGCGCTTCGCTTCATGCCTCACGACGGATCCCCGGTTGATCACCGTTCACCAGGCGGCAGTGAGGGGCCGGTCCATGTTCGGCAAGCATCTGGTGGCGAAAGGAGTTCAAGAAAGCCGAAAGACGGACCAGTCGCCAGCCACCTCGTGAACGGCTACGCTGTTCACCATCCATGGTATCGGAGCCGAGTGCCGTGCTCAACGGCCGCAAGACCGCCGTCGGAAAAAACGCCCGCCCCCTGCCCGCAGGCACTTGACACACGGTGCCGTGGGAGTGTATATGCCGAGACGCGACCGCCGGGAACGATGAGAAGGAAGAGGACGACTGGCGCGGATGTGCCACGGAAACTCGCACGTTTCATTTGCCCGCTGCCCGAGTCTGACCTAGACTTTCCGTGGCAGTCGACGCTTTTCGGGTGACCACTGCCGGGGCGGAAGAGAGGATACAGGTCAATGTTTTCGGCCAACGTTTTGGCCCGCAGGATACACAAAACGGCCGAGAGATGGATCTGTCCACGACGGCCTCGCAATCGACTAACCTGACGACGTCGTGCGTCGCTTTTCCCAAGCATCTATCGCCTGGCAACCGTGCTACTTGAGCAATCCATCCCGTTGGTCGACTCCGAACGGATCCGCAACTGCCTTTCACAGCTTTGCGCCAGCCCGGGCGAGTTCGACCTTTTTTTTACCGAGGTCTTCGACCAGATTGACGCTCTTTCGGAGCAGTTCCTGCGAAAGCAGAAAGCCTGGCGCGAGCAACACGACGACGCCGACCTCGAACTGAGCCGGCGAATGGCCCATTGGGAAGAGCAGCGGGCCGCCATCGCCGCGGAGCGCGAACAGCTACGCGAGTCGAACGAACACTCCCGCGAGGCGGCCTCGATCGCGAGCGACGAACGTATCCGGCAGGCACTCGAGGGCATTGAGCAAGAGCGAGCCACGTTTCGCGCAGCGCTGGACGAAACGCAGAAGCGGGCCGCGGAACTGGCCGAATTGGCGGCCGACCTGGCACGCGCGCGACAAGAGATCTGCGCCGCGAGGGAAGCGGCTCAGTCCGACTCTTCCCAGATCGAAGCAGAGTTGAATCAGCAGATGATTGAACTCCGGCACGACCGCCAATGCCTGCAGCAGGAGCGAACTGTGCTGGAGGTCGAGTTGGAATCGGTGCGCAACCGCGCCGCCGAACTGACCGAACGCCTCGCCGAACAAAAACGCGAATTCGGGGAGGAGCGGGCACAGTGGTCCGAGGAAATCAAACGCTTGAGGAAGACACTGGAGTCGCTCAGTTCCCGGCCGGCGCCGGTCGAAGCGGAACGAGGTTCCGTGGCAGTTGCACGAGAATCCCGCCCCACGCCCGAGTCATCCCCCGAGCCCGACCCGGTCCTCGACTCGGTGATGGCGCAATTCGAAATGCTGCAAAGAGACCTGGCCAGACGTCGAAAACAACCCGCCAAGGCCGGCTGAATCGTTTCTCTTTTCCCACGTAGCGTTCCAAGCAGTCTTATTCGGAGCCAACAAATTGAACACAAGCGCCTGGCTGAATACGAACACCAGCGTCCTGGGCGCCGCGGGCGCCGCCGCCCTGGCCAACCTGGGATGCGGCTGGTACCTCTGCGATCCCTTCCTTGCCGGGGGTGGAGCCGCCGGAACGGCCTATGTTCTTGTTCGGACCGTATCCCGGGCGAGACAAGCGTCGCGATCGCGCGAAGGAGCACGCCGAATCCTGCCTTGCGAGCCGCCGGTCCGTGCCGCGCGGCAGCCGGCCGATCCCAACGACGTGCGCGCCGTCGTGAGGCAGATGCTCGATCAGGGCCGCTACGCGCTGCTTCTGCGGCCGCAAATCGCGCCCAATCTTAACGAAGAGGATTTCTCCCGAACGCTCGAATCGCTGCAGGACGCCATGGGCCTGGTTCCCGACGGCGAGGTGGTGCTCGGCCACATCGACGATGCGCTGGACGACGGCAAACTCGACGACGAGGAAATCGCGGCTTGTCGCGGGCGCATCGTTCGGGTAGCTCAGTTCTTCCTTGACCGCTATCCCGTCACCAACGAGCAATACTTCGAATTCGTCTCGGCCGGCGGCTACGAGCAAGCGGCACTCTGGGAGGAATCGGTCTTGCCGGCCGTTCTCGACTTCGTCGATCAGACCGGGCAGCCCGGCCCTCGATATTGGCGAAACGGCTGCTATCCTCCGGATAGGGCGGATCACCCGGTCGTCGGCGTAAGTTGGTACGAGGCGCATGCCTACGCTCGATGGGTCGGAAAACGTCTGCCGACCGACGCCGAATGGGTCAAGGCCGGCACGTGGCCGGTCAAGGTCTCGGCAACGACTCGGCTCCAGCGGCGCTACCCCTGGGGAGACATGGTGGACCGGCGAAACGCGAACCTTTGGGCCGGGGGGCACCGCGCGACAATGCCCGTGACGGAGCACACCGCGGGGGCCAGCGTGGGCGGCATCTACCAACTCATCGGCAACGTCTGGGAGTGGACGCGGGGCAATTTCGAGCTCCGCGATTCCGACGGCGAAGAGATGCTGTTGGAACCTTCGATGAAGACGATCCGCGGGGGCGCCTACGACACCTACTTCGAAAACCAGGCGACCTGCCAGTTCGCAAGCGGCGAGTCGGCCATTTCCCGAAAACCGAACATCGGCTTCCGTTGTGCAGTGGGAGTCTGCGATCTCGTTCTCTCACGTCCTGCGGTGCCTGTGGCTGCCGACCAGGACGCGGAGTACACGGTGGAGACTGAAATATGACGAAAGGCGTTATTGTTCCCCTGGAGTCGTATCGGCTTGCCCAATACGCCGTTCCCGTCCCCTGCTACATTTGCGAAGCCCAGAACACTTTCGACGCGGAATTCTGCGACCGCTGCGGCGCCCCGATGGCTCTGGCACACCAGGCCAACGCCCAAAAGGTCCTGCCGCAGATGGTCGCGACGATGGGCGCCAGCGGTGCCGGGAAGACGGTCTATCTGGGCATGCTCATGGACATGCTCTCGCGCCAGCCGGAGCGCATGCAGATCCTGGCGCGAGGCGCTTTCTCGATCACACTCCAGCAGATGGCGGTTTCTGCTCTCTCGCATTGCGAGTTTCCCGAGAAAACTCCCAACGAACCCGACCGCTGGAACTGGGTCCACTGCCAGATCCGCCGCCACAAAAACCGCCGGCCGCTCGAACTGATCATGCCCGACATGGCGGGCGACGCGTTGCTGCAGGAGGTCGATCATCCCCATACCTTTCGAGTCATCGGTTCGTATCTGAAGAAGTGCCTGGGGGCGCTGGTGCTTGTCGATGCCGTCAAGCTTAAGGAAGGCGGCCTCGAACAGGACTACTTCACCATGAAACTGATCAGCTATCTGGGCGAACTGGACGACGATCCCAAGCGAGGCTGGGCCAGAAAGCCCGTCGCACTGGTTTTCACGAAGGCCGACCAGTGCGACCAGTGCCTCGTGGATCCGGAAGAATTTGCCAGGAGCCATGCCGCCGGACTGTGGCAGCAATGTCGGGAGCGGTTCCACGTGCACAAATTCTTTGCCGCGGGCGTGGCCGGGAGCTGCGCGTATCGGCACTTGCGCGGCCAAGGCCGCGTCTGCATTCCCTTGCGCGTCGAACCCCATGGGATTATCGAGCCATTTGAATGGGTGCTGGAGAGGATGAAGTGAACGATACGGAATGGATCGAGCAGGCGGTCTTCACGTCGGCCGTGACCGACCGCGCGGCGGGGTATCAGGTCGTGGCGGCCAGCCCGGGTATCGCGGAGGCGGACCTCCGTGAATTGGCCGTGTGGGGACCCTCGCACGACGCCCTGCTCGTATCGGCGCCGGGGGCCGCCAGCATCAATTTTCACGCACTACCCAGCGGCGCTTACTGCGTGAGCCGAACCACGCCATCGGGATGGGAGTACAGTGGCCGCGGCGGGGCGAGGGTTTACACCCAGAGCCTGATCGTTCCTCCGCCGGTGCTGGCTCGCTTCGGCAACAACCCCTTCGCAATGGTTCGCGCCGCGCTGGCCGGAGGCTTGATTCGCGTCTACGACGAGGTGCCGCAGCAACTGGCTCCCTTTCGGCTTCCCGGTCGGGCATCGGCCGTCGACGCGGGGGTGCTCGCCCGTCTGGCCGCTCACCCCGGGCCCGAGTGGATGTCCGCACTCATCCAGGCAGCCCTGCGTTCGACAACGCTTGCGATCGCCGGAGGCCCGCCCGCCGAGTCGCTCATCGCCGGCATGATCAATTGCCTTCCGCCGGGATGCCGTCCGTCGTTCTCCTTTTCCAGCGGGTTGAAGTTTTCTTCGCGCCGCCCTTTTCGGATCGTGGCCCTCTCCGACGACGCCGAGGAGCAGCGGCGGGTTGAACGCCTCTACGACGTGACGATGCTCCGCGTATCCGGAAAGGTCCCGTGCGAGCGGGTCCCGGTCGATCCGTGGCCGCGATTGATCCGGCGCGTGTTGAAGTTGGGCCGGACGTCGTTGCTGGCGTCCGAGTTGTCGAAAAGGCACCACAATGTCGACCTCGACGATCTCTCGGCTCTGGGACTGCAGTTGCTGGAGGAATTGGACGCCTCGGCGCTCGAGGACGCGGCCGAGCCCCTGGCGGGTAGCGGCGGATTGCCTGCCGAAGCGCTGCCGGCTGCGGTGGCTCCTCGTCCGCATCCCCTGCCGGAAATCACCCAAGCACACATGGCACACGCCCAGTTCCGCGGTACGAGTGAAACAAACGCTTCCGTGACCCAAGCGGATCTTCCTTCCGGGAGACTGGCGGCGGGGAGTCCCGCGGTACGCAGGCGGCTTGAGCAAGTCGACCAACTGGTTCGCACGGCGGTTTGCGGGGATATCGACGGACTCGAGCAACTCAGACTCTCCTGGCCGAAGTTGCGGGAGGAACTCGGCGACGCCCTGCTCGCCCGATCGAAAGAGGCATACCTTCGCTATGCGCTTGCAATCTGGGAGGAATACCTGCAGTCCGGGCAGACCCGGAACCCCGAGCGGGCGCTGCAGACGCTGGACGTCCTCTCCGTGCTCTTCGATGAAGTCTAAGGCGTGTGCCGGAGGATCGCATCCCCTCACGGTTGCCATCAGCCCGGCTGCCGGGCTGATATGCGGGTAAATCCTCATCTGCCGCTCGCCTGAAGCCTGTCCCAAGCCCGCTCGTGCGTCACCGGTAACGGTCCGCGAGATAGATGCCTTCACCGAGATACGCAGCCTTCAACTCCTCCGGCGACCAGAAAACCCGGCCGACACCGCGCTGCGATGGATCGCCGATTTCGGCACGTCCATCGCATGCGAATCCGAACAACACAACCGCGTGGTGCGCTCCTCGCATGATGTTGTTTTTGCGGCTCGCGCCGATGACTGCCGTTTCACCGACTTGAACCGGCAGGAGAACGGGAAACTGCCGGTGTTTCTTGAGCTGGTCTACGGGACCGCGGAAAACCTTGACGTTCCAGCGTGTGCCGCGAGTCTTGATTTTCAGGCCGCGGTAAACGCCCAGGATGGCTGTGCCGCTTGGCTGCGTGAGGCAAAGCTCCGCCATTTCCGGCTCATTGGCGGGAATCCCATGCTCGGCCAGCAGGGTAGCCGATGCGCACGCGCTGCACGAAGCATCGGTCGTCTGTAGGCAGACCCCGTCGCAGGACCATGCGTGGCCCGGCGGCAATTCCGACGCCGGAAAACTCGTGGCGACGACGGACGAACTTCCCAGCAAGGCCAGGCCGACCACAAAGGTTGTCCGGCGCCAGGCCGGAATCCCTTGATGCACGCCGAGAATACCGATGAGAACCGCGGCACATAGCGGCAGCCAGTTGGCCAAGACAATGCAGTTGGAAAGCGGCACCAGGGTGGCAAGTCGCAGGCAACCGTGTAAGCGCACTGCCAGCACGGCGATCAGCGCCACGGACCCGCCTGCAACCACCGCGGTAAGCCGGTTGCTGCCCCGGCGCCCAACCCACGAACCCAAGTAAAAGCAGGCCGTTGCAGCCGCCAGCAGCACCACGCGTCCCAGACCGAGGTCGCCGGTAAACCATCCTTTCGCCTCCCCGGCATTCCAAGCGGCCGCGTTCGCAGTCTTACGGATCGCCGCGGCCGAATGCAGAGTCGGCAGGCAAAGCAGGCCGGGGGCAATGCAGCCAGGCGGCCGCCATGGCGCCCCTCGCAACGTGGCCGGCGTGCAGGAGTAGGAGTGCTGGAGAGTCGAGTCTCGCTGTATCGAACAGCCGCTTCGCCACTCGTCTTCGGACGAAAACGGATCGAAGGTGACGTGCCACCGTGGTCCCAGCAGAACCGCAGAACGAATCTTCCCCACGCCATCGCACGAGAGAGCTCCCGCGCCCGGAACGGGTCCGCCCGAGTTCGCTCTCCCGGAGGGGGGAACAAGATCGAAGTAAACTCGGGTTGTCTTGCGGGTGGGATCGAAATCGGCTGCGCCGAACCGCACGGTTCCCTTGGGAAGATCACGTAGCGACGGCGCGAAGAGCCATCCAAGTTGCGCCGCAGGGACCACTGCCCGGTACTTGAGGCCGGCTTGGCGCGGCGCGAGACACGCTTCGGGCAACACCGCCGTGCGCAGAAGGAATTCGCGGTTGGACCGGCTGAGCTCGCAATCGATCGGCTCCACCGAGATGACCCCGATTCCGTCCTCGTACGTGATTCGAACCGTCTTCCCCGTGAGCGAATCAACCTGCAAGTACGCCCGGTTGTCGCCGGAACGCTCGATCGACTCCGCACCGCCGCGGACGATATCGCCGGCCAGATCGGCAGGATCGATCGCGCGGGCACCGATCTGGTCCATGTCGGGATACCGGCAAAGGATTTCCTTTTCCGGAGAGCCCAGGTCCAGTTCCAGATTGGTTGCTTCACTGAACAGTCTGGCCGTGCAGACCTTTGCAAAATGCCGCCGCTCGACGACGCGGAAACCATCGTTGTGTTCGACGGTCCGGAGCACGATCGACTCGAATGCGTACACGAATTGCATCGCTCTCTTGAGGCCCCACCCCGACGTCTCCCGAAGCTGCGAAACGGTTCCGCCTTTGGTGTGCAAGATATCGCATCTTCCCGGAGGCAGAAGCGCTCGCACCCGTCCCGGATCGGCAACCGCAGCGGGCCGGCTTGCCAACAGCGCCTTTTTCGCCTGTCGCTGCAGCGCAACCACCTGCTCGTGGGTTGGATGCGATGGAAGACCTGGATCGCCTGAAAACGAACGAGGCCATGCAAGCACTGCCTCAATGCGGCCTCTCTCGCAATAGGCTCCTGCCACAGTGGCCAAAGCGATCATCCAGACGCCGCCAAATCGGACCGTCGCTTTCCGACCGTCCGAGGCCGCGGACTTCCGTCCTGCGAGTTTCCAAGAGCGGCACACGCCTTGCCACTTTGTTTTGCTTTCCATTGCACGTCAGGTAACCGTTCACGCCCGCGGAAGAGAGCGGGGCACGTCACACGTCGGCCCCTCGTCGGCCGGCCGGCTGCCGGCCGATTCCAATCGTATGCATATTCTTCGGATAGCAACCGCGAGGGAAACCCTGCCGAATAAGGGTAGGGATTTCCCGGAAGAGACCCGTCGCGCGAAGGACTAGAGTATGACACCTGCCGAAGCAGATGGGTCCGAAGCTGGTTGTTGCCGGCTCGACTTCACTTCGTGGATGTGCTCGCCGATCCAGCGCTCGAGCTCTTCAAAGTCCACCGGCGGCAGCGTGGAAAGATCGGGGCGTAGCCGCCGCGCCTGCTTGATGTAGACGTGTACCACCTCGTCGGCCGGTTTGTCGGTGTTCCAGTGGAGTAGAATGCGAACGCAATGCTGGAGAGAATCGGGGACGGTCAGTTCATAGCCGCACAGCAGTGCCACGTTCAACCAGCCCAACTGCCTGGCGGCCAGGGCGGGAAACTCGGCGTCGAGGTCCTTGGTGGTGGTGAAAATGGCACTGGCCACGTCCTCGGGTTCAATCTCGTTCAAGCGGATCATCAACGCCAGGAGCTCGCGCGTGGCTTTCAGGATCGCTTCGCTGGTATTGGCATCGGCAGTCGTTGCACCTCGCACTCCCCGGCACGGCATCTAATGTTCCCCCTGGTTGTGTATCGAATTCGTGCCCCGGTCCCGTGATCTCGGACGGAGGACAACCGGCTCCTCGCGGACATGCGGCGTCGCCGCAAATGAACGCCCGAGATCCATGTCTTCTCCGAAATAGCATCGCTTCGCCTCCGGGTCGTTCAGCACTTCTTCCGGCGGCCCGTGGCAGAGGACTTTTCCCGCCCGGATCACGTAACTGCGATTGGTGATTTGAAGAGTCTCCCGCACCTGGTGGTCGGTGATCAAGATCGCGATCCCGTCCTCGCGAAGGTTTCGGATAATGGCTTGGATGTTGTCGATTGTCACCGGGTCGATCCCCGTAAACGGTTCATCGAGGAGGATAATCTGCGGGTCGGAGACCAGCGCCCGCGCGATTTCCAGCCGTCGCCGCTCGCCGCCCGAGAGCGACAGGGCCGGCGACTTCCGCAGATGAGCGATGTTGAACTGCTCGAGCAGTTCGTTGCACCGCAGCCGGCGCGTCTTGCCGTCCATCCCCAGCAGTTCCATGACGCCGAGCAAGTTGTCCTGGACCGTGAGTTTGCGAAATACGCTCGACTCCTGGGCCAGGTAGCCCATGCCCCCTTCGCGAGCCCGGCGGTACATCGGCCAATGGGTCACGTCGATGTTGTTGAGTACGACCTTGCCGGCGTTCGGCTCGATCATGCCGCACGTTATGCGGAAACTCGTTGTCTTGCCGGCCCCGTTCGGTCCCAGCAGCCCGACAATCTCTCCGCGATGGACCTCGAAGTCCACCCCGTCGACGACGCGGCGGCTACCGTAAGTTTTCACCAGCCCTCGAACATCCAGAATTGGCATGGAGATCCGTCTCCTTCCTGTCGGGTCCGACTAGCGCACGAAACCCATACGTGCAAAGTTTGGGAAAAACGGAAACCAGACCGGTGTACCGGGGATCCGGTCCCAGGAATGCGGCCAGTAGATGTACAGGGCCTTGCCGATCAGCAGTTCCCGTTTGACGTAGTATTCCTGGTCGTCCCACAGGCGACTGTCTTTGCTCGCCGCGCTGTTGTCGCCCAGCATCAGGAACTGGTCCTTTTCCAGCGGAAACTCGACGTCGCGAAACGTGCGAAAGACCTCCCATTGGCGCGGGTCGGACAGAAAATCTTCGCTGCGGCCGCGGGTCATCGGCTGGTAGGGCGGACCGAAGGGGGTGAAATCGGCGATCATTCCCGAGGAACCACCTCCACGCGCGTCCACCGCGATATAGTAAAGGTCCCGCCGCAGATTAAGATCGCTGAACACCACGGCGGCGCCACGGCTGCCGAGCCGCGCCGGTTGAAGATCCTCGGCCGTGGGAACGACGTCGTCCAGCCGCGGATAAGTGGTTTCCTCGTCGAATTCGACCAGGCTCTTATTCACCCAAAGGAGCAACTGGTCGTCGATGTTGGCAAATCGCAAGTGATAGCCACCGGGGCCCCGGACCTTGGTTTTCGCCGTGGGACGAAAATCGTCAAGCCCATCGATCGACAGGGTTGCCACGCCGGTGGCGACATCGATGCGGCACTGGAGATGGCGTCCTCCCTCGATCAACTCGAGAATCAATTCGCCGGAAGTGCTTTCCACGTCGGCCACCGTCTCGACCGCGAGATCGCCCACCCAGTGCAAACCGAGTGCGTGGGGCCCGGGGCCGAGGAAGGCGCTATCGGCATCGACTCCCGAGTTATACGCGGCGAAGTCGGTGATCAACTGCGGCCGAATCGCACCCGTAGGCACGTAGTCGCCTTGCAGAATCCGTTCCCAATCCTGGTACGCGGGAACGAAATGCTGATACGAGAGCCAGCTCTCCTGGGAATTCGATCCATCCGTGCCAAAGGTCCGGAAATCTTCGGAGATTGTCCACGGGTTGGCATCCGGGGCGCCCCGCATCGGATTCCATCGGGCAGGCCACCCCTGCCGGTAGAGCTCCGGTGCGACGTAGTCATTGTCGTACACCGGCTGGAGCATCGCTTCGATTTTGTCGGGCGGTTTCCGCGCGATGGTGAACGCCTTGCTGCCCTTGGGCTTCACATAAATATCGCCGCGGCTGATCTTGATTGTCTCTTCGGGCAACCCCACCAGGCGCTTGATGAAGTTCGTCTCAGCCCCGCCCGGATACTTGAACACGGCGACGTCCCAGCGCTCCGGTTCGCTCAAGTCATAGGGAAACTTCCCGACCAGGATTCGATCGCCCTTGTAGGACGCATACGACTCCCGTTGCGGATTGTCGGGCCCCACGTACATCGTGTAGCGGCAATTGGGGCACGTGCCGGCGACCACTCGGACCGGATGAGCCCCGTTCATCACCGGTTCACCCGTCTCCGAATTCACTTCCTCACTCGCACTAATCTGATACGGAAAACCACACTTCGCACAGACCACGTCCTTGTGGCGGCCCATCAGCGTCGGTGCCATGGAGCCGGTGGGAATCACGAACGCCTCGGCCTCGAAAGTGCGAAATAGAAACGCCAGGACAAAGGCGATGACAATCGATTCGACGATCTCTCGGAACGCGCCATCGGAGCTCGCGCGTTTCTGCGATTCCGCCGCAGCCGACGAACCACCCGACTGCCGCCGTGGTTTGGAACTCAAGCTCGGCCCCGGAGCACTGCGTGTCGGGGAATCTGACTTGCGTTTGAGCATTGCGAAACCTATGGACGTGGACCTCGCTGTGGGGCGTCTGCTCGAAGGGGGAACAGGTGAGTTATGCCAAGTTTTCTATTCTATCCTACTGCCATAGAGGGTGCATCCCCCGGTTTTCGAGCGCAGAAGTATATCGAATCCAGACGAGCACCGGAACTTCAAACCGCCCATGGGATTCCCCTCCGGTAGCACTACGCGGTTTAGCCTGGAGCAGATCGAGCTTTCCCAGTAAAATCCCCGACGCCCAGGCCGACCGCCCTGTGGCGGGTTCGCGCTGCCCCGCCCGCAAGGCCCAACGGCTGGGCTGATAAAAACGGGGACTGGCTCCGCAACATCTTGTGTGGTCGCTCTGGCTAAACCGCTATTAGTTGCGGTGCCTGTCCCCGTTTTTATCAAGTTTTTATCAGCCCACCCAACGGCACCACTCCATTTCTGGATGAGGCATGCGATGACCGTTCACGGACGAATCACGTTGACGCACCTTCTCGCTGTCCTGTCCCTCCTCATGACCGCGGCCGCCGGCGCTGACCCCCTCCAGCCGGTCCTTTCCGATACGGGCGGGGCTCGGCCACCGATCGACCCACTGTGCTCGGCAGCCATGCAGTCCGATGCACGGCTCGTCGACGTCTGCTTCGTTACACCCCAAAAGGGCTGGACGGTTGGCGACCGGGGCGTCATCTGGCACACGCGCGACGGTGGACAACGCTGGGAACTTCAGCAGTCCGGCGTCGGCTGCGTATTGGAGTCGGTCTTCTTTCTCGACGAACAGACCGGCTGGGCGGCCGGCGGTTTCACTCACCCCTACACACACACGAGCACCGGCGTGGTCCTTTGCACGCGCGACGGCGGCAAGCACTGGACCCGCGACCCCAAGGTCCTGCTCCCGGCGCTGAAAAGAATCGGGTTTTTCGACGAAAAAAACGGCTGGGCGGCCGGTTCGCCATCGGCGATGTATCCTAGCGGCGTCTTTCACACCGATAGCGGCGGCCGGAGCTGGAGTCCCCTGTTTGGCCCGAAGCCGGACGGCTGGGCGGCGGCCGACCTTCTCGACCCGAACACGGGCGCCGTGGCCGGTGCCAACGGCGTAGCCGCGATCGTCCGCCGCGGCAGTATCCAGCCGGCTCAGACACCTCATTTTGGGCTTCGCGGCGTTCACGAGCTCCGCCTGGTACCGCCCGTTTATGGAATGCTCGTCGGGGAAGGCGGCCTGATCATGCTCACCCCGGACCTCGGCACAACCTGGCAGTCGCCGCCGGGCGAACTGCCCGTCGGCTTGGCCGGACAATTCGATTTTCGTGCCTTGGAGATCCGAGGCACGGACTGCTGGATTGCCGGGTCCCCGGGTACCCGGATCTTTCATACGCCCGACGCCGGACGCACCTGGACCGCGGTGTCGACCGGGCAGAGCCTGCCGCTGGAGAGCATCACTTTTGCCGACGACCTGCACGGCTGGGCCGTCGGGCAACTTGGCACAATCCTGGCCACGACCGACGGCGGACTCACATGGGCCCGGCAGCGGTCCGGTGGCACACGTTCCGCGCTGTTGGGGCTGTTCAGCCGTCCTGAACACATTCCCCTGGAGCTCTTCGCCAGGCTCTCCGGTGACGAGGGATACCTGGGCGTCGTCGAAGTGCTCAATCGCCAGGACCTCGAAACGCCCGGGCGAAGCGAGGTGCCGCCGGCCGACCGCACCCACGAGGCGGCCCTTGGCGTGGGAGCATCGGCCGCGGAAATCGCCTGGCACTTCCCTCTCCGGCAACCGGGGCTGAAGCTCAGTTTCGAACAGGTGGTTGCGAGTTGGGATCGGGCAAATGATGGTCGCGGACAACAGGAACTTGAGTCGTACCTGGTCCGGCAGATACGGCAGTGGCGGCCGGAAGTGGTCGTCACGCACGACATGAGTCCGCAATCGGACGATCCGGCCAACGTTCTGATCGGCCAGTCGGTGCTTCAGGCGGTCCGTCAGGCAGCCGATCCGACCGCGCACGCCGAGCAGATCAGTCAGCTCGGGCTGGAACCGTGGCAAGTCAAGAAAGTTTATGCAGCGCTGCCACCCGGCTCGCACGGCTCGACCGACCTGCCGACGAAGCAACTTGCCATGCGGCTTGGCCGTTCGCTGGCCGACGCGGCCTCCACGCCGCGAGGACTGCTGGCGAAAGAACTCCAGCCGTCGTCCGATTCGCTCGGTTTCCACCTCGTTTACAGTCTTCTGGACCAGCCGACCCAGCGCGATGACTTCTTTCGCGGCATCGCCCTGCAACCCGGCGGGGAGGCTCGCCGTCTGCTGATGGAACCGGACGCCGAGGCCGTTCAAGTCGCCGAGCGGATTGCCGAGAGGAAGCGCAATACCGATGCGATTCTCGATCGGGCGCACCAGGATCCTCAACGCGGCCTGGGCTTGCTCGCACAGGCTGCCGATCTGACCCGCGGTCTCGACTCCGACACTTCAGCTCGGGTCCTGCACCACATGGCGAACCACTATTTTCGTACCGGCCAATGGGCGATGGCGGCCGAGAGCTACTGGGCCCTGGTGGAACGGCACCCCGACCACGTGCTCACCACCCGCGCCCTTTGCTGGCTTGTCCAGTATTACTCCAGCGCCGAGGCCGAATGGCGAATCCATGGGAATCAACGGCGCACCGTTCAGCAGGTCTCCGCCCCGGGGATCGACCCTTCGCATCAGGAAAACCGGGCTCAGCGCGCGGCGGGCCTCGGCGAACAGCTCCAGCGGACGCGTCCGGAACTCTATGCGAGCCCGTCGATCGGCTTTCCGCTGGCGGTTGCTGACCGGCGGCGCGGCTTTCCGCGGCAGGCGGAGCGCCTTTTCATGATGCTCAGCCGCGGCGCGACGCGCGACGCCTGGTGGGCCTGCGCCCAAGGCGAGCAGTGGCTGGCCGACCCGAAAGGGCAGCCGTCAAAGCCCGTGGCGGATTGCGTGGCGGCGCCTGGGAAGCCCCATCTGGACGGCCGCCTGGATGATCCGGTCTGGCAGCGGGCCCGTCCGATTGAACTGCACAGCGCCCGGAACGACGATGCCGACTGGCCCGCTTCGGTGATGTTGGCCTACGATAATCAGTTCCTCTATCTCGGTGTCCGCTGCCGGTTCGCCCCGGGCGCCGATTATCAGCCGGCCGGCGGCCCCCGGCCGCGCGACCCCGATCTCTCGCAGCGCGACCGTGTGGACATCCTCCTCGACATCGACCGCGACCACGTTACCTGCTATCAACTGACCATCGATCACCGCGGCTGGACCGGCGAGGCCTGCTGGGGCGACACGAGTTGGGACCCGACCTGGTTCGTCGCCGCGGCCCAGGACGCCGGGAGCTGGACCGCCGAAGCCGCACTGCCCTTGGACCAGCTCACCGGCGACTACCCCCACACAAACTCCGCCTGGGCGATCGGCGCCCAACGGATCGTTCCCGGCGCCGGTTTCCAATCGTGGAACACTCCGGCCGCGGTGGAGCCGATGCCCGAGGGATTCGGCTACCTGCTTTTCAAGTAGTCTCTACGGTACCAGTAGGAACAGGTGCGATTTGCGTTCGCTTTCACCCAGGTAGATCGTTCCGTCGGTGCCGGTCGCCATCGCATCGAACTGGTAGCCTCGCCAGTAATAGTAGGGACTGCGATCCACGATCAGCAGACCGAGGTCTTCGAAGCCTCCTGCTTCGGGATCATATCGGTAGAGCTGGCATGGTTTTGCGGCGGAGCGCTCGCCCGCCATGAAGTAGACCTTGCCGTCGCCAGCCACGGCAAGACATCGCAACCGGCGTGAGCCGCGGGCCTTTCCCAGGTTGATGAGCTTCATCGTCGACGGATTGAGGGAGAAGAGATAGCCGTCGCACGTCCCGCCGTAGATCAGGCCCGACGGCGCCTTGGCGAAACACTCGACGACGGTATGGTCGGTAAAGAAATGGACGTGATAGTAATCGCCCGGTATCTTGACGTCCGTCGCCTCGAGTCTGCCGGAATCCGGAGAATAGACCATCAGGCGCCCGCCCGTTCCCGAAGTGAACACCCGGCCGTCGTCGCTGCAGACCAGTGCCCGGGGCAGGCTTCGCCAGTGTCGCTCGGGCCCGTGGAAAACCCGCTCGCGGTCGACCTCGCCCAGATCCGTGGTTTTTCGGTCGGCGATTCGGAAAACGAAGAAATGGCCGTCGGGATACGTGATCCCGTAGATCTCTCCGCGGGCGGGATTGATCGCAAGGGCGTGGATCGAATTGTGAGCCAGCGGAGTGCCGAGGTCCTCCAGTTCGCAGGGCATCTGGGGCAGCTTCACCCGGTCGTTGCTCTTCTGCGGTCGGTAGCGGTAAAGGTGGCCGCCTGCGTAGTCCTTGCAGTGTGCGGCGATGTCTCGCCAGAGCACCTCGTCGATCCGCTCGCCCGCCTTTCCCTTGGAGAGCGGGACGGGCGCCAGTGGATTCCTGCCGGTTCCCAAATAGATGCAGCCGTCGGCGTCTTCGACCAGCGCGTGATGGATCGCCTCCTCCTCGGCTACCCGACCCAGGTGGCGGACCTTGTTGATCGCCGGATCAAACACGATCAGATACGCCTGCTCGCCGCTGGTTCCGCCATAGATTTTTCCGTCACGAGCAGTCAGTAGTGCGGTAATCGCACTGGAATTCTCGGGTACTTCGTTTACCTCGGGATAGCCCAGGTCGCGGAGGTCCAAGCGATGGAGGTTTTTCAGGACCGGTTTGGCCCAGTCCTGGGCGAACGCAGACGGGACAGCGACCAGAGCGGCAAGTGCGACGAACGGGCAAAGCGAGAGGTGGCGAATCATGGGTGGCTCCACAAGGGTCCCGGTGCCGGTGCTGTCAGGAAGTAACCGTTCACGCCCACGGTCGGGGACTGGTCCATTTTTCGGCCAATTCGCGAATTCTGGCGTCAAAGACGTTGGTCGAAAACATGGACCTGTCTCCCTCTCTTCCGTGGGCGTGAACGGTTACGTCAGGAACCCGGTCGATAGATCACCAGGTGCAGTGCGACGGGCACGTCGTCGATCATGCCGGTTGCCCGCGCGGGATCGGTCACTTCAACCTGGCCGCAAATGTAAACGGTTCCGCCGGGATCAACCGCGGCGCCTTCGCAGCCGAACACGCGCCGGCCATCGGTCGTCTTCAGCGCCCCGAGGTCAATCCGCTTGCCCTTCGCAATGTCGTAGACGATCAGGTGATGTGGTTCCTTGCTTCCAAAGGTCTCGACGTATCCTTCGATCGTATAAGGGCGGGCCGAGGGGACAAAGTAAACCTTCCTGTTGCGACTGTCCAGCGCGAAGGCAAGCGTGGAATACGGGATGTCTTTGCGCGCGGCACCGAGAAATCGGCTGTCGCACATCCGCGCAAGCGGCGTGATCGTTCCTTCGGGCCCCTCGTGGGGATCGAAGCGGAACAACGTCGAACCGCTTCCGCAGGTGATGCCATAGGCCACTTTCTCGATTGGGTCCCACTGGATGGCGCGCCAGTCGTAGGAGCGGTCGATCATCGGATTGCGCAACTGGGTGGGGAAGGCCGTGGCGTCGAAAGGCATTCGGATCGACAGGTCGCGGACCCGCTCGGTCTCCACGTCGTATTTCCAGACGCGAGCGGTCGGAAAGCTCCCGTAGACGTTTCCCTCGTCGTCGCAGAAGATGTTGCGGCAGACGTCCCAGTTGCTCACGCGCCCCAGGTTCGTGGTCACGCGGTTGTCGATGTCGAAGCGGTAGAGGTACCCGGTGAAGCCGATGCCGAAGAGAACATTGCGCTCTTTGTCGATGGTCAGCGGATAGATGCCGACTCCCTCATCGACCAGTCCGAGGTTTTCCAGTTTGCCGGCGCCGGGATCGTATTGCATCCAGTGGCCACCCTGCCAACTAAGGTAATCGATCGATCGCGGTCCGCTTCCGTTATTCAAAGGAACGAAGTAGATGTTGCCTTCGCGATCCTCGACAGGCCGGTTGTGAATTTTCCCCGATGTGCGGATCCCGCGGCCGCGCTCGCCGAGCGCCTCGGCCACGTCGAACAGGAGAACGTTGGTGTCCTTGTCGGGGTCATAAACATACAGGTGGGCCGTTTCTCCTTCGCTGATCAGACCGGAATAAACTTTGCCGTCGCTCGCGGCGCAGAGGCCGTCCCACATTGCCGGGTCCTGCCCCGGGTATTCGCGGGCTTCGACGCGGCAGGTTTGGGAGTCGGCGGCCGGTGGTGTGCCCAAGGCGGTCGATCCCAACAGCGCGGCGAGCAGCATGGCGGCCGACTGCCGGGAACGAAGGCCGTATTGGGTATACGGGGATTGCGTGACGACGGACATCAGGCTGCTCCGCAGTTTGAGCCTCTTCATTTCTCGTTTCTGGTTCTGGACACTCGACTCTTTAACGGTCCGCCCCGTGAACGGTTACGCCATCGTAGTGGCGCGGAAATCACCGGTCAACGGGCGCCGGTCAGTCCAGCGCCGGCAGAATGATCTCCGCCATCCAGTAACGGCGGAGGTGCTTCACGACTCGGATGAACTGGTCGAGGTCGACCGGCTTGACCATGTAGCTCTCCACTTCGAGGCCCTCCTCGCGGAGGATCTCTTCGTGGATCTCCGACGCGGTCAGAACGACGACGGGGATCGAATTGAGTTGCTCGCTTCCACGGATTTCCTCGAGCACCTGGCGGCCGCTTTTCTTGGGCAGCTTCAGATCCAACAGCACCAGATCGGGCCGAGGGGCGCGGGCGTAGATCTCCTTGCGATGCAGGAAGCAGATGGCTTCGTCGCCGTCGCGAACCAGGCTCACGCGGCACTGCACCTGGCCCTCCTTCAGAGCTGCCATGGTCATCCGCGCGTCTTCCAGGTTGTCCTCGATCAAGAGGATCTCCATGGGCCTGCCCACCGTGTCTCGTCTCATGACGTCGGATCTCCTACAGGTTTGCGGTCCCGACGGACTGGATCGCGTTGCCGTCGCTGTTGGATTTGTCCTCGCGCGTCTCGGGCGAGAGAAGGGTGAAATAGAAGGTCGTTCCCCGACCGGGCTCCGACTCGAACCAGATTTCCCCCCCGTGCCGCTCGATGATGCGTTTGCACACGGCGAGGCCGATACCGGTGCCGGGATAGCGGTCACTCGTGTGGAGCCGCCGGAAGACTTCGAAAATCGTGGCGGCGTACTCCGCTTCGATGCCGATGCCGTTGTCGTGGACCGCCAGCGTCCACCGCTCGCCCGACCGATGCGCCGAGACGTGGACACGGGGCGGCTCTTCGCGGCGAAACTTGATCGCGTTGCCGATCAGGTTTTGCAGGAGTTGCACCAGTTGAGTGTAGTCGCCGACGACGATCGGCAGGTCGTCGCCGGTTACCTCCGCCGAGTTTTCCTCGATGGCCAACCTGAGGTTCTCGACCGCGTGCTCGAAGACTTCGTTGCAGTCGACGGGGCGAAGGCTGACCGGCCGGGTCTGTACGCGCGAGTAGGCCAAGAGGTCGTTGATCAACTGCTGTATTCGGCGGCCCGCGTCGAGCGACAGATCGATCAGCGAGTGCGCGTTGCCCGGGAGATTCTCGGCGTGTTGCTTCGCCAACGCCTGGAGATAGGACGACATCATCCGCACCGGCTCCTGCAAGTCGTGCGAGGCAATGTAAGCGAATTGCTCCAGGTCCCGATTGGATTGCTCCAGGGCAGCCGCCGTGCGCTTGAGCCGCTCCTCGGCAAGCTTGCGGGCGGTTACGTCGATGTGGGATCCGACCATGCGATAGGCGCGGCCGTCCGCGTCGCGAAGGCAGGTGCCGCGGGCGAGGATCCAGCGGTAGGAGCCGTCCTTGTGCCGCAGCCGGTGTTCCAATTCAAAGTGGGGAGTCTCGCCGGCCTGGTAGGCGCGTACCGTTTCCAGCGCCCGATCGCGGTCGTCGGGATGCAGGCGGCGTTCCCATTCGGCGTAGTCGTCGCCAAGTTCGTCCTCGGCATAGCCCAGCATGCTCTTCCACCGGGGAGAGAAATGGACCTTGTCGGTCCGCAGGTCCCAGTCCCAGATCCCCGCGTCGGTTCCGCGTACGGCCAATTCGAACCGTTCCTCGCTCTTGACAAGAGCCGCGGTGGCGTCGCGGATCCGTTTCTCGAGGAGGTCGGTCTGGATGAGGATAACGCCCGTCAGCGGCCGCAAGAGAAGATAGATGCCGCCGGCACCCAACAACGCCAGAAGACCGACGACGGCCAGGACGAGCAGGAGTTGCCGGTCGACCGCGTAATACAACTTGCCGGCATCGACGGCGGCCAGGACAAACCAATCGGTGTTCTCGACGCGTGCATAAGCCGTCAGTAAGCGCTCTTGCGCATCGGGGTCGGGTTCCAGGAGGCCGTCGCTTACCTGTTCCGCCGAAAGTGCAATCTGTCGATAGGAGTCGTCCGGCGCGCTCAAGGCAACTTGCCCGTCGGCGCTTTCCAGGACCAGCGCCGAGCGATTTCCGTCGCGGCCCGCACGAAGGACCAGGCGGGTATCGACCCCGAGGCCCAATTCGTCGGCCAGAATTGCGTGGACGCCGGGAAACTGGGTCAAGACGACGTCTTCGCCGATCGGCTCGCCCCGGGGGTTCTTAATGAGCGTCGCGACGGCCACGTGAAAACTGCCGTCGTGCAACACGGGGCCGCTAACCACCGGAGCACGGATCTCGGACAGATCCTCGGGCCACAGGCTTGGGGGAACGGGAGTGCCCACCGCCACCAGGACTTTGCCTTGGCGGTCGAGACGAGCGATACCGCGGACCTCCCGCGAATTGGCCAGCGCTTCGCTGAGGATCGGTTCGCTTTGCGCCGCGAACTGCTCCGGCGAAAGATCTCCACGACGATACGCTTCCAGAAGCTGACGAGCCCGCGTGCGACTGGAAATCTGCATCGCGATGCTTTCGGCGCGCCAGAGGAACTGTTGGATGGCATCGGCTTTCGAGCGGGTTGCGTGCAACAGGTAGCTCTGTTGGGCTTCGCAAAGATGTCCATAGATGGGCAGCACTGCCAGAAGCGCACTGACGACGATCATCAGCAGCATGCCGAACGTCGTGTAGATGATGATCGAGTTGCGCAAGTCGCGCATAAGGACCTCGCCCCGGCGCGGCTGCCGCCAGCCGAAATCGATCAGTCCGATGCCAACGGCCATGAAAGCGATCGCCGCGTGCAGAGCGATCTGCGGCAGGCTGATCCAAGAAAAGGCCGCCTGATAAGGCGCCGCCGTGCCTACGAACCCCGCCAGGCCCAGCCCAAAGATGACGGCACCAAGAAGGATCAACAGGAGCGGCCGCTGCCAGAGGCTCGCGCGCTGCGGCATGATCGCGACGGCCGTGCCGGCGAGGAGCAGGCAGAGAGCCACTTCGACCGGCATCGTCGCCGGATCGCCAACCGCCCTGAACCAGGCGATTCGCAGCCCGCTCCACAGCGCGTGGTCGGCGACCCCAACCAGCCCGATCCATCCGACGAGAATGCCGCACAGAGTGGCAAGCCGGCGGTAACCGAAAACAGCCAGCAGCATGCCCCCCGCCGTGAAAACCAGCGCGAGCGCGGCAACTGCAATGAAGCGCCGGCAGGGAGGAAGAACGCGTGCGGGCTGCTCGACGACGAGATAACGGCCGGCGAGGGCAGTCAGCCCGAGCAGCAGCGTCAACACGGCTGCCGCCACGGCCACGGCGCTGCCCACCACCGGACGTCGTTCGGTTCGCTCCACAAGAAAACGAAACATGGCTGCCTTGACCCGGTAAGATGCACGCGCCAGCGCGCAGGAACCATCACGGCTGGCAGCGTTGCTTCATGCCGCACGACTCTGGCACCAAGCTGGTGAAAAAAGGACCGGCTCCGCAAGACTTCGTATCTTCACTCCGATTAACCCACCACGATTACTTGCGGTGCCTGTCCTTTCATCAGGCTACTATGACACCCCTTGGTGGAGAAAAGATCGTCCCAAAGGTATTGCCCCCAATTATTCTACACCAACGTCGATGGGAAAAACCACCAGCTTGAGGTAGAAGGCGATCGATTAGGAGGCCCTAACAAAACGAGGACAGCCACCTCGCCGGGGCGTGTACAGTGGGAGTCTCTCCAATGCGGGCTCGGAACCAGTCCCCGTTTTGATAGGGCCTATAAGCAGACCACTCCGCTGACAATCGACGAAAGAGCGGTCTCAGGCGAGCATGGACGAAGCCGCTGCAACCGGGCTCGGCACGTTAAGCATGGCGTTGGCGGGCTTGATGTCGAAATCGTATCGCGACAGTTCAACGGTCAGCACGGCAATGGCAACAACGATCGCAACAAACGCGAGCACAAGCATGACCGAATAGACATCGGGGAATTGCTGCCCGAGCAATTTCGAGAAGCCACCGGCTTCCGAGGAATCTTTGGCAGCTTTCGCTTTCTTTGCCTTCTTGCCTTTTTTGCCCTTTTTGGAAGTGTCTTCCTCCGCTTCCGCGGGCACCGCCTCGGTCTCCGCCTCCTCCGTCGGCATGACCTCCGATTCAGCCTCCGCCGCAGCCCCGGGCTCCTCTTCCAGGCCCACCGGTTCCGGCGTCAGTTCCTCCTCGGGCATCGCCTCGAACTCGTCCGTTTCAAAGTCGTCGAAGTCCTGCGGGTCTTTGCTCATGGTTCCGCCGTAAGGATCGGTTGCTGCCGAGTACGCAGAGGATGGAAACGGTACGCCCTATAGCTTACTTTAGTTGCACATCTTATGGTGTCAACTAAGGATTGATCGAGAAATAAGTGTCAGGAACCATTTGCCGGAAACCGGCCCTTCGGGTGCTTCGCACAAATGGTTCCTGACACTTTTTTCTCGAACGTTGCTAAAGCGTTTTGCTCCTGGCTCCCTCGGTTGGGGAAATCCGCTGCTTTGTTCAGCCGAATAGCAAAACCGGGGAATACGATCGTAATACCAAGGACTGGTTTTCGACCGGGCGCCCAGACAACCATTTGATCGATACGCGGAGGCGCGATTCTACCAGGGAGGCAGGGCCAATGTGCCGCCCTCCAGGTGAACGACGCTGCCGTTGATGAATCCGGCGTCGTCGCTGACCAGGAACGCGACGGCGCGGGCGACATCGATCGGCTGGCCCATCCGCTGGACGGGAATTTTCCGCGCGACCTCGGCGTAGAGCTCTTCTTTGGGCTTGTCCCAGCCGGCACAGGAGGCGGCCAGCATCGGCGTGTCGATGGTGCCCGGGCTGACGGCGACAAACCGAACGCCCCCGGGGCTGTGGTCGGTGGCCAGGCTCCGCATCAGCGCAACCAAGGCCGCTTTCGAAGCGCAGTAGACCGCGTGCTCGGGGAAACCGATATCGGCTGCCACCGACGTCGTGAAGCAGATCACCCCTTTGCCCTGCCGCTCCATGATCGGGATCGCATGCTTGGCGACGAGCACCGGGCCGAGGAGGTTGACGTTGATCACCAGGTGAAAATCATCGACGGTGAACTCGGTGATCTTCCGGTTCCGCAACACGCCGGCGTTGGAGTGGACGATGTCAAGCCGGCCGTACTTCTCGACCGCCAGACCGATCGCCGCCTTGACGTCCTCCTCCTTGCTCACGTCGCAATGCTGGAAAACGCAGGTGTGGCCTTCGTCGGTCAACCGTTTGGCCAGGGCCGCGCCTTCCTCGGCCTGGATCGATGCGGCAACGACCTTGGCGCCCGATCGGGCGAATAACTCCGTGCATGACTCGCCAATGCCGGAGGTGCCGCCGGTAACGAGGATCACCTTTCCGCTGAAGTCGCTCATCGCTGTCCTCCTATCCTTTGAAACCCGATCGCGAGCGGCGCTTCGCCCCCGAACGGCGGAACTCCACAGCCTTGTCGATCAGGCTGTCGATGTCGTACTTCGGCTGATAGCCGAGCAGGTAGCGAGCTTTCGTCGTATCGACGCAGAAGTCCTTTCCGACAGGGTCGATCAGATCAAGCGTCTCGATTCCGAGCCGATCGGCGGCGTACCTGGCGGCGTCGACGTAGTTGAACGGATCGTTCATGGCGATCATGAAGGTTTCGCCCTCGATCCCTTCTCGCTTCAACGCAAGAAGAAACGCCTGCACGCAGTCTTCCACCGCCACGATGTGGCGGCGCATCGGGCTGCCGTCCGGGTGACGCAGGGCCACGACCGCGTCGCCGCCTTCGGCAAATCTGGCTCGCTGTTGGTCGTTCATCAGTTCGGACCAGACCGGCACACCGAACCCCTCGCCGGCAACCGTCAGGTGGGTAAGGATATCGTCCTCCGCCTGGATCCATGACATCCGCAGAACCACCGCAGGCACGCCGGCCTGATAGTAGTACTGCTGGAACATCGTCTCCTCGACGACCTTGGAGAACGCATAGTAGCCGGGATAGGCCACCATGGGGATCGATTCGGTGATCGGGACCGGCTGGTCGTTGAAGTAGATGCCGTTGACCGCGTCGCCGCTCGCGAGGATGACGCGCTTGGGCGCCTTGGTCCGCATCGCGGCGTCCAGCAGGTTGAACGTTCCCCGGGCGCTGACATTGATCACCGCCTCGCGGTCCTCCTTGCACGACGCCAGGTGGATCACCGCGTCGCTCCGCGATACCACCTCTTCAACCGCCGCATCGTCGGCGACGTCGAGCTGGACCTCTTCGACCCCGTCGACCCCCACCGGCAGACGGCGGTCGGCCGCGATGACGTGATATCCCTCGGCCAGAAGCGCTTCACACATGGGGCCGCCCACTTTGCCACTGGCTCCCGTGACCATGACTCGCTTGATGTCCGGCATGCCGGCTACTCCTCTATATAAGTTATCAGTTATCAGTCGTCGTTGGTCATTGGTCATTGTTTAAGTCGATGGCTACTAACCACTAACCACTAACCACTAACCACTAACCACTAACCACTAACCACTAACCACTAACCACTAACCACTAACCACTAACCACTAACCACTAACCACTAACCACTAACCACTAACCACTAACCACTAACCACTAACCACTAACCACTAACCACTAACCACTAACCACTAACTATTCCAATTCCACAACCTTCCCCGTTTTCGACGATTCCTCGGCGGCGTTGATCAATTGGACGACGAGCCTGGATTCCTCGGGGGTGATGCGGTCGGGCTTTCGTCCGGCGGCGACACAATCGGTGAAGTAGCGGAGTTCCGAACGGAGAATTCCGAACCGTTGGCCGCATACGGTCGGCCAATACATCGTGTCGGGCATCTTGATGCCCGCCTGGTCGTGGATCGTCAGGCCGGCCTCGCCGCAGTTAACGTAAATCGCCCCTTCGGTGCCGATGATCTCCATGCGGGCGTCGATCTGGTAGGGCGTCGTGTCCGGGAGGTGCCAGATCGATTCGACGACCATCACGGCGCCGCTGTCCAGGCGGATCATCGCCCAAGCCGCGTCGGGATACTTGCAGGGGCCCGGATGAACCTCCTGGCAGTAGACGCTCACCGGCTTCGCCCGGGCGAACCAGAGCATGAGGTCCGCGTCGTGGATGCCGTCGCCCATCAACGCGGAGATCTTGTCGAGATTGGCCTTGCCGATGGCGGCCGACAGATTGCGACGCGCATGCATCGAGAAGATCTTTCCGACCCGTCCCTGATCGATTGCCTCCTTGGCCAGGGCGACCCGAGGATCGAAACGGCAGATGTGCCCGACCATGAACGACCCGCGGCTGCTCCGTGCGGCCTCGATGATCGCGTCGCAGTCCTCCTTCGCGGGAGCCATCGGCTTTTCGAGGAAAACATGCTTGCCGGCCTGCAAGGCGGCAACGGCAACCTCGCGGTGATCGTAGACATGCGTGGTAATGCTCACCGCGTCGACCGAAGGATCGGCGAGTAGTTCGCGATAGTCGGTGTACCGGGCGGGCACCCGATAGCGATCTGCGACATCCGCCAGACGATCCGGCCGCCGGGTGCACACGGCCGCAACTTCCACGGCCGGCATACCCGCCAGGGTGTCGACGTGGATCTCCCCGAACCATCCCAACCCGATCACCCCCCACCGCACTGGTTTTGTATCGCTCACAGCAATGCCTCTCCCGCTTGCGTCGTTGGCCGAATCTTCCTCAATTCAGCGGCATGGACGCTGGTTTATCCTGTCGGGGGAGCTTTGTCAAGCTGCCGAGCAATCCGTAGAGGCCCTGACAAAACGGGGAGAGGCGCCTCGCGTCACGAGAGAATCGGGTCAGAACACAGGCACATTTTGCTCCCAAAACCCCACAGAATGAGCCAGTCACCGGCTCCTCAAAATGAGCCATTCTTCAACGTTTTCGAGAAATAAGTGTCAGGAACCATTTGCCGGAAACCGGCCCTTCGGGTGCTTCGCACAAATGGTTCCTGACACTTTTTTCTCGAACGTTGCTTAACTCAGAACCAGCAGCGATGTGGCCTCGTCGACCTCGAGCACCCGCCCGTCGAAGAATTCCAGCGTCTCGGCGTCGATTACCAGAAGCAGCCTTTCGTTTCGCTCGAGGGTGTGGTCATCGGGCCGTTCCTGGTCGACGATGAGTTCCGGGCCGTCGTCCGTGACCACGATCCTTAAGCAATCCGAAGGCGTCTCCGCGACTTCCCGAAGGGTTGCAGAAAGTCGTTTGATGGCGTTGTTGGTGATCTTCAACATGCTGAACCTCGCGCACCCAGCGGTTTCAACGAGACTGCTGAAAAAGGGCACAGGCATCGCTTTGGGAACTACCACGCCTTGCGGAGCCTGCCCCCCTTGTCTCGGCGGCCAATTAAGGACCGAGGGAACTGGACGATAGGAAATCCATCCCTCGGTGCCCTCCTTGCTTGGCACCTACCGCAAAGCGTGGACCAAAGCCGAAAGATCGGGCCGTATATTTGTCGACGCCCCAGCGAGAGCTCGCTTCTCGACTTGCCGACTCGCGCCTGGCAGGGGGCTTCCGAATCCCGAACCTGTCACAGCCGAGATTTCGCACGGAACGTATATGCCCATGACGGGGGTGCGAGTGAAATGTGGTGCGACAACCTGCCTGTCTTCCGGACTTTGTGACACGCCTACGGCGGGTCGTCCACGTGGGGCCAGACTCCCTTCAGGTAAAAAAATCGAAGGGCTCTGCCTCGCCTGGCGGCCGGGTCCGCATGGGAATCCGTCAGAATCCGGTACGGTATCTCGATACCCCGGTGGCGAAGTGAAGCGGGCCCAGCCCTTGCCCCGCAGAGTGGCCTCCGCGGCATGGCATTTGCACTTGCGCTTTATGAATTGACCGTCGGCGGGTGTCGAACGCCGAGCGGCGGCGTTGGCGGCTGTAGCAAGAGAGTCTTCGCCGCGCCGGAAGTATAAGGAATAAATGCATGGCTGCTCAACCGACCATTCTGGTCGCTGCCGATCGCTGGGGCGAACGGGAAGCGATGGTCGACCAGTTGCGAGCCGCCGGCTTTTGTTGCACTGCATGCGACGATCTGGGCGATGTCGAGCATTTTGCCGCGACGGCTGGAATGATTCTCCTCCAGGTCGACTCCTGGGACCCGGAACTGTCTGAGCCGCTCGCGAGAATCGGCCGGCGCGAGAATCCCACGCCGGTATTGCTGATCGCGTCGCACGAAGAGGTCCGCGAGGCCGCCGGCATCTGCGATTGGCCGGCGGTGGAGTGCCTGGTCGAGCCGATCGCCGACGACCAACTCCGTGCGACAATCTGGCGTATGCTTGATGCATCGGACCGGGCAGACTGGATGGATCCGGCGCGCGCGGACCTCGACGAGACAGCCCTGCCGCACCTGGTCGCCGGGTCCAAGGCGATGAAGCGTGTTGTTTACCGGCTCGGGCGCGCCGCGGAAAGCAACGCCCCGGTGCTGCTCATCGGCGAGAAAGGGACCGGGAAGGGAGTGATTGCCCGAAAAATCCACACCGATAGTCCTCGCCGGTCAGGACCGTTCGTCAGCGTCAATGTGGCCACCATGGCGTCATCCGCTGTCGCGGCCCGCGTGTTTGGCACCGAAGTGGGCACTAACGGCAGCGCCGCCAATCGAGCCGGTGAGCTGTCGGCCGCCGAGGGCGGGACTCTTTTCGTGGAAGAGATCAGCTATCTTTCGCGGACCGCTCAGGCCAGGCTGGCCCGGGCACTGGAGAGACATCGGACGTCGCCCCTGGGCAGCAATCGCGAAGAATCGATCGACGTCCGGCTCATCGCGTCGACGACGCGCGATCTTGAGGAGCTGGTTTTTCAGAACCGCTTTCGTGCGGACCTGTATTACGCGCTCGCCGTCGTTCCGATCCACGTCCCGCCGCTCCGGCACCGGCGCAGCGATATCCCGGCAATGGTTCGGCGGTTCCTCGGCGAGATCGGCGGCGAGGAGGCTGCTCCCGGCATCGAGCCCGCGCCGGAACTGATGCGCCTGCTGGAAGACTACCACTGGCCGGGCAACATTCGCCAGCTTCGAGATTGCGTGAGGGCCATCGCGAAGCTGTCGCGGTCGCAGCGAATGGGTCCGGAAGCACTTCCTGCAGTCCAGGGCCGCCGCATTGCCGACCCCCTGCCGATCCACCAGGAAAAGCGGCTTGCGGAACTCGAGCGGATCGCCATGGTGGAAACCCTTGAACAGCATGGCGGCAACCGCACCGCCGCAGCCCAAGCACTGGGCATCTCCGTGCGAACCCTGCAGCGAAAACTGAAGAAGTGGAACGCCGAGCAGGAACAGTCGCCTTGAAATAGCCGCAGGCATCTTTTCATCGATGCCGTCTTCGTCTTTTGCCGGCTGGAGTTGGTTCTTGCAATCATCGCCGTGATCGGGCGGTACGCAGCTTGACAAACGGCTCGCCGCACCGAATACTACGGAGGTCCGACAGCGTCTCTGGCGTTGGTTCGGGGCGGCCGCGGGTGTGTGGCACTGCCTGTGATTGGACGGGTCCTCCACTATGCACGATCCACCACAATCACAAGCAGTGTGGCACTGCCTGTGATTGGACCGGTCCTCCACTTTACACGATCCACCACAATCACAAGCAGTGGGAATTCCCGCTTGATCCGGGTTGCCGACTCCTTGAATCGCGGAAGGCCATTGGGAGCTTATCCGGAAACTTGGATTGGCTTCCGGATGTTGTACCTCGAAGACAGAGTTCATACGAGTTGTCGAGTGCCTGTCCCCGTTTCCGGATAGACGCAACTCCCCAACGGATTGCCTGGCCATGGACTGGACGGTCGATCAAATTCTGGCGCTGGCTCCCGACGAGAAATCGGCGGCGGCAGGCAAGAAGCTCGCAAGCCCCGCGCCCTGGCGGAATACCGGACAAGACCAGCGGGCCCTCTGGGGCGAGTGCCTTGGCAGTGCCAGGTATCAGGTCCGCGTCGACCGGGCGGATTTCGGCTACCGCTGCACCTGCCCAAGCCGCAAGCTGCCCTGCAAACACGTGCTCGGGCTGCTTCTTCTGAGCGTGAATTCGCCGGCAGCCGTGCCGCGGTCCGACCCGCCGCAATGGATCGTCGAGTGGCTCGCACAGCGCGAGGCGCGTGCCCGGAACCGGGAAGAGAAACAGGCCCAGCCGGCCGCCAAGCCGGTCGATGCAGCGGCTCAGGCCAGGCGCGCCGAGCAGCGGCAGAACCGCGTGTTGCACGGCCTCGATCGGCTGGACCTCTGGCTGGCGGACATCGTCCGCAACGGACTGGCCGGGCTGGAGCATCAGCCGCCTTCCTTTTGGGAAGAGCCGGCGCGGCGGCTCGTCGATTCGCAGGCTCCGGCCCTGGCGGCCCGGCTTCGAAAACTGGGAGAACTGCCCGGCGCGTCCACGAGATGGCCGCAGAAGATGCTCGGCGAATTGGGTCGCCTCGCGCTGCTCACCCATGCCTATCGGCGACTGGACCGACTGAGCCCGCCTGTTCAGGCCGATCTGCGGCAGATGGTCGGTTGGACGCTGCACCAAGACGAAGTCGTCGCGCAGGGCGAGAAGGTCACCGATCGCTGGTTCATTCTCGGCCAACGGGTGGAGGACGAGGAGCGGATCCGCGTGCAGCGAAGTTGGCTTCTCGGACAGTCCAGCGCGCGGACCGCCGTCGTGCTGCAGTTCTCTGCTGCCGGGCAGCCCTTTCCCGAGCCGATCGTTCCCGGAGTTGTCGTCGAAGCGGAACTGGTCTACTGGCCGAGTGCATTTCCGCAGCGCGCAAAGCTCTTATCGCGGCGCGGCGAGGCATCGCGAGTGGCCGGCAGGCTGCCCGGAGCCGTGTCCATCGACGAATTCCTCGACGCGGCAGCCGGTGCGCTGGCCGAGCATGTCTGGCTGGATCGGATCCTCTGCGTCCTGCGCGACGTCGTTCCCGTCCCCGGCGACCCGGCGGCCTGGCAAATTCGCGACGTTCGGGGTGCGGCGCTGCCGTTGGCCCGCCGCGAACACTGGAGACTGCTGGCCCTCTCCGGCGGCGCCGGGGTCGATCTGGCGGGCGAGTGGAACGGCGAAGAACTGCTGCCGCTGGGGGTCGCGGTCGACGGCCGGTACTACCTCTTGGACTCGCCTGGCTGAACGGAGAGCCGCCGTGGAAGAACTGCTCAAAGTCGCGCTCGTGGGTACGGCAAGACAGCCCGCACCGCCGCTGTCGGACCAGCCGCCCGACCGGGTTCTCGCTCCGCATAGCGGGGCCGAGGCGGAACAAGCCCTGCTGCTGCGGGCCGGAGCGTGGAGCATCTATCAGACGGCCGGCTATACGCCATCTTCCGCCGAGCCCCTGCCGCCCGCGCATGCGGAAGACCTGCCGCCGTGCTCGGCGCGCGCGGCCTTGTTGCTCCGCGACGTGCTTGCGCGCAACGACGAGACGCTGCTGGTCGACGCCTGTGGCCGCCTGGCCGCCGGCGGTCTGCGGTTGCCGTTCGACTTGCTGCCCGACTTTCTCGATCAGCGAAAACATGAAGTCCGAGCGGCCTTGCGACCGGTGCTCGGCCAGCGCGGCCGCTGGCTCGGCCGTTTCCGTGAATCCTGGCTGTGGGCGGCCGAGACCGTCGTGCCGGAAACCGAGGCCGACGAGGCCCTCCCGCCCGAGTCGGAGCGGCTCTGGCAGGAGGGAACGCTCGGCGAGCGCGCGGCCGTGCTTCGCCAGGTCCGCCGCCGCGACGCCGACCGCGCGCGGCAATGGCTCGAAGAGGTCTGGTCGCAAGAGAAGGCAGACCACCGCATCGATCTGCTCGAAGCGCTGACCGCCGGTCTGTCGCAGGCGGATGAATCCTTCCTGGAAGATGCCCTGGCGGATCGCAGCAAGCGTGTGCGGACCCTGGCCGCGGAACTCCTGGCGAAGATCGGCGGTTCGGCCCTGGCCGAGCGGATGCGCGCCCGGGCCGATGTGATGCTCGACTACGAACCGCCTGCGCCTCGCGGACGCCTGGCGGCAGCCGTCAGCGCCGCGATCGGCGGTACCGATGACGTTGGCAAGCTGGCAATCACCCCGCCGGCGCAATGTGAAAAGGAGTGGCAGCGAGACGGAATCGAACCTAAACCGCCGCAAGGCGTGGGCGAGCGGGCGTACTGGATGTCGCAGGTCGTGGCGCTCGTCCGGCCGTCGCACTGGGTGAATCGCTTTAGCGCACCGCCCGGCAGACTGATCGCGGCCGCCACGGCGGACGATTTTGCTTTCACGCTGATCGACGCCTGGTCGGTCGCCGCCCTGCGGTTCGACGATGCATCCTGGGTCGAGGCGCTCTGGGATTTCTGGTACGAGTGGCAGCCCAAGCGGAAACGCGGCACCCAGTCGCAGTTCCCGCAGCGGACGTTCACCGAACTGCTCGCGAAGATGACGCCGGAGTCGGCCGAGATCCGCATTGCGAAGCTCTTCGACCGGATGCCCGCCAGCGAGTCGGTGGCGATGGGCGGGATTGTCGCGTCGCTGCCGCGGCCATGGAGTGAGGCGTTGGGCCGAGCTTATCTCCGGCGAGTCCGCGGGATGGTGGCCGCCGCATCGCGAGCCGACCGCCAGTCGGCGGCCGACTGGATCGCAACGCTGACCACCGCTGCCCGAGCGATTCCCCACTCCTGCTTCGCGGCGGCGCTGGAACCGTGGAATCTTCCGGCGTCGGACGACTACTTCACGCACTACAGCCACAGAGCTGTGGAGGAATTTCAGTCCACCGTCCGGCTGCGGAAGGAATTCGCCCAGGCCGTGCGGAATCGCGATTCGGCAGACTTGGCGCCTGGCTAACGCCTCTAAAACATGCCGCGGACGCGGTCGGCGATCGAAACCGGTTTCTCCGGCGCGGGGGTCTCGCCCTTGACGTACTGGCGCCATCGGTCCACGTCGTCGCCCAAGTCTCTTCCGGTGACTTGGCGGAGGGACTGAACCGCGCGGACCTGCATCGCCGGATCGGGGTCGTCCAACGCCTCGCCCAGCGATGCGACGGCAGCAGCGTCGCCGGTCTTGCCGAGGGCGCGTGCGGCCGCGAGGCGGACATCGCCGTCGCTGTCGCGTTTGAATGTCTCCGTCAAGACCCTGGCTGCATCCGGTCCGCCCCAGTCTCCCCAGATTCTGCACGCGACGACACGAATCTCGGGATCGACGTCGTTGACCGCGGTTCGCAGGACCGCGGCAGCCGGCTCCGTCCGGAATCGACCCAGGGTGCAGAGCATTTCCAAGCGGATCAGAGGGTCGGCCTCCTGCCGGTATTGATCGGCGAGCTCCGAGGATGTCTGCTGCTTCTGATCGGGTGGCATGCGAGAAGCGCTATCGGCGAGGTCCCGAAGCCGCTTGACTCGCTCATAGGGGGGGGTGACGCCGGAAAACGTATCGCTGACCTGATCGGCGGGCGGCCAGATCGTGCGGTCGCCGATCATGAACGTCTCGCTGCAGCCGGTGAGGCTTCCCAGGACGAACATGGCCAAAAAAATCGTCAGCTTCAGGCTCGGGGAGGTATCCATCCGTTGCGACAGCCTCGCAGGAACTGAGTAGGCAGAGAAACCCCCAAGGACAGGAGCGGGACTATAGCAAAACCGTCGACCCGCCGCCAAGATGAGTCGGCTGACGGAGAGATGGTCGGACAGCAAATTCTTTGGATATCGAGACTTTTGCCGAGTCTAGGTGGCGAACCTCGTTGGTCTACCAGGCAAACCGGCCGGGGGTTTGCAGGGTGGGGGTGGGTCAGCGAGAGCGAACCCCCTTCACCTGTCGGGTGAACCGGCATTGGTCTTGGGGGGGTGGGCGGGTCGCTAGCCGATGACTGCCCCTTTTGCGCGGGTGGCGATATGATAGGTGCATCGTGCTGAACCACGAGTCAATCCGAGTCATCGCAAACAGGAAGCACCTTCATGTCTATCGATCCCAGCCAGCATGCCGAAGACCGTAATCCGCTGGAAACGATGCTTCGCACGATCCCCGGCTTCCGCGGCTACCTGGAAAAAGAGTACCGCCGGGAAAGCGACGAATTGCAGCGGCGGTGGCTCGCCGAACGACTGGAGCGAGCAAAGCGTTCGCTGGACCACCTCACGCGACCGCTGGCCGACGCCGGCCAAATCGAAGTCCTTCCGCAGGTGGATCGGCTGCGGGGGCGGCTGGACAAGCTCATCGCGCGCATCCGGGGAGCCATGCAGGGCTACAGCGGTTTTTTCGATCTTGTTCAGGTCAATGAAGATCTGCTCGATCGGGTGTACGACTTCGACGTGAACCTGATGGAGCAGGTGGAACTGCTGGCCGAATCGGTGGAAAAGCTCCCCGGCGAGCCAAGCCGGATCACCGCGGCACTTCCGAACCTGCATCACCAGGCGGATGCGATGGAAAAGGCGTGGGACGAGCGCGAGAACATCCTTGCCGGGTTGGACTGACCAAAGCCGCTCCCCGTTTCCGGATCGCTTGTCAGAGCCTGTCCCAGAAACTCCCGAGGAGGGGACAGGCACATTTTGCTCCGAAGACTCCGCAAATGAGCCAGTCCCCGACGGTTTTGGGACAGGCTCTCAGTCGATTGTCGCGGTGCGAATTCCGCCTTCCACGGCTTCACAGATCCGGTCGAGCTGGTCGAGGGAAACGGCCAGCGGCGGCATGATCACCAGCACGTTGCCCAAAGGGCGTAGCAGCACGCCCCGGCGTCTTGCATGGTCGCAGGCGCGGATTCCTCGCTTTTCGTCCCAGGGGTACGGTTCTTTGGTTGGGAGATCGCGAACGAGCTCGACGGCCCCGATCAGGCCGCATTGCCGGACGTCGCCCACGTGCGGCAGGCTTGCCATGCGGGCCAGATGCTCGGACAGCCGCGCGATCTTCGGTTCGAGCTTCGCCAGGGTCTGTTCCTGGTCGAAGACGTCCAGGGTGGCGAGCGCGACTGCCGCACCGAGCGGGTTGCCCCCATAGGTGTGGCCGTGGAAGAACGCCTTCGACTCGGCATAGTCGCCGAGGAACGCCAGCCAGATTTCATCGGTAGTCAGCGTGGCGGCCATCGGCAGGTAGCCGCCGGTAAGCCCCTTCGCCAGGCAAAGAAAGTCGGGGGCGACCTCCTCGTGCTCGCAGGCGAACATCTTGCCCGTGCGGCCCATGCCGACGGCCACTTCGTCGGCGATCAGGAGCACGTCGTATCGCCGTGTGAGATCCCGCAGGCCCGCGAGATAACCGCGAGGGTGGACGATCATGCCGGCCGCCGCCTGCACGAGTGGCTCGACGACCAGGGCGGCGATCCGGGGGTGGTGCTCGGAGAGGACCCGCTCGACCTGATCCAAGTAGTAGCCGATCGCGCGATCCGGCGTCACGCCGGCCGGGAGGCGATAGGTATCGGGCGAGGGAACCCTGAGCGTCTCGAACAGAAGCGGTTCGAACATCGCATGGAAACGGGCAACGCCGCCGACGCTTACGCTCCCGATCGTATCGCCGTGATAGGCATTGGCGAGCGCTACGTAGCACGTCTTCTCGGGCCGCGGGTCAGGCCGCTGACGCCAGTATTGCAGCGCCATTTTGACGGCGACCTCGACGGACGTGGCACCGTCGTCGGAGAAGAAGACATGGGCCAGGCCCGCGGGTGCGAGGTCGACGAGCCGTTTGGCCAGCTTGATCGTGGTCGGGTTGGAAGCTCCGAGGGACGTGACGTGGGCGACGCGGTCGAGCTGCTGGCGGATCGCCTGGTCGAGCCGCGGGTGGCGATGGCCATGCACGTTGCACCAAAGGCTACTCACGCCGTCCAGGTACTCGCGGCCGTCGATATCGACCAGTGTGCACCCTTCTGCGCGCTCGAGGATCAGCGGTTCGTACTCCGCCATTTGCGTGAAGGAGTGCCAGACGATCGTGCGGTCCCAGGTCTCGAGTTGTTCGCGGGTGGGTTCAGTCACAAGGCAACGGGCTTCTTCCTGACAGTCCCTTCTTTTCAGCACTCTCACTTTGCGGACGCGGGGCGGAGACGAAGCCCAAGCCCGCGCCACCTCCCGGCGAGTTCTTCCTCGGTAATGGTCGTCCGGCCGGCGATCGGGTCGCCAACGTCTATTTTGCCGTCGTCTCGGAATCCGTACAAGACGATGGCGTGATCCTCGGCCCGGCCCGGGTGCCACCACGGGCGAAATTCCGAGCGGTTTGAGGCTTGCATGCTCACCAACAGAAGAATCGGCCAGTTGGATGGCCGGCGGAGCTCGTCCATGGTGCCGCGAAAGACGTCGACCGTATGGCCGGCCTGGCGGGCTTTGAGGCTGAGGCCGCGGTAAAGGCCGAGTTCGGGAGTGCCCGCCGTCGTGGTCAGACACAGCCGGACCATTTCCGCCTCACTGCTCCGAATTTCGTATTCTCGCAGGAGGGCAGCCGCACAGCATGCGCTGCAGGAACTCGCCGAGGTCTGAGCGCAGAAGCCGTACACGTGCCGCGGCGCAGCGATCAGCGGGCGGGGATTGACCACCCACGCAAAGACGGAACACCAAGCAAGCCCCATGAGGAGGAGTCCGAAGGACGCCCGCCGCCAGCGTGGAATTGCTGCCGTGGCGGCGACGATCCCCACGGCAAATGATGCCAGCAGAGGGAAACCGTTGCCGACAATCAAGACGTTCGACCAGGGAAGATATCGGGCCAGGAAGAGTTTGCCATAGACGAACAACGCGAAGACCAACAGGAGCACCACGGCAGCGGCCGCCATCGCGTCGCTTGCCCAACGCGGCAGCCGACGGGCCGCCCAGCGGCCCGCCCACAGCATCCCCGCCGTTTCCGCAACCAGCACACCGATCCCGACGACGATATCCCACACGAAACGTGCTCCGACGATTTCTCTGTTCCGACAGCGATGAAATCAAGGTTGCTCGAGAAATTAGTGTCAGCAACCATTTGCCGTGAACCGGCCCTCCGGGTGCTTCGCACAAATGGTTCCTGACACTTATTTCTTTGCTTAGAGCGCCGGGCGCCGCCGGCATTCGTAGACGGCCTCTGCCACGGGAGGCGATCGATATTCGTTCTCAAACAGCAAATCTTCCATCGACATGAAGTTCAGCCGATCGTCCATTTGCCATTTCACCCGAGCCGACTTGACGTAGCGATCCGCCGTGCAATACCGGACGGTACCGACGAGATCCCCTTCGGCGGGCGACTCGGGAGTGCGGCGGCCCATGCCCCACAAATCGCAGCTCAACTGAAGGATCGCGTCTTGTCCGCCTTCCGCCGATTCGCCTGAGGCCAGGACACTGGCCCGGTGCTTGCTGAAGCGGATGAGGTTGGAGGGGAGCCAGCCGAAGGCGTCGCGAGCCAGCACGGAACCGGTCTCGGCCATCGAGGCGAACGGGCGAAGGTATTCGTCGGCGATCAGCGGTGTCGAAAACAGGATGTAGGTCCCGGTTTCCTCCAGGGACAACTGCCAGCCGATGGCTTCTACCTTCTCGACCCCGAGACCGTTTCGGATATGGAGGCGCACTTCGCGGTTGTGCAGCGGGCCATGGGAAACGAAGGCACGGCTCCTTGGATGAGAAGCCACCGCCTCGGTCCCTTCGGCCAGCACGGTCGTGGCGAACAACCTCGCCGGGATGACGGCGGTGCCTTCCTCCGGCGATGGCCGCGGCAGGCGATCGAGAAGGGGACGGCCCGGCGGGCCCGGGTCGACCCGCAGCGGCCCGGCGGGCGTCAGAAGCTTGGTCTCGCACACATCGCGGTAGCGCCGGCGTTCGATGATCAGGTTGCCATCGTTGCTCTCGATCGTGCGCTCGAACCGAATCTCGCACGCATAGGCCACGTTCCAATGCCGTTGAACACCATACTTCTTGTCGGGAAGACGAGCCGCGAAACCGCTCTTAATCGAGACCTCGTAAACCGATCCGGCCGGCAGACTGCGACGGAGTTCTTCAGGAATGGTCGGACTGCGCTCGACGAGTTCCGTCGGCGGAGCGTTTTCGGCTTCGTCGCAGGATTCGTACTCGGCGCGCGATATGACAGCTCGTGGCAGGTAGAGGACTGAGTCCGCGTCTTCGCGGTCCACCGAGAGCCAGGCCCGAAAGAGCCGGCCGCCGGAGCCGGCCTGGCTGCGGGCCCATACCGCTGCGACAACTGCCGCCCCCAAGATGATCGCCAAAGCGATCTGGCAAGCAAACCGGGCAACCGTGAGATGCGGTCTGTAGGGGATCTGACTTGCGGGCCGGATCTCGAGGACAGTCGCACGGTTCATCAGAGGGGCCCATGGTTTGGGCAGCGGGGAGGAAAGTACCGTTGAGGCAGGCGTGCAGAGATCGACTCGGCTATCTATTCAACCCGTCGGGAGTCGAAAGGTTCCGGCCGGAAGGGCACGACGAAAAAAACCACGAAGCCTGCGGGGTATTGTTTACCGCGGAGGGGGCGAGATCGGCCGCTTTCGGCGATTCGGGAGTCTCAGTAGCTTCTCCGCGCGCCGCCGGTCGGAGGGGGAGGCAGCGCCAGGCGGCTGGAAGTCTGCGGCGGGATCGACGCTCGAGCCGCGGCCGCAAAATCCCGCAACGCACGATGGGCGGCCTGGAACTGCGGCATGCGGGCGAGCGCCTGATACTGCGGGTCCGCGGCCGCGGTGTCGAATCGGTTGAGGGCCTCACGAACCGCGGCCTCGCTGGGCGACCTGCTCGCGGCGAACACCTCCGGCGGCAGGGCCAGGTAGTCCCGCCAACTTTCGTCGAGCTGGAGGCTGAGTTGCTGCCACGCGGCAGCAAGCTGCTGGCGAGCGGCTTCAAGGCTGGAGCTTGGAGCCGGGCCGCCGGCCGAATTCTCGTCGACCCAAACCATCGGCCCGGCGGCGGGTGGTGCGTGCTGGGCGAGAAGTTCTCTCAGGACCAGAACGTTCGCCGGCACGTGCCCGGCGTTGCCGGCCAGGATGTCGTACGGCCCGATTCCCAGCATCCCGTAGAAGGCGGCGTTGGCGTTGGAATCGACCGCCAATACCGAACCGTCGAGGGAGACGCCGGCAAACAGCCCTCGACTGCGGGAGTAGGAGTAGATTTCCGCCCGGAGTTCGACATCGGTCGCAGCGGTAGCTTGCCGTCCGACGGGCCCCGCGGCCACGCCCGCGTCTGCCCCGAGCGTGAATTGTCCGGCGAGCACGTGGTTGACACTCTTTCGACTCTTGAACACAAGGATGACGTCGGTCGACTGGACTCCAGCCTGCCAACCGATGCTCCCTCCGGTGAGTGTAATGAACACCGGGTTACTCCAGGAGCCGTCGGGGTTGCGTACGGCCAGTATTCCATGACCTCGCCGCCCGGCGAGCACGAACCCGAGCTTGACGACATCGGGCACGATGGCGATGGCCTGGGCGTTGGCAAGCAGCGTCTGGGGAATTCCTCGCACGGGAATTGAGACATTTTCCTGAAGCACGCGGGCCGCGGTGTCCACGGTGGCGGCTTCGCGAGAGACCTGCCCAAAAGAGGGGCCGGAGAGACAAGGAAGCGCCAGCAGTGCGGTCGCGGCCAGGAGAAATGGCTTGTTCACGAGGATCCATCCTTTTGCGAGGGGGAGCAGCCTTGCCGAACGCATTGTAAGCTCCCGCAACGTCGCCAACAACAGCATCTCAAAAGAGCGACTGGGACGGCAGCCTTCTCCACAACCAACCCCGGTTTCCGAATGCCCGCGGCTTGTCCGCGGGCATTCGCGACATCTGAAAGTGAATGCCCGCGGCTTGTCCGCGGGATGGTTACGTTCTCTGCTACATACGCCACGATCGCCGCTATCCCCTTGGTTTCGCCCGCGGCGGCTTTGCCGCCGCGGGCGAAACCAAGGGGTGGCACGCGGGGAGCTGATAAAAACGGGGACTGGCTCCGCAACATCTTGTGTGGTCGCTCTGGCTAAACCGCTATTAGTTGCGGTGCCTGTCCCCGTTTTTATCAAGTTTTTATCAGCCCAGGCACGCGCAGAGGTTCCTGTAGCGGCAAGCGTGAGCCTCCCGCGAACAAGCCGCGGGCATCCTCTGTAAAACCGTGCCGTGTCAAAACGGACACTTCCAGTCGAAAATACCGTTTGGTGCTAGTGCGTCACCAACGTTCTGCGTCTTGACGCCCCACCAGGTAACCGTTCACGGGGCGGCCGGGGACTGGTCCATTTTTCGGCTAATCGAGGCATTTCGCCGACAGAGACGTTGGCCGAAAACATGGACCTGTCCCCCTCTCTTCCGTGGGCGTGAACGGTTACCTCCACCAGGGGCAGCCGTCGTCTACAGTCGAATAGACGAGCTCTGGCCAAACACAATGTCGAGCATTTCGCCCTCGCCGCTCCGCAATACAAACATGCGGAGCGATACGATTTCACCGCCTTTCGCGACTTGCGGCACGACGAATTCCCGCACTACGGCGTCGCCCAGGTAGGGCGTTGACTCCGCGATCGGCACGCGCACGGTCTTGTCCCCGGCCCGGCACTCAAGGTACACCTTGCCCGGTTCGATCGACGGCCCGGGCCGCGGAGCAAGCCACGTCGCCTCGGCAATGTTTCCAATGCTTGCCCGACAGCGAAGCGTTTCCCCCGGTCCCAGTTCCACGAGTTCACCCGACTGGATCTCCCGCCACGGTCCGTCTGAAGACGTGCGGACTTCCACCGAGTTGAATTCGGCGTTCAGATGCGCCGGTGGGTTGTGGCCCGTAAGCGGCGTGCCACCGACGGCCACCAGAGGGCAATCGGCCGAAGTCGTGCCGCTGCCGGCGGTCTTCAGGGACGGCAACGTGCCGGCCTCGATGGCCGCGAGGTACCGGGGAGCGTAGGTCTGCCAGGCGTCGGCGAAATGGGCGTCGAAATTCAATGCGATGGTCGGCCGATTCGAATCATGATCCTTGCCGGGCATCGGCGGCATCCATGCCAGATCCCCGATTCGTGAAAACTCCCGGTGGGACCGGCGAACCACTTCACACGCGGGCCGTTCGCTCCCGTCGGGGTTGAGGATTCCGAAATCGCTCGCCTCTCCCAGCCGGAATCCTCCAGGCAGCCACCACGGGGCCGCCCCGCGCGCCCCCGATTCCAGAAACATGCGGTAGAAATTCTCGTACTCGGCCTGCTGGTTCGCTAACTGCTGCGGGTCGATCTTCTCCCGTCCCGTCTTCCACTCTCCGTGGATACCGTTGACCGTGTATCCGAACTCCATCCAGACGACCGGCTTCTCACGCGACAGAAACCGATAGTAGAGCGTTACCAAGCCGCCTTTGCGGATTTCATCCGCGGGCGTCGGCTTTCCCCAGCCTTCGGTCTGAAGATTGTAGCCTTCCGGGCATAGAAAGCTGACGTGCTTGGCCACGCTTGCCGAGTGGGCATGGGCGAACCGTGCGCCGTCCGGAATTCCGCACGCGCCAAAGCGAAACGTCACGAGATGGTTGGGATCGAAACGTCGCAATTGCCGAATGACGCGGCCATACGCCTGGCCGACGTGGTCGCTGTAGAACCTGCGGAAAGCGGCGCAAACACGATCCCAGGGACCGTGGGTCTGCAACTGAGCGCCCGAGGGAACCGCCGCCCACGCCGCGCCCTCCGCGGCCTCGCCGCCGCGCGGCGCACGCGGAAGCTCAAACTCCCAATCCCGCTCGGCATGAGCGAGCGAGCCGTAACGCTCCACGATCCAATCGTTCCACGCCCGCGTGAACATCGCCAGCGACCGCGACGTGGAAAACGGCGAATGGATCGGCTCCCAGGCAAGTTCCCACGCCAGGATCGCCGGGTCGTCCTTGACCCCTGCCGCTTCAATATGCCTTTGGATCGCCTCAGCGTCTGCGTTCAACACCGGATCGGCCCACGGCAGGAAGTAAAAGACCTTGATCCCGTGGTTCCGGCATCGCTGGAGAAAATCGTGCAGGTCCCGATACGCGCCTTTCTCGTTGGGATCGGCCGGCGTGGGCGCGAAGATCGCGCTGAGCGTGTTCACGCCGATCGACTCGAGCCACGCCAGATCGCGTTCGATAATCTCCGGGTCGTACCACTCCGGCCGGAGCATGTCGAGCGTCGGGCGCCCGCCCTGGCTCGTGGGCCGGTAGTTCACTCCAAGCATGAACCATGGCTTGCCGCCCAGGATGAATTGCGAGCCTTCTACTCGGACGAAATCCTCCAGCCGGGCCGGCTCGTCCGAAAGCCGGTCGAGCTTGTGCTCGATCCGGTCGAGCAGTTCGCCTTGCGTATCGCCCCCCGGGCCTTCCCGCAATTCGACCGTCACCGTGTAGGGAAACTCCCCGGCATTTTCCGACGCCGGCGTCCAGCGGCACTGCACCTCTCGCCGCTCCGCGGGCGGAAGGACAAGCGGGAGCCACTCCTCGAAGACCACGTTCTTCGTCCGGTCGGCGACCTTCCACACGACCCGCAGCGACGCTTTCTCGCGCCCCGCGTTGAGGACCATTGCCCCCAGTTCCACCGGTTCTCCAGCGTGATAGGAGAATGAGCGGCTGCCGCCTTCCAACAAGAAGCATCCGTGAGTCATCGCGTGAGCAAGGGCGATGAGCGATTGGTTCAACGCCTTAGAGCCTGTCCCAAAACCGTCGGGGACTGGCTCATTTTGCGGAGTCTTCGGAGCAAAATGTGCCTGTCCCCTTCTTCTCGCGAGGTTTTGGGACAGGCTCTTAGCCGACGGTTCCGGGCCGAGTAGCGCAGCCGGATCGGCCAATCCGAGATTCGCCCAGATCGCTCCCGGCAGAACGTTTTCTCCGACGCCCATCCAGACGAGCGAGCCGCGATTTCGTTGTGCCCGGTCGTAGGCGTCCAACACCCGCACCCACCGCCATCGACGATGCCGGCCGAAACCGATTCCGTTCTCCCGCCAGACCGGCGAATACCACTCTTCGGAAAACGGGATATCGCCACCTCGCGCGAAACCGTGCAGTGGATCGGCAGCCAGCGGATGGGCCGGTCGCAAATGCATGACGTTCTCGAGCGGATAAATCTGGTGGGAAGGCGACATGCCGCCGATATCCGGCACGGTGATCTCGCGTTCGGCAAACTCGGCCTCGGCTGCCGTCGCCACATCGGCCAACCAGACGGTATGCGGACCGCGCTCGCACCGGGGCGTGTGCGATCGCGACAGGCCGAAGTGAATGCGAGCCACCTTGCCCGGCACGAGGCGGTCGCCGGGGCCGCCCCGGCCCGTTGCGCGCGAGTCGTACCAGTACACGAAGTCGCGCGGCTGCAAAACGTGCGCCCGCCAATCGCCGGACAACTCGACCGTCGCGATCCAGCGGGAATGATCCTGCTCGACGCATTCGATCGACATCTGCGGCGTGTCGGCGTCGCCCCTGGCGAGAAAGCACAGGAGGCGCTGCTCCTTGCCGAATCCCTCGGGAAGCGGCTGGAAAAAATTGTCCCAGCCGTCCAGGCTCAGCGAGAGCTTCCACATGTCGGTAAGGGAAATTCCGTTGGCGACCGGTTCCTTCGGCGCCGGCTCTCGCCGGACGCACCCGGGGCTGTCCGGTGTGTCACTGGCTCGCGACCAGCCGTCGGCTTGCAGCGGCAAAGGCCGCTTCTCGAGAACCGCGTATACCGCTTCGCCAAACTGATCCGCGGTGACATATCCGCTCGGCCCCTCGAGGAGAAGGTGCCCGAAGGCGGGCGCGCCGACCGCGATCACCTTGCCGCGCGCGTGCAGGAAATCATCGATCGAACCTGCCACCCTCGCCGGAAGGCGGCGCGCGTCCGCAAGCACGACCAGGTCCGGCGCGTCGGCCGCGAAACGGGCCCGCGCCGCTTCTTCCCAAGGCACCACGGTCGCCCCGAACCGAGCATCCTCGAACCGCCACTTGAGGTGTTCGGCCAGTCCGCCGTCTTCTCCGGGAATGATCACAACACTGCCGGCGGGACCTCGCGCGAGAGCCGGCGTCGCCAGGGCCGCGCGCAAACGCCCGTGCACGGCCAATTCGTCGAATGCCGCTCCAACGCCGCTCGCGGCGAGCCCCGGCCGGCCGGATCGCAGGGCGCGTCCGGAGTCCAGCGAGTAGGCGTTCCGCCAGAATCGGCCCGACTCGGGATCACGAATCTCGCCCACAATCGATTCCGGCGAGATCGAAAGCGACAGCCGATAGGTTCGGCCGTACTGCCAACCGGTCAACTCGCCCTCCTGCCTGGCGGCGAGTCGCATGCTCGGGTTGATCGCTCCCGTCTGGGCCTGGTGGATCCCCCGGAGACTCTCGATCAGTTCGAAGTAGGGACGGTCCTCGGGCGACGCGACCAGCAGCAACCGCCAGTGGTTCTCGGCATCGGCGAACAGCGTCAACCCCGCCGTCACATACCCGCCGGAGAGCCGGCGCTCGACGCAGAGGTCCGCCTCGATCCGCCCCTGCTCCAGTTTCGACACGTTGGCGACGGCGAAACTGTCGGATCGCTCGGCGCCCACCCGCAGCGTTCCCGCGTCAAAGCGCCAGGCGTGCTCGCCGCGGAATTCATATCGCCCGCGATCGCGCGAGAAATCGTCTTGCAGAAGCGGCCCGTCGGCGTCGGCGCGGGCCTGGCACAACAGCACGACGAAGACGAAGCACGCCATTTGCCATAAGTACGGATACTGCCGCATTTCGTTTTCGTCCTTCTTCAGTCCATCAGCCGCGGGCTGCAAAGGTAAGGATCAGCGTCCGAGCGGCGAAGTTCGACCATCGCACGGGCTGCCTCCTCGTTCGAGTGGCGGGCGAGGACTGCGGGGCGCGAGATGGAGCATGAGACCAGCATCCATGATCAACAGGCCAAGCACGGCAGTCAACAGCCCGATCAATCGGACCCCTGCCGGTTTATCCGGCAGGTGAACGAGGTTCAT